>NZ_JVSP01000006.1:95660-300134 GCF_001061665.1 Rothia mucilaginosa | reverse complement strand
CGCGCCTACGCAGGGGCACCCGTCACCCGGACGCTCCGCCCCTCCTTGCTTCGCTGCGGAGAGCGTCCGGGCTGACACCCTGAGGGGCGCTTCCGGAAAATGCGGCTACACCCGCTACTACCGAACAGGAAGGTACGGCGCCTCCTGCCCTTGACCATAGACAGCACAAAGGGACGGCACCATCCTCGCTACGGATGACGCCGTCCCTTTGTGTACGCGGTTAGCTCTGCTGCGCTAGGTAGCTCAACAGCGTGGCGGTCAGCTCCGGGTCATGCGCCAGCGCCGTGCCGTTCAGGTGGGTCACCGGCGCAATCAGACGCACCGACGACGCCAACCACACGCCGTCCGACTCAAACAAATCCTGCGGGTAGAGCGGGCCGAAGCCCAGCTCCCAACCGGCCTGGCGTGCCGCCTCGAACACCGCGCCCTGCGTGGTGCCGGGAAGGATGCCGTGGCTCGGCTCGGGCGTGTACAGCACCTTCTTGCCGTCCTCAATCTTGGCGACCAGCACCGAGGAGGTGGCGCCCTCGAGCACGCGACGCTCGTCGGTGATGAAGATTGCGTCATCCGCGCCGCGCTCCTGCACGTACCGCAGAACCGCCATGTTCACGGCATAGGAGAGGGTCTTCGCGCCCGCCAGAAGCCACGGGTAGGCGCTGTTGTCCATCGGCTCGTGACCGCGCGGCAGCAGCATCGCCTTCACGCCCTCGGTGCGGCGCTTCACGATGGATGCGGGCACCGGCGAGGCAATCAGCAGCGTGTACGGGCCCGGCTGCATGGAAGTGACCGCCTGGGTGGGGCCGCGCGAAATAATAATCTTCACGATGTGCTCTTCGCCCAGCGCAGTCTCGGCACCGGCGGTCGCCTCACGCATGAGGCGCTCCACCGCCGAACGCAGAATCTCGGGTTCCGGGTCGGGCAAATCCAGCATGCGCGCCGACGACTCGAGGCGGGACAGGTGCATGCCGAGCTTACGCACGCGACGGTTGACGGACAGCATGGTCTCAAAGACGCCGTCGCCGCGGGTGAAGCCCTGATCATCAACGCTGATGAGGGGCACGGACGGGTCGACGAAGATGCCCTGCGGGTTCTGCTCGTTCAGAAGAATTACGGTACTAGACATAGTTTTATTGTACGTTCGCATCCAGAACCAGCGCGGGATGAGGGTACTCGCCCTCATTCCTACAGGGGCAGATACACGAGGCACGCAGAAGGGGCGGTGCTATCCACGCTCCTACAGGGGCACCCGTCCTCGCTTCGCTTCGGACACCCTGATGTCGCTTACGGATAACACCGCCCCTCCTGGGCATGCGTACAGATATGTATTTGTGAACGGCTAGTGGCCCGCCGGCGCGCCCTGACCTTCACCAGCCCCGTGGCTCAAACCGTCCGCCGAGTAGTCCGAATCCTTACGCGGCGTAGTCCACAGCACCAGCGCCGTCAGGACCGCGAAACCAAAAATGGAGAAGCCCATCGGCAGGTACTCATGCTCACCAGCAAACGACACCAGCGGCGCCGCCAACGCACCCAGCATCGCCTGAACCGTACCCATCACCGCCGAAGCACTACCCGCCATGTGGCGCGCCTCGTTCAACGCCAACGCCGAAGCATTACCAAAAATCAGGCCGCACGAGCTGGTCAGCAGGAACAGCAGAACCAGCGTCGGCACCAGCGAAATACCGACAAGGAAGCTAACCAACAGCAGCGAAGACACCGCCAGCAGACTCACCACGCCAACATTCACGATGCGGCGCTGCGCCACACGACCAACCAGCTTCGTTGCAATCGCGCTGAACAGCACAATACCAATCGAGTTCACACCGAACACGATCGTGAACTCAGTCTCGGACAAGCCCAGAATCTTCTGCAACACAAACGTCGAACCGGAAATGTACGAGAACAGCGCACCAAACGCGAAGCACATCGTCAGCATGAAACCCAGGTAGCGGCGAATCTTGAAGACCTTCGGCAACTCCGAGTACACGCTCAGGGCGGTGCCCTGGTAGCGTTCCTCCACCGGCAGGGTCTCCTTAATCACAAAGATCACGCCGAGCATCATGACCGCGGTCACCACGCCGAGCACATGGAAAATATCGCGCCAGCTACCCCACGACAGCACCCAGCCACCAAACAGCGGCGCAAGCACCGGCGCGAAGCCGTTAATCATCATCATGACGCCCATGAGCTTAGCGGTCGCCAGACCCTGAGTCGTATCAGTCACGATGGAACGCGCCAGCACCGCACCGATCGAACCGGTGAAGCCCATCATGAAACGCGCAAAAATCAGCAGCTCAATGTTCGGAGCGAAACCACACGCCACCGTCGCAATGAAGCAGATAACCGCACCAATCAGCAGCGGCTTGCGGCGGCCCGTCTTATCAGAGAGGGGACCCACGACCAGCTGGCCGAGCGCCATACCCACCATGAACGCACTCAACGTCAGGGATGCGTTCGTGCTGGTGGTGTTCAGGTCCTCCGCGACAGCGGGCAGTGCGGCAAGGTACATGTCCGTAGCAAGCGGCGCAATCGCGGTCAGCAGCGCCAGAACTACGATAAAAATGGGCGATAGCCCGAAGGAGGTCTTAGTCGACTTCGAAGACATTAGTCTTAGTTTTTCTTTCTGCGTGATGCGCGTGCAACGGCGCCTGCGGCTCTACAAGACATGGATGCGGTGGTACCGCCCCTGGGGATGAGCTTGCGCAGGCTGGAAGCACAACTTGTTCACGGTAGCAGAATTGGGTGTGGCTTCGTAAGTTAAACGTTTGACATTTTTTAATTTGGGAGCGGGACGGGTGCGCAGAGGGTACGCAGAAGGGGCGGTGTTATCCACGCTCCTACAGGGGTTAGGGGAGGGTACGCCACATATTTCCTCCGCGCCTACGCAGGGGCACCCGTCGCACAGACGCTCCGCCTCTCCTTGCTTCGCTGCGGAGAGCGTCTGTACGACACCCTGAGGGCGCTTCCGGAAAACGTGGCTACACCCTACGCATACTGGAGCAAAAGGGCGGTGTTATCCACGCTCCGTTGGAGAGATAACACCGCCCCTTTCGCGGTTTGTTTTAGCCTGCCACTCAGCCCCCAGCGCTGAAGAAACATTTGAGAAATATTCTTGAGAAGCCTTGCTAGGCCCAACGGCATAACTTACGTTGGTCATACCACGCGATACGACCGGAGGGAGCACCTCAGATGCGCAATCACTATTACAAATATTTGCTATGCATCCTGCTGCTCATAGCTTGTGTCTTGCTCGTAGTCTTTGCCGTGCTTTCTAACAACAACCCGGGTAACGAAAAAGACGGCACTGCCTCCACGCACGCGCCGAGCAATACCTCAACCTACTGGGATAAAGACCGCATGGAATCCGCTAGCCCGGCTCCCATGCCCGAATAAAACAGCGCCTGAATAAAACTGCCTCTAAATAGCCGTAGAGCCCAATGCTTCGAGATACACGAAGCATCGGGCCCTACTGTCTTGTAGGCGGCTGCTACTGTGCCGCGCTGTCGTAGATGAAGTCCACGGTCGCGTAGTCCTCCGGGATTTCGGCGAGCAGCGCCTCCTCCTGTGCCGTCCAGCGTTCCCAGTGCGGGCGGAACGTGTCACCGTCACGAGCCATGGCACGTTCGTAACGCACCTCGTCCGGGGCGGTGGCGAGAATACGCACCTCGCAGGCGCCAGCAATCGCGCCGACACCCTCACAGATGATGACCTGCGTAGCCGCCGGGTCGACGGTGCGCACCTCACCGGGGGCGCCCGCCTCCCAATCCCACGGGGTGTAGGTCCCGGCAATACCCTCGGTCAGCTGCACGGATAGCGCGTCCCACGCCTCCACGCCGTCGAAGAGGCCGTCCCAGCCGGGGTAGAAGTCGTCCAGGTGCAGCACGTGCACGCTGTGGCCGGCGGCGGTGAGCTCCTGCTCAAGCTGCGCGGCGAGGCTGGTCTTGCCGGTGCCGCTGCGGCCGTCAATGCCGATAATCAGCGGGATCTGCGCGAAGTCGGCAAGGAACTGCGCACGGAACTCGGTGAATTCGGCGGTGTCCATGTCAAAGTCGTTGCCGATGCCGTGCTCCAGGCGCAGCATGTCTTTGCAGAGTTCCAGGATTTCGGTGGTGCCGGTGACGCGGCGGTTCTGGTTCAGGGGAATACGCTGGCTCACTGCGCGTCGCCTTCCTGCTTGAGGTGGTTGATGAGGCCGCGTGCGGCGGCGTCAATGAGGTCGGTGGTGTACACGAAGTCGCGTTCGCTACCGTACCAGGGGTCGTAGATGCCGAGCTGGTCCAGGTGGGTGGTGGTGACCTTCGGGTCGAAGCTGCGCATCATGCGGATCTTGGCCTTGTCGGCCTCGTTGCGGGCGAGGGCTTTGAGGCGCAGGTAGTGGGGTGCGTCCATGGCGAGGATGAGGTCGTTGCGGTCGAAGTCCTCGACGGTGAAGACGCTGGCGCGGTGCGCGGACGGGTCGATACCGCGGGTGGTGAGCTGCGCGGCGGCGCGCGGGTCGATGCGGTTGCCTTCTTCTTCGTTGCTGATGCCGCTGGAGGTGACGGTGACGGGCACGCCGGCTTCTTGGGCGTGCTGGCGGATGAGGTATTCGCCGACGGGGGAGCGGCAGATGTTGCCGGTGCAGACAGTCATGATTCGGTACATGGTTCTAGTGTATCGGTGGGGTGCCGGGTGGGCAGGTACGGCGGGTGTTTGGGGTGGTTCTTCGGGCGGCGGCGATGTGACGGGCGGATGCGCTCGCCAGTGGGGAAGAGGAGGGAGGCTGTCGCTACCGGACCCGGGCGAGAAAAGGCCCCGCCGACGTAGGGCCGGCGGGGCCTTTAGTTTAAGGGAAGGTCGTATTCATTCTATAAAAAATTATATATTGCATATTAAGTGGGGGTGTGGGTTTGATTTTAATAGTGTATTTTTGATTTTCCTCATCCCAGGAATTAGGGTCAAAAAGTATACAGCCCTCGGGGACTCTGAATGAAATGCCGCCGGGGGCATTAATTTGGATAGTATCAAAGGATCCAGGATATGAGTAGTCAATCCTGAAACTATAGTAATTAGGGTCGGCTTTATACGAGAATCCTGCAGAATCGCTTTCTTTAATATTTTTTTCATTTACGAATTCAGGGGACTCTTCAAAGCAAGAGTTATCGAAATTTACCCCCTTATGGAAAGTTGCTTTATTGAAATGTGTTTGCGCATTAAAAACTGACTTGTAAAATGATGTATTTCCGTGAAATTTGGCACCATGAAACGATGCATAGTTAACCTGAAAAATGCTTGAATCAAAGACCGTCGAATCGAAAATCGCATCTTCAATAAAAGTCGCATTACTGAAATCTGCATCTTTCTTGAAGAATGCTTCTGTGAAATCTACTCCATTTTGGAATGTTACATCTAAAAAATTTGCATTTTCTTCAAAGGATACTCCAGTAAAGTTCGTGCCTCCGTAAAACTTGGATCCGCAAAAATTTGTAATTCCATAGAAAATCGAATTGCTGAAGTTTGCATTTTCAAGATTTATATCATTTAAACTGTAAAATATGGGTGATCTTGTGAAGTTAAACTCAAATACACTCCATTTTCCTGGCTTAATTTCATTGCTGTCATTGCATTTGCTGGATCGTTTACTTATTTCGTTAAATATAACTTGACGTATCTTTTGTTCCATATAAAGCGCACCTCTTTCATTCGTAAATTTATCCCCAGATTCTTCAAAGGTCTCAATATCTTCAATAAATATTCTTTTTTCTGCTAAAGAATATGGAGACTGAATATACGCGCAAAGACTATTAATAATAATCTGACCTTCTGCTATCCTATCTGTTTCGTCGGGAGTAGTTTTACTGTCAGTTAGCCACTCATCCGCGAGCTTGACTAGAGTATAAATGCCACCAAGACGAACAGCGGATTTGTCATCAGCTAGCTGTTCAATCGCTTTGGCATAGCGGCTACGACGTTCAGCTTTGACCTGCCGAGCATGGTCAAGGTCGTTTTTGTCTTTTTCTTGCAGATTCTTGCGTCGGGTTTCCCAAAGAGTAAGCATTGCGAGAATACCGCCGGTAGCTGCCAAAACAGCCTGACGGAGCGCCGCTACGCTATCGCCAGCGCTGAATGGTTCTGATATGTGTAAGGGTAAGCAGAAAGCGCAGAATGCACCGATAGCAGCTATCGCGATGAGGGCTGTATAGAACCAGTTTCTGCTCCACCAATTGTGAAGCCGCGAAGGCTCTTTGTGTATCTTATCTGGCTCAGCCATATTTCTTGTCTCCTATCTTCTTTGAGAGGAATGGTCACCCTCCAGCATAGTGCAAAACTGTCTAACCTGTGCTTCTAACGGTCATACGCAAAGGCCCCGCCGAAACTGGGTTGGCGGGTGTTACTGGTGAGGTCTGATTCAGTGGGCTTTTATTCCTTGGTATTTGAATCTTCACGAGGCTTTGCAGGCTCACTGACGTAGATGTATCTGTACTGTTCTTCATCCCAGGAATTCGGATCGAAGAGTATCGTTCCTACAGGGATAGAGTATTTCACATCGTTAAGCTCGATTTCTCCTAAACGAACGGGCTGACTATGTTTACCGACCGTGAAGTTATGTGAGTTTTGATCTTCGAGGATTGCGAATCGTGCTCTGTCTATCAGACCTGAATCTTCGTTAGTTTCCACAAATTTTGGTGAATTCGTCCTGAAGATTGCAGCGTCAAAGTTTGCGTTTTGGGTGAAATATGTTCCGCTAAAGTTTGCGTTTTTAGTGAAAATCGCTTCGCTAAAGTTCGCGTTTTGGGTGAAGCTTGCCCTACTGAAGTAGGCGTCTTTAATGAAGGTCGCCCAGGTAAAGTCTGCGCCTTCGACGAAGACCACATCCCAGAAGCCCGCGTCTTCGGTGAAGGTTGCCCCGCCGAATCCTGCGGCTCTGGTGAAGGTTGCCCCGTTGAAGCTCGCGGGTTGGGTGAAGGTGACGCTCCAGAAGTCCGCGCCTTGGGTGAATGCAACGTCCCAGAAGCCTGCATCCTGGATAAACCTCGTTCTAGTGAAGTCTGCAGTTTGGGTGAAGGTCGCCTCGTTGAAGTTTGCAGTTCGGGCAAAGATAGTCTTGAAGAAACTCGATTCACCATAGAATCTGGCAGAAGCAAAATTAGCTTCTTCAATCGTGAGGTGGCTAAGAGGATAGAAAATCAGTGCTCGGCTGAAATCAAAATTGAAGTTGCTCCATGGGCCAGGAGTAATAGAATATTTGGCCTGCGTACCTTTCGTAACGGTACTACTACGCTTGCTCATTTCGGCAAAAATAGCTCGACGTATATCTTGTTCTTCACGAAGCTTTGCATAGTCTGCAGTGATGTCTTCAGAATTTTTATAATCATTAGAATCTTTTAAAAACTCTCGTAGAACCTGAATCCGTGGAGAACCTACTTCTTTGGAAAATAAAGTTTCGAACTCCTCAAGCTCTTTTAGCTCCTTGTGAGCTTCATATGCTTCAACCTTCTCCGCGATGAGAAAAGGCGAACGAATGTAGGAGCAGAGGTTATTGATAATAACCTGACCCTCTTTTTGCCGTTCTTCAGAATTGAGGGTTTCATCAGCGAGCCACTCATCAATCAAGCCCACAAGAGTATAGATTCCGCCCAGACGGACAGTCGCTTTCTCATCAGCTAGCTGCTCGACAGCCTTGGTGTAGCGGCTACGGCGTTCAGCATAGACTTGGCGGGTATGGTCGTTTTCGTTTTTCTCTTTTTCCTGGCTATTCTTTCGGTGACTCTCGCCGAGGGTGATAACACCTAGGACACCACCAGTGGTGTAGAGAATGAGCTGCCTGAGAACCCGACCGTCATCGTCCTTACCGAAACCAGAGTTGAGCGCGATGGGCAGGAGGAAAGCTAATGCTCCGCCAAAGATAGCGATTGCCCCAATCCAACTGTAGAACAGGGGTATATTCTTCTTTAGGTTGATGAGATGTGCACAGAGCAAGAAGCCAGCAACTACACCTGCGCATATAAAGAGTAACTGCCAGGCTTCGGCTGAATTTAGGAACATATGTCTGGTTCTCCTGTCCTCTCTGATAGGAACGTTCACCTTCCAGCATAGGGTAAAGCTACTTGCCATGAGGCGCGCCCGGTCATATACGAAAGCCCTTCCACACATTCAATGTGGCGGAGCCTCTGGATATTACTGCGCGGGCTCACTGAAGCGGGTGTAGTCCTGCTTCTCTTCGTCCCAGGAATCCGGGTCGTACAGCACAGTGCCGAGAGGGAGAACGAACGTTCTATTAAGAAGCGTTGCTGTGCCGCAGCTGAAGCCGTGCCTGCTCTCCGGGTGCGCCTCGAACTGGTAATCCTGCGGATCCGCCTGTGCCGAGAACCGTGCCCTCTGCAGCCGCCTCTCCAAAGCCTCAAAGGACGGCTTAACATACATGAAGCTAGTCTGCCTGAAATCCGCGCCATGACCGAACGTCGCATCCGCGAAGTAGGCGCCCTCAAAGCTCGCCCCGTTGAAGCTCACCGCCCGCGCGAACGTCGCCTTGTAGAAGCCGACATGCGCCGTGAACGTCGCCTTACTAAAGTCGGCGCCCTGCGCGAAGGTCGCGTTACTGAAGTTCGCTCTCTGCGGGAAGTCCATCTCATAGCGCGTCCTTGGAAGCGCAATAAAAGACGCCCGGCTGAACGTGGCGTCGCCGTCGAACCGCGCCCCACCAAAATCCTCGTACTGTGTGAAGGACGCCCCGCTAAAGTCCGCCGCGCCCGTAAAGCGCACGTTGCTGAACATTGCGGACTGCTTGGTGGCTATACCGGCAAAGCGCGCGGCCCCGCCGAACAGCGACTTAGAGAACACCGCCGGGCGGTTGAAGACCGACGCGGCGAAGTGCGCTTCATCGTGGAACGTGGAGGCGGTGAATATTGCCTTTCCGTCAAAGGTGACCGCCGCGAAGCTGGCTATGCCCGCGGTGTTCAAGCGCGAGAAGTCGGCATCGGATTTGAAAGCGGATACCGCGAAGTCAGCCGCAGCTGAAAAGACCGCGTCTGAGAAGTCAGCCTCGCCGGTGAAGGTTACGGTTGCGAAGCTTGCCGCGTCCGCAAAGCGCGCCCCGCTGAACTCTGCCGCGCCCGCGAAGTGTGCGGCGCTGAACCCCACCCAGTCGGTGAAGTTCGCGCCGTGGAAGGATGCGTCAGCCGTGAACTGCGCCGCCGAAAAGCTGGTGTCACCGTGGAAGGTTGCGCCGAAGAAATCTGCCGGGCCGTAGAAGGTTGCGGAGGCGAAATCGGCGTTCTGAAAGTGCAGCTGCCCCAGCGGGTAGAAGATGGGTGCGCCGCCAAAGTCGAAGCTCAGGTCAGCCCACATGGGTGATACCGACGGTACCGTGCGCTGGTCTTCCTCGCTGTCTGCATTGTTGCTCTCGGCGGCCGCGGCGAGGCGGCGGCTGAACTCCTTGAAGACTGTGCGGCGCACCAGCTGCTCTTCGCGTAGTTCTTCCTGATCGCGGGCAAAGTCGCCTTCGTACTCTTCGGGAGCCTCATCTGCTTCTAGAATCTGCCGTTTCTGTGCGAGGGGGTAGGGCGTGCGGATGCACTCGGTCAGCGCATCGATAATGGTCTGGGCTTCTTCACGGCGTACCTGCTCGGGGAGGGATGCGTCGGTGAGCCATTCGTCTGCGAGGTTTGCAAGCGTGTACGTCCCGCCGAGGCGTACGGCGGGCTGCCCGTCGAGGAATTGTTCGAGGGCGTGCGTGTAGCGTTCGCGCCGCTCAGCCTGCTGGTTGCGTGCCGGGGTGTTTTTGTGGTGCCGCATCGCAGTTAAGAGTTTGTTGAGGTTCATGGCGGTGTGCCCTTCCTGCTCCGGTGCTGGCTTATATCCAGCATAGGGGAGAACCCCACCCTCGCGCGCTCACGCTGGGCAAAAGAGAATCCCCGCCTGCACGAGAAGTACAGACGGGGCCTTTAGAAAACTTACCTCCTAGAGGAGGAAATGTATGGTGTTACTCTGCCGGTTTGCTGACTCGGGTATATCTCTGTTGCTTCTCATCCCACGAATCAGGATCGTAGAGATGGGAATTAACAGGAATCTTCGCCTCATACCGTTTACATCTTCTTTTACCCACGAGAGTTACAGATTTGATATTTATTGTGGGTATATCAAGATGATTGAGGTCAAGGAATTTATGCACGGAGGAACAGCTGAAAATAGAACCATCAAAGGAAACCTGACCATCTTGTAGAGCTGGTGTGATTATAGTGGATCCTTTGAAAATTGAACTATCGAATATTGCGCCTGCCTTAAGTGTCGTTGCCCGAAAATTTAATTCTTTTTCAAAACACGAATCGCTGAAACGAGCTGTCCCCTGAAAGTGTGCGCATGAGAAGGAAGCGTCTCCGAAATAATGAGTATCCGAAAATATTGAAATTCCTTGAAAACCTGAAAAACTAAAATCTGCTAGTCCAAAAAATTTTGAATTACGAAAATCTGGATTGAAAAACCTTAGTTTGTTAAGAGGGTAGAAAATTGTTGATTTTCTAAAATCAAATTCAAATACATGCCATGTTACGTAATCTCGTTTTCCTTTCTCATCAAGGGGGCGAAGGCGGACGCTTATTTCATCAAAAATACTTCGACGTACTTCTTGTTCTTCGAAAAGTCTTGTTTGGTCCTCAGTAAATTTTCCTTCGTAATTATCTGGTTTACTATCCAACTCAAGAACTGAACGTTTCTCAGCTAACTTAAAAGGAGAACGAATATAAGCGCATAGATTATTGACAATAACCTGCCCCTCTTTTATTCGAGTTTCTTCATCGATGTTATCGTCCTCGAGCCACTCATCGGCAAGTCCTACAAGTGCGTACACTCCACCAAGACGGACAGGAGCATGCTTGCTAGAAAGCTTATCAACTGCTGCAATGTAACGGTCACGGCGAGCTGCATGAACCTGACGAATATGGTCCTGGCTATTCTTGCGATTTGTCTCAATAAGGCCCAAGACAGCGATAATGCCACCAGTAATATATAGAAGATGAAGTCTTAAATCAGAAGATGGATCTTTAGAAGACTGATTCTGTTGATTTCCGGAACCTTGGCCATTCTGCGTACCGCTCGTAGATTGCTGAGTATCGGGCTTAAACCAATTTGTATAGGAAGGAATATAAAGGGCGGCAGTTGCTCCCAGAACTGCGAGAGTCGCAAGAGAAATAACAAAGTATTTTCCCGTAAGGTCGGAAAAGAACTTTTGTATCACCCTAATAAGTGGAAAGAATACAAAAAGCCCAAATAATAGCAATAAGAATGTTATTATTGCGCCATTGATTGGCGCCCCAAATTTTGAAAAATTAAATCCCTCTGTTAATTCTGCCAGTCCTTCTCTGCATGAAATGATAGCAAATACAACGGCTGGAATTACAAATAGTGCAATTATTTTTTTCTCAAGTTGCCGAGATGAGCGTTCATCTGGTGGGATGTTTTTGGGTGGCATGGGGTCTCCTGTCTACTTTGAGAGGATATGGTCGTAACCAGGATACGGTAGGCGGGTAGTCTCAAGCCACAGGTGAAGGTTAGAGAATTGCGGACCGGACAAGCAGAGATACCTCCATAAAGCGAGCGATGGAGCTTGCCGGCGGGCTCTCCATATATAACTCCCTATATAAGAGGAGCGATTCTTGGACGTCCCACTGCACCTCCAGCAACGCTGCCAGAGGCCTAGCTTCCCGGCTCAAAAATCGCGCCTAAAAATCGCCCCGCACACCCTATATAAGTTGCCCCTGCGCCACCTCTCGCACCCCAATTTTTCGGTTTTCCGCCCCTTTCTAAAAAATTTTTAAAAATTTTTTCGCCCAGTTAGCCCGCCCATGTCCGCCGTGCGCTGAATCGCCTCGCCGCGCCCTCGCCCAGCCCAAAAACCCCGGAATTTCGCGGCAAAACCGCCCATCTTCGTCTCGCCGCCGCCCTAAAATCACCCACAAAACGCTCCTCCGGAGCCCCGAAAAACCCGCCCTTCACGCCCCTCCACACAAAAAAGTTGAGTTAAATACACTCAAGTCTCTTGACAGCCCCTCCGAGAGGGTGCATACTTGAGTACATGAGGCTCAAGGAAGCCGCGCAGACCACCCCACACGGGGCGGCACGCGCAGCACCAACCGCCTCCAAAACTTTCAAACTATCCCGCCTCGCATTAGAAGAAGCGGGGCACTGATCACAAGGAGTGAATAAATATATGGCACGTGCAGTAGGTATTGACCTCGGTACCACCAACTCGGTCGTAGCAGCACTGGAAGGTGGCGACCCGGTCGTCATCGCTAACGCAGAGGGCACCCGCACCACCCCCTCCGTCGTCGCATTCTCCAAGGACGGCGAGGTTCTGGTCGGTAGCGTCGCAAAGCGTCAGGCAGTGACCAACGTCGACCGCACCATCTCCTCCGTCAAGCGCCACATGGGCACCGACTGGACCACCGAGATTGACGGCAAGAAGTACACCCCGCAGGAAATCTCCGCTCGTATCCTCATGAAGCTGAAGGGTGACGCAGAGGCATTCCTGAACGACAAGGTCACCGACGCCGTCATCACCGTCCCGGCATACTTCAACGACGCTGAGCGTCAGGCAACCAAGGAAGCCGGCGAGATTGCAGGCCTGAACGTCCTGCGTATCGTCAACGAGCCCACCGCCGCAGCACTCGCATACGGCCTGGACAAGGGCAAGGAAGACGAGCTCATCCTGGTCTTCGACCTCGGTGGCGGTACCTTCGACGTCTCCCTGCTGGAAGTCGGCAAGGACGACGACGGCTTCTCCACCATTCAGGTTCGCGCAACCAGCGGTGACAACCGCCTCGGTGGTGACGACTGGGACCACCGCATCGTCGAGTGGCTGCTCGCACAGGTGAAGGCAAACACCGGCGCAGACCTGTCCAAGGACAAGATTGCTCTGCAGCGTCTGCAGGAAGCAGCTGAGCAGGCTAAGAAGGAGCTGTCCAGCGCTTCTAGCACCAACATCTCCCTGCAGTACCTGTCCGTGACCCCCGAGGGCCCCATCCACCTGGATGAGAAGCTGACCCGCGCAAAGTTCGAGGAACTGACCCGCGACCTGCTCGAGCGCACCAAGAAGCCCGTGCTCGACGTAATCAAGGAAGCTGGCGTGTCCATCTCCGAGATTTCCGAGGTCATCCTGGTCGGTGGCTCCACCCGTATGCCCGCTGTTGCTGAGCTCGTCAAGGAGCTCACCGGCCGCGAGCCCAACAAGGGCGTGAACCCCGACGAGGTCGTGGCAATGGGCGCAGCCCTGCAGGCAGGTGTGCTGAAGGGCGACCGTAAGGACGTTCTGCTGATTGACGTCACCCCCCTCTCCCTCGGTATCGAGACCAAGGGCGGCGTGATGACCAAGCTGATCGAGCGCAACACCGCAATCCCGACCAAGCGTTCCGAGACCTTCACCACCGCAGAGGACAACCAGCCCTCCGTGACCATTCAGGTCTTCCAGGGTGAGCGTGAGTTCACTCGCGACAACAAGAACCTGGGTACCTTCGAGCTGACCGGCATCGCCCCCGCACCCCGTGGCGTGCCCCAGATTGAGGTCACCTTCGACATTGACGCAAACGGCATCGTGCACGTCTCCGCAAAGGACAAGGGCACCGGCGCTGAGCAGTCCATGACCATCACCGGCGGTACCTCCCTCTCCAAGGACGACATCGACCGCATGGTCAAGGACGCAGAGGCACACGCTGAGCAGGATAAGGCACGCCGCGAGGCTGCTGACACCCGCAACGCAGCTGAGTCCGTCGCATACTCCGTCGAGAAGCTCCTGAAGGAGAACGGCGACAAGCTGCCCGAGGACGTCAAGACCTCCGTTCAGGGCGATGTCGACGAGCTGAAGAAGGCACTCGAGGGCGACGACGACGCAGCAGTGAAGTCCGCATTCGAGAAGCTACAGGCATCCCAGTCCAAGCTGGGCGAGGCACTCTACGCAGTAGCTCAGGCTGAGGCATCCGAGTCCAAGCCCGCCGCTGATGAGGACGTTGTCGACGCCGAGGTTATCGACGAAGATGAGAAGAAGTAATCATGGCTGAGCAGGAAAACACCACCCCCGACCCGCTGGAGGAGGCATTCAACGCCCCCGCAGCGGAAGGCCACCCCGAAGCTGAATCGGTCGAAAGCCCCGAGGAAGCTGCGGAAGCCGTCGAGGCTGAGCTCCAGGACGCCGTAGAAGCAGAATCTGCGGATGCGGCACTCGCCGCGGAGCGCCTGGACTCCCTGCTTCGCCTGCAGGCAGAGTTCACTAACTTCAAGAACCGCACCGCTCGCGAAAAGGAGCAGCTGCGAGGCTTCGTAACCAGTGAACTGGTGACCGCACTGCTGCCGGTGCTCGATGATATCGACGCCGCACGCAAGCACGGCGACCTGCAGGAAGGCCCCTTTGCCTCCATCGCTACCAAGCTCGAAGAGCTGCTCGGCAAGCAGGGCGTGGAGCGCTTCGGTGAAGTAGGCGACGCCTTCGACCCGAACATCCACGAAGCTGTACTGCAGCAGCCCACCGACGAGGTGGCTGAGGATCATGTCTCCATGGTTCTGCGTTACGGCTACCGCGTGAACGACCGTGTGGTTCGTACCGCTCAGGTGGCTGTGGCTGTCGCACCGTAAGGTGATCGGCTCAGCATTGGCTGAATAACTAACGACGGGCGGGTGCTCTCCCTAGTGGGGGAGTGCCCGCCCTGTTGTTTGCCTGAACTGTTTGCCAGGGTTATTTATCCGGGCTGTGGCGAGCTGTGGTGGCGGTTAAAGGCTTGTAGGGGCGCTATTTTTTTGGGCTCAGCCCTTTCAAAATTGAGTCAAGTAGACTAAACTTTTATATAGAGCATTAAGACAAGTGCGCGGTGCCCCTGCAAGCCGTCCCGTAACCGAGGAGGGCGGCGCATCACCGCAGAAGGAGAAACATAACATGGCAAGTGAAAACTGGCTAACCGACGACTTTTATAAGGCCCTGGGCGTGAGCGAAGACGCAAGCGAAAGCGACATCAAGAAGGCGTACCGCAAGCTCTCCCGCAAGTACCACCCGGACCTGAACCCCGGTGACGAGCAGGCTGAGAAGAAGTTCAAGGAAATCTCCGAGGCCTACGACGTGCTCTCCGACAAGAAGCAGCGCGAGGAGTACGACCAGATTCGCCGCTACGGCGCCGCAGGCATGGGCGCGGGCGGCTTCGGTGCAGGCGGCTTTAGCGGCGGCTACCCCGGCGCAGACGCCTTCGGCGGATTCCGCGGCGGCACCAGCGCCAATATCAACATTGATGACCTGCTCGGCGGCCTCTTCGGCGGAAGCACCGGCGGTAGCCGCCGTCGCTCCGCCGGCTTCACCAGCGCCGACTTCGGCGGCATGGGTAGCGGCTTTGGCGGCGCACAGCACGCGGCCCCCGAGGAAAGCACCACCAGCACCCGCATCAGCCTGGCCCAGGCCTACACCGGCGCAAACGTGACCGTGTTCCTGCCGGACGGCTCCCACACCGAGGCACGCATCCCCGCCGGCATTAAGGACGGTCAGAAGGTCCGCCTGCGCGGCAAGGGTCTGCGTGGCGGCGACCTGAAGGTCACCGTGCGCGTCTCCGATGACTCCGTGTACTCCCGCGAGGGCAACAACCTGGTTATGCGCGCCCCCGTCACCCTCGCCGAGGCTGTTGACGGCGCAGTGATCGAGGTGCCCCTGCCCGACGCATCCACCGTGAAGCTGCGCCTGGCCCCCGGTCAGGTGGGTCGCCGACTGCGCGCCAAGGGCCGCGGTTTCAAGACCAAGAACGGCAAGGGTGACCTGCTGGTCATCCCCGAGGTGGTTCTGCCCACCAAGCTCAGCGACGAGGCTCAGAAGGCCTTCGAAGAGTTCGTGAAGCTGGCCCCGCAGGAGAACCCGCGTAAGGATCTGCTGAAGAAGGCGAAGTAAACCATGGCAGCTCGTGAATCATCATCGAAGTCCCGTCGTAGCGAGCCGCTGCACAGCGTGGACCGCCCGGTTTTCGTGATTTCTGTGGCGGCTGAGCTGGCGGGCATGCACCCGCAGACCCTGCGCCAGTACGACCGTATCGGCCTGATCCAGCCTTCGCGTGCGCCCGGTAAGGCGCGCCGCTATTCGCAGCGTGACGTGAACCGTCTGCGGCAGATTCAGCAGCTCTCGCAGGAGGGCGTCTCCCTGGAGGGTATCCGCCGAATCATCGAGCTGGAGGCTCTCCTGGAGTTGCAGAAGGAACAGATTGCGGCCCTGCAGAGCCAGATCGAGGACGCGAAGGTGAAGCTGGGCTTGGCGGAGCGCGTGTTCGCAGCCGGTACCAGCGGCGACGTGGTGCATATTGCCCGCGGTACCCGCCCGGCGCCTCGTCAGCGTTCTTCGGCTGTGGTGCTCTACCGTCAGCATCGCCAGCCGGCTACGGCGGATGATGCGAAGCCGCAGCGCTAAACCGGCTAAACCCGCTACACTGGGATAAACGGCTCGGCTGTTCTAGCTCATTTGCGCTAGTCAGCCACCCATATAGGCTTGTGCGTCTTTGTGTCATACGCCGCGAGGGAGGGTAGACCCCCGCCCCGCATGAACTCAGACCCACACACAAGAAGGTGAGGCTCCCCGAATGACCGGGGAGCCTCACCTGCTTTAACGTATATTCGCGCTAACCTACGCCAAGCTGCGCCAACTGATGCCGGCGCTACTCGGCTTACTTGCGGCGGTAGGTCAGGTCGTGCGCGCGGCGGCCCGCTTCCTGAGCCTTACGCTCAAAGCTGGTGAGGGTACGACCCTCCCAGCGCGGAGCCCAACCACCCTGCGGATCCTCCTCGGTCGCACCGGCGCCGGGGTTCACGTTCTCAAAGTCGGGGTGCGCCTCCAGAACATCGCGCATGACCAGGGCGTACTCCTCCCAGTCGGTCGCCAGGCGCCAAATGCCGCCGGGCTTGAGCACGCGCGCAACCTTATCGGCAAACGCCGGGGACACCAGGCGGCGCTTGTGGTGGCGGGACTTGTGCCAGGGGTCCGGGAAGAACACCCACAGCTCGTCCACGGAGTTCTCCTCGAGCATGTTGTCGAGCAGCTCGGGCGCGTTCGCCTGAGCCACACGCACGTTCTCCACGCCCGCGTTGCCCATCTTCAGCAGCAGGTCCGCGATGCCGGGGGTGTACACCTCGACGGCGAGGAAGTTCGCCTCGGGCATCTCGGCGGCGCGGTGCACGATTGCCTCGCCCAGGCCGGAACCGATCTCGACGACCTGGTAGGCCTCGCGGCCGTAAATCTTGACCGGGTCGAAGGTCGCCTCGGGCGCGACGGAGGTGTCGGTGCGCAGGCGCGGAATGTCCAGCACGTGGGTGGGGGAGTAGGTATCCCAGGCCTTCTGGCGGCGCGCGGTGAGGCGGTCGCCGCGGCGGACGAAGGAGTAGGGCTGGCGGAAGAATTCCTCGGGAACCGGCTTCTTAGCCTTCTCTTCGGTGGATTCGGGTGCCTGGCTAGGCTGCGTGTTCTCAGTAGACATACCTAAAAGAATAGCGCAGGGCCGCTGCACCGTGCGGTTTCGCGGTTTGCTCGGGCGGGGTGATGCCGGGCTGGCCGGGTACGAGCGAACCGGGGGTGGGATAGGGTGCGCGCGCCGGTCTGCGAAGCGTAGAAAACCAGCGGGCGTAGAAATTCTGCGCGCATACAAAAGTGCGGCGGGAACGAATACTGTTCCCGCCGCACTTTCGTGAGGTTGCTTGAGTGAGTTAGCGTGTGGGCCTTACTTCTTGGAGCCCAGCAGCGCCAGACCCGCGCCGAGCATCACGATGTTGTTTGCGAGCTGCTGGCCGTCCTGGGTGGGGCGGAAGTACTCGTCGTGCATGTCGGGGTTGCGGAAGTACATGGTCATCAGGTTTGCCGCGAATGCGGTCAGGCCTGCACCCGCCAGGCGTGCGGGGATGAAGGGCGTCAGCAGGGTTGCGCCGAGTGCGGTCTCTGCGCCGGAGATGAGCTTGCCGAAGGTTGCCGCGTCCAGCTTGGAGACTGCGGGAACGCCGGTTGCCGCCATCTGCTACAGGAAGGCGTAGGTGCCTTCGTCTGCCTTGAGCTTCTTGACGCCTGCGTCGAGGATGAGTGCGCCTGCGGTGATGCGGAGTGCTGCGTTGGAGAACTTGCCCATTGTTGTGTCCTTCTGTTCTGTGGTTGGCCGGTTAGGTTTTCGTTTGAACGGTTACCACTGTAGACCTGAATCCTTGCGCTGTAAAGTTTTGATTGTAAAGTTTCTTAATTTTTTGAAAACCGAAGAGGCGGGGCGCTCGGGATGGGAGCTCTCGGACTCGGCAGGTCACCACAGGCTCACGCCGCCCCTGAACTGTCGCCTCCCTGCGCCGTCTCAAATCCTAGCCATGTTGGATTCCTTGTACTTGTGTGGGTATGAGGGGGTAAAATTTGAGATTATGCATTCTCTGTATATTTCTCATCGGTGATACAAGCCTTGGCTAACCTGTGTCATTGGGGCCCACAAGCTCCGAAATACTGCACGTGCCGCCGAAATAGGAGGTCCACCTCCCTGTACACCGTTAAGGAATATGAGTGAATACCCAACCATCCGGATAAGCCCCCGAGCAAAAAACAGGGCAACCGACGCAGAAAAGAGAAATACGTGACACAGCAGCCAACGCCGCAGAACTCCGTCACTGGCCTAGATTCGGAGGCTGAACACTCCAAGCTCCAGCGCGGACTCAGCTACCGACATATCCAGCTGATTGCCATCGGCGGCGCTATCGGTACGGGCCTCTTCCTCGGCTCGGCCAAAACCATCGCGCTGACCGGCCCCTCTATCGTTTTCGTCTACGCCATCATCGGTAGCGTCATCTACTTTGTTCTGCGCGCTATGGGTGAGATTCTGCTCTCCAACCCCAAGTACAAGTCCTTCACTGACTTCATTACCGATATCCTCGGCCTGCGCGCAGGATTCTTCGTCGGCTGGTCGTACTGGTTCTTCTGGGTTGTCACGGGTATCGCGGACGTCATCGCGATTACCGGCTACGTGCAATACTGGCTACCCGGCATGCCCAAGTTCATTCCGGCGCTCGTGGTCATCACGGCACTGCTACTGCTGAACCTGCCCTCGGTGAAGAACTTCGGCGAAATCGAATTCTGGTTCGCGGTCATTAAAATCGTCGCGATTGTCGCCCTCATTATTGTTGGTGCGCTCATGGTTGCCTTCAGCTTCACCAGCCCCGACGGCACCACCGCCTCCCTGGCCCACCTGTGGGATCATCCCGGCCCCTCCGGTAGCGGCATCTTCACCCAGGGCGTGACCGGCTTCCTGGGCTCCTTCCAGATTGCGCTCTTCGCCTTCGTGGGCGCCGAGCTCGTCGGCACCGCCGTGGCTGAGACCAAGCACCCCGAGCGAACCCTGCCCAAGGCCATTAACGCCGTGCCCTTCCGCATCGCGCTCTTCTACGCCGTACCGCTGCTGACTATCCTCGCCGTCACCCCCTGGGACAAGCTGGATAAGTCCATGAGCCCCTTCGTGGGCATGTTCTCCCTGGCAGGCATCGGCATCGCCGCCTCGCTGGTGAACTTCGTGGTGCTGACCTCCGCGGCATCCTCCGCAAACTCCGGTATCTTCTCGACCTCCCGCATGGTTTACGGCCTGGCGCACGACGGTGCGGCACCCTCCGCACTGGGCAAGCTCACCAAGAACGGCGTGCCCGCCAACGCCCTGTACCTGACCACCGTGCTGCTGCTGTTCAGCCTGGTCATGCTGTACGCCGGCAACGGCATTATGGAGGCGTTTACCGTGGTGACCTCCGTGGCGTCGATGATGGGTATCTTCACCTGGAGCATGATTCTGATCGCGTACCTGGTCTACCGCAAGAAGTTCCCCGAACGCCACGAGGCATCCGCGTACAAGATGCCCTGGGGTATCGGCATGAGCTGGTTTGGTCTGGTCTTCTTCGCGGTGATGGTTTACGCCCTGAGTCTGTACCCGGATACCGCCATCGGTCTGGCGCTGACCCCCGTCTGGTTCATCGCCCTGGCCATCGGTTACGAGATCCTGACCCGCCGCCATGCCGCCAAGCGTGCCCGCGCGCTGGTCGGTGAAGGAGCCTCTCAGAAGTAGCCTCTAGCGCTCCGCTCGTCGTTGTTCTGGGCCTCGCCCCCGTGTTCTTTCTGGATGCGGGGGCGAGGTTTTTCTGTGTTTATTTACCCCCGTCAGGAGGCTAAATGGTGACCTATACAATAGATTTGCGACACACCAAAGGCTGAAAAATACTTCATTCACCTTTCAAAACGTGTAGAATATCTATCCAAACAGGTGTGAAAGCTCCCAAAGGTTCCCGCATCGGGCGATGTCCGAACTCGCCCCGGATGCGGTGCGAACCATGGTCGAGCCCATCTCCCGCCCCGAAAGCCGGGGCTGCCCCGCTGAGCAACTGGCCGCATATTCATACACTGACCGTGCCTCCTGTCTTCTCGAGATTTTTACTCCAGGTCATGGCATATGCGGTACGGGGTACAACCGCAGAAAAGAGGACGTCGTGACTGAACATAACCAGGCCACCGTCACCCCCGAGGCTCCCGAACAGGGAGAGCGACTGCACCGCGGTCTGAGCAACCGCCACATCCAGCTCATCGCAATCGGCGGTGCCATCGGCACGGGCCTGTTCATGGGCTCCGGCCGCGCTATCTCCCTAGCGGGCCCCTCCGTGATTTTCGTGTATATGCTCATCGGCGCCGTCATCTTCCTGGTGTTGCGCGCCATGGGTGAAATCCTGCTGTCGAACCTGCGCTACAAGTCCTTCTCCGACTTCACCACCGACCTGGTCGGCCCCATGGCAGGCTTCTTCCTCGGCTGGTCGTACTGGTTCATGTGGGTGGTGACCGCCGTTGCGGACATCATTGCAATCGTCGGCTACCTGCGTCTGTGGTGGCCCGACCTGCAGGCATGGATACCGGCCCTCGCCGTCATCGGCGTTCTGCTGACCCTGAACCTGGTGTCCGTGAAGAACTTCGGCGAAATCGAATTCTGGTTCTCCATGATTAAGATCGTCGCCATCGTTGCCCTGATTATTGTTGGTGGCGCCATGGTCGCTATCGGATTCACCTCACCCAGTGGCGCGCAGGCATCCGTCGCAAACCTCTGGAACGACGGCGGTATGTTCCCGAACCACTTCATCGGCTTCCTCGGCGCATTCCAGATTGCCGTCTTCGCGTTCATGGGCTCAGAGCTCGTCGGTACCACCGCGGCAGAAACCAAGGACCCCGAAAAGACCCTGCCCAGGGCAATCAACGCCGTGCCGGTGCGCATCATGGTCTTCTACGTGGGTGCGCTCGTCACCATCCTGATGGTTACCCCCTGGCGCCTCGTCAGCCCCGATAGGAGCCCCTTCGTCGCCATGTTCACCCTGGCGGGCCTGGGCATCGCCGCGCACATCATCAACTTCGTGGTGATTACCAGCGCAACCTCCTCGGCGAACTCCGGTATCTTCTCGACCTCGCGCATGGCCTTCGGCCTGGCCCGCGAGCGCAGCGCACCCGCGTTCCTGGGTAAGGTTTCCAAGGCCGGCGTGCCACGTAACGCGCTGTTCCTCTCGGCCGTGATGCTGCTGTCCTCCATTGTGCTGCTCTACGCGGGTGACTCGATTTCTAGCGCGTTCAACCTGGTCACCACCGTGGCTGCGGTACTCGTGATTTTCGCGTGGGCGATGATCATGGTCAGCTACCTGATGTACCGCAAGAAGTTCCCCTCGCGCCATGCGAAGTCGAAGTTCCGCCTGCCCGGCGGCCGTTTCTCCGCGTGGCTGTCGCTGGTGTTCTTCGCCTTCACCATCGGCGTGCTGGCCATGGATGAAGAAACTCTCAGGGGTCTGCTCGCGATGCCCGTCTGGTTCGCGATTCTGGGCATTGGTTGGTTCTTCAAGTGCCGCGCGGATGCACGCCGCCACGAGGCGATTTCGACCCGCACCGCGCAGATTGCGATTGTGGAGGCGTCCGAGATCTTCTCGGCACGCTAAGCCGCATCTACTATCTGCGCCGGCTATCGGTGCCGGCTGCCGCAGCTGGTATCCCGTGCATGCGTAAAGCCCGCGCCCCCACCTCCTTTGCAGGAGGTGGGGGCGCGGGCTTTCGCTAGCTCCAGGGATGAACCCGAGAGGCTCTAGAGATGAACCAGAGAGGCTCGGGGGAGTGCGCTTAGACGGAAGCCATCTCAGCCTCTTCGGCAAGCGGGTCGTTGTCATCATCGGTGCGGTAGAAATCCCAGCGTTCACAACCGCAACCCGAACGCATCGCCTCGATGACGGCGGCAGCTGCCTCCAGCGGGTCGAGCGCGTGCAGGTTCCACAGCGCATGCACCGGTACAGGGTGCCTCCAGCCGTGCTCCTGCAGGAACTCCGGGTCGAAGGCGGGCAGCGCCTCGACGGTGGGTCCAAGCTCGCAGAGGAAACCGGTGGGGGAGCGGAAAACCGTCACCACGGGGGTCGGGTCGGCATCTTCCAAGCAGGCTCCGTCGAAGAAGTAGTAGGTGCTCAGGCGGCGGTTCCAGGCAAGCTGCGCGAGGCGTTCGCCGAAGACTTCCACCGTCTGCTCCCACTGGGTGCGGTGGTACGCCGCAAGGTCGGTGTGGGCGGTCTGCACCACGCCGATGCCCTGCTCGGTGAGTTCGCGGGCGCTCAGACGTGCGGGTTCTGCCGGTTCTGCCGGTTCCGCGGGAGCGCCCGCAGGGGAGCCGTCCGGGGTATCCAACTCTGCTAGTTCTGTTTCGGGGAGCTCAGCGTTAGTCAGCTCAGCGTCGAGGAGCTCAAGCTCCTCAGTGGCACTCGATTCAGTGGCACTCGATTCAGCGGCGCTCGCCTCAGCGGCGCTCGCCTCCGCAGTAGCTGTGTTGGCTTCGTTTTTCGTCCACAGGCGCAGCTCGCGGGCAATCTGCGTGCGTCCGCGATGCAGGGCCGTCTGCCAGGAACCGAACTTGGCGCGTACCGCACCCAGCGGCGGCATCTGCTCAATGAGCGTGGGAATGGTAGACCAGTAGCCGTAGTTCAGCGCCGTCGGCTCGCGGTCGTAGCGGGCGCAATAGCTCAAAAACAGGCTCAGAGTCTTCGGTGCAAAATCCTCGGGTACCGCCGCGGCGTCGATATACCACTCGTTCTCGAGCGCCTCCGCCGGGTAAATGCCGGTGCGGAGCATACCCAGGGACCAGTCGCCGTCACCGAGGTAATCGTTGACCGTCTGTGCGGGGGCAGGCCACGCCGATTCGCCCTCCATACTGGAGGCGATCAGGGTGTACAGGCTACCGCCCTCGGTGCCGATTTCTTTCACGCCGCGCTGCCGGATATCCTCGAGGGTCTGCGCGTAGGCTTCTTCCTCCAGCTGGGAGTAGGGGTGTGCGGCAAGGTACTTGAGCGTTGCCCCAATCTTCGCCAGAACGTGCGCAATGTCTTCATTGTTGAAGTGGCGTGCCTCCAGCGCGGACGGCAGGTCGTGAATAATATCGCAATCAAGAATCAGCGCCGCGTACTCGGGCTCTGGAGGCAAATCGTAGGCTTCCGCGAAAACGTACCAGAGGCCGCATGCGAGCACCGTGTAGCTCGGGGCGTCTGCCGTGACCGGGCCAAACTGCCAGATGCCGGAGCTCAGTGCATAGTTCAGGTACTTCTTGTTGATGTGCGGGTACAGAAAGTTGAGGCGGCGGAGAACCTGGGTAGGGGTGAACCCCAGTGCGGCGAGTTCGGCGATGAGTTCCGCGTACTCGTCGTGAAAATCTAAGTAGCCCTCCGGCGCGTTTGATAGCGCGGTGCGTTCGCGCATGGGTCCCTCTTTCCTCTGCAGGTGGGCGGCACATCGTCGTACCGTGCCGTCGCACCCTGTATTTCTGCGAGCAGAAAAGGTCGTGCGGGCGGCCGCGCCACCCCCAATCTGCATAAAAGCGAGAAAAATTTTAAAAAATACATCCTTTTAGTTCAAAAATAGTTGAACGTTATATAGGTGTTCAAGCGGAGGGGCCGATAATCAGCTAACTAACCAAAAGATGACACGGGCGGCGGCAGAGGCCTAAAAGACGCGGAACCGCCCTTCGGCTGTACGCACTCGGGTTCTGCGGCTGAGCTCGGGGGAGCCCGGCGGCCGGGGCCGAGCGGGGTCGATATTATCTCGGTGGCTGGACCAGGGCGAACCGGGTGGCTACCCAGGTAGGCCCGGCGACGGCCTCGGGGATCCCGACAGCGGTCCCGGCGGCCCGGCTCCCGGAGCGTCGGCGAAGTATGCGAAACTGGAGGGATGAGCGAACACCCCCTCCCGAGCAGCATCGCGCCGCGCGGCGCATCCGCCAACGAGTCGCACCCCGAACCGAACTGTAGCCGACAGGACCGTGACGGGCGCACCGAGCGGGCCCCCTCCTCGCACCTTGTCTCGGTACTCGCCGCAGAGCTCGGCATCGCCCCGCGCCGTATCGGCGCCGCCGTGGCACTGCTCGACGCAGACAACTCCGTGCCCTTCATCGCCCGCTACCGCAAAGAAGCGACGGGCGCGCTCACGGACACCCAGCTGCGCGCCATCCAGACCCGCCTGGGTCAGCTACGCGCCCTCGAAGAGCGCCGCGCCCGCGTGCTCGAGGCGCTCACCGCGCGCGCCGACGAGGGGCTTATCGACCCGCTCACCCTGCTGCAGCTGCGTTCCTCGCTCATGAACGCCGCCACCGTCGCAGACGTGAACGCCCTCTACGCCCCCTACCGTAGCGAGCGCGTAACCCGCGCGCAGCTGGCCCGCGCCGCCGGGCTCGACTCCCTCGTCGAGGACCTGCTGGAGGTGCCCCTCGCCGACGCGCACGCCATCGCCGCCGCCTACATCACCACCGATGAGGAGATTGCGGAGGCCCGCGCGGAGGGGGATGAGACGCTGCCCATCCGCACGGCCGAGGAGGCCCTCGAGGGTGCCCGCGCGATTCTGATCGACCGCGCCCTCACCGACCCGGTGCTCGGCGAGAAGCTCTTGACCCGCCTGTGCGAGCAGGGCGTCATCGAATCCCGGGTCATTGCCGGGCACGAAAGCGACGGCGCGAAGTTCTCGGACTATTTCGCTTTCTCGGACCGTATTCGCTCCATCCCGCCGCACCGCGTGCTGGCCCTGCACCGCGCCAAGGACGCCGGCGTGGTGCGCCTGAAGGTGGACGTGGCACCCGCCCCCGCACCGCTCAGTCGCCTGCGCGGTGCCGCCCGCGTCGAGGCCGAGGCCGCAGCCGAAAACTACGAGAACGTACGTTCTACATACGAGCGTGAGGTGGCCGCCGCGCTGCGCATCCCCGTGCAGGTGCTCAACACCGTGGACGACGAGGACCGTGTGCTCGGCTGGCTCGCCGCCACCGTGCGCACCGCCTGGCGCAGCCACCTGCGCCCGCGCCTGGCCGAGCGCATCCGCCACCGCCTGCTCGATACCGCCGCGCAGAACGCGACCGAGGTGTTCGCCTCCAACCTGCGCGATATTTTGCTCGCCGCGCCCGCCGGGCACCGCCGCACCCTCGGCCTGGACCCGGGTCTGCGCCACGGCGTGAAGTACGCCGTCGTCGACGAGACGGGCGAGCCCCTGCGCGTGGGCACCGTCTACCCGCACGCCCCGCGCAATCAGTGGGAGGAGGCGCTGCGCGAACTCGCCACCGCCTGCCGCGAGCACGGCGTGGAACTCATCGCCATCGGCAACGGCACCGCAAGCCGCGAAACCGACAGGCTTGCCAGCGAACTCATTCGCGCCCTGCGCGAGGAGGGCGTGGAAGCACCCCAAAAGGTGACCGTCTCGGAGGCGGGCGCCTCCGTCTACTCCGCCTCCGCTCTCGCCGCCGCCGAGCTGCCCGACTACGACGTGACCGTACGCGGCGCCGTCTCCATCGCGCGCCGCCTGCAGGACCCGCTCGCCGAGCTCGTCAAGATTGACCCGCAGTCCATCGGCGTGGGCCAGTATCAGCACGACGTGCCGCCGGCCGCCCTGCGCCGGGCCCTCAACGACACCGTCGAAGACTGCGTGAACGCCGTGGGCGTGAACCTCAACAGCGCCTCCGTGCAGCTGCTCGCGCACGTGGCGGGCGTGGGCACCGCAACCGCCGAACGCATCGTCGCCTACCGCACCGAGCACGGCCCCTTTGAGAACCGCCGGCAGCTGCTAAACGTGCCGCGGCTGGGTGAGAAGATCTTCCGCCAGGCAGCGGGATTCATTCGTATTCGTGGCGGCGAGGAGCCTCTGGATGCCTCCGCGGTGCACCCGGAAGCCTACCCGCTCGCGCGCCGCATTATTGCCGACGCGCAGGCCCGCAACGGTGCTCGCTGGGTAGCTGGCGCTCTGGGTACCTCGGACGGCAGCGACCCGCTGGCCGGGCTGAACCCCGCCGACTACGTGCAGGAGGGCGGACAGGACGGCGCGGAGGAGGGAACCGCCGGCGTGTACACGGTGCAGGATATCTTCACCGAGCTTCGCCGCCCCGGCCTGGACCCGCGCGGCAGCTTCCGCACCGCACGCTTCTCCGAGTCCGTCTCGCGTTTTGAGGATGTGCGCCCCGGCATGGTGCTCGAGGGTACCGTCTCGAACGTGGCGGCATTCGGCGCGTTCGTGGATATTGGTGTGCATCAGGACGGCCTCGTGCACATCTCGCAGATGAGCCGCGGCTACGTGGCGAACCCGCACGATATTGTGCGCAGTGGCGACATCGTGCAGGTGCGCGTGGTGGAGGTTGACCCGGCGCGCCGCCGCATCTCCCTCTCCCTGCTGGTGGAGGACGAGAGCTAATCGTCGAAAACTGGCGGGCGGGAGTTAGTTACGAAGCGCCCGCCAGGATAGCTGATGGTTTGCCGAACAATCCAAGAACGAGCGTTCGCTAAAAACTCTCTCCCCCCGCGAGGGCACGCAAAAGCCCCGACAAGTACCATCAGTGCCTGTCGGGGCTTTATGTAGGTGCGATTCGAACCACTAGGCCCGAGCTACACCTTAGAAGTCGATGTTCGCGGGGTCGGCACCGATGCGACCCTCGGGGCTGGAGAGCGCATCCACGGCCGCGATGTCCTCGGCGGTCAGCTTCACGTTCACCGACGCCAGGTTCTCCTCAATGCGCGAGGGGGTCACGGACTTCGGGATAGCCACGGTGCCCTTGGCGAGGTGCCACGCCAGCACGACCTGCGCCGGGGTTACGCCGTGGCGCTCTGCGATCTCGGCCAGCACGGGGTTCTGTAGCAGGTCGCTGCCGTTACCCAGCGGGCTCCACGCCTCGGTCACGATGCCGTACTCGGCGTGAACGGCGCGCAGCGCCTCCTGCGAGAAGTAGGGGTGTAGCTCAACCTGGTGGATGACCGGAACCACGCCGGTCTCCTCGATAATCTCGCGCAGCTGCTCCTCGGGGAAGTTCGAAACACCAATCGAGCGGACCTTGCCCTGCTTCTGCAGCTCAATCAGCGCGCGCCAGGAATCCAGGTACAGGCCCTGCTGAGGCTTGGCCCAGTGAATCAGGTACAGGTCAACGTAGTCGGTGCCCAGCTTCTCCAGGGAAGCCTCGAATGCCTCGAAAGCGCTCTCGTAACCCTGGTCAGAGTTCCACAGCTTGGTGGTGAGGAAGATATCTTCGCGAGGCACGTCAGAGTTAGCGATAGCGCGGCCCACGCCCGCCTCGTTGCCGTAGCTAGCGGCGGTGTCGATGTGGCGGTAGCCGATCTCCAGGGCGGTGCTCACAATCTTCTCGGCGACCTCGTCCTCAATCTGCCATACGCCGTAGCCCAGCTGCGGAATGGATCGGCCGTCGTTGAACGTTACGTTCGGTACGTTGTAGCTCATGATGCTCCTTCGTTTTCTGCGGGGGAGGCGAGGCCTCCGCGGGGTTCATTGGTTCTCTATGCTACGCCCGCGGCCGAGGCGAAGACGAGCCGGTTGTGCCTCGAGCTTAACGATGCGAAGAATCATGACGAGTCGCGGCGGGGGAGAGGGGCCGCTATCTCGCGTCCTTCTCCTCCGGCAGCGCGAAGAGCTCGCGCACGTCCTCGGCCGTGACCGCCGCGGAGGCGAACTCGCCCTCGCCGACCACCGCATCGAAGAGCGCGGCCTTCGAGGCCTTCAGCTGCATGACCTTCTCCTCGATCGTGCCCTCGGCGACCAGCCGGTACACGTGCACCTCCCGCTCCTGGCCGATGCGGTGAATACGGTCCACGGCCTGCTGCTCGGCGGCCGGGTTCCACCACGGATCCATGATGAACACGTGGTCCGCCTCGGTCAGGTTCAGACCGAAACCGCCGGCCTTGAGCGAAATCAGGAACACCGGCGCGGCCCCGGCGCGGAACGCCTCGATGACCTCGGCACGGTTGCGGGTCGAACCGTCCAGGTACAGGTGGTCGATGCCCTTCTCGCTCAGGGCCCGGGCGATGCTCTTCAGGTAACCGGTGAACTGGCTAAACACCAGCACGCGGTGCCCGCCGGCCAGCAGCTCGGGTAGCTGCTCCACCAGGTACTCGCGCTTCGCCGAGGTGACGCCCTCGTAGGCGTCCGGGTCGATGAGCGCGGCATCCAGGGCCAGGCGGCGCAGCAGCGTCAGCGACTGGAAGATCGTGAAACGGTTCTTGTCCATGTCCTCCAGCAGGCCCAGAACCTTCTGGCGCTCGCGCTGCAGGTGCGTGTCATAGATGCGGCGGTGGCCGGGGGCCAGCAGCAGGTTCACGCGCACATCATTCTTCGCCGGAAGCTCCGCCGCCACCAGCTCCTTGGTGCGGCGCAGCATGAGCGGGCGGATGCGCCGGCGCAGGCGAGCGGTCGTGGCGGCCGCGTGCGCCGGATCCTCGCCGGATTCGGCCGGGCGGGCGTACAGGTCGCGGAAGGCGCGGGCGGAGGGGAAGAGCCCGTCCGCCACAATCGCCAGCAGCGCCCACAGCTCCATGAGGTTGTTCTCCAGGGGCGTGCCGGTCATGGCAATCTTGGTGCGCGCGGGCATGGCGCGGGCGATAGACCAGGCGCGGGTGCCGGTATTTTTGACGAATTGCGCCTCGTCCAGCAGGAGCGCGCCCCAGCCGGGGGTGCCGGGGCCCTCCCCCGAGCCGAGCCCGGCCGCGTAGGAGGCGTACGCGTCCTCGTCCATGCGCAGCAGCGTGTAGCTGGTCAGCACCAGGTGCGCCCCGGCCACGCGTTCGGCCAGCGGGGTCTTGCCGGCGGTGGTTTCAGTGATGGTGACGACCTTCGCCCCGGGCAGGAAGCGTTCGGCCTCCGCCGCCCAGTTCGAGATAACGGAGGTCGGCGCGACCACGAGGAAGGGCGCGAACGGCTCGACGGGGGCCGCGGCGCGGTGCTCCTCGATGGCGTGGGCGAGCAGGGCGAGGGCCTGCACGGTCTTGCCCAGGCCCATGTCGTCGGCGAGAATGCCGCCCATGCGATGCTCGTAGAGGAAGGTGAGCCAGCGGTAACCCTCCACCTGGTAGGGGCGCAGGGTGGCGCGCAGGCCCGCGGGGACCGGGTACTCTCGGTTTAGGTTCGGGCGCACCACACCCCCATTGTTGCGCTTGTCATGCGTATCGGGGCTTGCTGCGGGCTTATCCGCACCGTCTGCGGGTTCGGTTTCGCGGGCCTCGGAGGCCTCCACGAGTGCCAGCAGGGAACGCACCTGCTCATCCCAGCGCCGGGTGGTCTGCACGCTGGCCGCCAGTGATTCCAGCTCGGAGAACAGCCCGGCCTGGTGCCGGTTGATGCGCAGCTCGCCGCCCGCCTCGTCGAGCTCCCGCGCCTCCGCGATGAGGGTGCGCAGGGTCTTAAACTCGGGTCGGCGCAGCGAGAAGTAGGTGCCGTTGCCTAGCAGGATGCGGTCCGCCCCGCGGTCGAGCGCCTCGAAAATCTGGGCGAAGGGCACGGTCCAGTTATTCACCTTCACAGCGATGCCCAGCCCGAACCAGTCGCGCGAATTGCCTTCGGTGACGGTTACCTCGATGAGCGCGTCGGTGGCTTCCACGAACTCGGGTGGGGTGCCGTTGAAACGCACCCGAACGGCGGAAATGCGGCGTAGTTTCGGCAGTACGGCGCTCAGCAGCTCGCGGGTTTCCCAACCCTCGACGCGGCGCTCTTCTAAGCTGGCCAGGGCCGGATGCGCGGCCAGCACCGAGCGCACCGAGCGTAGCACGCGGGCCTCGAAGCGCTCGTCGCGCACCTCGCCGCCCTCCTCGCCGGGGTACCCGAAGGCCGGCAGGCGCTGAACGCCGGATTCGTGTTCGGGGTCGGCCTCGAAGGGGTTGAGAGGGTACTCCCAGTGCCAGCCCAGCTGCGCGTCGTGGCGAACCTCCTCATCGAAGGTCAGCTCGAGCACCAGGCGCGGCGGGGTGACGGCAGGCAGGGCCAGAGCCGGGTCGGGGGTGAGCGCGGGTACGGAGCGGCTGAGAGCCGGCAGAAAATCGCGCTGGAACGCGGGGCGTTCGGAGGCGGGAATCTCAACGGTCCCAGCCGAGATGAGCGCCTCGGAGGCAGCGTCGAGCGGCTCGACCAGGGGGATGAGCGCCAGGTCCACGCCCTCGGGGAGGTTCGGAACCGCGGGGGCGGCGGGATGCGCCTGCTCGCCGGGGGACCAGGGAGCCGGCCCCTCCGAAGAAGGCTCGCCGGGGGTATTTTCGCGCCGGGCACCTTCGCGGTAGGCAACATCGCCGGGAGCCGCTTCGACGCTCGCGGCGCTATCGGTTTGTGCCGCGGCCTGCTCCGGCTGAGCGGAATCCGCCGACTGCGCGGTTTGCTCAGACTGCACGGTTTGCTCAGACTGCACAAAGGCGCCGCGCCCCACCTCGTCCAGCGCGCCCGGCCGGGCGGTCTTCCAGTGCACGGCCTTGGCGGCCTGCTCGTACTCCTGCTGCGCAAGCCCGCCGAGCGCGAAGAAGCCGGTGCGGGGCGTGCCCATGGGGTGGCAGTGGGCGGCCGGAAGCCAAAGCTGGCGCAGAAGCTCGCCCTCGCGCCCCTCCCAGCTCAGCGCGGCCTCGAGGAGCAGGCCCCCGTCCGGGCTCTCCTCGGAGTCCTCGGGCAGGGCGGCGGCGCGCAGACGCACCCGCGCGGGCGGCAGGATGGCGTACTCCACCTCGCGTCCGTTGATTAGTAGCGGCAGGCCGATTTCCTCGGCGCGTGCGAGCACATCCCAGAGCAGGGCAGAGCCCGCGGCGCTGAGCGAAATCCAGTCGCGGTGCGAGGAGTACATGTTCTGCCAGGGGCGGGCAATCGAGTAGAGCTCGGCGAAGAAACGCTCGTGCTCCGGGTAGATGTCGTGGCGGCCGACCGGCCCGCCCACGCTCGAGGCGAAGGTGTCCCAGGTGAGGCCGCCCTTGACCCAGCGGCCGGTTTTGGAGCGCATGAGCGGGCGCGCGAGCAGGTTGATGGCCGGGGTCGCCCCGGGCATGTTGCGGCCGCGCGCGTAGGATCCCGAGACGCTCATCGACAGGTCGAGCGCGCCGCTGACCCGTAGCGAATCGATGCCGGAAAGGTCCTGACGTGCGGAAAGAACCGAGGAGAGATTCTTGCGCCAGGCCGAAATCTTGGAGGCGGGTGCCTCTGCCTGCAGGCTCGGGGAGGCGCCTAGCTCGTTGAGCGCAAAGCTTCCCTGGCGGTTTTCGGGCTCGACAGCCGCTGCATCGGGTGCGGGCAGTTTCGCCGCGGTGGTGAGTGCACCGGAGGCGCGCAGTGCTGCGAGCGGGTCGGCGGATTTCTTCGCCTCCGCAACGTCCGCGCTCTTTGAACCTGCGAATCCCTTTGCATCTGTCGCCACCTTCGCAGCGGTAGCCTTCGTTACGGCACCGGGTGCGCCGACCGGTCCGGGGTGTTCGCTGAGTGCCTTTTTCGCTACGGAGGCGCGGTCCAGCGCGGTGAGCATGAGCGCCACGGCGTGCTTGCAATTGCTGACGACCGGGCAGGTGCATCGGGCCGCGAAGGCAGCCGAGCCGGCGCGCGGGGGGAAGAACCGAATCGTCACCTCGTAGGGCACGAGGGTGCTTCCGTTAACGAGTCCGGTGAGGGTGCGGTTGTCCTCGTCGTAGCTGTAGCGCACGACCTCGCGGTTGCGCTGGTAGGCGGCCCCGCGCTGGTAGGTGCGGTGGCCGACCTGTCGAATGATTTGGGGTACGGTGACGGGGATTTCGGGGAAAGGATTGTTGGGCACCTGCCCATTATCTCGCATTGGGTGAGGTACCGCCCGGCGGGCGGTCATTGCCTCTCGAGCGTGCGCGCTCCGAGGGTTTAACGAGGCGAATTGAACACGCTGAAAGCGGCCGCCGCGCCCCGCGCGGGATTGGTCTGCGTGCTCGCGGAGGGGTGAAAGCGAGGGGCTACCGAGGGTCAAATATTACGTGTCGAGACAGCCATGGAACGTTTATAAACGCTTTGATTAGTGAAAATACATGTGACATGAATCTTTTGTGAAGAACGCTTTACTTAAGGTGAGAACGTGCTGTAAGCTGGAGCCAGCTTCAAGAGTTTCGACTGATAAGCTCCGACTATGGTCGAACGCCAACCCCATGTTCACGGGTGGCTCGGATGACGAAGCGGTTTGTATTCACCACCCTCAGGGGTGGTAACCGGTACAGACAAGAGCAACGCGAAAGGATCGCGCCACTCACGGCGCAGGTTGTCACATGTACAACGGCTCTGCAACCGAAGCAGCAATCTCTCTGAACCCCTCCCGCTCCTACCAGGACAGCCTGCGTGCCGCAGCAGTTCCCGCTCGAGGCGGTTTCACCGCGGTCAGCATTGACGACTACTCCCGCATTTCTTCTAAGCGCGACGAGTTCCTGAACTTCCTTCTTCTGCCCAACCCCGAGGGTATTCCCGCCATCGAAATCGCCGGTCTGCGCGTAGCGTAGCATTAGGGGTATGAACTTTTCCGGTATGCTCCTGGACTCCGACGTTCTCGCGGAGATTCGTAAGGCGGATCCAGACCCCGCCGTGGTGGCGTTTCTGCGCCGCCGCTCGTTTCGCCACATGTACATTTCGGTGTTGAGCATTGGTGAGCTCAAAGGCCTCTACCCCTACCCCGAGACCGACCGTTGGATTACCGAGCTGCTCGAACGCTTCGGTGACCACGTCATTAACGTGGATGCGCGCGTGAGCCTCGAGTGGGCGGGCCGCCAGGCCCCGCGCGGTCAGCACGCGGTGGGGCGCGACGGCGCCGGACCCCTCCCCACGGCCGCCCTGGAGGGGCTGATGGCCGCGAGTGCAAGCGCCTACGATCTGGAGCTGGTCTCCTCGAAGGCGCAGGTGTACCGTTCCTGGGGCGTGAATGCATCCAACCCCTGGACCGATCACTAGGGGTGCCGTAAATATTCCCGCTGAGGGACTAACCCAAAACTGACGCGACGTGCAAAAACCTGTCTTCGAGGGCCATCACCGGCCCTTCCGGAGGCGGGTTTCGTCGTTAAAACGTGGCATCATGGAAGGACGATGAAAAGCACCTCACCTATCTCCCGCTATTCCATGCCCATGCCCCTGTGGCTTCAGGGCGTCGTTGAGCTGATTCTAACCGCCCTGATGTCCGGCGTCCTGGTGGTGGCCGCCATGGCTGCCGTGTGGGCGACGAACGGTTTTGGCGGCACGGAGTTCTCGTCGGTGGCCGCGATGTCGGCCCACCTGTGGCTCCTGATTCACGGCGTTCCCCTGGACCTCTCGGCTGTCTTTGGCGCCTCCGCGGGCACCATGACCCTGGTGCCGCTGGGCCTGAGTATTCTGCCGTTGCTATTTTGCTACCGTTCCGGTCGCAGGCTGGCGCGCGCCTCGTACGAGGGGGAGTTCCTCATTCCGGTACTCTCGGGCTCGGTGACCTACGCGCTGATTTGTTCGGCGGTGTACGGTTGGGCGAGCCCGAGCCCGAAGCCGCTGCAGGTGTTGAACGCTGCGCTGGTGCCGCTGGGTATCGTGGTGGTCGGCCTGATGTGGGGCGGCTACCGCGAGGCGCGTTCGCTTTCGCGCATGGTGGGTGTTGATACGGCGGAGCAGATTTCGCAGATGAGCCAGTACTCGCGCTGGGCCGGGTCCTACGCGTGGGCTGTGGTGCGCGCGGCGGTGGTTGCCGCGGTGGCCTTCGTGGGCCTGGGCGCGCTGCTACTGGCCCTGGGTATTCTGGGCGGTTGGTCGCAGGTGGTGGCCACCTACCAGGAGCTGCACGCGGGCCCGGTGGGTGATACCGCTGTGACGCTGCTGCAGCTGGGCTTCCTGCCCAACCTGGTGATTTACGCGATGGCCTGGTCGACCGGTGCCGGTTTCGCCTTTGGCGCGGGTACCTCGATCGGCCTGACGAGTAGCAATGCCGGGTCCCTGCCGATGCTGCCGATCCTGGGCGGGGTTCCTGAGTCCCTGGGAAGCGCCGGCCTGCTGGGTCTGCTGGTTCCGGTGGCCGCCGGCGCGATTGCCGGTTGGTGGTTCCTGCGTGAGGGTGAGGATCACCTGGACGAGTGGGTCGCCCTGAAGGTGCCGTTCCGTCCGCTTTCGGCCCTGCTGTCCTCGCTTGCGCTGGGCGTGCTGACCGGTTTGCTGACTTCTCTGGCCGCCCTGTGGCTGGGTTGGATTTCCTACGGCTCGTTGGGCGTCGGCCGCTTCACCGAGGTGGGTGCCGAGCCGCTGAGCTTTGCGGGCCACACGGCTCTGTGGGTGGGGCTCGGCGTGGCTCTGGGTAACCTGCTCAGCCGCGCCCTGGTGCCCGATAGCAGCCGCGATCTGCCGCGATTTGCCGATGAGCGCCCGAACCTGGGCGAGCGCCTGATGAGCCTTGGTGCTTCCGCGAAGGAGCGCCTGGCTCGGCGTCGCGCGGAGCGTGCGGCCGAGCGTGAGGAACGCCGAGCTGCCGAGGAAGCCGAGGCTGAGCGTCGCGAGGCGGAGGAAGCTGAGGAAGCCAAGCGCCGGGAGGAGGAAGCTCGCAAGGCAGAAGCCGAGCGCAAGGCCGCCGAAGATTCCCGAAAGAGCGAGCCGAGCTCCGAGGACTCTGAGAACGAGGACTCCGAGCACGAGGATTCGCAGGAGCCCTCCGAGGCGCACACGATTGTGGACGAGGTAGCCACCGGCCACGTGCCGGTGCACCCGCAGGAGCCCGTGCACGCCTACCCCCTGGAGGCTTCCGACCCCGTGGCCGAGCGCGCCCTGGCGGATGCGCTCGCCGAGGTCGTTCCCGACGAGGACCTGCCCGAGCCGGTGGAATCCGACCTCTCCATCCCCGAGTTTATGAACCCCGAGCCCGAGAACCCCGAGCCCGCTTCCGCCGCGTCCGAGGCCGGTTCGAAGAGCGAGAAGAAGGCGGCCCCGAAGTCCGCGGAAATCTCGAAGTCTTCCGCGAAGACCGCGGGGGAAGGCCCCGCCGAACCCGAGGACGCCTCCGAAAGCGCCGAGCCCGCTCGCCCGCGAGGCCGTGCCGGGCGCATCATGGCGTACTTCGGTTTCGGCGTTCAGCCCGCCGAAGGCTCCGAGGATGCCGCTCCCGACCGTTCGGAGCGCGAAGCCTCCGAGACCCCGGAGGCCGAGCCCTCCGCGGCGGAACAGCGCGCCCGCAAGCGCCGTGAGAAGAAGGCGGCCAAGAGCGAGCGCAAGGCGAAGAAGAAGGCCGGGGGAGAGCGTGACTTCATGGAACGCGAGCTGGAGGTGCTCTCCGCCGACCAGGCCATGAACCGTATCTTTGGCGTGCGCGCCCAGACCGGCATCCTGCCGCTTCTGACCGACGAGGCCTCCACCGTGGAGCTGCCCCCGCTGCCGACCGGGGAAGAGGTTACCGGATCGCAGGCCCCGAAGAAGAAATAGCTCGAAAAATAGCACGAAACCCGCGCGAGGATGACTCGCGCGGGTTTCGTGCTGTGTGCGCTCCGGCCGCCGCTAACGGGAGGAGGCCCCTGCCGTGCTGCCGGTGCCCGCGAAGCTGTCCATGCTGTTCTGGAGCATCTGGTCGCAGGTGTACATATCGGTGCCGGTCAGCGCGGCCGTGCGGCACTCGCGGTACTCCTGCATCCCCGGCATGACGGCCAGACCGATTCCGCCAATCACGGTCATGAGGCTGTAGAGGATGCTGAGGGAGGCGGCAACGTAGAAGATCCAGGGGCCGCGCGCGCTCGCGGTGCGCACGATGGCCCAGACGTTCAGCCCCATGCCCACCAGCGCAAAGAGGAAAAGGCCCAGGAAGTAGGGCATGGGGGAGAGCACGAAGGAAGACGCCCCGAAGATGAGTAGCACGGAGACCACGAGAACCATGGCCGCGCGGAGCAGGATGCGCTGGCGCTGTAGCGGGTCCATCGGTGGCTTGCCGGGGTTTCCGCCGCCGGGCTGATGCGCGCCCGGCGCGCTGGGGTACTGTGCGCCGGGGTGCTGTCCGCTGTACCTGCCGGGGGCCGGCGGCCCCTGGTGCTGTCCCTGCTGCGGGTTGGAGGCGGGGCTCTGCGGCTGAGCCTGCTGCTGAGGGTTGCGGGGCTGGTCGTTCGGGGTGTTCGGCGGGGGAGTAGACATAGCTTTAAGGGTACCGTCCCTTCGGGCGTGAGGCCCGCCGCGCCTCCGTTCGTTCGCCTTCCGCGTCCGGACTGCTGGAGCCCTCCGCTCTTCCGACCGTCCCGGCCTACCGAGCGCTGCCGCAATACCTTCTCCCGTTAACGCGGGCGACCCTCTCTCCGAGCTCCCGCAACGCATGTGAGATGGGCTATACTGGTTGGGTGCGAATTGTGGTTATGGTATCCGGATCCGGAACGAATCTTCAGTCCATTCTCGACGCCGTAGCGGCGGGCGAGCTTCCCCTCGACATTGCGGCTGTTGGCGCCGACAAGCCCTGCCTGGGTATCGAACGCGCCCAGGCCGCCGGCGTGCCCACTTTCCTGGTGCAGCCCGGCGACTACGCAGACCGCCCGGCGTGGAACCGCGCCCTCGAAGAGAAGATTGCCTCCTACGAGCCCGATTACATCGTGTTCGCCGGCTTCATGCGCATCGTGGATGCGCAGCTGGTCGAGCGCTTCAGCAACCGCATTATCAACACCCACCCCGCCCTGCTGCCATCCTTCCCGGGCGCACACGGCGTGCGTGACGCCCTGGCCCACGGCGTGAAGATTACCGGCCTGACCGTGCACTTCGTCGACGCCGGCGTTGATACCGGCCCCATCCTGGCGCAGGCCGCCGTGCCCGTGCTCGACGGCGATACCGAAGAAACTCTGCACGAACGCATCAAGGTGCAGGAGCGCCGCCTGCTCGTGCAGACCATCGCCGACCTCGCGCAGAAGCACTCTGCCGCATAAGTTTTTCATACGGCGGGTGGAGCGCACGCTCCGATTCCCCGCCCGTACAGACGTACCGTCGCGCCCCACTGCCCGAGTGGGGGCACCCCGTGCCCGGCGCGACGGCGGGGGTAAACCCCACCCGCACATCCCGCCCGCCGGGGCGGACTCACATCCATCCACCAGCCGTGCCGCCGCATGTGCCGGGCACGGTGCAAAGTATCGGAGTATTTGTGTCTCTTATTGAGCTCGATCGCGTGCCCCTGCGCCGCGCCCTCATTTCTGTCTACGACAAGACCGGCCTGGAGGATTTCGCCCGCGGTCTGCACGAGGCCGGCGTGGCCCTGGTGTCCACCGGTTCGACCGCGGCGACCATTGCGGCCGCAGGCGTTCCCGTCACCGAGGTGACCGAGGTGACCGGCTTCCCCGAGTGCCTCGAGGGCCGTGTGAAGACCCTGCACCCGCGCATTCACGCCGGTATTCTGGCTGACCGCCGCAAGCAGGAGCACATCGACACCCTCGGCGAGCTGGACGTTGAGCCCTTCGATCTGGTCGTCGTGAACCTGTACCCCTTCGTCGAGACCGTTGCTTCCGGTGCCGATCAGGACGCCATCATCGAGAAGATCGACATTGGTGGCCCCTCCATGGTTCGCGCTGCCGCGAAGAACCACGACGCCGTCGCAATTGTGGTGGACCCGGCCGACTACGAGCGCACGGTTGAGGCCGCTAAGAACGGTGGCTTCTCGCTGGAGGAGCGCCGCCGCCTGGCCGCTGGCGCATTCGCCCACACCGCCGCCTACGACACCGCCGTGGCTACCTGGACCGCATCCCAGTTCCTGCAGGACGAGGACGCCAACTTCTGGCCCCCGTACGCCGGCCTGGGCTTCGAGCGCAGCGAGACCCTGCGCTACGGCGAGAACCCGCACCAGCGCGCCGCCCTGTACGTTAACCCGGCGGCCGCCCCCGGCATTGCACAGGCCGAGCAGCTGCACGGCAAGGCCATGAGCTACAACAACTACGTTGACGCCGACGCCGCTCTGCGCGCCGCCTACGACTTCGACGAGCCGGCCGTTGCCGTCATCAAGCACAACAACCCCTGTGGTATCGCCGTGGCAACCCCCGGTGCCGCCGATCCGATTGCGGACGCTCACGCGAAGGCTCACGCCTGCGACCCGCTGTCCGCATACGGTGGCGTGATTGCCGCTAACCGCCCGGTGACCGCCGCTATGGCCCGTACCGTCAAGGGCATCTTCACCGAGGTTGTCGTGGCCCCCGGCTACGAGCCCGAGGCCCTGGAGATTCTGCGCGAGAAGAAGAACCTGCGCCTGCTGGTTCTGCCCGAGGGCTTTAGCCGCGATGCCATCGAGTACCGTCCCATCTCCGGCGGCGCGCTCTTCCAGGAGGCCGACCGCCTGCAGGCCGAGGGCGACGACCCGAAGAACTGGACCCTGGTTGCCGGCGAGCCCGCCGACGAGGCTACCCTGCGCGACCTCGAGTTCGCGTGGCGCGCACTGCGCTCGCCCAAGTCGAACGCCATTCTGTTGGCCGATAACGGCGCCGCAGTGGGCATCGGCATGGGCCAGGTGAACCGCGTGGACTCCTGCAAGCTGTCCGTTGAGCGTGCGAACACCCTCGGTGGCGAGGGTAACGAGCGTGCCCGCGGTGCGGTTGCCGCATCCGATGCGTTCTTCCCCTTCGCTGACGGCCTGCAGGTTCTGCTGGACGCCGGCGTGCGTGCCGTCGTGCACCCGGGCGGTTCGATCCGTGATGAGGAAGTTATCGAGGCCGCTAAGGCTGCCGGCGTGACCATGTACCTGACCGGTACCCGCCACTTCTTCCACTAAGATTTTGCGGCTACGCGTACCGCCGCGGCCGGTTACGGCCGGGCGGGCGTGAGCGCGTGAGTGAGGCGGGATGCCCCGGATTTTCGGGGCACCCCGCCTTTTTATGGAATTTTTATTCTATTTTTTGCGTTTTGGGGCTCCATGGCTCGGAAGGTGCGCCCGAAAGGCGCGCGGAGCGCCAAAAAATTCGCTAGGATTAGGTTGTGCCTAAAGTCAGCGAAGAATACAAAAAGAACAGGCGTTCTCAGATTGTAGAGACCGCCCGCGAGTGTTTCATCAAGCACGGCTATCAGAAGGCCTCGATGAGCGAGATTATCGCCGCCACCGGCCTGTCTGCTGGAGCCATCTACAATCACTTCTCCTCCAAGGATGAGATTATCCTCGCCGCCGCGCGCATGGACCTGGCTCCCTTCGACCGCATCCGCGCCGAGCAGCCCTGGGACTACGTGTTCGGGTGCCTGAAGGTGCTGGACACCCCCAAGGTGCGCCGTCACCTGCTTGTGACCTGGGGTGAGGCGGTCTCCATGCCGCAGCTGGGTGCCGTGGTTTCCGAGCAGCTAACCTACCTGCGCGATCAGGCCCTGGAGCGCTACCGCGCCTGGGGCGCCGCTGAACTGGACTTCACCGATGAGGAGCTCGAGGAATGGCTGACCGTCATCGGCGCGGCCGTGCTCTCTGTGCTGACCGGTTACGTGGTGCAGACCCAGCTGGTGGCCGGCGGTAAGAAGGATAGCGCCCGCGAGGCCTACCTGGAGTACGCCTCCGCCATCCTGCGCCAGGCTTAGGACTCACCGACCTGCGCCGCCTTGCCGATAGGCCCACCGGGGCGTGTCAAGCGTCCCGCACCGGTACCATACCGGCGCCGTAAAACTTCATCATGATGCATCCCAAAGCCCGTTTTCCTTCTCGAAGGAGAACGGGCTTTACGGTATTATGAGGTGTAGCTCATATTTTTTCATTCAGGGTTTTCAGCCGCAGACAGTGCCGCAACCCCGATGACGAGCCACCGAAGATACCGTAAAAACACTCCCAGGAGCGTAATGACCGAGCAGAAGATCCTCGAGATGCCCCTCGCCGACCTCGACCCCGAGGTAGCAGAAGCCATTGAGCTGGAGCGCAAGCGCCAGCAGAACACCCTCGAGATGATTGCATCCGAGAACTTTGTCCCCCGCGCTGTGATGCAGAGCCAGGGCTCGGTGCTGACCAACAAGTACGCTGAGGGATACCCCGGCCGCCGCTACTACGGCGGCTGCGAGTACGTCGATATCGTTGAGGACCTCGCCATTGCCCGTGTGAAGGAGCTCTTCGGCGCGGAGCACGCGAACGTACAGCCCCACTCCGGCGCGCAGGCGAACAATGCCGTCATGCACGCGCTGCTGAACCCCGGCGACACCATCATGGGTCTGTCCCTGGCGCACGGTGGCCACCTGACCCACGGTATGAAGCTGAACGTCTCCGGCAAGCTGTACAACGTTGTCGCCTACAGCGTGGACGAGAACGGCTACGTTGACATGGAGCAGGTGCGCGAGCTGGCCCTGGCCGAGCGCCCCAAGCTGATTATCGCCGGCTGGTCCGCGTACCCCCGCCAGCTGGACTTCGCCGCATTCCGCGCGATTGCCGACGAAATCGGCGCGTACCTGTGGGTGGACATGGCGCACTTCGCGGGCCTGGTGGCTGCGGGTCTGCACCCGAACCCCGTCCCGCACGCACACGTGGTGTCCTCCACCGTACACAAGACCCTGGGCGGCCCCCGCTCGGGCTTCATCCTCTGCACCGAGGAGCTGAAGAAGAAGATTGACTCGGCCGTGTTCCCCGGCCAGCAGGGCGGCCCGCTCATGCACGTGATCGCCGCGAAAGCTACCGCGTTCAAGATTGCCGCATCCGAGGGCTTCAAGGAGCGTCAGAAGCGCACCATTGAGGGCGCGCAGATCCTGGCGAAGCGCCTGCTGGAGCAGGACGTGAAGGACGCCGGCGTTTCGATTGCCTCCGGCGGCACCGACGTTCACCTGGTGCTTGTCGACCTGCGCCACCACGCGCTCAACGGCAAGGAAGCAGAAGACCTGCTGCACGACGCCGGCATCACCGTCAACCGTAATGCCGTTCCGAACGACCCGCGCCCGCCGATGGTGACCTCCGGTCTGCGCATCGGCACCTCCGCGCTGGCAACCCGCGGCTTCGACGCCGAGGGCTTCACCGAGGTGGCTGACATCATCGCCTCCGTGCTGCTGCCGAACCCGGACATCGCGGCCCTGCGCGCTCGCGTGGATGCGCTCTGCGCCAAGTACCCCCTCTACCAGGGCAGCGAGAACTGGTAGAACCGTGAATGACCCCGTTCGCTCATCCGCCCGTGTGGCCGATGCGCGGACGGGGTTATTTCGCCCTCCGCCCGCCGTCCCGGACCCGCTCTATCGGTGAGGCGCGGCGGGGCCCCAAGAACCCAACACATAGACCGTCCGTTTCGGCGAACCCGCCGTAATCTATGGAAGGAAAACAATGCCCCAGATTCTAGACGGTAACGCAACCGCTGCCGCCATCAAGGCGGAGCTGAAGGAGCGCGTCGAGGCGCTGAAGGCTAAGGGCATCACCCCCGGCCTGGGCACCGTCCTGGTCGGTGACGACCCGGCATCCCGCTCCTACGTGGGCGCTAAGCACCGCGACTGCGCGGAGATCGGTATTAACTCCATCCGCGTGGACCTGCCCGGCGATATCACCCAGGAGGAGCTCGACGCTGAGATTGACAAGCTGAACAACGATCCGGCCTGCACCAGCTACATTGTGCAGCTGCCCCTGCCCAAGCACCTGGACACCAACCGCGTGCTCGAGCGCATCGCCCCCGAGAAGGACGCCGACGGCCTGCACCCGACCAACCTCGGCAAGCTCGTGCTGAACGTTTCGGAGCCGCTGGATTCCCCGCTGCCCTGCACCCCGAACGGCGTGATTGAGCTCGTTAAGCGCCACGGCATCGACTGGAACGGCAAGAACGTGGTGGTGCTCGGCCGCGGCATTACCGTGGGCCGCCCGCTGGGTCTGCTGCTGACCCGCCGCGAGGTGAACGCCACCGCAACCCTGGCTCACACCGGCACCCAGAACCTCGATGAGGTGCTGCGCGAGGCCGACGTCATCGTCGCCGCTGTGGGCGTGCCCCACGTGCTGAAGGCTCACCAGGTCAAGGAGGGCGCAATCCTGCTGGACGTGGGTGTTTCCCGCGCCGAGGATCCCGAGACCGGCAAGAAGAAGCTCTTCGGTGACGTCTCGCCCGAGGCCGCCGAGAAGGCCTCGTGGGTGTCCCCGAACCCCGGTGGCGTGGGCCCGATGACCCGCGCCGAGCTGCTGGTGAACGTGGTGGAGACCGCGGAGCGTCAGGCCGCGTAGGTCCCCGCGACGTTCGCATAGACCCGTAACGAAAGACCCGTAGCGAAAGGGCGGTGCCCCGGTAGAGCAAATCTACCGGGGCACCGCCCTTTCGCGCGTCTCGTGCGGCCTCCTGTCTCAGGGGAGAGACGCTAGAGAAGCAGCTCGTAAAAGTAGTGGTCCGAGAGGTATAGGGTCTCAGCGTATTCGACCGGCGTTCCCTCCTTGGTGTAGCCGGTGACGCACACCTTGAAGGCGGCCTCGCCCACGGGAACCTGCTGGTTGAAGGCCTCGGTATCGGCGTCGGTGAAGAGGGCCGCGCTCGTGCGTACGCGGGCGTGCTTAATGGCGTTGGGGGTGTCGGCCAGCTGATCCAGGGAACTGGAGGAACCCGAGAGGCCGGCCATCATGGAGTCCAGGATGCTGCTGGCGGCTTCCTTGACAAAGTAGGAACGCTCGAAGCCGATGACCTCGTGGTTGGCCAGGCGCAGACGGCGTACGAAGAGGACCGACTCGCCCACGGGAACGGATAGTCGGGTCGAAATCTCCTCGGTGGCATCCACCCAGCGGGTCGCGATCATGCGGGTCGAGCCTTCGAACCCGCGGCGGCGCATATCGTCGGCGAAGGTGTCCACGCGCGGGATGTACGTGGCTTCGCTGCGTTCGGCCACGTAGGTGCCGGACCCCTGCACGTTGTAGAGCAGGCCGCGCTCGATGAGGACCTTCAGGGCGCTGCGTACCGTCTGGCGGCTCACGCCGAAGTTCTGCTGAATCGTGCGCTCGGTCGGGAGCTTATCGCCGGGCTTACCCGGAATGATGTAGCGCTGCTCGAGGTAGTGAATCACCTGCTCGTACTTGGGTCCCGGAATCGGCGGCAGCTCATAGGTCTGGCTACCGTTGGGGGAAGTACTCGGGGAGGCCTGATCTGCGGCCTGAGCATCGGTGGAGAGCGAGTGGGCGGTGGGTTCGGGGGTATGTGAGGAGTGTGAATTCATCACCCAACATTTTAACCATCTGTGAAAGAAAAATGAATCACGGTGAATTTTTACTTCCGCGCATGCTGGCATAATTAAGACTATGCATTCTTCGATTCCTCCCGTTCCGCGTGAGCCCGGTCTGCTCCGCGTGGCGAGCGTCAACGTCAACGGCATCCGCGCCGCCTACCGCAAGAACATGGCCGACTGGCTGGCCGAGCGAGACATCGACATCCTCTGCCTGCAGGAGGTTCGCGCGCCCGACGCCATCGTGCGTGAGCTCCTCGACGAGTCGCAGTGGAATATTCTGCACGCTGAGGCCGCCGCTAAGGGCCGCGCGGGCGTGCTGGTGGCTACCCGCCGCACCCCGAACTCGGCTGGTGAGGTGCTGAAGGATCAGCCCGTGGCAACCCGCTCCACCATCGGCGAGGAGTACTTCGACGACTCGGGACGCTGGGTTGAGGCCGACTACGTTCTGCCGAACGGTCAGACCCTGACCGTGGTGAGCGCGTACGTGCACTCCGGCGAGGTCGGCACCCAGAAGCAGGAGGATAAGTACCGCTTCCTGGAGCGTATGCTGGTGCGTATGCCCGAGCTGGCCGAGCACTCCGATCACGTGCTCATCGTGGGTGACCTGAACGTGGGCCACACCGAACTGGATATCAAGAATTGGAAGGCCAACCAGAAGCGTGCGGGTTTCCTGCCCGAGGAACGCGCCTATTTCGACTGCTTCTTTGGCGATATCGGTTACCGCGACGTGGCGCGCGATCTGGCCGGTCAGGTGCCCGGCCCCTACACCTGGTGGTCCTACCGCGGCAAGGCCTTCGATAACGACGCCGGCTGGCGCATCGACTACCAGATGGCGACCCCGGCCTGGGCCGAGCGCGCCGTGCAGGCGCAGGTTGATCGCGCCGCCACCTACGAGGAACGCTTTAGCGACCACGCGCCGCTGGTGGTGGACTACCGCATCGATGGCTAGAGCCTAGCGCCACCGCGCCCCGAACATAAGTTTTGAGATACACGCTGCACCGTTCGCAGCACCGCACAGGAAGTAACTGCACAGGAAATAACTATGGCAGACGAAAAGAAGCAGGATAAGTCCCTCATCCCGAACGCCTCCCAGCAGAAGACGCGTATCTTCTCTGGTGCCCAGCCCTCGGCCGATTCGATGCACCTGGGTAACTACATTGGCGCCGTGAACAACTGGGTGGCCCTGCAGAACGACCCGAATAACGAATGTCTGTTCTTTATTCCGGATATGCACGCCATCACCGTTCCGCAGGATCCCGAGGAGCTGCGCGAACGCACTCGCCTGACCGCGGCGCAGTACATCGCCTCCGGCATCGACCCGTCCCGTGCGCCCCTGTTCGTGCAGTCGCACGTGCCCGAGCACGCCCAGCTGGCCTGGGTTCTGAACTGCTTCACCGGCTTCGGCGAGGCCTCCCGCATGACCCAGTTCAAGGACAAGTCGCAGAAGCAGGGCGCCGATAAGGCCTCGGTTGGTCTGTTCACCTACCCGATTCTGATGGCTGCCGACATTCTGCTCTACCAGGCGGACGGCGTGCCCGTGGGCGAGGACCAGCGCCAGCACCTCGAACTGACCCGCAACCTGGCCCAGCGCTTCAACTCCCGCTTCGGCGAAACCTTCGTGGTGCCCGAGCCGGTCATCCTGAAGGAAACCGCGAAGATTTACGACCTGCAGGAACCTACCTCGAAGATGTCCAAGTCGGCGGCATCCGACAAGGGCCTCATCAAGCTGCTGGATACCCCCAAGGTTACCCAGAAGAAGATTAAGTCCGCCGTGACCGACGACGGCTCCGTCATCGCCTACGACCGCGAGGCCAAGCCCGGCGTGTCCAACCTGCTCTCCATCTACTCCGCCATGACCGGCGAGAGCATTGACGAGATTGTGGCACGCTACGAGGGCAAGATGTACGGCCACCTGAAGGTCGACCTGGCCGATATTGTGGTGGACCGCCTGGCTCCGGTGCGCGAGCGCACCCTCGAGCTAATGGACGACCCCGCCGAGCTGGACCGCCTGCTGGCCGTGGGCGCCTCCGCCGCCCGCGAGATCGCCACCGCCACGATCGAAAACGTCTACAAGAAGGTCGGCTTCCTGCCCTCGGTGAGCATCTAGCTACCGGGCGCTTATCAATTCCTCATCTTCAACGAACGCAAAGCGCACGACACCCATGACAGAACCCCGCGAGCAATCGAGTCCCTCTGAGGCCTCCGTATCACCCACCCTCAAGCCCGGTCGCCGCTACCTGAGCATTATTGCTCACGTGAGCGGTGAGAATGCTCAGCGCCTGGAGGAGTGGAAGCGGGAGACAACGGGGGTCCCGGCCGCGTCAATGAGCACCCACGTGACCGTGTACGTGGCGGAGCTGGATGACTCCCTGCTGGATACCGTGCGTTCCCCGCGGTTTTCCGAAGACCTGGGCGCCTCGCGTTTCGAGGCGCGCTGGGGGTCGGTGCACTCCTTCCGCCCGGTGACCGAGGTGGAGTACCTGAACCTGGAGGCGGGCAAGGCCGAATTCGAGCGGATTCACCGGGATCTTGTTCGGATGCTCGGTACGGGGGCGGCCCCCTTCCCGTACGTGCCGCACGTGACCCTGGGCCACGGTTTGAGCAAGGAACAGGTGGCCAGCGCCCGCGAGGCGTTTGACTCCCTGCCCGCGGAGCGGCGCACCTTCACGGTGGACCGCCTGCACTGCTACTCCTACGACGGGCAGAACTGGGAGGAAATCGGGGTTCTGCCGCTGCGGTAGTAGCCAGCCTAAAACGCTAAGAGAGATGCGACCGATAGACTATCGGTCGCATCTCTCTTTATGCTTTCACATGGTTTATCTCAGCGTGAGATCCCTAGTGGGAGTGGGACTCGCCAGACTCGTGTGCATCAGCGGAAGCCGAGGAAGAGGCAGAGCCGTGAGCTTCAGAACCGTGAGCCTCAGCCTCAACCGGCGCGGCGTTCGAGGAGGAGACGCCCAGGATCTCGTTGGGGGTCTTGGGCAGTTCCACGCTCATGAGCTCCTTCGGAGCCGCCGGGTTCGATAGGGACACTGCGATGAGCTTTTTGGTGGCCGGGTCGGTCACGTAGGCGGTCTTACCGTCCACCCACAGGGCCGGACGCTCGTCCTGCCAGGTCTCGGACTCGGTCCACGCCTCCATGAGCTGTACGGAGCCCAGCTCGGCGCCGGTTGCCGGGTCGAAGACGCGCAGCTTGCCGTCGGTGGTCAGCAGCAGTGCCTCACCCTGGGGGCCGCGAGCCAGCGATCGGAAGGTGTAGCTCACGCCAGAAGGCAGGGAGTAGACGGTGCGGGTTGCCGCGACGGTGTCGATGATGGAGAACTTCTCGGGGCGCTCCAGCTTGGCATCCTTGTCGGTCTTGTAGTCCGCCAGAACGTACTGGGAGTCAGCCTTGCCCGCCTGGTTACCGGAACGCGAGTACGGGTCCTCGGGGTTGGTGACCTTGGTGAACTTGCCGTCCTTGTAGATCAGCGCGCCGTCGGTGCAACCGATGGTGAACGCGCCGTCCTTGGCGATAGCTTCACCGTGCACGCCGGGGCATGCAGGGCTCTCGGTTACGGTCTTGCCCTGCGCGTCCACAACGGCGGCACCGGTGCGGGTCTTGGAGTCGCCGACCGCCACCAGGTACTGGTTATCGGGCAGGGGGATGGCGAAGCCGTGGTGCGGCTTCGGCAGGGTGACGGTGGTGGTCTCCAGGGAGGAGGCGGTGCGCTTATCGTGGGTCAGCTTCGCCGGGTCGTACACGGCGAAGGAGCCGGTGCCGTCAGCGAAGGCCGCAACCCTGCCGTTGTCCTTGATGACGTGGCCGGTGTGGTCGGCGGCGAGGCTCAGGGAGCTCAGGGAAGGCGCGGTGGTGTAGTAGTGCGAGTGATCGCCGTGCGCTGCGGACCACACGCCGGTGTCCAGGAAGGTGTAGCTGTTGCCGTCGGCCACGACGAGATGGCGGTTATCGCCGGCATCGGAGAGGCGCAGGAATCCTTCCTTGGGAATATCGGCCAGCAGTTTCATGTCCTTGGCGTCGTAGACGAGCACGCCGCCGTCGTAGGTGATGGCCACGCGGCTGGCAGCGCCCTTGCCTTCGGTGATGGGGGCGGGGGTTGCGCTCGCGGAAGTGGAAGCGCTGGGGTTGGTCTGTGTATTCTGGCCGTTCTGGCCGTTCTGGGCGTTCTGGGTGGCCTGGGAGCCACATGCGGTCAGGGTGAGGGCAGCCACGGCGCCGAGTGCGCCGACGCGGGTGAGGAAAAACTTACGGGTCATGTGCATGCACCAAGACTAACATGAGAATGATTCTCTATAGTGGTTGATCCTTGGCTCGTATCAGACTCTGGAAGTGCAACCTGCACGGGGTGCATAAGACATTCAGACCCCTGCCCAGCCGCAGGGAGCATCCTTCCACGCTCAACTAGGCAAAAGCCTTGAATCCACCCGCAAAATGACCCATTAGGGTAAAAGAAAACCGGTTCCCTTCTGACCAGAAGGGGACCGGTTTTCTTAGAGGTATCTTTTGCTCGAGTAGGGTTCATGCGCCTACTCAGGGCCAAAATTTTAGAGGAGGTTGTTCAGGCCTCGTGCCTTGATCTCACCCACGGCATCCTTGACAGCCTGTGCCTTGGAACGCGGTGCGACCAGCAGAGCATCGGGGGTGTCAACCACGACGATGTCGTTCAGGCCAATAATCGAAATCTTGCGATCGGTATTAGCCACAACAATGCCGGAGCAACCGTGGTTAATGACGTTATCCTTCTCGCCAAGGATGGTCAGCTGCTCGCCGCTCTTCTCGGAGTTGAGGCGTGCCACGGCGTCGAAGTCTCCAACATCATCCCAGCTGAAGGAGCCGGGGACCATGGCGACGTCGCCGGCGGCGGCGGCGGGCTCTGCCACCGCGTAGTCGATTGCGGTCTTGGGGAGGGTTTCCCACACCCGCTCCATGACGGCCTCGCGCTCGGGGGTGTCCCAGGCGTTGGCAATCTCCATGATGCCCGCGTACAGCTCGGGCTCGTTAGCCTCGAGGTGCTTGAGCATCAGGGCTGCCGGGGCCACGAACATACCGGCGTTCCAGGTGTATTCGCCTGAATCCAGGTACTTCTGTGCGGTGGCGGTGTCCGGCTTCTCCACGAAGGTGTCCACAGCGTGCGCGTTGGGCGCGTCCTCGATGCCCAGGGAAGCGCCGGCGTGAATGTAGCCGAAGGCGCTGGAGGGTTCGGTGGGGGTAATGCCGATGGTGACAATCTTGCCGGTAGCCGCGGTGATGACAGCCTCGGTCACCACGCGGTGGAACTCGTCCACGGGGCTGATGACGTGGTCGGCTGCGAAGGAGCCGATGATGGCGTCCGGTTCGCGGCGGTGGATGATGGCGCAAGCCAGGCCGATAGCTGCAGCCGAGTCCTTGGGGGAGGGCTCCAGCACCAGGTCAGCGGCACGCAGCTCAGGAATCTGCTGGGTGACCGCATTGGCGTGCGAGGTGCCGGTGACGACCATGACGGAACCGTTGCTGAGGTCGATGAGACGGTCGTAGGTGTCACGCAATAGGGAATTGCCCGACGAGGTGAGGTCGAGCAGGAACTTCGGGGCGTGCGCGCGGGACAGGGGCCACAAACGCGAGCCAACACCGCCGGCGGGAATCAGCGGGCGGAATCGAGTGAGTGCAGTATTCATCGCTTCAAGAATAACGGGTGAATTTGTCATATATCGAATTCTTTTAGGATTTGGCAGAAAATGTCAGGCGGCTCTCATTGGGGGGAGGGGTGCATTGTTAGGTTAAGGTTACTTCCGCATCAACCCGGGGTAAATCGTAATATCGCAAAAAAAATATAACCTAATTCACGTTTATAGGTTGGGAAAAATCTATAAACAGTGTGTCAATAAGCTGTGAATTTACCTGATATCTTGGAAGTAACAGACGAACAAAGCAGTCGGCGAGTACATAGTCGTGACCGGCTCGCAGGGAGGCGCCCGGTGCCCCTTTGCGCCCCGAGCCCGCCGTCTCAGCAGGAGGTTATTCAGTGTTGAATGGTTCTAAGGGAACCCTCTACCGCGGCCGTTGGGGCATGTGGTCCTGGGTTGCTCACCGCATTACCGGTATCGCGATTTTCTTCTTCCTTCTTGTCCACATCCTCGATACCGCCGTCGTGCGCATCTCTCCGGAGGCCTACAACGGTGTGCTGGGCCTGTACAAGAACCCCATCATGGGCCTGGGTGAGACCGCCCTGGTAGCAGCCATCGTCTACCACGCCTTCAACGGTATCCGCATTATCCTCATCGACTTCTGGGGTAAGGCAACCAACGCACACGTGGAGCACATCCAAGCGAAGAACAAGGACGGCAACGTCGAAATCAGCCAGAAGGCAACCTACGTTCACATCAAGATTCTGTGGGTTGTGCTGATTCTCTGGGCACTCACCGTTGCCGGCTTCGCCGCCCGCCACCTGCCCATCGTTTTCTCGCACATTGGAGGTCACTAAACCATGGCTACTCCGCTTAAGCCCCGCACCTACGTACCCCGCCTGCGTGATAACCGCATCGACGGTGTGAAGTACAACCGCTCCTCCTCCAAGCGCAACAACTTTGAGATGTTCGCCTGGTTGGGCATGCGCCTGTCCGGCGTCGTGCTTGTGATTCTTATCTTTGGCCACCTCTTCTCGAACCTGATGGTCGGCGACGGCATCCACGCCATCGACTTCGGCTTCGTGGGTGGCAAGTGGGCCAACCCCTTCTGGCAGGTCTGGGACCTGCTGCTGCTGTGGCTGGCCATGCTGCACGGCACCAACGGCATCCGCGTCATCATCGACGATTACGCCGAGAAGGACCGCCTGCGCGTGTGGCTGAAGGTTATCCTCTTCGCTGCCTCCGCATTTGTCCTGCTGGTTGGTACCCTCACCATCTTCGCGTTTGACCCCTGCCCCTCGGGCGCAGCGGCCAACCTGCTCCCCAGCTTCTGCGCGGCACACTAACGACGACGTAACCGGCAGACAAATTCAAACATCGAAAACACAGAAAGAACATCATGCAGGTACATAAGTACGATGTAGTGATCGTCGGCGCCGGCGGTGCCGGTATGCGTGCCGCTATTGAGGCAGGCCAGCGAGTCCGCACCGCGGTTTTGACCAAGCTTTACCCGACCCGTTCCCACACCGGTGCGGCGCAGGGCGGTATGTGTGCCGCTCTGGCCAACGTCGAGGAGGACAACTGGGAGTGGCACACCTTTGACACCGTCAAGGGTGGCGATTACCTGGTCGATCAGGACGCGGCAGAAATTATGGCTAAGGAAGCCATCGACGCCGTGCTCGACCTGGAGAAGATGGGTCTTCCCTTCAACCGAACCCCCGAGGGCCGCATCGACCAGCGCCGCTTCGGTGGCCACACCCGCGACCACGGTAAGGCTGCCGTGCGCCGCGCATGCTACGCAGCTGACCGTACCGGCCACATGATTCTGCAGACCCTGTACCAGAACTGCGTGCGTCACAACGTTGAGTTCTACAACGAGTTCTACGTGCTCGACCTGATTCTGGTCAAGGACGAAGAGGGTAAGCCCCGTCCCGCCGGCGTTGTCTCCTATGACCTGGCAACCGGCGAGGTACACGTCTTCCAGGCCAAGTCCGTAATCTTCGCATCCGGCGGTTGCGGCAAGATCTTCAAGACCACTTCCAACGCCCACACCCTCACCGGTGACGGCATGGCCATCGCACTGCGCGCCGGCCTGCCCCTGGAGGACATGGAGTTCGTTCAGTTCCACCCGACCGGCCTGGCAGGCCTGGGCATCCTCGTGACCGAGGGTGCTCGCGGTGAGGGCGGTATTCTCCGTAACGCTGACGGTGAGCGCTTCATGGAGCGCTACGCACCGACCATTAAGGACCTCGCACCCCGCGATATCGTGGCACGAGCCATGGCAAACGAGGTGCGCGAGGGCCGCGGCTGTGGCCCCCACAAGGACTACGTGCTGCTGGACCTGACCCACCTGGAGCCCTCGCACATCGACGAGAAGCTGCCGGATATCACCGAGTTCGCTCGTACCTACCTGGCCGTGGAACCGCACCACCAGCCCATCCCGGTGTTCCCCACCGCGCACTACGCAATGGGTGGTATTCCCACCAACAACGAGACCGAGGTGTACCGCAACAGCGAAGAGACCGTCCCCGGCCTCTACGCAGCCGGTGAGGTTGCCTGCGTGTCCGTGCACGGTGCAAACCGCCTGGGCACCAACTCCCTGCTCGACATCAACGTCTTCGGTAAGCGTGCCGGCCGTAAGGCCGCCGAGTACGCCGCATCCGCCGACTTCGTTCCCGTTCCGGACGACGCAGCAGATCGCGTTCTCAACATGCTCAACGGCATCCTCGAAGGCAAGGGCACCGAGAAGGTCGGCGCTATCCGCGCAGACCTGCAGAAGGCCATGGAGGCCGACATGCAGGTGTTCCGCACCGAGGAGACCATCCGCGCCGCGCTGGCCACCATCGAGAAGCTCGAAGAGCGTTACAAGAACATCTCGATTCAGGACAAGGGCAAGCGCTTCAACCTCGACCTGCTCGAGGCCGTCGAGCTGGGCTTCCTGCTCCAGCTGGCCAAGGTCATGTCCGTCGGTGCGCTGCACCGCAAGGAGTCCCGCGGCGGTCACTACCGCGAGGACTACCCCAAGCGCGATGACGTGAACTTCATGAAGCACTCTATGGTCTACCTCGACCCCGAATCCGAGTTTGAGGGTGTGAAGGGCCTGCGATTCGACACCAAGCCCGTCGTCTACACCCGTTACGAGCCGAAGGAGCGTAAGTACTAAAATGGCTGAAAACGAACTTCCCGAACCGGAATCCGTCAAGCTATTTGAGGGCATGACCGGCGGCGACTCCGACTCCATCCCCACGTACGATGTGGTCATTAAGATTCGCCGCTACAACCCGGAGTTTTCCTCCGAGGCGTACTGGGACGAGTTCCCGCTGACCATGTACCGTACCGACCGCGTGCTCGACGCCCTGCACAAGATTAAGTGGGAGCTGGACGGTTCCGTCTCCTTCCGCCGTTCTTGTGCACACGGCATCTGCGGCTCGGACGCGATGCGCATCAACGGCCGTAACCGCCTGGCCTGCAAGACCCTGCTCAAGGACCTTGACCTGTCCAAGCCCATTACCGTGGAGCCCCTGAAGGGTCTGCCCTGCGAGAAGGACCTCATCGTTGACATGGAGCCCTTCTTCCAGGCATACCGCGAAATCATGCCGTTCTTCATTAACGATTCGAACGAGCCTGAGCGTGAGCGCCTGCAGACCATTGAGGACCGTGCACGTTTCGATGACACCACCAAGTGCATCCTCTGTGCAGCATGTACCTCGTCCTGCCCGGTCTTCTGGACCGACGGTCAGTACTTCGGCCCCTCCGCTATCGTGAACGCTCACCGCTTCATCTTCGACTCGCGCGATGATGCAGGCGACCTGCGTCTGGAAATCCTGAACGACAAGGAAGGCGTGTGGCGCTGCCGCACCACCTTCAACTGCACCGAGGCATGCCCCCGTGGCATCCAGATCACCAAGGCTATTGCCGAGGTGAAGCAGGCCATCCTGAGCCGTTCGCTCTAGAACGTTCCTTCTCGGATTCTTGAAGGCCAAACGCCTTCTGCGACAAGCCGTCGCCCCTCACCGGGCGGCGGCTTGTCGCGTGTCCGGGGTAGGGGAGAGAAACCGGGGGAAGCCGGAGTGAGGGAGAGGCACGCCCCGGAACCCCGCAGCCCTCGCCGCCTGCACCTCCGACGAACCTCCGAGCGGTCTTCAAAATCCGTCACAAAGTCACAGACATTCTTAAAGGGCCGGTAACGGTCGGGATGGATAGGTAAACCGTCACCGGGAGGGTTATTCTACTGTGTATGGTTTTTGCTAATTCTCGCTACGATTTGTCCACCCCCGTCTTCGACGATTGGGTGGAGCGCATGATGGGCACCCTCGTGCAATTCCGCCGCGAAGTGCACGCCAACCCCGAGCTTTCCTTCCGCGAGGTCGTCACGACCGAGCGCCTCATGAACCGACTGCGAGAAGCCGGCATGAACCCCATCGCCTGCGAAGGCACCGGTTGCTATGTCGACATCGGAGACGGCCCCTTCGCCGCGGCTCTGCGCGCCGATATCGACGCACTGCCCATCGTCGAGCAGACCGAGCTGCCCTACTCCTCCACGGTTCCCGGCGTGATGCACGCCTGCGGCCACGATATTCATCAGACCGTCATGTTGGGCGTGGCGCTGGCGCTACACGAGCTCAACGAGAAGACCCCGTTGGGCCGTAGCATCCGTATCCTCTTCCAGCCCGCCGAGGAACAGCTACCCGGTGGTGCCGTACAGATGATTTCCCAGGGCCTGCTCAAGGACGTTCCGCGTGCTTTCGCCTTGCACTGTGACCCAAAGGTGGACCTCGGTCAAATCGGTACGCGCATCGGTGCGATTACCAGCGCCTCCGACACCGTGAAGATTCACCTGAGCGGCCACGGCGGCCATACCTCCCGACCCCACCTGACCGAGGACCTCATCTACGCGATGAGCCAGATTGCGGTGCAGGTTCCCGCCGTGCTGACCCGCCGTACCGACGTTCGTTCGGGCGTGCTGGTTGCTTGGGGCCAGGTCAGCGCCGGCGTCGCCCCCAACGCGATTCCCGCCGAGGGCTACCTGGCCGGCACTATGCGCTGCCTGGACGTTGAGGTGTGGCGCCAGGCGGGCAACCTGCTGGACGAGGTCATCGAACAGGTCGCCGTTCCCTTCGGCGTGGACGCCCGCGTGGAGCACATCCGCGGCGTGCCCCCGGTCGTGAACACCGACCTGGAAACCACCATGCTCGAGAACGCCGCCCGCGCCGAACTGGGCGAGGATTCCATCGTGCTCGTCGAGCAGTCCATGGGTGGCGAGGACTTCGCGTGGATGCTGCAGGAGGTGCCCGGCTCCATGTTCCGACTGGGTACCCGCGCCCCCGGCGACCCCACCTACGACCTGCACCAGGGCGACTACGCCCCGAGCGAGCAGGCCATCGGCATTGGCGTGCGCGTCATGGCCGCGACCGCCCTGCGCGCGGTGCGCTTCGAGCTGGCGAAGGCCGCGAAGGCCGCCAACCCGGTGCGCGACGAGGCCCGCTAGGCCCCGGGGTACCGAGCCGCTCATCCCGCGTTCTACCGGCGTGCGGGTGGCAAGTTGTGTCGTTTCATAGAGTTTCGCCTCGCTATCGGTCGGATAGCGAGGCGAAACTCTATGCACACGATAGAATTAAAGAGATTATGAGGACATCAGCGTTGTGCCCGTGAACCCGCGCGTGGTCGCGAGGGAGGTTCGGCGGGCACCGCGCGTATTCACGGCGCACGCCGAAGGAGGACGCCCAAATGAGCTTCTTTGGGATCGGTAAGAAGAAGTGGGATGAACAGGCGCGCGAGGCGGAGAGCACCGCGGCACAGGACGGGCACGAGGAAAGCAAGCCGTCCCGCGGCTCGGGGCTGAGCGACAAAATTATGGAGCAGCAGCAGTGGGAGGATTCCCTGCGCCGTTTCGTGAAGTCGGAGGGCACCCGCCAGAACCACGACGAGGAACGTTCCGAAGAGCATCGCGCCGTGGAAGATCTGAAGCGCGCGCTCCTGCACGATGACGAGGAGACCCCCTCGTTCACCGAGGGCTCCCTTTCGGATACCGGCAAGACCACCGACGAAGAGGAGCGTCGTAGCATCCTGGAAGCTCTGAACTCCTACCCGCACGAGGACTCCGAGGCCGCCGCGGCTCCCGAAGCCCACGAGGAGAGCAACGACTCCGAGGCCGTCGAGGACGCCCCGGCTGCTCCTGAAACCCCCGCTTTCCTGCGCGACGATGAGGATGAAACCTCCGAGAAGGCCGAGGGCGACTCCTCCGCGAAGGCAGAGCCCTCAACCGACACCGCCGAGGATGCTCGCTCCCAGTTTGAAGAGCACCTGCGCGCCGTCCGCGCGGAGAGCTCCGCGGAGGAAAGCCCGGCTACCTCCGACGTCGACGACACCGACCGTAACGCTGCCGCCGAGGAATACCTCTCGGCTGAGCAGATTCGCGAGGCGCGTACCCGCGCCGCCATCATTGAGGCAAAGAACGCCGGCCTGGACGACCTGGCCGCCGTCTACGCGGCTCGCCTGGGCCTGAATCCGGAGAACGAAGAGGACAGCTTCGAGAAGGTCGAGCAGGCCGAGGATTCCGAGGCCGTTGCCGCTAAGCAGCCTGCCGCAGAGCACTCCGCTTCCGAGCGTTCTACCGAGCCCGAACCCCTCAGCGCCGAGCCCACCCGCTCAGGCGAAAAGACCGAATCTGCGGCGGAGGTACTTGTGAGCGAGACGGTTGCGGTAGAGGAGCTTTCCGAGCCTGCCTCCGAGTCTGCATCCGAGTCTGCCGAGCCTTCTAGCGAGTCCGAGGAGAAGCCCGAGGTTGCCAAGGACGAGGTGAAGAAGGACGCCGAGGACCCCGCATCCGGGCCGGGATCCGACGAAGCCGCCTCCGGCGAGCAGAAGCTGAGCGCCGATGACGCCGAGCTTGTGGCCGAATCCATTGTGCTCACCGCCCCTGCAGAGGGTGCCGCGGACCTCCCCGTCCTCGGCGAGCAGCGCGCCCTCCACTCGCTGACCGAGCTCATGCGCACCCGCGGTTCGGGAACCCTGAGCCTGGAGCTGCGCCAGGTGGATGAGGACATGCACTACCGCCTGCTGCACCGCGGTCGCGAGGTCGAGAACGGCATCGTGCTGCCCGGCGTTGACTGGTTTGCGCCCGTCGCAGCCCTGTACACCGAGGCCCAGGAAGCCGGCGCGACCTGGAACCGCGCGGCTGTGACCCTGAACCCGCGCCTGGGCGAGGGCCTGGAGGTGCACGCCTCCTACCTGGGTGCCGTAGATGGGCAGACCACCCACGAGAGCTTCCTGCTCGAAACCCCCGCCCGCGAGGAGACCTCGGTTGTGGCTACCGCTGAGGCGGCTGAGGCAGCCGAAGCTCACCAGGCTGAAGCACCCGAGGCTGAGGCATCGGAGGCTGAGGCATCCGAGTCCGGCGATTCCCAGAAGGTTGAGCCCGAGACCCCCGTCGCTGAGGCACAGCCCTCCGAGGAAGTTCGCGAGGAGCAGGCTCCCGAGCAGGTCGAGCGCCAGAGCACTCCTGCGGGCCTCGCCGTTGCCGGCGCTACCGTTGCCGGCGCCGCCGCACTCGCCGCCTCGGCCTCCGAATCGGGCGAAGCCTCGACGGCTGAGGTTGCCGAGTACGAGCACGACTACGATAACGACCCGATTTTCGGTACCGCCAACTCGCAGGACGCCGAGGCTACTTCCGCACAGCCGGAGCAGCCCGAGGTTTCCGAGGCTGACGAGGACACCGAGCCTGCGCACGCCCAGCCCGATGCTGCTGAGGCTGAGGACGCTGAGGCCGAGGCCGTCGACCACGGCGAAGAGATGGAAGCCGCCCTGGCCGCTATCGTCGCCAACGCCCAGAAGAAGCTGGACGAGCCGCAGGAGCCCGAGGAAACCTCCACCGAGGCCGCCGCGTTCGTCTCCGTCGAGGAGCCCGCGGCACCGGTCGAGGCTCCTGCCGCTGAGGCCTCCGGCGCTGAGGCTTCCAACGCTGAGTCTTCCGCCGCGGAATCCTCCGCTCACGAGGCTCCCGCCGAGAAGGGTGAAAAGACCGCTGAGGAGGTAGCATCCACCGAGGCTGAGCCCGAACTGCCCACCTTCCTGAACGACCGCGAGTTGGTGCCCGCCGACGAAGCAGAGGAACCCTCGAAGACCGCGAAGGCAGAGGAACCCGAACCCGCCCAGGCCCGTTCCGAGGAACCTGCAAAGGCGGAGGCACCGGCGCCGGCCGTCACCGGTGCGCTCGCCGCGGCAGCAGCCGTGGCCGCCGGTGGCGCCGCAGCATCCGCTGCTCCCGTTGCTTCTTCGGCAGCATCCGCTGCTCCCGTTGCTTCTTCGGCAGCATCCTCGGCGGTGCCCTCGGCACCCTCGACCCCGGTCCTGAGCGAGTTCAACGAGCTGCCCACCGTCGCCGACGAGCCGGATACCCCCGCATCCCAGCCGGTGAGCCCGCTGGTTCCTTCCGAAACTCAGCTGGCCGAGGGCAACCTCGTGCTGACCGAGGCCCAGGTCGCCCAGCGTCTGGCCCCGGTCGTCGAGCACCTCTTCGGCGAGAATGGCACCGCGAAGGACGCCACGACCGTGCTGATTCGCGTGCGTGCGCTCGGTTCGTACTACGACGCCCTGACCCACGTGCGCCGCAACGGCTTCTGGGAGCAGGCACGCACCTTCGAGCTGATTCCCGAAACCCTGCTCGATATTCCCGCCCTGAAGACCGACTCGTACAGCGAGGGTGAGGGCTCGCCGCTGGCCATGAGCCTCACCTTCACCCCCGGCGTGCCGGTACAGGCTGCGTTTGACTATGCGAACGAGCAGGCCTTCGTCAGCTACCCGCGCCCGCTGGATGCTGAGCGTTACGTTGAGGAGCTGCGCATGTTCCCGCGTCTGGGTTCGAAGATCCCGGCGCACATGACGAGCGCCCTGTCGCACTGGAACCTCTAAAACCATTTGAGCCGCGCCGGCTCCCCGTGTGGGGGTCGGCGCGGCGCGCTGTATTCACACTTTCGATGAGAAAGACCGCTATGACTGATACCCCCATCACTCCCGATTTGCCCGCCACCCGGAGCAGCGAAGACACCGCCCGTCGAGCCGGAGGGGCCTTCGAGACGCTCGTTGAGACGATGGCCCGCCTGCGCGCTCCCGGAGGCTGCCCCTGGGACGCCGAGCAGACCCACGCCTCCCTGATTCGCTACCTGGTGGAGGAAGCTTACGAGGTTGTCGAGGCGGTAGAAACCGGCGGCGAGCCGAATATGCCGCTGCTGCGTGAGGAGCTGGGCGACGTGCTGCTGCAGGTCGTGTTCCATTCCGATATTGCTGCGGCGAACCCGCAGGGCTTCGACATCGTGCAGGTGGTTGAGGGTCTTGTGCAGAAGCTTCGTGCGCGCCACCCCGACGTGTTCGCGGCTGAGTCTGAGGGCTCTTCGGAGGCACCCCGCACCGCCGCCGAACAGCAGGCGGCGTGGGACGAGCTGAAGAAGAAGGAAAAGAGCGACCGTGGCGCGCTGGACGGTATTCCGCCGCATCTGCCGGCGCTCGCCATGGCTGAAAAGGCCGCTTCGAAGGCTCGGAAGGCCGGCATCATTCTGCCCCCGGAGCCCACGAGCATGGACGACGACCTGCGTTATATGCACAACGAGGAGGATTTCGGCGAGCTTTTGTTCGCGCTGGTCTGCCGCGCTCAGCGCAACGGCCTGGACGCCGAACGCGCCCTGCGTTCGTACATCCGTCGCTATGTTGCGCAGCATACGAATGACGAGCCGCGCTATTAACCGTGGGTGACGCCCCGCCGGTTGGGGTCGTGTTGTGCTTTGGGATACATCCCACACGCGCGGTCGGCGGGGGAGTGGGGGCTCTCTGCGCGTCGATTGCCGCGTCCTGTAGGGCTACTAAGGGTTCCATACACCTTCACTAAGGGGTCTAAAAAAGCGGTGGCTACTAGTGTGTTTGTGTGGGAATTTTGCTAGAATTTAGGGGACGCGACGCGCCACGATCGGGTGCGTCGTTCACATCCTTGACGTCTCATAAGGAGAACAATCCATGGCTGTTATTACCGCAGTTCACGCACGCCAGATCCTGGATTCCCGCGGCAACCCGACCGTTGAGGTCGAGGTTCTGCTCGAAGACGGTGCATTCGCTCGCGCAGCTGTGCCCTCGGGCGCATCCACCGGTGAGTGGGAGGCTGTTGAGCGCCGCGATGGCGACAAGTCCGTATACCTGGGCAAGGGTGTTCTGGGCGCAGTGAAGTCTGTTATCGAAGAAATCGCTGAAGAGGTCATCGGCATCGAGGCTTCCGACCAGCGCGCTGTTGACGCAGCCATGATTGCTCTGGACGGCACCAACAACAAGGGCAAGCTGGGCGCCAACGCTATCCTGGGCGTCTCCCTGGCCGTGGCCAAGGCTGCTGCTGAGTCTGCAGACCTGCCCCTGTACAAGTACCTCGGCGGCCCGAACGCCCACGTTCTGCCCGTCCCCATGATGAACATCCTCAACGGTGGTTCTCACGCAGACTCCAACGTTGACATCCAGGAGTTCATGATTGCTCCCATCGGCTTCGAGACCTACTCCGAGGCTCTGCGCGCAGGTGTTGAGGTTTACCACTCCCTGAAGTCCGTGCTGCACGACCGTGGCCTGGCAACCGGCCTGGGCGACGAGGGCGGCTTCGCACCCAACCTGGAGTCCAACGCAGCTGCACTGGACCTGATTGTTGAGGCAATCGAGAAGGCCGGCTACAAGCCGGGCGAGCAGGTTGCACTGGCTCTGGACGTTGCATCCTCTGAGTTCTACAACGACGGCGCATACGACTTCGAGGGTCAGAAGAAGTCCGCAGCCGAGATGAGCGCATACTACGCTGACCTGGTTGCTAAGTACCCGCTGGTTTCCATCGAGGACCCGCTGGACGAGAACGACTGGGAGGGCTACAAGACCCTGACCGAGCAGATCGGTGACAAGGTCCAGATCGTCGGTGACGACCTGTTCGTGACCAACCCCGAGCGCCTGGCTCGCGGCATCAAGGAGGGCGCTGCTAACGCTCTGCTGGTGAAGGTGAACCAGATCGGTTCGCTGACCGAGACCCTGGACGCAATGGAGCTGGCTCAGCGCCACGAGTACCGTTGCATGGTTTCTCACCGTTCCGGTGAGACCGAGGACGTCACCATCGCCGACCTGGCTGTTGCAACCAACGCAGGCCAGATTAAGACCGGTGCTCCCGCACGTTCCGAGCGCGTTGCTAAGTACAACCAGCTGCTGCGCATCGAGGAAGAGCTGGGCGAGGCAGCTGTCTACGCTGGCAAGTCCGCATTCCCCCGCTTCAAGGCATAAGTTGCTGAAGCATATGACCGCGTAAGCGGTTAGACCTCAAGGAGGCGGCGCTACCCCAATCGGGGTGGCGCCGCCTCCGGCTGTACCCGGGAGAGCACCCGTTACCCGGGTAGCGCAGAAAGCCCTGGAGCCCCTCGAAATAGGCCAGGAAACAGTCCCGGAAGGAACGCTCAGGCAGGTACACAAACCCGGGTAGAATAGGTAGAAGCGCACCGCTGTAGGAACAACGATGGGGGAGAGAACTAATGAGCCAGCGAGCAGACGAGCAGACCCGGCGTAACGCAACGGGTCGCACCTCGGCTGAGGACCGCGGCACCGCTCAAACCTCCACCGATTCCCAGAAGCCCTCGGCGGCCCGCCAGGCCGGCACCTCCCTGTTGAAGAAGGCCAGCGCGCTCTTCTTTGGCGTGGGCCTCAACCGCCGTCACCCCGAACGCGAACGCGCGGAGCAGGCCCGCCGGCAGGAACGCGCGCGGCGCCGTGCCCGTCGGCAGAACGGTGAAGATGAAGGCTACGCCACGCCCGTGGCCGCCCACATGTTTTCCGGGCGAAGCTTCCTGATGACCGTTATGGTTGGCGTGATTGCCCTTGGCACCGCATACCCGGTGCTGACCTACATGGATCAGGACCGGGAAATGAACCGAATCCACACCCACATCTCGCAGCTGCAGCAGGAGAACGCCCAGCTGAAGGCCGAACAGACCTGGTGGAACGACGATAACTACGTGCGCCAGCAGGCCCGCAGCCGCCTCTACTATGTAAACCCCGGCGACACTCCCTACGTGGTCACCGGCATTACCGAGGACTCCACGAAGGCGGACGGTACTTCTGCGAACGCGAAGAACGCCCCCGAGGAAGCCTGGACCACCAAGATCTGGGACTCCCTCGAAAAGAACTAAAACCGCGCCGAGCGGCTGACCGAGAGGCTCGCCGCGCAGACCGGCGACCCGCCACGAACCCACGACCCTAACGTTCCCGGACCGCACGAGCGGACGGGACAGGAATAAAGGACTATGAGCACCGAAAACACCATTGAGGACCTGAAGAACCGTACCCCCGGCGGTTTCGGCGTGACCGTTGAAACCCTGAAGCCCACCGAGCAGGACATCCGTGTTCTCTCCGCACAGCTGGGCCGCAAGGTGCGCGACGTGGTCGAGATTCCCGCCCGCTGCGTGTGCGGCAACCCGCTGGTCGCCGCCACCGCACCCCGCCTGAGCAACGGCACCCCCTTCCCGACCGTGTTCTACCTGGCGCACCCGGTCATCACCGCCGCCGCATCCCGCCTGGAGGCTGGCGGCCTCATGTACGAGATGACCGACGCCCTCGCCGAGGATGCCGAACTGGCCGCTGCCTACGCCGCAGCCCACGAGAATTACCTGGCCGAGCGTGAGCGCATCCGCCTGATCAGCGGTACCGACGAGGTTCCCGAGATTGACGGCATCTCGGCCGGCGGCATGCCCACCCGCGTGAAGTGCCTGCACGCCGTCATCGGCCACACCCTCTCGGTGGGACGCGGCGTGAACCCCATGGGTGACCGCGGCCTGGACGCTATCGCAGAATGGTGGACCCCCGAGGCATGCTCCTGCGACCCCACCTGGCGCGAGGAAGCCTAAATACTGATTTCGATGCGCCCGCACCGTCGCCCGTGACGGCGCGGGCGCATAATAGATAGAAAGAGCGCCGAGAAGCGAAAACAGCTTCGCCTGCGGCGCTCGCGTTGCCTTGGGCAGCGAACGATGATGACGATAGTCCTGAAAGGAACCCACCGTGCGCGTTGGAGCGATTGACTGCGGTACGAACTCTATCCGTCTGCTGATTGCCGATTCCACCACTGAGGTGGTGGACGGGGTCGAGAAGACCGTCCTGAAGGACGTTGTGCGCGAGATGCGCATCGTGCGTCTGGGCCAGGGCGTGGATGCGACCGGCTGGCTGGCACAGGAGGCCCTGGACCGCACCTTCGCGGCGGCTCGCGAGTACGCCGTACTGCTGCGTGACCACGACGTGGACTCGGTGCGTTTCGTGGCGACCAGCGCAACCCGCGATGCGGGCAACCGCAACGTCTTCGTGAACGGCATCCGCGACATCCTGGGCATTGAGCCCGAGGTGATTAGCGGCGACGAGGAAGCCGCGCTCTCCTTCGCGGGTGCCGTGCGCGCCGTGGGTGCGGGCGACGGCGACACCCTGGTGTTCGACCTGGGCGGTGGCTCCACCGAATTCGTGCTGGGGGATGAGTCGGGCGTGAAGGCTTCCCGCAGCGTCAACATCGGTTGCGTGCGCCTGACCGAGCGTCACATGGTGAACGCGCCGGCGACCGAATCGCAGATTGCCCGCGTTGAGGCAGACACCGACGAAGCTCTTGACGTGGCCCGCAAGACCGTCCGCCTGCAGAACGCCCGCCGCGTGGTGGCCGTGGCCGGTACCGCGACGACGATTGCGGCGGCCGCCCTGGGCCTGGACCGCTACGATTCCGAGGCCATTAACGCGCAGACCTTCTCCATCGAGACCGTTCAGAAGACTTCCCGCTGGCTGGCTTCCCTGAACCGTGCCGAGCGCGAGGCCCTGGGCTACATGCATCCGGGCCGGGTGGACGTGATTGGTGCCGGTGCAACGATTTACGCCCGCATCCTGACTCGCCTGAACGAGCTGACTGACGGCGCGGTGGATTCGGTGACGGTGAGCGAGCACGACATCCTGGACGGCATCGCGCTGTCCCAGCTGTAGCCCGTTACCTTGGCAAAAATCCGTCCCGATGTCGGGCCGGAAATCCTAACGGCCGACCCGCGCGGTGCGGGTCGGCCGGCCTGTATTGTCTAGTTGAGCTTGCCTCACCATGTGAGTTTGCGTCGTTCAGTTGAGGAGAAACGAATGGATCGGTTTGCGCGTGCCGCGCGGTGCATCCGCCGCCCCCTGGGTGTTCTGCGTTCGGCGGGCTCGAACCCGGTGCGCTCGCGTGCGGCCGGGTCGCTGGCCTCTGCCGCCCTGCTGGCCCTGTTGCCGCTGGGGCCGGCCTCGTGGCTGACCGCGGCCAACGCGACCGATCCCAGCTCCTCTGCCACGGCCTCTCCGAGCCCGAAGAGGGAGGTGACGGCCACCCCCTCGCCGTCGGGCACGGCGGTGCCGAAGAGCACGGCCGCCCCGAGCCAGGGTGCGGATACCGCCAACGGCGACGATGTGCGCCACCGCGAGTACTGGCTGAACGAGTACGGCATTACCTCGCTGTGGTCGCAGGCCACGGGTAAGGGCGTGACGGTTGCCGTGATTGACACGGGTGTGGACGGGAACCACCCGGATTTGGCGGGCAACGTGCTGCGCGGTACCGACGTCTCGGGCGTGGGCAGCGAGGACGGCTGGCAGGGCCTGGGCGCGGAGCCGATGCACGGCACGGAGGTCGCCTCGCTGATTGCCGGCCACGGCCACGATACTCAGGGGTACTCCGCGATTGCGGGTCAGCCGGGTAAGCCGACCGGCATGATTGGCGTGGCCCCGGATGCGAAGATCCTGCCGATTTCGCTGAATATGGGTACGACCGGCGGTAAGAGCATCGACGAGCAGATTCCTGCCGCGGTGCGCTACGCGGTCGACCACGGCGCACAGATTATCAACATGTCGATTGGCTCGAATAAGACGAGCTGGCCGCAGAGCTGGGATGACGCTTTCGCCTACGCCGAGCAGAAGGGCGTGCTGATTGTGGCGGCGGCGGGTAACCGCGGTAGCGGCCTGACTCAGGTGGGTGCTCCCGCGACGATTCCGGGCGTGCTGACGGTCGGCGGCGTGGACCGAAAGAAGCAGGTTTCTGAAGGCTCGTCGACGCAGGGTATTTCGATTGCCGTGGTTGCTCCGAGCACCGACATGATTGCGGCGGCCCCGGGCAACGGGTACATGCTGTGGTCGGGCTCTTCTGCGGCGGCCCCCCTGGTGACGGGCGTGGCGGCGCTGTTGAAGCAGAAGTACCCGCAGGAGTCTGCGGCTCAGCTGGCCCAGCGTTTGATTGCCTCAGCCGATGACGAGGGCGCTACGGGTCGTGACCCGCTGTACGGGTACGGCGTGTTCAACCCGCAGGACGCTATGGCTCTGCCCTCGCCCACGGTGACGGCAAATCCGCTGGGTTCGATGTCGGAGTGGATTGCGGTGCACCGCAAGCACCAGGTGAGTGCACCGTCGCCCAGCGATGCCGCGCCCGTGCACGAAGAGGGCGAGAACATCGTGAAGCAGGCCGCCCCGGACGCGAGCCGCCCGCCGGAGGACCGCGGCTGGTTGCCGCCGGTCATTGTGGGTGCGCTCCTGGTGTGGGTCACGATTATTACCGCCGGTGCGGTGCATCGTCTGCACCGGATGCACGTGCGGGCAGGCGACGCGGCCCGTCAGGTGGGGACCGCTGTGCGCGAGCAGGCGCATCACGCGGCGGAGCACATGCCGCATCCGCATCACCAGACTCACCGGCGCGGCGGTTCGTCGTCGTAGCGAGGGACGGCCCCGCGGGATTGCACTTTTTGCGGGGCGGGAGAGCGGCTAATGCCGGTCCGTTATATTTCTTGCCTTAGCTCGTTCGCGAACGGCTGAGTTTTTGCTGGCCGCGGTGATTCTCTCTCATGGCGGTACCTGATGGGTTCAAACGCACCCAATCGTAACGAAAAATTCGAACGTTGAACGAAAAAATGGAAAGGGTTCTCCTAACCGTAAGTGCCTTATCTTGTGTGAACCTCGTTCAAGCCTCGAAACTTTTGGCTTAGGTGCGCCTTCAAGGGGGCATAAATGCGATTTCACCTAAACAAAAGGCGTAAAATATATGGTGAACCGGGTATGTATCAGACAGGCTCGTGCCGCTAGCCACTTCGCGTTGCGTAAGGACTTCCAGGGCGAGCCGCTTTGTTTGTTAGGGAAGCTTTCGGAACGAGCCGGAGGCTGCGCATACCCCCCTACCGGGATGAGAACTCCCGGTACCTGAGACTAGGAAGTAACTAACATGGCATTCACTAAGGTGGCACAGGACCGTCCCCGCGTCCTGATTGTCGGTGGTGGCTACGTCGGCTTCACCGTTGCTAAGAAGATTCAGAAGGCTATCAAGGAGACCGGTGGCGTCGTCACCATCGTCGAGCCGAACCCCTATATGACCTACCAGCCCTTCCTCCCCGAGGTTGCGGCAGGTTCCATGGAAGGCCGTAACGCAACCGTGCCGCTGCGTCAGCACCTGCGCGACACCGAGCTGATCCCCGGCCGTGTTGTCTCCATCGACCACGCAAACCGCACCGCCGTCGTTGAGCCCACCGATAATGGCGAGCCCTTCGAGCTGAAGTACGACGAGATCGTGCTGGGCGCCGGTGCCGTGACCCGTGCCTTCCCGATTCCGGGTCTGGCAGACGTCGCCATCGGCATGAAGACCATCGAAGAGGCCGTCTCGGTTCGTAACTGGGTTCTGGACCGCATCGAGGTCGCATCCCTGCTGACCGACGCTGAGGCTCGTCGTCGCGCCCTGACCTTCGTGGTCGTGGGCGGTGGCTTCGCCGGTATCGAGACCATCTCCGAGCTCGAGGACATGGCACGCGTGGCTGTCGAGCGTAACGAGCGCCTGTCTGTCTCCGATCTGCACTTCGTGCTGATTGAGGCCGCACCGCGCATCATGCCCGAGGTCCCCGCAGACCGCGCCGAGAAGGTTGTCGCAGAGCTGCGCGCCCGCGGTATCGAGGTTCTGCTCAACACCTCCCTGGCTGACGCAACCGACGGCAACCTGCAGCTAATCAACATGGCTGACAAGTCCCCCGCCGGCGAGATCTCCACCGACACCCTGGTCTGGACCGCAGGTGTGGCAGCATCCCCGATGCTGAAGAACACCGACTTCCCGATTGACGAGCGCGGCCGCGTGCGCGTGAGCGCCGACCTGCGCGTCACCGGTGATGACGGCGTGGTTGAGGGCGCATGGGCTGCAGGCGATAACGCTGCTGTTCCGGACCTCTCCGGCGGCGGCGTGGGTGGCTTCTGCGTCCCCAACGCTCAGCACGCTTCCCGCCAGGCTGTTGTTCTGGCTAAGAACCTGCTGGCTGCTCGCCGCGGCGAGCCCCTGACCGACTACTACCACGAGACCATCGGTGTTGTGGCAGGTCTGGGCCTGTGGAAGGGCGTTGCAAACTTCAAGGGCAAGACCATTGGCGGCCCGCTGGCATGGATCATGCACCGCGGCTACCACGGCTCTGCAATCCCCACCACCGAGCGTACCGTTCGCGTTATGACCACCTGGGCTCTGAACCAGATCTTCGGTCGCGACACCTCCTCGATTCGCCACCAGCGCTCCCCGCGCCTGGCATTCCAGGAAGCAACCGGTACCGCTCCCGCACCGCACAAGGCAAAGCTCTAAACCGAGCTGGCCGATAGCCGGTGAGGCCGCTTAGGCCTTGGACGTGAAACGGGCGGCGCCGAGGACTTCGGTCTTCGGCGCCGCCCTTCGCTGTATTCACGGTGTTTCCCAGGGGTGGCATTTCGTCATCCAACCTGCCCCGCCTCGGGCGAGAGCCGGTGCGGGCTATTGGGTACCGAGGAGCGGATATGCGTTACCCGGGATTCGTGGAATAATGGTGTTCTATGTTTGGTGTGCACCAAACGAGCCCCCATAGTCCAATTGGCAGAGACAGAGGACTTAAAATCCTTGTGTTCTGGGTTCGAGTCCCAGTGGGGGCACTCGTCGGCCGTCAAACGGTGACGCATACAGGGCGGCGGTCCATTCCCCGAGGGGAAATGGACCGCCGCCCTTCGCCGTAGCACTGCCGCTATAGCCTCGATGCGGAGGCAGAACAACGTTCCGGATAAAGAGACGATGCCCCCGACCCATACTATCGGGGGCATCGTCGAGCACGCGGCGGTGCTCTCTTCACCGCGGGTAGATAAGGGCCGCGCGCTGCCGGAATCAGCGCGGCCCGGCGGTGAAGCCTGGTTCGACTACCGGTGATTGGTTGCCCGTGCGGGGCACCGAGTCGGAGGTCGAAAGTCTATCTGTGGACGCTACTTGCGGCGTGCAAAGAGCGCGTCGATGGAGAACTTGCCGGCGCCGGTGAAGAAGAAGGCTGCTGCGATTGCGGCAAGGGTGAGAACGTATTCGTAGCCGCCCTTGGAAGCGGAGAAACCTGCCGCGAGGTGGACGAAAATGAGGGCGCCGCTCATGGATACTGCGGATGCTGCTGCCGCGATGCGGGTGCCCGCACCCAGGATAATCATGGTGCCGCCGAGTAGTTCGGTTGCCATGGCGAAGTATGCCGCTGCGGCTGCCATGGGGATGCCCATCTGCTCGAAGGACGCGACGGTACCCGCGGGGGTCCATTCGAATGCCTTCTGGATGCCGTGCATAATCATGACGAAGCCGAAGACGAGGCGGAGGATAAGTAGGCCGGCGGATTTCATGGTGTCGTTGTTCATGCCTTTAAGCTTGACAAGTAAAGTTTTACACTTCAAGTAAATTCAGTTCATAGCGGAAAAGGGTGCAAAAAGTGGTGAAAAATAGGGCTAAAAAGTGACCCACATCCCAAAAAGAGGGGTTTTAGATGACGTTTTGTGACGGCGCTCAATACATAAAACCTCCTCTCGGCGGCTTCCGGAACCCCAAAAACATGAGACCCTTAAAGGGGCACAGCCGTAGGCGCACCCGCCCTGAACGGGATAGCAGAGCCAGAAAGGCATAACATGCAGACTCAGCCCTCTCTCATCGCCGTCGATATGGATGGCACCTTCCTCACCGACGCGAAGACCTTCGATACCGAACGCTTCTCCGCGATTCTCGATCGCCTGGTTGCGCGCGGTATTCGATTCGTGGTGGCCAGCGGCAACACCTACGCCAAGCTGCAGGATTACATGCGCGGCTTTGAGAACCGAGGCCTCATCTACATTGCCGAGAACGGCGCTTACCTGGCAGACGATAGCGGCCAGCTGGCGGTGCACCCCTTCCGAGAGGAAGACGTTCCCGCCATCTACGAAGTGCTGGATGGGCTAAAGCAGATTGGCTTACTCGTATGCACCACCGAAGGAATCTTCCTACCGAAGGATCGCCGCGAACAGATTGTGCACGTCATCCGTAATTACTTTGAGGACACGGGCCAGAGTATTCCCGATACCCTGACCCTGGAGGACTTCGCGGGGTTCTTCTTTCCCGGTGCGATTCTGGTTGACTCCATTGAGGAGGCTCGCGGGGCACCCATCAAGTTCCCGCTGCTGACCCCCCCGGCGCAGACCCAAAGCATTAACGCGCACCTGCGCGAGGTGCTGCCCGAGGGTGTGACCCCGCTGGTTAGCGGCTTCGGGGCAATCGACCTGGTTCGCACGGGCGTGAATAAGGCGACGGGTCTGCAGGATCTCTGTGAGCGATTCGGCTACAGCCCCGAAGGAATCCTCGCCTTCGGCGACGGCGAGAATGATAGCCGGATGCTTAGCTTCGCCGGACACGGTGTGGCCACGGGGAATGCCGCGCCGAGTGTGAAGGAGCTGGCCGATGAGGTGATTGGCACGAACGAGGAGCAGGCCGTTCTGAGCTATCTGGAAGACTTGCTGGATGCGCTGGATGTGCGTGACGCCTCCTAGCATCTCTCGCCGGCCTCTTACGAAAGTCTGGTGTCTGCGCGGAGTCGCGCTATGTGAGACTATGCCGTGCTCAGAACGAACAGAAGCGTGAGCTGGGCAACCATCGGTTATAATTAAACGCATTAGTAGTACTTATCTATTCAAGGAGAGAAAGATGGCGGGAAACCCGCTTATTAATTCAATGACGAAGAAGCAGGGGCAGGGCGATCCTCGCTTCGGTCGCTTCGGCGCCGGTGGCCAGGCTCAGCAGAGCCAGCAGCAGGCTTACGGTCAGCCGCAGTACGGCCAGCAGTCTTACGGTCAGCAGAGCCAGCCCCAGTACGGCCAGGCTCAGTATGGCCAGCAGGGCTACGGTCAGCCGCAGTACACCGATTACAGTGCTCCGACCTACTCCGAGCCGACCTACTCCGAGCCGATTCCGGCCGGTGAGCGTCTGACCATGAACGACGTGCTGGTCAAGACCGCCATTAACCTGGGCCTGGTCGTGGTGGGCGCCGTGGTCGCATGGTACGTGCCCGTGCTGATGCTCCTGGGTCTGCTGGGCGGCCTGGTGCTGGGCCTCGTGAACTCCTTCAAGCAGAAGGTTTCCCCGGTTTTGGTCATGGCCTACGCGCTCATGGAGGGCATGATGCTGGGCGGTCTGTCCGCCATCGTCAACCTGCGCTACCCGGGCACCGCCATCCAGGCGGTTCTGGCAACCATCGTGGTTGCGGGTGTGACCCTGGCTCTCTTCGCCAACGGCAAGATTCGCACCACCCCCAAGCTGAATAAGATTTTCATGATTGGTGCGCTCAGCTACCTGGGTTACGGCCTGGTGTCCATGCTGACCGCGGGCCTCTTCGGTTTCTCGCTGAACAGCATGAGCATCGGTGGTATCCCGCTGGGTCTGCCGATTGCTCTGATCGCGGTTGCGATGGCAACCTACTCGCTGCTGATTGACTACACCACGACCGCCGAGGCTGTGGATGCGGGTCTGCCGCAGAGCGAGTCCTGGCGCCTGGCTTTCGGCCTGACCGCATCGCTGGTGTGGCTGTACGTTGAGATTCTGCGCGTACTCATGTACCTGGCAAGCATCTTCAGCAACGACTAAAAATTCGTACGAAGCGGCGGTACCGTAGCGGTGCCGCCGCTTTCGCGGCTTTGGCGGGGTTTAGCGCCCCACGAATACCGGCTCGCCCAGCAACCTGGCGGGCTTGAGAAAGAGAGACAGCGTGAAGCATACATCGAGTGCCGAAGAACGTCGGGCGGGGGAGGGCTACCGGGTTCCCTTCGCCGTGGACGTGGCCGGCGCGTGGTCCTGGCGCCTCATCGTGATTGCCGGCGCGGGCTGGGTCGTGTGGAAGGGCTTGGGGCACGTCTCCCTGCTGGTCATCGCGATGATGGTGGCCATGCTCCTGGCGGCTCTGCTGAGCCCGACCGTCATGCTCCTGCGGAAGAAGGGCGTGCGGGCCGGCGGCGCGGCTGCTATCGCCGAGCTGGGTCTGCTGCTGCTTCTCGCTGTGATTATTTCGCTGACCGGTCAGCAGCTGGTGCGCGGTTTCGCCACGATGGCTAATAAGGCGGTGCAGGGCTATCAGCAGCTCGTGGACTGGTGGCTGAAGAGCCTCGGGTACGATTTGGGTGCTGACCAGCTGAACCAGCTCCTGCACCAGATTGAGAACACTTTTAAGGACAATCCGAACACCGTGCTGAACGGCGTGTCTCGGGTCGGTTCGACCGCTGCCGATGTCGCAACCGGTGTGCTCCTAACCCTGTTCACGCTGCTTTTCTTCCTGATGGAGGGCGAACGCATCTGGCTGTTCGTCGTTGGTCTCTTCCCCAAGGATGCGCGCGAGGCCGTGAACGGTGCGGGCCGCGCGGGCTGGAAGTCCCTGGGCGCCTACGTCCGCGTGCAGATTCTGGTGGCCGCGATTGATGCCATCGGTATCGGCCTGGGCGCCGCCATCCTGGGTGTGCCCCTGGCAATTCCGCTGGGCGTGCTGGTGTTCCTGGGTTCCTTTATCCCGGTGATTGGTGCGCTGTTCTCCGGTGCCGTGGCGGTGCTTCTGGCGCTCGTGGCCCTGGGGCCGGTGCAGGCGCTGATTATGCTGGGCATCGTGCTACTGGTGCAGCAGGTGGAGTCGCATATTCTGCAGCCGCTCATCATGGGTAAGGCTGTGTCCCTGCACCCGCTGGCCGTGATTTTCTCGGTGGCCGGCGGCTCCATGATTTTCGGTGCCGTGGGCGCGCTGTTCGCGGTGCCGACGCTGGCCGTGGTGAACTCGGTGGTGCGCTACCTGGCGGATCGCGGTTGGGAACACGACCCCAGCCTGCGCGATGAGGAGTTCCTCTTCCCGCACGAGGTGGCTCGCCGCGAGCATGCTGAGGAGAAGGCCCAGGAACGGCAGGAGAGCGTCAAGAAGCTGGCCTCCCGAGTGCCGCGCCATCAGAAGGCTGAGGAGCCTGAGAATCGGGCTTCCGAGGTTTCGGACTCCTCCGAAGACTAGGGGCCTGCATCGAGCGGGAGGTTTTGGCGTATGGCACCCCGCCATCCTCGATAACGCTCCGCTATCTCCTCCCGGCGATACCGCCGGCCGCGATGCCGTCTACGGCGGTGTCTCGCTAGGGGGCTACTCGCGACCGAGTAGCCCCCTTCACTGTACCCATCCTCTAAAATGGGATGAGCAATACATCACCGCCCCGCGCCCGCGGGGCAACGCACTGTCAGAATGGAAAACCTGTGAGCGTAGATCTCGACTCCCTGCCCGTGACCATTACCGATATTGAACGTGCCGCAGAGCTGCTCGAAGGCGTTATTGAACGCACCCCGGTCGCCCATTCGCGTGCCCTGAGCCAGCGCCTGGGTTCCGAGGTGTTCTTCAAGTGTGAGAACCTGCAACGCGCCGGTTCGTTCAAGGTGCGCGGCGCGTATGTGCGCATGGCAAAGCTCTCCGAGGAGGAGGAGAAGCGCGGCGTGGTGGCCGCGAGCGCGGGTAACCACGCGCAGGGTGTGGCCCTGGCGGCTGACCGCCTGGGCATTAAGGCCCGCATCTACATGCCGCTGGGCGCGGCGCTGCCGAAGATTACCGCAACCCGCGATCACGGTGCCGAGGTTGAGCTGTACGGCGTGACCGTGGACGAGGCCCTGGCGGAGGCGAAGCGCTACGCCGAAGAGACCGGCGCGGTCTTCGTGCACCCCTTCGATAACGAAGACATTATCGCGGGCCAGGGCACGATTGGCCTGGAGATTCTGGAGCAGGTGCCCGATGTGGATACCGTCATCGTGGGCGTTGGCGGCGGCGGCCTGCTGGCCGGCCTGTCCGCGGCGATTCGCGCGAAGGAGCAGGAGCTCGGCAAGAAGATCAAGATTATCGGTGTTCAGGCTGAGCACGCCGCGGCCTACCCGCTGTCGCTGGCTGCAGATGCTCTGGTGCCCCTGAAGAAGGTCTCCACCATTGCCGACGGTATCGCCGTGGGTCGCCCCGGCCAGATGCCCTTCTCCATCATCAAGGAGCTGGTGGATGACGTGGCGACCGTGAGCGAAGACGATATCGCCCGCGCCCTAATCTTTCTGATGGAACGTAACAAGCTTGTGGTGGAGCCTGCCGGTTCGGTGCCCGTGGCGGCGCTGATGAACGGCAAGCTGAAGGAAGAGTACGGCGACCTGGGTACGGTCGTGTGTGTGCTCTCTGGCGGCAATATTGACCCGATGCTCATGCTGAAGGTGATTCAGCGCGGTCTTTCCGCTGCCGGCCGTTACATGACCATTAAGATGATGCTCTCTGACCGCCCGGGTGAGTTGGCGACCATCTCCCGTATTATTTCCGAGAACGACGCGAACGTTACCGGTGTGGATCACACCCGCGTGGGTGGCTCGCTCTCCATGGGCGATGTGTCCATCACCATCGACATGGAAACCAAGGGTGTGGAGCACTGCCGCCAGGTCATTTCTGCCTTGGAGGACGAGGGCTTCAAGCCGATTATCGTCTACTAAGCCGACCTTACATTTTGTGGGTTGCCGCTCGCTCGTGAATCTTCACGCGGTGAAGCGGAAGACATAAAAAGTGCGGGGTGCCGATTCCGAAGAATCGGCACCCCGCACTTTTAGCGTGTTGGCGCTGGGGCCGTGGACCTCGACAGCCGCAAATCTATGAGCCTCGACTTAGGCGTGGTAGGGGGTCACAGAGACAATCTTGGCGCTCAGTTCCTTGCCGTTCGGCGCCTCGTAGGTGACGGTGTCACCCTGCTTGGCGCCCAGGATTGCGGCACCCAGCGGAGACTTCTCCGAGAAGACCTTCAGATCGGTACCGGCGGGGAGGGTGTCCTCAATCTCGCGGGAACCAAGCAGGAACTTCAGGTGGCGGCCCGCCACCTCGGCCTCAATGACCATACCCAGGGCCACAACGCCGTCGTCGACGGGAGCGTCGCCAATGTGGGCGGTCTCCAGCAGGTGCTTGAGCTGCTTGATGCGTGCCTCGTTCTTGGCCTGCTCGTCGCGGGCGGCGTGGTAGCCGCCGTTCTCACGGAGGTCGCCCTCGTCGCGTGCCTGCGCGATGCGGTCGACGATTTCCTGACGGTACGGGCCGGAGAGGTACTCCAGCTCCTGGGTGAGACGGTCGAAGGCGTCCTGAGTGAGCCATGCACCGTTGTTGTCAGCCATGCGTATCCTTTGCTTATGCGCCGGCGTTGCCGGTGCGAAACGAATAAACCCGCTACCGTGTGCCGCGTTCAATGCGCGGCGGCGCCGGTAACGGAATGAATCAACAGACCTATTTTAGAGCACCGGAGGGTTTTCGGCTGGTAGCTCGGTCGCTTCTTCCCCTCTGAGCGCACCTTCGTCGGTACGCACGCCGGTAGCTGAACACTCCGCCAGTATCAGACTGTTTCATGCCCGTGAATCTGCTGATATGACGGCACGTTTCACGATGTCACACGGCGTCATCTGCGCTAGTGCACCGGCGCTATCCTTGGGTATCATACGAGAAGCTACAACCGTAAAATTTCTGCCGTGTAGCGCTCGCATTTGCGAGTCACAGACACATCATCGACCCCCTGGCGCATCACCTAAAGGAGACCACCGTGAGCGAAGCCATCGAACAGCTGAAGGCGAACCTGCCGACTCACCCTCCCGTCGAGGCTATTAAGCCGCTGGAGGAGGACTACACCGGTCTGCGCATCCTGGCCGTGCACGCACACCCGGACGACGAGTCCTCCAAGGGCGCCGGTACCGCCTCGGCGTATATTGCCCGTGGTGCCCGCTTCATGGTGGCGACGATGACCGGCGGCGAGCGCGGTGACATCCTGAATGAGGAGATCGATAAAAGCCCGCGTGCGCACCGCGACCTACCGGGTCTGCGCCGCGCTGAGATGGCGGCTGCCCGCGAGATTATGGGTATTGAACACCGCTGGATTGGCTTCTTCGACTCTGGTCTGCCCGAGGGCGACCCCATGCCGCCGCTTCCCTTCGGTAGCTTCGGCACCATGCCCCTGGATCGTGCCGCCGCGCCGCTCGTGCGTCTGGTGCGTGAGTACCGCCCGCACATCATCATCACCTATGACGAGATTGGCGGCTACCCGCACCCCGACCACATCATGACCCACAAGGTTGCCGTGGAAGCATTCGAGAAGGCAGGCGACCCGGAAGCCTACGTGGGTGAGGGCGAGCCCTGGACCCCGCTGAAGCTCTATTACGACCGCGCATTCAACCCCGAACGCACCCTCGCCCTGCACGAGCATCTGCTCGATACGCACGGTGAGAGCCTGCTGAGCGGCTGGATTGAGAACCTCGCGCACCGCGCCTCCTCGGGGGAGGCGCCTCGCCACGAGACTACGACCCGCATCCTGGTGACCGACCACTTTGAGCAGCGCGATCAGGCTTTGCGCGCGCACGCCTCGCAGGTGGACCCGAACGGCGTGTTCTTCGCCGTTCCCAGCGAACAGCTGAAGGATATTTGGCCTTGGGAGGACTACACGCTGGCCGCCTCGCACGCTGAGGTTCAGCTGCCCGAATCTAGCCTGGACGAGGGCCTGAGCGACTACTACGTCATCTAGGCTGGGGCGCAACGCCCCACGTTAGCCAATGATGCCCTTCACCCACGATATGAGTCGTAGGTGAAGGGCATCATCCATTCTTAGGCACATCATGTGTGCAGCCTCTGCACACAACCCCGAATGCCGCCACCAGATGCCACAAATTTTGAGCCGATTCTCAGCCCTTCCGCACCCGCGGGGAGCCCCGCGGCGCGCGCCCGGGGCGTAGAATTAGAGCTTGGGCTCTCACACCGTAGAGCCCGTGATGCATCCGCTTCGACAGCCGAATGAGGTACGAGCCATGAGCGCTAACGCCCTGCCCGTGATTACCGTGCACGGTCATGCCAGCAACCCCGGTACTGTCACGGAGCTGACCGTCTACGAGCGGGCCCTGGAGCGCTCGCTGAGCCCTGAAATCCTGCCCGCCCACATTGGAGTGCTGGTGGACGGTAACCGCCGCTGGGCGGCTCAGCGCGGCTTGAGCACCCGTGAGGGCCACGCCGCCGGTGCGGAGCGAATTATTGATTTTCTGGCCTGGTGCACCGAGCTGTCGATTCCGCAGGTGAGCCTGTACATGCTCTCGGTTGAGAACCTCAAGCGCCCCGAGAAGGAACTGACCGGCCTGGTGGCGGTCATCGATAACTTCCTGGTACGGCTGGTGGAGTCTGCGTGCGGTCCGGTGCGCGCTATCGGCAATATTGACCTGATTCCTCGGCAGCTGCACGAGCGCCTGGACTGGGCGATTGAGCAGACTGCGCACCTATCCGGCGTGCGGGTGAACATTGCGGTCGGTTACGGCGGCCGCCAGGAGATTGTGGATGCGGTCCGCTCGGTTCTGCTCGAAGCCGCCGCGAAGGGAACCTCTCTCGAGGATATGGCTGACCTGCTGAACGTTGAGGATATTTCCTCGCACCTGTACACCGCCGATATGCCTGACCCGGACCTGCTGATTCGCACTTCGGGTGAGCAGCGCCTGTCCGGTTTTATGACCTGGCAGAGCGCGTATTCCGAGTTTTATTTCTGCCGTGCCCTGTGGCCGGATTTCACGCGCGTTGATTTTCTGCGTGCCCTGCGGGACTACGCGAACCGTTCCCGCCGTTTCGGTTCCTAGAAGCTTCCTAGAGGCTAAGGGTCTAGCGCCGTTGGCTCGTGTTTCTTGGCAGGCTGTTCCTAACTAGTAGCCTCCGGTAGTACACCCTCCAGCATTACAGAATGGACGTTCTATGCTCGCTGAGCTTTCCCGCCTCTACAACGCTGGAGGCGCCTCCGTTATTGCCGCTCTGGTGCTCGGCAGCTACCTGCTGTATTTCCTGTGGTGCGCTCTGCGGCTGTGGCGTATTGACGTGCGGGAGCACCGCCTGCCGCACCGCATCCTGATTCCTTTGGCTATTGCCACTTATACGGCGCTGCCTGTATCTTTGCTTTTTGCGGGCCGCCCCGCCGATATTTGGCGCGTGATTGGTGCCGGTCTGGCGCTCTGGTTCTGCTACCTGCTTCTGCGTATTCTGTCCTTCGGCGCGCTGGGCCGCGGGGATGTGAAGCTCGCCGGTATCCTGGGCGGCGTGCTCGGGTACCTGTCCTGGGCGAACCTGGGCTGGGCGTCGCTGGTAACGTTCCTTGCCGGTGGTCTGGTGTCTTTGGCTCTAGTGCTGTTCACGAAGGCGCGCGGTAGCACCCGCATTGCGTTCGGCCCGTTTATGCTTCTGGGTGCGCTGGTGGCGTTGGTGGCTCCGGCGTATTCTCTGTGGTAGATTCCGAAGTAGGGTGACCGTCCGGCTAAGCGGCGGGCTTGTTCTTCGTGCGGCTCGCGGCTGTTCGCTCTGCTCCCTAGCACCTATTTCTCGGCAGAACTGCCGGGGCTTTTGAAAGGTTGATGTTATGCCTACTCCTCCCTATATCCGTAAGCTACGTGAGCGGATTGGTTCGGATTACCTGTGGCTGTCCGGTGCGACGGCTGTGGTGTACCGTGAGCAGGATGCTAAGGTGCTGCTGGTGCGCCGTAGCGATAACGGGGCGTGGACCCCGATCACGGGCATTGTGGACCCGGGCGAGAGCCCCGCACTGACCTGCCTGCGTGAGGCACAGGAGGAAGCGAACGTGCAGATTGAGGTGCTGGAGCTGGCACAGGTGAAGGCTGACCCGCCGATGCAGTTCGGCAATGGTGACCGCTGCCAGTTCTTGGATCATACGTTCTTGTGCCGCTGGGTTTCTGGTGAGGCGAAGGTGAACGACGAGGAGTCTTCGCAGGTGCGTTGGGTGGATGTGTCTGACCCGGCGGAGCGTGCGTTGCTTTCTGAGCGGATGCTGGACCGTATTGATGCAGCGCTGAACTATGACGGCCACTGCCGTTTTGGTTTGGAGTCGGTGCCGCCGGAAGAGGACTAGCCAAGCGAGGGTTGCCCTCCGCCCTGCGCGAACGAGACCCGACTTTATGCCAAGTTGATACACCCTAAGTGTTTTAAAAGCAAGACCTTCTTTGACGAGGAAAGAGTGCTAGTCTGAGGGGATACACAGCGTTCCCCACCGGGCCGTTGCACCCCGTGGAACGCCAACGAAAGAGGGTAATTATGAACTTGGCAGAACAGATTGTCGCACAGCTCGTCGAGGCCGGTGTCACGCGTATCTACGGCGTGGTGGGCGACTCCCTGAACCCCATCGTGGACGCAGTGCGCGCCTCCGGCGGCTCGAAGAACGGCGGTATCGACTGGATTCACGTGCGCCACGAGGAAGCCGCGGCCTTTGCCGCAAGCGCCGAGGCCCAGGTGACCGGTAAGCTGGCCGTGTGCGCCGGCTCATGCGGTCCGGGCAACACCCACCTCATCAACGGTCTCTACGATGCCAACCGCTCCCACGCTCCGGTGCTGGCGATTGCTTCCCACATCCCCTCCGGCCAGATTGGTAGCGGATACTTCCAGGAAACCCACCCCGAGCGCATCTTCGAGGATTGCTCGGTCTACAACGAGATGGCAGTCTCTGGCCACCAGACCCTGCGCATCATCAACTCCGGTATGCGTCACGCTATCGCCCGCCGCGGTGTGGCCGTCGTATCGATTCCCGGCGATATTGCCATCCAGGATGCCGTTGACCACGTGCCCGCATGGGGCGACTACCGCCCCGGCACTATCGTTCCCGATGAGACCACCGTGCGCGACCTGGCCGATCGCATCAACGCGGCCAAGAAGATTTCGATTTTCGCTGGTGCCGGTGTGGCCGGTGCACATGATGAAGTCGTTCAGCTGGCCGACCGTGTCGCGGCTCCCGTGGGCCACACGATGCGCGGTAAGGAGTACATCCAGTACGACAACCCCTTCGATGTGGGAATGACCGGTCTTCTGGGCTACGGTGAGGCCGCAGAGGGTATGAAGGACTCCGACCTGATGCTCCTGCTGGGTACCGACTTCCCCTACGACCAGTTCCTGCCCAACGTGCAGACCGTTCAGATTGACCGTGCCGGCGAGGTGTTGGGCCGCCGTACCAACGTCGACCTGCTGATTGAGGCTGACGTTGCCGCAACCCTGAAGGCCGTTCTGCCCCTCGTGCAGCGCAAGAGCGACCGCTCGTTCCTGGAGAAGCTCCTGAAGAAGAACGAGAAGATCATGACCAAGGTCGTCGGCGCCTACACCCACAACCCCACCAAGGGCAAGATTCACCCCGAGTACGCCGCATCCGTGCTGGATGAGCTGGCCTCCGATGACGCCATCTTCACCGCGGACACCGGCATGTGCAACGTGTGGACCGCCCGCTACATCACCCCCAACGGCAAGCGCCGTCTGCTGGGTTCCTTCCTCCACGGCTCCATGGCGAACGCCATGCCTATGGCCCTGGGCGCCCAGATTGCCGAGCCTAACCGCCAGGTCATCTCGGTCTCGGGTGACGGTGGCCTGTCCATGATGCTGGGTGATATTCTGACCGCGGTCATGTACGATCTGCCGCTGACCATCGTGGTGTTCAACAACTCCACCCTGGGCATGGTGAAGCTTGAGCAGCTGGTTCAGGGCTTCGAGGACTTCGGCGTGGATGTGCCGCTCGTCAACTACGCCGACATCGCAACCGCCGCTGGTTTCCAAGCTCAGCGTGTTGAGAAGGCCGAGGACCTGGAAGGTGCGCTGCGCACCGCCCTGGCTCACCGCGGCCCCTCCCTGGTCGAGATCATTACCGACCCCAACGCTCTGTCGATGCCGCCCGAGGTCGAGGCCAAGCAGATTGTTGGCTTCGCCACCTCGCTCTCCAAGATTGCGCTGAACCGCGGCGCAGCGGAGGCCGTGGCAATGGCTCGCTCGAACCTGCGTAACATGTCCGCGTGGAGGCAGTTCAGCTAGTCCGTAAGGGATGCTTAACGCTCCCGGAGGGGCCCGTCGAAAGGCGGGCCCCTCCGTCGTATCTACTACCTTTGCGCACGTGGGAGGCAAGACGAACATAAGAAATCGGGTGTGACGATACCGTAGGAACAGTAGCGCCACACCCGATTCTGTATGCGGTGTGATCAGACGATTTGGATTAGAAGTTGCCCAGCATCTTGGTGACGTCCAGAGCCGCATCCAGCTGCTCCTCGGTCACTTCGCCGCGCTCCACGTAGCCCAGAGCCACAACTGCCTCACGGACAGTCACCTTGTGAGCCACCGAGTACTTAGCGATCTTCGCAGCAGCCTCGTAACCAATCAGCTTGTTCAGCGGGGTCACGGTCGAGGGCGAAGCCTCAGCCAGGAAGCGGCAACGCTCAACGTTAGCGGTCAGACCGTCAACCATCTTCTCGGCGGCAACGCGAGAGACGTTAGCGAGCAGGCGGATCGACTGCAGCAGGTTAGCGGCCATCACCGGAATACCCACGTTCAGCTCAAACGCGCCGTTAGTGGAAGACAGAGCAATGGTTGCGTCGTTACCGATAACCTGAGCGGCAACCTGAATGGTAGCCTCACAAATCACGGGGTTGACCTTACCGGGCATAATCGAGGAGCCGGGCTGCAGGTCGGGGATGTGCAGCTCGCCCAGGCCGGTGTTCGGGCCCGAACCCATCCAGCGGATGTCGTTGCTGATCTTCATCAGGCCGTATGCCAGGGTGCGCAGCTGACCGGAAACCTCAATCAGGCCGTCACGGTTAGCCTGAGCCTCGAAGTGGTTGCGAGCCTCGGTCAGGGGCAGGCCGGTCTCCTCAGCGAGCAGCTCAATCACGCGAGCGGAGAAACCAGCCGGGGTGTTAATGCCGGTACCCACAGCGGTACCGCCCAGGGGAACCTCAGCCACGCGGGGCAGGGAAGCGTTCACACGCTCAATGCCGTAACGCACGGTTGCGGCGTAGCCGGAGAACTCCTGACCCAGGGTGATGGGGGTTGCGTCCATCAGGTGGGTACGGCCCGACTTCACAACGTCCTTGAACTCTGCAGACTTGCGCTCCAGGGACTCAGCGAGCACCTCCAGAGCGGGAATCAGGTCCTTCACCAGAGCCTCGGTCACAGCAACGTGCACGGAGGTGGGGAAGACGTCGTTGGAGGACTGGGAAGCGTTCACGTGGTCGTTGGGGTGAACCTCAATGCCCTTGGACTCCAGGGAACGGGTTGCCAGGGTTGCCAGGACCTCGTTTGCGTTCATGTTCGAGGAGGTACCGGAACCGGTCTGGAAGACGTCAATGGGGAAGTGGGCGTCGTACTTACCGGTTGCTACCAGATCCGCTGCGTCGCGGATAGCCTGGGCGCGCTCAGCGTCGAGCACCTTGAGTTCCTCATTGGCGGTCGCGGCTGCCTTCTTCACGAGGGCAAGCGCACGAATATGGGCGGATTCGAGAGTCTGACCCGAAATCGGGAAGTTCTCGACTGCGCGCTGGGTCTGTGCACGGTAGAGTGCATCAGCCGGAACGCGAACTTCGCCCATGGTGTCATGTTCAATGCGGTATTCAATGTTTTCAGCCATATCTCTAGCATAGGCGTTCAAAGTGGCCCCCGTCGCCAAAATCCGGTGCCAGAAAAGGAAAAACGCTCATAAATTTTGCAGGATTCAGAGCACGGAAAAAGCCCCACCCCCGCGAATGTGGGAACACACCGTAGGGGAGGGGCTTACCCATGAAAAAACATGGTCTTGCGTGTGAACGAGTGGGTTCTCGCGGTGGGCCGTTTTATCGTCCCTCCGGAGAAATAAATCCGGGCTCTAGTCCAGGTTCTCGGCAATCACGACGCGCGGGGGAGTCTTCACGACCACGGGGAGCGTCTGGGTCGGCGGGTTCTGTTCATCGTTCTTCTCCTCCTGCAGAGCGAGGTCCTGCGAGCTGAACACGAGCTCGGCCTTACCCTCCTTCAGGTGGTAGAAGACGCCGATCACGGCGACCTTACCCGCAAGCACCGCATCCGAAATGATGTGGGACTGCTCGATAATGCGGATAGCGGTCTGGCGGGTGTGCTCACGAACCATATCGTTGACGACCGGGTTTTCGGGTAGCTTCGGGGACATCACCGAGGGCAGGATGTGCTCGACCAGGTTACGGATGAAGCCGTGCGGCATCTCGCCGGACTCCAGGGACTTGCTGGCCGCGGTCACGGCGCCGCAGGAGTCGTGGCCAAGAACCATCACGATGGGGGTCTCAAACTCCTCAACCGCGTACTCCAGCGAACCGAGCGCGGCGTTCTCCAGCACGTGGCCGGCGGTGCGCACCACGAAGGCATCGCCCAGGCCCAGGTCAAAAATAATTTCCGCCGCCAGGCGGGAGTCACCGCAACCAAAGATGGAGGCGAAGGGGAACTGGCCCGCAGCCAGGTCGGTGCGGCGGATGGTGTCCTGGTTGGGGTGCTCGTTGCTACCCTCAACGAAACGTCGGTTGCCGTCCTTCAGACGCTTCCATGCCTCTGCGGGGGTCGGCTGAACCTGGTTGGGCTTCTTAGCCATGGTGTCTTCTCCTTGATACCTGGGCGCAGGGGATGCGGTTTCGGCGACCCGAGCGGCCTCAATGGAGAGGTCCCTCACCAACGCCCAAAAGAACTTAACTCAAATATGCCCTAACGATGCAAAAAATAGCTAATGCGACGCGCCCTCGCGGAGTGAGAGGAGCGCATCCTTTCACTGAATGACCAACACGCCCGAAAACCCGTTCATAACAAGAAAAGGGGTGCGTAAGCGCGCTATCCTGAAAAGAGCACTGATCGCCGGTGATTTCGTGCTGGAAAGGTCCAGCCAACCGGCGCTGTCAAGAATTCTCGAAGGTGAGTCTATGACTACGAACAATAACCACGGCGACCGTAACCTGGCAATGGAACTGGTGCGCGCTACCGAAGCCGCAGCCATCGCAGCGGGTCCCTGGGTTGGCGCGGGCGAAAAGAATCTTGCGGACGGCGCAGCTGTCGACGCTATGCGCTACCGCCTCTCCACCGTCAACTTCAACGGTACCGTGGTCATCGGCGAGGGCGAGAAGGACAAGGCCCCCATGCTGTACAACGGCGAGAACGTCGGCGACGGCTCCGGCCCCTCCCTCGACGTCGCGGTTGATCCCATCGACGGCACCCGCCTGACCGCGCTCGGCATGGACAACGCCCTCTCCGTGATTGCCGTGGCAGACGGCGGCACCATGTTCGACCCCTCCGCCGTGTTCTACATGGAGAAGCTGGTCACCGGCCCCGAGGCCGCCGAATTCGTGGACCTGCGCCTGCCCGTTAAGCAGAACCTGCACCTGGTCGCTAAGGCTAAGGGCAAGAAGGTCAGCGAGCTGACCGTCTGCGTGCTGGACCGCCCCCGCCACGCCAAGCTGATCCAGGAGATTCGTGATGCAGGTGCCCGTACCCGCATCATCCTCGACGGTGACGTCGCCGGCGCTATCGCGGCCTGCCGCGAGAACACCGGCGTGGACCTGATGCTCGGCACCGGTGGCACCCCCGAGGGCGTCGTCGCGGCATGCGCCATTAAGGCAACCGGCGGCGTGATTCAGGGCCGCCTGGCACCGACCGACGAGGCAGAGCGCGAGAAGGCACTGGCCGCGGGCCACGACCTGGACCGCGTGCTGACCACCAACGACCTGGTCACCAGCGACAACTGCTTCTTCGCCGCAACCGGTATTACCGACGGCAAGTTGCTGCGCGGCGTGCGCTACAACAAGAACGTTGTGACCACCCAGTCGCTGGTCATGCGTTCCTCCTCCGGTACCGTGCGCACCGTTGAGGCTGAGCACCGCCTCTCCCGCCTGCGCGAGATTCTCTCGCACACCAAGAGCCCCGGCGAAGCATAAGCCTTTGAGGTAGCCCCCAAGCATAAGGAGCCGCCCCCGACCGAGTGATTCGGTCGGGGGCGGCTCCTTATGCTTATCGCCGTTACCGGCACACGTTAGCGCGAACGCAGGGAACGCAACTTATCCTTGGCCTTAGATACCGCATCGCGAACCGCCGGACGAGCCTTGTACGCCAGGGTATAGGCGCGGTAACCCAGCGAGGTGACCGGCACATCCCAGGTACCCGGGTACTCTACGGACTCGCCGCCGAAGGACTTCTTGAACTTCGTGAAACCGGCCCACTCGTGATCCGGCTGATCCTCCGGCGCGATGCCGAACAGGTCAACGTACTTCAGGCCCTTACGCTTAGCGTCCAGGATGAAGTTTGTCACCACCGGAATGCCCGCTGACAGGCGGCGATGCTTGAATGAAGCCGCCGCGTGCGCGTAGGTGCGGGTATCGTCCGAATCGTACACGAACGCCGCCGCAATCGGGGTGCTCTCACCGTTCTCGCCCGCCAGCTTCGCAATGTACAGCGATGCCGCACCGGCGGGCATCAGCACGCGAGCCACCTGCATCAGGTAGTCGTCCTGCTGACGGTTGAAGCCGTTACGCTCTGCGGTCTCCTCGAGGAAGCCGAAGAGAATCGACATATCCGAAGGATCGGTCGAGACCTCGACGGTCACGCCCTTCTTGTGGATATTGCGGTGCAGATTGCGGTTATTGGACTTCATGCCCTTGAGGATTTCATCCTCGGTGCCCGAGAGGTCAATAATCTGCGTGTGCGAGGGCTGCACCTGGCGAGGAGCCAGCACCGCGCCGCGACGAGCCAAGAATGCAGCGGCATCCTGGTCACCCCAGATTGCCGATTCTGTAGGCTCGATACGCGCGAACAGACAACGGTGCTTCGCGGCCTCTTCCTTCAACGACGCGAGAGCCTCGTCGAAGGCCACAGCGCTCGAAGCAACCGGTCCGTACGGGCTGTACAGGTAGCGGCCGGTGGCGCCGCCCTCAACGGTCGCAAGGTACGACCAGCCGTTACCGCTCTTGCGGATTACGGTGTGACCATTAGATTCCTGAAAACGTGCCCAAATATCGGACTGAAGAATATTGCTCATTCCTCTAGTGTATCCGAGCTTAGGGAACGTAAGCCTGCGGCTCCGAGGAGGCCTCGGGGGAGGAATTCGGGCGGGTAGATGAGACGTTCTCCTCAGCCTCGCGCTCGGCCGCTGCCTTGGCCTTCGCCTCGGCCACGCGGGTGCGCAGAGCCGCACCCTTGTCGATAGCCGACTGGCGCAGGTTAGCCGAGAACTCGTGCAGGTCGTCGTGCACCTGGCGGGCGAAAGCATCGGTGCCCGAACCCAGGATGCGCAGGGCCAGCAGACCCGCATTGCGTGCACCGTTGATGGATACGGTAGCTACCGGAACGCCGGCGGGCATCTGGACGATCGACAGCAGCGAATCCATGCCTTCGAGGTTCTTCAGGCGCACCGGAACACCAATCACCGGCAGAGCGGTGACCGAGGCGAGCATGCCCGGCAGGTGAGCGGCACCGCCGGCACCGGCGATAATAACGCGGATGCCGCGGCTGTGAGCCTTCTTGCCGTACTCAATCATGTCCTCGGGCATGCGGTGCGCCGAGACGACGTCAGCCTCGTAGGGGATGCCGAACTCTTCCAGCACCTCGGCGGCGGCCTCCATGACCGACCAGTCCGAATCGGAACCCATCACAATGCCGACGATGGGCTGGGAGGAATCATAGGGAGACTGAGACATAATCCTCATATCCTTTCACAATGCGGTGGAATACCACCATCACTAGGGGCGTCGAGCGCGGGTTCTCAGCGGAGAGAACCCGCGCTCGACCTATATTTGAGTGGCCCGTCGCCTACAGGGGGCGGCCATCGCGCAAAATGGATGCGGCGTTGGCGGCGCTGTGGCGCAGGTTCTCAAGCTCATCGACCCGGCCCGAAATGTTCACGTGGCCAATCTTGCGGCCGGGTCGGGTTTCCTTACCGTAGAAGTGAATCTTGGCGCGAGGCTCGGCCGAGAGGGCCAGCGGGTAGACGCCGAAGATGTCCTCGTTCTCGCCGCCCAGGTAGTTCTTCATGACGGCGACCTCGTCCAGCACGGAGGTATCGCCCAGCGGCAGATCCAGCACGGCCCGCAGGTGCTGCTCGAACTGGCTGGTCACCGAACCGTTCTGGGTCCAGTGGCCGGTGTTGTGCGGGCGCATGGCTAGCTCGTTGATGTAGAAGCCTGCGGGGGAGCCGGGCACCTCGAAGAGCTCGGCGGCCATCACGCCGGTCACGCCCAGCTCGGAGGCGATGGTCACGGCTGCGGCCGCGGCGGCCTCGGCAATCTCGGGGGCCAGGTTCTGCGCGGGGGCAATCACCTCGTCACAGATGGAGTTCACCTGGATGGTCTCAACGACCGGCCAGGGGCGCACCTCGCCGCTCTCACGACGAGCCACCAGTGCGGAAAGCTCGCGGGTGAAGGGAACCTTCTCCTCGGCCAGCAGGGCGGAGAAATCGGTGCGCGAGGGCAGCTGCTCGAACCATTCGGAGCTACGCTCGCGGGCCTCGGCGGGGGAATCCAGCACAAGCACGCCCTTGCCGTCGTAGCCGCCGCGCGGGGTCTTCAACACCACGGGCCAGCCAATCTCATCGCCGAAGGCAAGAAGCTCGTCCAGGGTAGAAACCTTAGCCCAGCGAGGGTTCGGCAGACCCAGGCGCTCGACGGCCTGGCGCATCAGGAGCTTATCCTGCGCGTACTGCAGGGCGTCGGGCTGAGGCTGCACGTTCACACCCTCGGCCATGAGGGTGCGCAAAAATTCGGTGGGCACGTGCTCGTGATCGAAGGTGATGACATCCTTGCCGCGGGCAAACTCGCGGAGGGTATCGAGATCCTTGTAATCGCCAACGGGGGCGGTGCGTACCGCCGCCACGGCGCCGACGGTGGGCGCCTCCGCGAGAATCTGCAGGTTGAGGCCAAGGTTAGTTGCTGCGGGGGCCATCATGCGGGCCAGCTGGCCTCCGCCGATGACGCCAATTACGGGTCCAGTCACAGGGTAAGTCACATCACCTAAGTGTACTCGCTTCGGGGCGTACACGTTAGATGAACCGTATCGTGAACTGTGGGCGGGCGGTTGCCTGTGGCGGGGGAAAAACTGCCGCTACCGGCTGGGTATTGACTGAAAAATCTGGCGCGGCTAGGGATAACCCGGCCGGTCTGTACTACCATATGAAGAGCTTGAAAAGTCCCCGGCGCCCGGTCTCTGCCTCGCGGCCCCGCTCTGGCGGACCCGGAAGCTATCCACCGACACCACCTGTTAGATAGGCCCCGCATGAGCGCACAGACTAAACCCACCATGACCGAACGACTGAAATCCCTGTGGGACAGCTACGGCATCGAGGTGCTTAAGTTCGGAACCGTCGGTGGCGCTGCGTTTGTGGTGAATTCCATTACCGTGTGGGTTCTCATGATGACCGTCATGTCGCAGTCCCACACGAAGGCAAAGGTCGTCGCAAGTATCGTGGCCACCATCTTCTCGTGGCTTATGAACCGCCTGTGGACCTTCCGCGAATCCCGCTCCGAAAACTGGAAGCGCGAGGCCGTCGAATTCGGCATCGTCAACCTGCTGGGCATCATGGTTGAGGCCGGCTGCGTGGCCTTTAGCACCTACGTGCTGAACCTGCGCACCGCGGAGGCCTCGTTCATCTCCGGTACGATCATCGGTACCATCCTGGGCACCATCCTGCGTTACTTCCTCTACCGCTTCTGGGTGTACGGCTCGCACCGTAACCAGGTCTCCAAGGGTGAGGGCACCGACCATGAGGAACTCGGCCACATGTTTGATGACGCGGCCGCCATCCTGGACGGCGAAGCCTCGGAAGGCTCCAAGGCTCAGGACGGCGGGGCGAACGCGTCCGGTGCCGAGCGCGGCCGCTAAACGGCACCGCTCAGAGCCCACCAGCCCTATAAAAGACAAAGCACCGGCCCCGATACTTCGTGTATCGGGGCCGGTGCTTTATCTTCACGCTCTTATCGTATCGGGGGCCTAACTACAGGGCAGTTCCTTGGCGCGTTCGGCCTCCAGGAGGGATGCAAGCCGCTCTTCGCTCCACTCAACGGCCGGATCGGCCAGGAACACGGCGCGCCCCGAAGCCATGATGGCCAAGGCCTGCATCAGGGTGCTCAGCGTCGCCTCCGAGGAATCAAAACCGTAGCTGGGGCTCAGCATGAGGGCCAACGCCCGCTGACCGCCGGAAAGCGTCTCGCCACGGTACGAGTCCGCTAGCTGGCGAATCTGCGCGTAGGCCTCGGAGTAGGTGAAGCCCTCGACCACTTCGGCAGACTCGTCGGGCAGCAGACCCTCGTAGTGGTCACCCATGCTGGGCACCAGGGCACAGAAATCGAGCACTTCATCGGCGTAGGTTTGCAGAGCAGTCAAATCCCCAGAGTAGGCGAGGGCCAGGGGAGCGCGGTCTACCGCCAGAAGATAGGCTGGGCCGTTGACGAAGCGCGCGTCCTGCTCGGTGCATACCGCGGCGGCCAGGGGCTCGTCCAGGTCGAGAGTTGCGCCCACGCGCAGGGCGGCTAGGCCGACCACCAGAGGACGCCAGTGCAGGGGCGCCTGCAGATCGAAGGCCTCTTCAGTGGCGAGGTCACATTCCTCGATGAGCAGGTTGGCGGTCTTGTTGACCCAGTTCATGAGGACGCGCCCGGAGAGCTCGATGCGCTCGCCGTTGTCGGAGTACCAGATGAGTGCGGGGGTCTGCACGGAGCTGAGGGCCTCAAAGAATCGGTTGAGGGAGGCGGGAACCGCGGGACCGGTGGGGGATAGGGTAACCATGGTTTCACTCTACCGCACCGCAGGCATTGCGCCGGGCACGGGGGGGGGAGGAGAGAGCCGGGGGTTATCTCGGCCACGCGGCCGAGGGGAGAGATCGTCATAGAACGGTAAGGAGAAAATTTTCAGGGAACGAGAAGAAAAAAACACGCGGCGCGGAGCGATATTTTCAAATAGTGCTTGTCATAAAACCGCTTAATGTAAAGTTTTCTTGTTACGGGTGTGAAATTTTTGTCCGTAAGGGCCTATATGCACAACTGCATAAATTGGGAAACGTGCGGACGAAAAATAGCTGAGGTATGGCTACTCTTAATTTATTGGCGGGTTTCTAAAATTAGGGCCGGAGCCCCGAAATGTAGCCGATTGCCCGGAACCGCCCCGGAAACCAGGTACGTGATGACGAACCCGACGAGGGGTTTCGTGCCGTTCGCGAGACGATATTTTTGTTCCCAAACCAAATAAAAGTCGCAATTACAATAAATAATCGTCGCACTATATACATCTAAATAATCATTAAGTCTAGTTTGACGAAACGGCGTGTCGCACGTCTAATAGATATATAAGCGTGTTTGCTTTGGGGGACCGTAGAGGCTGAAGCGAACCATGCCACACCATACACACTAAGATTCCGTCCACGACGGATCCGCAGACTCATTATCCTCACAATGAGAACACGGAAGGAAAACCCATGGGCTCCTACCTAGCCGCTGACCGCATGACCGCGGCACGCACCTCAGGCGCTCAGCACCGTAGCATGAACCCTGCACCATCACTCGAACAGGCCGCCGATGCCTTTCTAACCGACGCCGAGCGGCGACAGTCCGCCCCCGTCGATATTTGGGCTGCCGCCGCTGGACTCTACGGAACCGAAGGAGACGACGGAGAGCTCGCCTGGCAAGCCGAAGCGCTCTGCGCCCAGACCGACCCCGAGGCCTTCTTCCCCGAAAAGGGCGGCTCCACCCGGGACGCCAAAAGGGTGTGCGGTGTATGCCCCGTACGCGAAGAGTGTCTACAATATGCAATGGACAATGACGAGCGCTTCGGCATCTGGGGCGGTCTGTCAGAACGAGAACGCCGCCGACTACGCAAGCAGGCGAGCTAAGCCAGGAAGGTACAACCCACATGCAGACTGCGCGACTGTGCTCCCGCCAAACCTGCCGACGAGAGGCGACCGTCACCCTCCACTACTCTTACGCGGACTCCACCGCAACCATCGATGAGCTCTCGGAGTTTCGTGACCCTCACGCCTACGACCTCTGCGACGAGCACGCCGCCCGACTCACCGCACCGCAGGGCTGGCACGTGGTCTACAAGGTACCTGTCCAGGCTGTTGACACCGAAAGCTAAGCTTTAAAGCACTAGAATGTAAAGAACCTTCCGCGAATTGCCGCGGAAGGTTCTTTGCGTGTGAGAAACTGGCAGGTAGTATTCACCCGCCCGAACACACTCAACGGACACTCACTCACGATAGAACGCGAGACCATGACCAAAGAAACACCTCGAGGCATGTGGGGAGCCCTGCGCCCGGCCATCCGTCGAACCAACGCAGAGGAGCTCCTGCAGGCCCGCCAAGCCGAACGACAGACCAACCGTCAGGCCGTTGAACCGGCACCGAACACCGGCGCCTTCGGACGCATCGCCGCCGACGTTCCGAACGTTGCCGAAGAACCCGACCTGCCCACCGGTTCCGTTCCCGTCGTTCCGGCCCGCAGCAAGTTGCGCGAGCAGGGTGTTGGTTCGCGCGTGCGCACCCGAACCAACGTTTCCACCGGTTTCGTGCCCCTGGTCCGTGACTCTCAGAGCACCCCCAAGAACCCCACGCTCAGCGATCTCAACCGTGAGACCATGCAGCGTGCCGCCGAAGCTGAAGCGACAGCTACAACCCCCGCGAGCGCCTCCAGCGCACCCGCCGCGGATGCACCCGCCCAGGCGGCGAGCGTCGCCACCGCCGAGGCCGCAACCACCACGGGTAGCAGCCGCAAGTACCGCACCGAAACCACCCGCACGGGCCAGAACCGGACCGTCGCCGACCCCAACGCGCCGCTCTCTTCGCTCGCCTCCTCACCCGAGGCTGCGGAACGCGCCGCGGCACGCCAGGACGCCATGCAGGATCAGCCGCGCCTGCTGAGGCTGCGTTCCACGCTCATCGCCCTCGCCGTGCCGCTGAGCGTGCTGATGATTGCGATTCGCGTCGTCGCCTCCGCGCCCTTCCTCTGGTTCGAGTACCACCGTCCCGGGTTCCCCGAGGATAGCTACGGCTACTACCTCATCGAACGCATGCGCCTGGGTTCCTACGGCCTGGACTACATCAACAACTTTGCCCCGCGAGAGTACCTCGCGCGCATCACCACCGGTGCCGACAACGCTCTTGCCTTCACCGACGCAGAGGTCAACCACATGCACGATGTGAAGTGGGTTCTGCTAATCGCCACGATGGCCGTCGCCGTATTTGTGCTAATCACGCTCTTCAGCAGCCTCTCGCTGCGCGAGCGCGCCCCCGGGGTGATTCGCCGTAGCCTCTTCACCGGCACCTGGATTACCCTCGGCCTCATCGTGGTGTTGGGCGTCGTGGGAGCCTTCGGCTGGGAATGGCTCTTCACGACCTTCCACCAGGTGTTCTTCCCGCAGGGTAACTGGGAATTCTCGGTGCGAAGCACCCTGATTCGCCTCTACCCGCCGCAATTCTGGATTGACGCGGCCATCGCCGTGGCGGTTATCGTGGCCGTGCAGATCGTGATTCTGCTGGTGGGCACCTGGCCCACGACCTATCGCAAGCTCAAGGCGGAGCGTCGCCGCCAGGAACGCCAGGAACTGCGCGTCAAGCTGGCCTCGGCCCGCGTGGGCGAGAACTAGCATCGCGCACCAGAACGCATAGCGAGGGGGCCGGAACTATAAGTTCCGGCCCCCTCGCGTATTTGGGGCGTCGGCAGACTAAGCCCCGCAGACTAAGCCTCGTGGACTAAGCCCGAGATTCTAAATCCAAGACTTAAACCACATGTGCGAGTACCACTGCTCGTAGGGGATGACCTGAGCTGTCCACAGCGGCATGAAGTATGCGCTCAGCACGAGCACACCCACCAGGTACAGCACAACCACTGTCACGCCGACGCGCGCCCTCACCACCGAACCGCGAGCCCCCGAGAGGCACAGGCCCAGGGCACCGGCCAGCAACAGAATCAGGAACGGCTCGAAGGACAGCGCGTAGAAGTAGAACATCGTGCGGGTCGGGTACATAAACCACGGGAAATAGCCGGCACCGAACACCAGCAGCAGCGCGCCGAAACGCCAGTCCCGCTTGAGCAGGAACACGAATAGGCCCACCAAGATCGCGGGAATAAACGCCCACCAGATTGCCGGGTTACCAATGTTCAAGATGGCCTCGGAGCATGACTTTACCGTGCATCCGGCAGAACCCAGCTTCGGCGACTCGTAGAAGTACGAGGTCGGGCGGCCCAGAATCAGCCACTGCCATGCCTGCGAGGAATAGGTGTGCGGGGTGCTCAGACCCGAGTGGAACTTGAAAGCGGAGGCGTGGTACTCCCACAGGGAACGCAAATCCTCCGGGAGCCACAAAAGGCCCTTGCCCGGGTTCTCCTGAGCCCAGTGACGGAAGTACGCATTCGAAGACTGGAACCAGCCGGCCCAGGTGCTCAGGTACACCAGCAGACCCACGCCAATCATCTGCACGAAGGCCGGGATGCCATCGCGCACCAGAGCGATCAGCCCCCACTTCGGCAGGCCAACGATGCGGCGGGCATTCATATCCCAGAAAACCGTCAGCAGACCCATCGCGGCAATAAAAAAGAGAGAGTTCCACTTCACGCCCACGGCGGCACCGGCGCACACACCGGCCGCCACACGCCACAGCCGCAGGCCCATACCCGGACCCCAAGACATCGGAGGGAGCTCCCCCTGGTACTGCCGGGCAGCCTCCGCAATATTGCGGGCCAATACGCGCCGGGCGTGGATGCGGTCCAAGAGCAGGCACACGAAGGTCGCCAGAATCCAGAACATCTGGAAGATATCGAGTAGCGCCAGGCGCGACTCAACCAGCATGAGGCCGTCCACAGCGGCCAGCAGCGCCGCGATGGTCGAAACCGTTACGGAACGGAAGAGCAACCACGCTGCGTAGGCAATCAGCGCCACCGAAAGCGTACCGATGACGGCCGCCGAGACGCGCCAACCGAAGGGATTATTATCGCCAAAAATCGCCATGCCGGCGGCAATCATCCATTTGCCCAGCGGCGGATGCACCACGTACTCCGGCGAGTCCGGCAGGATACCCGAGGGGTGCCCCGCCACGAAGGAGGCGTTCGCGTCCTTCGTCCAGCTCAGTTCGTAGCCGTAGTGAACGTAGGAGTAGGCATCCTTCGCGTAGTAGGTTTCGTCGAAGACGATGGCGTTCGGGTGGGCCAAGTTGTAGAAGCGCAGCACACCGGCCAGCAACACAATCAGCGTGGGAGCCACCCAGCCCCAGCGTGGGGCTCGGATGTAGGCGACAGCGAGGGCATCGAGCAGGGAATCCAGGCCGTAGCGTCCTGCGCGGACGGCGGCCTGGCTCGACTCGGTCGAGGCCTCGGGGGAGGAGAGCTTAGGTATCTTCACCCATCCATCCTAAATGGTTAGACAGTACGATGCACCATTTCCGCCCGGTGACGAGGGTATATGACGCCTGGAGCACCCGCCGCGGGGAAAGCGTTACCCTCACCCGCCGCCCAAAAAACGAGCGTTACACTTAGGTGGTAAGCGAAGACCAGACACAGACACGAGGCCTGCCATGACCGCACCCGCCGCCGAATACCCCGAAGAATCCGCCGAGCTCTCCGAACCCTCAACGGCCGATGCGCCCAACTCCGACGTGCCCGTCACCTCCGAGGAAGGCGGCGTGCTCATCCTCGGCGGCACCCCCATCGGTAACCTGGCCGACGCCTCCGACCGCCTGCGCTCGGCCCTCGCCACCGCAGACCTCATTGCCGTTGAGGACACCCGCAAGCTGCGGACCCTCGCCTCCGGGCTCGGTGTGCGCACCCGCGGTCGCGTCATCGTCAACCATGACCACAACGAAGAAGAACGCAGCGCAACCATCGTGCAGGCGGTGCAGGATGGCCAGCGCGTGTTGCTTCTCTCGGACGCGGGCATGCCAACCATCTCCGACCCCGGCTACGTGGCTGCGGCCGCGGTTGCCGAGGCGGACCTGCCCGTCACCGTGGTGCCCGGCCCCTCCGCCGCGCTGACCGCGCTCGCGCTCTCCGGCCTGCCCACCGGCCGCTTCACCTTCGAAGGGTTCCTGGCCCGAAAGGGCTCCGAGCGTTCGCGTCGCCTCGCCTCGCTGGCGGGGGAAGAACGCACCATGATCTTCTACGAGTCCCCGCACCGCACCGCCGCGACCCTTGCTGACTTTGTGCAGACCTTCGGCGCGGACCGTCGAGGCACCGTCAGCCGTGAGCTGACCAAGCTCCACGAGGAGGTTCGCCGCGGCACCCTGGCCGAGCTCGCCGAGTGGGCTGAGTCAGAACGTATTCGCGGCGAGATCGTCATTATCGTCGAGGGCGCGCAGGCCCCCGAAACCCCCGAAGCGCAGGACGTCGTGCGGCTGGTCCTCGACCGTGTGGCCGCCGGCGAGCGACTCAAGGCCGCCTGTGCCGCCGTGGCCGCCGAGACCGGCACCTCCAAGCGCGAGCTGTACGAGGCAGCCCTGGCCGCCCGCTCGGAATAATGAACCGCCCGGAATAGTTATTACTGTGACGCCGTGACCCCGCGGGGCGTGCCCCCCGGGTTGTCCTGCGCGGACTATCCCGCGGTATCGCAAACACACAGAAGGATTCCCCATGTGCCAGAACCACACCGGTAACACCATCACCCAGGAGGACCTGAACGCCCTCGCCTCCCTGGCGGGGTACACCCTGCCCACCCCCGCGCAGCTGGAGGGAACCGTGCTGCCGCAGGGCTGGAGTGTCGTGCCCGGCGAAATCCCAGCCCCCTACGAGGCGGAGCTCTACGCGGGCATTAGCGACGCCAAGGGAGGGGAGGGCACCCGCCGCCGCTCCACGACCGGTGAGAACGGACGCAGTCGCAACCTGCTTTTTCCGCCTGCCCCCGAGCCGCTGCCCTACCCCATCGTGGACAACCACACTCACATGGACCTGCTCGACGGCGAGGTAGAAATTAGCGCCCGCGATGCGCTCGACACCGGTGAGAAGCTCGGCATCGGCGCCATCGTACAGGTCGGATGCGATATTCCCTCCTCCCTCTACGCCGTAGCCGCCGCCCAGGCCGATGAGCGTGTGCTCGCCGCCATTGCGATTCACCCCAACACCGCGCCCGAGCTGGCGCAGGCAGGAACCCTCGACGAGGCGCTGGCAACCCTGGACCGCCTGGCCGCTACCGACCGCGTGCGCGCCATCGGTGAGACCGGCCTGGACTATTTCCGCACCGGAGATGAGGGTAAGGAGGCGCAGCACTACAGCTTCCGCGAGCATATCCGCCTGGCGAAGAAGCACAACCTGGCACTGCAGATTCACGACCGTGACGCCCACGAGGACGTCGTGCGCATCCTGGATGAAGAGGGCGCGCCGGAACGTACCGTGTTCCACTGCTACTCGGGTGGCCCGGAGCTTGCCGCGATCTGCAATGAGCGCGGCTGGTACATGAGCTTTGCCGGCACGGTGACGTTCAAGAATTCGAAGGGTATTCAGGAATCGTTGGCGATGGCTCGCCCTGAGCTGATGCTGGCTGAGACGGATGCGCCGTTCTTGACCCCGCATCCGTTCCGTGGCCGTCCGAATGCGTCCTACATGACGAATTACACGGTGCGGTTCATGGCGGCTCACCGCGGTGAGGAGCTGGAGGCGCTTTGCCGCCGTATCCGTGAGAATTCGGAGCGGGTTTACGGTCAGTGGTAGGCGCGTACACCCTGTAGCGGGTAGCTACTCTGAATCGCTTCGCGGCGCGTGCTATATCGCGTCTTAACCTGCGGACACCTGAGATTGGCGCATGGTAAATGATAGAATTCTTTCTACGTTGCACTACAGTGTGCGTATTTATCACATACTCAATATTCAGACTCCCTGCCATCTATGTACTGATTTTTAAGATTGACGAACCCTTCTGTTGTGCAGGTGGTCTGATGTTCTGAAAACTCATCATTAACCAATTGCAATCTTCTATTGCTTAGGTTTTCTGGATGAGCTATTGAAGGGAAAAACATGGCAAAAATTCTGAAATACGTTCTGGGACTGGACGGCGCTAACCGGTTTGATTCTTTCTTCTCGGTGGGGGCACCCGCTCAAGGTTTTCAGCGTTATTCTGCGGTGGATAACCGTGATGATCACGTCACTGATGCACAATTCGATAGCAAGCTGTTCTTGACTCGTTACGGTAAAGAGCCGAGGCCTGCCGAAAAGGGTTGCGCTTTGAGCCACTACCACATGTGGAAGGACTTCCTCGCTTCAGATGCCGACTGGGCTTTGCTAGCAGAGGACGATGTCCTCATTTCCCCTGACCTGCAGCCTGTAGTGGAGAGGATTATCGAAAAGTATCCTCACGTGCAGATGGTTAACCTGGGCGATATCTACGCTTCTGAAGCTGGCAAGCTCAACCCGCAGGTTGATTACCCCCGTCTTTCGTTGCTTGCTCCTTTTGTGTACGGCAAGTACCGTATGGGTCGTGCCTATGGTTCAAAGCCTCTGTACGGTGCAGCCTTGTATCTTCTTTCGCGTTCTGGAGCTGAACGACTCGTAGAATGTTATGGCGAGACGGTTCCCGGCGTTGTTGCTGATGATTATTCTCTCTACCGAGAATGGGGAGTGGACATATATTTGGTGCAGCCCGGCCTGTGCGGTTGGGAAGGCACCAGCCTCATTCAAACTTCTGGCGTTCGTCACCTGGAAAGTCTCAAGAGCACGCAGCATGGCACCGGTTTTATCGACCGGTTGCGCATCGCCCTGGCGCCGAAGAAGCGTATTGCGAACGCGAAGAACATTCTGGATGCCACTCTCGAAGATGTGAAGCAGCGTCTAGGACGATAATCCAGAGGCGGTAACCCACAGATGGATTGGGGTACTGTCATCACATAAAAATGTGAATACGTGGATCTTCTGCCCTGTCATTTATCCTCTCCCTATCGTGTATATGCGGTAGGGAGGGGATTCTTTTGTTGTACACCGGTACGGCGCGTGCTATACCGCGTCTTAACCTGCGGGCACCTGAGATTGGTGCATGGTGAATGATAGAATTTTTTCTACGTTGCACAGTAGTGTGCGTATTTATCACACGCTCAATATTCAGACTTCATGCCATTAACGCACCGATTTTTAAGATGGATGAACTTTCCTGTCGTGCAGGGGGTCTGATGTTCTGAAAGCTCGCCAATAACCGACGCAATCTTCTATTGCTTAGGCTTTCTGGATGAGCTATTGAAAGGAAAAAATATGGCAAAGATTCTGAAGTATGTTCTGGGCCTGGATGGCGCGAACCGTTTCGATTCGTTTTATTCTGTGGGTGCGCCCGCGAAGGATTTTGTGCCTTATTCTGCGGTGGATAACCGCGATAATCACGTCGCTGATGAAGAATTTGACGTTGAGTTTTTCCGTAGCCGTTGGCATCGTGACCCTAGCCCTGCGGAGAAGGGTTGCATGCTCAGCCATGTGAATATGTGGCGTGACTTTGTTGCGTCGGATGCTGATTGGGCGCTGATTGCCGAAGACGACATCCTTCTTTCTCCGGATGCTGAGGCGGTGGTGAATGCAATCATCACGAAGTACCCGCAGGTGCAGCTGGTGAACCTTAGCGATTCTTTTGCGAATGATGCCGGCAAGCTGAACCCGCAGGTGGAATACATCCGCCTGTCTCTGCTGTCTCCTTTTGTGCACGGTAAGTACCGTATGGGTAAGCCGTACGGTACGTGGCCTTTGATTTGCACTGGCTTGTATTTGATTTCCCGTTCGGGTGCTGAGCTGCTGCTTAAGCAGTTTGAGGATAAGGTGCCGGGTACTGTGGCTGATGATTACAAGCTGTACCAGCAGTGGGGTGTGGATGTGCGTTTTGTGCAGCCGGGCCTGTGCGGCTGGGAGGGTAGTAGCGTCATCTTGGAGTCCGGTAAGCGTCATCTGGATAAGGTGAATAGTCTCCAGCACGGTACTGGTCCTCTGGATCGAGTGCGTATTGCGTTGGCTCCGAAGAAGCGTATTACGAACGCTAAGAACGCTCTGGAAGCCACTCTTGATGAGGTAAAGCAGCGTTTCTCGCGGTAATCTAAACTGTAACCTCCCCACCATCCACCTATGTGAAGGAACGCTGTGAACGATCTGCCCCTGCTCGGCCCTGCTGAGATTCGCGAGCTTGCCGAGATGCTCGGTATTCGTCCGACGAAGACTCTTGGGCAGAACTTTGTGATTGACCCCAATACGATCCGTCGTATTGTCAACGCGGCAGAGATTTCACCGGAGGAGACGGTGCTGGAGGTCGGCCCGGGCCTGGGCTCGTTGACCCTCGGCATCCTGGATGCTGCGAAGGATATGGTGGCGGTTGAGATTGACCCGCCGCTGGCGCAGCAGCTTCCGCACACGATTGAGAAGTTCCGCCCCGAGAAGGCAGGCGATATTGACGTGGTGCTCATGGACGCCCTGAAGGTCACCGAGCTGCCTCGCACTCCGGATGCTCTGGTGGCGAACCTGCCCTATAACGTGGCGGTTCCGGTGCTTCTGCACCTGTTTGCGCAGTTCCCGAGTATCCGTCACGCCCTGGTGATGGTTCAGGACGAGGTTGCCGACCGTCTTTCGGCCACCCCGGGTTCGAAGATCTACGGTGTGCCCTCGGTGAAGGCTAATTGGTATGCCGAGGTTTATAAGGCGGGCGTGATTGGCAAGAACGTGTTCTGGCCTGCACCGAAGATTAACTCGGGCCTGGTGGGTTTCCGTATGCGCGAGGAGCCTCTCTCGACCGTTGACCGTGACCTGGTGTTCACGATTGTGGACGCGGCCTTCGCTCAGCGCCGTAAGACTCTGCGCGCTGCGTTGAGCTCCTGGGCGGGCTCGGGTGCGCGTGCGGAGCAGATTCTGGTAGCGGCCGGTATTGCTCCGACGGAGCGCGGCGAGAAGCTGGATATTCACGGTTTTATCCGCATTGCGGAGGCTTCGCTGACTGTCCCGGCTGAGCCTGTAGCGGAGTAGCTTCTTCCCGCTCTAAATTTTTCACTGACGTTCTCACGCGAGTTCCCGCGCGAAAGGTGTATGCGCTGATGAGTACCGCCTCCCAGACCGCTATTTCGGTTGATGCTCCCGGCAAGGTCAATCTGTACCTTGCCGTGGGGGATGTCCGTCCGGACGGCTACCACCCGCTGACTACGCTTTTTGCGGCGGTCTCTCTGACGGAGACCATTACGGTCTCTGAGGGGCAGACGCCGGGGCTGAGCCTGAGCATGGACATTATGCCCGGCTCCCTGGTGGATCAGCAGATGCAGGCGGGGCAGTTCGACCCAGCCGATGTGCCGATGGATGAGCGGAACCTCGTGTACCGTGCCGCGAAGCTAATCCTTGCGGAGCACGGTATTGGCTCTGTCCCGGCGTTACACATGCACATTGCAAAGGCCGTGCCCGTGGCCGGCGGCATGGCGGGCGGCTCAGCAGACGCCGCAGCGGCACTGATTGCCACGGACCGCTACCTGCACGCAACCGGCCGCACCGGTGCGCTCCTGACCCAGACGGATTATGAACGTCTTGCCGCGCAGCTGGGCGCCGATATCCCCTTCAGCGTGCGTGCCGCGCTGGGGCAGACCCTCGCCCTGGGGCAGGGGACAGGCACCGAGCTTCAGAACGTTGCGGCGCCTCGGGAACCCCTGCACCTGGTGGTTGTTGCCGCGCAGTTTGGCCTCTCAACCCCCAGCGTGTTCAAGCAGCTGGATGCGGGCCGTGCCGCCGGTGAGTATCCCGCCTCCGGCGAGCTGGTGGAACCCGTAGAGCTTCTGGAAGCTCTGAACTCTTATGACGGTTCGGAGGCGGCGCTCGCCTCCTTGGCACCGCTGCTACGTAATGACCTGCAGACACCCGCACTTTCGTGCGCCCCGCAGCTGGAGCAGACTCTGAACCTGCGCGAGAGCGAGGGCGTGTACGCCTCCCTGGTATCTGGTTCCGGTCCGACGGTGCTTCTGCTGACTTCTTCGCAGGCCCGGGCGGAGGCTCTTGCATCTGCTCTTCGTGCTACGGGCAACCACGCGGTGAGCGCGGTCAGTGCGATTCTGTATCATTGAGCTGAATACATGAAGAATGCCGGTTCTAGATTGAATCTAGAACCGGCATTCCTTATATCAGTAGGCGTTAGCCCAGCAGCTCGGAGAGTTCGAGCCAGCGCATCTCCAGCTCGTCAATCTCATCCTGAAGTGCCTGCTGCTGCTCGCCGAGCGCCGCCAAACCGGCGTAGTCGGAGGCATCGTGCGCGCTCATCTGCTCGGAGAGCTTCTCCTGCTCTGTAGCGAGCTTGGCGAGGCGACGCTCAATCGCACCGGATTCCTTCTGCGCCGCACGCAGCTCGGCACCGGAAACCTTTGGCTTAGCGGATGCCTCAGCCTCCTGCGTCGAAGCCTTCTGGGTCGGGGCGGCGGCACGTGCCTGCGCGCTACCTGCCGCAGAGCCGCCAGCACCGGCCGCCGAGAGTGCCAAATACTCGTCCACGCCGCCGGGCAGGTGGCGGAACGAACCGTCAATCACGGCGTACTGCTGATCGGTCACGCGTTCCATGAGGTAGCGGTCGTGGCTGACCACCAGCAGGGTGCCCGGCCAGGTATCCAGCAGGTCCTCCATCGCCGCGAGCATATCGGTGTCCAGGTCGTTGGAGGGCTCGTCGAGAATCAGCACGTTCGGCTCGTCCAGCAGAATCAGCATGAGCTGCAGGCGACGCTTCTGACCACCCGAAAGGTCCTTGACGGGGGTGGAGAGCTGAGCGCTGGTGAAGCCTAGACGCTCGAGCATCTGCGAGGGGGAGAGCTCCTTGCCGTCGGCAATGTAGCTGCGCTTCTTACGGCCGATCACGTCGGAGACGCGGTCGTTCTCGACCTCCTTCAGCTCGTCCAGCTGCTGGGTGAGGGTCGCAATCTTCACGGTCTTGCCGTGCTTGACGCGTCCCTCGGTCGGCTTCAGGTCGCCGGTCACCAGCGAAAGCAGGGTGGACTTGCCCGCACCGTTCACGCCCAGGATACCGGTGCGCTCACCGGGGGCAATACGCCAGGTGACCTTCTTCAGAACGGGGCGCTTGCCGCCGGGTAGGGAGGGGTCGTCGTAGGTGACCGAGACGTTCTCGAGGTCCACCACGTCCTTGCCGAGGCGGGAGACCGCCATCTTCTTCAGCTCCACGGTGTCGCGCACGGGCGGAACGTCCGCAATGAGGGCGTTGGCCGCGTCGATGCGGAACTTCGGCTTGGAGGTACGCGCGGGCGCACCGCGGCGCAACCACGCGAGCTCCTTGCGCATCAGGTTCTGGCGCTTAGCCTCAGCCGCGGCTGCCTGACGGTCACGCTCAACGCGCTGCAGGATGTACGCAGCGTAGCCGCCCTCGAAGGGCTCGACGATGCGGTCGTGCACCTCCCAGGTGTCGGTGCAGATTTCATCGAGGAACCAGCGGTCGTGGGTAACGACCATGAGGCCGCCCGCGTTCTTGGGCCAGCGGGACTTCAGGTGGCCGGCGAGCCAGGTGATGGCCTCGACGTCCAGATGGTTGGTGGGCTCGTCGAGCATGAGCACGTCCCACTCCTGCGCGAGCAGGGAGGCGAGCGCTACGCGTCGGCGCTGACCGCCGGAGAGGGACGAGACCTGCGCATCCCAGGGCAGGTCGGAGACCAGGCCCGAGATGACGTCGCGGATGCGAGCCTGCGAGGCCCACTCGTATTCGGGGGTGTCGCCCACAATCGCGTAGCCGACGGTGTGGTCGTCGTCGAGAACATCGGACTGATCCAGGTAGCCGATGCGGGTGCCGCCGCGCACGGTGACGCGGCCGGAGTCCGGTTCGAGCCGGCCGGCCAGAATCTTCATGAGGGTGGATTTGCCGTCGCCGTTACGGCCGACAATGCCGATGCGGTCGCCCTCGTTCAGGCCGACCGTGATGCCCTCGAAAATGGTTCGGGTAGGAAACTCAAGATGCAGCGATTCGCCGCCTAGTAAATGTGCCACGCCTTCTAGGGTACAGGGTGAGGGTATTTTCAGGTGCCGGTGAGGTAATCGATGGGGGAACGGTTGAAGGTTTGAAAAGATAGCTGAAGTACCCGTCGAAAGCCCGCGTTTGCGCCGTGCGTGGGGCGAGCCCACGGCGGATATTTGATAAACTGAGGGAAGCATTTCCTGCACGGCGCTGTTCTCTGCCCAAAATTAGGGTAGTGAATGGCGACTGCCACCAGAGGCGGTACCCGCACCGGCACGGGAATAATCCGCCATGGTGTAATGGCAGCACAGCGGCCTTTGGAGCCGTTTGTCTAGGTTCGAGTCCTAGTGGCGGAGCGTAAGCACTCAACGGAATCGTTGAATGAGAGTCGGCGGTTCCGCGCTCACCTCTCACTCTTACAACCTCGTATAAGGAGTCTTCTCAGTGAACACTGAACTGGCACCCTCCGCGGTGATTGTTCTCGCCGCCGGCGCTGGCACGCGCATGAAGTCCGCAACCCCCAAGGTCATGCACGGCATTGGTGGTCGATCCATGATTGAGCACGCTGTCGCTGCTGCGCGCGATCTGAACCCCGAGCGCCTCGCTGTTGTGGTACGCCACCAGCGCGATAAGGTTGCTGAGCATGTGCTTGCGTTTGACCCTGAGGTAACCATCGTTGATCAGGATGAGATTCCGGGTACTGGTCGTGCGGTTGAGGTCGGTCTGAATGCCTTGGATGCGCAGGCCCCCGTCTCGGGTACCGTGCTGGTGACCTACGGCGATGTTCCTCTGCTGCGCCCCGAGACTCTGCGCGAACTGATTGCCTTCCACGAGGAAGACAAGAACTCCGTAACTGTCCTGACCACCCACATTGATGAGCCCGGCTCCTACGGCCGTATCGTGCGTAACCAGGCTGGCGAGGTGACCGCCATCGTCGAGGCGAAGGACGCCTCCCCCGAAGAGCTCGAGATTACCGAGATCAACTCCGGTATCTACGCCTTTGACGCTGCCGTGCTGCGCGAAGCCCTGCTTGAGGTGACCACCGATAACGCTCAGGGCGAGAAGTACATTACCGATGTGCTGTCCATCGCCCGTTCGAAGGGCCACCGTACCTCCGCCCTGGCCATTGAGGACCGCTGGGAGGTTGAGGGTGCCAACGACCGTGTGCAGCTGGCTCAGTTGGGCCGTATGCTCAACAACCGCATCCTCGAGGCTCACATGCGTAGCGGCGTGACCATCGTCGATCCGCAGAACACCTGGATTGACGTGACCGTGCGCATCGAGAATGACGTGACCCTCCTGCCCGGCGTGCAGCTGCACGGCTCCACCACCGTTGCCACCGGCGCAACCATTGGCCCCGACACCACCCTGACCGATATGACCGTTGAGGCAGACGCTACCGTCATCCGCGCTCACGGCTTCGGCGCCGTGATTGGCGAGGGCGCAACCGTCGGCCCCTTCGCCTACCTGCGCCCCGGTACGACCCTAGGTAAGGGCTCGAAGCTCGGCACCTTCTGCGAGGCCAAGAACTCGCAGATTGGTGACGGTGCGAAGGTTCCGCACCTGTCCTACGTTGGCGACGCCACCATCGGTGAGGGCGCCAACATTGGTGCGGGTTCCATTTTCGCCAACTACAACGGCCTGGTGAAGAACCGTTCTGTTATTGGCGCACATGCCCGCATGGGATCCGCGGGCATCTACGTTGCACCGGTCACCGTGGGTGACGGTGCCTACTCCGGCGCGGGCGCGCTGATCCGCAAGGATGTTCCTGCGGGCGCCCTCGCCTACTCTGAGACTTCCCAGCGCACCATCGAGGGCTGGGTTCTGAAGAACCGTGCCGGTACCGAACCCGCTGAGGCTGCAAAGGCCGCGGGCGCACAGGAACCGGCAGAATCCTAATCCGAGGAAAGAACAACACCATGAGTAGCGAGATTACCAACCCCGGTGAGCGCAAGCTTGTAGTGGTCTCCGGTCGAGCACACCCCAAGCTCGCCGAGGAGATTGCGCAGGCCCTTGACCACGACCTGTTGCCCACCTCCGCATATACCTTCGCCAACGGCGAGACCTACGTCCGTTTTGAGGAGTCTGTGCGCGGTGCGGACGCATTCGTGATTCAGTCGCACCCGGCACCGATTAACGAGTGGCTCATGGAGCAGCTCATCATGATTGATGCGCTCAAGCGTGCCTCCGCTCGCTCCATTACCGTGGTGTCCCCGTTCTACCCCTACGCTCGTCAGGACAAGAAGCACAAGGGTCGCGAACCCATCTCGGCTCGCCTGATTTCTGACCTGTACAAGACCGCCGGCGCGGATCGCCTGATGTGCGTCGATCTGCACACCTCGCAGATTCAGGGCTTCTTCGACGGCCCGCTGGACCACCTCTTCGCAATTCCGGTGCTGGCTAAGCACATCCGCGAGCGCGTTGAGGACCTGTCGAACGTGACCGTGGTGTCCCCGGACACCGGTCGTGTGCGCGTGGCCGAGCACTGGGCCACCCTGCTGAACGGCGCACCCCTGGCCTTCGTGCACAAGACCCGAGACATCAACGTTCCGAACCACGCGGTCTCCAAGACCGTTGTGGGTAACGTTGAGGGCCGCACCTGCGTGCTGATTGACGACATGATTGACACCGGCGGAACCATCGCCGGCGCCGTGAAGGTCCTCATGGATAAGGGCGCGAAGGAAGTTATCATCGCGGCAACCCACCCGGTTCTCTCCGATCCCGCCGTTGAGCGTCTGTCCGAGTGCGGCGCGGTCGAGGTCGTGGTGACCAACACCCTGCCCGTCCCGGAGGAAAAGCGCTTCGAGAACCTGACCGTTCTCTCCATCGCGCCCCTCATCGCTCGCGCTATTCGCGAGGTCTTTGACGAGGGCTCCGTGACCGAGATTTTCGATCACTAGGGCTTGAATAGGCTATAGAAAATCCCCCGCTACCACGGTTGTGGTAGCGGGGGATTTTCTACGTTTCTGAAGGGACAGGCCCCTGCAGATTCTGTATTGCGGAGATTTAGCGGTGGGCTCGCGCCAGCCACGGCAGAATCACGCGTAGCGACTCTTCAACCTCGTCTACGGCCTTCTTCGCGGCCGCCGGGCCTCGACGGTAGGGGTCCTCGAGCTTATCGCTCGCGAGGGGAGTGCCACCGTAGGAGTAGAGGTAAGAGAGCGGCTCGGCACGGCGCGCTTCCTCACGAAGGCGAGCAGCCTGCTTGAGCAGCACGATCTTGGAGTGGTACTGGGGCCACTCGCGCACGATCCAGTCGGCGTGCACCTTCTCCGCGACCAGGATGATGGTCGCGTTCTTAATGATCTCCTCGGTCAGCTGACGGGAGGCGAAACCCTCGGGGTTGTAGCCACGCTCGATGAGCTCGTTGGCGATGAGCTCGTACACGCCCTGACCGACCAGCGCGCCGGTACCGGCGCTGGCGAAGGTCCACTTGTCCTCCAGCCCGTACTCTGCGGCCAGGTGCTTGGAAATAACCTCGCCGGAGGCGCTGCGGGCAATGTTGCCGGTGCACACGAAGAGCGCCTGGAAGGGGCCGTCGGTGTCGTGGGCGCCGCTACGGGTGAAGGTGCCGGGGGAGAGCTTGAACAGCGGGGTGCGTTCGCGTTCCCCCTGCGGGGCACTTGCGGTCTCCTCACGTGCCGCGAGGGCTGTCGGAGCAGGCTCTTCTGCGGTGTCGGCCAGAACACCCGAAGCGACGGTGGGTGCGTGGTGTTCCTCGACGTGAACGGAGCGTGAGGAGGAGCCCTCTGCAGACGGTTCGTCCAGGGGGAGGATATCGGCGGCGGTACCCGAGGTTTCGGTGAGGTTCAGCAGCTGCGCATCAATGGTGACGGTGCCGTCCTCAGAGATTTCTTCGGCGCGGGAAGGCTCGGATGCCTTGGGAAGGGGCGTCTGAGCGGCGACCTCGGCGGGGGAGTGAGCCTCATACTCGCCCATGACTTCGCGGAGCGAACCCGAAGGGACCATGGAGCGCTGGGCGGCCCCGCGGCGGTTCTTGCCTGCCAGGTCGGGGTTGTTCTGGATCAGCGAGCGGACCCCTTCCGCAATGGAGGGGGCGGATGCCGGCGCAGTAGTCGCGGTGGTTTCGGGGGCCTTGGAGGAGTCGGTGATCTCCTCTGCGGAGCCCCGGGTGTACTTGTCCTTCAAGGACTTGATGTTGAAGATGCCCATCAAAAGCCTTTTCTCTTGACGTACCCAACGGTGAACAGGGAAGCCGGAAGTGTCGGGTGAAGTTGAACGAATAGTATCTATCATACCGAGTTGCTTGACTCTTCAAAGGTCTCTGAATCTCGAGTGTGGCGAATTCCCTAATGCCTCGTCCGATACATCTTCAATGTAGGTCGCTCTGAAAGCTTCAACTTGGGGACGTGATGATGACCTAAAGTACAAACTTTATAGCGAAAGGGTTTAGAGGTCACATGCTAGAATTGGCGTGAAATGCTGGGCTTCTTCTCACTCGGAAGCCAGTGCAAACACTCACCAACGAGGACCAATGAAGAGTATTTACACTAAGCTTCGTATCTTTTTCCCAGGACGGAGCTTTACGCTACTAATTGTGAATCTAATCGGCCTATTCCTTCTTTCGCTAATGGAAATGGTCGGTGTTGCTGCTGTTCTTCCCATCATGAATATTGCGATGGGCGCTGAAATTACCGGCTACCTGGCTGTAATTTCTGATATCTTCGGCAACCCTCCGCGTTCTGATTTGGTGCTCTACTTGGGTATTGTCCTGGTGCTCGCCTTTGTGATTAAGGGTATCGCTGCGCTCCTCTTTAAGCGCTGGAGCCTGAAATTTACGGGTTACCAGCAGTTGGCGACGTCGACGACAATCCTCAATCATTACATGAAGGATAGCTACTTCAACCACAAGAAGTCTCAGCCTGAAGAAACCGCATACCTGATTAGCACCTACGTGGTGTTTGCGTACCGCGGTTTTGTGGGATCAATTATTAACTTTGTGGGCGATTTCCTGTCTATCATCGTGCTGCTCATCATGATTCTGTGCGTCATGCCGATTCCTGCGCTGGTTGCTTTCGCATACTTCGGCATCACCATCGCTATCATGCAGCTCTTCTTGCGCCGCGGTAACGCGAAGTATGGTGAGATAACGGCACGTGCCGGTCGAGACGCTTTGCGCTTCCTGCTGGACGACATCAGGGGTTTCCGCGAAATTCGTATTACGAATGCACACAAGGCTGCTATCGAGCAGTACCGCGAGCCCGCAGTACGAAGCGTTAAAAGCGATGTTAACCTCTCGTTCCTGAACGACTTCCCCAAGTATTCGCTTGAAATTATTTTCATCGTGGGTATCGCTGGTCTGCTGGCTTTGGTGACTTCGACTCAGGGTGCTGATGGTCTTCCCTCCCTGATGCTTTTCGCAACCGCATGTATCCGCATCCTTCCGAACGCGACCCGTATGATTGCCTCCCTGGGCGGTATCCGTGCGAACGAGTTCGCTAGTGAAGAGGTTGCTAAGGTTATCCGCTCGATGAGCCCCGAAGAGCAGCGCCTGCAGATGGTTGAGTTCAAGGATGAAATTGATCCGGCAACCATCATCAACTCGGGAATTGACCCCGTGGATGTTCAAATTGACGACCTGGTCTACCGTTACCCGGATGGTGATAAGGACGTTCTCAAAGACATTCAGCTGGATGTGCCGGCTGGTACCTCGGTTGCTTTCGTGGGTGGCTCCGGTTCGGGTAAGACTACTCTGGTTGACTTGATTCTTGGTCTGCTGACCCCGACGAGCGGCACGATTTCTAGCCAGGGTAAGGACATCCACGCTGACCTGCATGCTTGGTACCAGAAGATTGGTTATGTTCCTCAGGATCCGTACCTGGGTAACGGTACTCTGCGTGAGGCTGTCGCCTTCGGCATTCCCAAGCAGTACATCGATGATGAGCGAGTGCTCTACTGCCTTGAGCTGGCGGAGCTGATGCCCGTTGTCGAGACCTTGGAAGATGGCATCAACACTCCGATTGGTGAGAACGGTAACCGCCTCTCTGGTGGTCAGCGTCAGCGTGTGGGTATTGCGCGTGCAATGTACCGCAACCCGAGCCTGCTGGTTATGGACGAGGCAACCAGTGCGCTGGACAATGAGACTGAGCACAAGATTACTCAGACCATTAACCGCATCTCCAAGGAGATTACCGTGATTATCGTGGCTCACCGTCTTTCCACGGTGCGTAACGTTGATCAGCTGGTGTACCTCTCCCAGGGCCGCATCGCCAATAAGGGAACTTTCAAGGAAGTTCAGGCGGCCAACGAAGAATTTGCGAACCTCGTTCGCCTGGGCCAGCTGCCCGACTAATTGAAAATATGGGGGTGATCGTATAGAGATATAGATACGGTCGCCCCCATATTTAACCTTCTATCGCTTGTGATTTTCAGGCGCCTCACTCAAAGGATATATTGTGACTCATACTCCCCGTGTATCTGCGGTTATTCCTTTCTACGGCGAGCCGGAACCCGTGCTCGCCATTATTGACACCCTCCGCGCGCAGAAGGGGATTGACCCCTCCGATGTCGAGATCCTCGTTTCGGACGACGTCTCGCCCGTTCCCTTCCCCGAGGTTGAGGGCGTGACCGTCGTGCGCCGTGCCGTCAACGGCGGCTTCGGTAAGGCCGTGAACTCCGGCGTCGCTGCCGCGACCGGCGAGTGGGTGTTCATCCTCAACAGCGACCTGGAGCTGGATGACACCTTCATCTCCCGCATGCTCGCCGCAGCCGAGGCACACGGCCAGGTTCTGGCCAGCCCGCAGGTCATCGGCCACGACGGCCAGCAGCAGTGGGTGGCCCGCAAGTTTCCCACCGCCGGACATATCGCCTGGGAATGGTTCACCCCGCTGGCTCGCTTCAAGCCGACGAAGTGGTGGCACCGCGGCGTTGGACACGATGTTGAGGCATGCACCGGAACCTCCGACGCGAAGGTCGACTGGGTTATGGGTGCCTGCATGGTCGTGCCTCGCGCCGTATTCAACCGCCTCGGCGGCATGGACGAGCGCTTCTACATGAATAGCGAAGAGGTGGACTTCCAGTACCGCCTTTCGCAGGCCGGCGTGGACCGCTACCTGATTCCCTCGGTGACCGTTACCCACGAGGGCGGCGGATCTTCCCCCTCGGAGCGTCGCATCCAGTGGCTGACCACCGCACGCTTCATCTACGCCGACAAGTGGGGCTGGGAAAAGAAGCTGGCCGTAGCCCTGCGTGCGACCAGCTACGCGAACTTCCTCGTGAACTCTGTGCGTGCGCTGCGCAATAAGGATGTAGACGCTCGCGGGTTCCTCGCCGCCGACCTGGAGCGCATCGCCAAGGCCGAGCGCCGCGAAAACTAGCTCTAGTGTCCGCACCCGGTGCGGAGCGCCCCATAGCTAAACGTTGGAGGTGACACACTGCGTAAGCATGTGTCATCTTCTGCTTTCGTTGTAAAATTTTAGTAGGTATGTTTGAGCGCAAGCTCTGCTTGAAACGTGCCTCTCTGCTTCACTCCAACACATAGCACCGCACGGTTTTGCCCTGCGGGTTCTTATAGCAAACGCCGACAGGATCCATTCCTCATATGACTCAGCCCAAACTTCTACTACTCTCACCCGCATTCCACGGGTACTGGAAGGCGATTCAAGCATCCCTGGAAGTGCACGGATACGATGTGCGCACCCACATCTACGATGCCCCCGGTACTCTGTCCGAGCGCATCCTCAACAAGCTCGCCCACGAGCTACCCGAGAAGTACCGCCCCGAAAGCTTCGCGGCTCAGGCAACCCGTAAGGCTATCGATGCTTTCAACGAGTTCCGTCCCGATATTGTGCTGGTCATTAAGGGCGATATGCTCTCCCGCGAATGGTGGGACCTGCTGGAGACCTCCGGCGTTCGCTACGGCACCTGGCTCTACGACGAGATGCGCCGCATGAGCTACACCGAAGAGGACCTGCACCACCTGGGCTCGCTGGCAAGCTACAGCCCGCTGGACGCGCAGCACCTGCGTGAGCAGGGCTTCGAGGTGCTCGACATGCCCAACGCCTACGACACCCACTGCCCGATTGTTCCTGTCCGCGAGGACTCCATTAACTTTGTGGGCGCCAAGTACCCCAACCGTGAGGAGACCCTGCAGGCCCTCGTCGCCGCCGGTCTGCCGGTGCGTGCCTACGGCCGTGCCTGGTCGCGTCACCCCTACGATATTCTGCGCACCAAGCAGTTCAAGGACTCCGGCGTTCCCGCCGGCCGCGACATCGACCGCTCCGAGGCCTACGGCATCATGGCGTCCTCCCCGGCCACCCTGAACATCCACAACAACCAGGACGGCTTCACCATGCGTACCTTCGAGGCGCCCGGCGTTGGCGCCCTGCAGGTGATTGATCGCCCCGACGTGGACCGCTACTACATTCCGGGTGAAGAGGTTCTGGTGTACGAGAGCATCGATGAGCTCATCGAGATTTGTACCCGCATTTTCCGTGACCCGAAGTGGGCGCGAAAGATTCGTGAAGCCGGTCAGAAGCGAACCCTGGCCGAGCACACCTTTGATCAGCGCGTCAAGATTTTGGAGCAGCTATGGGCCTAACCTACCCCCTCGACATTGATGCATGGGCCGCCTGGCAGAAGCGCCAGAACACCCTGCGCTGGGCTAAGGGCGAGGCCCGCAGCCTTATCGGACGTCTGCGCGGGGGCGCGGCGGAACAGGAAGCCCCTGTTGGCGGTGTTCTCTATACCCGAGGCGCCGTACCCCGCGTGCTCATTGTGCTCGATTCTTTCTCTCCGACGAGCCGTAACTCCCTTCTGGAGCCGCTCAAGTACCTCGAGAACGTGGGCGTGGCCCTGTGGGTCCCCGAGGATGCCTCGGAGTACCTCAACGGCCAGTACGCCACCGAGCGTTACGGCCGTGATGCCTGGACCGAACAGGAAGTGACGGGCGACCAGCTGCAGGGGCTCCTGCCCGGTGTGCGCGTGGTCCTTTCCCTCGGCCACTACCTGGCCCGCGGCGCGGCCGCCTACGAGTACTCTCGCGCGATTGGTGCTGAGTACTGGGTCGTACAGCACGGTCTGCTCGTGCCGCAGGCACCGCCCCTGCCGGTTGGCGCAACTCTGTTGGCGTTCAGCGAAGCCGACGCAGAGTTCTGGGCGTCGGGTCGCCGCGACGTGACCACCCACGCGGTGGGTTCCCAGCTGCTCTACCTGGCCGCTCAGAAAGCCGCCGGCGCCGAGGCGCAGAAGCAGAACGATCTGGAACCAATCTTCTTGGGCCAGATGCACGGCGCCGAGCTACCGCGAGCATCCTTCGCTTTCGCTGCGCACTCCTTCCTGAAGAAGTACGGCGGTATCTACCGCCCGCACCCGAGCGAGAAGGACAAGCTGTCGGTGCTGACCCACAAGCTGTGGGAGAAGGAAGGCATCCGCATCGATCGTTCCGGAACCCCTCTGAACGAGGTACCGAACCCCGTCGTGTCGATTTTCTCCACCGGTGTGCTGGAGGCGGCTATCCGCGGCATCCCGGCCTGGGTGTACCACCCGGCACCGCCGGCATGGCTTGTGGAATTCTGGGACCGCTACGGCATGAACCGGTGGGGGAGCGAACCCACCCCCGCCCCGGTTCAGCCCGAGAAGGAACCGGCACGCCGCATCGCTGAACTCATCATCGAAACTCTGGAGGCATAATGCGTATTCTCTGCGTCATTCCCGTACGCGGTGGCTCAAAGGGCATTCCGCGTAAGAACCTGCGCCCCATCGCGGGTAAGCCGCTGGTCGCGTGGACCATCGAGCAGGCCCTGGCCGCGAAGGAAGAGCTTGCCGGTGAGCACGAGCTGCGCGTTGTCGTCTCCACCGATGATGCCGAGCTGGCTGATATCGCCCGCGAGTACGGTGCCGAGGTGCCGTTCATCCGCCCGGCCCACCTGGCGGAGGACACCACCGCAACCGAGCCGGTCGTCGAGCACGCCATCGAGTTCTACACCGAGAACGGCTGGGCACCCGAAGCCGTCATGCTGCTGCAGGCAACCAGCCCTGTGCGTCTGCCCGGTACCCTGGCACGCGCGGTCCGCCAGTTCGTCGAGAACGACAAGGACTCCATGGTCGGCGTGATCCCGATCGGTCCGTTCATTTGGACCTGGCACGCCGATGGGGAACCCACCGCAGCCTTCGAGATTATGCACCGTCCGCGCCGTCAGGAGCTGACTAAGGAAACCTTCCGCTACCGCGAGAACGGCTCCATGTACATCACGAAGACTCCTGTGTACACTGAGCGCCACAACCGCCTGGCCGGCTACCCCGGCGGTACGATTGACTTGTTCATGCTCAACGAGGTTGAGGGCGTCGACATCGACGCGCCGATTGACTTCTCCGTGGCGGAACATCAGCTCACTCAGATTCTGAACGAGAGCAAGTAACCCTCGTCCCGGCGACATTCTCGTCGCCGTCCCGGATTGACCGGCACTCAGTCATTCAATAGAACACTCACGAAAAGGTTCAAACCTATGATTATTGAACGTAATATCGCCCCGTATGTGGTCTTCGCTGAAGACCCGATTCTTACCGCACTGCAGAAGATTTCTGCCAACGGCCAGCGCATCATCTTCCTGGTCAACGAGTCCGGTATTCTGCGCGGTTCTCTCTCCGACGGCGATTTCCGCCGCTGGCTGATTGCCAACCCGACCGCATCCCTGGAGACCAGCGCCCTGGATGCTGCTAACACCAACCCGCAGACCGCTCCGGCAGATGCCGACCCCGAGACCCTGCGCGCATACTTTGCCAAGGGCATCAACCACGTTCCGCTGACCGACGAGCGCGGCCACCTCGTGGCGCTCGCCATGGACGAGCAGGACGTCCTGCGCATCGGTAAGCACACCATCAGCGAGGACTCCCCGGCCTTCATCATCGCCGAGATCGGCAACAACCACCAGGGTAGCGTTGATTTCGCTAAGGAACTGGTGGACCTGGCCGTTGAGTCCGGTGCCGACGCCGTGAAGTTCCAGCTGCGTGACATGGACGCCCTCTACCGTCAGCGCGGTGCCGCCACCGCGGGCGAGGACCTGGGCGTGCAGTACACCCTGGACCTGCTCTCCCGCTTCTCCCTGAGCGTGGACCAGATGTACGAGGTCTTCGACCACGTCAAGCAGCACAACATGGATATCATGTGCACCCCCTGGGATGCCCCCTCGGTGCAGGCACTGGTCGACTACGGTATTCAGGGCATGAAGATTGCTTCTGCCGACCTGACCAACCACGAGCTGCTGCGCGACGTCGCATCCCGCGGTCTGCCCATGCTGGTTTCCACCGGTATGAGCCGCGAGGAAGAGATTCGCGAGTCCGTGGCCCTGCTGCGTAACGCCGGCGCATCCTACGCCCTGCTGCAGTGCCAGTCGGCCTACCCCGCACCCTTCAAGGACGTGAACCTGGCCTACATGGACCGCCTGGCCGAGATTGGCCAGTGCCTGGTCGGTTACTCGGGCCACGAGCGTGGCTACCACGTGCCGATTGCCGCCGTTGCTCGCGGTGCAAAGATCATCGAGAAGCACTTCACCACCGACAAGACCCTCGAGGGTAACGACCACACCGTCTCTCTGCTGCCCGAGGAATTCAAGGCCATGGTCCAGCAGATTCGCGAGGTTGAGGCAGCTATCGGTTCTGCCGCTCCCCGCGAGGTGTCCACCGGTGAGCTGATGAACCGCGTGAACCTGGCCAAGTCCCTGGTCGCTACCCGCCACATCGCTAAGGGCGAGGTCGTGACCGAGGCCGACGTGGCCGTGAAGTCCCCCGGCCGCGGCCTGCAGCCGAACCACCTGTCGCAGCTGGTCGGCCGTACCATGCAGCGCGACGTTGAAGAAGGCTCGTTCTTCTTCGAGGGCGACCTGAAGGATGACCTGGTCACCCGCCGCGACTTCAAGTTCGATCGCCCCTGGGGTCTGCCCGTCCGCTACCACGACTACAAGCCGCTGATTGAAGAGGCTAAGCCGGACTTCCTGGAGTTCCACTTCTCCTACAAGGACCTGGATATCAACATCGACGATGTCTTCGACTCCAAGCTGGACATGGGCTTCACCACCCACCTGCCCGACCTCTTCGCCGGCGACTTCCTCGTGGACCTCGCCTCGAAGGACCCCGAGGTGTGGGAACGCTCCATCGCCGAGGTGCAGCGCACCATCGACATCACCCGTGACCTGACCCGCTACTTCACCGTGGACGAGGACCCGATCATGGTTGTGACCATGGGTGGCTTCACCAAGGACAAGCACATCCCCGTCTCCGAGCGTGCCGAAAAGTACGAGCGTATCGGCGAGGCCCTGAAGCACCTGGACGCATCCGGCGTGCGCCTGGCCGCTCAGACCCTGCCCCCGTACCCCTGGCTGATGGGTGGTCAGCAGTACCACAACCTGTTCCTGGATCCGAAGGACACCGCGGAGTTCTCGCGTGCCTACGACACCGCGCTCTGCCTGGATATCTCCCACACCATGCTGGCTTCTAACTTCCTGAACATTCCGCTGTCGGAGGCTGTTGAGCAGCTGGCACCGCTGTCGATTCACCTGCACCTGGTGGACGGCGTTGGTGTTGACGGTGAGGGCGTTCAGGTTGGCGAAGGCGACGTGGACTGGGCCGCACTGGGCAAGCAGCTGCGTGAGCTGGCCCCGAAGGCATCCTTCATCCCTGAGATCTGGCAGGGCCACATCAACAACGGTGAAGGCTTCTTCACCGCCCTGGACCGCCTCGAGAAGTGGCTGTAGGACCGGCATCTATGGCCAAGTCTCAGACCGTAAAAGCTCGGGAGGGTGACGTCCTTGATCAGGACTTCATCACTCCCGGGCGTTTCCGGGAGCTGGACGGGTTCCGCGGCCTGGCTGCTATTACCGTGGTGATTTATCACCTGGGTGTTCCCGCTACGGAGAACTATCCGCGGACTGCTCCTTCGCCCTATGACATTCCTCTGGGCGAGTTGGGTGTTCAGCTCTTCTTCATCATTTCCGGTTTCGTGATTCTGCTCAGCGCCATCAAGAGTGGGTCGGCACTGAAGTTCGCGGTTTCGCGTTTTTCTCGTATCTACCCGACCTATTGGTTTGCGCTGGCGGTATCGGCTCTGGTGTATTTCATCTACGGAAACCCCGGACGCCATATTACGATTCCGCAGACCCTGATTAACACGACGATGCTGCAACGCTTCCTGCGTGTGGATAACGTGGATCAGGTGTACTGGACGCTGGCAGTGGAACTGCAGTTCTACGTGATGGTTGCCCTGTACCTGATTATCCGGAAGGGAAAGATTTACCGTGGGGAGCTGACTACGATTCTGCTCACCTGGTCGGTTATCGGTACGGCTCTGTGTCTGCTTTTCCACCCGGAGGCTTCTCTCGGTGGAGCACCGAAGATGATTGTGTGGGCCGCGGTTGCGGAACATTCTTCACTCTTTAGCTTGGGCATGGTGTTCTTCATGTACAGCCATGATCGAAAGTTCACCTGGCATATTCCGTACTTTGCGATTCTGGCTTCCCTCAACGCGGCGCTGATGCATGATCTTGCTCATGGAATCGGTGTGGCACTGATTAGTCTGGTGTTCTTCATCGTTGTATACCTGAAGAACGTTCCGGTACTTTCGAGGGGTCCGCTGAATTTCTTGGGACGCATTTCCTATCCCCTTTACTTGGGCCACGCTATGGTCGGTTATATGCTTGTTGATATGTTCTACCCGGTGGCTGGTCCCTGGGGGGCACGTATTATTGCATTGGTTTTGGTGATCTGCTTCGCTTACCTGGTGCATATTTCCATTGAAACTAAGGTTTCTGCATCCTTCCGTTCTTTCCTCACTCGAAAGTTGACTAAGGCATGACCTCTACACCAACGGCTCTATGGGTCGTTCCGGTTCCCGATTTTGGTGGAGTAGCTCGGCACGTTGTCGATATGGCACGTGCCGGGCTCCCCGGCTTTAACCTGGTGGTTCTCGCGCCCGAGGGTAAGCTCACGAGCCGCCTCGAGGAACTGGGCGTCACCGTCATCAAGGCTGAGTTCGGCCCCGACTACGGTTTTAAGACTTCCTTTGTTTCTTTGCAGAAGGCTGTTGAGCAGCTCCGCCCGGATATTGTGCACAGCCACCTGGCGTATGCGGACGTTGTAGCGACCGCTGTGGTCAACGCACTACGCATCCGTAGCGTCATCAAGCGCGGTACCTGCGTACCGAAGCTTCTGACCACTGAGCACGGTATTGCCGGTAATGACTCGGTGTACCACGGTAGCTCCTGGCGTTCTAAGCTCATGGAGACCGTGCATCGTGTGCGCCTGTGGGGCACCGATCAGGCGATTGCTGTTTCTCGTTCTACCGCTGATCAGATGCGTGCCAAGTGGGGCGCTCGTGGCGTGGAGCTGGTGTACAACGGCGTGGATATCCCCGAGGTGCACGCGGCTGTTGAGCAACAGCGTGTTCCCGCAGAGGGAGGTCCGCGTATTCTCTCGCTGTCCCGTCTGTCCCCTGAGAAGGGTATTGACGTGCTGCTGGCTGCTTTTGCGCAGCTTCGTGTTGATTACCCGCAGGCGCATCTTGAGATTGCGGGCTCTGGTGATTTGGCGTCCGAGTTGCAGTCTCAGGCTCAGCGTCTGAACCTGGGTGATTCGGTGACCTTCAGCGGCTTCGTTAACCCGATTGAGGCGATGGGCCGTAGCGACATGATTGTTCAGCTGTCGGTGTGGGAGAACTGCTCCTACACTCTGCTGGACGCTAAGGCAGCTGGTCTGAAGACGGTCGCTACCGCTGTGGGCGGCAACCCGGAGATTTTGGGCGCCGACGAGCTGGTAGACCGTCAAAGTGCAACCTTGACTCAGGATGTTCTGCAGGCTATGCGTGCGCAGCTGCAGAAGAGTGAGGCTGAGCCTTTCACCTGGATTTCGAATGAGCAGATGGCTGCTCAGACGGTTGATATTTACACTCGCACATTGGAGAAGAAATGACCGTGTCTTTCTCGCAAAGTACAGAGACCGCAGCTTCTCAGCAGGATAAAAATCCTAATTCTCTCCAGGCATATCGCATTGGGCAGGCCACCGCGGGTGAAGTAAAGTACCTTGTCGGTAGCGTCTCAAGACTGTCAATGCTTGATTTTTGGGCTGGTTTTGGTCTGATCTTCATCGGCGTCCCTACGCCCATTGTGACCATGCCTGTGGGTACCGTTGTTGTGATGTTGTTTGTCTTGTACAAGCTGACAAAACCTGCCACCTTGGAGACACGGTATAACTCCTTGTTCTTCTCAATCATCTTGTTTGCTGTTGGCTGGGCTTTGTTTGAAAGTCTAGCTTTTAACGGCATTTCTGTTGATGAAGCGATTCGCCGTGCAATCCGCATGGCTGTGGTCCTTCTTCTGGCGTTGCAGATTGCTCAAAAGAGGATTGACATTCGTTCCCTCATCTTTGGCGTGGCTGCGGGCCTTATTTTCAACCTCATTGGATTTTATGCAGGTATTGCGCCCGATAACTACGGCGGTACGCTGACCGGCTGGCTGAACGATAAGAATCAGTCTGGTCTGTATTACGCAATTTTTGGCTTCCTTTTCGTGGCTATGGTCCGAAAGACAAGTCACCGTATCGTTGCTTTTGTTGTTACCTCCGGCATGCTGTGGCTGACCGGTTCCCGTACCTCTCTTGCCGCATATGCTTTTGCTGTCCTGTGGTTGTACTTCTCTCATCGCCTGAATTTGTTCGGTAAAGCAGTTCTTGCGTTGTTGTTTTACCAGGCTGTGAACTACCTGGAAGATAATTTTGCGCGTGCCGGTGCCTTCGCGGATCGACTCGGTAGTGACCTTCTGCGTGAACGAATCGATGAGACCATGTACCGCATGATTGATATGGTTCCTTGGTATGGTGGCGGTCTGGGTACCGCTCAGGTGCCACTTCAGAATCGTTACTTCTATTTCCACAATTCATATATGACGCTGGTCCAGGAGGCCGGATGGCTCTATATGATTGTGATTGTAGGCCTGATGATTTCTGCCGCATTCATCTGGAAGCAGCCGCGTGCTCAGCGCATTGTTATCGCCGAAGCCGCAATGGTGATTATCATTATTACCTCTCAGCGTCTTGGTGAGGTGATTCTGACTGTGCCTTGGGCTATCGTGGTGGGTCTTGCATTGCTGTACCTGAACCCGGATAAGGATCTGGACGCTTCGGATAGCGGACATCATGAACCAGGTGCTATGCAGAAGGCGCAGAGCAGCGACGAAAAACCTGCGCTGCAGAACGGCGAGCTTATTGAGAATGAAGCTCCTGCCCCTGTAACCCATCAAGAAACGCCCAAGAAGTCGACTACTTCTAAATCGTTTGACGTCAGTTCTATCCGTCAGCGGGCGAGGAAAGTATAACGATGAAAGAACTCTACATCGCTACCAATAACGGTGATATGGGCGGCGGTGAGGTCATGCTCCTGAACGTGGCCCGCGCGGCCCGGAGCCTTGGCTATAAGGTCACCATCGTCGGCCCCTCCGAGCCCAATCAGCTCGTGGAGGCGGCCGCCGATGAGGGCTTCGCCCGCGTCGTGCTTCCGGCGAAAAACCGAGCCCAGTACATGCTGGCACTGCGCGCCTGGCACGCTCGCCACAAGGACGTTCTGCTCTGGTGCAACGGCCTGGTTCCTGCAGCGGCCACTGGCGGTCGTAAGAACCGCATTGTGCACCTGCACCAGCTACCGGCCGGATTGAACGCCAAGCTGGTGCCTTTCGCCCGTCGCAAGGCTTCTGTGACTCTGGTTCCCAGCCGCTATGTGGAGCACTCCTGCCCCGGCAGCGAAGTCTTTGCAAACTGGGTGAGCGGCGTGTCCACCGCCCTGGACCACAGCGTGGGCGACCGCCGCCTGCGCGTGGGGTACCTGGGTCGTCTGACCCCCTCGAAGGGTATCGCGACCCTCTGCTCGGCCATGAGCGTCTTGAACTCTGATGAGGTCGCCTACGACCTGGTCATCGGCGGTGAACCCGTGTTCGCCTCGGATGAGGAGCGCACCGAGGTGGAGGAAGCGCTGAAGCAGGTGTCGTCTTTCAGCACCCGACTCGGCTGGACCACCCCGGACCAGCTTTTTGGTTCCATCGATATGCTGGTGGTTCCCTCCATCGCGCCCGAGTCCTTCGGCCTTGTGGTTGCTGAAGCGATGAGCGCCCGCATCCCCGTGATTGTGAGCGATGCCGGTGCCCTAGCCGAGGTCGTGGGCGGCGAATCCTACCCCTATATCGTCTCGGCCGGTCAGCCTCTGGATTTGGCCGCCGCCATCAAGAGCCTGGGGGAGGAACTGCGCGAGAACTCCTCCGACCTGGCGGAACGCACCTCCGAACTGTTCTGGCGTTGGCAGGAGAACTACTCTCCCGAGGCGGGCAAGGTTCGCGTGGGCGAGGTTCTGGAACGCTTCGCTCGCTAATCCCTACGTCTGATCCCTCCCCACGGGATACTTCACTCAAACTCTCATCTCACCTCAACCCGAAGGAAAAGCATGACGACTCACCGTTACAAGGCTGCGGTCATTATCCCCTCTCGCGGTGGCGCGGAGATTCTGCACTACCCGCTGGATGCGCTTGCCGAGCAGACGGAGAAGGACATCCAGGTCATCGTGGTCCTCGATGGCGATATCGATAACAGCGAGGCCGTGGTTGATCGCTACATCGCCGAGGGCAAGCTGAACCTGACCAAGATTGTCTTTGAGGAGAACCGCGGCCGAGTGGCGGCGCTGAACGCCGGCCACCGCGCGGCTGATGCCGATATCCTCATCCGTTGCGATGACGACCTGCAGCCGGCTCCCGATTACGTCGCTAACCAGATTCGTCTGCACCGCGACTACGACGGCGTGATTGGTACCCTCAAGAACGTGTACCCGGACACCCCGTACTCCCGTGTGTACGGTAACTTCCGCGATGCGCGCTTTAAGCAGGGCGCCTTGAGCGTGGCCGAAGAGGGACGCTGGCTGTACTGGAACGGAAACTCGTCGATTTCCGCTGAGTTCTACGAGCGTACCGGAGGCTATGATCCGGCTTACCGCCTCTACGGTTGGGAAGACGTAGACATGGGCAAGATGGTGCACGATGCCGGTGGCCGCATCATTATTTCTGACGAGGTTGAGGTCAAGCACTATGCTGAGGCCACCACCACCGCGGTGCGTGCCCTGCGCGCCCTTCACTCGGGATCTGCCCGCACGATTTTCGTCCGTAAGCACGGAGATGCTGCACATCCGGCCCCGAACCCGAGCGGCCCGTGGGGTTTCCTCGTAAAGACCCTGGCCCGGTTCACAACCGAGAAGACCATCAAGACCCTGGGCGATGCGAGCGATAAGATTCTGCTCAAACTGCCGGCGAAGCTGGCCGAGAAGCTGGTGGCTCTGCAGGTTGAGGCTGCATCCTACGCAGGTATTCACTATCCCGAACGCGCACAGAAAGTTTTCTAGGAGGGAAAAGAAAATGTCACTCGCTCAGCTCTTGACCTCCGCTCCGTTTACCGGGCCGAAGAATCCCGACGCGGTGCTGGCAGATATTCCGAAGGGCTTGAAGAAGGTGGCGCACCTGGTGCGTCGCTACGTACCCTTTGTGAAGCCGGAGGCAACAGAGGAAATCGCAATTGCTCACGACTACCTGACTCAGCGTGGAGGCGCCGAGCGCGTGGTCCTGGCTATGCATCGCGCGTTCCCTGACGCCCCGATTTACACGACCCTGTACGACCCGGAGGGAACGTTCCCCGAGTTCAAGGACGCGAAAATCATCACGAGTCCTCTGAACAAGATTGGCTACCTGCGCCGTAACCACCGCATGGCCCTGCCGATTCTTCCGCTGGCTTCCTCCCTTCTGAAGGTTCCCGCGGAGCGTGCCGTGGTATCGACGACGGGTTGGGCGCACGGCTTCAACTACGCGGGTCGCAAGTTTATCTACTGCCACTCGCCGGCTCGCTGGCTCTACCTGAGCGATCAGTACCTGGGCGAGAAGAGCACCGGTCCCGTGCCGCTGCTGCTGAAGACGCTACGTCCGGCGCTGATGCTGTGGGATCACTGGGCTGCGCACCGCTCGGCGGTTTACGTGGCGAACGCCAGCGTCATTAAGAAGCGCATCGAGAACGTGTACGGCAAGAAGGACGTTCCGATCTGCTTCCCCCCGCACTCGGTGGACCCTAAAGCTCCGACGGAGCCGATTCCGGGTCTTGAAGAGTTCATGAGCGGGGAGGATTACTTCCTGATTGTTTCGCGTCTGCTGCCCTACAAGAACGTGGACAAGGCCGTGGAAGCCTGCAATAACCTGGGCAAGAAACTGCTGGTGATTGGTCACGGTCCCGAGAAGGAACACCTGCAGCAGATTGCGGGTGACACGATTCGGATTGCCTCGGGTGTGACGGATGCGCAGCTGCGCTACGCCTACCGCCACTGCCTGGCGCTGCTGGCAATTTCCTACGAGGACTTCGGCATCACTCCGCTGGAGGCCGGAGCGAGCGGCAAGGCGGTCATCGCGTACCGCGCGGGTGGCTTCCTGGATACGATTCAGGAAGGTAAGACGGGCGTGTTCATCGAGCAGCCCACGGTGGAGCAGCTACAGGCAGCTCTGGAGGTCTTCAACCCGAAGGACTGGGACGCCGACTACATCCGTGAGCACGTTGACGGTTTCTCGGAGGCTCGTTTTATCAGCCGTTTGAAGACCTACGTGCAGGCGCTTCCCGAAGACCAGTAAAGGCGCTTCTCTCGCTTGTTCGTGCTCTTCGAGCGTTCATGGAGACAAAGAAGGCGGGGCGGTCAGACTAAAAGTCTGACCGCCCCGCCTTCTTTACGTTATACCCGCTTTTCAAGCTACAGAGAGGCCCTAGAGAGTCTCCAAGAGGTTCTTGGCGAGCAGCTCGGGAATGAAATCCTCAATCTGCGGCGCGATAACCTCTGCGGGCTGTTCGTAGAGCTCACAGATGGTCTCAATCGCTTCCTCCTCGCTCGTGGGTTCCTCGAAAAGACCCCAGATGATGGAGGCCGAGCCCTGCAGGATAGAGTGCTCCCCGGTGTCTAGATTCGCGATATACGTGGCGGTGGGGGAGTACTTGGCGAACTCCTCGGAATGTACGTAGGCGATATTTTCGGGGATACCATACACGGGCTGAGGGGATTCCGCGGTCATTTTTTCACCTCGATTCCGAAGCGTTCAAAGAACTTGGCACGCACCTCGGCACGCGTGGGGGTACGGCCAAGCTGCATGGCCAGGTGGTCCTTATTGACGAAGAAGATATTCTTCAGGGTGCGTAGCTTATCGCGCAGGGTGGTTGCCGACCGAAGCCGACCAATCCACTGAACGTAGTGGGGGACATCCTGCGAAACGGAAAGCCACAGCAGATAGTCGCGATCGCCTCGGTACTGTTCAAGCCCGCCCATGGCCGCGCTGTAGGCCAGGTTTGAATCGAGCTCGTTGGCACGTTCCTTAAGCCGCTGCCAGTCTGCGTAGGACATGCGGTTCACCAGATAGTTGATATCCGCGCTGTAACGGGACGCAGCGCGGGCACGGTGTAGCACCACGATAAGGCGCGCATCCAGGTCTGAGGGGACCGTACAGGGCCGGTGAGCGATGAATCGGGTACGGCGGGCTGCCCAAATACGGTCAAAGGTCTTCTCGTAGTCACCGTGGCGGCCGAGGCCGGGGAAGAATCGATGAATATCGGTCAGGCCCCAGGAGGCATGGTAGAGGGTCATGGCGTGCTCGAACACTGAGCCCGTCTCAAAGTGGGCCTGGATACGCCAGCCATCCGCCAGGAGAATCTGCACAAAGCGGTCCACCTGCGATGGACGGACCAACAGGTCAGCGTCGGAGCTGTACCTACCCTTGCGGTAAATTTCCTGCGAGAACGCATAGCCTTTGATATGCAGAACGTCGATGGAATGCTTATCGGCTATGTGCTGGAAGTAGGCGTGCGCAAGCCGAATCCGTGCCGCGAGCGGAGTGGTGAGCGGCTCCGGGGTATTGGTGGAGTGAGTGGTCACAATAACCTTTCGGTGCACCGGTCTATACCAAATAAGTATACGGCGGGAGGGACAGAAACACTGCCCTTCCCGCCGTATGTTGCTCCCCGTGGGGAGAGGGTCGAAAGGTTATGCCTTGGGGGCTGAGGACTTCGACTTCGAGGACTTCTTATCGCCGTCCTTACCGTAGCCGTAGTAGGTTGCGTAGCCCACGTAGGTGCTTGCGTAACCGAAGCCGTAGTAGGAGTTACCCAGGCCCTTACGGGGTGCACGGTTCAGAACAAGACCGAAGAGGTTCGCGTTGACCTTCTTCAGGATGCTGGAAGCCTCGGTCATCTGCTCGCGGTGGCTGCGGCCAATCGAACCGACCAGAATCACGCCGTCCACAGAGTGGGAGAGCAACGATGCATCGGTCACGGGCAGCAGCGGCGGAACGTCGACCACCACGATGAACTCTTCGGAGAGTTCCTTGATGAGCTGGCGCATCTTGTCCGAGCCCAGAAGCTCAGAGGGGTTCGGGGGGATGCGGCCCGCGGGAAGCACGAAAAGGTTCGAATCGCCCAGCTGGTGCACGGCGTTTGCAATCTCCACCTGACCGGCCAGAACCTGGGTCAGACCGACCTTGGCGTCGAGCTTCAGCTTCTTAGCCACGGTCGGGCGGCGGAGGTCGGCGTCAATGAGGATGACGGGTGAACCGGCGTCGGCCAGGGAACGAGCCAGCGAGAGCGACACGGTCGACTTACCTTCACCGGGCACAGCGGAGGTGACGATAAAGGAGCGCGGGGGAGTATCAACATTCACGAAGCGCAGGTTGGTACGCAGCTGACGAATCGATTCCTGAGCGATGTGGTCGTCGGTGTCACCGTTCACGATGTTCTCTTCGTTCAGGTCCTCACTGACGGGCAGCACACCCAGGATGCTTGCGCCGGTTGCCTTGGTGGCGTCGTCACGGGTGCGGATGCGCTGATCCAGTGCGCGGCGCAGGAAGATGGCGGTGTACACCACGACCAGGCCGATAACGGCGCCAATCAGAGTGTTCTGCTGGTAGTTCGGGGAAACCAGCGGCGGGTTGACGCTTGCGTTGTTCAGCGGAATCACGCGGACGGTATTGCTGCTTGCAGAGGGGGTTGCCGCAGCGTTGCTATCGCCGTTAACCAGGGCCTGAGCGTTACCGGGGTTCTGCTCAATTTCCTTGATGTAGTCAGCGGTAGCCTGCAGAGCGCTGTTGGCGAGCAGCTGTGCGTTCTTCGGGGAAGAAGCCTGGGCGCTCACGGTAATCAGCGCAGCATTGTCACCTGCGGTTGCGGTGAGGCTAGAACGAATCTGACCGGTGGTTAGGGAGAGCTCAGGGGTGTTCTGCTTAATCTTCTGTGCCACGGCCTCAGAGGAGACGATAGCTGCGTAGGAGCGAGCACGCTCCTTAGCGGCTGTAGAGCCCGAGAGAACATCCACCGTACCGGACTCGCCCACGGTCACGTAGCCCGAGGACGAGGCGGCGTACACCTTCGGCTGCAGGGATGCATAGCCGAAGCCCACCGCGGCACCAACGATGATGCCAATAATCAGCAACCAGAGGTTAGCCCTCGTGGTGCGGAAGAATTCCAAAATGGTCATAGTAGTGAGAATACTCCAGAAAGTTTGAGTTAGTGTGTGCCCGTGACGTGGAGTACTGCCGCGGGCGGTGAAGGGATACGGTATATCCCCTGGGTTGTGGTGTGAAGCTTAGCGGAGCAATCCGAGCAGGTAGCTACCGTAACCGCTCTTGGTAAGCGGGGTAGCAATCTCGCGGAGCTGCTCGTCGGAAAGCCAACCGTGACGCCACGCAATTTCCTCCGGGCAACCGACGGACAGACCCTGACGGCTCTGGACGGTGCGGATGAAGTTAGTGGCATCAGCGAGTGAATCAAAGGTTCCGGTATCGAGCCACGCGGTGCCGCGCGGCAAAACCTCAACCTTCAGTTTACCCTGTTCCAGGTAGACGCGGTTAAGGTCAGTGATTTCCAACTCACCGCGGGGCGAAGGCTTAATCTGTCGGGCGTACTCTACGACCTTCGAATCGTAGAAGTACAGACCCGGAATCGCGTAATCGCTCTTGGGGTTCTCGGGCTTCTCCTCAATAGAGAGGGCGTTGAAGTCCTCATCAAATTCCACCACACCGTAAGCGCGGGGATCAGCCACGCGATATGCAAAGACGGTCGCGCCGTCCTTCTGCTCGTAAGTGGCCAGCTGGGTGCCGAGACCGGGGCCGTAGAAAATATTGTCACCGAGCACGAGCGCTACGGGATCATTGCCAATAAAATCGGCGCCCAGAATAAATGCCTGAGCCAGGCCGTCCGGGGAAGGCTGAACTTTATATTCGAGATTAATACCAAAACGAGAACCGTCGCCGAGCAAACGCTTAAACTGCTCCTGATCGGCCGGAGTGGTAATAATCAAAATATCGCGAATACCCGCAAGCATCAGAGTGGACAGCGGGTAGTAAATCATCGGCTTGTCATAGACCGGAGTGAGCTGCTTGCTAATACCCTGAGTGATGGGGTGCAAACGACTACCGGTACCGCCGGCAAGAATAATTCCCTTCATAACTTCTTATTGTGTCATGTTTATCTCTTTGTTGAGGCGTAAAAATCGCTCTTTAGCCGGGTAAAATCTACCGTATGGCTCACATTCTTGTTACCGGCGGTGCCGGTTTTATTGGTTCGAACTTTGTTCACCACCTCATCGATAACACTGATCACACGATTACCGTGCTGGATAAGATGACCTACGCCGCAAACGCTGCGTCTTTGGAAGGTCTTCCCGAATCTCGTTTCAAGCTCGTCGTCGGCGACATCGCGGATCGCGAGCTGGCAGACGAACTGGTCGGCAAGGCTGACGCCGTTGTTCACTACGCAGCGGAGTCTCACAACGACAACTCGCTGGCCAACCCCGAACCCTTTATTCACACCAACCTGGTGGGTACCTTCAGCCTGCTGGAGGCGGTCCGTAAGCACGGCACCCGCTACCACCACATCTCCACCGACGAGGTCTTCGGCGACCTCGAGCTGGACGATCCCGCTAAGTTCACTGAAACCACCCCCTATAACCCCTCCTCCCCGTACTCCTCCACCAAGGCAGGCTCCGACCTGCTCGTACGCGCCTGGGTTCGTTCCTTCGGCATCGAGGCCACCATCTCGAACTGCTCGAACAACTACGGCCCCTACCAGCACATCGAGAAGTTCATTCCTCGCCAGATCACCAACATCCTCTCGGGCCTGACCCCGAAGCTGTACGGCGAGGGCCTGAACGTTCGTGACTGGATTCACGCATCCGACCACTCCTCGGCCGTGCTGCGCATCCTGGAGCAGGGTAAGATTGGCGAAACCTACCTCATCGGTGCGGACGGCGAAGAGAACAACATCACCGTTCTGCGCACCATCCTGCGCCTGATGGGCAAGGACGAGAACGACTTCGAGCACGTTGTCGACCGCCCCGGTCACGATCTGCGCTACGCAATCGACGGTAGCCGCCTGCGTGCAGAGCTCGGCTGGGAGCCGAAGTTCACCGACTTCGAGTCCGGCCTGGCAGACACCATCAAGTGGTACACCGACAACCGCGGCTGGTGGGAGCCCCTGAAGGCTGAGGTCGAGGCTAAGTACGCGAAGGCTGGTCAGTAATGACCAAGGAGCTGAAGGTTACCGAGACCGAGATTCCCGGCCTGCTCATCATCGACCTGCCGGTGCACGGCGATAACCGCGGCTGGTTCAAGGAGAACTGGCAGCGCGAAAAGATGGTCGCCGCCGGCCTGCCCGACTTCAACCCGGTGCAGAACAACATTTCGTTCAACGCTTCGGTGGGTACCACCCGCGGTATCCACGCCGAGCCCTGGGACAAGTACGTGTCGGTTGCGACCGGCCGCATCTTCGGCGCATGGGTTGACCTGCGTGCCGGCGAGTCCTTCGGCAAGGTCGTCACCGTTGAGCTGGGCCCGGACACCGCAATCTTCGTGCCCCGCGGCGTGGGCAACTCCTTCCAGACCCTGGAAGAGAACACCGCCTACACCTACCTGGTCAACGACCACTGGTCCGCGGATGCGGTATCCGGCTACAGCTTCCTGAACCTGGCCGATGAGACCGTCGCCATCGACTGGCCCATCGACCTGGCAAAGGCTGAGCTCTCCGAGAAGGACCGCAACCACCCGCGCCTGAACGAGATCAAGCCCCTCGAAGCCGACCCGATTCTGATTATTGGCGCGGGCGGTCAGCTCGGCACCGAGCTGGTTCGCCAGCTCACCGAGCAGAACGTACCCTTCCTGGCTGTGGATCGCGACCGCCTCGACCTGGGCAAGCCCGAGCAGTGGCGCGACGCATTCCGCTGGCGCTCCTTCCGCGCGGTCATCAACGCTGCAGCGTACACCGCAGTGGATCAGGCAGAAACCTCCGAGGGTCGCCGTGACGCCTGGGCAGCCAACGCCCTGGGCGTGAGCGCTCTTGCCTCCATCTGTGAAGAAGCTAACCTGCCGCTGGTTCACGTATCCACCGACTACGTCTTTGACGGTTCCCTGCCCCTGGGCGAGGAATACCCGGAGGATTACCCCCTGGCACCGCTGAGCGTCTACGGCGCATCCAAGGCTGCCGGTGAGGTTGCCGCTGCCGCATGGCGTAAGCACTACACCTTGCGCACCAGCTGGGTTGTTGGCGCCGGTAAGAACTTCGTGGGTACCATGGCATCCCTGGCAGAGCGCGGCATCGACCCGTCCGTGGTTGCCGACCAGTGGGGTCGCCCGACCTTCACCCAGGACCTGGCAGCTGCTGCTCTGCACCTGCTCTTCTCGGGCGCGGAATACGGCACCTACAACGTGTCGAACACCGGCGAGGTCATCAACTGGGCACAGTTCGCCCGCGCGGTGTACGAGGGTACCGGCCATGACCCGGCACGAGTCAGCGACACCACCACCGAGGAATACTTCGCCAACGCTGAGCTCTTCGCTCACCGTCCGACGAACTCGGCAATGGACCTGTCCAAGCTGATTGCTGCAGGCTTCACCCCGCGCGATCACCGCGAGGCGCTCGCCGCCTACCTTGCAGAAATGGGCTCCTAACCCTCTGAGGATTCGACCCTATATCTGCTGATAACAGCATAAAAGGCGTGAAAAGCGCCATATCACAGGTTCCCGGCCCTTGAAGAAGAGCCGGGAACCTGTACAATATTGTCTTGGCCAAGGCGGTGGAATACACGAAACGTGTAGGTCCGTAACTGACGGTGGCTGGTTGGAAAGAGATTTCTGGCGCCAGTCCCTATTCCACTTGGCGCATAACTTCTAACCAAGAAAGGGTGGACAACTCATGTCAGATACCATCAAAATTTCAGCTACCGTACGTAGCGACTTCGGCAAGGGCTACGCGCGCCGCATCCGCATGGCAGGCGACATCCCCGCCGTCATCTACGGCCACGGCGAAGAGCCCAAGCACGTAGTACTCCCCGGCCACGCAACCACCCTGGCTGCCCGCGTCCCCAACGCTATCCTCGACCTCGACATCGAAGGTGAATCACACCTCGCAATGATCAAGGACATCCAGCGTCACGCAATCCGCCCTGAACTGCAGCACATCGACCTGCTGACCGTTAAGCGCGGCGAGCGCGTTGAGATTGAGGTTCCTGTACACGTTGAAGGCGAGCCTGCTGTTGGCGCCGTTGCTAACCAGGAAGAAACCGTTCTTCTGGTTGAAGCTGACGCACTGAAGGCACCCGAAGCTTTGACCGTGAGCATCGAAGGCCGCGAAGCTGGCGCTCACGTTCTGGCATCAGACGTTGAACTGCCCTCAGGCGTAACCCTGGTTGCAGACGCTGAACTGCTGATCGTTAACGTTTCTGAGCCCGAGGAACTCGACGTTCCCGAGCCCGGTGAAGAAGGCGAAAACGCACCCGAGGGTGACATCGTTGAAGCTTCCGAGGAATCAGATCAGGCTGGCGAAGCTCACGACTCAGATAACTCAAAGCACTAGACCGCGCCCTGCGCCTAGCGCAACAATGATTTGTGGATGGCCCGCCGCTACCTCTCTTCTGAGGTGGTAGCGGGCCATACTCATAGAATGGTGTAGTCCATGAATTTTCTAAAAACCTTTTACAGCGCCGTGGAAAGGGCGAAGATATGTCTGATGCGTGGCTCATTGTTGGTCTGGGGAACCCGGGCCCGGAGTACGAGAAAACCCGCCACAATATCGGCCAGATGGTCCTGGACGAGCTCGCCAAGGAAGTTGGCGGCAGCTTCAAGAAACACTCCAAGGCATCCGCGGTCGTGGTGGAGGGGCGCCTCGGCTTCGGCGGCCCTAAGGTGGTGCTCATGAAGTCCCTCGGCTACATGAACACCTCGGGCGGCCCCGTTAGCGCCATCGCCAAGTTCTACGGTATTGACCCCGACCACATCATCGTCGTCCACGACGAGCTCGACATCCCCTTCGACACCATCAAGCTTAAGATTGGCGGGGGAGAGGGCGGCCATAACGGTCTGCGCGACATCACCAAGGCTCTGGGCACCAAGGACTACTACCGCGTGCGTACCGGCATCGGTCGTCCGCCCGGACGCATGGACACCGCGGACTTCGTGCTCAAGCCCTTCAGCAGCACCGAGGCGAAGGCTCTGCCGTTCCTCATCTCGAACGCCGCGGATGCAACCGTCATGCTCATCAAGGAGGGCCTACAGGCTACCCAGCAGCGCTACCACGGGGCCGCATCCTAGCCGATTGCCTCGCCGCTGTGCGCCCCGCGAACTAGGCTCTACCTAACTATGCAAGAGCCACTCAAGGGAATAAGCTAGAAAAGAATGACGTTATACGCTCCACGACGGGAAAATACCCGCCCCGTGGAGCGTATGAGCGAGAGAAGAAGGTACCCGTGGCTGAATACTCCACCCCCGCCAACATCCCCCTGAGCGACGACGTTGTGCGTCAGCTCCGCCAGGACTTCCCGATCCTCAACACCGAGGTCAACGGGCACCCCCTGGTCTACCTGGATTCCGGGGCTACGAGCCAGAAACCCCTGCAGGTTCTCGACGCAGAACGCGACTTCTACCTGCGCGCCAACTCCGCCGTACACCGCGGCGCGCACACCCTTGCCGTCGAGGCGACCGACCTCTTCGAGGACGCTCGCCGCATCGTGGCCGGCTTCGTGGGTGCCACGGAGGAGGAGCTGGTGTGGACCTCCAACGCCACCGAGGCGCTGAACCTCATCGCCTACAGCATCGGTAACGCCTCCCAGGGCATCGGCGGCAAGCCTGCCGAGCGTTTTGCGCTGGGCCCCGGCGACGAAATCGTCACCACCGAGATTGAGCACCACGCGAACCTGATTCCCTGGCAGATTCTTGCCCAGCGCACCGGCGCAACCCTGCGCCACATCCCCGCCACCGAAGACGGCCGCATCGACTACGAGGCCGCCGAGGGCATCGTCAATGAGAAGACCCGCATCCTGGCCTTCACCCATGTCTCCAACGTGACCGGCGCGATTACCGATGTGCCGCGCCTGGTGTCTCTGGCCCGCAAGTACGGCGCACTCGTCGTGCTGGACGCCTGCCAGTCCGTACCGCACATGCCCGTGGACTTCCACGCCCTGGACGTCGACTTTGCTGCCTTCTCCGGCCACAAGATGCTGGCTCCCACCGGCATCGGTGCCCTCTACGGCCGCGCGGAACTGCTGAATGCCCTGCCGCCCTTCCTGACCGGCGGCTCCATGATCACCCGCGTCGGGCTGCAGGACGCCGAGTACATGCCCGCCCCCATCAAGTTCGAGGCCGGTACCCAGCGCGTCTCGCAGGCGGTCGCCTTCGCCGCCGCCGTGCGCTACCTGCAGCACCTGGGCATGGAGAACGTTGAAGCGTGGGAACACGAGCTGGGCGCTCGCCTGGTTGAGGGCGTTCAGAAGATCGAGGGCGTGCGCCTGCTGGGCCCGACCGATCCCGACCAGCGCGCGGGCCTGGTGGCCCTCGCCATTGACGGTGTGCACCCGCACGACGTGGGCCAGCTGCTCGATACGCAGGGTATCGCCGTGCGCGTGGGTCACCACTGCGCGCAGCCGCTGCACCGCTGTGCCGGCGTGACCGCCTCGACCCGCGCTTCCACCTACATCTACAACACGACCGAGGACGTGGACGCGTTCCTGAAGGCTCTCGCCGAGGTGCGCCCCTACTTCGGCCTCTAATCTCTACGGCGCGCACGGCGGGCATACCCGGGCCGCCGTGCGCGGCCGCGTTATCCTCACTAGACGATTCAACACACGGAAGAAGACCAAAATGTCTCTCGAAGCTCTCTACCAGGACATCATCCTGGAACATTCTAAGGAGCGCATCGGCGAGCACCTCGTGGAGGTTCCCGCCGGCCATGCGAGCGCTGATAACCACCAGTACAACCCCACCTGCGGCGACGAGATCAACCTGCGCGTGGTGCTCTCTGACGAGCTGAAGGACGGGGAGAAGACCATTGAGTCGGTCTCCTGGGAGGGCGACGGCTGCTCCATCTCGATGGCGGCTGCTTCCGTGCTCTCGGATATGGCTCCGGGCATGACCCTCTCCGAGCTGCAGCTCCACGTGGATGCGTTCCGCGAGATGCTGCGTTCCCGCGGCCAGGTGACCCTGGACGAGGAGGAGTACGGCGATATGGCTGCCTTCGCGGGCGTTTCGAAGTTTGTGGCTCGCGTGAAGTGCGCGATGCTCTCCTGGGTAGCCGTCGAGGAGGCCGCCAAGGAAGCCGCTCTGGAGGACTAGCACAGCCCGCGCGGCTCCCACCAGCTCCTTGCTGGGCGGCTCAAAGATGATCGCGACGGAATGAGGCGGACGCTACAGCGCGTCCGCCTCATTCCGCGTTTTATCCGAGCCCCGCGGGAAAAGATGACTGGTAAAATAATAGGTGCGGTTCGCCTAACCAGCGCCCCGCGAGGAACCTTTTTCGGACCAGCCCCGCCCGCATGAACGGGGCGGATGCGTTCCTCACCCTCCGACTCCTTCGGGGCGCCGGAGTGACCATCGCCGCTACCAACCACAAGGAACCCCTCATGATTATTGGCTACGCCGCAGGTGCCTACGACCTCTTCCACTACGGTCACCTCGAGATTCTCCGCAAGGCCAAGGAGAACTGCGACTATCTGATCGCAGGCGTCGTGCACGACGACGTCCTCGAAGTCACCAAGGGCCGCCGCCCCGTCATCCCTATCGAGGAGCGCGCCGCCATCGTCAGCCACATCGATTACGTGGACGAAGTGCACATCGAAACCACCCCCGACAAGCTCGAAACCTGGAGGCAGAAGCCCTTTGACGTCTTCTTCAAGGGCGACGACTGGAAGGGCACCGAGAAGGGCCTCGCCCTCGAGGAACGCTTCGCCGAGGTGGGCGTGGAGGTGCACTACTTCCCCTACACCGAGCACACCTCCAGCACCAAGCTGCGCAAGGTCGTCGACCTGCTCGAGGCCGAGCACGACCTGCGCGCGGAGATGCACCGCTTCGCTGAGCTGCTGGGGGACCGCGAGTACTCCGAGGCGATTATCGCCTCCTAAAACCCTGCCGCTCTCGTGACCCCCAAGACGCATAAATCCCCGCCACCCAATCGGGTGGCGGGGATTTTTTAACCCTCGTGAGGACCAGCGGTACGCCGGCCTACTGGGCGGGGACGATTAGCGCTGAAACGATTAGCGCTGAGCAATCCACTTCTCGGCGGAGGTGCCCAGAACCTTCAGCACGCGGCCAACCTGCGGCTCGGCAGCGGCGGCAATCTTCTTGCCCACCAGCGGGATGGAGCAGGAAACCTCGCCGTTGACGTCCAGACGGGTCTTGTCGCCCTCGGGAATCAGGTGCTGGGTGGCGCTGGCCGAAACGGGGATACCGTTGACCTTCACCTCGGTTGCGACGGTGCGCGCACCGTCAGCCGCGGGGGCGCTCACGTTGTCCACCTGGGTCATGGAGACGCCGTTGCCCACGAACTTGCGGGCGATATCCGGAACGCGGTCGGCCGGGATGGTGCGCTCGGTGGTTGCGGTGAACTCGGCGGAGGTGTCACCGGAGACCGAGAAGCTACCGAACTCAACGCCCACCTCGGAGCAGACGAAGCGTGCGAAATCCTCGCTGGAGAAAGCCTCGACGACCTGGTCGACGCTAGCATTGATGACGGTCGATTCCTGAACTGCCATGAAATTTTCCTTTCGTAGTGCGCGATAAACCCCGCGCATCATTCCTCTCTAGGATACGGTGCGCGGGGTTTCGCAACCTAATAATACGATGCGAATTCGGTCGAGAATACGCCGTGGGCAGATAGCGGCGGCGGGCCTATACCCGCAGGTCACCGCGTTCTCGGCCGGGGTTCGCGTGCCGGTCTAAGATGCAAGACTCAGGGGCGTCTTGCACGAATAGGGGAGCGGACCGAAATATTCAGCCCGTGCTGCTAGGCGCCGGTACTGGGCGCTTGCTAGGCGCTGGGAGCCATGGCGTCGATGCGTGCCATCTCGGCCTTACCCGCACGGTGCGCGCGGACGGCCTGCTTGCAACGGCCCCAGAAGGAATCGCGGCGGTGAATCTTACCGGCCAGCAGGTCGTTCAGCTCCTCACCCAGCTGGGCCGCGGAGATTTCCGGAGTGGAGACGTAGGGCTCGGCGGTGCGGAAGAGAGAGGGGTTCGACAGCGCCAGATCCAGCTTGTGGAAGAGGTCCTCGCGGCTCTCCACCACAACGGCGTGGCCGCGCTTCTCCATCAGAGCGGTGAAGGGGACCTGATGGTTATCGACAACCTCGTCAAACTCCGCGCGGCGCGGAACGGCCAGGGGCAGGGCACCGGTGCGGCGCGCATCCTGGATGGAACCGGGGCCGCCCTGAACCAGCACAACGCTTGCGTTGGCGTAGTAGTCCAGCAGCTCGGCCGCGGGAAGAAGCTTCAGATTATCCGCGTGCTTAATGGGCGCGGTGTGGCCATGCTGCACGAGGCAGGTGACCTGCGGGTGAGCCTCAAGGTAAGCCTCGACCCAGCGCAGAAGACGGTCAAAAGTGTGAACGTCGGTGCCAAGAGAAACCACCAGATCGTACGTCTTCGTCGGGATGCGAACCGGTGCGACAGCGGGGGTAAATACGGGCAGATCGAACTTGGCGGTATCGACACTGACCTGGGGGAAGTTCTGAATAGACATCGCCTATTCCTCTCTATGTATTTATCGGTAGTAACCCCGCATACCCGATGCAAAAATCCGGAGGGCATCGTATGGATATACGTGGTGGCGTCGTGCCGGAGAGAATGGTGAGTAATCCCCGCATACGCTTCTCTGACGAGTGGTTAGTTCGTGTGGATGGTGAGTCCTCAGCGGAGCGCACGACCTTTATGTATCTGTATGTTTAATAAATACTATACCCCGAAAATAATACCCTCTATGCACTGGAAGGTATTATTTTCGGGATAGGTTAATCACTCTTAAAAAATGGGGTGAATTACGCGAGAATCGGGGAAATTCTTCTGCTGTTCATCGCTCTGAACAATGATGCGATCAGCAATGGTGTACAGCATTTTACCCGTCATCGTCGGCAGAGTCGGGCGGTCAAAACACTCGATGTACAGGGTCTTTACCCGGAAAAGCTTCGCCGCAATAAAGAACGGGACCGCGACACCCGCACCGGCGGAAACCACCGCATCCGGACGTTCCTTCGGAAAAATTCGAAACGCCAAGAAAAGGTTGCGAATAGCATTCTTAATATTGCGCGTCGTCGGATAGTACGCCCAATAAGTCTTCTCATCGGCCAGCGAGGATTCCACGTCGGGCTGCTTAAAGCTAACCCACACGCGATCGTAATCCTGCCAGGCGGCGGCGGTAGCCGTCAGGTGCTTCAAATGGCCACCGCTGCTGGAAACCAACAGGAGTTTGGGCCGGGCCTGGGCGGAGGTTGCCTCAGTCATAAGTATTCTCCTAATACCCCACAAAGGGAGAAACAAAAATGTGATGAGCGGTCGGGGCTCGACAAACCCGAATCGCCGAGCCCCGCACCATAGAGTGAATACCCGCGCGGGTGCGCCCCGACGCTACTCGCGGTCCAGGAAGACCGCCAGGGAGGTGACGCCCTCCAACTGCTCCAGCTGCTGGAACAGCTCACGCACCGACTTCAGCGAAGTAGCTGCGGTGACCGGAACCAGGGCCAAGCCGGCAGCCTGCACGAAACGCAACTGGGTGGACAGGGGAGTGGCGGTGCTCAGGCTGATGACCAGCGGAGCCTCGCTCTTGGTCACCATCGATTCGGGAGTGTAACGGGTCAGGTCCTCGCGTACCGAAGCGTAATCGGTGAAGCGTGCGTACTCGCTGGGCAGGACGCGCTTCAGCATCTGGTACAGGTGCTCCACGCCGCGGTCGGTGCCCGGCAGAATCACCACGCCGGAGGCGCCGGCGCTCTTGATATCACCATCGGGAGCACCCACAGTGCGCAACAGCATGAAGGCATCGTTCGCCTCCGAGGTCGAACCCAGCTCGTGCACGGGGATACCGGCATCCTGCAGGCGGTCAGCGTAGCCGACGTTGCGCATCATGCGGTCGCGGCCGTACGCCAGAACCAGGCCAATCAGCAGACCCGCCACGGCGCCGACAATACCCAGCTTCACCGGGCCAAGAGCCGAGGAAGAAGAAGGAACCTGAGCCTGGCTCATCACGCGGCCACCGGTAGTAGAAGTCAGCTGAATCTGAGCGCGACGCTCCTGCAGCTGGGATACCAGAGCGTTGCGGTTCGCGTCCCCCTCCGCGGCGGCAATCTGCTCATCCAGCTGCTTGGTTGCCGAGTCCACGCTGCTCTTGAGCGCATCGGAACGGACCTGCAGGTAAGAGTTTGCCATCGCGTTCGCGTAACGTGCGGCGTCGTCCGGGTTGGAGCGGGTGACCTCGATATCCAGCACCGAGGTCTGGGAGGTGCCGGTCACCTTCACGGAGTTCATGAGGCGGCTGGTCAGCTGCGCCTCGGAGAGAGTATCGCCCTCGCTAATCAGGGTCTTAGCAGCCTGGGTAGCCACCTCACGAGAGGAAGCCACGCGAGACTCGGTGGCAATGTCGACCTTGGCGGAGTTGGCGCTACCGGTACCGGCCGGGTCCACCACCATCGGGTAGACCACCAGGGAAGCCTTGGCGGTGTACTTGCCGTTGGTCATGTAGCCGTAGGCTGCACCGGCCAGGGCGAACACCACGACCGATACCAGGATCAGCACGGGATGACGAAGAATACGGCGAACCTGGCTACCCAGCGTCACCGAGGAAGTGTGAGAGGTGTTATCCATGAGGACATCCTTGGAAGAGAAAACGGACACTAATATCGGAGAAAGTTTGGAAGATTAGGAGGCGGCGGACTTCGCGCGGCGGGCCGACAGGAATCGCTCGATGCCCAGCGCCTTGCGGAAGCGGAAGAGCACACCGCCGTACACCGGCACCAGAAGCACCACGTACACAATCACGCCCAGCACGCTCTGCCCCAGCAGAAGCAGCGCCACCAGCGCACACGCCGTGGGTACCGCGGCCCCCAGGAACAGCGAGGGAGCCATCTCACGCCACGAGGCGCGGATACCCACCAGGCGGAACACCTGATAGCTGGCCAGGAACGTATCGATGAGCAGAGCCGAAGACCAGGCCGTTACCGCACCGTACAGCCCCCACACGGGAACCAGGGTGAAGTTCAGGACCACGGCCACAACCAGCGAGGACAGCTTATTCAGCAGCTGCCAGCGGCTCTTACCGCTCATTAGCAGCACCGACTGCACGCCACCGGCACTCATCGAGAGCATCGCCGCCGGGCAAATTACCCAGAGGATGCCCGCGCCGGACTCGAAGCCCTTACCGAAGAAATGCAAGAGCACGGGTCCGAAGAACGCCAGGGACAGGTAGAAGGGCCACGACAGAGCCGTCAGCACACGAGTGGTGGACAGGAAGATATCCCGAGCTCGATCCAGCTGGCGGGTCGCCAGCGCCGCGCTAATCGACGGACCGGTCACCACGCGACCGGTGTGCTCAATCATGGTGCCCACGCGGACGCAACGGTTGACCGCGCCGTAGACGCCGCCGGCGGCCGCACCCAGGAAGGCCGTCACCACCAGCACGTCAATCCACTCCAGGATTGTTTCGACTACGGTGGCCACGCCTCGGGCTGAGCTGAAGCTCCAGAAAGAACGGAAAGTCTCCTCCGGGGAATCCTCGGAAGGCAAGACCTCCACGTGTTCCTCATTCGGGAAGGCACGCTCCAACAGCCACAACGCCACAATAGCGGTAATCGCCACCGGAACGGTCCAGGCATACACCAGGTCCATCAGCTGACCCGAGAAGAGCACCACCAGTCCCACCGCGCCAAAGCGCAGCGTCGGCAGCAACACGTTCTGGAGCATCGTAAAGGTCACCACGCGGTGCAGACCGCGCAACGCCCCGAAGAAAACCGTCATGAGCGCCGCAACCAGTACAAAGGCCGAACTGACGCGCATGGCCGCTTGATACTCGGGAGCCATCGGCACCAGGGACGAGTACACGTACACGCCCACAACGAGGAAAACCGACGTCACCAGCGAGGGCACGAGGCCGTAGCGGATGAGCTGCGGGAGCAGCCCGTAGCGCCCCAGGGCACGCTGCGCCGAGATGGTGCGCACCAGACCGGTATCCGCACCGAAGGTCACGAGCGAAATCGCGATGGCGAAGAGAGCCATAAGACGGAAAAACTCGCCCGAACCCGCCGCGCCAATACCGTTGGAAACCACCATCGTGGTCACGAACGCGATGCCGGCACCGTAGATTACGCACAGCGAAGCTAGCGAACCGCTCTTGGCGAGGCTGGGCTGCTTCTTGCCCTGTGCCGGCTTTGCCGTCTGAACCGCGCTCGCGGGGGTAGCCTCGCTTGTGGTGCCCTCCTGCACCATGCGGCGAGGCCCGCCGCGATGTGCACCACCCGGGCGCGCATCTGCGGATGCGGCCGAAGCAACGGCGGGGGAGGACCCGAGGAGAACCGAATCGTCCCCGGCAGGCGCGAAGCCCTGAGCGGGAGGCACAATCGACAGGGCCGTAGTGGCCGGGAAACGACCCGAACGGATATCGTCCACGGTGGGGGCGAAATCGTACCCGTACTCTTCGGCTAGCGCGACCTCCTCGGCCTGGGTTTCCGCCTCCTCACGCAGGCGGGCCCGGCGGCGGGGGTGCCCGCCTCCCGAGGTTATCTCAGCGGGATTCGTCACAGGCCCTCACCCTCCCGAATCGAGCGGAGGCAAGCCATCGAGGCGAGCAGCAGGATACTCAACTGCGCGATATCGAAGCTGTAGAAGATGAAGACGACGCAACTAGCCACCGGCAGACTGTGCAGCCAGTACCCCGCTGCGGTCTTCACTCGCGCCCCCGCCACCACCGTGCTCAAGATGAAGAGCAGGAACAGCGCCAGACCCACAAAACCGAAGCAGAACATGAGGGTCCACAGGTAGCCCTGGGTACCCATCGACACGCCGATGCTCGGCTCCATGCGAGGGGTTCCATAACCGATGATGGGGGACTCGAGCGTAGCCTTCCACGTGGCCCGGTATAGGGCAGCACGTCCACCCGTCGAATCGGAGTAATCCTGTCGACCCAGAATGTGGTCCACAGTACCGGAGGCGAAGAGAGCCACCACCACAGCCATAATCGCCGCAACACCGATACCCACGGCGCGCCAATTGGCGGCCAGGAACTGACGTAGCAGCACGTAGGCGGCGCTGATGCCCAGGCCAATGAACATGCCTCGGTTACTGGTAGCAATCGCGGGGACCGTGGAGAGGGCCATCGCGATGAGCAGCGCGATACGCGTCCAGATGGAGCGCAGACGCAACAGGCAAGCGAGCATCACCGGGGTGAGTAGCGTGTAGGCCAGACCCCAACTATTGGCGTAGGGGAAAGGCGCGGAGGGGCGCACATACGCTTCGGGGGCACCCCAGGGGCGCTGCACCTCCGCCAGGGGAGGCAGCATGTAGTCGCGCACGAGCGGGTTCTGCATGAAGCCCGAGGGCATGATGAAGCTCATGGGGGTGCGCAGACGGAAGTCGGGGAAGAACACGCCGCCGTAACCGAGCACAATGAGCGTGCCCCATAGGGTCGCCAGGCCGCCCAGCAGCTTGTTGAGGCTGATGGAAGACCGAGCGTTGTAGTAGTAGAGGGCGTAGACTCCGGCGCTGAGGATGTTCACGAAGCGCAGACCCCAGCCGATAATGTCGGTGGAACGGGTCAGTGCGAGCGCCGCAACCACGACCCACAGGCTAAATGCGGCCCACACCCACATCGGGCCGGGCACCCGCACATTACCTCGGATGATGAGGTAAAAGAGCATGACGGCGGCCAGCACAATCGGAGCGATCTGCAGGACGCCCAGCGCCCACAGCGCGGGGAAGCCGTAGAGCAGCGTCATGAGCGGCCAAGCCGGCAGCTTCTTCTGCGCGACCGGCTCGGGACGCAGCCGCACCCGGGCGCGCGCAATCGCGCTGGGAAGCCCCGTCGAGGAGTCCTTCAGCGCGAGTGGCGAGGCACCCGGGTAGGAGGGAACGGATGAAGTAACCATGTCTGTGCGGTATCCGGGTTAGAGGCCTCGGCCAGTCTTCTGGACGAGCTCGAGCAGGGTCGCGGGCTTAATAATGCCGGTGGAGACCACGTAGGCGGCCCAGGCTCGTAGCTGCTTGGGGTCGCGGCGCAGCGCGGCGCGTGCGTAGGCGCGCGCCTCCTTATTGTTGCCCAGGGACGCCTGAGCGTACGCGACCTGACCGGCAATGCGGGCAAGGCCCTTGGGATCCTGCTCGAACTCGGGGAACTTACGCAGGATGTAGGTCAGCCCGTCCACCATGGACTGCCACTTGCCCGAGAAGAAGGAGGGACGATCCCAGAGCACCAGAATCAGCGGCTCGGGCACGCTCAGGATATCGCCGGTGCGGGTCGCGCGCAGCAGCAGGTCGTAGTCCTCGCCGTAGGCGGCGGGCAGTTCCTCATCGACCAGGCCGATGCGGGCGGGTTCACCGTCGACACCGAGCAGATCCTCGCGGGAGTACAGCATGGCGGAGGGGTGAATCTCGGTGATGCGAGAGCGCAGGAAATCCGCGAAGGTTGCGCGCTCGGGTGCCAGGCGCACGATGTCCTGGCCGCCGGAGCGCACGGTGATGCCCGAGGAGATACCCGCGGCCTCGGGGTTTTCGCGCCAGAGGGCAACCTGCTGGGTGAGCTTGGAAGGCATCCAGTAGTCGTCATCGTCACAGAAGCCAATCATGGCGCCGGTCGAGGCGAGGATGCCGCTGTTGCGGCCGCCGGCCAGGCCGCCGGTGCGGGTGTTGGAGACGATCTTCAGGGCACGGTTTTCGCCGACCTCGATGTCTTCGAGGCGGTCGGGCTCAACGCGGTCGAACACGACGATGACCTCGACGAAGCCGCGGTAGCTCTGGTCCAGGATGGAGCGCACGGCCACGCGCAGCAGCTCGGGGCGCTTGCCGTTGGTCGCGATGACTGCGGAGACGGCGGGGTTGCGAGAGGTGAAGTGCATCATTGGTCTTTCTCCTTACTCGGCGGGGGTGGACAGGCTGACGTACTTGCGGCGCATAGACACCAGAATCGTGGCGGCGTTGGCGAGCAGCAGCAGGGCGTACACGACCACGAAGAGCGGACCAAAGCCGAGGAAGATGTAAATCCAGCAGAGGGTTCCGGCGTCCATGTGCAGGTTGACGAAGGAACGCAGGGGGCCACCGGTCGGGGGAGCGGCGGTCTTGCGGTTATTGCGCAGCTGCTCGGCAAGAATCTGGCTCATGAAGTGGCCCGCGGTGAGAGCGGTGAAAATCATGGGCATGGCGATGAGCCAGCCGTTGAAGGCGTGGGACCCGCTGAAGGAGTAGTGCGCGGGGTACAGGAAGAAGGAGAGCAGGGTGGCCATGTGCACGGAGGGCACTCGAATCGAGTCAACCACGTGGTCGAGCCATTCGCCGGCGGGGGAGGATGCGCCGGTCACGCGGGCTACCTGGCCGTCGGCGGAGTCCAGGCCGTAACCGAGCGCGAAGAGCAGGGCTACGCAGATGCCCACACCCACGGAGGGCGGGCAGACGATGAGCACGATAAGACCGGCTGCGGAGCAGGCGGCGGAGATGGCGGTGACTCCGTTGGGAGTGATGCCCAGGGCCACGGCGGCGGCAGCAAAGTAGCGGGCGACGCGACGGTTGACCCAGCGGGTGTAGGCGGGCACGCCAATACCGGGCTTTTGAGCGGCCTCCAGGGAACGCAGGGTGCTGGAGAAGGTGGCGGCAAATCCCGATGAGGGGGTTGAATTCGGGGTGTGAGGTGCCTCGGAGGTGGACATGCACAATTCCTTTGAATCGGTGAGAGGAGTGAAGGAGAGCGAATTACTCCCTTTCGGGATGGGCGCGAGAAAGTCCGGAAGTCTCGCCTAAGAAATGAGTGGTTAGCTCCTTTTCTCAGTACACCACTATATCGATATTTTACAACGAGATAAAGCGGAAACCTTCTCGCGGGATAGGTGTCTAGCAATATGTCTTAAAACTCACTGACTAAGCCCTTTGGTGTATTTTCCCTTGTGTGAAGAGGGATATGCGCCGGTCTATTTGAGCGGTACGAATCCCGTTCTGGAGTGCGACTAACACCCCCGGTATATCGCTGGGGCTCAAATAATTAGATGCCTCTAATCATTTGAGAATAATTCACTCTCACGAACACGAAAAAGTATTTTATTCGCACAAATGGGGTTTGATTTTCCGAAATCATTCGGAAAATCAAACCCCATGGCGGAATCCGCAGAATGTGCCCCGCGCTAGACGGAGTGCTTAGCCTCGGCGTGCGGAAAGAGGAACGTGGGTGCCCACGCCCTCACGCACGGTGCGGACGCTACGGCCCTGCTGAGCATTCTCAGCGGTGGCGGCTCGCTCACCGTTCTCATTGTTCTGGGCGGCAGGCTTTTCCTGGTTCTGCGCGGCCGCGGTGACGATGGCCTGCAGATCGAAGCTGACACCCGTGCGGGTAAACCAACCGCCTCGAGCGCCGTGCACCTCAACGGCGATGAGGTTCGTACCCGCCTTCAGCTGAGAAGCCGGAACCGTGAAGGTCACCGGGGTCTTCTGGGCCTGCTCGGCAGACACGCTGCGCGTCGCAACGGCGGTGTTCCAGAGGGGCAGCTTGGTACCGAAACCTGCGCGACCCACTTCCTGACCGTTGACCGCCACCGCAACGGCATCGTCCGCGTAGGTGGTCAGCTTCAGGTCGCGGCTTGCCTGATCGCGGGTGAGGTTAATCGTGGTGTAGGCGTAGATGTTGTTGTACACGCGGCTGTAACGAATCGGAACGCGGGTGTTGAAGTTGCCCGCGCCCAGGCCGATGGGGGCGCGGCCCTTGTTCCAGCTGGTGGTGGCCAGATCCTCGAGAGAGAAGTGGAAGTTGTACTTCCACGCCTTCGCGCGGTTCGGTGTCCTATCGGATACAACGTAATTCCAGGTGGAGCCGTAGGGCAGGACAACCTGCTCCTTGGGCGCCGGGTCAGGCTGCGGCTCCTCGGTCTTCGGGTTCTCAACCGTGGGGCTTGCCGTGGGAGTCTCCGCGGGGCTCTCCGAGGCGGTGGCCTTAGCGGTGGGGCTCTCGGCCGGGCTCTCCGAAGGGCTGGCGGTGGGAGTCTCGATGGGGCTCTCCGAGGGGGTGGCCTCGGGGGTCGGGCGGACGGGCGAAATCTGGACTCCGGTCGAAGCCGAGAAGTTGTTCGAGGCATCCACGGCACGCACAAAGTAGTGCGCGCCATCGCGGTGCTCCACCTCGTAGGAGGTGCCCGAGACGGTAGCAATCGGACGGTCGTCGCGCAGAACCTGGTAGCGCACGGTGCCGCTATCGGCCACGGAATCCCAGGTCAGAGCGTCCTTATCGTCCTTGAGCTCCACCTTCAGGTTCTGAGGCGTAGCCGGCGGAGTCACGTCACGCTGCTCGAAACGCGCAAAACCAACGGTGTTCTGGACACCGTTGACGCCCAGGGTGCGGTGAATATCGCCACCGACCCACAGGGTGCCGGTGGAGTCCACGAAGGACTCCCAGATGCCGAAGCCGTGATCGCCCTTAATGGCGGGGGCGAATTCGGGCAGCATCTTACCGGTCTCCGGGTCGAAGGCAGCCACAAGCTTCACCGAATGAATCACGGTGGACTCGGTGAGCGGCGCACGCTTGGTGTGCGAATTCTGATACAGGAAATCGCCGCAGTGGCAAGCACCGTAGAGGGTGTTACGCTCCTTATCCAGGTGCAGATCCTGGAAGTCGCCACCTGTAAGGGTAATCGCGGTGTAGGTAGGACGCATATCGCTCTTGTCGTAGCGAGAGATGAGGTGCTCCGTACCGCCAACCCAGACTCCGGATCCGGCGTCTTGAACGTCGAACTGGAAGCCCCAGACCTTCGTTTCGTGCAGCAGGTCGTTCACGTTCGCACCGGCGGGAATCTCGGAGTTCTGGTAAGCCCAGTTACCGCCCTTCTGGAGGTTCTCGGTAATATCTGCCACGCGGTACGCCAGGGCGCCGTTCAGCCAGGTAAAGTAACCGGCCACGTACACGTGCGAGTTATCCTCGGAGGCGCTGATACCGTTCACTGTGCCGTTAAACACCTGGCGCCAGTCGCGGTCGATGCTCACGATACCGGGCACACCATTGGAGGGGGCGCCCAACTTAAAGCGCGCGATATTGCGGGAGTATGCGACGCCCGAGTTATCGCTCTCCTTGACGTGGGTGAAGGAGCCACCGATGTACACGTAGTCGCCTTGGCGGTGAATGGTCTTCACCACGAGCTCATTGCCCTTAATGCGGTTGGAGATGCTCACGTTTTCCCACTCGGGGGCAACCTCACCGGTGGAGGCGTCCACGACCACGAAACCCGAGAAGGGGCGGCCGTTTACCGTGGTGAAGTAGCCGCCGATTGCCAGACGGTTATTCGGCAGGGCCTCAACCGCCTTGACCTGGCCGTTGAGCGTCAGGTGGAAGTCACGGCGCAGCTCGCCGGTCTTCGGATCGAAGCCCGCGATGTTGGACTGGTTCACGACCTCGCCCCTGGAAGACTCCAGGTACTTGAAATCACCGCCGATGAACACGGTGGAGGAGTTCTCGTCGTGCTTGACCTCGGTGATGGCCTCAACGTAGGTGTGCATCTCGTCGGTCTTGCCGCTGGAAGTCGCGGAACTCGTGCGCCAGCGCCAGGTAGCCGAACGGCTATTGGGCAGCTTACGACGCTGGCTGGCCTCGGTACCCTTCACGCCAATTTGGGTCAGCTTCAGGTCGCTCTGGGTCAGCTTGGGGCGCAGGAACATCTGGGTGTAGCCCAAAGCGCTCTGGGTCGTACCCTCTTTGGTGTAGATGTAGGAGTTGCGCGAATCGCTCATGGAGGGTTCGGAACCGTCCTGAGAGATGGGGGAATTCTTACCGTAGCGGAAGCCAATGCGGTAATCCTGCTTGGGCATCTCCTCAAAGAGCAGAGCCTTGAAACCGTTATCCTGTCCGCGCAACAGGTGATCCTGCCAGGTGCCGTCGGCCCAATCGCGGCGACCGTTCTCGTTATACGCGGAGAACTCGTCGGGGTTCTGGACCACGGCGTTGGACCAGATAGCGTCGGCACGCAGGGCCCAGGTCCACTCGGAGGTCTGACGGCGCTGCACGGTTACCTCCTGCCACTTGGTGCCGGAGGTGTTCAGCACGCGGCGGAAGCGGTAACCATCGGTGAGATCCTGCGGAGAGGTGCCGTTGAGCAGCTCGCTAATGGTGGTGCCCGAAAGCTGCACCGGGGTCGTGGCCGCGGGCAGCGAAGAGTAGGGACGAACCTGATCCTGGTTGAGCGTCAGGCCGGAGGATGCGGGCGCCGCGGAGCTATACAGCTGAGCCGGGTCGCCCTGACCCTCGTAGCCTTCGGTCCAGCCGTCGCGGCCCTCAGCAATCTTGACCCAGCCGCCACCGTCGGTCTCCTGATCGCAGTAGAACTGGGTCGGTGCGCTCATGGCCGGGGTGTACAGCCAGTAGGCGCCGCTCTTTGCCTCGGGGTTGGCCTGCTTAGCCTCCCAACAGCTGGCAGCGGCACGCTCGGAGGTGGTGCCGTTGTAGAAGGACGAATTTTTCTGAACGTTCGTCTGCTCGGCGGTCTTCTCGACCGCGGCACCCGGTGTCAGTGTGGGAAGAGCGGCGGGCATTGCCAGCGCGGTTGCAATGCTGAGGCACAGAGTCGAACGAGTTATTGCGGAACGAGAAAAACCGGACCCCGCTATCCCAAAAAGGGCTTTCATAATATCTCCAGGTGAATGCCAAAAATTGTACGAAAACGCAGCATCATTAATGCGTTGTGGGTGAGACCGGCCTGAGCTAAAACCGCGCAGACCGGCACCTCAATTAGTCCCTAGCAATCAGGGTTATTCGGGAAATCGTGGGTTGCAATCTTCCACTGACCGTTAACCTGAACGAGGGTATAGATATTGAGTGAACGCTTGGGAGAACTATCATCCTTGACGGGCTGATTGTTCTCATCGTAAATCTTGACCGAGGAAGAGTCCATGCACACTTCCAGCAGGCGTGCGGGCTGACCCTTGTACTCGGTATCGGCCATGCGGGGCGTGCCCACCACGGTGGAGGAACCCTCATAGTGCCAACCGGCCAAAGCGTATTCGGAGGCCTGCACCGCAAACTCGGAGGCGGCGGAATCCACGGCAATGTTTTCGATGGCACGAATCGTGTCCTCATCGAGGACCGCGCGAGCCTTCTCCGTGTTCTGCGCCTGAGCGTCTTCATCGCTGGTGGGCTCGCTAGTTGCCTCCTGCGAAGCCGCGGCGGAGGGAGCCGGCTTAACCTTGGAGAGGATGTCCTCGTAGGAGTTTACGAGCTCGGTGGTCTTCTTGACCTCGGCATTATCGGTGGGCACCGGAGAGGCCTTCTTCATGTCTTCAGAGCCGGTGTAAATCTCCTCCAGCTTCTGGCCGTCAGAGGAGGTGGCCTCAGTGCTTGCGGAGGGGTTAGCCTCCGAGGAACCCTGATCGGGGATGCGGCTGGACGAGGCCGAAGCCTGCGCGTCGGTAGCCGAGGAAGACGAAGCTGCGGAGGCGCTGGTGGAAGCGCTCGCCGAGGGCGTGGCCGACGAAGAGCTCTGCGCGGTGGAGTTCTCGGAAGCGCAGGCGCTGAGCAGAAGCGCAGACACCGCGAGGGTGCTCAGAGCGCCGAGGCGACGGGCTTTTGAAGAACCCGCAGAGAAAAGGTTGGACATGGGAAGCCTCTTAGGTGGTTGGAGTGAGACGGTCAATATTCCGGAAGGATAATACCGCGCCCGAAGGATCGGCCCCTAAAGGCTATCACGCCAAGCTGGGAAAATACCCGGACTTTAAAGATTGCATTTTCATAACATTTGAGAATAAAGAACAGGTATTGCTGGGCATAAACCTGCATATGAAGGAAATGTATATCTTTAGGTGAGAAAACTATGATGCATCCGAGGGAAATGCATACACTATGTGCAAAATGCCCCGGGTGAGTTGTATAACTAACCCGGGGCATTAGGGCGAATATCACGTTGAATTAAACGTTATATTACTCGATATCCGCTCTGAAAAGGGGTTATGCTGCCCGCACGGCCTGGGTACTCGCGGAATAATTGCCCGAGGTATCCACCGCACGCACGTAATACTTGGCGCCATCGCGATGATCAACCGAGTAGTGCGTGTCCGTCACCGTCGCAATCGGACGGTCATCGCGCAACACCTGGTAGGTCACTCGCTTCTCCGGCACGGCGGACCAGCTCAGCTGATCCTTCGCACCGTTATGCTTCACCTGCAGGTTCTGCGGGGTCTCCGGGGGAGTCACGTCGCGAGCAGCGTAGCGAGCGAAGCCCACGGTTTCCTGCACGCCGTTAGCACCCAGAGACTTGCTGATGTCGCCGCCGACCCACAGGGTACCGGTCGAATCCACGAAGGACTCCCACACGCCGTAGCCGTGCGCGCCGTTCATAATCGGGGCCCACTCCGGCAGCACCTGGCCGGTGTCCTTATCGAAGGCCGCGACCAGACGAATCGTCTGGGCATCCGTGGCGTTCTTCCACTCCGCATCAATCTTGGTTGCGCCCTGGTAGATGAAGTCACCGCAGTGGCAGGCACCGTAGATAGTCTTACCGCTCAGGTGCAGATCCTGGAAGTCGCCACCCTCGCGAGTAATCGCGCTGTAGGTACGCTGCATGCTCGACTTATCGTAGCGGCTAATCATGTGCTCGGTACCGCCCAGCCAGACGGAGGAGCCGGCGTCCTGAACGTCGAACTGGAAGCCCCACATCCTACGCTCGTTCTTCAGATCCCAGGTCTGGGCGCTGGAAGGAACGTACGAGGGCTCGTGGGTCCAGTCGCCGCCGCTCTGGCGGGGATTGGTGATGTTGGCGATGCGGAAAGCCTCACCGCCGTTAAGCTGCGTAAAATAGCCGGCCACGTACACGTGGCTGTTGCCCTCGGAAGCGTTCACACCGTTCACCGTGCCGTTGAAGACCGGACGCCAGTTCCAGTCCACCTCGCCGTTGCTCAGTTTGATGCGGGCCAGGTTCCTGGAGTAGGCGTACGTGGGGGAGGTGTTACCCTTCAGGTGCGTGAAGGAGCCACCGAGGTACAGGTACCCGTCGCGGACGTGCAGGGTCTTCACCTGCACCGGCAGGGAAGAGATGCGGCTCTGAACGTGAATATCCCACTGCTTCGCCACCTGACCGGTCTTCGGATCCAGCAGCACGAAGCCGTTGTGGTTCTCACCGTTCACCGTGTCGAAGGTGCCGCCCACAGCCAACAGGCCGTTCGGAAGCGCCTCAACCGACTTCACCTGACCGTTGATGCTCGGGCGGAAGGAACGGCGCAACTCGCCGGTACCCACCTCGTAAGCCGCGAGGAAAGCCTGGTCGACCTTCTCGCCGCTAGCCGATTCGACGTAGGCAAAGTCGCCGCCGGTGAAGACCGCGCCGCCCACCTCGGTAATGGCCTCCACCTGGGTGTTCATCTCACCGTTCTTGCCGGTACCGGTCGTCTTACTCGTACGCCACTTCCACTTCTCGGAGTAGCTATTGGGTAGTGCGCGGCGGTTGCTTGCCTCGGCACCCTGCTGGCCGTAGTCGTGCAGACCCTTAGCCGCCAGATCGTTCTGCGTCAGCTTCGGGCGCAGGAAAATCTGGGTAAAGACCAGGGGCGTGGAATGGTCGTTCGCCGGACGGTAGATATACGAAGAAGTCCTGTTCAGCAGGTAATTCTGGAACCAACCCGTAATCCTAGCGTTCGGGCCGTAGGTAAAGCCCAGCTTGTAACCCTGCGAGGGCTTCTCCGCGAAGTACAGGGAACGGTAATCGTCCGAATAGCCGTAACGGAAGATATTGCCCTCAGTCTTATCCTGACTGTAGTAGTTGTAGCCACGGTACTGTCGCGGATGGGTAATCGAAATGTTCGACCAGTACATCGTCGCGCGGAAGGTCCAGGACCACTCGGTGCTTGCGGCACGCGTCGCCTTGAAATCCTGCCACGCGGTACCGTTCACGTTCATGGCGCGGTGGAAGCGCACGCCGTCGGGCAGATCCTGCGGACGGGTACCGTTCAGCAGCGCGTTCACCGTCTGACCCGGCAACTGCACCGCGTCAAAACCGGTGGGGTTCTGGTACAGCTGCTTGGCATCGCCGCGACCGTTGTAGTTCTCGGTCCAGCTCTCACGGCCTCGACCAATCATGACCCAGCCGCCGCCGTCGGTCTCCTGATCGCAGTAGAACTGCTCCGGGGCACTCATCTGCGGGGTGTACAGCCAGTATGCGCCGCTCTTGGCGTTCGACTTGTTCTGCTTAACCTCCCAGCAGCTGGCCGCGGCTCGCTCGCTCGAGGAACCATCATAGTAGCCGGCATCGGCGGCCTGCGCACCCGAAGCAATCGGGCCCAGCGAAGCAACCACCATCGCGGCGGAAGCCACCGCGGCGCCCCAAGCCCGGGACCTCGAACGGGACGCTACGTCAGAACTGGGGGGAACGGCGTCGCCGCCGGAGGTCAGGGAACGAGAACGCCCCCGACGCATCAACGGAAGAAAATTCATTGTCTCTCCTCAGAGACCTCAACCGGTAGCGGGCGCGTTTCTCATGCTCGGCTCTCTTGCGCATCGGTGCTGCGAGCGCCTTAAAGAAAGCCGCTCAACCCGAGCTAACAGCGTGTCCACCATCGGAATCAGTGAGTGTAGTTATCGGAAATTGAATGAATACGTTCAGAACCTGTCGGCGGGTGACCCGCCGGCTGCCCCTGAACGCGTTCAACCGCATCACCTGACGTCGCCGGATCGGCCGCCAAGAAGATGCGGAACGGATCTGACCGCCGATGCGAACCCTGCGGGCCGCGTCAAGCTCGGAAAGAACCAAAACCAGGGGGGTAGCGATACCCCGGGTGCGCCGCCGCCTGCGAGAGTTCCGCGGGGAACCTCTCGCAGGCGACAGCCGGGAAAGACGCGGGCTCATTCAGCCCGCGACGGGGGTGCTAGGCCTGAACCGCACCCGTAGAGGCCGAGTAATTCTCGGAACCATCGATTGCGCGCACGTAGTAGCGGGCGCCGTCGGTGTGCTCCACCTCGTAGCTGGTGCCGCTCACCGTGGCAATCACGCGGTCATCGCGCAACACCTGGTAGCGCACGCCGCCCTCACGAACGCCGGACCACGAGAGCTTATCGGTCGAACCATCTCGACGGGCCGAAAGGTTCGAGGGAGTAGCCGGGGGAGTCACGTCGCGAGCCGCGAAGCGGGCGAAGCCCACGGTACGCTGCTCACCGTTAGCACCCAGCGAGCGGTTAATGTCGCCGCCCACCCACAGGTTGCCGCGCGAATCCACGAAGGACTCCCACACGCCGTAGCCGCTGGCGCCCTTGAGCACCGGGCTGAACTCGCCGATGACCTCGCCGCTGTCCTTATCGAAAGCGGCCACCAGACGCATGCGGTGAACGGCCTTCGATTCCTTCCAGTACGTGTGGTAGCCGGTCGAGCCCTCGAAGAGAACGTCGCCGCAGTGGCAAGCACCGTAAATCGTGTTACCGCTCAGGTGCAGGTCCTGCCAGTCGCCACCGTACTTAGAGATGGACGAAGAAATACGGCCGTAACCGTTCTTCGAGTAGTTAGCGATCAGGTGGTCGGCACCGCCGGTCCACACGGTCGAGCCGGCATCCTGAACATCGAACTGGAACGCGTACACAATGCGGTCAGTAATGTTCAGCTTCAGCGAAGGTTCCCACTCCCACTTAATGTTCGAAGCGTCGGAGCCCTTCAGCGCGGCCAGACGGAAAGCGCGCTGATTGTTCAGCTCGGTAAAGTAACCGGCGGCGTGAACCGTCGAATTATCGGAAGCGGCGGTAATGCCATTGACCGTGCCGTTGAAGTTCGGGCGCCAATTCCAGTCCGCCGCACCGTTGGAGAGCTTGATGCGGGCCGCACCGCGTGCGTACGCGTACGCCTTAGAAGTATTGCCCTTCACGTGGGTGAAGTTACCGCCGATGTAGAGGTAACCGTCCTGCACCAGCAGGGTCTTCACCTGAGCCGCATCGCCGTTACGGCGCTGCACCTGAATATCCCAGGTACGGTCAATCTGGCCTGTGGTCGCATCCAGAATCACGAAGTGGTTGACCTTCTCACCGTTGACCTCGGTGAACTCGCCACCAACCGCCAGGCGGTTATTCGGCAGGGCCTCAAGCGCCTTAATCTGACCGTTGAAGGTCGGGCGGAAGGAACGAACCAGCTCGCCCGAATCCACGTTGTAACCGGCCAGGAAGGACTGGTTCACGCGCTCGCCACCGGCCGACTCGACGTACTTGAAGTCGCCGCCGGTGAAGACCGTATCGCCCACCTGGGTGATGGCCTGAACGTAGGTGTTCATCTCGTTCTTCTTGCCGGTACCGGTCTGCTCGCTCGTACGCCAACGCACGGGCATCGTGTAGCTATTGGGCAGGGCGCGACGGTTGCTTGCCGCGGAACCCGAACCGATCGAGGAGAAATGCAGGTCGTTCTGCGTCAGCTTCGGGCGCAAGAACACCTGGGTGAAGGGGATGGAGTAACCGGCCGAACCGCGCTTCTGGTAGATGTACGAATCCGGGTTTTCGCTACCGAAGTTCACCAGCGCACCGTACGCAAAACCAATCTGGTAACCCTGGTTCGGGTTCGCGAAGAACTTCACGGAGCTGGTCGTGATGCCCGGCGCCATCTGCGAGGCGAAAAGACCCATGTGGGCGGTGCGGTTAATACCCGCGCCCGAGAAGCGCACGGTACCCCAGCGCTGGGCGTAGCTCATGGCCCAGGTCCACTGATCCGTCTGGGGGCGCTGAACGTACACGTCCTGCCACTGGGTGCCCTTCGCGTTGTGCGCACGGTGCAGGCGCATGCCGTCGGGGAGGTCCTGCGGCTTAATACCGTTCAGCAGGGCATCCACGGTGGTGCCCGAGAGCTGGACCGGGGTGAACGCGGCCGGTCCGGTCGGGTTCTGGTGCAGCTGGTTCGGGTCGCCCGTGCCGTTGTAGGACTCGGTCCAGCCCTCTCGGCCGCGGCCAACCATGACCCAGCCGCCGCCGTCGGTCTCCTGATCGCAGTAGAACTGCGCGGGACCGCTCATGGCCGGGGTGTACAGCCAGTAGGTGCCAGAAGAGGCCGAGGGGTTGACCTGCTTGACCTCGTAACATGAAGCAGCCGCCTTATCGCTGCTGGAGCCATCGTGGGTTCCGATCGCGGCGGAGGCGGGCGTAGAGGGAATCAAAGGTGCCGCGGCAAACGCGGTACCCATAGCGAGTGCGAATGCGGCCCACTTTTTCGCCGCCCGCTTGCGGGGCGCGGCGTCGGGACGCTGTGTGTATGTGGTTGTCATATGTGTCTTTCTGATGCGACGTTCCGGAAGAAACATCGAAAGAAACGGTGATATTGAGACCTCAAAGAAGCACAGCGCATCACGAAATGCATATAAAAGGTGGTAATTCTTTAAAACACTTCGTTTCGGAAGAATGCGTGAGAGTGCTCTCGTCGGTGTATTGACTAGCGTACAGGATGAAGCTGAGAATTCGGGGCCCGGAGGCTCTGCGCGCATACCGGAAAAATGTGATTTGTGCCCTAAATGTTGAGGAGAGAGAAAGACTTCAAAAATCACGCAGACCGGGCACCCTCGAAATATAAGAAACTGGCACGCAGAATATTTAAGAAATATTCGCCGCCCTGCGAAACGAAGAAAGCGAAATACCCGCGCAGGGTGGAGCCGCTTTAGAATAAAAAAGCTGTTCACACGAGCGGCGGGAAGAGCGGGAATACCTCCCGTTCGACTCGTCCCACTCACTCAGCTCGCACCGTACACACCATGATTCAGGAGAAGCCTTGAGCCCCACCCGCGCGACACAGAAGAGCCCCGCCGCACCGCTGTACCCCCTCCTGAAGCTGCTCAACCGGCAGGAACGCTGGGCTGCCATCCGCGCCGCGGCCGCCGTACCCGCCGCCGAGCGTAGCGCCCGCACCCTCATCGGGGCCGTCGCCGGAACCCACGCGGCCCTGCTGGCCGACCTCTCCACCGCGGTGCGCGAAGGCACCCCGGAGGCGCTCAGCCTCGTCATTGCCCCCACCGACCGCCAGGCCGAAGACCTGGCCCACGCCCTGCGCTCCTACCTGCCCGCAGAAGACATTGCCATGATGCCGGCCTGGGAAACCCTGCCGCACGAGCGCCTCTCGCCCCGATCCGACACCATCGGCCGCCGCCTGCAGGTGCTACGAGCCATCACCGGGCCCGCCGCGAGCCGCCCCCGCATCGTGGTCGCCCCCGTGCGCGCCGTCATCCAGCCCATCGTCTCCGGCATCGAAAAGCTCGAACCCGTGCACCTGGTCCGCGGCGAGGAATACCCCTTCAAGGACGTGGTGCGCGGCCTGAACGACGCCGCCTACTCCCGCGTGGATCTGGTCGCCAAGCGCGGCGAGTACGCGGTGCGCGGCGGCATCATCGACGTCTTCCCGCCCACCGCCACCACCCCCGTGCGCCTCGAATTCTTCGGTGACGAGCTCGACGAGATGCGCCACTTCTCCGTGGCCGACCAGCGCACCCTCAGCGGGGGAGGAGAGCTCACCGAACTTACCCTGCTGCCCTGCCGCGAGCTACTCATCACCCCCGAGGTTATGAGCCGCGCCGCGCGCCTGAAGGCCGACTACCCGGCCGCCGCATCCATGCTCGAAAAGATTGCCGGCGGCATCTACGTTGAGGGCATGGAATCGCTCACGCCCCTGCTCGTCGACTCCATGACCACCCTCACCGCGCTACTACCCGCCGGATCCCTGGTGGTCAGCGTCGAACCCGAGCGAGTGCGCGCCCGCGCCGAAGACCTCGTCGCCACCAACGAGGAATTCCTCGCCGCCGCCTGGGACACCGCCGCCGAGGCTGACGCGGTCTCGCCCATCGACCTGGGCCAGCTGCGCCTGAGCGACAGCGGATTCCGCACCATCGACAGCACCCGCGCCGAGGCCCTCGCCGCACACCTGAGCTGGTGGGACATCACCGAGCTCACCACCGACGACAGCCTGCTCGAAGACGCCGCCGAGGCCATCGAATCCGTCGAAAACCTGCAGAACGGGGCCCTGGCCGACGCCATCGAGGAGGGCATCGACACCTACACCCTAACCGCCCGGCCCGCCACCGCATTCAACGGCTCCGTGCACCGGATGCTCGAAAGCCTCGGCGACCTCATCCAGCAGCAGTGGACCGTCCTCGCCCTCACCAACGGCCGCGGCTCGACCGACCGGCTCATCGCTCTGCTCCACTCCGGGGAGGAGGGGGCCGCCTCCGTGCCCGCCGCACGCCGAGTAAGCCTCGAGGAGGACCCCGCCGGGGACCTCGAGCACGGCATCGTCGAGGTGTGCGAGGCACCCGCATCCGCGGGCTTCCTGTTCGAGGACGCCAAGCTCGCCGTCTTCACCGAGGCCGAACTGCTCGGCCGCCGCGGCACCTACGCGCCGCGCTCCGCATCGGGTCAGAAGTTTAAGACGCGCCGCCGCCGCAACGCCGTCGACCCGCTCGCGCTGAACCCCGGCGACTACGTGGTGCACGAGCGGCACGGCATCGGCCGCTTCGTCGAGATGACCTCCCGCCCGGTGGCCGGCGCCGCACCCGTCAACGGGGTGCAGCCTATGAAGGAATACCTGGTCATCGAGTACGCCCCCTCCAAGCGCGGCGGTGCACCCGACCGACTCTTCGTGCCCTCGGACCAACTGGACCTCATCTCCAACTACGTGGGCGGGGAGAACCCCTCCCTGTCGAAGATGGGCGGCAGCGACTGGGTCAAGACCAAGTCCCGCGCTCGCAAGGCCGTCAAGGAAATCGCCGCCGACCTGGTGAAACTCTACTCGGCGCGCCAGGCCTCGCGAGGCCACGCCTTCGCGCCCGACACCCCCTGGCAGCGCGAACTCGAAGAGTCCTTCCCCTACAACGAGACCCCCGACCAGCTCACCGCCATCCACGAGGTGAAGGAGGACATGGAGAAAGAAATCCCCATGGACCGCCTCATCTCGGGCGACGTGGGGTTCGGCAAAACCGAGGTCGCCGTGCGTGCCGCATTCAAGGCCGTGCAGGACGGCAAGCAGGTTGCCGTGCTCGTGCCCACGACCCTGCTCGCCCAGCAGCACTACGAAACCTTCACCGAGCGTTTCTCGGGCTTCCCCGTGAAGATTCGTGTGCTCTCCCGCTTCCAGAAGGCGAAAGAAACCCGCCAGATTACCGAGGAAATCGCCTCCGGCGCGGTGGACGTGGTGATCGGTACCCACCGCATTCTCTCGGAGAGTATCGTGTTCAAGGATTTGGGCCTGGTCATCATTGACGAGGAGCAGCGCTTCGGCGTGGAGCACAAGGAAAAGCTCAAGCAGATGCGCACCAATGTGGACGTGCTGGCCATGAGCGCAACCCCGATCCCGCGCACCCTCGAAATGTCGCTGACCGGTATTCGCGAAACCTCGACGCTGGCCACCGCCCCCGAGGAACGGCACCCCGTGCTCACCTTCGTCGGCCCGCGCACCGACAGCCAGATTACCGCCGCGATTCGCCGCGAGCTCATGCGCGAGGGCCAGGTGTTCTTCGTGCACAACCGCGTGGCCGATATCGACAACGTGGCCGCCGAAATCGGTAAGCTCGTGCCGGAGGCGCGCATCGCCACCGCACACGGCCGCATGAGCGAGTCGCGCCTGGAGCAGATTATCGTGGACTTCTGGGAGCGCCGCTTCGATGTGCTGGTGTGCACGACCATCGTGGAGACCGGCCTGGACATCTCGAACGCGAACACGCTCATCGTGGACAACGCCCAGAACTACGGTCTGAGCCAGCTGCACCAGCTGCGCGGACGCGTGGGTCGTGGACGCGAGCGCGCCTACGCGTACTTCCTGTACCCGGTGGACAAGACCCTCGGCGAGATTGCCCACGAGCGTCTGAAGGCCGTGGCGACCCACAACGAGCTCGGCGCGGGCCTGCAGCTGGCCATGAAGGACCTGGAGATTCGCGGTGCCGGCAACCTGCTCGGCGGCGAGCAGTCCGGTCACATCGCGGGCGTGGGCTTTGACCTGTACCTGCGCCTGGTGGGTGAGGCCGTGGCGAACTACCGCGGCGAGAAGGAGGAGCGCGAGGTCGAGACGAAGATCGACCTGCCCGTCAACGCGCATATCCCGCACACCTACATTGACTCGGAGCGCCTGCGTCTGCAGGCCTACCGCCAGATCGCGGCGGCCGACACCGAAGAGAAGATTGCGGAGGCTCGTGAGGAGCTGGCCGACCGTTACGGTGAGCTGCCCGAGGCCGTGGAGAACCTGCTGGCCGTGGCCACGCTCAGGATGCACGCCCGCGCCGCCGGTATTCACGAGATGGTGGTGCTGGGGCCGAAGGTGCGCGTGGTGAGCGCCCAGCCCCTGCCGGAGTCACGCCAGATGCGCCTGAAGCGCGTATACCCCGGCTCCACGCACGCCCAGCCGAAGGGCATGGACACCTGGCTGACCCTGGTTCCCCGCCCGAAGACCATGCCGGTTGGCGGCAAGGAGCTGGTGGACCGCCCCATGCTGGAGTGGGCCGAGAAGTTCATCAACTCGATTTACGCGGAGAAGCCGCAGGCCCTCGAAGAGTAACAGGGCTGAGCAATAGCGAGGTAGGGGAATAGCGGGCCGGGGGAGCACCCGGCCCGCACCACCCGCGCCCTCGGGGGAAGCACGCCGTGGATGAAGCTTGCCGTGCGGAGTGTCATAATATGGCACATCTGCACGGCGAGTGCGTTTGCCCTGCACAGGCGGCATAGCTCACAATTAAGGCATGACTTCAACGGTGAACTACGCATCCCAGCGCATTGTAATTATTGGCGGCGGACCCGGCGGCTACGAGGCCGCGATGGCGGCCGCATCCTCGCAGGCAGACGTGACGCTTATCGAGCGCAAGGCCATCGGCGGCTCGGCCGTGCTAACGGACGTCGTGCCCTCCAAGACGCTTATCGCCACGGCGGATATGATGACCCGCTTTTCCGAAGCCGGAAGCCTGGGCATTGAGAATACCAAGGGCAAGGCCCCGCAGCTTCGGGTAGACATGGACCGCGTGAACCGCCGAGTGCGCGACCTGGCCCAGCAGCAGTCTGCAGACATCAAGCGCGCCCTGGCCTCGGCTGGCGTGAAGATTATTCACGGCACCGGCAAGCTCCTGGACCGCCACACGGTGCAGGTGACCGACGAGGCCGGCCTCGTCTACCCGCTACACGCCGACTTCGTGCTGCTTTCGGTGGGCACGCATCCGCGCGAGATGCCCACGGGCATGCCCGACGGCGAGCGCATCCTCACCTGGACCCAGCTGTACAACCTCAGCGAGGTGCCCGAGGAGCTCATCGTGATCGGTTCGGGCGTGACCGGCGCCGAGTTCGCCTCGGCCTATAACGGTCTGGGATCGAAGGTGACCCTGGTATCCTCCCGCGACCGCGTGCTTCCCGGCGAGGACGAGGACGCCGCCCGCGTGCTGGAAGACGTCTTCGAGCGTCGCGGCGTGCGCGTCATGCCCCGCTCCCGCGCCTCCGCAGTGGAGCGCACCGAGGACGGCTCGGGTGTCATCGTGACCCTCTCGGACGGCCGCAAGGTCTCGGGTACGCACTGCCTCGTGGCTATCGGTTCGATTCCCAACACCGAAGATTTGGGCCTGGACGCGGCGGGCGTGGAGCACGCCCCGAGCGGCCACATTACGGTGGACGGCGTGTCCCGCACGAGCGTGAACAATATCTACGCGGCCGGCGACTGTACGGGCGTGTACCCGCTGGCCTCCGTGGCCGCCATGCAGGGCCGCATCGCGATGGCGCATATCCTGGGTGACGCCGTGCGCCCCCTGCGCACCGACAAGGTCGCGGCGAACATCTTCACCTCGCCCGAAATTGCGACCGTCGGCATCAGCGAGAACGACCTGCACGAGGGCTCCTACCGCGGCGAGGCCGTGACCCTGCAGCTGAGCACCAACCCCCGCGCCAAGATGATGGCAATGCGTGACGGCTTCGTGAAGGTTTTCGCCCGCCGCCACTCGGGTACCGTCATCGGCGGCGTGGTCGTGGGCCAGCGCGCCTCCGAGCTGATTTACCCGATCGCCCTGGCCGTGGAGAAGAAGCTCACGGTGGACGATTTGGCCGAGACCTTCACGGTGTACCCCTCGCTGTCCGGCTCGATTGCCGAGGCGGCGCGCAAGCTGCATACCCGCGGTAAGTTCTAACCGCATCCGGGAACAGACACAAAAGCGGTGGGGGCCGCCTTCCATGAGATATGGAAGGCGGCCCCCACCGCTTGTTGCTTTCGGCTACCTTGTAGAACTTTACTTCTTGGAGCCGACGGCGTTCATGTCCACGTCACGGGTTTCGTGAGTGAGCAGGATGAAGACGACGCTCAGAATCGAGGCGAAGGCCAGGTAGCCACCCACGGCGGCCACGCCGAAGGAGGAGTTCAGCCAAACCGCCACGAACGGGGTCAGAGCCGCACCGAGGATGGAAGCCACGTTGTAGGCGATACCGCTGGCGGTGTAGCGCACGTTGGTGGGGTACAGCTCCGGCAGGTATGCGGACATGGAACCGAAGGACAGACCCATCAGGCACATGCCGATGAAGATGAAGACAGTCACGGCGACGGTGTCCACGTTCGCACCGGTACCGACGACGGCGGGGGAGATGAGCGGGCCGAAGCACAGGCCGAAGACTGCCATGGCGATGGTGGTCCACAGCTGCTGGGTGCGGCGGCCGTACTTATCAGCCAGCCAACCCGAGATCGGGATGAAGATGGCGAAGCCGATAATCGAGACCAGCTGAATGATGAGGAACTCGTGGTACGGAATGGCCAGGCCACCCTTCTCTGCCTTGGCGATACCGTAGGAGAGAACCCACGCGGTCATCAGGTAGAACAGCACGTAGCAAGCAACCATGATGAAGGTACCCTGAATCATGGGCCACCAGGCAACCTTGAACGCCTCGACGAGCGGGGTCTTAACCTTCTCATTGTTGGCGGCAGCCTTGGCGAAGACGGGGGTCTCCTCCAGGCGGAAACGCACGTAGAGGCCGACGGCGACCATCACGATGGAGAGCAGGAACGGGATACGCCAACCCCAGACGAGGAAGGGGTGCTCGAGGTTCTTCGCGTCGGTGGTGGAGTTAAAAGCGATGAAGCTGGTCAGAATCAGCATGAAGCCGTTGGCGAGAACGAAGCCGATGGGTGCACCCAGCTGAGGCCACATGGCGGCGCGGGCGCGCTTACCCTCCTTCGCGTACTCGCTGGCGAGCAGAGCCGCGCCGGACCATTCGCCGCCCAGGCCCAGGCCCTGGCAGAAGCGCATGATGGTCAGCATGGTCGGTGCCCAGAGGCCAATCTGGTGGTAGGTGGGCAGCAGGCCGATGATGAAGGTCGCTATACCCATGGTGAGCAGTGCACCGACGAGGGTTGCCTTACGACCAATCTTGTCGCCGAAGTGGCCAAAAATAATGGAACCGAGGGGACGCGCGACGAAGGCGACACCGAAGGTTGCGAAGGAGGCCAGCAGCTCGGTCGTGGCGTCCTTCGCGGGGAAGAACAGCACGGGGAAGACGGCCACGGCGGCGGTGGCGTAGATATAGAAATCGTAGAACTCAATGGTGGTACCAATGAGCGATGCGAGAATCACGCGGCTGCGAGGCGTCGTGTTCTCGACCGGCGCGGCGGAGACCCTGGTGCCGGATACGGTGGTGCTCATGAGAGATGCTCCCGAGGATGGACTGACTGTGCGTACAAAAGGGAACCGGTGGCGTCGGTGACGCTGCTCTCGGCGTGCTAGGCGGCGGGGATAGTGCCGCGGCGTGAGGCCGGAGGAATTGAACCGGGTGTGCGGGTTCGGAACGAAAGGTTCCCCTAAAATGCATTATTATAAACCGTTCAGAAAAGTTGGCGCAGGCCCCGTCACTATCTGGACGGCGGCCCTCCGAACGGTAATTTTTAGGGGCGGCGCATCCCCGGATAATCCTCAGCGGGGGAACGGGGGCCGCCGCGCCGCGCGCGTGATGAGCCAATACGCAAGCATCCCCGCCGCGAGAGGAACTCGCTACGGGGATGCTTCGCAAACGCTACTTGATGGTCGCTACTTGATGGTCGCTACTTGATGGTCGCCAGGACCGCACCGGCGGTGACGGTGTCGCCCGGCTTAGCCGACAGACCCGAAACCTTACCGGCCTTGTGCGCGGTAATGGGCTGCTCCATCTTCATGGCCTCCAGGACCAGGACGAGGTCACCCTCGGCCACGGTATCGCCGTCAGAGACGGCCACCTTCACGATGGTGCCCTGCATGGGGCTGGTCAGCTCGTCGCCGCCGGCCTTCGCCGATGTGCGGGAGGAGCGGGATTTGCGGCTCTTCGAAGCCGGCTTGGCGGCGGGCTTGGCGGCGCCACCCATCTCGGGCAGGGACACCTCCATGCGCTTGCCGTTGACCTCAACCACCACGGTGGTGCGCTCATCCTCATCGGAATCCACGCTACCGGGGGCGCCATCGTACATGGGAATCGTGTTGTTGAACTCGGTCTCAATCCAGCGGGTGTGCACCTTGAAGTCTTCACCCTCGGCCGGCACGAACGCCGGGTCCTCCAGAACTACGCGGTGGAACGGGACGACGGTGGGCATACCCTCGATGCTCAGCTCGGACAGGGCACGGCGGGCACGCTGCAGGGCCTGCTCGCGATCCGCGCCGGTCACAATCAGCTTGGCCAGCATGGAGTCGAAGTTGCCACCGATGACGTCGCCGGCCACGAAACCGGAATCCCATCGCACGCCGGGGCCGGTGGGGACGTTCAGCTTCTCGATGGTGCCGGGGGCCGGCATGAAGGAACGGCCCGGGTCCTCGCCGTTGATGCGGAACTCGAAGGAGTGGCCGCGCAGCACGGGGTCCTTCTCCTCAATCTTCTCGCCGCGGGCGATGCGGAACTGCTCGCGCACCAGGTCGAGACCCGAAATTTCCTCGGAGACGGGGTGCTCCACCTGCAGGCGGGTGTTGACCTCGAGAAAGGAGATGGTGCCGTCAGTGCCGACCAGGAACTCGCAGGTACCTGCGCCCTGGTAGCCGGCCTCGCGCAGGATCGCGCGGGAGGCCTCGTAGAGGCGCTTGGTCTGCTCTTCGCTCAGGTAGGGGGCGGGTGCCTCCTCGACGAGCTTCTGGTTGCGGCGCTGCAGGGAGCAGTCGCGGGTGGAGACCACCACGACGTTGCCGTGCGCATCGGCCAGGCACTGGGTCTCAACGTGACGCGGGGAATCCAGGAAGCGCTCGATGAAGCACTCGCCGCGACCGAACGCCGCGGTTGCCTCGCGTACGGCGGACTCGTACATCTCGACGATGCTCTCGCGGTCGCGGGCCACCTTGATGCCGCGGCCACCGCCACCGAAGGCGGCCTTCACGGCAATCGGCAGGCCGTGCTCGTCGGCGAAGGCAACAACCTCGTCGGCGGACTTGACCGGATCCTTGGTACCCGGAACCAGGGGAGCGCCCACCTTCTGAGCGATGTGGCGGGCGGCCACCTTATCGCCCAGCTGGGTAATGGACTGGGGGGAGGGACCGATCCAGGTCAGGCCGGCGTCGATGCACTTCTGCGCGAACTGCGCGTTTTCGGAGAGGAAGCCGTAGCCGGGGTGCACGGCGTCAGCACCGGAACGGACGGCCACCTCGATGAGCTTATCCATCACCAGGTAGGACTGCGCCGCGGTGGAACCGCCCAGGGCGTACGCCTCATCGGCCAGCTTCACGTGCAGGGAGTCGCGGTCGGGATCAGCGTAGACGGCGACGGTCTGCAGGCCCTCGTCGCGGGCCGCGCGAATCACGCGGACGGCGATTTCGCCGCGGTTGGCGATGAGAATCTTGCTGACCGGGCCGGTGTGTCGGCCGGGGACCGCGGTAAATTTTTTGGCGGCTTCTGCCTGGTTCTGAGTCACTTAAAGCTCTCCTTTATCTCCTGCCGAAAGCATATCGAGAAACGGCAAGAATGGCGAATGTATCGCGCATTGTACTGTTCCATGATATCGATTAGTGTTCAAATACGTGTGTTGGAGGTGCGGGGCGCGGTCCGGCGTGCGCGTCCGCGCGGGTGTTTTGTCTTCGGGACTGGTCCGCTGGGTTAGTCCTCGGGCGGTAGCCACAGGTCCGTGACGGCCACGCCGCGGCGGCGCAGCAGCTCGCGCAGGGCGTGGATGGACAGGCCAACCACCGTGTGGAACTCGCCCTCGATACCGCGGATAAACGCCGAACCGTAGCCGTCCAGGGTGAAGGAGCCCGCCACCCACAGCGGCTCGCCCGTGGCGATGTACGCTTCGACCTCGGCGGGGCTCAGCTCATCGAAGTGCACGACGGCGCTACGCAGCTCGGCAACGGCGGGCGCCTCCGCATGCTTCTCGGGGTCGAACTCCCGCAGATCCACGAGCGCGTGACCCGTGTGGAGCGTGCCGTGGTGCCCGCTCATGGCGGTGATGCGTTCGCGGGCGTTCTCTGCGGTGTGCGGCTTGCCGTAGGCCCGACCCTCGAACTCGAAGACGGAATCGCAGCCCAGCACAAGGGCATCGCGCACGCCCTCGGCGGCCAGCTGAGCGGCAACCGCGCGGGCCTTGAGACTCGCCAGGAGGGAAGCGATCTCGGCCGGGCTGAGCCCCTCGCGTCCTTCGGCTCGTGCCCGCTCGTTGGCGGCGGCGAGCGCGGCGTCCTCGTCAACCGAGGAGACGCGCACCGTAAAGGCGATGCGGGAATCCTCCAGGAGCTTACGGCGCGCGGGGGATGCGGAGGCGAGCACCAATCGTGCCGGCGCGGCCTCGGCGGAAGAGACGGGGGAGGGGTCTACTGCAGTCATGCTCTCTATTTTAAGGCCGGGAGCGGGAAGTTTACCCTCACGTGCACCTTGAAGCTCGCCGCGCTCGCGATGGGCGTACAGGTAGCGCGCGAACGGACCGCGATAGGCCGAGTACAGGCCGCGGGCTAGGTTTGCAATTATGGGCTTGCTGTCTAGGCCTGCGATTCGTGCGGCACCCCCGGCGGGTACGCAAACGGCGTATCCCAATCCCCACAACCGCGGGGAGCGAGATACGCCGTAAACATGACGTCGTAAACATGGTGACGGTCGCTTAGCGTGCCGGCGGCCTCAAAACCGTCCGCGCGGAGCTGCGGGAACACCCGACTTGGCCGACCTAACGGGCCTAGCGAGTCTCGGCCACCTGCAGGCGCTTCGGCTCGTCGGCCACCTGCTCCTCGTACAGCGCCTCCGGCACGAAGCCACCCGGGGCACGCGGCGGCGAGAGAGCAGGCCGCGCGAAACGAGGTGCGAAGCCTTCGGAACGCTGAAAAGCAAACAACAGGCAAACTCGAATGGAACGCGGGCATAACGAGACCGGCACAACGCGTGAAACCTCGTGAGACGGCTCCCCGAACTAAGGTGACTCCCAGACTCCCTTGCTATGCTGGATGTGCGTCCGGGATAGGCCCCGGACCAGCGCCGTTTTCGCTCTTCCGGCCCGTGCAACGGCCCGGTGGGCCCCCTCCGAGGCCGTCCTCGGCAGGTACTCACCGGCCGGCCGCGCATCCGGCGAGAACGCCCCCGCACGACACCTTCAAGGAGAGATGCATGAGTTCTGCACCCCAACGCCCGGGCGGAACCCACCGGGTTGATCAGCCCAAGACCTCGCGAGGCCCCCTCAACTCCATTGCCAATTTCGCGAGCCGCGCCGCCCGCTCCACCTCGCAGAACGCCGTGAATCTGGGCGCCACCCGCCCCGGCGTGACCAAGATGATCGCGGTGGCCGGCGCCGGCGTGCTGCTCATCGGTGGCGGCATCTTTGCCTACAACAGCATGCATCAGGAAGAGAACGCCTTCCTCGCCACCGGCGATGAGTACGCCCGCGTCTGCCAGGACGCCACGACCGGTCAGCGCGTGGACGACTCCGAATGTGAGAAGGCAGGTGCGCAAGAAACGACCGCCAGCCCCTCGGAGTCGGCCAGCTCGGATTCCTCGAACTCCTCGAGCTCTTCGGGTTCCTCGGGTTCTTCCGGTTCTTCCGGTTCTTCGGGCACCTCGAACTCCTCCACCACGACCCACCACAGCGGCTCCAACGCCTTCCTGTGGTACTACCTGGGCCGTCAGAGCGCCGCCAACTCGAACGGAGCGTCGAGCAACTACATTCCGCGCGTGGGCGAGAAGCTCTCGGGCGGCTCCACGACCCGTCCCTCGAACGGCACGGTGTACAGCGGCGTGCCCTCGAGCGGCGGCGGATTCGAGGACTCCTACCGCAGCGCCAAGAAGTCCTCGACGATTTCGTCGGGTAAGGAAACCTCGACCAAGAACACCGGCAAGACCTCCTCGGTGCGCGATAACACGACCGGCACCGTCTCGAACTCCCGCCGCAACGGCAGTAGCGGTAGCAATTCTGGCTCCTCCGGCTCCTCCAACTCCTCTAAGTCGGGCACCAGCTCCAGCAACAAGTCGGGTAGCAAGTCGGGTTCGTCCAGCTCGAACAAGTCGGGTAGCAAGTCCAGCGGCAGCAAGGGCGGCTTCGGTGGCGGCTCCAAGTCCGGCGGCGGCCGCTCCGGCGGCTAAGCCCTCCCGCATCCGCACCCGTACATCACCCCCGCTACCGGCAAGGAAACCACTATGCGCCGTGAAGAATTCCCCCTGGGCCGCCCCGAGTGGGAGAAGGTCATCGTCGAAGAAGGCCTCACCTACAGCGTGGACGGCCCCGACGACCCCGACCACTACTGGAACGAGTACGCAGCCTACATCTTCAGCCCGGAGGAGATGAATTCCGTCCGTGCCCAGGCCGAAGAAATGCACCGCATGTGCCTGAGCGCCGTGGACTACCTGGCCTCCGGGGCCTTTGGTACCCTGGGCCTGCCGCACGGCGCGTTCAACCTGGCCGTCGAGTCCTGGAACCGCCGCGACCCCGACTTCTACGGACGCTTCGACTTCATCTACTCCGGCGTGCCCGGCGAACCCCTCAAGCTGCTGGAGTACAACGCCGACACCCCCACCGGTATTGTGGAGGCGGCCGTCTGCCAGAAGACCTGGGCCAAGGATCAGCGCCTCGACATGCAGGGCTACGCGCACTGGGGCGAAATCGGCGAGGCCTTCGTGGACCGCTGGCGACAGATTTTTGCGCCCGAGCTCACGAGCGGCCAGCGCCCCGTCCTGCACCTGGCCCACGTGCCCGAGGACATCGACGAGAACCGGGAAGACTACAACAACCTGTGGCTCATCGCCTACGCCGCCCAGCAGGCCGGCATCGAAACCATCCTCGTGCCCATTGACGAGATCATCTTTGACGAGCCGACCAAGAGCTGGAAGGACGCTGAGGGGCGGCCCATCAGCAACCTCTTCAAGCTCTACCCCTGGGAGGATCTGGCCACCGACAGCGACTCGGGCTACGACCAGCTGCTCTTCGCCTACCACGGCGCGGTGCAGCGCTGGATTGAGCCTGCCTGGAAGATGTTCCTGTCCAATAAGCTGCTGCTGGCCGCTCTCTGGGATAAGTACCCGGGCCACCCGAACCTGGTACCCACCTACGCCGGGCATCGCGGCGACCTGCGCAACTGGGTTCGCAAGCCCATCTTCGGGCGCGAGGGCGACGGCGTGGAGATTTACGCCCCCGACTACAACGTCTTCGTCAAGCCGGAGGAGGACGACTTCTTCTCCACCGCCCCCGAGAGCGAGTTCGTCTACCAGGAGTACATCCCGGCACCTCGCTACGAGGGCATCATCCAGCCGGTGAGCCACCCCGTTCTGGGTGTGTGGGTCGTCGGCGGACGCTGCGTGGGCGTGGGCATCCGTGAGTCCAACGGCGCGCTGACCGACTACTGGTGCCGCTTCGCGCCGCACCTGGTTGACCTGAACGCCCCCGGTTCGCTGGGTTCCGCCTCGCAGGATCCCGGCACGGCAAACTTCGGCTACTAGGCACGCACGCCGGGTTCGGCTGAGGCTGAACCACCGAGCCCGCTAACGCCGAAGGCCCCCACCTCACTAGCTGAGGCGGGGGCCTTCGGCGTTAAGCCAGCCGTTGCGGCGGGGCCGTGACGAAAAACCGACGCGGCGCTACGGCCTAGTCGTCGTCATCGTCGTCATCGTCGTCTTCGGCCTCGAGCGGAAGCATCATCTCGTCGGTGAGCGCACGACGCAGGGTGTCCAGACCCACCGAGCCGAGCATCAGGGCTCGAGTGTGGAACTGGCGCATATCCTCGCCGCGGGCCAGGGCCTGCTCGCGCAGCTGCAACCACAGGCGCTCACCAATCTTGTAGCTGGGGGCCTGGCCCGGCCAGCCCAGGTAGCGCAGGAACTCGAAACGCAGGTGACCCTCGGACTCGTCCAGGTTCTGCTTCAGGAATTCGTAGCCCAGCTCGGAGGTCCAAATCGTGCCGGGCTCAACGCCGAGCTGCTCAGCCCACTCCGCGGGAATCGGCATCTCGCAGTGAACGCCGATATCGAAGACCACGCGGGCCGCGCGCATCCGCTGCGCGTTCAGCATGCCCATGCGGTCGCCCGGATCCTTCAGGTAGCCCAGCTCCTCCATGAGACGCTCGGCGTACAGGGCCCAGCCCTCGCCGTGACCGGACACCCACAGCATGTTGGTACGCCAGGAGTTCATGGTGCCGGCCAGCGCCGTGGCGATGGAAATCTGCAGGTGGTGCCCCGGAACGCCCTCGTGGTACACAGTGGAGGTTTCGCGCCAGGTCGTGAACCGGTCCTCGCCCTCGGGCACGGACCACCACATGCGGCCGGGACGCGAGAAGTCGGGGGAGGGGCCGGTGTAGTAGATGCCGCCCTCGTGGGTGGGCGCGATGCAGCACTCGATGCGGCGCATGGGGCCGCCAATCGCGAAGTGCTCGGCGGAGAGGTCCTCCACCGCCGCGTCGGCGAGCTTCTGCATCCACGCCTTCAGCTCATCGGTGCCGTGCAGCTGTCGGTTCGGGTCTTCGTCGAGCAGCTGCTTGGCGCGCTCGATGCTGGCGCCGGGTTCAATCTCTTCGGCCACTTCGCGCTGACGGGCGATGATGCTCTCCAGCTCCTTCACACCCCAGGCGTAGGTTTCGTCCAGGTCGACGGTGGTGCCCAGGAAGGAGCGCGAGTGCAGACTGTACGCCTCGCGGCCCACCGCATCGCGGGCGGGTGCGGCGGGCTGCAGAACCGTCACGAGGTAGTCGTTGAGGTGGCGGTAGCCGTCCTTGGCGCGCTCGGCACCCTCTGCGGCGGCCTCGGCCAGCTCGGGCTCGGCGGCGGCAACCTCGGCGGCCAGCTCGTCAAAGAAACCGCCGGGCGCGTAGTACGCGGCGGTCTGCTCGATGACGATGTCCACCTGGCGGCGCGGGGAAATCTTGCCGTCCGCGCGGGCCGCCTCGAGGCTCAGCACGAGCCCGTCCAGCGCCTCGGGTACGCGGTGCATGCGGCCGATAATGTGCTCCCAGTCCTCGCGGGAGTTGCGCTTCATGAGGTCGAAGACGGAGCGCACCTCCTGCGGAACAGAGGTGATGTTGTTGAGCTGCCAATAGCCGAAGCCCGCCTTGCGCTGGGCACGGTACAGGCTCAAGCGCTCCTGAAGGGCGTCCAAGGTGACCAGGTCGACGTCGTCGATGGGCAGAACGCTGTCAATCTTCTTGAGGGTTTTCTTGGCCAGGCGGTGTAGCGCCTTCTCACCGGCGGGGGAGTAATCGGGGTAGAGGGTTTCGACGCCCTTGCGGCCCAGCTCTGTAGCCAGCACGGGGTTAAGGTCGAGGACCTTTTCGAAGTAATCGTTGGCCAGCTGATCGACGTCGCTCAACTGGCGCTTCACGCGGTAAATGCTCGGAAGTTCCTGGTAGGTGCTCATGTTCATATCCTAACCCAGCAGTGTGCCTTCTGCCACGATATGCCCCTCTTGTGGCGCTATTATTACACACCGCGACGGGGCAGGCCGGTCGGGGGGGGGCACCGGGAGAGTACGGGGCCCGCGCGCACGGATGATTCTCGTGTGCACGGGCCTCTCGATAGCGGCTCTTTCGTCCGGATGCGGACCTCCCGACTCCGCCCGGCCACCCCGCGGGCCGTTAGCTCGTGAAGTACTCGCCCTTCAGCTCGAGCAGACCGCCGGCTCCTTCGGCCACGCCCAGGCGGTGCGCGATGAGGCGATCCTGTAGCTCATTACCCGAAACCAGATCCACCAGAATCTGCGGGTACTTGGTCGAGCAGCGGATGAACTCGTCGTAGGCCTCATCGCTGAACGCGGTGTTCGTGATGAAGGTGCCGAGCTGACCGCCTCGGGCGTGTACGGCCAGGAAGAATTGGGTGACTTCCCGCGGGGAAACCGTTCCGGAATCCAGACGCAGGGCCCGAATGTAGAACGCGCGTTCTGCATCGCCGCTGGCGGGGGTCGCCACGCCGTCCACGCCCTGAGCATCCAACGGCTCAACGCTGTAGCCGCGCATGAGGAACAGATCGAACCCGATGCGGCGGAACCGCTCGTCGCTCACGCCCGCCAGCGCCGGGACCAGGGCCTCGCGGCGGAAGACCGCGCGGTAGCGCTTGAGAGCCTCACGCACCTGGGATGCGGCGACCTCAAGGGCTGCGGAGGGCTCGACGCTCACGGTTGCGGCGGGTGCCTCGGAAACGGCGGGGGCCGTTGCTTGTGCGGGGGCCGGAACCGAGGCGGGTACCGCGAGGGCTTCCGAGGCCGAGGGGGTAGCGGGCGCGGCGGCACCCGGGCGGGCCAGCAACGCGGGGGAAGCGCCCGGCACCGGCTCGGCACGATGCGACTGCTCACGAGCGGCCAGGCGGGCCTGACGCTCGGCGGCGCGCGCCTCCTTGGCTGCCTGCACCGCCTGCTCGCGGGCGGCAAGCTCCTCGGCAATATCCTGCGGCAGCTTGTGCTTGAGCGATTGCGGCGGCAGGGGCGCCATGCGGGCGGTCACCGCCTCCGGGGCGCCCTCGGGGAAGCGCTCCAGCAGCTCGCGACCCGACTCGCTCAGCTCGTAGCGTTCCGGGTTCTTGCGGGAGGTGCGGCCCGTACCCTCGCGCAGGGCGTTCAAGAGCCGCTCACCCTTGAGCACGTGCATGGCCACCGAGAAGCGGTTGCGCAGGCGCGGGGTCAGCTTGTAGCGGTGCGGCGCGATTTCCCCCTGCAGGTAGGGGATGTTGAGGGAAACCTTCAGCTCGTCATACACGTCGTAGTACGAGATGCGCGGGCTCTCGCTCACAATCTTCAGGATCGGGTAGAGCAACTGGTGCGGGTAGGGCAGCGCGTCCACCGCGGCGGGGTCGAGCAGGGCCGTGGTTACCAGACGTTCAACCTTCGGCTCCTGAGCCTGCGCGAGCGCGGGGGCAAAATCCGGTCCCAGCGAGTACACGGTGTCGCGCTCGGAGAGGTAACGGTGCGCGGTCAGCACATCGTAGAGGTAGTCCTGCGCCTCGATGCGCTGGAAGTAGGGGTTTTCCGCGGCGGCCTTGAGGCGTTCGTCCCGCTCAAAGACCTGCTCCAGGCTGGGCAGGCTCAGCTCGACGTCCGCGCCGCCATCGTTGAGCACGCCGAAGAGCAGGGCACCCATGTGCACCAGCAGCTTCTCGGTCGCGAGAATATCCTCTGCGGTTACGGCGGCGGCATCGTCCTCGGGAACCTCCTTCAGCACCGAGGACAGTTCGGCGGCGGGTACCGCCTGCTCGGGGTAGCGTGCCACGAGTTCCTTCGCCTCGGGCGAGAGCGAGTACAGGGTCACCGGCGAATCGGTGTGCTCGTGGATGGTCTTCGTGCGCAGGTATCCGGCGCGGGTCAGCAGGCTCAGCGCCCGGGCGATGGCGGGCTCAACGATGCGCTGCTCCAGGTAGGACAGGCCGTACCAGCCCTGCACGAAACCGCACTCGCGCAGCACCAGCTCGCGAATCTTAACGGGGGCGGCCGCGGGGTAGGAGGGGGTGACGCTCAGCACGATCGGCAGCAGCTCGCGAACCGTTAGATGCGAGAGCAGCTCGGGGTAGAAGCGCTGCAGGTAGTACAGGTAGACGCCGGTCTGCAGGGGCAGAATCTTCGCGAGGTCGCGGGCCTGGCTCTCCTTGGGGGCGGCGAGTAGCTCGCGCCCGGCCTCGCTGAGCGCGTAGTTCAGGTTGCCGGGGTGCAGCTGGCTGAGGGAAACCTCCAGGTAGTCGCTGTTGACGAGGGCGGTAATGAGCTTATTGACGGCCTCGCGGAAGAGCACGGTGTCATCGACGGCGATAAAACGCTGAGTCATGGTGAAGCCCAGATCCACGCCGACCGGGGTGTACGTATCGGGGAAGAAAACCTTCTCGCCCCGCTCGGATGCACGCTCGAAGTGGTGCAGAAGCGAGAAGACGGCCGCGAGGCTGAGGGCGTGAGCCTGCTCGGGCAGCGCCTCCCAGGAAGTCTGTTCCTGCAGCTGACGCAGGTCGGAGTGGTCGAGGTGAAGCATCGTTTTATTCACAAAAGCCACTGGGGGATTCCTTATCGTGATTTAAATGTATGAATTTATGGTGGTGCGACGCGCCGCGAACGACGCTCGGGCCGAGTAAGGGCGGCCCCCGAGTGAATATGCAGGGCTCATCTCTCTAACCCGGAGCTGTCCTCTGCTCTGAGAACGCGAGGAATATGCGTCGCATAACATTCTTTATTCTAGCCGTACAAGGCGGCGCTCCCCATTTCGGGGTAGGCCGAGAAATACGCGGAAGAAAATATGCGGAAGATAGGTGCCGGAATTAATGACGAGAAATACCGAGAAATCTACCGAGACATAAACGGGCACCGCGGGGAAACAGGCGCCGAGCGAATTTGTCGTAGCGCATATCGCAGCCGGCAAATATCCGGCGAATATACATACGTATATCGCAGGCTCGTGCCGCAGGCGTAAATCCCCGTGCGAGCGGCCGCGGTAGCTGCGCCACCAGCACGGGGTAGGTTAGGGTTCTATGCCCTTCTCGAAGTACTCTTCGTCAATTGTGTAGCCACATTCGCCCTCGCCCTCGCGCACACCCACGCGATGGCGAATCATGAGATCCACCAGCTTGTGCTGATCGACCAGGGCTATATTGCGCGCGCCCGGAAGGCCCTGCAGGTACTCGGGAACCGGCTGGGCGAACGAACCGCAGGTCACGAGCACACCCTGCAGACCGCCGTGTAGAAGAACCGCCCCGGCCAGCTTCTGAATCTCATTGGGGGTGACCTTCATGGTTCCGCAATAGTGCTTAACCTGAATATAAATGGGAGCGAAATCGAGACCGTCGGAATAGCGGGCAATAACGTCGACGCCCTTATCATCCACGCCGCCGGTCACCTCGGTGATAAAGCCGAGGGCCGTAAAAATATCGGCCACAATATGCTCAAAATATTCCGGGGTAACGGCGTAAATATGCTGAATTAAATCCCGCGTAAAATGCTCGGCAAATTCAGCCTGGGCGTGCATAATCGGCGATTCGCTGGCCTTGAGTATCACGTCGAGGGGAGTGCCCTGCGGTGCCCCGTCACCGAAGCCCGCCTCTCCGGGGGTGCCGGTCGCGGCGAGTTGCTCCTGCACGCTTTCAGCCTCTGCCGGGAGGAACGCATCCAGCCCCGAATCCTCGGAGGAATGAGAGAAGAGCGAGCGCCGCGTCTGCGCCTCCTGAAGGAGGGCATTGGCCTGTTTCTTAAGCTTTTTGGCGCTCTTGGCGGTCAGGTTTTGCGCGCACAGCGACTGAACCTGCTTGACCACGCGCGGCGGCACGGTGCCGTGCAGATGCGGGGTGCAGGTGAGCTCCGCACCCAGGGGAGTGAGGAGGTACTTGCGCTTCTCCCACGGGGTAAGCCGGGGCATGAGCTGGGCGTAACGCAACGCCACCAAGATCTTAAGGGTGGTATGCACCGCAGCCGCAAAATCGGTGGATTCGAGGTCCGGAAGATCCTTCCGCGAGCCGAGGGCCTTTGTCTGCTGTCGTAGCTGTTCACAAATATAGGCGGCTGTGCGAGGTGAGGTTTTCGACAGGCGCCGGAGCGTCGGCAGGAGAAGTGTGATGTAGACATCCGGAGGGGGCTTGTGATTTTTAGTCATTTTTTAGACACGTTCCCTGTCGTATATCAACACTATTATGATTGTGCGTATATTGTATCACTAAAGCGCATCATTATGCCCTATCCGGGTGAATTATGACGGAACCGTTCGGTTATCTGTATTTTGCGGTGAATACGGTGCTACTTCGATAAAGAAGCCCGAAAATAAATGATTCCCGCCGTGTCTTTCGACAATCGGCGGGAACCAATCTAAATCGGAGAGAGAGCCTACATGGGGCGCGCGCGCCTCCACGAACCGGGGCCCGGACGCAACGAGGCGCCCAGACGCTGACGACGGTTCAAGATGCGCGAAGCCGCACCCACCAGCGTGTTCTGCTCCTGGTGCGCGGCGTTCGCCTGCATCGCGGCCACCACGGCGGTCAGAGCCGCGAGCTCCTCCTCGGTCGGGTTGCCCTTCGTGACCTTCAGGAACGGCTCGTGCTCCTCGGCCTCCTCGTGATGCACCTCAGCCCGACCGCGGGGCGAGGGGACGGCCGCCTCGGAATGTGCCCGGGACGCGCCGCGCGAGGAAGCGTGCGCGCCCTCGCGGCCTCGACCCGACGGGGCGGGGGTCGCCGAGGTGCTCGTCGCATCCTTCTTCTTGCCGAACGAGAAGTAACTCAGCGGATTGTAGCCTGCCATCGGCACGCCTCCTTAGAACCTAAGAACCCGCACGGTTCGACCCTCCTGGTTTCGGAGGGAGCGAACCGTGCGGTACGGGGCGCGGGCGGCACCCCAATACATGGGAGTAGAAACGCTATTGTCGCGAGGTTTACAGCGGGATGTTGCCGTGCTTCTTCGCGGGGGTGGCCGCACGCTTATCGTGCAGGGCGCGCAGCGAGGAGATGATGCGCACGCGAGTCTCGCTCGGGGCGATCACCTCGTCGATGTAACCGAGCTCAGCCGCCTGGTAAGGGTTCAGCAGCTCCTCCTCGTACTTGGCGATCAGCTCGGCGCGGCGTGCCTCAACGTCACCGCCCTCGGCGGCCAGCGCGGCCAGCTCGCGGCGGTACAGGATGTTAACGGCGCCCTGCGCACCCATCACACCAATCTGGGCGGTGGGCCAGGCCAGGTTGATGTCGGCACCCAGCTTCTTCGAACCCATCACGATGTACGCGCCACCGTAGGCCTTGCGGGTAATGACGGTGACCAGCGGAACGGTCGCCTCCGCGTAGGCGTAGAGCAGCTTCGCGCCGCGGCGAATAATGCCGTTGAACTCCTGATCGGTGCCGGGCAGGAAGCCGGGAACATCCACGAAGGTCAGAATCGGAATGTTGAAGGCATCGCAATTGCGCACGAAGCGGGCGGCCTTCTCGGAAGCCGAAATGTCCAGGCAGCCGGCGAACTGCATCGGCTGGTTGGCGACGATACCGACCGTGCGGCCCTCAACGCGGGCGTAACCAATCATCACGTTCGGGGCGTACAGCGCCTGCATCTCGAGGAAGTGGCCGTCGTCCACGACCGACTCGATAACCTCGCGCATATCGTAGGGCTGGTTGGCCGAATCCGGAATCAGGGTATCCAGATCCAGGTCGTCCACGGTCACCTCGGGATCCTGATCGTGCTCAAGCGGCAGGGACTCCGTGAGGTTATTCGAGGGCAGGAACTCCAGCAGCTCGCGCACGAAGTCGAAGGCGTCGTCCTCATCCTCGGCCAGGTAGGTGCTGGTGCCGGTCACGGAATTGTGCTGACGCGCGCCACCCAGGGTCTCCATGTCCACGTCCTCGCCGGTCACGGTCTTGATGACGTCCGGGCCGGTGATGAACATGTGGGAGGTCTTATCCACCATGACGATGTAGTCGGTCAGGGCGGGGGAGTACGCCGCACCGCCGGCGCAGGGGCCCATAATGACCGAAATCTGCGGGATCACGCCGGAGGCGCGCACGTTCATACGGAAGATATCGGCGAACATCGCCAGCGAGGCCACACCCTCCTGGATGCGGGCGCCGCCGCCGTCGTTAATGCCGATGACGGGGCAGCCGTTCTTCAGCGCAAACTTCTGCACCTTCACGATCTTCTCGCCGTTGACCTGCGAGAGGGAACCGCCGTACACGGTGAAATCCTGAGAGTACACGGCGACCAGGCGGCCATCCACCGTGCCGTAGCCGGAGACCAGGCCGTCGCCGAGAGGCTTCTTCGACTCCATGCCGAAGGCCGTGGTGCGGTGCCGCGCCAGGGCGTCGAACTCAACGAAAGAGCCCTCGTCCAGGAGCATTTCGATGCGCTCGCGGGCGGTGTTCTTACCACGGGCATGCTGCTTTTCGATGGCTGCCTCACCGCTGGGCACGTAGCTACGCTCGCGGCGCGCGTAAAAATCGGCGAGCTTACCGGCGGTGGTGCTCAGATCATATTCCTGCTGGAGGTTCTCGGACATTATTCCTCGTTCCTGCTCCTACCCGACGCGACGGGAGCCAGTGGTTGCGGTGATGGATGTTTGCCCTCCCCGACGACGGGACGGACATAACAGTGCATATCCTTAAACTATAGTGCGAACTGGGGCACACATGCCAGACGAAGAGCGCACATCCCATCGTTAGATACACTCGCGTGCACGCAGAAATCCCCTCCGCGCGGGCCCTTATGGGCCGCGGGAGGGGAAGCTCCGTATCGACGACGGAAAACGACTAGATGGTGCCCAACACGGGGTTCCAGGCGGTCACGGTGTGCGAAACCACGGCGCCGCCGACGTTCATGGGGTCGTTAGCCACAATCTTCTCGGCGTCCTCCGCGGAATCGACCTTCGCAATCAGCAGGGCGCCGGTCGCGACCTCACCGTCGAGCAGGGGTCCGGAAACAATCAGGTTGCCGGCCTCAATCTGGGAGGCCAGGTACTCGCGGTGAGCCGGACGGTACTTGGCCTGCTCCTCGGGTGCGGCGTAAACGTAGGTAATTGCGTAGTGAGCCATGGGGACTTCCTTCGGGCTAAAACTCGGGGTGAGCGGGGCGGACCCCGCATCTGCTTCGGTGCATTACACACCCGCACTGTCTAATGTACCGTCTCGTCGCCGCCGGGAACAGCGGGCACGCAAAGAAAGCGAGGGAAGGGGCGCGGTGGACGGCCGCTTGATGATATCGTGAGAACCCGCACCATTTGGGCAGAACCGAACGGGCCGCAACGTGCCGACGGGTGCCGCGCGAAGCACGAAAACCAGAACAAACCAAAAACCAGAACAAACCGGGGGAGAACATGACCGAAAGCAACGAGAGCGAACGGACTCCGGTCACCGTGCTGGATACCACCGTGCTGGATGCACCCCGCGCCCGCACCGCCGCCCTGGATGCCGGCTACGCGAGCGTGCACCTCTTCGACAGCGTGGACTCCACCACCACCCGGGCCCGCGAACTGCTCATGAACGGAACCGACGCCGACCGCGAAAGCCTCGGCGAACTCTCCGTCTTCTCAACCCTCTACCAAAGCGACGGCCGAGGACGACTGGCTCGCCCCTGGACCGCGCCGCCCGGCGCGTGCCTGGCCACGAGCATCGTGGTGCGCCCCCACGCCTCGACCGAACCCGGTACCCGCGAACTGCCCGAAGACAGCTACCACTGGCTCACCCTCGTGGCCGGGCTGAGCGTCGTGGACATCTGGCGGCACTACGGCGCCGAGGCCCACCTCAAATGGCCCAACGACGTTATCGCCAACGGGGCGAAGGGCTGCGGCGTGCTCGCCCAGCTCGTACCCGAAAGCGGAGCCAACGAGGGGCTGCGCAGCATTATCGTGGGCATCGGCCAGAACACCAATATGACCGCAGGGCAGCTCCCGGTCCCCACCGCCACGAGCCTGCTTTTGTGCACGGGACGCACCGTCGACTCGACCGAGGTGCTCGAGCGCCTGCTGATCGCCTTCGCCCGACGCTACCGCGCCTTCCTGCGCGCCGGGGGAGACCCCGAGGCCGCCGACCCCCTCACCGGCGCGCCCAGCCTGCTGGATGCGGCCCGCGCCGTGTGCTCCACCCTCGGCGCCGAGGTGGCCATGAGCCTGCCCGACGGCAGCGTCGTGCGCGGCGTGGCCGAGGACATGGACGCGCAGGGACGCATCCTGATTCGTCGCGAGGACGGCACGCTCGCCCCCTACGCGGTGGGCGATATTGAGCACCTGCGCCCGACCAACGGTAGCTACGGGGACTTCCGACCGGCACACTAGAGGTACGAGAAGACCCCGGCGACCGACTCGCCAACACCAGACCCACCACCAATCGAGGAGTGCCATGCGCCTGCGCGGACAACTCAACCCCGGCGAATACGTCATCGTCGCGACCCGCCAGCACCCGGGGGCACTGCTGCCCAGCCTCACCTGCCTGCTGCTCGGCATCGCGGCGGCGGCCTTCGCATCCACGGCCCGTTCCTCCGCGATCCTCTGGTGGGTCGGCACAATTGCGGCGGCCGCGTTCTTCATCGGCGCACTGCGCATCGGGTGGCGCTGGCTGACCACCGGGTACCTCATCACCACGCACCGCCTGGTGGTGCGACGGGGGCTCGTGACCCGCACGGGCGACGAGTCTCTCTACCTGGATTCGCTCGGGCAGCGCTGGGTGCGTGAGAGCGCTCCGGGGTCCTGGCTGGGGTACGGTTCGGTCTACGTGGTGTGCCGCGGAGTGCACCACCGTCTGCGCTACGTTCCCGCCCCCGAACGCTTCGACGCGGAGCTGGAGTCGGCCTACCGCGAGCACTACCCCCTGCGCGCCGGCTACATCTAAACTTCACCGTTTCGCCGCGCCAAAGCGGACTCGTGGGACAGACCCTCGGCTGAACCCCGCCGGAAAAACGCTGACTGGAGTATCCTTAACTGTGAAATACTCCACTACCGAGCCCTCTCATGGGGGTAGAGGTGAGCCCGGAACCACACGCCGGGTGGGGTGCAGGGCACGATTCGCCGCGGCGGAAGGTGCCCCAACCGGCGGGAAGCGCTCGCGCGGCAGGCATTTAATGCTCCGGCGGATGGCGCAAGCCCGGGCAGAACAACGAACTATTCATCCGGCAGAGAAGAAAGGACCGGTAACGGTTATGAGCACGGCGAACCACTACCGACCCGAACCCTCTCCGCGGGAATCGGGCGACGCCGCTCCGGCGGGTTCTTCCGGCGGGAGCATGGGCCCCGAAACCCAGATGCTCAACCTCAAGATTCTGCAGAACCTCGCCCAAAACAATATCTACCGGGACGAACGCTCCAAGGAGGGCGTGCGCGCCCTCGAAAAGTCCCTGCTCGGCGACGGCAGCCGCTACACCCCCTCGCAGGCCGCGGAGTGTGCCGGGATTCCGCTGGAGGCGGCCCGCCGCATCTGGCGCAACATGGGGTTCCCCGATATCGCCCCGAACGTTCCCTACTTCACCGATACCGATGTGCGCATGCTCGCCGACCTGCGAGCACTGGACGACGAGGGCACGATTCGCATGGAGTACGTGGTGTCCCTGGTACGCGCCGAGGGCCAGCTGACCGATCGCACGGTCGCCTGGCAGATTGAGGCCCTGGTGCACAACATCATGGTCACCGAGAACGTGGACGACAACGAGGCCCGCCGCAAGCTGCTTCTGGATTTCCCCCGCTACCTCGAGGCGCTCGAGCACCTGGCCGTCTACGCCTACCGCCGCCAGATGTACGCCGGAATCCTGCGCCTGGGCCTGCGCGAGAACAGCGCCACCAGCTCGGGTATCGCCCACCTGCCGCTCGTGCGCGGCGTGGGCTTCGTGGACCTGGTCTCGTACACCTCCCTGGTGCGCAACCTGGATGCGGCGGCCCTCTCGCAGCTCATTAACCACTTCGAGCAGAGCTGCCTGGACGTCATCGCGCCTCTGGGCGGACGCATCATTAAGACTCTCGGCGACGAGGTGTTCTTCCTCACCGAAACCCCGGATGCGATAGCCGAGATTAGCCTGCAGCTCTCCGAAAAGATCGGTGCAGATCCGCAGCTGCCGGATGTGCGCGTCGCCTTCATCTGGGGCGAGGTTCTGGCCAACCGCGGCGACGTGTACGGCTCCAGCGTAAACCTGGCCTCGCGCCTGGTTTCCCTGGCTGAACCGGGAACCGTGCTCACCGATAATGAGACGGCAAACACGCTCCGACAGGTGGGAAATCATTACACCCTCACATCCCAGGGAACGCGAAACGTCCGAAGCTTTGGTAACGTAGACCCCGTGGCGGTGACCCGTCGCGCACACTACACTATGGAGATCAACCTCTCATGACTGAACTGAAACTACGTACCGGCGGTGCCACTCACCGCGGCGCACATCGAGAAAACAACGAAGATTCGATGGTCGTCGCCGGTTCCCTCTGCGTGGTCGCGGACGGCATGGGCGGCCACGAAGCCGGCGAGGTCGCCTCACGCCTGTGCGTGCGTCAGCTCGCCTACTCGCCTTTCTTCACGATGCCCGGCGGCCGCAGCGAAAGCGAGCAGGCGGCCTACGCCGAACGCATCGCCGCCATTGACGAGAGCGACCCGGTCAAGCGCCGCCGCCGCATCAACGCCGAGCTGAACAAGGAAATCGTGCAGGCACTCGACCGTCTGCACGACATCCTCGGCGAAACCAACGAGGAGATCAAGGAAGCTCTCTCGCGTTCCGGCGGCACCACCGTGACCGGTGCGTGGCTGACCCGCATCGGCCGGCAGAACCTGTGGGTCGTCTTCAACATCGGCGATTCCCGTACCTACCGCCTGATGCGCGAGGACGACGGCATCCACCACTCCAGCATGGAGAAGCTGCCCGGCTCCGAGGGCGCCGCATCGCTGGAGCAGATTACGACGGACCACTCCGAGGTGCAGTACCTGGTCGACGAGGGCCAGATTACGCCCATGGAGGCGCTAACCCACCCGCGCCGCAACGTGATTACCCGCGCGCTGGGCACCGGCAACTACTGGGAACCGGACTTCTGGGTTCTGCCCGCACGCCCCGGCGACCGCCTGATGCTCTGCTCCGACGGCCTCTCCGGCGAGCTGTCGCACGAGTACATGGCCCGCGTGCTCACCTCGATTCGTCACCCGCAGGACGCCGCGGACGTGCTGCAGCACGAGGCGCTGCGCTCGGGCGGCCGCGATAACATTACCGTCATCGTGGCGGATGCCGTCGAGGCCTAAACCCATAGTTCTGATGCACCCCCGCCTTCAGCGGGTACTCGCTCGAGTGCCGGCAGGATGCGGGGGGGGGTGAACTCTACCCGCGGGAAACCGGCCGGGAAGGACCCGCCGTGACGGCGGCGGGGGAGGAGCGCGCCCCAACACGTTAAACTGGACGGGTGACTGAGAACAACGCCCCCACCACCGCACCCGCTGAGACTCGAGCAGAGAGCCCCGCAGAAAACTCCGAGAAGATTACGGATGCCCTGCGCGCCGAATACGCGGAGCTGACAGATAAGATTCGCGCCGCCCGCCGCGCCTACTACAACGAGGACGCACCGTTCCTCTCCGACGCCGAGTACGATGCGCTGTACCGCCGCCTCGAAATCATCGAGGCCGAGCACCCGCTCATCATCGCCAACGACTCGCCCACCCAGGAGGTCGGCGGCGAAGCCATTGAAGCCTTCGCGCCCGTCACCCACCTGGAACGCATGTACTCCCTCGAGGACGTCTTCTCCTTCGAGGAGCTGCGCGCCTGGCTGACCAAGACCGAGGAGAGCGTCCGCAACCTTACCGGCGCCGCCCCGCGCTGGCTCACCGAGCTGAAAATTGACGGCCTGGCCGTGAACCTGCTCTACCGCAACGGCACCCTCGTGCGCGCGGCAACCCGCGGTGACGGCACCACCGGCGAGGACGTCACCCACAACGTGCGCACCATCGCCAGCATCCCACAGCGGCTGAGCGGCGAGGGCCACCCCGAAGAAATCGAGATTCGCGGCGAGGTGTTCATCTCCTCCGCCGACTTCGAGAAGCTCAACGAGTCCATGATTGCCGCCGGCAAGAACCCCTTCGCGAACCCGCGTAACGCAGCGGCAGGTTCGCTGCGCCAGAAGGACCCGGCGGTGACCGCATCGCGCCCGCTGAGCATGTACGTGCACGGTATCGGCTCGCGTACCGGCCTGGAGATTGCCACCCAGTTTGAGACCTACGACCTGCTCGCCTCCTGGGGCCTGCCCGTGAGCCCCTACAGTGAGCTGACCGATTCGGTCGAGGGCATCTTCGACTTCATCAACCGCTACGGCGAGCAACGCCACTCCCTCGTGCACGAGATTGACGGCATCGTCATCAAGGTCAACGATTTCGCAACCCAGGCGCAGCTGGGCTACACCTCTCGCGTGCCGCGCTGGGCCGTGGCGTACAAGTACCCGCCCGAAGAGGTGAACACCAAGCTGCTGGACATCCGCGTGGACGTGGGACGCACCGGCCGCGTGACCCCCTACGGCGTCATGGAGCCCGTATTCGTCTCGGGCTCGACCGTGGAGCGGGCCACCCTGCACAACCAGGACGTGGTCAAGGCTAAGGGCGTGCTCATCGGCGACACCGTGGTGCTGCGCAAGGCAGGCGACGTGATCCCCGAAATCGTCGCCCCCGTGGTCGCCCTGCGTGACGGCACCGAACGCGAGTTCGTCATGCCCAGCGAGTGCCCCTCCTGCGGTTCGCTGCTGGCCCCCGGCAAGGAGGGCGACGTGGACCTGCGCTGCACGAACCCCCGCTCCTGTCCGGCGCAGCTGACCGAGCGTGTGTACTACGCGGCAAGCCGCGGTGCCTTCGACATTGAGGCGCTGGGCTTCGAGGCCGCCAAGGCGCTCACCAGCCCCGCAACCCCGGACACCCCTCCGCTGACCACCGAGGCGCATCTCTTCGACCTGACCCCTGAGGACCTGCGCGAGGTGACCATCGAGCGTGAGAAGAAGGTCAAGGGCGTGGGCACCGGGAAGATGGAGCGCGTGCCCTACTTCTACACCAAGCCGACCAAGGCGCGCCCCGAGCCGAAGCCCACGAAGAATACGCTGAACCTCTTCGCCGAGCTGGAGAAGGCTAAGCAGCAGCCGCTGTGGCGCGTGCTGGTTGCCCTCTCTATTCGCCACGTGGGCCCGACCGCTGCCCGCGCGCTCGCCGCGGAGTTCGGTTCGATGCAGGCTATCCGCGAGGCAGATCGCGAGCGTCTAGCCTCGGTGGACGGCGTGGGCCCCACCATTGCGGACTCGATTATCGAGTGGTTCGCTGAGGATTGGCACGCCGAAATCGTGGACTCCTGGGCCGCCGCCGGCGTGCGCATGGAGGACAGCCGCGACGAATCGGTGGAGCGCACCCTGGAGGGTCTGACCGTGGTCGTGACCGGCACCCTGAACGGCTACACCCGCGACGGGGCAAAGGAAGCGATTATTTCTCGAGGCGGCAAGGCCTCCGGTTCGGTCTCGAAGAAGACCCACTTTGTGGTGGCCGGCGCGAACGCCGGCTCGAAGCTGGATAAGGCCGAGGCTCTGGGCCTGCGGGTGCTGGATGAGGAGGGCTTCACCGCCCTGCTCGAGGGCGGCCCGGAGGCGCTTGAGACCGGCTCCGAAAGCACCTCCGGAGAGTCGGAGGCGTAAGCCGTCGAGGTATTCCCCTGTCTCCGTGGGCCGCGGTACTGTGGGCCGCGTGATACGGGGTATTGAGGTATGTATGTACGCCGTTCGGGCCCCGAAGAGTGTTCTTCGGGGCCCGAATACCAAAATTTGGCACTTGTAATTACCACAGTTTCTGGGGGTTGGAGAGCTTAAAACACTCCGAGAGCGTAGAAATATTTAAAATTTTTTTACACGCTGTTCGAATCCCCTATTGGGGTGGTACGAGTACCCATTAAAGGAGGCGGAGGGCGGGGGAGCGCATCCGGCTAAACCCCCAAGAAAACCCCGGAATACCGGGGAAAACGGGTCGAAAACCCCGGGATTCAATCGGGGGGTTAACGTTTCCTGCACTCTTTACCTTAAAGAACCCTGGGAGAAGTCAGGACGTTCGCTGTGAACCTAAAACGGGGTTGGAAACCGCCACAACCTCGGCTATCTTGGAGACCAGAAAGATTCTCGTCAGGGAATCGCTTATGTGGTTTCAAGCTTGGAATGCTTGAAACGATGCCCGGTTCTACCGCACGTCCCCACCGAGGAAGTGCCACCGGATTCCGCGCACTAGCGCAGAATCGCTCACGGTGACATGAAATCGATGGAGAGCCGCTCACATGGTAGAGCCAGAAAATGAGTAACCTACTTCGTTATCAAAGGGTGAGCGGCGCCGCGCCAGAGTTCCGGGGACGGAACGAGCGGGGACGGCCCCAAGGAGCATTATGAAGAACACTTCCATTCGTCGTACCGCAGCAGCTCTCGCCATCGGTGGCGTTGCAGCAGCTACCATGTCGATGCCCGCTGCAAACGCAGTAGACGGTGCTACCTGGGACGCACTGGCACAGTGCGAGTCCGGTGGTAACTGGTCCATCAACACCGGTAACGGCTTCTACGGCGGTCTGCAGTTCACCCAGCAGTCCTGGAACGGCGTCGGCATGTCCGGCTCCCCCGCGAACGCTACCCGTGCACAGCAGATCGAGGCAGGCGAGCGTCTGCTCGCTATCCAGGGCTGGGGCGCATGGCCCGCATGCTCCGCTAAGCTTGGCCTCTACGGCAAGACCGGCGCAGCTCCCACCTACACCGAGCCCACCACCACCGTGGCTGCACAGTCGCAGACCCAGCAGACCTACACCGCTCCCGCGGCACAGGCTGCACCCGCAGCTCCTGCAGCTCAGGCTGCACCCGCAGCAGTTGAGGCTCCCGCAGCAGCACCGGCAGCTCAGGCAGCTCCCGCAGCAGTTGAGGCTCCCGCAGCAGCACCGGCAGCACCGGCAGTTGAGGCTCCCGCAGCCGCACCCGTTGCAGCTCCCAAGGCTGCCGCAGGCACCTACACCGTGGTTCCCGGTGACTCCCTGTCGCTGATCGCTTCGAAGCTCGGCGTTGCAGGTGGCTACCAGGCAATCGCCGCTGCGAACACCGACATCATCTACAACGTTGACCTGATCTTCCCCGGCCAGGTCCTGAACATCCCCGCATAAGGTTCACCCCTGAAGCGGTCGTTCTGACGCTGTACCACAACGCCCCGCCCTTCACCGAAGGAGCGGGGCGTTGTGCGTTAACCTCCGGTAGCGGAGCCGAACGTACCCGGTGAAGGTCGCCGCCGCACGCCCCCTCGGGCGGTACCCCGACCGATAGGTAGGCAGAACGCCTCCCGAAGAGACGAGAAACCCAACCTCCACTACACTAGAGAAGAAACAAAAAACAAAACTACGGGAGAACCATGTCTGCCATCACCTTTGAACAGGTCAAGCACCTGGCATCGCTGGCACTCATTGAGATGACCGATGAAGAACTCACCGCGATGGCGTCTGAACTCGACATCATCGTCGCATCCGTTGAGACCATGTCGCAGAAAGCAACTGCCGACATCCCCGCGACCAGCCACCCGATCCCCCTCGAGAACGTCTTCCGCGAAGACGTACCCGTCCCGACCCTCACCCAGGAAGAGGCGCTCTCCGGCGCCCCCGACGCACAGGACGGCAAGTTCCGCGTGCCGGCAATCCTCGACGAAGACTAAGAGGAGACACACCAAGTGAACGAACTGATTCAGCTCACCGCCGCCGAAGCCGCCGCCAAGCTGGCCGCCGGCGAGATTACCTCCGTCGAACTCACCCAGGCGCACCTGGACCGCATCGCCGCCACCGATGGCGCACCCCTGAGCGATAACCGCGCAGACGGCAAGAGCGGCCTCAACGCCTTCCTGCACGTCAACGCCGAAGAAGCACTCGCCACCGCGGCAGCAGTGGATGCAGACCGCGCAGCGGGCAAGGAACTGCCCCCGCTGGCCGGCGTGCCCATCGCCGTTAAGGACCTCATCGTCACCAAGGGTCAGCCCACCACCGCAGCATCCCGCATGCTTGAAGGCTGGATGAGCCCCTACGACGGCACCGTCACCCGCAAGGTCCGCGAGGCACGCATGCCGATCCTCGGCAAGACCAACCTCGACGAATTCGCCATGGGCTCCTCCAACGAGCACTCCGCATTCGGCGTGGTCCGCAACCCCTGGGCACTCGACCGCGCCCCCGGCGGCTCCGGCGGCGGCTCCGCAGCGGCCGTCACCGCGTTCCAGGCGCCCCTGGCCCTGGGTACCGACACCGGTGGCTCCATCCGCCAGCCCGCAGCGCTGACCGGTAGCGTCGGCGTCAAGCCCACCTACGGCTCCGTCTCCCGTTACGGCGTCATCGCCATGGCGTCCTCCCTCGACCAGGTCGGTCCCGTTGCACGCACCGTGCTCGACACCGCCATGCTGCACGAGGTCATCGCAGGCCACGACCCGCTCGACTCCACCTCCCTGCCCGATACGCCCGGCAACTTCGCCGAAGAAGCCAAGGCAGGCGCAGAAGCAGCCCGCAAGGGTGACCTCTCCGGCCTGCGCGTCGGCGTCATCAAGGAGCTCGGCGGCGGCGATGGCGAAGGCTTCGAGGCCGGCGTGCTCGCGCGCTTCCGCGAATCCGTCGAGGCTCTGCGCGCCGCGGGCGCCGAGATCGTTGAGGTCTCCCTGCCTTCCGTCACCGAGGCCATCAGCGCCTACTACATGATCATGTCCTCCGAGGTGTCCTCCAACCTGGCACGCTACGACGGCGTGCGCTACGGCCTGCGCGTCGTGCCCGAGGACGGCCCCGTCACCATCGAGCGAGTCATGGCCGCCACCCGCGCCGCCGGCTTCGGCCACGAGGTTAAGCGCCGTATCATCCTCGGCACCTACGCACTGTCCGCAGGTAACTACGACGCCTACTACGGCGCCGCACTGCGCGTGCGCACCCTCATCCAGCGCGACTACGCCGCCGCCTTCGAAAAGTGCGACGTGCTGATCTCCCCGACCGCACCCTCCACCGCGTTCAAGCTCGGCGAGAAGACCGAAGGCGACCCCATGGCCATGTACCTGGGCGACGTCGCCACCGTGCCCGTCAACCTGGCGGGCGTCCCGGCGCTCTCCCTGCCCGGCGGCCTCTCCGAGGAGAACAACCTGCCCGTCGGCATCCAGTTCACCGCACCCGCCCGCGAGGATGCTCGCCTCTACCGCGTCGGTGCAGCCCTGGAAGAACTGCTGACCGCAAAGTGGGGCGCACCGCTCTACAAGAGCCTGCCCGACACCGAAACCCTGATCCGCGACTTTGACTTTGGGGGAACCAAGTAATGAGTGAAGAAGTCCTCAGCTTCGAAGAAGCCATCGAGAAGTACGACCCCGTCCTCGGCTTCGAGGTGCACGTCGAGCTGAACACCAACACCAAGATGTTCGACTCCGCACCCAACGAGTTCGGCGATACGCCCAACACCAACATCACCCCCGTCTCGCTCGGCCTGCCCGGCGCGCTGCCCGTGGTGAACAAGACCGCCGTCGAGTCCGCCATCAAGCTCGGCCTGGCGCTGGGCTGCGATATCGCGGATAAGTCCTACTTCGCCCGTAAGAACTACTTCTACCCGGACTCGCCGAAGAACTTCCAGACCTCCCAGGCCGACGGCCCCATCGCCGAAAACGGCTCCCTGGACGTCGAGCTCGACGACGGCACCATCTTCACCGTCGAGATTGAGCGCGCCCACATGGAGGAGGACGCCGGTAAGCTTACCCACGTCGGCGGTGCCGACGGCCGCATCCAGGGTGCAACCTTCTCCCTGGTCGACTACAACCGTGCCGGCGTGCCGCTCATCGAAATCGTGACCCGACCCATCGTCGGCGCCGGCGAGCGAGCACCCGAGCTGGCCCGCGCCTACGTTGCCGCCATCCGCGACATCGTGCGCTCCCTCGGCATCTCCGACGCCCGCATGGAACGCGGTAACGTCCGCTGCGACGCCAACGTCTCCCTCATGCCCAAGGGCGCAGAGAAGTTCGGCACCCGCTCCGAGACCAAGAACGTGAACTCCCTGCGCTCGGTCGAACGCGCCGTCCGCTACGAGATTCGCCGCCACGCCGCAATCCTTGAACGCGGCGAGAAGGTCACCCAGGAGACCCGCCACTGGCACGAAGACACCCGCGAAACCTCCTCGGGTCGCCCCAAGTCCGATGCTGACGACTACCGCTACTTCCCGGAGCCGGATCTGGTCCCGGTCGTCACCAACAGCGAATGGATTGAGCGTCTGCGCGCCGAGCTGCCCGAACCGCCGGCAGAGCGCCGCCGCCGCCTCAAGAACGAATGGGGCTACTCTGACGAAGAGTTCCGCGATGTGGTGAACGCAGGTGCACTCGACGTCATCGAAGAGACCGTCGCCGCGGGTGCAACCGCTGCGGCAGCCCGCAAGTGGTGGATGGGCGAAATCGCCCGCCGCGCAAAGCAGGCTGAGGTTGAGCTCACCGCCCTCGGCGTGGAGCCCGCAACCGTGGTCGCCCTCGAAGCGCTCATTGGCGAAGGCAAGATTAATGACAAGATTGCCCGCCAGGTGCTCGAGTTCGTCCTCGCCGGTGAAGGCACCCCCGCCGAAATCGTTGAAGCCCGCGGCCTGGCAGTGGTCTCCGACGACGGCGCACTCACCGCAGCCGTTCAGGAAGCCCTGGCAGCAATGCCCGACGTCGCCGACAAGATCCGTGCCGGCAAGATTCAGGCTGCTGGCGCTATCGTCGGTCAGGTCATGAAGGCTACCCGCGGTCAGGCTGACGCCGCCCGCGTGCGTGAGCTGATTCTGGCTGAGTGCGGTGTGGAAGGCTAAGCTTTTCCGCTGACCCGGCTCTAACGAAAGAGGCGCTGTCTCCCGTGTGGGAGGCGGCGCCTCTTTCGTGCTCTCTTGTCCCATTCCAGGTTCTGTGCGGGATGCACGGTTCCGCTTAGATTCCGCGTGGAAAGCGGTATTCGTCCTCGTTCCTACAGGGAACCCGCCCTCGCTTCGCTTCGGGCACCCTGATGTCACTTCGGACGATACCGCCTTTCCTCGCTGGGGTACTGTGCGGGTGCGGCCGCGTTTTCCGAACATGTGCTTCGGATAACCGCGCGGAGACTCTCTCAGCCTCGCTACTGGAGCGTGCCGGTGCACACCTTCCTGCGCTCCTGCAGGGGAACCCACCCTCTCGGGTACTCCGCTTCTCTTTGCTTCGCTGCGGAGAGCACCCGAGAGGGTACCCTGATGTCGCTTCCGGAAGGTGCACCGGCTCGCCCTGGCTGGGGCGTTAAGTTCGGGCACCCTGATGTCACTACAGACGACACCGCCCCCCTTGCCTCCCCCCCCGGCGCATAGTAGGCTAGTGTTCAAATCATCTTCTCTCAAGGGCAAACAACGAAGAGCCCCAGAACGAGCGGACAAAGATGCAGCTATATTTCACGAGGAAGTGCCCACCTATGCGTCGACAGAACACCCTACGAACCCTAGCCGGGGCTCTACTCCCGCTAACCCTGCTGCTTAGCTCCTGCGCATCCGGGCAGCCCAGTGCCGACTCCTCGGCGTCCGCTAACGCTGAGAAGGCGTATAGCGCCTCCAAGAGCCCCGATAGTCAAGCTATCGAAAAAGTAGAGAACCTCGCCTCACTTTCTGACAACGTTGTTCGTGCCTACCAGCGTTCCCTGAGCCAGTGCATGACTGAACGAGGTTTCCCGAACTACAAGGTTCCTGCCGGAGAAACTGAAATCCCGCTGCTTCTGCAGGCTGATCTTGAACCTCTCACCGTTGCGGACGCCCGCGCTCGCGGATACGAAGAGCGCTACTCTTTGGCTACTACAGCACTGGAAGAGCAGAGCCGTACTATGAGCGAAGCCGAAATGCAGGCTCTAAACGGCACCGAAGGAAAGGGTGGTTGCCAACAAGAAGCCACCCGCGCAGTCTTCGGTTCAGAAGAATCCCGTGCGACCATAAAAAAGGTCTACGTCACTGCGGTTCACTACCTCAACAACGACGCAATCTTCAAAGACCTTGGGCCCGCCACCGAGAAGTGGGCACAGTGTATGAAGGAACGCTTCGGGGGAGACTACACCACGCCGGTTATGGCTCGCGAACAGTACCGCCAGAACAACCAAGACACCCACGAACTGGCAATCAACGATGCGACCTGCCGCGAAGCAACCGGGCTAGATGCAGAACAGCGAAAGATGGCTATCGCTTACCTGAGTTCCTTCCTCGAAAAGGAGCAGGGTCTCATCGAGCAGGTGACCACCGCCAAGAAAACTGCTGAAGAGAACGCCCGAAAGATTCTGAGCTAACTCTCCGGGCTAATCAGACCGGACTATCCAGAACAGGCATACAGAGTAGCCACGGAGGCTGCACCTCGTCACAGCGTATTGTGCCCGGCACGTATCCCCGTGCCGGGCACAAACTAACCCCACACGGCACCGCCGCCTAAGCCCAAACGGCACAGACAATAGCGTTCCCGTACGCGCACCCAAAGAAGGGACCCCATGAGCGCCACCCCCACCCGCCAGAAGAAAACCCTCTGGCTTTACGGCATTATCGCCCTGCTCCTCATCATCACCGTCGGTACGCTCATCAGCGCCCAAAACATCAAAACCACCGCCCAAAAAGACGCGGAAGCGGCACCCCCGGACCCCTCCACCATCACCGCCACGGTCGCCCGCGAAAAACTGCGCACCACCGTACCCCTGACCTGCACCGCGAACTACGCCACCTCAACCCCGCTACGCTACAGCGGCGAAGGACAATACACCGCAATCACCATCAAACACGGTGACACCGTCGGCAACGGAACCCTCATCGCAGAAGTCAACGGTGAACCTCTCATCACCCTCACCGGCGGCTTCGCGCTCTACCGCGACCTCAAACTCGACGATAGCGGCCCCGACGCCGCACTCCTCAACGAGGCACTGACCGCCATGGGACGTCAGGGCCCGCAGCCCGCACGAATCACCGAAGACACCTACGAGGCTCTCAACAACCTCCTCGACAGCCTCGGCTACGCGCACGTCAAGACTGACCAGCCTATTCCCGCCCGCTACTTCCTCATCATCAACCGTGCCGGACTCGTCACCGGCAACCCCCGCGCAACCGGCGCTATCGCAGACGGTCCCGTAGCCACCATCGCAGAAGGTAGCAAGACCCTCAGCTGCACCGGAACCACCGGCAGGCTCACCCCCGAAGCCCGTAGCGGCCAGAAGGTAACCGTGCCCTCCCTCGGTGATACTGAGTACGTCGCAACCCTCGGATACAAGAACACCACCGAAGCCGTAGGTGCCGCAGGCAACAGCCAGGCCGGTCGCCAGGCCAATGGTGCAGAAGGTGCGGCTGGCTCCAACCTCAACGGTGCAGCCGGTGCGGCAGGAAGCACCGAAGGGGAACGCATCCTCACCCTCGACGTAGGGGATAAGGCGGACAGCCTCCGAGGCGCCGTCAACGCGGAACTCACCCTCGAAGAAACCCCCGAAGCGCACCTGGTTGTACCCTCATCGGCGCTCTACACCCGTGACGGACAGACCCGAGTCATCGTGCTCGGCCCCGAAAGCTCCAACGGATCGAAGACCCGCGAAGAACGCGAGGTAACCGTTACCGTCATCAGCAACGCCAACGGCAAGAACGCCGTCACCGGTGACCTGCACGAAGGCGACAGCGTCAAGATCATGCGTGAGAAAAAGTAGGGAGTAGCCATGACTGACTCCCGCGCCGCTCACGCGCACCCACCAGCCTATAGCGTCGATATTCAGGGAGTGTCCCAGCACTTTATGCAGGGTGACACTCGAATTGACGTGCTCAAAAATATTGACCTGAAAGTCCGCTACGGAGAAGTCGTCGCAATCCTGGGACCGTCCGGCAGCGGCAAATCAACCCTGCTGAACATCCTCGGTCTGCTCAGCACGCCCGCCTCCGGCAGCTACCTGCTGGACGGTACAGACACCGCAACCTTCAACGCGGCACAGCGAGCTGAAGCGCGCCTAGACAGCATCGGTTTCGTCTTCCAGGCGTTCCACCTCATCGAGCATAAGAACGTGTACCGCAACGTTGAGCTACCGCTCATCTACCGTGGCGTGCCCAAAGCGGAACGAACGCAACGTGTTGCGGATACTCTCGCCCTGCTGGGGTTGAGCCACCGAACGGATGCACCCATCACCACTCTCTCAGGCGGTGAAAAGCAGCGTGTGGCTATTGCTCGTGCGCTCATTGGGGAACCAGCGTTGCTGCTTTGTGATGAGCCGACCGGCTCGCTGGATGAAGAGCTCACCCGTGAAGTCATTGACCTGCTCCGCGAATGTACGGGCGATCAGCAAAGCACGATTGTGATTACTCACGACCCGCTCGTGGCGGAGCACTGCGACCGGGTGCTACGTATGCACGAGGGGCAACTCATCGAGCAGGATGCACCGCGGCAGGAAGAAACGACCGCCCGTGAGCTTCTGAACCAGCCTAGCTTTACTGAGGAACAAGCCTCTAAGCCGCAGGGGAGCGGTCGTGCACCTTGGGCACTCGCCTCCCTCAAAGAAGCCTGGGACGCTACCGTGCACCGGGTGAGGCGCAATATCTTCACCATGCTTGGTGTGGTTCTGGGTATCGCTTCGCTCGTGCTGACCGTTGGTCTGACCGCCACCATTTCTGGGCAGCTGGCTGACAGCTTCGACATTTTTAGGGCTAAGCACCTGACGATAAGCTCGACCCGAACCGAATCCATGAGCCGGGCTGAACTATTGAGCCTGGCGGCAAGTGAGAACTACCGGCGCGTTAGCCAGCTGAACGGAGTGACCGGTACCGCGCTGGTGGATCAGCTGTATGAATCCACCGATATTCAGCGCGGTCCCGACAACTTTGGCGAGCGCGGCGCGAACGTGACGGCTGCTGTCCTTGCGGCAACTCCCAGTATCTTTAGCGTGCAGGGTCATGAACTGGTGTGGGGCCGCACCTTCGACGAGGGGCATATGGAGCGGAACGATAAGGTCGTGGTGCTCAGCGAAAGTGTGATGCGCCAGCTCGCGCTGCCCTATAGCCCCGGAGTTACGGTTTATATTCACGATGAGCCGTACACCGTCATCGGTGTGGTGCGGGAGAATCCCTCGCTGACTCTGTCGTACGGTTCGGTCTACCTGCCTCTGGGCGCGAAGCCTGGTGCCGATGTTGAAGAAGCGCAGCCCGCTGCCGGTGGTGGTGCAGTTGCGGCGCAGACCGGTAAGCGTTCCACTCAGATTGTGGTGAGTACTGTTGCCGGTGCCGCAAACCAGATTGCGGAGGAAGCACCGTACGCGCTCTCGCCGGAACGTCCCGCGCTGTATAGCGTGAGTGTTCCGCCGGAGCCGAAGACTCTTCGTGAGGCTGTCGACCAGCAGCAACGCACCATGCTTCTTGCCATGAGCGTTATTACCCTCGTGATTGGTGCGATGGGCATTATGAATACGTTCTTGGTTGCGGTGATGGAGCGTCGCCGTGAGGTTGGTTTGCGTCTGGCTATTGGTATGCGCCCTTCGGGTATTCTGCTGCAGTTCTCGGCGGAGGCGCTGCTGACCGGTATTTTGGGCGCTGTGGCTGGTATTGTGCTGGCGGTTAACGGCATTTCGATTGTGTCTTTGCTGAACCGTTGGACGCCGATTATTAGTGCCGACACTATTCTGCTGGGCCTGGGCGCTGGTGCGCTGGTTGGTGTGTTGGCTGGTCTGTACCCGGCGGCGAAGGCTTCTCGTATTGATCCGGCACAGACCCTGGCGGCAGGCTAGTCGTTGAGGAAGGCGCGGAGGGGCGGTGTCGTCCGTAGTGACATCAGGGCGTTCTCCGTAGCCTATGCGGACCAGGCGGTGAGGCTACACCTTCCGGAAGCGCCCTCAGGGTGTCACACGGGTGCTCTCCGCAGCGAAGCGAGGAAGGGCGGAGCGCCCGTGTGACGGGTGCCCCTGCGTAGGCGCGGAGGAAGTGTGTAGCGAACCGCCACAGGAGCAGGGATAAACGAAGAACGCTCCGTCCGTATCACTTAGATACAGACGGAGCGTTCTATTTAAGAGAGCAACTACTTGGTAACGCCGAGGTTGGTCAGCAGGAACGCGTAATCCCACGCTATCTCGCGCCAACGCACTGGAGCATGCAGATTCCGAGCGCGCGAGGCACCAAATCTGCATGCGGAAGGGTATACGCGGTTGGCGTGCCTTAGCCTACTCAGTGACGCCGAGGTGAGTCAGCAGGAACGCGTAATCCCACGCAATCTCACGCCAACGTGTATACCTGCCGGAACCACCACCGTGACCGCCCGACATATCAATCTTCAGCAGCGGTACCGGCGAGGACGGGTCAATCTGCTCGCGCAGCGCCGCAATCCACTTGGCGGGTTCCACGTAGAGCACGCGGGTGTCGTGCAGGCTCGTCACCGCAGCAATGGCCGGGTAACGGACCGGGCGGATGTTCTCGTACGGGGTGTAGGACTTCATGTAGGCGTACACTTCCGGGTCCTCAATCGGGTTGCCCCACTCTTCCCACTCGAGGGCAGAGAGCGGCAGCTCAGGGTCGAGGATGGTGGTCAGCGCATCCACGAACGGCACGGCGGCCAGGCAGGCGGCGTACTTTTCGGGGGCGAGGTTCACGACGGCGCCCATGAGCAGGCCGCCGGCGCTACCGCCGTAGCAGCCGATATGCGCCTCATCCGCCCAGGGTTTAGCCGCAATGTAGCTGGTGACGTCCACGAAGTCGGTGAAGGTGTTCTTCTTCGCGAGCTTCTTGCCGTTCTGGTACCAGGAGCGTCCCATCTCGCCGCCGCCGCGAATGTGCGCGATGACGTAGATGACGCCGCGGTCCAGGATTGACAGCATCGGGATGGAGAACATCGGGTCCATGGACGACTCGTACGAGCCGTAACCGTACTGGATGACCGGGTGCGGCTTGCTCATGTCCAGGTCGGCGCGGTGAATCACCGAGATCGGGATGAGCGTGCCGTCCGCCGCCGGTGCCCAGTCGCGGTAAGCGCGGTAGTCCTCGCGGTTGTAGCCGCCGAGCACAGGGGTTTCGCGGCGCAGCAACAGGGTCTGCGACATGGGGAAGTAGTCGTAGACGCGGCGCGGCGTCAGGTACGAGGTGTAGGCGATGCGCAGCACGGGGGAGTAGTTCTCCGCACGCAGCACGGAGGCGGTGTACAGTTCCTCGTCGAAGCCGGCCGGTTCCATGAAGGTCACGCCGGCGGGGCGGCGGCGGCGCCACTGGATGGGCAGCTGCTCACGCGGTGCGAGGAAGATGCGGGTGGTGGTGTCCGCGCGGGCGGTGACGACCAGGTGTGTTGCGGTGAAGGTGAAGCCTTCCAGACGCACGTGTTCGCTGTGGCGGATGACGGGTACCCAACGCTGCGCGTACTCTTCGAGGCTTTCACCTTCGCGCGGCATGTCTGCGAGGACCAGCTCGGAGTTCAACGCATTGTAGTCGTGCTGAATCAGCAGGTGCTGCTCGCCGGCAATGTTGAGCGGCTCGGCGTAGTATTCGATGCCTGCGCTCTTGGGGATGAGCAGGGTCGGCTCGCCCTTCGGGTCGCGGGTCGGTACGATGCGCACCTCAGTGTACTCGGAGTTCGAGCTGGTGAGCACCACGGAGGAACGGTCGGAGCTCATGGCGGCGCCGAGCCACATGGTGTTATCGGGCTCTTCGTAGATGAGGTGGTCTTCGGTGCCCTGGCCGACGTCGTGCACGTACACGCGCCAGGGGCGCCAGGAGTCGTCGGGGACCATGTAGACGAGCTGCTCTGCGTGGTTGATGAAGAAGGAACCGGCCGTGATGTTGGGGATGGTGTCCTCGAGGAAGGAGCCGGTTTCCATGTTGAGGAAGCGCTGCTCGTAGCGTTCGTCGCCCTTCTCGTCCACGGAGATGCTCAGCAACTTGCCGCTGCGGGAGGGCTGGAAGCTGCCGAGGGAGAAGAACTCCATATCCTTGGCGTACTCGTTGCAGTCCAGGATGACGATTTCGCCCTCGAGCGGCTCGCCGGGCTTGACGGTCGGCGGGGTGTAGCGCACAACCTCGTCGCCCTCGTTGAGGGCGGGGTAGCGGTAGAAGACGGGGTACTGGCCGCCGGGCACCATACGGCTGTAGTACCACCAGTCGCCGATGCGGTTCGGAACGGTCAAATCGGCGAGGAGGGTGCGGTCCTTAATCTCGTTGAAGATGGACTCGCGGAGGGGCTGCTGGTCTGCGGTGACAGCTTCGGTGTACTCGGCTTCTGCCTTGAGGTAGTCGAGGACCTCTTCGCTTTCCTTGTCGCGGAGCCATTCGTACGGGTCGATGAAGACGTCGCCGTGGTGTTCGCGGCGGTGCTCGACCTTCTTCGGTACGGGCGGGGTGAGGTTCTGTTCAGCCATGCTGCCACCTCTTTCATTGAGTTATGGGTTTGTGAATGGTGTGTGCCGTCTGCGCCCGCGTTCCTGTGCCGCCGGGCGGCGGTGAGGGTGCGCGGGGGGACTGTGGGCACGCCTAGTTCTAGTGTATCGAAGAGTGAGGGAGGCTACTGTATTGCGGTCCGCGCGGAGCCGCCCGGCTCAGCTAGTGGAAGCCCCGCCGGAACGGGTGCGTCCGGCGGCTAGTTGGCGCGCCCCTTAATGGACATGAGGGTGCGGCGGCCCGCCTTGTTCGCCTTCGTGAAGGCGCGGTTGCTCTGCCGGTATTCGCGTTCCTGGGAGCGCAGGCGCAGGCGCGCGGATTCGGCCATCATCCTGCGGTAGCGTTCGAAGCGTTCGGGGTCGAGGGTGCCGTCGGCGAGGGCCTGCTGCACCGCGCATCCGGGTTCGGAGCCGTGGGAACAGTCCCTGTACCGGCAGGCGGAAGCGTAGCTGGAGACGTCCTCGAAGGTTTCGTCAATCGCGGCGCTATCGCTCGTGGCGGCGAGCGCTCGCACGCCCGGGGTGTCAATGAGCACCGTGCCGAGTGAGGGCTCTGCGCCGGAGCCTTCTGCGCCGGATTCTCCAGCACCGGGCAGAACAATCATTTGGCGGCTGGTGGTGGTGTGGCGCCCCTTGCCGTCGGCATCGCGAACCGCGGAGGTCGCCTGCACCCGGTTTTCTGCGGCGTCTTCGCGGGGGTCGGCTCCGGGGTTGAGCAGGGCGTTGACGAGGGTGGATTTTCCGGCGCCGCTGCGGCCCAGGAACGCGGCGGTACGCCCGGCGACGAGCTCCGCAACCGGTGCGGGGTCGTAGCCGTTATCCGTGCAGACGGTGAGTACCGCATCCACGCCGCCCGCGAGGGATTCCTCGTAGCCGGCGAGCTGTTCAGCCGTCACTAGGTCACCCTTGGTGAGAATCAGCGCGACCTGCACCCCGGAAGCGTGCGCCAGGGCGGTGTAGCGTTCAACGCGCCCGATGGACGGCTCGGGGAAGCACGGCTCAACGATGCAGAGCATATCCACGTTGGCGGCGACGGGCTGATCCGCGGATTCTCGGGTGGCGCTGGGGCGGGTGAGGTAGCTTCGCCGGGGCAGAATCGCGAGGGGCTTATGCTCTGCGGGGTGGGTTTCACCGCCGGTTCCGGGGATGGGCTGGGCGAGCACCCAGTCGCCCACGACGGGGTACTCTTCTTCGCCGTAGTCGTTTTCAACCGGACGCAGGGGAGCGGAAAGCTTCACGAGCTCGCCCCGCTCGCAGGTCAGCAGCTCGCAGCGGGTGCGGTGCACGGCGCTGACGCGGGCGAGGGTGAAATCATCAAGGGTGCCGTCGAGGGTGAACGCGGCGCGAATTGCCGCGCCCTGCCAGGAGGGGTCGAAGCCGAGGGCCTCGAGCGTGTACACGGCGGGAGGAGTAGTCACGGGAGTTTCTTTCTTGGTTGCGGCGCCCGGTTGTTTGCGGCGCCCGGTAGCGGGCACGGGCACTTAAAAGGTTCGTTCTTTTTGGGTTTCATACCCTATAGCAGTGCTATAGCAGTGAGGCGCGGGCGCCGGCACGGATGCGGCGGGCGGCGAGGAGCGTAAGCCCCNCCCCGCCGCGGCGTAGAGTCCCGCCAGTGCCGTGTCTACCGCCAGGAGCGCGAACAGATCCGGTGCGGCGCCGCCCGCGATACCGCCAGAGGTATCTAGAGCCTGCACCAGCCGGGAGCCGGGAACCCAGGAACACACCCACGCAAGCCACGCCGGATAGGTGCTCACCGGAACGATCACACCCGCGCTGACCGGCAGAATAATGGACAGAAAATTGGACCCCGTGTACGGATCCGACAGGTACAGGCCCAGCCCGGCGGCAAAAATGCCCAGGCAGACCCCGCCCAGAACCGCAACCGGCATCAGCGCAATGGCGCCGAGCAGAAGCCCCGAAGCCGCCCCGGTAGGGGGCGACGTGAGGGAGAGCAACCACACGATGCCCACATTGCTCAGACCCGTCACGGAGGCCAACAGCGCGGGCACCGCCGCCGCACCCAGCCAGTAGCCCGCATCCACCGCTCGTGCCGTGCACACGTACTCGAAGACACCAATCCAACGGTCGGTGGCGACGCGCGCGACAATACCGGCTGCCACCGAGCTGAGGGTGGCAATCAGGGCGGTCGCGCAGCCGATGCGTACCGTATCGTTTGCGGCAAGATCGGCGCCCAGAAGCACCGTGAAAAGCACGTTGAGGCCCGGCACGAGCACCAGGGTAGTGATGGCCGTTCCGAGGGTTGCGAAGGTAATGGACGACGACCAGCCAATAGAGGCGGTAGACAGTGCCCGGCGCACCACCCCGGGTAGGGAATCAGTAGAGAGAACACGCACGCTACATCGCCCCCAGGGTGCCGCGACGACGGGCGGAGGCGAGAGCCTTCCGCGCAAAAAGGAAGGCACACGCCGCCCAGATGAAGCTCACGACCAGGGTCTGAATTACGGGTAGCAGTGCATCCGCCGGGGTAGTGATGGCGGTACGCCCAAGTAGGAGGTGCACCGGCGCCTGCAGGGGAATAAGCACACCCGCGGCATCCAGCCAGGTGGGCGCCTCAACCATCGTGAAAAGAACCCCGGAGAGAATAAACACCGGCACGAGGAGCAGCTCCTCGTAGGCGATAGCGTTTGGCGTCGCCACGAAAAACACCGCAATCATGAACGTGACCGACAGGCATGCAACCCACAGCAGGGGAACGCCCAGAACATAGCGCGGCCAGAGGGCAGAAAAGTCCGTAACCTGCGGATTGAGCGTTACGAGAGCCCAAACCGCCCACGACAGAGGTAGAGCCGCCAGACCCACGATGGAGGCGCTCGAAACGATAGCCGCCAGCACCCGCACCGGAGAAATGGACCCGGAACACAGGTACACGAGGGTCCCGCGGAAACGCTCAAAATTGATGATGCCCGCAGACACGATGCAGACCGACCACATGCCCATGATGCCCGCGCGGGTCCACGCGAGGGTCGGGTCAACGGAGTGACCCTCGGAGCTCTGCGCCGCCGCGTGCACGGCGAGTGCCTGGAGGATGACCGACCCGAGCACCGTGCTGATAAGCAGCTGAATAAAGTACGGGACCGTCAGGAACTGGCGCAGGCTAAATCCCATGAGCCGCAGCTGGCGGGCGCACTCCTGCATCAGGTCGTACTGCCGGTCCTGCTGCTGGGACTCTTCCGAGCGTCGCGTCTTCGCGTTCATCGCTTGAGCCCCTCCGCCATCGCCAGGTATGCCTCTTCCAGGGTTGCCGGGCGTGTGTAGGGCTCGGTCCTCGCCCCAATGTTCGAGGCGGCGAGCCCCTCCGCCAGGATGCGGTGCGCCTCTCCCGCCTCGAACGTGGTGCGCTCGCCGTGCCAGTAGAGGGTGAGCTCCCAGCCGGAACCGCGCGGGGCGAAGAGCACCGCAGCCCGCTCGCCGAGGAATCCGCGGAGCGTATCAAGCCCCTCGGTGGCGGTGGCCTCGACCTGTACCACGGTCGTGGCGGCAATACCTGCGTGCGCGGCGATGTCTTCGAGGCTGCCGCTCACGGCGACGGAACCGGCGCCTAACACGGTGATGGTGTGCGCCAGGTCCTCGATTTCGCCGAGCAGGTGGCTCGTCAGCAGAACGGCGGCGCCGTCTTCCGCGAGGGAGCGGATGAGGGTTCGCACGGTCAGGGCGATATCGGGGTCGAGCCCGTTGGTCGGCTCGTCCAGCAGGAGCAGGGCGGGGGAGCCGAGCAGCGCGCGAGCGATGTGCAGGCGCTGCTTCATGCCGCGGGAAAACTCTTGAAAGGGTCGCGCCGCCGCATCGGTGAGTTCCACGCGGGCTAGGGCGTGGTCCACCTCGCGCCGCCGGCTCCGCCCGGAAACCCCCGCAACATCGGCGAAGAAGAGCAGGTTGTCGCGGGCGCTGGCGCGCGGGTAGAAGCCGCTATCCCCGCCGAGTGCGAGACCCACGTGACGGCGTGCCCGCTGCGGGTGGGCGATGGCGTCGATGCCGTTCACGGTGAGGGTGCCGCTGGTGGGGGTGAGCAGGGTCGAGCACATCTGCACGGTGGTTGTTTTGCCCGCGCCGTTGGGGCCGAGGAGGGCGTGGATCTCGCCGGAGCTGATGCGAAGGGACACGCGGTCGACGGCGGTGAAGGCGCGTTCGCCTGTGCCAAAGATGCGGCTAAGCTGCGCCGCATCGAGAACGAGAGACATGGTGGGTAACCTTAGAGGTCGGTTTTCCGGCTTCTGCGCCGGAAGGGTATGCGAGGGGTAGGCGACGTGCGCGAAGCCCCGCACGAGTGTATGCGTAGTCCCAGTGTACCGAAAAACCCCAGGTAAAAGTGATGGGGGTTACTAGGGGGTACCTCCGCATCTCGATTGCCTCGCCCTCGGATTGCCCAGGCATCGTCACTAACGTTTTGTTGCAGGCGGTTTTTTGTTACGGGCGTTAAAAAACGTCATGTTTGCAATGAAACGTCTTAAAGTGCCGTGCACCCCTAAAACTCTTGACCCCGCGCAACCGATTATGACACCCTAATGACAGGTCAAGAGCGCCAGCGACAAGCCCCAGCTAGCTGGCCGGCAACCCTCCTCCGCGGTGGGGTGCCCTGGGTGAAGACCGGGCGGCACGCACAAGCGTGACGCAAGCGCGGGACCGATGTGACCGAATTCGGTACATCAATCGTGACAGGACAACTCAACGACGATTCCTGTACCAATCGGCATGCGGCCCCCTAACTATCCCCTTAGGAGAGCCACGCATGAGCAACAACACTACCGTCCCGACTCCCGCCAACCCCGCCGGTTGGAAGTTCGAAACCCGCCAGATTCACGCGGGACAGGCACCGGATGCCGCAACGGGAGCTCGGGCACTACCCATCTACCAGACCACTTCCTTCGTCTTTGACAGCGCCGAGCAGGCAGCGAACCGCTTCGCCCTCGCCGAGCTGGGCCCCATCTACACCCGCATGACCAACCCCACCCAGGAAGTCATCGAGAACCGCATCGCCTCCCTCGAAGGCGGCGTTGGCGCGCTGCTGCTGGCATCCGGTCAGGCAGCTATCACCTACGCAATCCTAAACATTGCCGGCGCCGGTGACCACGTTGTCGCCTCGCCCTCCGTGTACGGCGGCACCTACAACCTGCTCAAGTACACCCTCGCCGATCTCGGCATCGAAACCACCTTCGTTGAGGACCCCGACAACCTCGACGAGTGGCGCGCCGCGGTTCGCCCCAACACCAAGCTGTTCTACGGCGAGTCCGTGCCCAACCCCCGCAACGACGTGCTCGACATTGAGCCCATCGCCAAGATCGCCCACGAAAACGGCGTGCCCCTGATCGTGGACAACACCGTACCCACCCCCTACCTGCTGCGCCCCATCGAGCACGGCGCGGACGTGGTCGTCCACTCCGCCACCAAGTACCTGGGCGGTCACGGCACCTCTATCGGCGGCGTGATCGTTGACTCCGGTAACTTCGACTACGGCGCAGACCCCGAGAAGTTCCCCAAGTTCAACCAGCCCGCCCCCGGCTACCATGGCCTGGTCTACGCACGCGATCTGGGTAAGGACTCCGCCTTCGGTGCGAACCTCTCCTACATCCTGAAGGCGCGCGTCTCGCTGCTGCGCGACACCGGCGCCGCCATCTCGCCGACCAACGCCTTTAACATCGGTATCGGTCTGGAGACCCTCTCCCTGCGCATCGAGCGCCACATCGAGAACGCCACCAAGGTCGCCCGTTGGCTCGAAGCCAACCCGCTGGTTGACCGCGTCATCTGGGCCGGCCTGGAATCCTCCCCCTGGTACGAGCGTGCCCAGAAGTACCTGCCCAAGGGCCCCGGCGCGGTGCTCGGCTTCACCCTCAAGGACGCAACCCTGGAACAGGCCCGCGACTTCGTGGATGCCCTGAAGCTGCACTCCAACGTGGCGAACATCGGTGACGTGCGCTCGCTCGTGATTCACCCCGCTTCTACCACCCACTCCCAGCTGTCCGCCGAGGAGCTGGAGAAGATTGGCGTGTACCCGAACTTCGTGCGCCTCTCCGTCGGCATTGAGAATATCGACGATATTCTCGCCGACCTGCAGCTGGGCTTCGACACCCTCTCCTAAACGCGGCGGCCCGCCCTCGTGGACGGGCCGAGGAGGCGCCACCCGGCACCCTTCAGCCCGTCCGCGGGGGATTACCCCGCATCCGTTATCTTTGCCGTTTCTGACCCGCCGCCCCTAACTGGCCGACGCGTTCTTACCGCCGCGCCGCGGACAGCTCTGCACAACCCACCGGAGGGACCCATGACCGCTCAGACCACCCCCGAAACCTGTACTACCCAGCCCGTGACCGCCCCCATTCCCGTGGCGGGCACCCGCACCGAACACCCCGAGGCGCAGGGCTACCTGCGTCAGCTGGCCATCGGTGATTTTGAACTTGAATCCGGCATCACCCTGCCGCAGGTGACCATCGGCTACGAAACCTGGGGTACCCTCAACGAGACCGGCGATAACGCCATCCTCATCCTGCACGCACTCACCGGCGACACGCATGTCTCCCGCGGCGTGCCCACCCCGGATATGCCCGCGCCCCTCATCCGCGCTATCGAATCCGACGGCTGGTGGGAGGGCATCGTAGGCCCCGGCGCGGTCATCGACACCAACCGATACTTCGTCGTTGCCCCCAATATTCTGGGCGGTTGCTACGGTTCGACCGGTCCGGCCAGCATCATTCCCGAAGGCTACCCGGGCGCCGGCGAGCACTGGGGATCCCGATTCCCGCTCGTCACCATCCGCGACTCGGTGCGCGCCGAGGCGCGTCTGGCCCGGGCCCTGGGCATCACGAGCTTCCGCTACGTCATTGGTGGGTCCCTCGGGGGCGCACGCGCCGTAGAATGGGCCGCAACCAACCCCGAGCTGGTGCGCGGATGCGCGGTCATCGCCTCCGGTCCTTCGGCCACCGCCGAGCAGATTTCCTGGGCGCACACGCAGAACCTGGCGATTCGCTCCGACGCGAACTTTGCCGGCGGCGACTACTACAACGGCCCCGCCCCGACCGCGGGCCTCGCCCTGGCCCGCCGCATCGCCCACACCACCTACCGCAGCCCCGCCGAGCTGGAGCACCGCTTCGGCCGCGAGGAGAACCGCGGAGAAAGCGTTGAGGGCGGCTTGCTGGGTCAGCCTCGCGGACGCTACGCCATCGAGAGCTACCTGGATCACCACGGCAACAAGCTGGTGGAACGCTTCGACGCGAACAGCTACCTGGCCGTCAACGAGGCCCTCATCTCGCACGATGTGGCGCGCGGTCGCGGCTCGCTCTCGCAGGCGCTGGCCCGCACCGATTGCGAGTGGACGATTGCCGCGGTGAACACCGATCGCCTGTTCTTCCCGCACGAGTCGCATCGCCTGGCGGAGGCGTTGCCCAACCCGGTCGAGGTGAACATCATCGAGTCGAACCACGGCCACGATGGTTTCCTCATCGAGGCAAAGCAGGTGGAACGCATCCTGGCTTGCGCCCTGGGCACGGCCGAGGATGAGCTTCTGGACGAGAAGACTCGCGAGCGCGAGGCTCTCGAATCCATTACGAGCCTGTACCACACTGTGGCATAGAACCCGCAGGGACGCCTCGGCGGGGTGAGGATTTTCCGGAATTTCCGCGGTTGGTGGGGAACTCCGGGGGTACTCATAGTGTCGTCATAGGCTCTTCCACCAGGTGAGAACATCGGTAAAACACCGTTCATGACGGAGCGCGTGCCGCCGGTCCTTCTACGTGAGGGATCGGCGGCACGCGGTCGTTCCACCAGAAATAGTATTTGCACTAGTCAGACAAATATATTCCCCTGGAAGGGGCGCGGTGCCCCGCCTCAAGATCCTCGGGAACATGCTTTTTGGGGCCCGAAAAGAGAAGACGGCTCAGTTTGCTTTAGACCCGCTCTAACCTCCTAGCATGTAATCCGTGGCAAGTATTCAAGAGGTAGCAGAGCAGTTGGGGGTGAGCACCCACGCACTGCGTTATTACGAAAAAGAGGGGTTAATCGCGGTGCCCCGAGACGCTCACGGAAATCGCGTATTTGACGAAGAGTCCATTTCTTCGGCTCGGTTTATTGCCACTTGCCGACAGGCTGGAATGAGTCTTGCTGACATTCGCACTATTCTGAGCAACCCGCACGACCACGCCCTCTCCATCGAGGTCATGGAACGTGCCCGAGTGAAGATTGAAAACGAAATTCTCGGATTGCAGCTGAATCTTGAGCACCTAGACCGCCGTATTCAGGAGCATCGCCGTCAACTGGGCGATGCGGCCTAGTACGAATACCGCTAGCAGCGACGGCCAACGCAGCGTGGAACGCCCGGTATTCCCCGAATGGGGGGATCCGGGCGTATTTTTATGCCCGGCTGCCTGCGCTTAGCTGCCGGGCATCTTTTTCCCGAAGGTTTAACCCCAGGTAGCTTCCTCGGGGTCTACACCGTGCGCACGAGCATTCTCGTAGATGACATCCCGCAACCATTCCGCGAGCCCGGTCGCGAGCTTCTCGTAGTGCGCCTTGAAACGGGCATCCTCAACGTAGCCGCGGGCCAGAATAGCGTGCTTGGCGGGGGTGACCTCAAAGAAGAACAGGGAGGCGCGGTGCCGCTCGGCGAGCGCGTTCGCCTCCTCACTGCCCGGCTTCACGCCGCGGTTGAACGCCTCGGCGAGGGCCTGTTCTACCTCGTCGACCTGCTGTTTGCCGTTCTGCCAGTCGGCACTGTTCATCGTCGCGGTACGGCGCTGATATTCGGCCCAGTCGGCTGTGTTTCCGTAACGCTCCTGCGCTTCCTGCTGGTGGGCGAGGCTGAACCCCTCGCCCATGATTTCTGCTTTCTCAGCAGCGCTGAGCTGCTTATTCTTAGGTGCCATGGCGTCCTCCAAAGGTTTGGTTCTTCTATCACTGTAGAGCCACACATGAGGTGAGGGTCAAGCTAGCGGCGGAACCCGCGGTACAGGTTTGTGGGGGAGTCCTCGCTAAGATGGGTGCATGAGCGAAAACAAATACGTCGTCGAATACACCCGCCCCGAGAACGAACGCACGGGCACCCACCTGGTGCTCATGCTGCACGGCTACGGCTCCCAGGAGCACGACCTGCTGTCCCTGGCGGCGCACCTTCCGCAGGAGGGCTTCACCTACGCCTCCATGCGTGCACCGCAGCCGGTCGGCACCCAGTTCTCCGCGGACTCGACCGGCGCCTACATTGCTGCGGACGCTATCGGCTACCAGTGGTACCCGCTGAACCAGCAGCTCGAATCCGACCAGCGCGCCATCGAGCAGGCGAGCGACTACGTGCTGGAGTGGGTGCGCGCGAACCGCGAGCCCTACGCCTCGGTGACCCTGCTGGGCTTCTCGCAGGGTATGGGCATTGCAACTTCGATGGTGCGTCACGCTCCCGGCGAGTTTGCCGCCGTGGTGGGTTTGTCCGGCTACGCGGTGGACTCTGATTCGCCGTACTTCAAGGACGAGGAGCTCAAGGAAACCCAGCTGCCGGTGTTCTTCGGCCGTGACCAGGAAGACCCCGTCATCCCGCAGGAGATGGTGAACTACACCTACGACTGGATCCGCAAGTACACCGACGGCATTAAGGTGCTGTACGCCGGTATCGGCCACGGCGTTGGCCCCATGGAGATTCGCCATGTGGGCGAGTTCCTGGAGGTGAAGGTGCAGGGTAAGGAGCCGCGTATTCGCGCGCAGAAGGTCGCGGAGGCGACCGGCACCGCCGAAGGCTCTGACGCCTAAATCGACTAAACGTAAAGCCCCCGGGTCTGACGACTCGGGGGCTTACGTGTAGTTCCGTTTGGAAAGGCGGTTATCGTCCTCGTTCCTACAGGGAACCCGCCCTCGGCCCCGCTGCCGGAGCGTGCCGGTGCACCTTCCGAAAGCGACATCAGGGTACCCTCTCGGGTGCTCTCCGCAGCGAAGCAAGGAGAGAGCGGAGCGCCCGAGAGGGTGGGTTCCCCTGTAGGAGCGTAGGAAGGTGCGCACCGGCTGCTTCCTTGGGCCGGGGGAGAGGAACGAGGACGAGCACAGCCTCCTAGCCTTGCCACAAAGGCCTATCTCAAACGGAATAAGAGGTCGGGTTAGTCCTCGTGCGCGACTTTCACGGTCACGCCGTTGAACGTCACGGTATCTCCGGGGTGCAGCTGCTTGCCGCGTGCTTCTTCAATGTCGCCGTTGACCTTGACCAGGCCGTGCTGAATGACCTCGCGTGCCTGCGCACCGTCCTCTACGAGGTTGGCGAGCTTGAGGAACTGGCCGAGGCGGATCATGTCGTCGCGAATAAAAATTTCTTCCATGCCCTCTAGTTTATCCCGCTGGGTGCATCCTGGCGTCCGGCAAAAATGGGGGAGTGGTGGGTCGGGTAGGCATACCCAGGGGCGGGTTGGTGATGGTACCCTGGTGTCTTGCATCAAAAAGTGTGCATATTGCGCCGATGAGCGCGAACACCGGGCGCCCTGCTCTGGGTAGCGCCCCCATCAACCCGAACTCACGCACGCCACAGCCGGTGGCGGGGCAGAAGGAGTAACTATGGCTGAAAAGTCCACCCTCGATAACGTTATTGCGCTCGCAAAGCGCCGCGGCTTTGTTTTCCAGGCCGGTGAAATCTACGGCGGTTCCCGCTCCGCATGGGACTACGGTCCCCTCGGCGTGGAGCTGAAGGAAAACATCCGCCAGCAGTGGTGGCAGCGTTTCGTCCGTTCCCGCGCGGACATGGTCGGCCTGGACTCCTCCGTCATCCTGCCCCGCGCGGTGTGGGAGGCCTCCGGCCACGTCGCGACCTTCACCGACCCGCTGGTCGAGTGCCTCTCCTGCCACAAGCGTCTGCGCCAGGATCACCTGCTGGAGAACTTCGAGGCGAAGAAGGGCCGCGCGGCTGAGGGCATGGAAGAGATTGCTTGCCCGAACTGCGGCACCCGTGGCGAGTGGACTGAGCCGCAGAACTTCTCCGGCCTCATGAAGACCTACCTGGGCCCGGTCGACAACGAGGAGGGCCTACACTTCCTGCGCCCCGAGACCGCTCAGGGTATTTTCGTGAACTTCAACAACGTGGTCACCGCCTCCCGCAAGCGCCCGCCGTTCGGCATCGGCCAGATCGGTAAGTCCTTCCGTAACGAGATCACCCCCGGTAACTTCATCTTCCGTACTCGTGAGTTCGAGCAGATGGAAATCGAGTACTTCGTACACCCGGACGACGCTGATAAGTACTTCAACGAGTGGGTTGAGGACTGCTGGAACTGGTTCGTTGACCTGGGCATTAACCCGGACAACATGCGCCGCTTCGACGTCCCCAAGGAAGAGCGTGCACACTACTCGGCCGGCACTATTGACGTCGAGTACCGCTTCGGCTTCCAGGGCTCGGAGTGGGGCGAGCTGATGGGCGTTGCGAACCGCACCGATTACGACCTGGGCGTTCACAACGAGCACTCCAACGCCAAGCTCGAGTACTTCGACCAGGCCACCGGCGAACGCTACGTGCCCTACGTGATTGAGCCCTCCTTCGGTCTGACCCGTTCCATGATGGCGTTCCTCGTCGACGCATACGTTGAGGACGAAGCCCCCAACACCAAGGGCGGCGTGGACAAGCGCGTCGTGCTGAAGCTCGACCCGCGCCTGGCACCGGTCAAGGCCGCGGTGCTGCCGCTGTCCAAGAAGGCTGAGCTGTCCGAGCCCGCAACCAAGCTGGCCGAGGAGCTGCGCGGCCTGTGGAACGTGGACTACGACGAGGCGGGCGCTATTGGTCGCCGTTACCGCCGCCAGGATGAGATCGGTACCCCGTTCTGCATCACCGTGGACTTCGACACCCTCGAGGATCAGGCCGTGACCATTCGCGAGCGCGACACCATGAGCCAGGAGCGTGTGGCTCTGGATCAGGTGAAGTCTTACCTGGCTGCACGCCTGGCCGGCTAGTACCGGCCCGCGGCGGGAGTATTCCCGCGAACCGCTGACCATTACGTTGCGGCGGG
>NZ_JVSP01000006.1:0-95643 GCF_001061665.1 Rothia mucilaginosa | reverse complement strand
AAAGAGGCTACCCGCCGCAGTGTATTTAGGCTACCCTGGTTAGACGCGATAGTGCGGGTCGTCACGCCGGACGGGGCGGGCCGCGGCTTGGAACCCGTCGGCGGCTCAGGCACGTACGGGTATAGGTGAAGGAGAGCATACAGACATGGCTGAACGCCTCAGCGAAAAATTTGAGATTCGCCCCTGGCAGGAGGGCGATGACCTTGCCCTGCTTGAGATTTGGAACTCTGCCCGCAATGAGGTTGAGGAGCGCCAGCGTGGCCTCTTTGGCCCGGATACGGACGGCCCGTTCAGCCGCACCCTGGTGGTGACCGCATCCGGCGTGCCGATTGCCGCCGGTTCGGTGGTGGCCTCGACCCTGCATCCGACTCGCCTGTGGTCCTACATTGAGGTGGCGGCAGACCACCGTCGCCAGGGCATCGGCACCGCCCTGATGGACGCCCTGCGAGAGGTGGCCGCGGCGCACGGCCAGACCACCGCTCTGCGCGTGAAGCTGTCGCCGTTTAGTGACGGTGAGGAGTTCGCGCAGGCGACCGGCATGAAGCTAATTCAGCGTTCCCGTATGGTGCGCGTGGAGCCGGGTGCGATTCCTCCGGTGTCTCTGCGCGAGGACGCCGACGGCAACGAAACCCAGGCCATTGAGGACCTGGCGACCGGCTCGGTGGAGCTAACCGCCGCCCTCTGGGAGTTCTACCGCCGTTCGCATCAGTGGGATGTTCCTGCTGAGGTGGGTATGGGCACGGTGAACCGCTACTTCCTCTCGGATGAGGTGCGTGCTTTTGGTGCCGTGGTGCTTCGCGATCATATTCGTGAGGCTGCCGCTGAGGGTAAGAAGGGCCCGATTGTTGCCTTCGCCGTGAGCTACCATCCCTTCGAGACCGACCCGGAGGCGGCGCTGGTGAATGAGAACACCGCCACGGAGTTGCTGCTGGGCTACGACTTTGAGAACGAGGGCGCCGTGGAGGCCATCATGCAGGTGTTGTCCCTGCTGAGCGCTAAGTACCCGGTGACGGTGGAGGTCGACGACTCCATGGAGGCGCTGGTTCAGGTGACCGACGTGCTGCTGCGCGCCGGTACCGCCTCGGTGGAGGGCGACCCGACCTATATTTACGTGACCGAGTAGGTTCTCGGGTAGGTTCCCGAGTATATTCCCGAGTATATTCTCGGCACCGAGCCTGCCGGCTGGTTCTTGCTCAGGAGGGGCGGGGGAGTGGAATACTCTCCCGCCCCTTTCGCGTGCCTGCGCCTCACCACCATTGTTAAGTCTGTGCCGTGCCGCCGTACTGTGTTGCTGTACTCTGCCGCCGTACCCCGATAGCTCTGTACCCCGTCAGCTGAGTCCGGTTCCCGATTTGCCCCCGTATGCCACAATATAGGGGTGAATTCTGAAGCACCCCGTCTGACTCTTCCGCCCCTGAAGCTGGGCAAACTGACCGTTGACACCCCCGTGGTCCTCGCCCCCATGGCCGGCGTGACCAATAAGGCTTTCCGCCGCCTCTGCAGCGAATACGGTGGCGGCCTGTACGTGACCGAAATGGTGACCGCGCGCGCCCTCGTGGAACGCAAGCCCGAGTCCCTGCGCATCATCGAGCACGACCCGGACGAGAAGATTCGTTCCATTCAGATTTACGGCGTTGACGCGGTCAATGTCGGCAAGGCTGTGCGCATGGTTGTAGAAGAGGACCGTGCCGACCATATCGACCTGAACTTCGGCTGCCCGGCGCCCAAGGTGACCCGCCGAGGCGGCGGCGCAGCCCTACCCTGGAAGACCGACCTGTTCACCGCGATTGTGCAGACGGCGGTCAAAGAAGCCTCCCGCAACGATATTCCGCTGACCATTAAGATGCGCAAGGGCATCGACGACGACCACATCACGTTCCTCGAATCCGCCAAGATTGCGCGCGATGCCGGCGTGGCGGCGATTGCCCTGCACGGCCGTACTGCGGCTCAGCATTATTCGGGTAAGGCTGACTGGGATTCCATCGCCCAGCTGCGCGAACTGATTCCGGACGTGCCGATTCTGGGTAATGGCGATATTTTCTCTGCCGAGGATGCGGTGCGCATGGTTGAGCAGACCGGCGTGGACGGCGTGGTGATTGGTCGCGGCTGCCAGGGCCGCCCCTGGTTGTTCGGCGACCTGCAGAACGCCTTCGAGGGCTCCCCAGAGCGCGTGCGCCCCACCCTCTCGGAAGTGGCCGACATGATTTACCGCCACGCCGAGCTGCTGGTCGAGACCTTCAGCGACGAGACCCGCGGCCTGCGCGAGATCCGCAAGCACGTGGCCTGGTACTTCAAGGGCTACCCGGTCGGCGGCGAGCTACGCGCCAAGATGGCGCAGGTGCCCGACCTGGCGACCTTCCGCGAGCTGCTGGCCCAGCTCGACCACACCATCGGCTACCCCGGCGCCGCCGTGGAGGGCTCTCGAGGTCGCGCCGGCAGCCCTAAGCAGCCGCACCTGCCCGATGGCTGGCTGGATTCGCGCATCCTGGGCGACGCCGAACGCCTGGGCCTGGTGGAGGCCGAGCTCGACATCTCGGGCGGCTAAACCCCGTCCGAACCATCGCGGCTGAAATCCTCGGCCAACCCGCCCCGGGGTTGTCCCCCGGGGCTCACGCATCACCACCGTAGAATTGAGTTCATGGCTGGATTAATCCGCAAAGAAGACATCGACGAAGTACGTGCCCGCACCGATATTCGCGAAATCATTGAAGGCTACGTGAGCCTCAAAAGCGCGGGTATCGGCACGTACAAGGGCCTGTGCCCGTTCCACGACGAGCGCACGCCCTCCTTCAACGTGCGCCCGCAGGTGGGTTCGTACCACTGCTTCGGTTGTGGTGAGTCCGGTGACGTGTACTCCTTCGTCATGGCCATGGAACACACCGGCTTCGTGGAGACCGTGGAACGTCTGGCCGCCCGCATTGGCTACACCCTGCACTACGAGGGCGGTAACCCCGGCGAACGCTACGAGGCGGGCATGCGTCGCCGCCTGCTCGACGCGCACAAGATTGCCGCCGAGTTCTTCGAACGCAACCTCTACTCGCGGGACGCGCAGGAGGCGCAACGCTTCCTGGGTGCCCGCGGCTTCGACCCCGCCGCCACCCGCCACTTCGGCGTGGGCTACGCCCCGCGCGGCTGGGACCACCTGCTCAAGCACCTTCGCTCCCAGGGCTTCACCGACGAGGAGCTGAAGGCGACCGGCATGTTCTCCGAGGGCAACCGCGGCCTGTACGACCGCTTCCGCGGCCGCATCATCTGGCCGATTCGCACCATCGCGGGGGAGACCATCGGCTTCGGCGCCCGCCGCCTCTTCGACGACGACCAGGGCCCCAAGTACCTCAATACCCCCGAGACGCAGCTGTACAAGAAGTCCCAGGTGCTCTACGGCATTGACCTGGCCAAACGCGAGATGACCAAGAAGAAGCAGGTCGTCATCGTGGAGGGTTACACGGACGTGATGGCCGCGCACCTGGCGGGCGTCACCACCGCCGTGGCCACCTGCGGTACCGCCTTCGGTCCCGGCCACATCAAGATGGTGCGCCGCATGATTACCGACGACGGTTCCGGCGGAGAGATCATCTTCACCTTTGACGGTGACGCCGCCGGCCAGAAGGCCGCCATGGCCGCGTTCCAGGAGGACCAGCGCTTCGTCGCGCAGACCTTCGTGGCGGTGGCCGAGGACGGTATGGACCCCTGCGACCTGCGCCTGCACAAGGGGGACGCCGCCGTGCGCTCGCTGATTGCCTCGCGTCGCCCGCTCTTCGAGTTCGCCATTGACACGACCCTCGCCAAGTACGATTTGGCAACCCTGGAGGGCCGTGTGCTGGCGATGCGCGCCATCGCCCCGATTATTGCCGGTATCAAGGACCGCGACCTGCGCCCCGCCTATATGCGCAAGGTGTCGGGTCAGCTCGGCCTGGAGCTGGACGAGATTCAGCGCGCCGTGGCGTACGCGCAGAACCACCCCAAAACCCAGCGCAGCTACCGGGAAGAGACCCCCGCGGCGCCCCGCTACGAGCGTCTGCCCGAGCGCGGCCCCGCCGGACCGTACCCCGCGGATGCGCCCTACGACCCCGGCTACGACGCGCCCCCGCCAGAGGAGTACCCGGCTCAGAGCGCCTACGCGGGCTACAACGCCGCCGCGCATCCGCCCGCTCTCGCCGCGAACTACGGCACCCCCTACGCGCAGGCTCCGGGTGGGCAGGCTCAGGGCGGGCAGAACGGCGCGGAACCGGGTGCCGCTCAGGGCGCCCCCGCCGCGGAGGAGTTCCTCACCCCCGACCCCAACGATCCAGTCGCGCGCCTCGAAAAGGCCGCCCTGGAGATCGCCCTGCAGCACCCCGAGCTCATCAGCGTGGAGCAGTGGCGTAACCTCGCCACCGTGCAGTTCCGCTACCGCACCCACCGAGAGGTGGCCGCCGGCATTATTCACGCCGCAACCGTCATGGCGCCCACGCCCGGTATTGAATGGATCAACTGTGTTCGCTCCGGCGCGGTGGAGGGAGTTCACCCCGCCATCGCGGAGCTGGCCGTCTCACCGCTACCGGTCAGCAGCGCTGAGCGTCTGCCCGGCTTCGTGACCGGCGCGCTCAACGCCCTGTTCGAGCAGCAGATTGCCCGCCAGAAGTCCGACCTGATGATGCGCCTGGAGCAGCTGAGCGCCAACCCGGACGATGAGGAGTACGAGGCCGTACAGCGGCAGCTCCTTGAGCTCGAGATGCGCCGCCGTCAGCTCACAGCCCAACGCGCCTAAAAACACAGTCCAACGCGCCTATGACCGCGTGTCATCTTCACCCCCCCCGATGCGGCACGAGGGGTAAGGGGACGACGGGGCAGAGGCGTAGCTCGGAGGCCCGCAGGGCGCCCTGCGGACGATCCCGCACCACCACGAAATGTGATGCACTTCATCATATTTCGGCTTGCGGAGCCTCGAGACCCCCGGTATAGTTATTACTCGTTGCAAGGGAAACCGCGCAACGAAAACAAAATATTCCCCCGTAGCTCAATTGGCAGAGCATTCGACTGTTAATCGAAGGGTTACTGGTTCGAGTCCAGTCGGGGGAGCGTATAAAGCAAGAACCCCCGAGACTTCGTCTCGGGGGTTCTTGCTTTATCTGTTCCTCTGGCTCGAACCAGTAACCACTCCACCCTACGTGAGCGCTGGGGCGCTCCCTTCGGGTTCCGTCTGGTTCGAGTCCAGTCGGAACATTCTCTCTAAGCCAAGAACCAGTAACCCCTCGGGCTTACGCCCTCGGCGAGGCAAAGATTTTTGGTTCCTCGCGCGCTCGGAAAATCTTCGCCTCGCTGGTTCGAGTCCAGTCGGGGGCAACGAACCATTTTTCGCCCGCCGCTGTCGCCGAACTCCGACAGGTTCCCGCCGCCGGTGAGCACCCGCCTCCGGCCCTCTTAGCGCAGGTCGCGGGCAGTCTGTTTCTCAGCTCGCGGCTGAACCTCACCCCTCAAAAAGTCGAAAATACCCCAAGAGATGGCCGTAACCTCCGTTCAAACGGTCACGAACACTTGGGGCGAGGGGCTAAAATATAGGAGGTGGAGTGCGAATCAGAAGCCTCCAAACACGAGTCACGGAGAGGTGGTCATGACCACTACTACTAATCCCAAGGCACCCAAGGGGTTCTTTGCTGGCATCAGCGGGATTAAGTCCGGCGTCGCGAACATCATCGACGCTGGCAAAACCTTCAAGTCCCTCGGCCCCAGCCAGGTCAAGGACGAGATCCAGATTGCAAAGCACGAGCTGAAGACCAAGGGCATTGCCGTTGGTAAGGGCGCGGCTTTCTTCGGCGTTGCCGCCGTCTTCGGTCTCTTCCTCATCATCGCCCTGGTTGCTGCCGCAATCCTCGGTCTCGGCACCGTCATGCCGTACTGGGCATCGGCACTGATTTTTGCCCTCATCTTCCTGATCGTCGTGGCCATCTGCGCGCTGGTCGGCCTCAAGAAGGTCAAGGCACAGCTGCCCTTCAAGCCTGAATCCGCAATCTTCGGTCTGCTTTTCGACCTCGGCGTGCTCAAGGAAGGCACCGCCATGTCCGCTGAGCGCCTGAAGAAGGAACAGGCAGAGCGTGCCGCTCAGAAGGCTAAGGAAGCCGAAGAGGCCGCAGAACGCGCCCGCAAGGAAGCCGAAGAACGCAAGGCACGCGGCGAGGAAGAGCCCAAGCCGCCGACCTTCGAAGAGCTCAAGCAGCGCACCGCAGAGCGCCGTCAGCACCTGGCCGCCCTGCGCGACGACCTGCAGTCCTACACCGGCGACGTTCAGGCCAACACCCAGCAGGCTCTGGACGCTCTCAAGGCAGTGCCCTCCGAGGTCGCCGCAGGTGCAGCAGCAACCGGCCGTGGCCTGGCAGAGAACGTGCGCAAGCCCGAGGTTCTGCAGGCTCGCTGGAAGTCCTTCGCAGCGCTGGGCGCATCCATTGCGACCGTCCTGCACTTCCTCAACCGCCTGGTCCGCCGCTAAGCGAATTACCGCCCACGCGCGACCACCGGTCGAGTAACAAACGCCCCGACAGGCCCCGCCCGTCGGGGCGTTGTCGTACCCGAGAAACCCGCAACCTGCCTCCGCGGGGGGCGGTAGCTACCTTTTTGGGGCAATTCCCAGGGGCCAACCCGCCTCGCAGGTCGGATAACGCGGCGAGTCCCCGGTAGAATGGACAAATGTCGTGCACCACAGGATGCCCCCTCCGCGCGCGGCGACCACAGGCAGATACGGCACACAGGAACGGTTCCGGCGATAGCCGCCACCCAACCCAGTCACCGACACACTACACCCGATGAGGAGCCCCGTCATGGACCAGGCAAAGACGATTCTGATTGGCGCAGAGACCTACCCGCCGGATATTAACGGCGCGGCACAATTCGGGCACCGCCTCGCAAACGCCATGCTCAAGCGAGGCCACTCCGTGCACGTGGTAGCCGCCAGCCCCATCCCCGGCCCCAGCTACCGCACCGAGGTCGAGGGCGGCATCGTTGAGCACCGTCTGCGCTCGCACCTGCCCCCGACCCACGAGACCAACCGCATCTGCGTGCCCTGGGAAATCTGGTCCGAGGTCGGCAAGATTCTTGACGAGGTGCGCCCCGACGTCGTGCACGTGCAGTGCCACTACATCATCGGCCGAGCCCTCATCTTCCAGGCGAAGCGCCGCGGTATCCGCGTTATCGCAACCAACCACTTCATGCCCGCCAACCTGGACCCGTTCCTGCCCTTCCCCGCACCCGTCAAGCGTCTGATTGACCGCTGCACCTGGAAGGACATGCGCTTCTGCTTCGCTCGTACCGCCGTGGTCACGACTCCCACCCAGATTGGTGCCGATGCAATGCGCGACCTGGGCCACTTTACCCACCCCGTCATGCCCGTCTCGAACGGTATCGAAATTAGCGACTACGAGCTGGCCGAGGGCACGGATATCGGCAAGGTCCCCGGCGAGCTGCGCATCGCCTTCGTGGGCCGCCTGGCCGAGGAGAAGAACGTGGACGTTCTCATCGAGGCCTTCTCGATGCTGCCCGACTCGTACGACCACGTGGTACTGGATATCTCCGGCGACGGCGAGCTGCGCGAGGCCCTCGAGCAGAAGGCGCATGACTGCGGCGTGGCCGACCGCGTGATTTTCCGCGGTTTCGTGCCCGACGATCAGCTGCCCGAGGTCTACCAGATGGCCGACATCTTCTGCCAGCCCGGCACCGCAGAGCTGCAGTCCCTGGTCTCGCTGGAAGCAATGAGCGCCTCCACCCCGGTGGTTCTCGCTAACGCCCTGGCCCTGCCCCACCTGGTCGAGCAGGGCGTCAACGGCTACCTCTTCGAGCCGAATAACGCGAAGGACCTGGCGGAGAAGCTGGAGGCAATCATCTCCCTGCCCGCTGAGGAGCGCGAGCAGATGGGCCGCGAATCCCACCGCATCGTGGGCTTCCACAGCGCGGAGAACACCTGGCGTACCTTCGAGGAGCTCTACGTGAGCGACGCGCCCTACGAGCGTTACCTGGCTTCCCGCCCCTAACGGTCCCGAACGGTTCAGAGCTCCCGGAGCGGCCCGTTCCCAGCCCGCTTCGTCGTGGTCGGCGAGCGGGGGAGCGGAGCGCCGAGGACCGGATCGCAATGTTTTTCACTCTGGGAGTGCCTTCGGGTACCCTAGATGATGGTGCGCTCGCGAGATAATAGGCGATGCCTGCACCGGATGGGGAGTTAGCTCAGCCGGTTAGAGCAGGGGACTCATAATCCCTTGGTCGCGGGTTCGAGCCCCGCACTCCCTACGGCCCCGTCCGTCGACTTCACCCACTTGTCGACGGGCGGGGCTTTCTGCGTCTGAGATATAGGATGCTCGTATCGGTAGGCGTTGAGGTGACCTCCCTAGTCCCGCCCTAGGTTTAGATAAATGACCGCGCGGAGAGCGCACCTGCGGTTGATAGGGTACTGTGGAAGAGTCTCATGTAAAGAGAGACCGTGATTGCACCTTGGGTACGGAAGATACCGGTAGGCTCGCATCATTGACAGACACACCATACGAGAGGATCTCAATGTCAGAGAACACTCCCCACAACCCGCAGCAGGGCGATTCTGCCGCAGCGGGCTACGGCTACGATGCTGGAGCCCGACCCACGCAGGATGCTTCGCTGACGGGCCAGCCCGCGCAGGTAGCTCAGCCGGCGCAGCCCACCCAGCCGGCTCAGCAGGGTGCCCCCGCCCAGGGCGCGCAGCCTCAGCAGCCCGCCGGCCAGCCGATTCCGCCGGTCCAGGGCCAGGCCTACCCTGGTGCTCAGCCCGGTCAGCCCGCGCAGGCGGTCTACGCACCCGCCGCGCCGAACCCCTTCGTGACGGCTCTGCGTGCAAGCTGGGATGCGTTCCTGGAGGTCTTCGCCGGCAAGCCCGGCCCCGCACAGTCCCGTCTGGCCGCCTCCGGCCTGTGGGGTTGGGCTATCCCCAGCCTTCTGCAGGCCATTATCTCGGCGTTCTTCCTCACCCAGCTGTCGCTAGGCTTCGTGAAGTTCGCAGTGCGTGATGCCTACGCCCTGGTGGCTTACAAGATTACCTTCGGTCAGGTCTTCCTTGCCTTCCTGGTGTTCCTCGTGGTTTCTGCCGTGGTGCTGATTCTGCGCGGCGTGCAGATTCTGCTGACCGCTCGCATCGGTAAGGCTCCGGCGAACTTCTCGTCCTCGATGCAGGTAGTGGCGGTTTCGTGCCTGCCCCTAATCCCCACGTACATTCTTCTGAGCCTGGTGGCTCTCTTCATGCGCGGCGTCAGCAGCAACGAGGGCTTCGGGTTCATCTTTGTGCTGCTGGGCCTGGTGATGTCCTTCGCAGTGTTCTCGGGTGAGGCACTCATCTACCTGGGTCTGAACCGTCTGGGCCGCTTCGCTAAGTCTCCGGTCATCATGCACGCGCTGCTGAGCACCGCGTGGGTGCTCGCCGTGATGGTTGTGTACTTCATTACCTTCCGCATGCTCAACTAAGGAAACCCGTATGCAGACTCTGACTTATTCCGTTCAGCGCGGCTCCCGCCAGCGCTGGATGCTCCTGGCCGTTCTGCTGACCATTGCGGCCCTAATTCTGAGCGCCTGCGGTGCGAAGATTGAGACCCAGCTTGGCCTCGAAAGCGCCGATAAGGGTGTTCGCACCATGCAGGTTTCCTTCGACCTCAAGGACAACCAGGACAAGATCAAGGGCGGCACCCAGGCTCTGGACGCCTCCCTCCGCAAGCACCTGCCTAGCGGCCTTGAGTACGGCGGTATCCAGTCCGAGGGCGACAAGGCCCGCGCGACCTTCACCCTGCCCTTCTCGTCGATTGACGAGTACCGCTCCAAGGTAGCCAGCATCCTGAAGGCTTCCGGCACCGATACCGAACCGCAGATTAGCATCATCAACTCCAGCCAGGGCCTGGTGCAGGGCATCCAGGTGAAGGAGAACTTCACCTCGAAGGAGCTGCTGGGCTGGGTTCCGGAGGCCCTCGTGGTCGACGGTGTGATTGAGTCCTCGCGTAAGAGCAGCGTGTTCAGCAGCGACGGCGACACCACCGTGAAGTTCGGCGATAAGGAAGTGAAGAACTCCGGCGGTTCCACTATTTCCGCTAAGGACGTGCAGGACCGCGGCTTCAAGGGCGTTCTGATTCAGGCGTCCGAGAAGGATGGCGGCTACGATGTCGTGATTTCCTTCATCGCTAAGGAAATTATGAGCTCCGAGACTTCCTCTGCGGTCGACGCATTCCTGAACCAGGTCAAGCCCGACGGCGCTGAGCTGAAGAAGGGCCTGGACGCTTCCGAGGCAAAGAGCTACGCTCCCTCCGCTTCGACGAACGCCGCCAAGGAAGAGATTGGTCGCACCATGACCTTCCACGCCTCCTCCTCGCAGGACCTGAGCGATAAGATCAAGAAGGTGCTCGGCGCAAGCACCACCGACCTGACCTTCACTCGCGACGTGACCGAGGAATCCCACGTCTTCAAGGTTGAGAAGACCGTCTCCGGCACCCTGGACTGCTCCCTGCTGTGCTCCCCGGAGGGCTACGGCGTCGCCCTCTCGCTGAAGAACAGCGATGGTGACAGCTACAGCAGTGCTTCCTCGAGCTCCTCCAGTTCTTCGTCCAGCACCTCGAACAAGACGATGCCCACCTTCACCCTCGTCTCTTCGAAGACCGTGACGATGAAGAACGTGAAGATGGCGACCTCCCTGGGTCTGGACGGCTCGATGGAGGCACGCATCCTCTACTCCTTCCCCACGAGCGACATCGCCGGTGCTGAGCAGAAGCTCAAGGACTCCCTGGCCGGTGGCGGCGATGACGAGACCGAGGTTCGTCAGGACGGCGACTCCACCATCGTGAGCGTGAAGATTCGTGGCAAGGACCAGGATGAGTTCAACCAGCGTCTGGGCTCCTACCTGAACGGCTCGAAGATTACCGTGACTCGCGAGGGCGGTTACCACCCCTTCGGCTCCGACTACACGGTGCGCCCCGAGGTCAACCCGGCTTCGAAGATGGGTAGTAGCTACTACCAGGTACCCTTCGAGTTCACCTTCAAGGCCCCGGCCTTCTCCTCGCTGGATCAGCAGAAGGTGCGCACCGCGAACCCCCGATACGTGGAGGCGGGCATTGAGTTCACCGTCAACGGCGGCGAGCTGAGCATGAAGAGCGATCGCGGCGTGTTCGCGACTCGCGACCTGCAGATTCCGGCTTCTGGCCTGAGCATGACCGACCTGATCGTGAACGGCATTATCCTGGCTCTGGTTCTGGCCGGCCTGATTCTGCTGTTCCTCTTCCGCAAGAAGATTGCGGCCGCCCGCGCGAAGGGCCGTGAGCGTCGTGAGGCAACCGCCGCCGCTTACGCTGCGACCGCTCCCGCCGCGGCCGGTGCTGCTGGCGCAGCCTATGGCGCCGCTCAGGGTTACGCCGCTCCTGCTCAGGGTGCTCCGGCTCAGGATGCATACCAGCAGCAGGCGGCCTACCCGGCACAGGGTGGCTACCAGCCGCAGCAGGGTGCCGCTTACGCTGCAGGGGACGACTCGCCCACGCAGGTCTTCAGCCCCCAGACCGTAGCCCAGTCCGGTGCGGCCCAGTCCGGTGCGGCCCAGCCCGGTGCGGCCCAGCCCGCGCAGGGCGAGGCTGACCCGACGGTTGCCATGCCCGCTCAGGCTCCCGCTCAGGATGCTCCGCAGCAGCCTGCTCAGCCGCAGTACGGTCAGCAGCAGCCTGCTCAGCCGGCCCAGCCGACCCAGTTCGGCGATACTGACGGCGACGTGCTCCAGTAGGTAGCGACCAACCTCCGGACGTAGCTTCCCACCGGGAGCGTAGTTCAGTGCGAGGTTTGTGGCCCGTTGTCTCCCAAAGGGAGGCGACGGGCCATCGCTGTATCCAGCTGCCTGCGGGAGTCATCCACTCCCGGGGGGTGAGAGAGAGGAGGGATAGAGAGAGCATCACCGCGGCCCGAGGCTAGTACCCGCCCGGTACCGGAAGCAAAATACTGGGATCTTGCGAACCCAGCAGGCTCATGGGGTTCACGTATTCGGCCTCGCGTCCGCTGCCGTCCCCGCGGGCGCCTCCCTGACGCACGCCCCAGTACAGGCACGGGGCGGAGCATCGCCGGTAGGGGCGCTCGCCGTTCTCGCCAGCACTCTCCGGGGCGGCAACGGTGCCGACGGCATCCCCGGCCGTTACCTCGGTGCCGACCGGGAGCGCCTCGTCCATGGGCTCGAAGGTGCTGCGCCGACCGTCCGGATGGGCAATGACCAGCACTTTTCGGTTGACGACCGTACCGCTGAACACCACTCTTCCCGGTGCCGGCGCGTAGACGTGCCGGTCGCGGTCGGGCACGGCCAGATCCACCCCGCGGTGCCCGGCGCTCCAGCGCTGGGCGGGTTTCTCGAAGGGGTGGATAACCCGCGGAGCGGAGTCCGCGGTGGGGGAGCGGTAGCGTGTGCGGCCGGCGACGAGCTCAACGGCGTGTGGACCTGCACTGCCCGCAGCGTGGAGGCCCGGCGCCTCCGTTACCGAGGCGGCAACAGCCTCGGCTACCTCAGCACCCGTTTCGTTCATATAGCTCTGGCTGCCCGCACCCGGCAGGCAGCAGGCCAGGAGAGCAAGGCATCGTAGCGCTCGCTCTAGGGTCTTCAATGCGGTCTTCATAGATCGAGCTCATCATGTATCCGATGGAGCCGCCACACCGCGTCGAGAAATGTGGATAAACCCGTCGGTTTCGGTAGAAAATCCTTGATCCACAGTGCCGCTCAACACAGCGGAACGGCCGGGAAGGGCGTTAAGCCTCTTCTTGCGGATTAATCGCAAAAAATACGGTACAATTTCGTATTGCAGTGCGCCTGCGCGGATATTCTCTCCCTCGAGGGGAGCCCGTGGGGCATCACTGACGACGCGCGGCGTGAGCGGCACCCCTAGAAAAGGGGGCCGATAAGGGACCTTCGGTCCACCCATCCGGGTGGTTAGGGCCTGAGCTGAACGGGCAACCGTGAACGCTAATCGCCGCCAGGAGAAACTGATAACTACTATGCGCGCGTTGGGCTAGCCCGAATGGGAGGTCCGCGCGGCACCACAAAGGAGACGACATGCCCGTCGTAACTATGCGTGAAATGCTGGATTCCGGCGTTCACTTCGGTCACCAGACCCGCCGTTGGAACCCCAAGATGAAGCGCTTCATCCTGACCGAGCGCAACGGCATCTACATCATCGACCTGCAGCAGTCCCTCGCCTTCATCGACAAGGCATACGAGGCTGTTAAGTCGACCGTCGCACACGGTGGCAACATCCTGTTCGTCGGCACCAAGAAGCAGGCTCAGGAAGTTATCGCTGAGCAGGCAACCCGCGTGAACATGCCCTACGTGAACCACCGCTGGCTCGGTGGTATGCTGACCAACTTCAGCACCATCTCCAAGAGCATCGAGCGTATGAAGGAACTCGAGCAGATTGACTTCGACGATGTGGCAGGCTCTCGCTACACCAAGAAGGAACTGCTCCTGATGCGTCGCGAGTTCGAGAAGCTCGAGAAGACCCTCGGCGGTATCCGCAACCTGACCAAGGTTCCCTCCCTCCTGTGGGTCGTTGACACCAAGAAGGAGCACCTGGCAGTTAACGAGGCTCAGAAGCTGGGCATCCCCGTTGTTGCTATCCTCGACACCAACTGCGACCCCGACGAAGTTGCTTTCCCGATCCCCGGTAACGACGACGCTATCCGCTCCGTCAACCTGCTGACCCGCGTGATTGCTGACGCTGTTGCAGCCGGCCTGATCGAGCGCAACGCTAAGAAGAACGGCAAGACCGAAGCAGCTGAGGAGCCCATGGCAGCTTGGGAGCGCGAGCTCCTGGAGCAGCACGAGGCTGCAAAGGCTGAAGAGGCAGCTAAGTAAGCTTTCTTAGCCCACTAAGCTTTATGCTTTGTGGCCCCCGCCCGCGGGGACCACGTTCGGACGGCGCCCGCCCTGACCTGGGCGCGGCGCCGTCCGCCATAGTACCACCGGGAAATTTCCCGATTATTACAGCAACACAAGGAGTTCACAATGGCGAACTACACCGCAGCAGACATCAAGGCACTGCGCGAGAAGACCGGCGCAGGTATGCTCGACGTCAAGAAGGCTCTGGACGAGGCAAACGGCGACCAGCAGAAGGCTGCCGAGATCATCCGCGTTAAGGGTCTGAAGGGCATCACCAAGCGCGAGGGCCGCGCAACCGCTGAGGGCCTGGTGGCTGCACGCGTCGAGAACGGCGTTGGCTACATGGTTGAGGTCAACTCCGAGACCGACTTCGTGGCAAAGTCCGACCCCTTCATCGCTTTCGGCCAGAACGTGCTCGAGGCCGCTATTGCCGCAGACGCTTCCACCCTGGAAGAGCTGAAGGCTGCAACCTACGAGGGCAAGACCGTTGAGGAGCTGACCACCGACGCTGGCGCACTGCTGGGCGAGAAGATCGTTGTCCGCCGCATTGCACGCGTTGAGGGCGAGAACGTTGCAGTGTACCTGCACAAGACCTCCAAGGACCTGCCCGCACAGGTTGGCGTTCTGCTGGCTGTCTCCGGTGAGAACACCGACGAGATCGCACACGACGTTGCAGTCCACATTGCTGCAATGAGCCCCAAGTACCTGGACTCCGAGTCCATCCCCGCCGATCAGGTTGAGACCGAGAAGCGCGTTGCTCGCGAGACCGCAATCGCCGAGGGCAAGCCCGAGAAGATTCTGGACAAGATCGTTGAGGGTCGCCTGAAGGGCTTCTTCAAGGAGAACACCCTGCTGGACCAGGACTTCGCAAAGGACTCCAAGAAGTCTGTCGCACAGGTCCTGTCCGAGGCTGGCGCAACCGCAACCGCATTCGCACGTTTCCGCGTGGGTGCATAAGGAACGACGTCACGTTCTGCATCTAAACCGATTCGCTTCGATAAGGGGCGAAAACTGAGGTTTGGATTATAGCGTTGAGCCGGGTAGTCACCAGTGGTGGCTACCCGGCTTTGCTGTATCCTTGATAGGGACCGGGCGGCCTAAACCCGCCCACATAACTCTTCGAATAAAAGCCACTGGAGGAACCATGACTGAAGCGAATCCCCGCCCGATGCACCGTGATGATACCGGCCGCCGCCGCGTGCTGCTCAAGCTCTCCGGTGAGGTTTTTGGCGGCGGTGAAGTTGGCATCTCTACCGAGGTGGTTCGCAGCATCGCCAAGCAGATTGCCGCAACCGTCGGCGAGGTTGAGACCTCCATCGTGATCGGTGGCGGCAACTTCTTCCGTGGCGCCGAGCTCTCGCAGGCCGGCATGGACCGCTCCCGCGCGGACTACATGGGCATGCTCGGCACCGTCATGAACTCCCTGGCCCTGCAGGACTTCCTGGAGCAGGAGGGCATTGACACCCGCGTTCAGTCCGCCATCACCATGCCGCAGGTTGCAGAGACCTACATTCCCCGCCGCGCCATCCGCCACATGCAGAAGGACCGCGTCGTGATCTTCGGTGCCGGCGCGGGTCTGCCCTACTTCTCCACCGACACCGTGGCCGCCCAGCGCGCCCTGGAAATCCACGCCGACGAGGTGCTGGTCGCCAAGAACGGTGTGGACGGCATCTACACCGCTGACCCCAACAAGGACCCCAACGCTGAGCGTCTGTACAACCTCACCTACGACGAGGCAATGCAGCGCAACATCCGCGTGCTGGACCAGACCGCGTTCTCCCTGTGCCGCGACAACAACGTGACGATGCGCGTGTTCGGCATGCAGGGCGAGGGCAACGTGACCCGCGCAATCCTGGGCGAGAAGATGGGTACCCTCGTCACCCGCTAGGGGCGCATCCGGCCCGCCAAACCGCGCTTTCGGGCGCGCAATAACGTCACGGTACCGAGCGGGTAGAGCCTAACTCGCCCTGCCCGCCGGTACCGTCTAAACTGATAGAAACCACGGCGTTCACCATCTTTCGTACGTGTTCATGCCTTCTCCGCATATTTGGGGTCTGACGCCCCGGAGTGCGTGCGGCAGAGAAACGGGAGGGTGAGGAACGCGCCCCACCGACAATTCTGCACACCAGAATTACGACTAAGGAGATCCTTCCGTGATCGAAGAAATCCTTGCCGAAGCCGGCGAGAAGATGGAAAAGACCATCGAAGCAACCAAGACCGAGTTCGCAAAGGTCCGCACCGGCCGCGTGAACCCCGCCATCTTCAGCGGCCTGACCGCCGAGTACTATGGCGCTCCCACCCCTCTGCAGCAGCTGGTGTCCTTCAACGTTGAAGACGCACGCACCGTCAAGATTGTTCCCTTCGACGTGACCGCCCTGGCCGCTATCGAGAAGGCACTGCGCGACTCCGACCTGGGCGTTAACCCCAGCAACGACGGCGCCGCAATCCGCGTGGTCATGCCCGAAATGACCGCCGAGCGCCGCAAGGAGTACACCAAGCTCGTCAACCAGAAGGCTGAGGAGGCACGCATCTCGATCCGTAACGTGCGCCGCCACGCCAAGACCTCCATCGACAAGCTCGTCAAGGACAGCGAGATTGGTGAGGACGAGGGCGCACGCGCCGAGAAGGATCTGGACGCTCTGACCAAGAAGCACGTCGAGCAGATCGACGCTCTGTACAAGCACAAGGAAGCCGAGCTCCTCGAGGTCTAAATCCTCATCACGACACGCAACGAAGCGAAGGAAGGGACAGCAGCGCACGCCGCTCTGCCCCGCCAACCGGGGACAGAGAATGAACACTACGTCTGAGAACGCTAAGCCCGCCTCCAAGGCAGGCCGCAACCTACCCGCCGCCATTGGCGTGGGTGTGAGCTTCGGCCTCGTCCTGGTGCTGGGCCTTTTCATCCAGCCGGTCCTGGTGGCCTTTGCCGCCGTGGCCGCCGGGATAGGCGTCTGGGAAGTGACTACGGTCCTCAACACCCGCCGCGGCTACGGCATCCCCGCCGTCCCGCTGGGGATCCTCTCAACGGTGTCGGTGGCCTGCGGTTACGCCGCGGGATTCGGCGGGCTGTGGCTTGCGGTGGGCGTGACCCTGCTGCTGCTTCTGCTGGCTTCGTATGCTCCTCGGGCCGACCGCAGGGTGTCGCCGCTGAGGTCCTGGGCCGGCGGCCTGCTGGCCGTGCTGTGGATTCCCCTCATGCTGGGTACCGCGATGGTGTACTTCCGGAGCGAGCACGGCGTGCAGGGAATCCTCATGATCCTGCTCATGGCCGTCAGCAACGACACCTTCGGCTACATCGCCGGCGTGAACTGGGGCAAGCACCCCATGGCGCCGCGAATTTCGCCGAAGAAGAGCTGGGAGGGCCTGACCGGTTCCTTCGTCGGCTCGGCCCTGGTTGCTTCCATCGCTTTTGCCGTGATGGGTTCGCCCTGGTTCTGGGGTATTCCCTTCGCCGCGGTGATGGTGATTGCCTCCACCGCCGGCGACCTGGTGGAATCCGTCTTCAAGCGCCGCATGGGTGTGAAGGACATGTCGAATATCCTACCCGGCCACGGCGGCATGATGGACCGCCTCGACTCGGTTCTGTTCGCGGCCGCCGCCGGCTGCCTCATCTTCGCCTTCGTGATGCCCCTCTAAGGGCGTGACGTTTAGCGGGGTGTTTCTCTCCCACAGCGGGGGAGGGGCACCCCGCTTTGCGTGCCGGGAGGCTCGTACCGGGTCCTGCGCATCCGGGCGGTCTGGGTAGGCGTTGGCGCGCGCGGCGGCGGATGCACGGTGTGCATCTGAGACATGGCCCGCAGGTTCTTGCACGATGCGGCCTCGACGTTGGTATTCTTAAAGCTCAATCGTTGAGAGGAGTCACCTTGGCCAGCACCACCCGCGGAGGCGGATTTGCCCGCGCCGGAGAAACCGAACCCGGCTACAAGCGCAGCGAAGTAGACCGCCTCTTCACCCGCCTCGCCGAGGACTACGAAAAGCTCAGCGGAGCAGCCGAGCTCCCCGAAGATCTCTACACCTCCCGACGGATTCGTCAGGTCATCTTCCGCGAGGAGCCCGGCGGCTACAAGCTCGACGTGGTTGATCGCGCCCTCGAAAAGATTGAGGAGCGCTTCGCCAAGCTCGAGCGCAGCCGCTACATCGAGGCGTACGGCCTGGACAACTGGGAACGCTCCCTCGTGGAGACCGGTGAGCTGCTCGCCGGCCGCCTGGAGCGTCCCGCCGGTGAGCGTTTCCGCCGCCCCAGCAAGCGCCGCTACATGGGCTACTTCGTTGGCGATGTGGACGCCGTCTGCGACCACGTCTACGCCCAGCTCAACAGCGAAGAGCCGCTCGACCCTTCGGTTGTGCGCCACGCGATGTTCCGCCCGGCATCGGGCACCGTCAGCTACGACGAGACGCAGGTGGACGCCTTCTTGGACCGCTGCATCGAGCTACTGCAGGACCTGCTCTAAAACGTATGTGTTGAATCCCCCGCCCCGGACGACATGGTGGGGGATTCTTCTATGCTGAGGTCTTCTGCACTGAGCTCTTCTATGCTGAGGTCTTCTACGCGGAAGGGTCTATGCGGAGGCGAGCCAGCGTGCCGCAGCGAAGCCGCGAGCTCGTGAGACACTAGAACCATGAAGTTTGGATCCTCAGAACGCGTCGGCGGCAGCCGCGACCGCCTCACCGACGCCCTCACAGAACTCACCCGCGCACCGCAGCGCGTCACCCTCCTCGGCTCGACCGGCTCCATCGGCACCCAAGCCATGGAGGTCATCGACCACCTCGCCGCGCTCAAGGGCACCAGCGCCTCCGCAGCCGACGCACCGCTGAAGGTCGTCGCCCTCTCGGCGGGTTCCCGCTCCCTCGAGCTGCTCGCCCGCCAGGCCGTGCACGTGCGCGCCGAGCTGGTCGCCACCAGCGGCACCGCCGAAGACGCACAGCGCCTGCGCGAACTCATCGAGGCGGCAGCCTCCGAAGCCGGCGCCACCGGCTACACCCCGCAAATCGCTCACGGCGCCGAAGCATCCGTACAGGCGGCAGCGCACCCGGCAGACACCGTCCTGAACGGCATCACCGGCTCCATCGGCCTGGAACCGACCCTCACCGCCCTCAACAGTGGCTACCGCGTGGCACTCGCCAACAAGGAATCCCTCATCGCAGGCGGCCCGCTCGTACGCGCCGCCGTGGACGCCTCTGCCCTGGACATTCCCATGGTGCCCGTCGACTCGGAGCACTCCGCCATCGCGCAGGCGCTCGCCTCCGGAACCGACGCAGAAATCGACCGCCTCATCCTCACCGCATCGGGCGGCCCGTTCCGCGGCTACAAGCGCGAGCAGCTGCACGACGTGACCCCCGCGCAGGCGCTCGCACACCCCACCTGGGACATGGGCCTGGTCGTCACCACCAACTCGGCAACCATGGTCAACAAGGCGCTCGAGGTGCTCGAGGCACACCACCTGTTCGGCGTGGACCTGGACCGTATTGACGTGGCGGTTCACCCGCAGTCCATCGTACATTCCATGGTGCAGTTCGTGGACGGCTCGACCATTGCGCAGGCGTCCCCGCCGAGCATGGTTCTGCCCATCGCGCTGGGTCTGACCTGGCCGCACCGCATCCCCGGCGCCGTGCCCGCGTGTGACTGGTCGAAGGCTGCATCCTGGACTTTTGAACCGCTGGACGAGGAAGCATTCCCCGCCGTGCGCATGATCAAGGACGCCGGTAAGATCGGCGGCACCCACCCGGCAGTGTTCAACGCCGCCAATGAGGAAGCCGTGGCAGCATTCCACGCGGGCGCGATTCGCTTTACCGACATTGTCGATTCGGTCGCACGCGTGCTGGAGGAGCACACCGGCAGCGCCGAGGCTGTTTCTGACGCTGATTTGACGCTGGAAGCTGTGCTGAACGCGGAGCGTTGGGCTCGCGTTCGCGCGAATGAGCTGCTGGGCATGACCGGCAACTAGCCGGTTCTGAGGCGGTATTCGCATTTCTATGGGATGCGGCCGGTGCGGACCTTCCTACGCTCCTACAGGGGAACCCACCCTCTCGGGTGCTCCGCTCTTCCTTGCTTCGCTGCGGAGAGCACCCGAGAGGGTACCCTGATGTCGCTTCCGGAAGGTGCACCGGCTCGCTCTGGCAGTGCTTGGGTGCGCGGAGGGGCGGTGTCGTCCGAACGTGACATCAGGGTGCCCCTGTAGGAACGAGGACGAACACCGCCCCTCTTACCGTCCCCATCCAGCCCCTCCAGAAAACGGGGGAGGGCGCCTTCACAGGCTGAGCGAGTATCCTAGAAGCTTCGTATCCCCGAACCGAAACGAGAAAAAGCGTGGAAATCCTGCTGTACGCTGTGGGCATTATCCTCATGGCAATCGCTATTGCCGTCTCGATTGCCCTGCACGAGGTGGGGCATCTGGTGCCCGCGAAGCTGTTCAATGTGCGCGTTCCGCAGTACATGATTGGCTTCGGTAAGACCGTGTTCTCTTTCCGTCGCGGCGAGACCGAGTACGGTTTCAAGGCGATCCCGTTGGGCGGTTACATTTCGATGATTGGCATGTACCCGCCGAGCCCCACCGAGGTGAAGGAGCACCATACGGAGGGTCATTCGGGGAGTACGAGCCCCTTCGCGTCCCTGGCTGAGGAGGCGCGTGCGGCGGACGCCGAGCGCATGCAGCCCGGCGACGAGAACCGCCTGTTCTATAAGCTGCCCGTGCTCAAGCGCATGGTGATTATGCTGGGCGGCCCGACCATGAACCTGCTGATTGGTGTGGTCTGCACGGCTATTTTGGTGTGCGGTTTCGGTACGGCGCAGGTGACGAATAAGGTTTCGGCAGTGTCTGAGTGCGTGCCGAGCGTGAGCGTGACCCATGATTCGATCAGCTACGGCGAGTGCACGGATAAGTCCACCCCCTCGCCCGCTAAGGCTGCCGGCGTGCAGGTGGGTGACCGCGTGGTTGCCGTGAACGGCACGTCGACGGGTTCGTGGGAGGCGGTGTCTTCGGCGATTCGTGCGGCGGGTTCTCACCCGAGCACCCTGACGGTGGAGCGTAATGGTCAGCGCCTGGACCTGTCGGTGACCCCGGTTGAGATGATTCGCCCGGTCTCTGACGGTAAGGGCCAGTACGCGCGTGCCGAGGACGGCTCGATTGCGACGACCCGCGGCGGTTTCGTGGGCGTTTCCCCGTCGAGCGAGCTGGTGCCCGGTTCCATTACCGAGGTCCCCGGAATTGTGGGGGATACCCTCGCCAAGGTGGGCACCTCGATGCTTTCGCTGCCGCAGCGCGTGTGGGATCTGGCGGTGACCCTGGTGACCGGTGGTGAGCGTAGCGCCGAGTCGCCCGTGTCGGTGGTGGGTGTGAGCCGCATTGCCGGTGAGGTGACGGCCACCGACCGCATCGACCTGAAGTCGAAGGCCGCGATGCTGGTCTCGCTGGTGGCGAATATGAACCTGATGCTTTTCGCGTTCAACCTGATTCCGCTACTGCCGCTGGACGGCGGCCACGTGCTGGGCGCCCTCTGGGAGGGCGTGCGTCGCTTCTTCGCACGCCTGACCGGGCGTAAGGACCCGGGCCCGTTCGACCCGGTGAAGCTTCTGCCGCTGACCTACGTGGTGGCGGGCGCGTTCATCCTGATGTCGGTGGTGCTGATTATCGCCGACGTCGTCAAACCGATCACCCTTTTCTAAAGGGGAAGTTTCGCTCTCTTCGCACTGCCTAAAAGATGTGATGTTACGCGCGGTAAGGGTACCCGTATTAGTGGTTTCTTTCGCGTCAGTGGCACAATAAAAAGCTGAAAGAAAGACGCATAACCGTCTTTCACAACTCATGTATGGAGGAAAACCTTGTCGGTCAGCCTTGGTATGCCGAAGCCCGCTCCCGCGGTTCTGTCGCCGCGCCGTAAAACCCGCCAGTTCAAGGTGGGCTCCGTGGGTGTTGGCTCTGAATCTCCGATTTCCGTGCAGTCGATGACGACCACGAAGACCCACGACATTGGCGCGACCCTGCAGCAGATTGCGGAGCTGACCGCTGCCGGCTGCGATATCGTGCGTGTGGCCTGCCCGACCGATAAGGACGCCGAGGCTCTGCCCATCATCGCCAAGCAGTCCCGCATCCCGGTGATTGCCGACATCCACTTCCAGCCGAAGTACGTGTACGCCGCTATTCAGGCTGGCTGCGGTGCCGTGCGCGTGAACCCGGGCAACATCCGTAAGTTTGACGACCAGGTCAAGGAAATCGCTCAGATGGCTTCGGACCACGGCACTTCTCTGCGCATCGGCGTGAACGCCGGTTCGCTGGATAAGCGCCTGCTGGAGAAGTACGGCAAGGCCACCCCGGAGGCTCTGGTGGAGTCCGCCGTGTGGGAGGCTTCGCTCTTCGAGGAGCACGGCTTCCACGACTTCAAGATTTCCGTGAAGCACAACGACCCCGTCGTGATGGTGGAGGCGTACCGCCAGCTGGCTGAGCGCGGCGACTGGCCGCTGCACCTGGGCGTGACCGAGGCCGGTCCGGCGTTCCAGGGCACCATTAAGAGCTCGGTTGCGTTCGGTATTCTGCTGTCCGAGGGCATCGGCGACACGATTCGCGTGTCCCTCTCCGCCCCTCCGGTGGAGGAGGTGAAGGTGGGCTCGAAGATTCTGGAGTCGCTGAACCTTCGCCCCCGCAAGCTGGACATCGTGTCCTGCCCCTCCTGCGGTCGTGCGCAGGTGAACGTGTGGGAGCTGGCCGAGAACGTGACCAAGGGCCTGGAGCACATGAAGGTTCCGCTGCGCGTGGCCGTGATGGGCTGCGTGGTGAACGGTCCGGGTGAGGCTCGCGAGGCTGACCTGGGCGTGGCCTCCGGTAACGGTAAGGGCCAGATTTTCGTGAAGGGCGAGGTCATCAAGACCGTGCCCGAGGATCAGATCGTTGAGACTCTGATTGAGGAGGCAACCCGCATCGCCGCCGAGATGGAAGCTTCGGGCGAGTACGTTCCCGAGGGTTCCCCCGCGGTTTCGGTGAGCTAATCGGTTAGCCCCCAACCCATAAAATTCATGCACGCGAAGGCGTCCTCCACGCGAGGGCGCCTTCGCTGTTTTTATTCATCCCGGCTGATTTCTTCGTCCCGTGAAAGAAACCAGGTCGCCGAAGGTGCTTTGCCCGGCGGCGACAGCGTATTCTTGGAGTACGCGCTTTTGGGCGCGTGTATCCGCTCACTCTCACCCGTTATCCGTTCATGTTCACTCATTTTTTCTCCCGCTCTCCCTTCCGCCGCAGGCCGCGGCACGCGCAGGAGGCCCCTCCCATTCCCGAGCCGCACGACCCCTTGAAACACCAGGTGTTCGTCCTGGACACCCACTGGCGCGACGGCCTGGAGGAGATTCTCTTCGGGGACCCGATTCCGAACCTGTACCCCATCGAGCACTACGCGGCCGTTCCGCTGCCCAAGTCGGCTCCGTGCATCCCCCTGCAGCACTACCAGGGGTTCGTGGGGTGCGCCCGCGGCGACACGCTGTGCTGCGTGGTGCTGCTGGGCTCGAACGTGGTGCCGGTGCGCCTGTGCTGCGCCTACGAGGAGGTTCCCGGAGGCGGTGATTGCGCCGAGGAGGGGAGCATCGGCGCGCTGCACCGTGACGCCCTGGCCCAGCTGCTGTTGCAGGTGGGGGCGCGCACGGACTCGATTTTTGGCGAGAGCGATTACGTGATGCCCCTGTGGGAGCGGATGCAGCAGATGGCGGAAGAGACGGAGAGGCCTTCCTCGAGCGTTCCGCTGCTACACCTGATTCAGCCGAGCCTGAGCGATGTCTACGATCCGCGCACGCGCGTGCTTTCGGAACGGCCCGTGCAACCGCTACTCTACCTGCCCCCGGAGGAGGACCTCTCGGCCCTCTACGAGGCGCCTCTGCCTTCCCTGCCGGAGAACCTGCCGCCCCCGCTGGATCCGCTGGAGCTTGACCGCCCGGTCGAGAGCGTCGGCTACGCGCGCCTGGCCACCGTGGAGGACGAGGAGCGGCTGCTGGTCGCGGCGGCCGCCATGTTCACCGAGGAGGTGGGCTTCGACCCGATTGCCCGCTACGGTGACGGCTACCGCGCCCGCCTGCACGGGCTGATTCGCGCGAAGCGGTGCGCAATCGTGACGGACGCCTCCGGCCGCGTGATTTTTAAGGCGGACGCGGGCATCGCGAGCCTGGACACCGCGCAGGTGCAGGGCGTGTGGATGCACCCGGACTACCGCGGCCTGGGCCTGGCAAAACCCTTCTTCGCGGCGGCCTCGCGGGTGCTGCAGCGCCGTTACAGGCACCTGAGTCTCTACGTGAACGACTACAACGCGGCGGCGGTGGCCCTGTACAGCGGCACCGGTTGGGTGCCGATTGGTCGGTTCTCGACCATCATCTTTGAGAATTAGCCGCTCGGACGGTTGCGGGGCACCGCGCCGCCGTTCCCGGGCTTTACGAAAACGCTATAGAATTAAAGACGACTGTGCCCTCCGGCGGGCGTGCCGCCCGTGCGAGAGGCACCCAGACTTCACCTACCGACCTTTTCAAGGAGAATCGTGGTACTTCGCCTTTCCAATCTCTTCGTGCGCACCCTGCGCGAGGATCCCGTAGATGCCGAGGTCGCCAGCCACAAGCTGCTGGTTCGCGCCGGTTACATTCGCCGAGCCGCTCCCGGCGTGTACACCTGGCTGCCCCTGGGCCTGAAGGTACTGCGCAAGGTCGAGAACATCATTCGCGAAGAGATGGATGCCATCGGCGCGCAGGAGGTGCACTTCCCCGCGCTGCTGCCCCGCGAGCCCTACGAGGCCACGAACCGCTGGGACGAGTACGGCGATAACCTCTTCCGCCTCAAGGATCGCAAGGGCGCCGACATGCTACTGGCCCCCACCCACGAGGAAATGTTCACCCTGCTGGTCAAGGACCTGTACTCCTCCTACAAGGACCTGCCGGTCTACCTGTACCAGATTCAGACCAAGTACCGCGACGAGGCGCGCCCCCGCGCCGGCCTGCTGCGCGGCCGCGAGTTCGTCATGAAGGACTCCTACTCCTTCAACATCGACGACGAGGGCCTGAACGAGGCGTACATGGCTCACCGCGCCGCATACCAGCGCATCTTCAAGCGCCTGGGCCTGGAGATCGTCATCGTGACCGCACAGTCCGGTGCGATGGGCGGCTCCCGTAGCGAGGAGTTCCTGCACCCGACCCCCATCGGTGAGGACACCTTCGTGCGTTCGGCCGGCGGCTACGCGGCAAACGTCGAGGCCGTGACCACCGTGGTTCCCGAGGAAATCGAGATCACCGAGTCCACCCCGGCGGCAATCGTCGTGGATACCCCCGATTCCGCAACCATCGAGACTCTCGTCGAGCGCATGAACGAGCTGCACTCCGAGAAGCTCGAGGGTACCCTGGAAGCCTCCCAGACCCTCAAGTGCTTCCTCGGCACCGTCATCACCCCCTCCGGCGAGCGCAAGGTCTTCGCCGTGGGCGTTCCCGGCGACCGCTCCGTGGACCTGGGCCGCGTCGAGGTCAACATCGGCGCGCTGCTGGGCATCGGCGGCGAGGTCGAGGTTGAGGCTGCCAGCGAGGAGGACCTGAAGGCCTACCCGCAGCTGGTCAAGGGCTACGTTGGCCCCGGACTGAGCCTGGATGCGCCCCTGCTTGGCGCGCACTCCGAGGACGAGGCCGCCGTAGCTTCGGCTACCGGCATCCCCTTCTTCGTGGACCCGCGCGTGGTACGCGGTACCCGCTGGGTGACCGGCGCTAACGCCGAGGGCAAGCACGTGGTGAACCTGGTCTTCGGCCGCGACTTCACCGCCGACGGCGTGCTGGAGGCCTGCGAGGTGCGCGAGGGTGACCCGGCACCGGACGGCTCCGGCGAGCTGGTGGCAGCCCGCGGTATCGAGATGGGTCACATCTTCCAGCTGGGCCGCAAGTACGCAGAGTCCCTGGGCCTGAAGGTTCTGGACCAGAACGGCAAGCTGCAGACCGTGACCATGGGCTCCTACGGCGTGGGCGTGACCCGCGCGCTGGGTGCCGTCGCCGAGGGCAACCACGACGAGAAGGGCCTGATCTGGCCGCGCAACCTGGCCCCGGCCGACGTGCACATCGTCGTCACCGGCAAGGATGAGGCTTCTCACTCCTACGCCGACGAGCTGAGCGCCTCCCTCGAGGCCGCCGGCGTGCAGGTTCTGCTGGACGACCGCCCCAAGACCAGCCCCGGCGTGAAGTTCGGCGACGCCGAGTTGCTGGGCGTTCCGACCATCCTGGTGATTGGCCGCGGCTTCAAGGACGGCGTGCTCGAGCTGAAGGACCGCCGTAGCGGCGAGGCTCGCGAGGTGTCCACTGAGAACGCGGTGGCCGAGGTCATCGCAGAGGTCAAGGGAGAATAACCGTGGCGTACAAGCCGAAGCGTTCCGGAACCAAGAAGAGCGCCCCCAATGCGCGCGCTCGCCGCGCCGCATCCCGCGCCGCGAACGGTGTGAACACCTCGCGCACCCGCGCCGAGCGTGAGCCCGTGGTGGATGCGCCGGTGCGCGTGGGCACCCGCGCAATCCGCGAGGAGGAGGTCGCCGAGGCGATTGCCCCCGTCCTCGAGGAGTTCTCGCTCGTGCTGGAGGGCCTGAAGATTTCGGGCCCGGCCGCCAACCGCACCGTGAAGATTACGGTGGACTACACCGCCGAACGTACCGATTCGCTGTCGCTGGATTCCCTCGCGGAGATTTCCGGTGCGATTTCGGGTGCTCTCGATCGTGCGGATGCGAACGACGAGTTCTTCCCCTACGAGCTGGAGGTCTCCTCGCCGGGCGCAACCCGCCCGCTGAAGGAGCGCCGCCACTGGGAGCGCGCCCGCACCCGCCTGGTTGCGGTCACCGCACCCGACGGCACCGAGTACCTGGCCCGCCTCCTCGAGGTGCAGGACGAGGGCCCGGTCCTGGAGCGTAAGAAGAACACCAAAAAGGGGCAGAAGGAGTCGTACCACGAACCGGCTTTGGTTGCGTGGGAAAATATCGGTTCTGCGCATGTCGAAATTGACTTCAATTCTCCGGTTGAACCGGTAGAATAGAGACACTAAAGCTCTAGGCACGGGCTGTTCCGTGCCGGGTATATACCGTTCGGGAGCCGGGGCGCGGAGAGCGTCCCGGCGCCGTGCTAACTGGGAAAGGCTGAAAAGCGTGGAGGATATTAAAACTATTGACCTGGGCGCACTGCGCGCATTGGCGAAGCAGCGCTCTCTCGTCATGGAGGAGCTCTTCACCCTGGTTGAGAACGCCCTGCTGCTCGCGTACCTGAAGCAGCCCGGCGCCATCAAGGGTTCGCGTGCCGTCATCGACCGCACCACCGGCGAGTTCGTGATTCTCGCCCCGGAGCTCGATGAGAACAACCAGAAGATTGACGAGTTCGACGACACCCCGAACAACTTTGGCCGTATCGCCGCCGCCACCGTGCGCCAGGTGCTGTCCCAGCGTCTGCGCGACGCCGAGGACGCCTCCGTGCTGGGCGAGTTTAAGGACCGCGAGGGCACCCTGGTGTCCGGCGTGGTTCAGCAGGGCAACAACCCCCGCATGGTCCAGGTCGACCTGGGCACCGTCGAGGCCGTTCTGCCCGGTAACGAGCAGGTTCCCGGCGAGAAGTACCCGCACGGCACCCGCCTGCGCGCCTACCTGGTGGAGGCACGCCGCGGCCCCAAGGGCCCCTCGATCGTGATTTCCCGTTCGCACCCGAACCTGGTGCTGCGCCTGTTCGAGCACGAGGTCCCCGAGATTTCCGAGGGCCTGGTCACCATTAACTCCATCGCCCGCGAGGCCGGCCACCGCTCGAAGATTGCCGTTTCGGCAAAGAACCCGACCATCAACGCTAAGGGCGCCTGCATCGGCGATATGGGCGCCCGCGTGCGCGCCGTGGCCGCCGAGCTGAACGACGAGAAGATCGACATTGTTGACTACTCGACCGACCCGGCAACCTTCATTGCGGCGGCGCTGTCCCCGGCCAAGGTCACCGAGGTAATCATCGCGAACCCGCGCGAGTACTCCGCCCGTGCCGTGGTGCCGGATGACCAGCTATCCCTGGCTATCGGCCGCGAGGGTCAGAACGCTCGCCTGGCCGCGAAGCTGACCGGCTGGCGCATCGACATTCTCTCCGAATCGAAGTACGCCCAGGTGCGTGCCGAGGAGGAGGTCGCCGCGCGCGTGGCACGTAGCCTCGCCGAGGAAGCCGCCGCCGAGCAGGCCGGTGAAGAGGCAGAGGCAGCAGCCGTTGAGGCGGCCGCCGACGCCGAGTAAGGCAGACTAGCATCCGTCCGCGTAAACCGCGGAGCGGAGGTAGGCGCAGGGTGCCGGGGGGAGACCCCGCGCCCTGCGCCTACCTCACATTTTTACCCACAAAAATCAAAAACGGGATACACTATTAAGATGTGCCGGAACACACCGGACGCTCTCGCGCGCCCTGGATTCGCTCCGGCCCAGGCATTAAACGCACACCGTATCGGGCTCCGACAGAACATAAGGAGGGCAGAGCCGTGACCCAACCGGTCCCCAGCGACGCCTCCGCTCAGCCGGAACCCCCGATTCGCACCTGCGTTGGGTGCCGCACTCGCGATGAACGGCGAAATCTGCTGCGCATCGTGAGCGTTCAGCCCGCCTCCGATGAGGCCGGCACCCCGCGATATCTACCCGATACCGCGGGAACGATGCCCGGGCGAGGCGCTTGGATTCACCCGAGCGAAGCGTGCGTGGCCGCTCTTGAGAAGAAGAACGGCCTGGCCCGCGCCTTCAAGAGGGCGGTACCCGCCGCCGCGTTGAAGGCCTGCTGCGAGCAGATTCGAGCCGTCCTGACGGCGCGCGAGTCCTCGCCAGAAGCCGCACCCGGCACCGTATAGCCCCTGTTAGTCAACGAGTTTGACGACTTCTTATCTGAAAGCGAGTCAGAAAACTGATGGATATCTAATGAGTGCCGCGAAATGAGTACCTTCCCGTGCTCACCCACCGGTAACTTCACGAATTGGCGTGCCCCTCGGCGCGCACCCCGTATATATTAGAGTCCGCACCTATCCCGGTGCGGACCGGGATAGGAGAAAATTTGGCTCAGCCTCGAGTACACGAGTTTGCTAAAGAGGTAGGCGTACCTTCCAAGGAAGTTATCGCCAAGCTCAAGGAGATGGGCGAGTTCGTTAAGAGCTCCTCCTCCACCCTGAACCCCATGGTGCTGAAGAAGCTGCGCGCGGCGTACCCCGCCAAGCAGTCCGCTCCCGCGGCAGAGGCCAAGGCAGCGAAGCCGGCTCCCAAGCCGGCCGCGAAGCCCGCCGCCGCAAAGCCGGCAGCACCCAAGCCTGCAGCCGCACAGTCGGCCCCCAAGCCCGCAGCGAAGCCCGGCGCCAAGCCGGCCGCTCCGAAGCCGGCCGCAAAGTCTGCAGCACCCAAGCCCGGTGGCCCCCGCCCCGGCAACAACCCCTTTGCCCCGCAGCAGGGTATGGCCCGCCCCGAGGCCGCTCCGAAGCCGGCAGCACCCAAGCCTGCCGCTCCGAAGCCCGGCCCCAAGCCCGGCCCGCGCCCCGGCAACAACCCCTTCGCACCCCAGCAGGGCATGAAGCGCAATGGTGGCGACTCGCAGCGTTCAGGCGGTCCCCGCCCGGCACGTAACGGTCGTCCCGGTGGTAACGGTGGCCCCCGTCCCGCGGGCGGCGCACGTCCCGGTGGTAACGGCGGTCCCCGTCCCGCCGGTGGCGCACGTCCCGGTGCACAGCGTTCCTCCGGTGGTGCACGCCCGAACCCCTCGATGATGCCGAAGGTATCCAACGTTGGTGGCGGCGCATCCGGCTCTAACAACGGTGGCGGTAACGGCGGCGGCGCACGTCGCGGTAACGGCGGCTTCAACCGCGGTCCGGGTCGTCCCGGCCCCGGCGGCCGCGGCAACGCCCAGGGCGCATTCGGTCGCGGCGGCTCCAAGCGTAAGGGCCGCAAGTCGAAGGCAGCTCGCCGCCACGAGCAGGAACAGCTGAACGCACCGGCACCCGGTGGCGTGGTTGTTCCTCGCGGCGACGGCTCGACCGAGATTCGTCTGCGCCGCGGCGCCTCCATCATGGACTTCGCCGAGAAGATTGGCGCAAACCCGGCCTCGCTGATTACGGTGCTCTTCCACCTGGGCGAGATGGCTACCCAGACTCAGTCCCTCGACGAGGACACCTTCGAGCTGCTGGGCGCCGAGTTGGGCTACGTCATCAAGATTGTGTCCCCCGAGGACGAGGAGCGCGAGCTGCTCGAGTCCTTCGACATCAACCTCGAGGCAGAGCTTGAAGCTGAGGGTGAGGATGTTCTGGAGGTTCGTCCCCCGGTCGTGACCGTCATGGGTCACGTCGACCACGGTAAGACCCGCCTGCTGGACGCCATTCGCCACACCAACGTTATCGAGGGTGAGGCCGGCGGCATTACCCAGCACATCGGTGCGTACCAGGTCCACACCACCGTCGAGGGCGAAGACCGCGCCATCACCTTCATCGATACCCCCGGTCACGAGGCGTTCACCGCTATGCGTGCCCGCGGTGCGAAGGTCACCGACGTGGCCATCCTCGTGGTCGCAGCGGATGACGGCGTGATGCCCCAGACCGTTGAGGCACTGAACCACGCGCAGGCAGCTAACGTGCCGATCGTGGTTGCTGTGAACAAGATCGATAAGGAAGGCGCCTCCCCGGACAAGATCCGTGGCCAGCTGACCGAGTACGGTCTGATCCCCGAAGAGTACGGTGGCGACACCATGTTCGTGGACGTCTCCGCACGTAACGGCACCAACATCGACGAGCTGCTGGAGGCGGTCACCCTGACCGCCGACGTGCTCGAGCTGACCGCTAACCCGAACAAGGAAGCCCGCGGCGTGGCCATCGAGGCCAACCTGGACAAGGGCCGCGGTGCGGTTTCCACCGTCCTGGTTCAGTCCGGTACCCTGCGCGTTGGCGACGCCATTGTTGCCGGTGTGGCTCACGGCCGCGTCCGTGCAATGTTCGACGAGAACGGCCAGGCCGTGAAGGAAGCCGGCCCCTCCCGCCCCGTGCAGGTGCTGGGTCTGTCCACCGTGCCGCGCGCAGGTGACACCTTCCTCTCCACCGAGGAAGAGCGCACCGCCCGCCAGATCGCTGAGAAGCGTGAGGCAGCCGACCGTAACGCCCAGCTGGCTAAGCGTCGCAAGCGCGTCACCCTGGAGTCCTTCGACGCCGCCGTGGCCGAGGGCAAGATGGATACCCTGAACCTGATCATCAAGGGTGACGTCTCCGGTGCCGTGGAAGCACTGGAAGAGTCCCTGATGAAGATCGACGCCGGTGGCGACGAGGTTCAGCTGCGCGTCATCCACCGCGGTGTGGGTGCTATTACCCAGAACGACGTGAACCTGGCGACCGTGGACAACGCGGTAATCATCGGCTTCAACGTCCGCCCGGCAGAGCGCGTGGCCGAGCTGGCCGACCGCGAGGGTGTCGAGATGAAGTTCTACTCGGTCATCTACCGTGCGATCGAAGACATCGAGCAGGCCGTCAAGGGTATGCTCAAGCCCGAATACGAGGAGGTCGAGCTCGGCTCGGCAGAGATCCGCGAGGTCTTCCGCTCCTCCAAGTGGGGCAACATCGCAGGTTCGATCGTCAAGAACGGCATCATCAAGCGCAACGCCAAGGCACGCCTGGTGCGCGACGGCTCCGTGGTGGCGGACAACCTCACCATCGAGTCGCTGCGTCGCTTCAAGGACGACGCCACCGAGGTGCGCGAAGGTTTCGAGTGCGGTATTGGCCTCGGCTCCTTCAACGACATCAAGGAAGGCGACATTATCGAGACCTGGGAGATGCGCGAGAAGCCGCGCGTCTAAGGCTCCCATGCTGATGCGCCCGTGACCCGCACCCCGCCCGCAGGTACCCGGTTCCGTGACCGGAGGCCCGCGAGCGGGGGAGCGGAGGCGGGCGCTTTCCGCATCCTGCCCCCAACCCATAGAATTTTTGTATCTAGAATTCCCTCCTCGAGATACCGACATCTCGAGGCGACCGCCCACCCCGCTTCGAAATCCACCGGAACCAACCGGGGCCCGGGCGGCCCCATCAACCGCAGACAAGGAGAAACACATGGCTGACGCAGCCCGCGCGGCACGACTTGCAGACCGCATCAAGGTCATCGTGGCGAAGGCCCTCGAGCGCCGAGTGAAGGACCCCCGCCTCGGTTTCGTGACCGTCACCGATGCCCGCGTGACCAACGACCTGCAGCACGCAACCATTTACTACACGGTGCTCGGCTCCGAAGAGGACGCCGCCAACACCAAGAAGGCCCTCGAATCGGCTAAGGGTATTCTGCGTTCGGAGGTGGGTAAGAACATCACCGCGCGCCTGACCCCGACCCTGACCTTTGTGGCCGACGAGGTGCCCGAGAACGCCTTCCACATTGAGTCCCTGCTGCGCGAGACCCGCGAGCGCGACGCCAAGCTGGCCGCCGCCGCCGAGGGCGCGCAGTACGCCGGCGACGCCGACCCCTACAAGAAGGACGAGGACGAAGCGGACGAGGACGCCTAAGTGGCCAAGAAGCAGCCCCAGGGCCCCTCGGGCCTGATGGTTATCGATAAGCCCGCCGGGATGAGCAGCCACGACGTGGTTTCGCGGATGCGCCGCATCGCCGGAACCCGACGGGTCGGCCACGCCGGTACCCTGGATCCGGCCGCGACCGGTGTGCTGATTCTGGGGGTGAATAAGGCGACGAAGCTGCTGACCTACCTGGTGGGCCAGGACAAGACCTACGACGCCACGATTCGCCTGGGCATCGAGACGCTGACCGAGGACGCCGAGGGCGAGCACACCGCCGCCCACCCCGAGGCCGTGGAGGCCCTGACCGCCATGGGCCCCGAGCAGATGCGTGCGCGCATCCTGGAGGCGGTGGCCGGCCTGCGCGGTGACATTATGCAGGTTCCCTCCGCGGTGTCCGCTATCAAGATCAACGGGGTGCGTTCCTACGCGCGTGTGCGCGGCGGCGAGGAGGTTGAGCTTCCCGCCCGCCCGGTGACCATCAGCGAGTTCACGGTACATTCCGTAACTGCCGGTTTCGCCGAGTACGTCGTCGAGGACCTCGAGGGAGAGCACATGGCGACCTCGGTTCCCGTCGTGGACTGCGAGGTCACGGTTTCGTGCTCCTCTGGCACCTATATTCGTGCCCTGGCCCGTGATTTGGGTAAGGCCCTGGGCACTGGCGGTCACCTGACGGCGCTGCGCCGAACCCGCGTGGGCGCGGTGCACCTGCAGGATGCGGCCGACCTGGCCGAGCTGACGGCGCGCCGCGAGGCCTCCGAGGGGCCCCTCGAGGACCTGCCCCTGCTACCCCTGGAAGAGGCCGCCCGCCGTATTTTCGGGGCCCGCGAGCTTAGTACAGCCGAGGCGAGCGATATCTCCTACGGGCGGCGCATCGCCTCCAGCGGCGATGGCACCGTGGTCAAGCGCTCCGCCCACGCGAGCCCCGACGAGCAGGGCGCGATTCAGCACGCCAGCGTCGAGGGTATCGTGGCGGGCTTTGCCCCTGACGGCACCCTGGTGGCCCTGCTGGAGAACAAGAAGCAGCGCGGGAAGGTGCAGGCCGCCCCGGTGCTGGTTTTTGAGGCGAACCGCTCCTTCGACTAGGAAACTTATCCTAGGGCGCTTATCCTAGAGCGCCTCTCGGATAGCTCGCCTTTCGATGCCTCCCCGCTCACTCGGGGAACCCCTCACACTCGGGGCCCGGCCCCTACACACAGCCAAACACTCGCAGACGCCCCACGTGGGGCACCCAACTCAAGGAGAGAACATGAGCGAGAACCTGACGCCCTCCGAGCGTAACGTCTCGAAGGCCGCCGCAGAAAAGGCCGCAGAGCGCGAGGCCGCGCAGAAGACCTCGCAGGCCGAACCGCACACCGCCCCGGTTCCCCGGGTGAAGGGCACCGCCGGTGCCGCCGAGCAGGAGACCAATATTTCGGCGGCGAAGGATCCCGAGGGCGTGCGCGTGAGCCCTTCGGCCTCCGCGAAGCCCACCGCCTCCAAGGCCGAGAAGAAGGCAGACAAGAAGGCCGAGAAGAAGGCGACCCGCGAGGCTTTCGCCCGTCCCAAGAGTATTGAGGAGGCGGCTAAGCCTCAGAACCGTGCGGCCTTCCGCGCGGCCGTGGCCCTGTACGGCCTGTTCATGATTGCCTACGGCCTGTGGCAGGTCTTCGGCGGTGTGTCGGCCGTGCCCGACGCCCCGACCGATTTCGCTAACTCCTCGGTGCAGTCGAACTACGTCTTCTTCGCCTCGACCTACGTGGGCGTGGGCCTCTCCTTCGTGTTCATCGCCCTGAAGTTCAAGTGGGTGAACATGCTGGCCTTCTCGTGCCTGGTGGTGTTCCTGGGCGGTGTGGGCCGCATCCTGTCCTGGGTGAACTTCGGCACCCCGAACTGGATTCTTATCGTGCTGATGGTGACCGAGCTGGTCATCCCGCCCTGCCTGCTGGTGTGGTACGGCTGGATCAACAAGTCCAACGCAATCCGCCAGGAGATGCTTAACGCATCCCGAACCCAGCCCGCCGCGGCTGCCAAGGGCCGCAAGTAGGCTCGTATGCGCCCGGGAGGGCCCCGAGAGGGGCTCGTCCCGGGCTTTTTCGGGGCGCTTGCCGAGCCCCCGTTCCATTCTCTAGCGATGAGTGCCCGCTAATTCTTTATCCTGCCGCCCGTGGTCTAGGATGGAGAGGTACATTTAACTTTTCAGGAGAGCCCGTGACCCTCTACACCGCTTTGAGCGACGTCCCCGCCGGCTATGGCCCCTCGGTCGTGACCATCGGCAACTTTGACGGCGTGCACCGTGGGCACGCCCGCGTGATTTCACGCGTGGTGTCCCTCGCTGAGGAGCACGGTCTGCGCTCCATCGCGGTCTCGTTCGACCCGCATCCCATTCAGGTGCACCGCCCCGAGGTGGCCCACCACGACATCATGGGCCAGGGCACTCGCCGCCACTACATGTGCCTGCTGGGCCTGGAGGACTACCTGCTGCTGCACTACAGCCTGGAGTTTGCGCAGCAGACCCCCGAGGAGTTCGTGAAGACCACCTTCGTGGACGGCCTCAATGCCCGCTACGTGGTGATTGGCGACGACGTGCGCTTTGGCCGCAACAACTCGGGCGACCTGAACACGATGCGTGAGCTGGGGGAGAAGTACGGCTTCGAGGTCGTGGTCGTGGAGGACCTCATGGTGGATGAGAACACCCGCTGCTCCTCGACGCGCATCCGCCAGCTGCTGCTGGAGGGTGACATGCCGGCCGCGACCGAGCTGCTGGGCCGCCACCACATGATGGCCGGCGAGGTCGTGCACGGTCTGGCGCGTGGCCGCGAGCTGGGCTTCCCGACCGCGAACCTGGACTTTGAGGCGCGAGGCCTGCTGCCCGCGGACGGCGTGTACGCCGGCTGGCTCGTGGATGAGGCGGGTACCCGCCACCCCTCCGCCATTTCGGTGGGTACGAACCCGACCTTTGACGGCATCGAGCACCGCCAGGTGGAGGCGCACGTGATTGACCGCCCCGAGGAACGCGTGGAAGACTTCAACCTGTACGGTCAGCACGTGCTCATCGAGTTCGTGAAGCGACTTCGCCCCATGGTGGCCTACACCGGTGTGGAGGCGCTGATCGAGCAGATTAACGATGACGTGGCCAAGACCCGCGAGGTGCTGGCCGAGGATGCGAAGACCTACTGCCCGCCGGAGCGTTCCGTGCGGGGCGAAAAGGATTCCGAGAAGAAGTCCGAGGCGGAGAGTCTCGAGGCGTAGGCTGCGGGTTGCATCCGGCACCTCACGCATAGAACGCTTGAACCCCGGCGGCAGGTACGAAACCTGCCGCCGGGGTTTGTCGTACCCGCAGGGCCCGGCGCCCGCTGAGCCCTAGTGTCCGCATGGCCCCGGTGCTCGAGCGTTCTCAGCCCCTCGCGAGCCCGGGGACGCGAAACGGCAAAGTTAAGAGAAGATAGAGTCATGGAAAAAATGAACGTCGAATCCTTCAACCTTGACCACCGTGCCGTTAAGGCCCCCTACGTGCGCATCGCCGACCGTAAGGTGCTGCCCGGTGGCGACACCCTCATCAAGTACGATATCCGCTTCACCCAGCCGAACACCGCGCACCTGGAGATGCCGACCGTGCACTCCATCGAGCATCTGAGCGCCGAGCACATGCGCAACCACACCGACCGCCTGATCGATTTCTCCCCGATGGGTTGCCAGACCGGCTTCTACGCGCTGACCCTGGGCCTGGAGCCCGAGGAGTTCTTCCCGATCCTGGAAGCAACCCTCAACGATATCCTCAACGCAACCGAGGTTCCGGCGGCGAACGAGGTGCAGTGCGGTTGGGGCGCCAACCACACCCTCGAGGGTGCGCAGGCTGCGGCCCGCGAGTTCCTCGCGGCACGCGATGAGTGGGCGCAGGTGATGGCGTAATGAGCGAGCAGATTCCCGAGGCCTTCACCGCCGCCTTCAACCCGGTGGATTTTGATCCGAACGCTTTTGACCCGGCTGAGGCGTTCAACAGCATGTTTGAGCTGATGGACGGCATGTCCAACGCCATCATCATTCAGGTTGCCATGGACGAGGAACTCGCACCGTTCCTGAAGGTGACCGAGGAGCTGCAGCCCTCCTTCACCGAGGGCGCCGCAGTATTCCACCCGCGCTACCTGCAGGTGGGCGAGGACCAGGTTCCGCTGCTGCTGGTTCGTTCCAAGATTGGTTTGGTGAACGCGGCGAGCGCCGTGACCGAGGCGATTAGCTACGCCTCGAACTGCTTGGGCGTCATCAGCGCAGGTACCGCCGGCGGTTTGGCTCGCGGCATTAACGTTGGCGACGTGCTGATTGGCGAGAACTACACCTACACTGACGCGGACGCCACTGCGTTTGGTTACGCGCGCGGCCAGGTTCCGGGCATGCCCGAAAGCTACGACGGCCAGGCGGATGAGTGGCAGGACGCCTTGGAGCACGCCCTGGCCGCTCTGGAGCTTGCGCGCACCGCCGAGAAGGCCGAGGGCTCGTGGGAGGTGCGCCGCGGCCAGATGCTTGCGGGTAACTCCTTCGTGACCGCCCACAACGTCAAGGACACCCGTGAGGCCTTCGAGGGCGCCATCAGCACCGACATGGAGACCACCGCCATTGCGCAGGTCTGCCACAACTACGAGATCCCGTTTATCGGGGTGCGTTGCGTGTCTGATCTGTGCGGCCCGGAGGCCGATCAGGACTTCCACCTCTCCGTGGATGTTGTGGCCCCCCGCTCGGCGCGTTACGCCCTGCAGCTGGCCGCCGAGCTGTGGACCGAGGCCGAGCTGGAGGACCTGGAGCTGGCTCTCTAAAGCTCTAGAACTAACAATCCAGAGCATGCGGCAAGTGCCGGGGCGTGAACCTGACGGGTTTGCGCCCCGGTTCTTTTGTGCCGGTATTTTTTGTACCGGTCCTTTTGTACTGGTTTTTGTGCCCCAGTCTTTTTGCGATCAGGCACTTTGACGTATCCGGTCCGTAAGAAATGCAGAAATATTAACCGCGGTGAATATACATTCTGTGTGTCGTGGAGTACTATAAATGAGGAAACTATCCGATCTCACAGAGGAGTACGTCGTGAAGTTCTGCCCGACTCTCGCCTCCGTCACCGGTCTGCTCGGTGGCTACAAGGTTGCATCGAGCACCGGCATCCGCCCGCTCGGTGGCGCTGTCCTGGCACTGTGCGGTGCCGTGGCTTACAAGAATTGGAAGCGTAAGGCTGGCGCAGGCCGTGCCACCTTCCTCACCGCTCTCTACCTCGGCGCGTTCGGCGCCGCTCATCCGCTCGCCAAGAAGCTTGGCGCGTGGCCTGCAGTCTACACCGTGACTGCTGCAACCGCTCTGTGCTCTATCGTCATTGGACGTAAGCGACAGAAGTAGTCTTTGACGAAAAGACGGCGGAAAGGCAACGTTGCCTTCCCGCCGTCTTTTGCGTTCCGCCCGGCTTCTTGGCCGCGGCGGTGACGCACGGGGCGAGGCGTGAAGGCAACACCTTCTGCGCAACGCCCCATCGCTCGATGGGGAGTGAATACCGCAACGTCGATCCGGCGCCGCACGTAACACGCAAGACATACCCGCCACAAGCGGGCAAACCCCACGAGGTAAAGGAAAATGGCACAAACCAACCCGACCCCGGACGCATCGGTAACGCTGAGCAGCCCCGAGAGCGGACAGCTCTCGCGAGGCCTCTCCCTGCGCCACATTATGTTCATCGCCCTCGGCTCGGCCATCGGCACGGGCCTGTTCTACGGTTCCGCCTCCGCGATTCAGCTGGCCGGCCCCTCCGTACTGCTGGCCTACGTCATCGGCGGCGCGGCGGTGTTCATGGTGATGCGCGCGATGGGCGAGCTCGCCCTGGCACACCCGGTCGCCGGCGCGTTCTCCGAGTACGCGACCCTCTACCTGGGCCGCTGGGCCGGTTTCGTGACCGGCTGGACCTACGCCCTAGAGATGGCGCTGGTGGCCGTCGCGGACGTGACCGCCTTCGCCGTGTACATGAAGTTCTGGTTCCCGAACAGTCCCTCGTGGATTTGGATTGTCTCGGTGCTGCTGATCCTGCTCGCCATTAACCTGGCGAAGGTCAAGGCCTTCGGCGAGGCAGAATTCTGGTTTACGCTCGTGAAGGTCAGCGCCATTATCGCCATGATCGTCGGCGGCATCGCCCTGCTCTTCGTGGGCGTGCAGGCGCACGAGGAAGTCGGCCCTTCGGTCACGAACCTCTGGGCCCTGGACGGCGGCTTCTTCGCGAACGGCTTTACCGGCTTCCTCGCCTGCTTCACCGTGGTGATGTTTGCCTTCGGTGGTATCGAGAACATCGGCATCGCTGCAGGTGAGGCGAAGGATCCGCGCACCTCGATTCCCAAGGCGATTCGCACGGTGCCGTTCCGCATCCTCATCTTCTATGTGCTGACTCTCTCGGTCATCATGTCCCTGTACCCCTGGTACTCGGTCTCGAAGGAGAACTCGCCGTTCGTGCAGATCTTTGAGGGCCTGGGCATCCCCGCGGCCGCTTCGATTCTGAACGTGGTCATCATTACCGCCGCCATCTCGGCCCTGAACGCCGATGTGTACGGTGCCGGCCGCATGATGTACGGTCTGGCCAAGCAGAAGCTGGCCCCCGCATCCTTCGCGAAGGTCACCAAGAACGGCGCTCCCTGGATGACCACCCTGCTCATGGTGCTGGTTATGGCGGTCGGCGTAATTGTGAACGTTCTCTTCGAGAACGCCTTTGAGGTGGTTGCCTCCCTGGCTACCTTCGCGACCGTGTTCGTGTGGGTCATGATTCTGCTGGCGCACATCGCGTTCAAGCGGGGCGGCGCGGACGCCGAGGCGCAGCCGGTACGCCAGCCCCTGTGGCTGAGCTACCTGGCGTTGGCGTTCATGATCTTTATCGTGGTGCTCTTCGGCTTCTTCGCCGACACCCAGCTGGCGCTGGTGATGGGTGCACTCTGGTGCCTGTTCCTGCTGGGCTATTACCGCCTCGTGGTGGTGCGCGCTCGCGCCGCGGCGTAGGCACTCAAGCCACCGGGCACCCGGCGGTAGCGGCTGCCGGGTAGCGCCCGTGTGAACGTTTGTCTCGAAAGCCCGGCGGCCGGTAGTGTGATGAGCTACCTGCCGCCGGGCTTTTGTGCGCTCTTCCGCGAACGCGTCCCGGTAGCGTAGAATGGGAAGAACGCGTCTGCAGTCCGCAGCAGACGTCGTGTATTGAGGGCGCAAGCCCACCACCCGGCGGCAACCGTCCGTACGGGACGTATGCGGTACTAACTCTAGGAGTTAAAAGTGGCACTGGATCCCGCTATCAAGCAGGAAATCATCAAGGAATACGCAACCCACGAGGGCGACACCGGTTCGCCCGAGGTTCAGATTGCAGTTCTGTCTCGTCGTATCTCCGACCTGACCGAGCACCTGAAGTTCCACAAGCACGATCACCACTCCCGTCGCGGCCTGATGATCCTCGTTGGTCGTCGCCGCAACATGCTCGGCTACCTCAAGAGCGTCGACATCGAGCGTTACCGTTCGCTGATCGAGCGCCTGGGCCTGCGCCGATAAAACGGGAGCGTTTGACGCTTCACGCGGTGATTAACCGCCCCGCGGCGGTTCGTGCGGACGTGCTGTAGCTGTTCCTCGCCTTCTTCGTAAGGCGCGGGCGTCGGCACGTCCGTACTGCCGCGTTCGGGGGCGCTCACCCCAACCGGTCGCGGGTCGGACGGCCCGGACCGTCCGGTGGGCACACCCCACCAACCATGACAGAAAACCAGCCGCGAGCGCACACGCCGCGGTCCTCGGTAGCGAATTACGGAATAACACCCCTCAGCACATAGCGAACGGTGCGGAACTCTGCCTGGAACCGCCGGAGCCAACCGGCGCGATGACGGCGGGGGAACGGTGCCGTGGTTTCCTATCGAAGGCCGACTCGTGCGCTACGCACCGGCTGACCAAGAGAAAGAAGGAACCGTGGAAGGTCCCGAAATCCAGTTTGCCGAAGTCGAAATCGACAACGGCATTTACGGTAAGCGCCACGTGCGCTTTGAAACCGGCCGTCTCGCCAAGCAGGCTAACGGCTCGGTGCTCGTCACCATCGATGACGAGACCACCCTGCTCTCCGCAACCGTGGTCGGCAAGTCTCCCCGCGAGGGCTTCGACTTCTTCCCGCTGACCGTGGACGTGGAAGAGCGCATGTACGCAGCCGGCAAGATTCCGGCATCCTACTTCCGCCGCGAAGGCCGCCCCAGCACCGAGGCCATTCTGGCAGCCCGCCTGATTGACCGCCCGCTGCGCCCCGCCTTCACCAAGGGCATCCGCAACGAGGTGCAGGTCGTCGTGACCGTCCTGACCTACAACCCGGACGAAATCTACAACACCTTCGCGATTAACGCGGCTTCGGCATCGACCACGCTCTCCGGCGCGCCCTTCAGCGGCCCCATCGGTGGCGTGCGCGTGGCCCTGATTGACGGCCAGTGGGTCTGCTTCCCCAAGTACTCCCAGCTCGAGAACGCCGTGTTCGACATGGCCGTGGCCGGTCGCATCGTCACCAAGGCCGACGGTACCGAAGACGTCGCCATCATGATGGTCGAGGCTGAGGCCACCGACAACTCCTGGAAGCTCATCAAGGAGGACGGCCAGACCGCCCCCACCGAAGAGGTCGTCGCTCAGGGTCTGGAGGCCGCTAAGCCCTTCATTGCCGCCCTGTGCAAGGCTCAGTCCGACCTGGCAGCCCGCGCTGGCAAGTCCGCCCTCGAGCTGCCCTTCTTCGGCGGCCACGGCGAGGACGTGGACGCAGCCGTGAAGGAATTCGCCGCAGACCGCCTGGTCGAGGTGTACTCCATCGCCGGCAAGCAGGAGCGCGAAGCCGCCGCAGCCGAGCTGAAGGAAGACCTCAAGGAGGCTCTGACCGGCGAGGGCAAGGAATTCGAAGAGCGCGATGACGAGGTCGACGTGGCATTCGCCGCCCTGACCAAGCACATCGTGCGCCAGCGCATCCTCACCGATCAGGTGCGTATCGACGGCCGCGGCCTGACCGATATCCGTCAGCTCACCGCCGAGGTTGAGGTCCTGCCCCGCGTGCACGGCTCCTCCCTCTTTGAGCGTGGCGAGACCCAGATTATGGGTATCACCACCCTGAACATGCTCAAGATGGAGCAGCAGCTGGACTCCCTGCACCCGCTCAAGTCCAAGCGCTACATCCACCACTACAACTTCCCGCCGTACTCCACCGGTGAGACCGGCCGTGTGGGTTCGCCCAAGCGCCGCGAAATCGGTCACGGCGCCCTGGCTGAGCGTGCAATCACCCCGGTGCTGCCCTCGCGCGAAGAATTCCCCTACGCTATCCGCCAGGTTTCTGAGGCTCTGGGCTCCAACGGCTCGACCTCCATGGGTTCGGTCTGCGCCTCGACCCTGTCCCTGCTGAACGCCGGCGTGCCGCTGCGCGCACCCGTTGCGGGTATCGCAATGGGTCTGGTGTCCGACGAAGTGAACGGCGAGACCCGTTACGCCGCCCTGACCGACATCCTGGGCGCCGAGGACGCACTGGGCGACATGGACTTCAAGGTGGCGGGTACCTCCGAGTTCGTGACCGCTATTCAGCTGGATACCAAGCTCGACGGCATCCCCGCCTCCGTGCTGGCCGGTGCGCTGACCCAGGCCCGCGAGGCTCGCCTGCACATCCTGGATGTGCTGACCAGCGCCATCGACGCACCCGACGAGATGAGCGAGTACGCACCGCGCATTATCTCCGTGAAGATTCCGGTTGCCAAGATCGGTGAGGTCATCGGCCCCAAGGGTAAGATGATCAACCAGATTCAGGAGGACACCGGCGCAGACATCTCCATCGAGGACGACGGTACCGTGTACATCGGCGCAGCCGACGGCCCCTCCGCCGAGTCTGCCCGCGCCGCCGTGAACGCCATCGCGAACCCGCAGGTTCCCGAGGTCGGCGAGCGTTACCTGGGCACCGTGGTGAAGGTGACCGACTTCGGCGCCTTCATCTCGCTGACCCCCGGTAAGGACGGCCTGCTGCACATCTCCGAGATGCGTAAGCTCAACGGCGGCAAGCGCGTGGTTGACGCCGAGGACGTTGTCTCCGTGGGCCAGAAGGTTCAGGTGGAGATCACCAAGATTGATGACCGCGGCAAGCTCTCGCTCGCACCGGTCGTTGAGGGTGGCGACGACGAGTAGTCGTAACCCCCGCTAAGTGATGAGGGGCGTTCGGCGCACCCGGTGCGGTTCACTCCCCGCCGGGTGCACCGGGCGCCCCTTGTCGCGAGTAAGAGGGATAAGATTAATATATTTCTCTTGCACTGGAAGGAAAGTGAGCGAATGTTGACACGACGTGACAGCACAATTGATATTGCTAAAGGCATCGCAATCATTGCAATTGTGTTTGGGCACATTCATCGAGGGATGTGGGCATCTGGACTGGGGACGGAAGCCTTCCGCCCCTATAAATATGTTCTTGACTACGGTGTCTATTTTTGGCACCTGGTAGTTTTTGCCTTCCTGAGCGGCCTGTTCGTGTCGCGAGGAGCAACGAAAACTACCCCCTCCTCATACCTGACGAAGCGCCTGATCCTCTTCGGATACCTCTACGTTATTTGGCAGGTTCTGCAGGTGGGCATGAAGCTTGTGCTTCCGTCTAATTCTTCCGATAAGACGACTGTTATGAGCCTGCTCGAGCTGTGGAAGCCTGAAGGTCAGCTTTGGTTCTTCCCCTGGCTCATGATTGTCACCATTATTGCTGTGGTGACGCGAGTATGGCGGAAGAACGCTATCGCTGCCCTAACGATTGCGGGCTCAGCGATTCTTGCACTCGCCTCGTGGGGGTACATCGGTGAGTATGTCGGTACTCAGGGCCTTTCGCTACTCTTCTTCTTCCTCGTTGGTGTGGCGCTTGGCCATGAACGATTCCAACGCATTATGAGCTCCATTCCCTTGGCAGCTCACGCGGGTATCGTTGCTGTTGGCCTGTTCGACTACATCTACCTTCTGATGCACATTCAGGCTACTCCGCCTACCGTCATTCCTTACTTCACGAATGATGCTGGTGCGGTAGCTATGGGTATTCTTGCGACGGTGATATCCTCGCTGACGGTGCTCTCGCTCTCCTACCTGCTGGCTCGGGTTCCGTGGAGCGGCTGGCTCGCCTACCTGGGACGCCACTCCCTGGAAATCTTTATCGCGCACATCGTGTGCGGTGCCGCTTTCCGTTTCGTACTGACGAAGTCTGGTCTTTTCTCGGTACCTCTGTTCCTGGTGGGCGGTACGATCTTTGCGATCCTCGCCTCGCTGCTGCTGGGGTACTGCGCTCAGAAGCTCCGGATTCCGCTCTTTACCCTGCCGCGTCCCATCGAACAAAAGATTAGCTAACCGAACTCACATCGAAGGACACTGAATGTCTATTTCCCTGCCCGTCGAGCTTGACGCCATTGCCGAGGAGCTCGACTACGAGCGTGGCCGCCTCATCTACGAGGGCGCGGGCGGCAACGAGGTGCGCCGCTCCATCCTGCCCGGTGGCGTGCGTGTCATCACCGAGAAGATGCCCGGCACGCGCGGCGTGTCCATCGGCTTCTGGGTGGGGGTGGGCTCGCGTGACGAGGCTCCCGGCATGCTCGGCTCCACGCACTTTCTGGAGCACCTGCTGTTCAAGGGCACCGGTACCCGCACGGCGCTCGACATTGCGTCCTCCTTCGACGCGGTGGGCGGCGAGTCCAACGCGCTGACCGCCAAGGAACACACCTGCTACTACGCGCGTGTGCTCGACGACGACGCGCCCATGGCCGTGGACGTCATCACCGATATGGTGACCAACGCCCTGCTGGATCCCGCCCACCTGGAGCAGGAACGCGGGGTGATTCTCGAAGAAATCGCGATGGATCAGGACGATCCGACCGACGTCGCCTTCGAGAACTTCGTGGAGCAGCTCATGGGCGCCAACCCCCTCGGACGCCCCATCGGCGGCACCCCCGAGGAGATTCAGGCGGTCCCGCGTGACGCCGTGTGGGAGCACTACAAGCGCTACTACACCCCGGATCGCCTGGTGATTTCCGCCGCCGGTTCCCTGGAGCACAGCACTATGGTTCGCCTCGTGCTGGAGTCGCTCACCCGCTACGGCTGGGACCTGTGGGAGGGCGTGGCCCCCGCGCCGCGCCGTGTGCGTACCGACAGCGGCATCGTTCCGCTGAGCGAGCTGCGCGAGGTGCAGAAGGGCTTTGAGCAGACCAACATCGTGATGGGCTGCCCGAGCATCATCGCGGGCGACGACCGCCGCTACGCGTTGAGCGTGCTGACCAGCGCGTTTGGTGCGGGCATGTCCTCGCGCCTGTTCCAGGAGATCCGCGAGAAGCGCGGCCTGGCGTACAGCACCTTCGCGTTCTCCGGTGCCTACTCGGACGCCGGCTACTTCGGCATGTACGCCGGCTGCCTGCCTGCCAAGACCGAGCAGGTGCGCGAGGTCATGGGCCACGAGTTCGATAAGCTCGCGGCCGCCGGCATCACCGAGGAGGAGCTGCTGAAGGTGCGCGGTCAGCTGGCCGGCTCCACCGTGCTCGGCAGCGAGGACTCCGGCTCGCGCATGTCCCGCCTGGGCCGCGCGGAGATGGATTCTGGCCAGTTCACGAGCACCGACGAGCTGCTGGAGAAGATTCGCGCCGTCTCCCTCGACGAGGTACGCGATCTCGCCGCCTTCCTGGGGGAGCAGCAGATGATTACGACCATCGTGCGGTAGCTTGTGCGGGGCATTGGCCCCTCGCCGTTTGAAATAGAGCTACGGGAAATCGAAAGGCCCTTGGTCACTCCCATGGGAGTGACCAACGGGCCTTTCAGCGCGTCTTCATCGCGTCAGAACCGCCTATGCATTGCTCCAACCAGCGTCACCGGGTTAGCGCCACCGGGCCAGCCGGTTCGGGTCGGTTCGACGCGGGGTACTTGCGCTTTGTGGCTGCGACGCCGCTACTTCTTCTGTGCCTTGGCGATGGCCTGCTCCACGACCCGGGCGTAGAGCTCCTGGCCGGCCGCCTCGGGGTGCACGCCGTCGGAAGCGAGCAGGCCGCTCTGGGTCTGCAGGGCCTGGCGAATCGCCGAGTTCCAATCCGCGATAATCACGCGGTCGGAGTGCTGGGAAGCAAACTCTCGAATCTTCGTATTCGAGTACTCGATCCAGCTCAGGTTGCGCGGGCCGTAACCGGTCACGAGCACCAGCTTCGAATCGGCGGGCATGGCCGCCAGCACCTGATCGAGCTGACCGTCCAGAATGGTCGAGTTTGCGGTCACCGACAGCACCAGGGTCTTTCGAATCTGACCGTTGGCGCCCATGGACTTAATAATGGGCAGCGCGTTAGCGATGGTGCGTCCCTCAGCCGCATTAATCTGGGCCTCGGGCATCTTGTCGTAGAGATCGGGGGAGGTCGCCACCACGATGGAGTCACCCACGACGGTCACCTGTGAGGAGTCGATGGGGCCGGTGGCCTCCTGGGAGGCCGAGGCGCTTGCTGAGGCGGTGGCCTTCGCATCCTTTCCGTCCTTGGCCGTGGGGTTGACCGAAGCGCTCGCGGAGGCGCTGGCGCGCGCCTCCTGTCGGGCCTTCAGGCGTTCTGCCGCGGCGCGCTTGCCGTCCTCAACGGACTGTTGGGCGGTGGTCATGGCCGGCGCGGTGCGTACGGCCACGCCGGTTGCGCCGGCGGCCGCAATCACGAGCAGGGTCAGAGCGATGGGCAGGGCCTTAACAGTGGCGTTCTGGAAGGAGGCGATAACGCGGTTGGCGCTTCCGCGGAAGCCGTGGCGTCGAATCGGGGTCTCAACCCAGCGGTAGGACATCTCGGCGATGGCGAAGGTCGCCACCAGCACGCCGACGTTCACCAGCGGGGAGCGGTCCGCGCCGAGCACGTAGTGCATGACCACGGCCAGCGGCCAGTGCCACAGGTACAGGCCGTAGGAGCGTTCGCCCACCCAGCGCAGGGGCGCAAAGTTCAGCAGGCGGCGCAGGGCCTCGGAAGCACCGGCAAGCATATCGGGCAGCATGCCCTGAATCACGCCGAGAGCCAGCAGGGAGGCGCCGAACAGACCCCAGGGGATTGCACCGGGTGCCGATTCGGGCACGAGAACCGCGTAGGGAATCAGCGCGAACAGGGACAGCCAGCTAATCATGACGCGGGCGAAAGCAACCACGCCAAAGGGCTGAGCCACGCGGTACAGCACGGACTGCTGCAACGGCGGGTACAGCGACCAGGGGCGCGCAAACGCCAGTAGGGCGCCGAGCAGCAGACCGTACAGGTGGGTGTCGGTGCCGTAGTAGACGCGGCTAATGGGTGCGCCGGACATCAGAAGAGCGGTAGCAACGCTCAGTGACGCAATAATGCCCAACACTATAACCACGCTAAAACGACGCCACGAACGGCGCAACAACAGGCCAAAACCAACAATGAGCAGCGGCCAGACCACGTAGAACTGCTCCTCGACGGCCAGGGACCAGAAGTTCGTGAAGAGCTCCGGGGAGGTCTGCGCGAAGTAGTCGTTTCCGGCGAAGATGGAAATCCAGTTGGAGGAGAAGGTTGCCGCGCCCAGCAGCTGGCGGCCCAGGTTGACCTGGATATCGCCGCCAACGATGAGGCTCACGGGACCCAGCACGAGAATCATGAGGGCGATGGCCGGTAGCAGACGGCGGGCACGACGAATCCAGAAGCTACCGAGCGCGATGCGGCCGTTCAGCGCACCCTCGCGCAGCAGGAGCGAAGTGATGAGAAAACCCGAGATGACGAAGAAGATATCCACGCCAATCATGCCGCCGGGCAGGACCGTGGGCCAGAAGTGGTACACGATCACCAGGAGCACTGCGATGGCGCGCAAACCGTCCAAACCAGGCAGAATATAACGCCGGTTTGCTTCATATGGGCGTACAGAGGAGGTAAAGAGGGACTTCATAGGTCTGTGTGCTCCGAGGGACGGATTGAAAATTAAATACCAACCTATTATAGGTTTGATTCCATTAGATGACGTAGTGGGATTCTTATATGGCGCCGAGAGCCAGCACGTCAGCGCCGGGATTGGGGCGCGAGCGGGCGCTCCGGGAAGGCCGGCCGAGAGACGAGAAGAGGCCCCCGGAGGGTCGCGCGGTAGCGCATCGGCGATAATGGAGGAGAAGAAACGGTGACGGGCCGCCCCACAACGGGCCTACCGCCACGGAAGAAGCCACCAGGAAGAAGCGAGGAGAGCGCATGAGCGAGAAGATTTGGAAGGTAGCGGTTCTTGGAGCCGCGGGCCGCATGGGGTCGGAGGCGGTTCGCGCCGTCAACACCGCCGAGGATATGGACCTGGTGGCGGCCCTGGGCCGCGGTGACGACCTGCAGGAGCTGGTCGACTCCGGCGCCGAAATCGTGATTGACCTGACCGTTCCGGATTCGAGCGAGGCCAACGTTCGCTTCGCGGTTGAGCACGGCATGCACGCGGTGGTCGGCACGACCGGCTGGACCCCCGAACGCCTGGACTCCCTGCGCGAGCTGCTGGGCGAGCACCCCGGCGTGGGCGTACTGATTGCCCCGAACTTCGCGATCGGTTCGATTCTGGCCACCGAGTTTGCGGCCAAGGCCGCCCGCTACTTCGATTCGGTTGAAATCATTGAGATTCACCACCCGAACAAGGTGGATGCCCCCTCCGGCACCGCGGTTCACACGGCCCGCAAGGTGGCGGCCGCCCGTGCCGAGGCCGGCGTGGGTCCGAGCCCGGACGCCACGACATCCGATCCGCTGGGCTCGCGCGGCGCGGTGGTGGACGGCGTGCACGTGCACGCGGTACGTCTGCGCGGAATGGTGGCTCACCAGGAGATTCTGCTGGGCGACCCCGGCCAGCAGCTGGTGATTCGCCACGATTCCTTCGACCGCGCCTCCTTCATGCCCGGCGTGCTGCTGGGCGTGCGCGAGGTGGCGGCGCATCCGGGCCTGAGCGTGGGCCTGGACGCCTACATGGACCTGTCTTAGGAGGGCACGATGTCTGAACAGACTTCTTCCGAGGGTTCGCCGGCTCCCACCGAGGCGCGAAACCGCGGCCCCTGGTGGGCTTCGCTGCGCCTGTGGACGGCGTGCGCGTGCGTTCTGCTGGTGGTGACGGTGCTCATCCTGCCGCTGCCCATCGTGGTGCGCGCCTTCATCCTGGGCGTGCTGATTTTTAGCGCGGTCTTCATGACCGTGGATGCCGGCGGGTTCGGCAAGACCTTCGCCGCGCTGACCTGCACGCTGCTGGTGCTGTACCTGGTGTACACGGCCGATCGTGGCGTGTCCCTGCTCCTTTCGGGTTCGGTGGCCGGCATGGTGCTGGGGCTCGGCATGATTCTGCTGCCCGTGCTCGGCGCGTGGGCCCTGGTGCGTGAGATTCTCTTTGGAACACGTATTCAGATGATGGCTCAGCAGCTGTCCGATTCGGGGGACCTGGCGGAGGATAACCTGCCGCGCACCCCGAGCGGTAAGGTGGACCGCGAGGCAGCCGCGGCGGAGTTTGAGTCCTTCGCGGCGGCGGTTGAGCAGGAGCCCGAGAACTGGAAGGCCTGGTTCAACCTGGCCTGCATGTACGATGCGGTGGGCGAGCGCAAGCGCGCCCGCGCGGCGATGCGTAACGCGTGGTCGTTGCGCTCGGGTGGCGCCGCGAAGGAAATGCGTTAGAAGCATCGGGAGGAGCGGTTGCGCTCCCGAAGGTTGAGGGGCCGCGCCGGGAGAGTACCCGGGGCGGCCCTTTTGCCGTATGAGTATTAGTTCGGCGAGCCGGGGCGGTCTATCGGGCCGGGGCCCGCGGGAGGCACCTCGGGAACCCACCGCGGCGTGCGGGGGGAGGGGGGGTGCCGCGCGACACTATATGAAAATTTATGCGTTATGTAGTAAAAACCTGCATTTCGGGGGTACCCTGGAAATATGTCTGAGAACCTATCTAACCCCGGCACCTTTGTTGAGCCCGTCTTCGGCCGCCTGCTGACCGCGATGGTCACCCCCTTCGCGCAGGACGGCTCCGTGGACGAGAAGCAGGTGGCAGACCTGGCGAACTACCTGGTCGATAACGGTCACGACGGCCTGGTGGTCTGCGGCACCACCGGCGAGTACTCGACCATGACCGACGACGAGAACGAGCGCGTCTTCCAAATTGTGAAGGACACCGTCGGCTCTCGCGCCAAGATCATTGCCGGCGTGGGTTCAAACGACACCGCGCACACCATTGAGCTGGCCCACCGTGCAGAGAAGGTCGGCGTGGACGGCCTGCTGGTCGTGACCCCCTACTACAACAAGCCGACCCAGCCGGGCGTGTACGCCCACTTCTCCACCGTGGCCAAGGCCACCGACACTCCCGTGATGCTTTACGACATCCCGGGCCGCGCGGGCATCCCGATTGCCCCCGAAACCTACCGCCGCCTGGCCGAGATTGACAGCATCGTCGCCGTGAAGGACGCCAAGGCTGATTTCGGCGCCGCAACCGAGGTCATGGCAACCACCGATCTGCACTACTACAGCGGCGACGACGGCCTGACCCTGCCCTGGATGGCGATGGGTGCCGTCGGCCTGGTGTCTGTGACCGCGCACGTGGCCCCGAACCTCTTCCGCGCGCTCATTGACGCGGTGGTGGCCCAGGACCTCGTGGAAGCGCAGCGCCTGCACCTGGAGCTGGCTCCGATCGTGCGCGCCACCATGGGTCGCGCCCCCGGTTGCGTGGCCGCCAAGGAGATTCTCGCCTGGCAGGGCGTGCTGGGCCAGCCGATCGTTCGCCTGCCGCACGTGCTCTCCGAACCGGAGGTGCTGGCCGCCATGCGCGAGGACCTGATGACCTCCAGCCTTGCCCACACCCTGAAAAACGCATAAACTTTTATTCAGCTTCTTTTATACGTCCGGGCTAGTGTGCTCGGGCGGCGTGAAGCAGGTTAAGAGAGACTTTTGGCCGCCCACGCGGTAATTTGGCCGCTCATAGCGAATTACCGTGACGCATGCTTTCAGCACGCGTGGAACGCGGCCCCCAACGCGGGCTCCTCGCCGTTACGACGGCGAGGGGTCCGCTCTGGCGTATTTCCCGAGGTGTCCGAAACGACCATGATCCGCCGCGGCACCGATAGGCCGCAGAAACACGTCGCGTAACCCGCGGAAACCCCGGAACACTCGGAAACTCCACAACATTTGGAACACTCCAGACCCGTATTCGGAGCGAAACTCGCCCCGGAACGCATATCACTAGACTTCCCGTGACGAACGAGGATGCGAACGTAGGCCCGCACGCTAAGGCCCGGCGCCTGAGCCCCTCGAACGAATCACGACACAACAGATAGTAAGAAAATAGAAAGAGGAGACACACGATGAGCGTCTTTGAAGCGAATCTTCCCCTGCCTCCCCGCCTGAAGAAGGGCACTCTGCGCGTGGTGCCCCTGGGCGGCCTGGGCGAAGTCGGTCGTAACATGACCGTGTACGAAATTAACGGCAAGCTGCTGATTGTTGACTGCGGCGTGCTCTTCCCCGAAGAGTCCCAGCCCGGTGTGGACCTGATCCTGCCCGACTTCAGCTACATTGTCGACCGTCTGGACGACGTGGTCGCCATGGTGCTGACCCACGGCCACGAGGACCACATCGGCGCCGTTCCCTACCTGCTGCGCCGCCGCCCCGACATCCCCCTGGTCGGTTCCGAGCTGACCCTGGCACTGGTCGAGGCGAAGCTGGCCGAGCACCGCATCAAGCCCTACACCCTCGCGGTGAAGGAACACCAGGTGGAGCGCTTCGGCCCGTTCGAGTGCGAGTTTGTTGCAGTGAACCACTCGATTCCGGATGCGCTGGCCGTGTTCATCCGCACCAAGGCAGGCAAGGTTCTGCACACCGGTGACTTCAAGATGGATCAGCTGCCTCTGGACGGTCGCCTGACCGACCTGCGCCACTTCTCCCGCCTGGGTGAGGAGGGTGTGGACCTGTTCCTGCCGGACTCCACCAACGCAGAGGTTCCCGGCTTCACCCCGACCGAGAAGAACATCGGCCCGGTGCTCTCGAACGTCTTCCGTGACGCTCGCGGCCGCATCATCGTGGCCTCCTTCTCCTCGCACGTGCACCGCGTGCAGCAGGTGCTGAACGCCGCCGCCGAACGCGGTCGCAAGGTCGTGCTCGTGGGCCGCTCTATGGTGCGCAACATGACCATCGCCGAGAAGCTGGGCTACCTGAAGGTGCCCGACAACGTGCTCGTGGACCTGAAGAAGGTTGACGACTACCGCCCCGACCAGATCGTGATGATGTGCACCGGTTCGCAGGGCGAGCCCATGGCGGCGCTCTCGCGTATGGCTAACGGCGACCACAAGATTCAGATTGAGCCGGGCGACACCGTGGTGCTGGCCTCCTCGCTGATTCCCGGTAACGAGACCAGCGTGTACCGCATCATCAACGCCCTCATGAAGCTGGGCGCCCACGTGGTGCACAAGGGCAACGCGAAGGTTCACGTGTCCGGCCACGCGGCCGCCGGTGAGCTGCTGTACTGCTACAACATCCTCAAGCCCAAGAACGTCATGCCCGTTCACGGCGAGGTGCGCCACCTGATTGCCAACGGTGATCTGGCGATTGAGACCGGCGTTCCCGCACAGAACGTACTCCTGTGCGAGTCCGGCACCGTGGTGGATCTGCGCGACGGCGTGGCCACCGTGGTCGGCGAGATTCCCTGCGAGTACCTCTACGTTGACGGCCGTTCCGTCGGCGAGGTGACCGAGAGCGACCTGAAGGACCGCCGCATCCTGGGTGAGGAAGGCTTCGTGTCCATCGTGACCGCGATTGACCGCGCGACCAAGCGTGTGGTGACCGGCCCGGACATCCACGCCCGCGGTATCGCGGAGGACGACGCCGTCTTCGACGAGATCGTCCCGAAGATTACCGCCGCCCTGGAAGACGCACTGCACCGCGCACCCGAGAAGGTGCACACCGTGCAGCAACTGCAACAGATTGTGCGCCGCACCATCGGCGCGTGGATCTCTCGCCGCCTGCGCCGCAAGCCCATGATCGTGCCCGTGGTCATCGAGAGCACCTCTCCGGACGCTAAGAACTAAATATCAGCGCGGCCGCCTCCCGCAGGTGGCATCGGCTTTCGGGCCGAGGCTGAAACGGGTTACCTGAAACGCAGGGGGCGGGGTCGATACCGAGTGTCGGCCCCGCCCCCTGCGCATCCGGCAGGGCGGGCTGGCTCGGCGGGTTTCGGCGGGTCCAGCACCCGCGTGCGACGCCCCATCGCAGCCGCTGCGCTCACTGATAACGAAGAAATCGTTAGATTAACGGGAAGGTTGATACTCTAAAAGGTATGGCTCCACGGACCACAAAGGGTCGTAGTACGACCGCTAAGTCAAAGAAAACCACCCGCAAGCGCACCACCTCCTCGAGGGGCGGTGCCCGTCGCGGTGCCGAGGCGACGAATCCTGTCGCCGGCGCCATCGCCTCCGTCTGGCTGAGCATCGCTCACGCTATCGGTGGCGCGGTGCGCTCGATTGGCACGGCGCGCACCGACCTGGAACCCGAACAGCGTCGTGATGGCGGCGCGCTCGTACTGCTGCTCTTCGGCCTCATCAGCGCCGGCGTTGAGTGGTACAACTGGCGCGCCCACACCTCTCTCGGTCTGCTGCGCGCGCCCCTGGACGCCTGGCACACGATGCTCGGCGGCATCTTCGGCCAGGGTGCCCTGCTGATTCCGGTGCTCAGCTTCGTGCTGGCCTGGTGCGTCTTCCGAGGCCCCGACCTGGTCAAACGCAATAACCGGGTGACCCTGGGCTCCCTGATTCTGCTGATTGCGACCTCCCTCTTCTTCGCCCGCCACGCCGGGCACCCGACCTTTGCGGACGGTTTCGAGGCCGTATGGGCCGGAGGCGGCGTCACGGGAGTAATCCTCGGCACCCCCATCGTTCGCCTGAGCGGGGGTATCGCGGCGGTGGAGATTCTGATTCACCTGCTGCTGGCGCTCGCCGGGTTGCTGGTCATGACCAACACCCCGATTCGCCAGATTGTGCCCCGCACCCGGCACCTGGTGGGCCTGGCCCTGGGCGAGAAGCCCAACGGCACCACCCGCGAGCGCTCCTCCTCGGATGATGCAACTCAGACCGTGGACCTGAACGCCGAGGAGCACGACCGCAGCTACCTGTACGGTGACGACGAGAAGCCGGCCCGAGCCTCTTCTTCGGGCGGTGGCCTGATGGCGCGCCTGCGCGGCTGGCTGGGCTTTGGCGTTTCCAAGGGCGATGACGGCCCCCTCGACGAGTACGCCGGTGACGAGGCCTTCGTGAACGCCGTGGTGGACGATGCCCACCCCGAGACCACCCAGATGCCCGTGCAGCCCGCCAACCCCGCTCCCGGCGCGCGCACCGGCGCCAAGCCGAACCGCCTGAGTCGCCTGCCCGGTCGCCTGAACCAGGCTCCCGCCGCGGCTTCGAGCGGCCCCGACCTCTTTGACGTGGAGGCCTCTCAGGCTCCCGCCGCCCGCCTGGATCAGGTGCAGCGCGCCGCGGTGGCGCACGGCCGCATCCCGGGGGAGGAGCCCCTCTTCGACGTGGAAGCCTACGATGGTTTCGGCGGCGACCCCTCGCAGCAGGCTCCCTCCGAGCCCGCCCCGCAGACCAGGCCCCGCGATGTGGTTCCGCCCGCGGGCGCACCCGCTCAGGAGGCCGGCCGAGGTGCCGCCGCGGGTCAGGCTCCGATTCCGACCCGCATGCATTCGGCCGGTGCGCATCAGGGCGCAAACCAGAGTACGAACCAGGGCGCGTCCCAGCAGGCGGCACGCTCCGGCGGCGGCCTGTCCCGCCCCCTGCAGAACAACACCCAGACCGCGACCACCGAGCAGGCTCGCGGCGAGCAGGTTGTGCAGTCCTCCCGCGGCGCCTACGTGCTGCCCTCGGAGGAGATGCTGGTTTCCGGCCCGCCCGCCAAGGAGTCCTCCGAGGTCAACGAGCACGTGGTCGAGGCCCTCACCAGCGTGCTGGAGCAGTTCAAGGTGGACGCCCACGTGACCGGTTTCTCGCGCGGCCCGACCGTGACCCGCTACGAGATTGAGCTGGGACCGGCCACGAAGGTGGAGCGCGTGACGGCGCTGAGCAAGAACATCGCCTACGCGGTGGCCAGCCCGGACGTGCGCATCCTTTCGCCCATTCCCGGCAAGTCCGCGATCGGCATTGAGATTCCGAATACCGACCGCGAGACCGTGGCCCTGGGCGACGTGCTGCGCTCCCCGCAGGCCCACGCGAACCACCACCCGATGGTCATGGGCGTGGGCAAGGACGTTGAGGGTGGCTTCGTGTTGGCCAACCTGGCCAAGATGCCGCACATGCTGGTCGCCGGTGCGACCGGTGCCGGTAAGTCTTCGTTCGTGAACTCGATGATTACCTCGATTCTGATGCGCGCAACTCCCGACCAGGTGCGCCTGGTGATGGTCGACCCCAAGCGCGTGGAGCTGACCGCCTACGAGGGTATTCCGCACCTGATTACGCCCATCATCACGAACCCGAAGAAGGCCGCCGAGGCCCTGCAGTGGGTGGTTCGCGAGATGGACGCCCGCTACGACGACCTCGCCCACTACGGCTACAAGCACGTGGACGACTTCAACAAGGCGGTGCGCGAGGGCAAGGTTCAGCCCGAGCCCGGCAGCAAGCGCACGATTCACGAGTACCCGTACCTGCTGGTGATCGTGGACGAGCTGGCCGACCTGATGATGGTCGCCCCGCGCGACGTGGAAGAGGCCATCGTGCGTATCACGCAGCTGGCCCGCGCCGCCGGTATCCACCTGGTGCTGGCTACCCAGCGTCCGTCGGTGGACGTGGTGACCGGTCTGATTAAGGCGAACGTTCCTTCCCGCATGGCGTTTGCGACCTCCTCGGTCACTGACTCCCGCGTGGTGCTGGATCAGCCCGGCGCCGAGAAGCTGATTGGTCAGGGTGACGCGCTCTTCCTGCCGATGGGTGCCTCGAAGCCGATGCGTGTTCAGGGTGCGTGGGTTTCCGAATCCGAGATTCACGCCGTGGTTGAGCACGTGAAGAAGCAGGCCCCGACCATCTATCGTGAGGACGTGATGGTTTCGGCCGCGAAGAAGCAGATTGATGAGGAAATCGGCGACGACCTCGACGATCTGCTGCAGGCGGCCGAGATCGTGATTACCACGCAGTTCGGTTCGACCTCGATGCTGCAGCGTAAGCTGCGCATGGGCTTCGCGAAGGCCGGACGCATCATGGACCTGCTGGAGTCGCAGGGCGTGGTGGGCCCCTCGGAGGGCTCGAAGGCCCGCGAGGTGCTGGTCCGCCCCGACGACCTGCAGGCGACCCTGGCGCGTATTCGCGGCGAGGAGCCCCCGGCGGCCGACCCGTACGCGAACGCGGTGGATCCGGGGGAGCCGGTTACCGATTATTACGACGAATCCGATGACGAAGGCTCGGAGGACGCCTGGCAGCTGACGGGCCGCTAGGCTCACGCGTTATCCACATGCGCCCCGCACGTTCGGCGGTGCCCGATGAGGCACCCGTATAATGGACGTACGGGGCGTTTGTGCGTTCCCGATACCCTTCGGTGCCAATATTTGACGATGGCTGTGCGCGTGCCTCGCGCGGTGTGCGGCCCGCATCGAAACTGCAACACCGGGCTCACCCGTTGAGCCCGCCGATTCTAAGGAGCACCCATGAGCGACGCTCACACCCCAGCCCCCACCGGTGAGGTCCGGGCGGTGCAGCCTCGCACGTCGAATTGGAACGTTCCCAACGTGCTGACGGTTCTGCGCATCATCGCGGTGCCCTTCTTCATCGTGGCGCTGGTCAGTGGCGGTACCTTTGGTGCCGACGACCCGACCCACCGCTGGCTCGCTTGGGTGATTTTCATCCTCGCGATGCTCACGGACTGGGCCGACGGCTACCTGGCGCGTTCCCGCAACCTCATCACGAGCTTCGGCAAGATCGCCGACCCGATTGCCGATAAGTTCCTGACCGGTGCCGCGTTCATTGTGCTCTCGGCCCTGGGCGAGCTGTGGTGGTGGGTGACCATCGTGATTCTGCTACGCGAGTGGGGCATCACGGTGATGCGCCTGTTCGTCATCAAGTACGGCGTGATGGCGGCCAGCAAGGGCGGCAAAATCAAGACGGTACTGCAGACCGTGGCGCTGGTGCTGATGCTCCTGCCGCTGGGTCAGCTGGGCCTGGGCTGGCTGGTGCCGGGCTGGGTGCTGATGGGCGCGGTCACGGCGATTACCGTGTGGACCGGCCTGGTGTACGTGCGCGATGCCTACAACCTGCGTCGCACCTGGTTGCAGAACCAGGCCGCGCAGAAGCAGCGCGCTCAATAGACGTTGATGGGGGAGTGGCTCATGCCGCTCCCCCGAACTGTACCCGGGGTGAGCGTTAGCGGCGCTCGAGCACCGGGGCGCTCGCGGAAGGAGCGGGCGCGTGAACGGGCGGTCGGGTCGGCCCGGCCGCCGGGAAAGGATGAATCATGGTTCCTCTTCTGAACGAAGGCACCCAGTCGGCCTCGCCCGAGCTGGCGCGCGCTGAGGTTTTTTCGGGTACCCCGCAGGCGGCGGCCCTGCTGCTGCGCGATGCGGTGCGCTCGTGCGCATCCCAGGAACGTCCGGTGCAGGTGGCCACTGCTGAGTCCTTGACCGGCGGGGACGTGGGCGGCGCGATCTGCACGGTGCCGGGCGCATCGGCCTACTATCGCGGCGGCGTGATTTCTTACGCCTACGAGGTGAAGGCGCGGGTGCTGGGCGTGGACGCTCAGCTGCTTGCGACCGAGGGCGCGGTGAACCCGGAGGTGGCGGCTCAGATGGCGGCCGGCGCGGCGCGGGTGTGCGGTGCCGATTACGCGGTGTCGACCACGGGTGTGGCGGGGCCCGACCCCGCGGATGGCCAGCCGGTGGGCACCGTGTTTATCGGGGTGCACGCCCCGGGCGGGTGTGAGGTGTTCGAGCGCCACTACGACGGGGATCGCGCCCGGGTTCGTGCGGCGGCGAGCGCGGATGCGATTGCGCTGCTGGCCCGCGCGGTGCGGGGGAGCGCCTCCGGCTCTTTGAGGGAGAGCCTCTAGGACCCAGCCCCGCGGCGCGTCCCGGTGGCATGACCAGGCGGTGTGTGAGGCACGTGAGGCACGTGAGGCGGGGCTCGTGAAGCTTGGGGGAAGGCACAGGGGAAAGACTCGGGGAGGATATTTTACGCTTCAAAGAATTTCCCAGTCTTCTCCCAGCTTCAAGGGAATAAACACATAGCTTGGTCTGTTTGAATGGATACAAGTCTGAAGAAGATGACGAAAACAGCGAGTTTTGTAGCTCGCATCCCAAAAATCAGTTAGGCTTAACTCTGTACAGTCCCGCGCGTCGGGAGGAACTACTCAGGAAAGTGGTAAAGAAGCTCATGGCTAAGCAGCGCGTATCAATCAACGGTATTACGAAGTGGAAGGAAATCGACGAGACCCCCAAGCAGGTGGCTCCGGTCGTTGAGGAAGCACGAGTTGTTCCTCTCCGCCAGGCCATCGGTGAGGTTCTTCGCGATGTCCGCCAGCGTCAGGGCCGCACCCTGCGAGAGGTTTCGCAGCGTGCCCGCGTTTCCCTCGGTTACCTGAGTGAAGTTGAGCGCGGTCAGAAGGAAGCTTCCTCCGAGCTGCTGGCTTGGATCTGCCAGGCTCTGGACATCCCGATGTCCCAGATGCTGCGCGAGGTCGCCGATCGTATGGCCGTCGCAGAGGGCGTTCAGATTCCGGATACCGTTCCGGCTGAGCTGTCCGAACGCTACAAGAACGACTACTACGTCTCTCTCTAAGACGTGAGGGTGCGGAAGCTCCGCACCGCTATTGGGCCGATGCCGTACACCCCGAACGGGTGTGCGGCATCGGTTCTTTGTCGAGCAATGGCGAGACAGAATTGTGAGAATGAAGAACTCGGGGTGGGTGCTCCGCCAATGGGCACGCTGCCGCCGGGTGCGGTGAAGGAGATTGCGATGAAGCTGAGTGAGTTTTGGGCGCTCATGGAGCACGAATTTGGCGCCGGGTACGCCCCGGTGCTGGCCCGGGATCTGGTGCTGGGATCCCTGAATCACCGGACGGCGGCGGAGGCGCTGGATGCCGGTGTCAATCCGAAGACGGTCTGGTTTGCCATCTGCGAGGAACAGGAGATCCCGCAGGAGCGCCGCTGGGGCCCGGATAAGGAACCGTTGCGTTAGCTCGGCGCGTGCCTGGGCGGCGTGTCTAAATGCCGCGGGGATGCGCTACGGGGGAGCGTGGCGGCCGGGTTACGGTGCGCCCCAGGCCCCGAAAGGTGTGCGCGAACCGATTGAGGCATCCTCGGGCGGGTTTCGAATATTCGAAAATATTTGCCGAAATCTTATGCGAGGTATTCGAAAATGCCTCGTAATTTTGTTCGATTCGTGCTAGACTTTTCCACATCGAGAATTTTTCGAAAAATCCGCGGGATTTTTCCACACATCGTGAAAATGGCCTTATCCTGTCAGGCCGTGACCCTAGAGTAGTCTCAGAAGGAACCGGCAGGCGAAAAGCTGGGGCGACGAGCCCCGCCGATTCCTAGAAACATTATTGACGTCATCACTGACACCACAAAGAACGAGGTACTAACGTGGCTAAGAGCACCAAGTCTCAGAGCGTAGCTCGCGTTCCCGAAGAGGGTCGCGCCAAGGCACTTGAAGCCGTCATGGCACAGATTGATAAGAACTACGGTAAGGGCGCCGTGATGCGCCTGGGTGATAAGGAAACCACCACCACCGAGGTTATCTCTACCGGTGCCATCGCCCTGGATGCCGCTCTCGGCATCGGCGGTCTGCCCCGCGGTCGCGTGATTGAGATTTACGGTCCCGAGTCTTCGGGTAAGACCACCGTGGCCCTGCACGCCGTCGCTAATGTGCAGAAGGCCGGCGGCGTGGCCGCGTTCATCGACGCCGAGCACGCCCTCGACCCGATTTACGCCGCTAAGCTGGGCGTGGACATCGACCAGCTGCTGGTCTCTCAGCCCGACACCGGCGAGCAGGCCCTGGAAATCATGGATATGCTGGTCGGCTCCGGCGCCGTGGATATCGTGGTGGTCGACTCCGTGGCCGCGCTGGTGCCCCGCGCCGAAATCGAGGGCGACATGGGCGACTCCCACGTTGGTCTGCAGGCCCGCCTGATGAGCCAGGCTCTGCGTAAGATTACCGGTCGCCTCTCTGCAACCGGCACCACCGCGATCTTCATCAACCAGCTGCGCGAGAAGATTGGCGTGTTCTTCGGCTCGCCCGAGACCACCACCGGTGGTAAGGCCCTGAAGTTCTACGCTTCGGTGCGCATCGACATTCGCCGTATTGAGACCCTGAAGGACGGCGCGAACCCGATTGGTAACCGCACCCGCGCCAAGGTTGTGAAGAATAAGATGGCTCCGCCCTTCAAGCAGGCAGAGTTCGACATCCTCTACGGCGAGGGCATCTCCGTTGAGGGTGGTATTCTCGACCTGGCCGTGGAGAACGATATCGTCAAGAAGTCCGGCGCATGGTTCACCTATGACGGTGAGCAGCTGGGCCAGGGCCGCGAAAACGTTCGTAAGCTACTCAAGGACAACCCCGAGCTCACCGAGGAACTGCAGTACAAGGTTCTGGTGAAGCTGGGCATCATCGAGGAGGAGCCCGCCGAGGAGGCCGCAGAGGCCGAGGGCACCGAGAACGATCCGCTGGACGAGCTGGCCGAGGAGTTCTAAGCCCTCGCCCGTGGGCCGTTCCCGATAGGATGCGCGGCCCGCTCGACAACGCGTGGTAATCGCCGTGCGCTGTGCTTTTCGCACGGTGCGCGGCGATTGCCGTTTAAGCCGGAACCGGCGGAGGTGCGGCTCGATACAATGGGGGAGCGCCTCCAACCGGAGGCACACGGGCTTCGGCGGATTAGAAAGAGAGGAGGGGACAGGCAGATGGAACGAAGCGTATTCGGCCAAGACGAGAACGCGCGCGGCGGCGAGCGTGACGGTATGCGCGAGGACGACGCCGGTTTCGCCGCCCTGGACGCAACCGAACCTTTCTTCGGGTCCTCTCCGGCGCAGAACTTCGGCGGCGCGGTGTCGGGCACCGACGGCTTTTCAGGTTTCGAATCGGCGGACGGCGGTATCGCGGCTCACGGAGGCTTTGAACCCCTCACCTTTGAAGCACCCACCGCCCCGGCCGAGCTGGGAGCCTTCGAGGCACTGGCCTTCGAAGCGCCCGCGCCCCTGGCCGAGCCCGTCCTCGACTGGGGGGCTCCGCAGTACGCATCCGCGGAGCCTGACGCACCCGCCGTGCCGCGTCAGGCACCGGAGGCACCGGAAGCGCCCGTATCGCAAAAGTTCGGGGCGCAAAAATCCGGGGCACAAAAATCCGGGGAACAAAAGCCGGTAGAGCAGAAGCCCGGGGCGAACAGGCCCGCGAAAACACCACAGGAAGCATCTCCGAAGACCTCCGCGCCCCAAGCATCGCGGGCGGTAGGATCCGAGCCCAAAAAACTGGCGCAGGCAAAACCTGCGCAGGAAAACGTAACCCGGAAAAACGCAGCCCCGCGCAAGGTTTCCGGGGAAAAGACCTCCTGGAAGATGCCGGTCCCAGAGGCAACCGAAGAGTTCCCCGATTGGCATCCGGCGGCCCACGGCTTCCGCGAGGAGCCCATCGCCCGCGATCTCGGGGACGACTACCCAGGCTACTTTCCGGTGCCCGCGGCACCCCTCGAACCCGCACCGGGCGGGGGAGCAGGGCAAGGCTCCGAGGAATCTTCGGAGGGCTCGCCGCGCCGTAGCCTGCGGGTGGATCCGAACCTGCCGGCCGTCTCCATCGACGAGGCCCCCGTGCGGGCCTTCATGCCTGGAGGCGCGGAGCCCCGCCCCATGGCGGCCGGCCGCATGAGCCGGGCCGGGGCCGCATCCATCGGGTCGGGGCTCACCGCGGAGGAAAAAGAAGAGATTGAGCGCCAGGCACAGCAGCGGGAGAAACAGCAGAAGAAGCGCTCGAACCGGCAGAAGCCGAGCGAGTACAAACGCGGATTCCGCCGCATGAGTGCGGCGCAGCGGGAGAAGATGCAGAAGCGCTCGCCCTACGCGCCCGCATTCGGGGCCCGGAGCGAGGAAGAGGAAACCCGTAAGAGCCCCGCGGGTCGCGGCTCGGGGAGCAACCTATTCAGGGAGGGAAGCAGCTTGAACGAGAAGCTCACCGCGGCCGAGGAAGCCTTTATTCGGGGTATCGCCGAGGAGGAGGCTCAGGGTATCGGCAGCGGCAAGCGCCCGGCCGCGCCCCGAGCCTCTCAAGCCTCCGGGGTTCGCGCGCCGAGAAAAGGCGGGAACGGCTCCGCCGGGATGGGCGGGCAGGGCCCCTCCTGGAAGCAGAAGGTGCGCGCCGACCGCGCCGCCGAGGAAGCCGACCCCTACACCCGCGCCAAGACCATCGTGTACAACCAGCTGGCCTACTCAGCAAAGACCAGGGGGCAGCTGCGCAAGAAGCTCCAGTCAGAAGGCTTCGAAGCCGAGCTCATCGAGCCGCTGCTCGATAAGTTCGAGGCGGCCAAGCTCATCGACGACGCCGAATACGCCGAGACCTTCGTGCGGCAGAAGAGCCGCACCAAGAAGCTCTCCCGCGCCGCGCTACGCCGCGAGCTCGCTGAACGCGGGGTGCGCGGTGAAGAGGCGGAGAACGCACTGGCTCAGCGTACCGACGAGCAGGAACGTGAGGACGCCGCCGAGCTGGTGCGCAAGAAGCTACGCCCCGGCATGGATCTGAGCGACCGCGCCGAGAAGGATAGGGTCACCCGTCGCCTGCTGGGGATGCTTGCGCGCCGCGGCTACTCCTCCTCGGTATCGATGTCGGTAATCCGCGAGGAGCTTGCCGCCTACGGCGCGGAGGACGACCTCTGGTAAGGGCCTGCGGTAGGAAGTCGGCAGGAGGACGGCAGGAGGACTGCGCAGCTACGCTCGGCACTATGACGAGCAAAAGGGTGAGCCCGCCACCGAAATACTCTGCGGCGGGCTCACCCTTTTAAAACCCTATAAAGCCCCCTGCCGAAGGCCTATGGCCGTTCCCTACTCGGGTGAGTCCAGACGCTCGGCACATTCGGCCAGGGTTGCATCCTGCGAACCCGAAATCTGCAGGAGCAGGCGCATCAGCTGCGCGCCCTCGCGGCGAATCATCGGGAGCAAGGCCGCACGCGGGGAAGCGGAGTAGAGCTCCACGAGCACGCACACCGTGACCGCGGTGCACACCGCAAGATCCTCGGCCAGGTGCGCCTCGAGCGGAGCATCATCGAAGAGCGCGGAGTACAGCGCCGGCAGGGCCCGCTGACGGTCCACCCGGTAGCGCGGGTATTCCGGTGACGAGGGGAATCCCAGCATGGCCTCAACGAAGGGGAAGCCGCGGTGATGCAGGCAGGTGCCCTCAGCGTCCACGATGCGCACCGGTGCCTCCTCGGCCGGGCCGATGAGCACGTTCTGCGGCGAAAAATCGCCCGAGGACAGCATGTAGACGCGCCCGCGGTTGAGCTTGAACTGCTCGGGAACGGGCGGACGCTTGGTGAAGAAGGGCTGTACCACGCGGCGGAAGCGGAAGGAGAGCTCCTCCACGGCGGGCGGCAGAGTACTGCGCGATTCGAGGTCCTCGGGAAGCTCAAAACCCTCGCGGTCCTCGAGGTGTTCCTGCTCATCCACGCCGTAAATTCGCTTGAGGCCACGCTCGGCCAGCGCCGGGGATGCGATGGCCCCGGGGAATTGCGCCTTGCGGTCGGCGCGGGCCAGGTTCGCGCGGTAGCTTTCCACGGCCTCGCCCATGATGCCGGCGCGCGCCAGCGAACGGTAGGCCCCCACGTAGTAGTCCAACGCGTTCAGGGCCTGCTCTTTGGTGCCCTCCGTCAGGGCGTGGGCGACCGAGTACTGCTCACCCTCGGCGGTTCCAGCGCTTACATCCTCGAGCGCGATGACCCGCAGCTCGGCATCGGCACCGTAGAACCGCGGGAAGAGCCCGGGCACCTGCTCGTTGAGGGCCGGTAGGCCGTAGCGTTCGCGCAGGTACCCGAAGCCGCCGGCGTTCTGCGTGGAATCCTTGCGGCGGTAGCGCTTAAGAATCAGGGAGGACGGCAGGGCCTCGGCGGCCTCCGCGGGGTCGGCTGCCTCAAAGTTCACACGCACCACGACCGAGCGCATGCCGGTGCCCAGAATCCGTACGCTCGCAAGGTCGCGGCCGCCGGATTGCTCCAGGCCCTTCGCCCAGGCCAACATGCGCGAGAGGTTGCGGCGCATCGCGGCGGAGTCTGCGCTCGCCTGGGGCGGCACGGGGGTGTAGAGGGCGATGGCCTCCTCGATGAGAGCATCGTCGGTAGAGCCGGCCTCGGCGCTAGGGGAGCGCCCGGCCTCGGGGGCGACCTCCTCCGGGTTTAGCACCTCGGGAGCCTCCGCCTGCCGCGCGGGGGCATCGGAAGAGCCAGAAGAATCGTTCGGTGAAAAACGCGAAAAGTTACTACTAAGGGAAACCTGCATAGAGCCATTATCCCCCATCGGATACCCTATAGGGCATGACTTCGACCCTCAGCGATTCCGCCCAGACCACTGAAACCAGCCCCCGCACCTACGAAGTGCGCACTTTCGGCTGCCAGATGAACGTGCACGACTCCGAACGAATGTCGGGTCTGCTCGAAGCTAACGGCTACGTTCGCGCTGAGGAGGGCGTCGAACCCGACCTGGTTGTTTTCAATACCTGCGCGGTGCGCGAAAACGCCGCCAACCGCCTCTACGGTAACCTCGGTCAGCTGGCCCCCGTCAAGCGCCGCCATGAGGGTATGCAGATTGCCGTGGGCGGCTGCCTGGCGCAGAAGGATCAGGACGCCATCATCGAGAAGGCGCCCTGGGTGGACGTCGTTTTCGGTACCCATAACATCGGCTCCCTGCCGGCCCTGCTGGAGCGTGCCCGCCACAACCACGAGGCGCAGGCCGAGCTGCTCGAATCCCTCGAGGTGTTCCCCTCGACCCTGCCGACCAAGCGCGATCACGTGTACTCGGGCTGGGTGTCTATCTCCGTGGGCTGCAACAACACCTGCACCTTCTGCATCGTGCCCTCGCTGCGCGGTAAGGAGAAGGACCGCCGCCCCGGCGACGTGCTCGCCGAGGTTCAGGCGCTGGTCGACGACGGCGCTATCGAGGTGACCCTGCTGGGCCAGAACGTGAACTCCTACGGCGTGGAGTTCGGCGACCGTCAGGCGTTCTCCAAGCTACTGCGCGCCTGCGGTGAAATTGAGGGCCTGGAGCGCGTGCGCTTCACCTCCCCGCACCCGGCCATGTTTACCGACGACGTGATCGACGCGATGGCCGAAACCCCGAACGTCATGCCCGTGCTGCACATGCCGCTGCAGTCCGGCTCCGACAAGGTGCTTAAGGATATGCGCCGTTCCTACCGCTCCAAGAAGTTCCTGAACATTCTGGAGAAGGTGCGCGAGCGCATCCCGAACGCCGTGATTACCACCGACATCATCGTGGGCTTCCCCGGCGAGACCGAGGAGGACTTCCAGGAGACCCTGAAGGTTGTGGAGCAGGCTCGTTTCTCCTCCGCGTTCACCTTCCAGTACTCGATTCGCCCCGGCACCCCGGCGGCGACCATGGAGAACCAGATCCCCAAGGAGGTCGTGCAGGAACGCTACGAGCGCCTGATTGCCCTGCAGGACCGCATCGCCGGCGAGGAAAACCGCAAGCAGCTCGGCAAGACCGTTGAGCTGATGGTCGTGGCGGAGGCCGGTCGTAAGGCCGAGCAGACCCACCGCCTCTCGGGTCGCGGCCCGGACCAGCGCCTCGTGCACTTCTCGGTGCCCGAGGGATGCGAGGCTCCCCGCCCCGGCGACATGGTGACCGTGCCGATTACCGAGGCCGGCTCCTTCCACCTGATTTCCGATCCGACCGCCGAGCAGTACAGCCTGCGCCGCACCCGCGCCGGCGACGCGTGGGACCGCTCCCAGGCGGATTCCTGCGGTACCGGCACCACCCAGGTTCCCGGTGCGCCGGTGGGCCTGGGCATGCCGACCATCGGCCTGCGCCCCTAATCTTTCATAGCGAGTCGTGCGCCCCGTTCTTCGGGTCCTCATCCTCACCGTGAGTGGGGCAGTGGGAACCGGTAGAATGGGGCGCATGACTATCTCCGAAACTCTGCCCGTTATCGCTATTGTGGGCCCGACCGGCACCGGTAAGAGTGCGCTCGCGATTGAGTTGGCTCTGCGCCTGAATGGCGAGTGCATTAACGCTGATTCTATGCAGTTCTACCGGGGTATGGATATTGGTACCGCGAAGGTCACCGCGGAGGAGATGCGCGGCGTTCCGCACCACCTGCTGGACATCATGGACGTGCGGGATGAGGCGTCCGTGGCGGAGTTTCAGGAGCGTAGCCGCGAGCTGATTGAGCAGATTCGCGGCCGTGGACGCTACCCGATTCTGGTGGGCGGTTCGGGCCTGTATGTGCGCGCCGCCCTGGATAAGCTGGAGTTTCCCGGCACGGATGCGCGGGTGCGCGAGCGCCTCGAGGAGCAGGCGCGCACCGAGGGTATTGGTGTTCTGCACGCCCGCCTGGCGGAGGTTGATCCTGAGTCGGCTGCGCGCGTGAAGGACGAGCGCCGCATTATTCGCGCCCTGGAGGTGTTCGAGGTGACGGGCCGCCCGTTTTCTGCGTTCATGCCGGTGCGCGAGTACGTGACCAAGAGTATTCAGATTGGTCTGGATATGGATCGTGCCCTGCTGCATGAGCGTCTGCACCGCCGTGTGGAGCTCATGCACGAGCGCGGCCTGCTGGACGAGGTGCGTGCCCTGAACGAGAAGGGACTGCAGGAGGGTAAGACTGCCTCCCGCGCGATTGGTTACGCGCAGTTTGCTCGCGCCCTTGAGGACGAAGACTACGGCGTGGAGCAGGCGATTGAGGACACGACCATTGCGACCCGCCAGTTCGCGCGCCGCCAGCTGACCTGGTTCAGGGGAGATGAGCGTGTGCACTGGTTGGATGCGCTCTCACCCACACTGGTCGATGAAGCGGAAGCCATCATCCGCGAAAGCACCCGATAAGCCACAATAACGAGCCGCCGCCGAACAGATACCCCCTCGAACCGGTCGGCGCGGTAAAATCATAGACGGACAGGCCCCCAACGTTTAAGGACAGCATATGAGCGAGAACCCCTCCACCTGGGGCGAGCTGGCAGGACTGACCCTCACCAAGGGTCACGGCACCGGCAACGATTTCATCTTTCTGACGGACGAGAACGCAGAGATTGCCCTCACCCCCGACCTGATTGCCCGCGCCTGCGACCGCCACTTCGGCATCGGCGCGGACGGCTTCATTCGCGCTGCCCGAAGCACCTCTTCCCGCGGCGGCCAGAAGCTCCTAGAGGAATACCCCGACGCCGTGTGGTTCATGGACTACCGCAACGGTGACGGCTCCATCGCCGAGATGTGTGGCAACGGCGTGCGCGCCTTCGTGGACTACCTGCGCACCGAGGGCTTAATCGAGCTTGAGGTCGGCCAGACCGTGCAGATTGCCACCCGCGCCGGCGTGAAGACCGTCGCCCGCACCGAGGAAGGCTACGCCGTCGACATGGGCCCCTGGAGCTTCATTCATGGTGACGCCGCCCGCGAGGGAGGCGAGGACTGCCTGGTGTCCGCCCGCGGCCTGAAGACCCCGCGCGCCGGCCTGTCCATCTCGATGGGCAACCCGCACACTGTGGTCATGCTCGGCTCCGAGGGCAAGCTGGACGGCCTGGACCTGTACAGCCAGCCGCAGGTTAACCCCGCACCCGCAGATGGCACGAACGTCGAATTCGTGGTGCCGGTCGACCTGGAAAATGACGGTAGCACCCACGTGGGCGCTATCCGGATGCGCGTGCACGAACGCGGCGTGGGCGAGACCCTCTCCTGCGGTACCGGCGCCTGCGCGGCCGCCGCAGCCACCCGATTCTGGGGCGGCGAGGAGGCGCCGGACGAGTGGCTCGTGCACGTGCCCGGCGGTACCCTGGCCGTCACCTTCGTGCTCGGCCCGGACGACCTTGAGCACGTGGTGCTGGCCGGCCCGGCGCAGATGGTTTCGACCGTGGTGCTGCGCTAGGGTAATGCGCTAAGGTACTGCGCCCGGAACACGGCCTGAGAGTGCAGAGACTTAATATAGAAAAGCGGCGGGTGTTTTCTGAGATCCTTCAGAAAACACCCGCCGCCGCTATGTCTTAAACGGTTGGCGACCTCCGTCGGGCGGTTTTAGCCGAGCGGTTTTAGCCGGGTGGTTTTCGCCGGGCGGTTTAGGCCCCGTGGCGGTGCACCAGCAGAATACGGAAGCCCTTCGCCGTTGCGTAGCGCGACACCTCAAACTCGCCGGGGTACAGCTCCTCCAGCTTCGCATCCAGCCACTTCTGCAGCGAGTCGGAGCCGAGGTTCTTCTGCACCACCAGGTACGCGTCCCCCTCGGGGGCCAGGCGCGGCAGCCAGGTCAGCAGAATTTCGTGCAGAACCTCCTTGCCCACGCGAATCGGCGGGTTCGACCAGATGGTGTCAAAGCGCAGTTCGGGATCCACCGAGTCGGGGGTTCCCACGGTGACGTTCGGCAGCCCGAGCGCGGCGGCGTTGCGCTCGGTCAGGCTGATAGAGCGGGAGTTGACGTCCACCGCGTGTACCTGAGCCTGCGGGGCGAGCATCGCCAGGGTCAGGGTGATGGGGCCCCAACCGCAACCGATATCGAGGAGGCGCTCGCCGCGGGGTTCGGGGGCCTCCTGAAGTAGGATGGCCGTGCCCTTATCGATGCCGGAGGGGCTGAAAATGCCGTTGGCGGTGGTGACGGTGACCTTGCGGCCTGCCAGCTCCACCTGCACGGGGCGGGGCTTGAACTCCGTCTCGGGGGTCTCAGAAAAGTAATGCTGCTCGCTCATGCTATCCAGTGTACCGGGAGGCCCGCACCGGCCCGGTTCCCGGGGGCAGAACGGCGTCCCGATCCCGCCTGACGCTCCTGGCCCGCACCGGCCCGGTTCCCGGGGGCAGAACGGCGTCCTGATCCCGCCTGACGCTCCTGGCCCGAACGGTGCTGTGCCCGCCTGCACGCCCTGAGCGCACAGGTGACCAAACCCCCTACCCGAGCGGGGCAACGGCGGTAGAATGGAAGGCGTATGACTTCTAAGAATAATTCCGTATCTGAGGCCGAGAAGCTGCCGAGCGACGAGCAGCTGCGCCGCACCGTGGACCGCGTTCTGGGCCGCTCCCAGTCCGCCTCCTCACTGACCACCTACGATGCCGCGGGCACCGCGCATCACGAGAGCGCGCCGACGCGCGGTAGCCACCGCGTGCTCGACACCCGCGCGCGTGAAATTTCCGATGTTCAGCGTGAGCACTCCGAGTTCGATGGAGATCAGGAAGACCTCGCCGAGCGCCGCGCCCTGCGCCGAGTAGCTAACCTTTCCACCGAGCTGGAGGACGTCACCGAGGTCGAGTACCGCCAGCTGCGCCTGGAACGCGTGGTGCTGGCCGGCCTGTGGACCGAAGGCACCGTCGAGGACGCCGAAAACTCCCTGCGTGAGCTGGCCGCGCTGGCCGAGACCGCCGGCTCCGAGGTGCTGGACGGCCTGGTTCAGCGCCGCCTCAAGCCGGACCCGGGCACCTTCCTCGGCTCCGGCAAGGCCCTGGAGCTCAAGGACATCGTGGAGGCCACCGGCGCCGACACAGTGATTGTCGACTCCGAGCTGGCCCCCTCCCAGCGCCGCGCCCTCGAGGATATCGTCAAGGTGAAGGTCATCGACCGCACCGCCCTGATTCTCGACATCTTTGCACAGCACGCTAAGTCCCGCGAGGGTAAGGCTCAGGTCGAGCTGGCCCAGCTGGAGTACATGCTGCCGCGTCTGCGCGGTTGGGGCGCCTCCCTGTCCCGTCAGGCCGGTGGCCGTGCCGCCTCCGGTGAGGGCATCGGCTCGCGCGGTCCCGGTGAGACCAAGATTGAGATGGATCGCCGCCGCCTGCGCGCCCGCATGGCCAAGCTCAAGCGTGAAATTGCCGCGATGGCCCCGGCCCGCGAGACGAAGCGCCTGAACCGCCGCCGCAATCGCGTGCCCTCGGTGGCTATTGCCGGTTACACGAACGCCGGTAAGTCCTCCCTGCTAAACCGTTTGACCGACGCGGGCGTGCTCGTGGAGAATGCCCTGTTCGCAACCCTGGACCCGACCGTGCGCAAGGCGCAGACCCCCGACGGCATCGGCTACACCCTCTCCGACACGGTGGGTTTCGTGCGCTCGCTGCCGACCCAGCTGGTGGAGGCGTTCCGCTCCACCCTGGAGGAGGTTGCCGACGCCGACGTGATTCTGCACGTGGTGGATGCCTCCCACCCGGACCCGGAGGGCCAGATTCGCGCCGTCCGCGAGGTCTTTGCCGAGGTGGACGCCCGCCACATCCCCGAAATCATTGTGTTGAATAAGGCCGACGCGGCCGACCCCTTCGTGCTGGAGCGGATGCGCCAGCGCGAGCCCGAGCACGTCATCGTATCGGCACGCACCGGCGAGGGCATCGAGGAGCTTAAGCAGAAGATTGCGGACACGATTCCGCGCCCCTCGATTGAGGTCAAGCTGCTGATTCCCTACAACCACGGCGAGATTATTTCGCGCCTGCACGAGTGGGACGCCGAGATTAAGAGCACCGACTTCGTATCGGACGGCACCTTCGTGACGGCACTGGTCCGCGAGGACGTCGCCTCGGACCTGGCCGAGTACGTGCTGGAGGGCGACCTGCTGGAGGTTCTGGAAGAGGAGCTGGCCGAGGCCCGCGCCCTCACCGCCGAGGCCGATAGCGCCGAGACTCGCTAGGATCCGGTTAACGTGACGCAGAAGATGACGGGACGCGCCAGCGTGCCCAAAAACGCCTCCGGGACTGCACCCGAGGGCACCCGATTCACCGGGCAGGAGCTTGAGACCCTGCCCGGTGCGAGGGATGCCCTGAACCTGCTCGACGAGGTTGTGGAGGCCACGGGCGGGCAGAAACGTGACGGTCAGCGCACGATGGCGGCGCACGTGGCGCAGGCCCTCGAACTGCAACGACATCTGCTCGTGCAGGCCGGCACCGGCACCGGTAAGTCTCTGGGCTACCTGGTTCCGGCTCTCGCTCGCGTGGGGGAGTCCGACCAGCCCATCGTGGTGGCTACCGCGACCCTGGCCCTGCAGGCGCAGATCGTGAACCGCGATATTCCGCGTCTTCTGCAAGCACTGGAGCCGCGCCCGGAGTCGCAGGCGCAGGTGGCCCTGCTCAAGGGCCGCAACAACTACCTGTGCCTGCACAAGCTCGAGGGCGGCTACCCCGAAGAGGAACAGGACGCCCTCTTCGACATGCCTTCATCGACCTCCCGCGTGGGCGAGGAAGTCGTGCGCCTGCGCGAGTGGGCTGACCACACGGAGACCGGCGACCGCGACGAGCTCAAGCCAGGTGTGTCCGATCGCGCGTGGGCTCAGGTCTCGGTGAGCGCGGCCGAATGTCTGGGCCGCCGCTGCCCGCTGGTGGAGGAGTGCTTTAGCGAGATGGCGCGTAGTCGTGCCGCCGAGGCAGATATCGTCATCACGAATCACGCCCTGCTGGCCATTAACGCTTTCGAGGGCATGAAGGTTCTGCCTGAGCACGAGACCGTCATCATCGACGAGGCCCACGAGCTGGTGGACCGAGTGACCGGTGCGGTTTCCGGATCGCTGACCGTTGCGATGGTTCGCCGCGCCGCTCGAGGCGTGAAGAAACACTCTAAGGCCGATTCCGGGGCCTTGGAGATGGCCGCCGGGACCCTGGAAACCGCACTGGAGGGCCTGCCCGAAGGGCTGCTCAACGGCCTCGACGGTCGTCTGCTCACGGCCCTGTCCGCGGTGAACGATGCGGCCCGCGCCGCGCTCTCCGATACGAAACCGGACGGCCAGGAGGCCGACGCCGGCCTGCAGATGGCCCGTTCCCGCGTCTCGGAGGTGCACGAGGTGAGCAACCGCATCCTGGAGGCTTCGGCTGAGCAGGATGTGCTGTGGGTTTCGCGTCAGGGCGGCTGGGAGAACGGCCGCTACGTGGCCGCCTCCGATACCGACCCGGCGACCCTGAATATCGCCCCGCTGAGCGTTGGCCTGCAGCTGCGTGACGGTCTGTTTGCCGACCGCACCGTAATCCTAACGAGCGCGACCCTGACGGTGGGCGATTCCTTCGATGTGGCCGCCGGCGCCCTGGGTTTGCAGGGGGAGGGGGCTCCCCGCTGGACGAGCATCGATGTGGGTTCGCCCTTCGACTACCGTAAGCAGGGCATCATATACGTAGCCGGGGATCTGAAGCCCCCGGGATTTGGCGTGCACGAGGGCCAGCTGGAGCGACTTCGCGAGCTGTGCGAGGCGTCCGAGGGAGGTGCCCTGGGGCTGTTCTCCTCGAAGCGTGCAGCCGAGCGCGCCGCAGAGTATATGCGTGAGCACAGCGATCTGAATATTCTTCTGCAGGGTGAATCCTCGCTGAAGGCTCTGGTGGAGGAGTTTAGCGAGGATGTTGACTCGTGCCTGTTCGGTACGATGAGCCTGTGGCAGGGCGTTGACGTCCCCGGAGACTCCTGCCGTCTGGTGGTGATGGATCGCATCCCGTTCCCGCGACCGGACGATCCGATTGCGCAGGCCCGCACGGAGTCGGTGAACCGTCACCGCGGTAACGGGTTCATGGCCGTCTCTGCGCATCACGCGGCTATCCGCATGGCGCAGGGCGCGGGTCGCCTGATTCGTTCGGTGAATGACCGCGGGGTCGTGGCGGTTCTGGATTCGCGACTCGCAACGAAGCGCTACGGCGGCTACCTGATGAGGGCCATGCCGCCGATGTGGCCCACCCAGAATAAGCAGGCCGTGGTGGGTGCGCTGGCCCGTCTCTCGGAATCCATCGACAGGTAGCCCGTCTACCGTGTGCTGAGCGGCCATTGTGTATTGAGCGGGCGGCGCGTTTTCCCCGCAGGGCTATTTCCCCGTAGAGTCAGAGAAAAGCCCCCGGCACTCGCAAACTTGCGAGTGCCGGGGGCTTTGTTCGTTATGGGCTTTGGAAGCGCTGAAGTCTCAAAGGACGTAGCTACCAGATTGGGGCGTTGGCGCCGGGAGGCATAGCACCCCATGATGCTCTCGCGAAGAGCGGGGATTAGAGGCTACGCAATACCGAGACAACCTTGCCCATGACGGTGGCGCGGTCACCCATAATCGGTTCGTAGCTTGCGTTGCGCGGCATGAGCCAGGTGTGGCCATCAACCTGGCGGAAGACCTTCACGGTGGCCTCATCGTCCAGCAGGGCGGCCACGATGTCGCCGTTGTCGGCGGTGTGCTGTTCACGCACGACGACCCAGTCGCCATCGCAGATAGCGGCGTCAATCATGGAATCGCCCTTGACCTTGAGCATAAAGAGCTTGCCGTTGCCGACCAGCTGGCGCGGCAGGGCGAGTACATCTTCCACAGACTGCTCGGCGGTGATGGGGCCGCCCGCGGCAATGCGACCGACGAGGGGGACGGGTACGAGGTCGTCCTCGCCAACCTCAAAGTTCGGAAGCTCAGGCAGGGGAGTGTGCATGCCGGCGCCGTTTTCGTCGAGCACCTCGATGGCGCGCGGGAGCTTGGGATCGCGGCGAATGTAGCCCATATTTTCGAGTCGGCCAAGCTGATGGGTGACCGAAGAGAGAGACGCAAGACCCACCATATCGCCAATCTGGCGCATGGACGGCGGATAGCCCTTCTGTTCAATCTCGGTGCGGATCGCGTCAAGAATCTTCTGCTGGCGCGCGGTCAGCGCCGGGCGGGGTGCTGTTGCCATATCTCTTCCTTTGGTCTGTGTCGCCGAAGGTTGCTGTACCTTCGGCGGAGCACGGATGGGTTGTCCACGTGTTCGTCATACGGTGACGTATATCGCACGGCTTAGGTGAAACATACCCCTTATCTCGTCAGGGGTGGATTAGATTCTAGATCCGTCGCGAGTCACGCCCCGCCATGATGGAAATCATCACGAGCGTGTGGAACATCTCTTGACACAAGTGTAGAACACTCTACCGACAAATTCAAACAAATATACTAGATTTTTTCTTCGAAACCGGAGGAATTTTTAGTATGTATCTGCTAGACTTTAGAACACTGATTCGGATACAGTAGAAAACCCTCCCGACTTTCGGGGTGTAAACGGGGTATTCTCCATGCAATTCGAATACTCGTTCTGCCTTGCGGGTCTGGAAGGGGGTCGTCGAATGTTCGAGAGTATTCGAACGAGAAACCGAATGACCTTCCTTAAGCCGAAGGGGAGTTCTGGGGAACGCGTCTGCAAGACAAAACCCCGAACGTTCCTTGACCCGATGTGTCGGGTCCCGGGCAGAAAAACGAACAACCACACTCAACTCACCTGCCGAGTCTCGAGAGAGCCGGCACCGTTCACCCCGGCGGATTACCGCGGGAGTGAGCTTGAGAGAAAGGAACCACAATTATGACCGCAGCTTCTTTGGCCCCTCACCGTGCCTCTGCGTCTGCTACCCTTCCGGAAGGTTTGGTGGTACTTCACCCCGCGCACGCACGGCAGTCCGCGCGCATCGCTCGAGGCTCCTCCCGTCGCGCATCCGCTCCTCAGTCTTCTGCCTCTCCGGCGCCCGTCCGCAGTGTCTCTCCCGCCGTGGCGGCTACCCAGTCTGTAGCCCCCTCCGCTCCGGTGAATGAACGCTCCGTTTCGGCGCACCTCTCCGGGCAGGGCAGGGAGTCGTCTTCCCGCCGTGCGGGCCTTGTGCCCTCCGCTATCTCGGGTCTTCGCTCCCTATCGTCTCGCCTGGAACGCTTCAACCCCCTGCGCAATTTCAAGGGGCTGCCTCTGCTGACCCTGGCCGCGCTCGTGGTGCTGGGCGCCATTACCTTCCTCGGCCCTTCCTTCGGCCCCCGTGTTGAGAACGCATCGGCCACCCAAGCCACTGTGACCGTTAAGCACGGCGAGACACTGTGGGACATCGCCCAGTCGGTGAACCCCGGCGGTGATGTCCGTGATACCGTGGTGCGTATTATGGAGATGAACTCGCTGACGAGCACCGCTGTCGACGCCGGTCAGCGCCTCGAGGTTCCCAAGCCGCGCCACTAGGCAAAGCTGTCGAGGCGAGAGCTTCGGCTCACTCGTCAGCGGATTATGAATCGGCTACGAACCGCCTACCGCACTACTCAAGGAGCACGCGATGTCAACACCCTCTCAGTCCCATCAGGACGCGGTCTCCTCACCGCTCCCCGTGGTCGCCGTTCTGGGAGATTCCGGAACTCACGGCGCCATGGTAAAGCTTCTTCGGGATTCGGGTGCGGAGGTCATCGTCACCGCTGACCCGCATCAGCTCCGCGAGGCTGACGGCATGGTGGTTGCCGGTCCTGCCGGTTCCCTTGAGGCGTTCGACGAGCTAAAAGCCAAGGACGCTGAGCGCGTGATTGGGCGCCGCGTGGCCGGTGGCCGTCCGGTGCTCGCGGCCGGTGCCGCCCTGAGCTGCCTTTTTGAATCCGTCGCGGTGAACCACCCACAGCTGGGCAGCGTGCAGGTTCAGGGTATGGGGGAGTGGCCCGGCGAGAGCGTGGAGCTTTCCACCCGGGGCCTGGTGCCCGGCTCCTCCGCGGTGTCCCCCTCGACCGGCAGTCGACTGCTCAAAGATATTGAGGGCGAGGCCCGTTTCAAGTCCGAGCACGGTGTTTTTGAGTGGGTCTTTGACCAGAGCATTGACTATATCGCTCCTCCCGCGGTGAGCTGGACGGCAACCGAACCTCCCTATATTGCCGCCGTGGAGAACGGCCCGCTGACCGCTGTGCAGTTCTGCCCGGTCGTATCCGGTGAGCTGGGTGCTGAGTTTATGCGCCGCTGGGTTGCGTCCCTCGCGGTGACCGGCCGGCTGTCGCCTGCCGCGGGTGAATCCGCTACCGGTGGGGAGGAATCATAATGGCTAAACCCATCCTCGAACTTCTGCCGGCCGTCGATATTTCCGAGGGCTACGCGGTACGCCCTGTGGGCGGCACCCTGTCCGGTGGCGAGCAGCGTCTCGATCCGGTCAAGGCGGCGCTCACCTGGGTGAAGGCTGGCGCCCGCTGGATTCATCTGGTTGATCTTGACCTAGCCTTTGGTCGCGGTACGAATACGGATGTTCTGGCGGAGGTTGCCGCCGCCGTCCGTGCCGAGAGCGCCCGGAGCTCTGCCCCGGTTCGTATTCAGGTCAGTGGCGGTGTGCGTAATGCTGAGAGCCTGGAGCGCGCCCTGAGTCTCAACCCGGACCGCGTGAACGTGACCAGCGCGGCGCTGGCGGATTCTGCCTGGCTTGAAAGTATCCTGGCTCGTTACGCGGATTCTGATCTTCTAGCCCTGGGGCTCGACGCCCGTTACGACCCCGAGCGGGGTTGGGTGACGGTGGCTCGGGGAACCGACTGGTCGGGCCCCGAGGTGGCGGAGGCGCTGGCCTGGCTGGAAAGCGTGGGCGTGCGTCGCTACATTGTCACCGATGTGAGTAAGGACGGCTCGCTGGCTGGTCCCGGCGCGGAACTGCTCGATGAGGTGCTGGCCCAGACCGTCTGTCGGGTGGTGGCGTCCGGTGGCGTGGCGTCGCTGGCTGACCTTGAGAAGCTGCGCGCCATGGTACCTTACGGCTTGGAGGGCGTGGTGCTGGGCAAGGCGCTGTACGTGGGGAACTTTAGCTTTGAGCGGGCACTCGAGGTCGCTGGCTCCCGCTGAATCTCTCCTTTCTGATAAGGCTGTCGGATCCCGCCAGTCCGCGCAGAACATATGCGGAATACATACGGCAAAGCCCCGTCTTCCTCAACGTGAGGGAGACGGGGCTTCGCTGCGAATAGACCGGGTACGGTTTAGTACACCGGGCCGGTCAGCTTCTCGCCGGGGCCCTTGCCGGGCTCGTCCGGGAAGGGGGAAGCCTCACGGAATGCCAACTGCAGGGTGCGCAGGCCATCGCGCAGGGGTGCTGCGTGCTGGGAACCGATTTCGGGGGCGGCAGCGGTGACCAGGCCCGCCAGGGCGGTGATGAGCTTGCGTGCTTCATCGAGGTCCTTGAGATCGTCTGCGTTCTCGTCGGAGGCCAGGCCGCACTTGACGGCTGCGGCGCTCATCATGTGGATGGCCGCGGAGCTAATGATTTCGATGGCGGGAACGTCTGCAATATCGCGCAGCTGCTCATTAACGGCCTCGACCTGCTCCTCGGTGAGCTCGGTGTGGCCGTGGACGGGGGTTTCTTCTCCCGCGGTAAAGCGGAAGTTATTGTTTTCAGTGCTCATAACCCTAGAATCTCACATTTCGTTTAATTCGGTAAATGCGTCCTTAAGAGTGGGTGCTTCTGTGGACTTTCTGGGGGAGCCCCCGCAATTTTATGGTGTTTTGCGTCTATTTCCTTGCGTCTGTCGGGGATTCTGCGGTATGGTTGTAGGCAGTTTGCAAGTGGAGCATGCCTCCCACCCGGTTGACCGCCGCAGGCGTTTGTTTGCGAGTTTTGAGGTGAACGGGTTCGTCCGCCGATTTCGGCGTACGCTGGTTTGTGCCTCCGCTTGTGTAACTGCGGGGGCTTTTTTAGCGCCCGCAACGGATAGTATTCACGGGGAAACCCACAGAGCACAGGAGCTAGTCATTAGCGAACCACGCATTAACGATCGTATCCGCGTTCCCGAGGTCCGACTCGTCGGTCCCGGTGGCGAGCAGGTAGGCGTTGTCCCTCTGAAGGACGCTCTGCGCCTGGCTGAGGACGCCGAACTCGACCTGGTCGAGGTTGCCCCGAACGCGAAGCCGCCCGTGTGCAAGCTCATGGATTACGGCAAGTACAAGTACGAAGCCGCAATCAAGGCTCGTGAATCCCGCAAGAAGCAGGCTAATGCCGTTCTGAAGGAGATCCGTTTCCGCCTGAAGATTGATACCCACGACTACGAAACCAAGGTTGGACACGCTCGTCGTTTCCTTTCCGGTGGTGACAAGGTCAAGGCAATGATTCAGTTCCGTGGTCGTGAGCAGCAGCGCCCCGAGATGGGTGTGCGTCTGCTGGAGCGTCTGGCGGCTGAGCTGGCTGAGGTGAGCACCGTTGAGTCTCGCCCCCGTCAGGATGGCCGCAACATGGTGATGGTTCTGGCTCCGCTTCGCGGTAAGGCAGAGGCTCGCCGTGAGCAGGGCGCCGGCGGTCGCAAGGGTCGCGAGCGTATTGACACGACCAAGGCGAAGCCCGTAACTAATTCTCTGGCAGACGCTATGCCTGCCGAGTTGAAGGCACAGGCTTCCGCCGAGTAGGGAACCGGGTCGTCACTTTAGGATGGGCACGCGCCTCCACCGTTGGGTGGGTGTTGCGGGTTCACCCGGTGCCGGTTCCGAGGCACCTCGCGAGGGGTGCCTCACCTTTGGTCCTTGGGGCTGATGCGTTCGCGTACGCAGCCCCACTAAGCTACCCCGCCACTGTGGCGGGGGATGAATGTAAGGAGAACGGCAGCTATGCCGAAGCAGAAGACCCACTCTGGTGCTAAGAAGCGCTTCAAGCTCACCGGTAGCGGCAAGGTTAAGCGCCAGCAGGCGAACCGCCGCCACTACCTGGAGCACAAGTCCTCTCGTCTGACCCGTCGTCTGGCTTCTGACCAGATCGTTACCGGCGGCCAGGCAAAGGTTGTCAAGAAGATGCTGGGTAAGTAAGCACCGCTTACGCTCTGCACCTGGCGCACCGATAGGGGTGCGCACTGATTAAAGACTCGCTCCTGTTCAGCGTGATATGTGAGCTGTTCAGGACATAAGACGAAGGAGACACACGTGGCACGTGTGAAGCGCGCGGTTAACGCGCACAAGAAGCGCCGTACTATTCTCGATCGTGCATCCGGCTACCGCGGTCAGCGTTCTCGCCTGTACCGTAAGGCTAAGGAGCAGGTCACCCACTCGCTCGTTTACAGCTACGACCACCGTCGTAAGAAGAAGGGTGACTTCCGTCGCCTGTGGATCCAGCGTATCAACGCTGCTTCCCGCGCACAGGGCCTGACCTACAACCGCTTCATCCAGGGCCTGAAGGCTGCTGGTGTTGAGGTTGACCGCCGTATGCTGGCTGAGCTGGCCGTGAACGAGCCCGCTGCCTTCAACGCACTGGTTGAGATTGCTAAGAACAACCTGCCCGAGGACACCTCGGCTCCCAAGGCTTAATTAGCCTGAGGTTGTGTGCTTCTGCCTCGAAGATCTAGGTTCGGGGTGGGATGCTCAAGCGTCGTGAGTGGCCGTCTGCACTTTTGAGTGTGGGCGGCCGCTTTCTGCGTATCTGGGGTTGTGACTGTTCTGCGTTCTTTGGGTACGTCTTTGCCTGTACCCTTAAAGGGTGAATTTTTTTGAACGTATTAGTACCCCCGTTGTGATGTCCAACCCGCAGGCTGACCGCGTGCGCGATATTGCGAAGCTTCGCACTCGCTCGGCCCGCACGAAGAAGGGCCAGTTCCTGGTGGAGGGTCCGCAGGCCGTGCGTGAGGCCCTGAAAGCACACCTGAAGAGCCCCATCCTGGACGCCGTGTACGTTACGGAGGCCGCGTTCGATCGCCACGAGGATATTGCTGAGCTGCTGGAGCAGGTGTACGGCACCCCCACCCCGGAGGAGGGCCGCCGCGTTTTCATGCGAGTGGTGACCGAAGAGGTGCTGGCGGCTATGGCCGATTCGGTGTCGCCGCAGGGTATTATTGCGGTTTCCTTTATGGTGGACGCCTCCTTCTCGCTGCTCTGGGGTGAGGGCGCGTTGAACCCGAAGTTGATTGCTGTGCTGTCTCGTGTGCAGGATCCGGGTAATGCGGGCACGATCCTGCGTGTGGCTGATGCCGCCGGCGCCGATCTTGTGATTACCACCAAGGGCTCGGTGGATTTGTACAACCCGAAGACGGTGCGTTCCACCGCGGGTTCGCTGTTCCACGTGCCGGTTATTCAGGGTGTGGAACTCGAGGACTTCGCGGAGGATGTGAAGTCTCAGGGTACTGCTGTGTTGGCTGCTGACGGCTACGGCGTGGTGAACCTGCAGGAGCTGAGTGAGTACACCGCGGCCCGTCGCGCGGGTGTGGAGACGAGCGCCCCGTCCGGCGTGAAGGGTAATTTTGATCTTTCTAAGCCGACGATGTGGCTTTTCGGTAATGAGGCGCAGGGCTTGAACGTTGAAGAGAAGGCTGCCGCTACGATGCGAGTGGCTGTGCCGGTGTACGGCTCGGCGGAGTCCCTGAATGTGGGTACCGCCGCGGCGGTCTGCCTGTACGCCTCGGCGATGGCGCAGCGCTCGAACGCTCTGGGCTAATACCGTAAGCCCATCATCCCGTGGTGTGCTCTCCCGGCGAGCTGTGTTCGTCGTGGCTGTATCGGGCCGAGGTTTGGCCGTGCCCGCCGCGGGCCTTTTACAGACTTTTGAATAGTGTCGCCCCCGATGGCTCCGTGCTTTTCGGGTTAGCGCGGCCTGCAGAAAGGTAAATATGTCTCAATCCAGTCATTCCGGCCACTCGGGAGCCGGGGCGATTATTGCCGCCCTGGGGGCGAACCTCGGTATCGCCGTCCTGAAGTTCTTGGCTTTTGCTCTGACCCGTTCCTCCTCGATGTTGGCCGAGGGCATCCACTCGGTGGCTGACTCCGGTAACCAGGTTCTGCTTCTTTTGGGTGGCCGCGCCTCCCGCAAGCAGGCCGACGAGGAGCACCCGTTCGGTTACGGCCGTAACCGTTACATTTACGCGTTCATCGTCTCGATTATCATCTTTGCACTGGGCGGTCTGTTCGCCCTGTATGAGGGTTTCGAGAAGCTTCACGACCCGCACGGTATTACCGAGTGGCAGTGGGTTCCGGTGGCTGTTCTGGTGGGTGCGATTCTGCTGGAGGGTAACTCGTTCCGCGTGGCGGTGAAGGAGTCGCGTGGGCTGAAGGGCAAGCAGAGCTGGAGTCGTTTCTTGCGCACCTCGAAGAACCCGGAGCTTCCGGTTCTTCTGCTGGAGGATGCGGGTGCACTGGTCGGTCTGCTGCTGGCCCTGATTGGTGTGGGAATGACCCTACTGACCGGTAACGGTCTGTGGGATGCTTTCGGCACCCTGGCTATCGGTATTCTGTTGGTTTTCATCGCGGCGTTCCTGGCCGTGGAGATGAAGTCGCTGATTTTGGGTGAGTCTGCTTCACCGGAGGATTTGGCGAAGATTCGCGCGGCGATTGAGGATGGCGATAGCGAGCGCATTATCCACATTAAGACCGTGCACCTGGGTCCCGAGGAGATTCTGGTGGCGGCGAAGATTCGTATTCACGATGCCGACACCGGCCGCGCTGTGGCTGATGAGATTGATGCGGCTGAGGTGCGTATTCGTGAGGCTGTTCCTGCGGCACGCATCATTTATTTGGAGCCGGATATTTTCCGGGCTTAGTTCTAGGAGATTTTTGTTATGACCGTTGAGATGATCGTTTATCGTTTGCTAAAGATTTTCGTTGGCCTGATCATTCTTTTGGTGTACCTGCGTCTGACTCACCGTTCTCAGGCGGGGCACCAGACCCCGATTGATACCATCGGTAACTTTGTCATCGGTGGTGTGTTCGGTGGCGTGTTGTACAGCGAGCAGATTAGCCTGTTCTACTTTGTCATCTACATGGTGTTTACGCTGTGCATGATTCAGCTGCTGAATGTGGCGACCACGAAGATTCGTTTTCTGCATATGGCGGTGCGTGAGCAGCGCGTGCCGGTCATTACGGATGGTGATATCGATATTAAGAGCTTCCAGCAGGCAGATGTGGTTCTTGATCCGATGCGCCTGATTGCTGACCTTCGTGCGCAGGGTATTTACGACCTGGAAGACATTGAGTTCGCTCAGATTGAACCGAACGGTGCGCTGAGCGTGATCCGTAAGGGTGACGGTGTGCCGAACTTTGCTCTGATTGTGAAGGGTACCTTGGTCACTCGCGATATCGCGGATGCGCACAAGACCGAGGATTGGGTGTACCTACAGTTGCGTGCCGCTGAGGTCGAACTTGAGGATGTCTTCCTCATGGAGTTCAAGAACGGTAACCGCCTTCTGATTCTGCTGAATGACGGCACTAATATTCGCCGTGAGGTAGCAGAGGCCTCGAATATGAATGATGAGGAAGAAGAGTGGCAGGAAGGCGTGGAGGAAGCTCCTGAGCATGAGGATACCGAGGATGCAGAGCAGGAAGTAGCGGAGCACGCTGCTGAAGATGCGCATCCGACGAAGGAATCTAAAGCGTAGAAGAAGGTAGAGAAAGATGAGTGAAGTGTCGCCCTCGTTTGAGGTTCAGGTGGTTGGCGCCGCCGTGGTTGATTCTTTGGTGGCTCCGACCCGTATGCTGGTGGCTCAGCGTTCTGAGCCGCAGACTGTTGCCGGGATGTGGGAGTTCCCGGGCGGTAAGGTCGAGCCGGGGGAGAGCTGCGAGCAGGCGCTGGTGCGTGAGCTGAAGGAGGAGCTGGGGGTGCAGGCGCGTTTGGGTGCTGAGGTGCCCGGCGCGTACCCGCAGGGCTGGCGTCTGAGCGAGCGTCTGGCGATGCGCGTGTTCTTCGCGGAAATTCTTTCGGGTACTCCGGATACTTTGGAAGATCACAGCGCTCTGCGGTGGATGCCGCTTCCCCCGGCGGGGGAGGGAATCCTCGAGGCCACGGAAGCCGCCGAGATTCTGGCGCTGCCGTGGATTCCCGCGGACTTCCCAATCGTGGAGGCACTCCTGCGTCAGCTCGGTCGGTCTGGGGCGGGTCGGTCTGGGTCGGGCGACGAAAGCTAAGGGCGCGCACCTCGCGTGCCGGTAACGCTCTCTTCGCGGTGCCGCCCGGGGTGAAGGATGAGAACGACTACATCTGCTCGGGCCTCTTTAACTAGGCGCGCTCGATGTAGCTGGGCATCTGCCCGATGCTCCAATACCGCCCGATGTGCCGGTGAACGCCCCGATGGGAGGTTCACCGGCACATCGTCATATATGAGTTCGACACGAGCATTTTCTTTGGAAACTTCTTACCGACCGGGTAGTATTGAGGGAGAAATCACATACAAATTGGGAGACAATGATGACTGCTCAACCTCCGTACGACCCGAATGCGTACCGCTCCGACGCGGTACCTTCAGACACCCAGGCCATCTACATTCAGGAAGGTGGCTCCAAGCCGGGTGGAATCCTGTTCCACTCGCCGACCAAGCACCCTAAGATTCTGCGCCTGCAGGAGATTATGATTGTCTCCGCGTTGCTCTGCTTTGTCCACGGCATCATTTCTTCGTTCGCACCGGATAACCTGTCCCCGCTGAAGGGCCTGCCGGAGTTTGGCGTTGCGGGCGGCCTGGGATTGCTCATCGGCTCGGCCATCGTGTACTCGTGGGTGTACTTCACGATTCAGAAGGGTAAGCGCCAGGGCCTGACCGTCGGCCTCATCTTCGCGATTCTCGGCGCCTTCGTCGCGGTCCTCTCGCTGATTGGCAACGTGATTGACGCTCAGCGCTACGGCTTCGTGCCGCTGTACGCCGCGTGGTTTATCGCCAACGTGCTGTGGATTCGCTCCTCCTTCGACCCCGAGGTCAAGGAAGCGCTGGCCTAACCCTCGCCCCCGCGGGGACCCGTTCGGCAAATATGCCGCCGCGGGGCGCGCGCACCTGACGACTCCACACCTAATCAAAGCATCAGAGCGCCCGGATGGACTATCCGGGCGCTCTGATGCTTTCGCGTGGTTCTCTGGTCTAAAATGGGTAGGATATGCGCCCGCAGACCCTGCCGGGATGCTCCGCCCCTCACACGCTCGGCGCCCGCCGTGCCCGGGGCAATTGGTGAGCTCTCGCGGTCCCCGCGGTGCCGCCCCATAGTGACAAACCAGCCGACCGGCCCCAACGTGCCGGTGGTACGCAGAGAAGAGTGACAATGACCGATTCCGTGCAGGAACACGAGGGCCCGAAGGGCCCGGCTCAGGTCCTCGCCAACATCGCGCAGGTCCTGGAGAACAACCCCGAAAAGGGTCTGGACGCCGTTCGTGAGGCATTTGAGGCCGAGCGAGAGCGCGCCCAGCGGGAGATTCGCGAGAAGGCAAAAGACTTTGACAGCCTCAAGGAGGTGCGCCTGAGCTTCTTCGGTGAGAAGGGCATCATGAGCATCGCCAACCGCCAGATGCGCGACCTTCAGAACCAGCACAAGGGCCCCGTGGGCAAGCTGCTGGGCCAGGCCCGTGCCGCACTGACCGAGGTTATTGAGGCTCGCACTAAGGAGCTGGAGACCGAGCGTGAGGCCCGCATCCTGGCCGAGGAGGCCGTGGACATGTCGGCCGCATCCGCTCGCCGCTCCCTGGGCGGTCGCCACCCCATCGCCCTGATGCAGGAGCGTCTGACCGACATCTTCGTCGGCATGGGCTGGGAGGTTGCCGACGGCCCCGAGCTGGAGTCCGAGTGGTACAACTTCGACGCCCTGAACATTAAGCCGGACCACCCGGCGCGCGAAATGCAGGACACCTTCTACGTTGAGCCGAAGAACGCTCACCTGCTGCTGCGCACCCACACCTCCCCGGTGCAGATGCGCTCGATGCTCTCGCGTGAGCTGCCCCTGTACATTGTGTGCCCCGGCCAGGTGTACCGCACCGATGAGCTGGACGCGACCCACACCCCGGTCTTCCACCAGATTGAGGGCCTGGCCGTGGATAAGGGCCTGACCATGGCCGATCTGAAGGGCACCCTGGAGTACATGGCCCGCGCCATGTTCGGCGAAGAGGCTAAGATTCGCCTGCGCCCGAACTTCTTCCCCTTCACCGAGCCCTCCGCCGAGCTGGACCTGTGGCACCCCAACGCCAAGGGCGGCCCCCAGTGGATCGAGTGGGGTGGCTGCGGCATGGTGAACCCGAACGTGCTGCGTGCCGCCGGCATCGATCCCGAGGAGTACTCGGGCTTCGCGTTCGGTATGGGTATTGAACGTACCCTCATGTTCCGTAACAACGTCGCTGACATGCATGACATGGTCGAGGGCGACATCCGTTTCTCTGAGCAGTTCGGGATGGAGATCTAAATTATGCGTGTACCCCTGTCATGGCTGCGCGAGTTCGTGCCTGTAGCCGAGGATGCTTCGGCTGAAGATTTGATGGCAACCCTGGTGAAGGTTGGTCTGGAAGAAGAAGACGTTCACCGCCCCACCGACGAGATGTCGGGCCCGATTGTGGTGGGCCAGGTTCTCTCTATGGAGCCGGAGACCCACTCGAACGGTAAGACCGTGAACTGGTGCCAGGTGCGTGTGGTTCCGGAGGGTCAGGAGCAGACTCTGACCGGTAAGGGCATCGAGCCTTCCGGTGTTCAGGGCATCATCTGCGGTGCCCACAACTTCAAGCCCGGCGACAAGGTTGTTGTGACCCTGCCCGGCGCCGTGCTGCCCGGCGGTTTCGCGATTACCGCTCGTAAGACCTACGGCCACAAGTCGGCCGGCATGATTGCCTCGACCCGCGAGCTGGGTATCGGCGACGACCACGGCGGCATCCTGGTGCTCTCGACTCTGGGCCTGGACCCGGAGCTTGGCACCGATGCGATGGAGCTGCTGGGCCTGTACGATCAGGCGGCTGAGGTGAATGTGACCCCGGACCGCGGTTACGCGTTCTCTCTGCGTGGTATTGCTCGCGAGTGGTGCCACGCTACCGGTTCTTCCTTTGAGGATTTTGTGCTGGCGTACGGCGAGCGCGCTCCCGAAGCGAACTCCTCCGGTCACCCGGTGGTCCTGCGCGACGATGCCCCGATTCACGGTAATCCGGGTTGCGTGCGCTTCGTGATGCGCGAGGTATCCGGCGTGAAGGCGGACGCGCCGGTTCCGACGTGGATGTCCTCGCGTCTGCGTCTGGCCGGTGTGCGCTCGCTGTCGCTGCCCGTCGACATCTCCAACTACGTGATGCTGGAGACCGGTCAGCCCCTGCACTTCTACGATGCCGATAAGGTTCAGGGCGAAATCGTGGTGCGCCGCGCGGTGGCCGGTGAGAAGCTGGTGACCCTGGACGGCGTGGAGCGTACCCTGCACCCCGAGGACATCGTGATTGCCGATGATTCGGGCGTGATCGGCCTGGCCGGTGTGATGGGAGGAGCCTCGACCGAGGTGACCGACTCGACCACCCGCATCCTGATTGAGGCCGCACGCTTTGACGAGGTGTCGGTGGCTCGCACCGCCCGCCGCCACAAGCTGATTTCCGAGGCCTCCAAGCGTTTCGAGCGCGGCGTGGACCCGCAGATTCAGGCAGCTGCCGCCCAGCGTGCCGTGGAGCTACTGGTCGAGCTGGCCGGTGCCCAGGCTGAGCCGGGCGTTACCGACGTGTCCCTCGGCTACGAGCCGGTCGTCATCGAGCTGCCCGCCGAGTACACCGCCGGCCGCATCGGCGTGGACTACTCCCCGGAGCAGATTGAGTCCAGCCTGCGCGAGATTGGTTGCTCGGTGGAGCGCACCGAGTCCGGCTACCTGGTGGCCGTTCCTTCCTGGCGCCCCGACCTGCGCGCGAAGGAAGACCTGACCGAGGAAATCGCCCGTATCGACGGCTACGAGAACATCCCCTCGACCCTGCCGGTGGCCCCCGCCGGCCGCGGCTACACCCCCGAGCAGGCAGGCAAGCGCCGCGCCCTGAACGCGCTGGCCGCAGCCGGCCTGACCGAGGTCTTCGCCTACCCCTTCGTGTCGGCTGAGGCGAACAACCTGTGGTCGGCTCCGTGGGTCAGCACCCCCGAGAACCCCGTGACCGAGGTGCCCTCAATTCGCCTGGAGAACCCGATTTCTTCGGCTGAGGGCTGGATGCGCCGCTCGCTGCTGCCCGGCCTGGTCGAGGTGCTCAAGCGCAACCTTTCCCGCGGCTTCAAGAACCTGGCCATCTTCGAATCCGGCCACGTGTTCATCCCGGGTGAGAAGCTGGGGTCAGACTCTATCCCGCCGCTGGGCGTTCGCCCCTCGGATGAGGTTCTGGCGGACCTGAACGCCGGCATCCCGAAGCAGCCCTCGTTTATTGCCGGCCTGTTCGCCGGCACCGAGCACGAGGTGATGCCCGGTGCGGCTCCTCGTGCTTACGATTGGCGCGATGCCTTGGACGCCGTGCGTCTGATTGCGGATGCCGTATCCGCGCCGATTACCGTGCGTAACGGCGTTCATACCGCATTCCACCCGGGACGCGTGGCCGAGGTCCTGGATGCGAACGGCGAGCGCATCGGTTTTGCCGGTGAGTTGCACCCGAAGCTGTTGCAGGAGCTGAACCTGCCGGAGCGCACCTGCGCCTTTGAGCTGGACTTCTCCGCCCTGTTCGCGCACCGCGTCGAGGTACACCAGGCCGTTCCGGTGCTGACCTACCCGGCGGCAACCCAGGACGTAGCCCTGCTGGTGGACCGCGATCTGCCCGCTTCTGAGGTGGAGCGCGTGCTGCGTGAGGGCGCCGGTGAGCTGCTGGAGGATATCCGCGTGTTCGACGATTACCGCGGTACCGGCATCGATGAGTCGAAGAAGTCCTTGGCGTTCGCGCTGCGTTTCCGCGCACCGGATCGCACTCTGACCGCGGACGAGGCTTCCGCCGCTCGAGAGGCAGCCGTGGCGGCCGCCGTCGAGCAGCTGGGCGCGGAGGCTCGCGTCTAGTCGAGACCAAGTGACGCTGACGGGGTGGGGGCTTCGGCTCCCACCCCGTTTGCGTGAACACCTGCGCGTTCGACGGCGCATCCGCCGAATTTGTATCTGAATATGCGCGTTTGGCCTCGTCAGATAAAGAATAAAGCACAAGTTTGTTCTTTTATTGGTGATGCTCCGCGGTAATGGGTACCCTAGAAGGTAGACGATTTGAGGGAGAGATAATGGCTAACCGAGAAAGCTCGCACGATCGCCGTCCGCAGAACGAGGATTCTGCGACTAATCATTCCGAGGATTTCCGCTACGAGGAGCCCGAAGAACTAGAGTATGAAGAGTACGACGAGTACGACGACTACGAAGAGTACGATGACGACGAGGATGACGAGGAAAACGCCTCCCTTTTTGCGATGAGCGAGGATGAGCTGGAGGAGCGCCCCGGCGTGAACTGGCTGTCGGTGCTCTCGGCCGTCGTCGCGGTGGTCGTGGCCATTATTCTGGCGGTCGTGGGCGTGCGTTCCTTCGCCTGGGTGAACGCGAATGCCGACTACGCCGGCCACAGCTGGGTTGTGCAGGGCACCTACCAGGATTTGACTCCCGACCTGATTACCAAGGAGAACGTGGCGCGCTATAAGGGCAACCTCCCCGCCGATGATGCGCTCAACGGCAAGACGTACGTGTCGAATCTGAAGGATAAGTACAAGGTCAATTCCAGCGCTACGGTGGAGTTCCGCGGTTCGCAGACCGGTGACGTTCCGGCCGATTTCCCGCGTGAGGTGGATGGCCTACTGGTTGAAAACAACGGTCAGCTCGAGGTTGTTTACACCGCAGAGATGGGCACCCTGAAGCCCGTAACCGAGGGCCAGGTGACCGGTCATCGCGTGGCCGGCATCGCAAGCATCATCGGCGCGATCCTGGTGCTGCTGGGCGGTATGGTGTTCGCCGTGTGGCTGAACCGCCGTTCCCGTAACGTGGAATACGAGGACCTGGACGGTCTGGTGGATAACGAGGACTAACCGATCAGTCCTTCCATAACGATTTTGTGGGGGCCCGCCTCCCGCGCCGGTACGTGATGAGCGTAGTCGGTGCGGTAGGCGGGCTTTCGCTGTGCTCCCGGAAGATGCTCCCCAAAGAGGGGGCGGCGCCTATGCATAGCACGCGAGGTTATACGTCCGGGTGCGTATTTGCACGCGGAGATACGGCGGCTGGAACGTACATATCGTGAGATTCCGGGGCGGATTTCCCTATAAATATGAGAATAATCCATATTTATGACGCATATTTATGTGCATATGTATTATCTTGGGTAGAGAGGACGCTACCCGTTCCACCGACGGACGGGAAGGTCCGTACTCGTGATTGGCACCGTAGGAAGAAGAGATAACATGCCTTTCCCCTCGACCAAGATCGCGCGTCAGGCCCGCATCGTTGAGCTGCTGCAGACCCGACGTGTACGTTCCCAGGCTGAACTGGCGCAGTACCTGACCGATGACGGTATGAAGGTTACTCAGGCCACCCTTTCCCGCGATCTCGTTGAAATTGGAGCCGAGCGCATCCGCGATGAGGGCGCCGGTCTGATTTACGCTGTTCCGAACTATCCGGCTCGTCGCGGTGGCGGCACCGCGCCGGACGCCCGCATGATTTCCCTGTTCAAGGAGCTGCTGATTACCGCCGAGGGTTCGGCGAATATCACGGTGCTGCGTACCCCTCCGGGGGCGGCCCAGTTCCTGGCTTCCTCAATCGACCAGAGTGGCATGGACGCCATCCTGGGCACGATTGCTGGAGACGACACCGTGATGGTGATTACCCGCGACCCCAATGGCGGGGCCGGGCTGGCTGAAAGCTTCCTGGACTGGTCGGCAGCCCAGTAGCGTGCGAGGGGTGCGCCCCGGATCGTCCGATGAAGAATCGGCGGTCCCGGACGCACCCCCGTTGCGTACCCGAGACAGGGCAAGTGGGCCCGGAGGCCGAGAGCCTCATGAGGGCATCAACCTATAGACGAAGACGATACGAACAACACAGAACAACACCGCAGGAGAACTCAACGATGACTTCTACAACCGCTTCGACTCCCAGCGATCCCTCGCAGGCAGCGCCCTCGGCCCGGAATAATACCGCCTCAATTCTGGCGGAGGCGGCCGCAGCCTCCCCGCGCAAGACCGCGCTCGCACTGCCCGCCGCGGGTGACGCCTCCGAGTCCTCCTCGCTGCTGAACATCAGCTACGGCGAACTGGCCTCGGCAGCGGCAGAGGTGCAGCGATACCTGGGGACCCTGGGCGTGGAGGCGGGCGACCGAGTGGCCCTGTCCATGCCGAACGTGCCGCTGATGCCCGCCCTCTACTACGGTATTGCCGCGCGCGGTGCAATTTGCGTGCCGCTCAACCCCCTGCTGTCGGGAGCGGAGCTGGAGTACCACCTTGAAGACAGCGGCGCAAAGGTTCTCTTCGCCTTTGCCGGCACTCGCCTGGCGCAGGAGGCCGCCTCGACGGTGCCGGTGAAGAACGGTTCGGTGCGGTGCGAAATTTTTGAGCCCTCCGCCTCGCCCCTGGCCCCCTTTGACGGTGTGGACGTTCCGCTGGCACCCGCCGTGGTGAAAGAGCAGGATCCCGCGGTTATCCTGTACACCTCGGGCACGACCGGCCGCCCGAAGGGAGCCACCCTCAGCCACGCGAATATCCTCTCGAACGCCCGCAGCTGCGTGAAAGTTTTTGGTTTCACCGCCGAGGACGTCATCTTTGGCGGCCTCCCTCTCTTCCACGCCTTCGGCCAGACGGTGTCGATGAACGCGGCTTTTGCGGCCTGCGCGACGGTGGCGTTGCTTCCGCGCTTTACGCCCGACCACGCGCTGAGCCTGATTGAGGCGGCCCGGGTGTCGGTCCTGGCAGCCGTGCCGAGCATGTACATCTCTCTTGCGGCCCTCATGGCTGAGCAGCCGGAGCGTTGCGCCCGCCTGCGCGGTACGGTGCGCTTCGGCATTTCGGGTGGTTCGGCTCTGCCCGCTCCGGTGCACGAGGCTTGGAAGGAACTGGCCGATTGTACCGTGTACGAGGGCTACGGCCTGAGCGAAACCTCGCCCGTGGTCTCCTTCAACCAGGCGGCCTTCGGCATGGTGCTGGGCTCGGTGGGCCGCGTCCTGCCCGGTGTGCAGGTTCAGGTGCGCGACTCCGCGGGCGTCGAGTGCCCGACGGGGGAGAGCGGCCAACTGTGGGTGCGCGGCGAGAACGTGATGCTCGGTTACTGGAATAACCCCGAGGCAACCGCCGGAGTGTTCGACGGTGAGTGGTTTGCGACCGGGGACGTGGCTCGCGTGGATGCCGACGGCAATATCTTTATCGTGGACCGCATCAAGGACATGGTGTTGCGCAACGGCTACTCGGTGTACCCGCGCGAGATTGAGGACGTGCTGTACACCCATGATTTGGTGCAGTCTGTGGCGGTGCTGGGCGTGCCGGATGAACGCGTGGGCGAGGAGATCGTCGCCGTCGTGGTGCCGCGGGCCGGAGCCGACTGGGGCGTGGTGCAGGCGGAGCTCAACGCCCTGGCCCGAACCCGCCTTGCGGCCTACAAGTACCCGCGCCGCTACGTTGCGGTGGATGCGATGCCGCTGGGCCCGACCGGAAAGATTCTGAAGCGGGACCTGCGTTCGAAGCTGGCGGAGTCCTAAGAGCATACTGAGAGCGTAGAGTCCTAGAACGCGGGGCCCTAACCCCCGATGCTTCCCGCGCTTCAAAGCCCCGGCCCCCTCACATGAGGAAGCGGCCGGGGCTTTACGCGTGAACCTCGCGTCAATCTCGCGTTGATGCGGGCTAATGCGGGTGACCTGCGAGTGTATAGAGGAAAAAAGCGCTGGAACAGAGTAGAATTCTCTAGGCGGCCTGTGCCGCCGCAGACGATTCCGGGCCGTTCGAGCCCGACGCCACCCCACGAAAGAGAGAGCATGAGCGTTCCCGCTTCTGAGGCTACCCCCATCGAACAGCGCATCCCCGCGGCCTGCGCCACGATTCAGGATTACCCGCACGAGGGCATCCTCTTCTACGATGTGACGACTCTCTTCGCCAATCCCGAGGTATTCAAGGCCTGCATCGATGAGCTGGCCCACCGCTTCGAGGGCGAGTTTGATGTGGTCGCCGGTGTGGAGGCCCGCGGCTTCCTGCTGGCATCGGCCCTGGCTTACGCTACGGGCAAGGGCATCATGACGATTCGCAAGGCCGGCAAGCTTCCCCGCGAAACCTACCGTGAGGAGTACGCGCTCGAGTACGGTACCGCGGCCGTCGAGATTCACTGCAGCGACTTCGCGCCGGGTACCCGAGTGCTGATTCTTGACGATATTCTGGCAACCGGCGGTACCCTGGAGGCCGCGGTGAAGCTCGTGGAGCGCGCCAACCTTAAGGTTGCCGGCGTGGCTGCCCTGCTGGAGCTGGACGGCCTGGGCGGCCGCGATGCGCTGGCCGGTTACCGCGTTGAGACCCTGAGCCTGGTCTCCGAGTAGCGGCCCGATAGCGGATTCCGCATTATTTCTTCCTGCCGTAGGGCAGAACCGAGGTGCCCCTTCCGATGCTTTCGGGAGGGGCACCTCGTCGTCTGACCGGTGCTACCGGAAGCCGTCATATTTCTGGGCTCGAGAGCCCATCCTGTAGAATAGTGACCCGTATTTTTAGGTGCCGCTCACGGTGCCGCACTGAGACGCACTATGTTTAAGGAGCTTGCGTGTCATCTGAATCCCTGTCCCACCGGCCCGAGGAATCGTCGAAGGCTGAGCAGCTATTTGCAGAGCAGATGGCTGCTGAGCGCGAGTACGTGTCCCGCGTATACGCTCGTCTGGACGAGCTACGCGAAGAGACCGGTCAGAAGCTGGCGGATGTGCGCAAGAACCAGGCGGTGGGCGGGCACCAGAACCGTTCGGAGCGTGATTCCTTCGCAACCTATTACGAGGATCGCCTGGCTCAGCTGAACGCCGTGGATTCTCGCTTGACCTTCGGCCGCCTGGACATGGACCGCGAGGGTGCGGATGCTGTGCGCTACATCGGCCGCATCGGCATTATCGACGATAACCAGCGTCGCCTTCTCATGGACTGGCGTGCCCCCGAGGCGGGTACCTTCTACCAGGCCACCGCGTTTCAGCCGATGGGCGTGCGTCGCCGTCGTCACCTGATGCTGGAGGGCCGCACCGTCGTAAACATTGAGGACGAGGTCTTCGACGAGGCCATGCTGGAGGACTCGGATGCCCTGCACGGTGAGGGAGCGCTGCTGGCCGCGCTGAATAAGAAGCGTACCGGCCGCATGGGCGATATCGTGGCGACCATTCAGGCTGAGCAGGATGCAATCATCCGCTCGGAGCTGCCGGGCGTGCGCGTGGTCCAGGGTGGTCCCGGTACCGGTAAGACCGCGGTGGCTCTGCACCGCGCGGCCTATCTGCTGTACACAAATCGTGAGCGCCTGTCGAAGGCGGGTGTGCTCGTGGTGGGCCCCTCGAATTCTTTCATGTGGTACATCGAGCGTGTGTTGCCTTCGCTGGGCGAAACCGGCGTGGTGATGGCTTCGCTGGCGACCCTATACCCGGGCCTGCGCGCCGTGCCCGAGGAAGACCGCGCGGTGGCATCCCTTAAGGGCGATTTGCGTATGGTCAAGGTCATTAAGCGCGCTGTGGCGGACCGTCAGAAGGTTCCCGCACGGGCGCAGCTTCTGAACGTTGAGGGAACGGACGTCGAGCTGACCCCCGAGATGGTGCGTTCGGCTCGTTCCCGCGCCCGCTCGACCGGTAAGCCGCACAACGAGGCCCGCGAAACCTTCGTGAAAATTCTGTTGAAGGAGCTGACGGCCAAGCTTGATGAGCAGCTGAACCGCGCGGCGGGCCGCGTGGTGGAGCGCCCTTACCTGCAGGATGACGTGCGCGCCTCCATGGACGTGCGTCGCGCCCTGAACCTGGCGTGGATGCCGCTCTCGCCCGAGACCCTGTTGCGCTCGCTGTATTCGAAGCCGCACTACCTGGAGTCGGCTACCCGTAGTCTGTCGAAGGCGGAGCGAGAGCTTCTGGCCCGTCCTGCGGATGCTCCCTTTACCGAGGCTGATGTCCCCCTGTTGGATGAGGCCGCGGAGCTGCTGGGCGATTTCTCGAAGGTGACGGGTGCCGCTGCGGCGGCGCGTGCGGCGGCCGAGCATCGCGCGAACCTTGAGAACGCGACGAAGGCTTTGGAGAACGTGCACCAGTCCCTGGAGGATATTGGCGCCGATGGCGTGATTACCCCCGAGCAGATTGCGATGATGAACGAGGTGCGTGGCGAGCGGATGACCGCGGCGGCCGCGGCTTCGTCCGATCGCACCTGGGCGTACGGTCACGTGGTGGTGGATGAGGCGCAGGAGCTCTCGCCGATGCAGTGGCGTCTGCTGATGCGACGCTGCCCCATGAAGTCCTTCACGATTGTGGGCGATATTGCGCAGGCTTCGTCGCCGGCGGCGGCTTCGTCGTGGGCGCAGGCCCTGGAACCGTTCGTGGGGGAGCGCTTCACCCTGGACGAGCTGACGATTAACTACCGCACTCCGGCGCAGATTGCGCAGGCGGCAGCTTCGGTGGCTCGGGCTGCCGGCTACGAGGTGTCGGCTCCTCGCGCGGTTCGTGAGGGTCAGTGGCCTCCGCTGATTCGCGAGGTTGCCCCCGATGCCGTGGTGGAGCAGACCGTGTCCGTGGTGAGCGATGAGGTTGCCCAGTCCGGCGGCGCGCTGATTGGCGTGATTTGCCCGTCGAGCCTGTACCTTGAGACGGCTCGGGCGGTGGCTCGTGCGCACGCCGACCGCACGGGTACCGCGCAGACGGCTCTGGAAAACCAGGTGCTGGTGCTGACCCCGTGGGAGGCGAAGGGCCTGGAGTTCGACGTTGTGGTGATTGTTGAACCGCAGCAGCTGATTGATGATGCGGACGGCGCGGTGGGTGACGTGTACGTGTCGATGACCCGTCCCACCCAGCGCCTGTATCTGGTGGGCTCGCGCATGCCCGCGGGCCTGTAGCCGCATCCATGCACCCGCCGCCGGGCGCTTGTTCTGAGCGTTTGTGCCGGTGCGGTGTTAGGCTTAGTACATATTTTGTTCGGACGCCTCGTGCGTCGTTACCTTGTGAATGGGAGAAGCATGTCTGCCGAGATCCTCAACGCGCAGCATAATGACGATACCTTCGAGAATATTTGGCAGGAGCTGAAGTGGCGCGGCCTGGTGCACGTGAGCACCGATGAGGCTGCCCTGGAGAAGGCGCTGAGTGAGGAGACCCTGACTTTCTACACGGGTTATGATCCGACCGCGGCTTCGCTGCACCTGGGCCACCTGGTGCAGCTGCTGGTGATGCGTCGTCTGCAGCTGGCAGGTCACAAGCCGCTGGGCCTGGTGGGTGGTTTCACCGGTCTGATTGGTGATCCGCGTCAGACGTCTGAGCGTGTGCTGAACTCTCCTGAGGTTGTTGCTGAGTGGGTGAAGTCCCTGCGCGCACAGATTGAGCGTTTCCTGTCTTTCGAGGGTGAGAACGCTGCTCGGATGGTGAATAACCTGGACTGGAGCGGTCAGATGTCTGCTCTGCAGCTGCTGCGCGATGTTGGTAAGCACTTCCGCGTGGGCACCATGGTGAAGAAGGAGATTGTGGCGAAGCGCCTGAACTCCGACGAGGGCATTTCGTACACCGAGTTCTCGTACCAGATTCTGCAGGGCCTGGACTTCCTGGAGCTGAACCGTCGTTTCGGCTGCACTCTGCAGACCGGTGGTTCTGATCAGTGGGGCAACCTGACCAGCGGTACCGAGCTGATCCGTAAGGTCGAGGGTAAGAGCGTTCACGCTATTGGTACCCCGCTGATTACTAACTCTGACGGCACCAAGTTCGGTAAGAGCGAGGGTAACGCTATTTGGCTGAACCCGCAGATGTGCTCGCCGTACGCTTTCTACCAGTTCTGGCTGAACACCGCGGATGCGGATGTTGTGGATCGTCTGAAGGTGTTCACCTTCCTGACTCGCGCTGAGATTGCTGAGTTCGCCGAGAAGGTTGAGAAGGAACCGTTTAAGCGTGAGGCTCAGAAGACTCTGGCGTACCTGGTGACTTCGCTGGTTCACGGTATTGAGGCTACCGATCAGGCCGTGGCTGCTTCGGAGGCTCTGTTCGGCAAGGGCGATTTCGCTGCTCTGGACGAGGTAACCCTGGAATCTGTGGTTGCGGAGCTTCCTTCTGCGAAGCTGACCGAGGATCGTCTGGACTTGATTTCGGTACTGACCGAGCTGGGCTTTGCGAAGTCTAACTCTGAGGCTCGTCGCATTCTGAAGGAGGGCGGCGCTTCGGTGAACGGCGTGAAGGTTCAGGGTGAGGACGCCACCATCTCCAAGGATGACCTACTGCACGGTCGTTTTGCGATGGTTCGCCGTGGCAAGAAGAACCAGGGCGCGGTTGAGCTGGTCTAGTCTCTTCTGACTTTCTCTATACATAGAGGGGGAGGGGTTCTTCTCTACTGAAGTATTCATTACTGAATGTTCGGTGGGGGAGTGCCCCTCCTTTTCTGTTCCCGATATACGTTCCCTATATGCACAGAGAGCCCCTCCGTCAGGAGGGGCTCTTCTTGTATCGTTCTGCTGCCCTCTTCTGGCTCTGAGTTTTCTTGGTTTGTCTTTGTCCGCGAGGGCTTTGGGCACCTTTCGACCCTGTTTTGGGGCTCCAGAGAGGGGAATTCGCAGATTTTTGAGGTTTCTAGAAGTTTTTTGAAGATTTTTTAGCACCCATAAAACGCACTGACTAGGCAGTTTGGTGTTTGTGGGGGTGTTCGAGGCCCTTTCAAGGCCTTATTTGTGTTCTACTTCACCCGTATTCGGGTTGCGGGCCTGTATTCGGGTCTGTAT
>NZ_JVSP01000005.1:33817-104650 GCF_001061665.1 Rothia mucilaginosa | reverse complement strand
CCATCAACTACAGCCGCCGCTGCGGCGACCTTGGTCTCGTAGTCGTATTTGGTGTGTTTTACTCCCATGGCAAGAAGCCCGCCCTTCCCGATGACGCGGTACATTTTCTGCCACTCTCTCACAGTCGCGGCAGACACACCAAGCTTCCTGGCGGTCAAACGACAGCCAAATCCCTTCTCAAACATTTGCGCTGCTTGCTCCCGGAGCAAACGGTCATGCCTTAGCCCCAGATTTATAGACATGAAAAGCCTCCTGTTTCTTGGACTTTATTTTCGTTGTCCAAGAAACGGGAGGCAGTTCATCACCTCGTGTGGGGGCTCTTTGCTTGCGTTACAGGTGCAGCCGTGTTTTCCGGAAGCGCCCTCAGGGTGTCACACGGACGCTCTCCGCAGCGGAGCAAGGAGAGGGCGGAGCGTCCGGGTGACGGGTGCCCCTGCGTAGGCGCGGAGGAAACATGCGGCGCACCTATACGCGTGTAGGAGCGAGGACGAACACCGCCTCTCAGCGGGAGAAGCGTTTAGGCGGCAGCCTCGCAGAAGGTCACCGTCACCGAACCGTTACCGCGGTCGTGCATCCACTGCGGCGCGTTCTCGGCCGAGGCGATGGCGCCGTCGCTCACCGACGGGGCGAGGTACGAGCCGCCCGCGCCACCGGCGCCGCCCTGCATCGTGTAGCCGATGCCCTGACGCACGCCGGTCGGGCTGTTCAGCCACTTCTGGGTCAGCACAATCGAGGAGACAGACTGTGCCGCGCCGGAACCGCCGCCGCCGTAGCCCGCGCCGCCGCCGCCGGACACCACGGACTGGTAGCCGTTAAAGTTCTGTGCGTACGCGCCCTCGTCGTTGTAGATGTCCAGGTCCCAGCTGCGGTCCTCGTAGGTGCCCTTCTCGTGCACGCTGGCGGGATTCTCATCCAGCTGGTAGGAGTACGCGCCCGCACCGTCGCCGCCGTTGCCAGCGAAGCCGCTCGTGCCCGCGTTGCCGGCGACGAACTGGCTGAACAGCACCTGGCTGTTGGTGGTTTCAAAGCCGATGGTGGGGCCGCTTGCCGGCAGGGTGCCTGCCGCGCCGCCTGCACCGCCCACGCCCGCTGCGCCGCCGAAACCGGAGTTGTAGGTCAGCACCTTGGAGCGTTCAGCCTTGTAGATTTCGTAGCCGGGGGTGCCGTTGGAGCCTGCCGCCGCGGAGGCGCTACCCGCTGCGTCGAACTGCGGAGATGCATCCGAGCCGAGGGCCGCCACGCCGGCATCGATCTGGCCGTCGAGGTTGGAGTACCAGGGGTCCGCGTAGGACACGCCGGAGCTGGTCATGCCCGCGCCGCCACCGCCGCCGGCGACAGCAACCACGGTGCCGTCAATGAGCAGTGCGGAGGAGCCGCCGCCGGATGCGGCGTAGACCTGGCTCTTGGAGTTTGCCGGGTCAGCGTACTTTGCGTCCACCTGCGCGGTGACGCTGGCGGGGATGGTGTAGGCGGGCACGGAGCCGCCGTTGCCGTAGCCTTCGCCGCCGGCCGTGGGGGTGAGCGAACCGTCGCCGATGCCGCCCGCAGCTGCCACGATCTGCACGGTGGATCCGGGGGTAACCGCAACAACGCCGGTGACCTTCGCGCCGGAACCCGCCGGGGTCATGCGGTTGTTGGTACCGCCCGCGCCGCCAACCAGCTCGAAGCGGAGCTTGTAGACGTTGTTGGGGACGGTGAATGTCTTGACGGTCTTGGCGCCCTCGTCGGTGCCAGAGATGCTGTAGGCAGGGCTGGCCGCCAGGGTACAGTCTGCGGCAACGGATGCCGCGTAGGACGGAACGGTTGCCGATGCCGCGACGACCGGTGCCGCCCAGGCTACGCCCGCGACAAGCTTGCGGCGGGTCAGGGATGAAGACATGGTATGCCCTTTAGGATGAGGAAAATATTAGGTGGTGTGCGGCGCGACGGTATCTGAATCCAAGCAAGCATCGAATTGCTTGCTTTGGAAAGAAACTCGGCGCCGTTCAAAAGAATACCCTTAACCTCAGCCTTAACATAAACCCCTAGCTCGAGCACAGTATGGGAGCTCTTGGCTGCCTCGCGCCACCCTCTTCCTGCGCTCCTGCAGGGGAACCCGCCGCACCCGGACGCTCCGCTCTTCCTTGCTTCGCTGCGGAGAGCGCCCGGGCGGGCACCCTGATGTCGCTTTCGGAAGGCGCGGCTTTATGCGAGCCGCAGGTTCCGTCCGCGCACGCAACGCCAGCAGAGGGTCTGCAGGTTCTCGGGCTCATTATTGCCGCCGTTAGACAGCGGAACCTTGTGAACAACCTCCAGGACGAGGATTCGTTCACGCATGATGGAGTTGCCGCATCCGGGGTTTTGGCAGGTGTAGTTGTCGCGTTCTTTGATGCGTTGGCGTAGCTGCGCGGTCATGAGGGTGCGTTCGCCGCCTTCGGGCCATGCCCAGCGTATTTTGCGTTCGAGAGTTTCCGAGAGCGCGTCTAGGGTCGGAGTGTCGAGGGTGACGGTGACGGCACGGTTTTCTTTACCATCTGCTGAGGTGTATTCGAATCGGTAGACGGGGTACGGCACGCTCAGCCCCACGTGGTAGACGTTGAGTTTTTTCCAGAACTCGTCGGCGTACTGCTTGATGATGAACGGGGGCGGGTTGATGTGTGCGATCATGTCGTCTTCGCGGCGTCGCACGTTGTCGACGGCGGTTTCGAGGCGCGCGATATCGTCGGAGAGGCGCTGCACGTCTTTGAGGGTTTGCAGATCGGCTTCGATGTGGAAGTACTTGGTGAGGCTGCCGATGGGATCCCGTTCAGCTTCGAGAACGACCTGTTCAGAGGATTTATAGATGTGCGGGGGACGTTCATCAGTTTTCTTCCGCAGCAGCGTCTGCCAGGTTTTGGGTTGCTGAGCCTCGACGGTGGCGAGGTGACCGTACATACCGTTGGTGGAGGTGCCGAGTTCGTAGATTCCGCGAGTGTAGATGTCGTGCACGTAGCTGGCGATTTCGTTGTATTCACTGGCGAGCGTGGCGGTGCGTTGCCGGTGCATCTGGAATTCGGGGGATGCGAAGTACCGGTTTTTGCGGATGGTTAGGATGATGCCCAGGATGAGCACGATGATGAAGGCGCCGAGGATGACGTACCAGAGGGAGAAGACGAGGCATACGGCGAAGAAGATGCCGAACCCTTTGAGGAAGGATTTCACGGGTGTTCCTTTGCGATACGGCGGTGTATCTGTGAGTGTAGATTTCCTCCATTAGGGTATCGGAGGTAGGGGCGGTGCGCAAAGCTTTTGGTCGTATCGGTGAGCGATTGAAGAGATTCGGCGGCAGACTTACACCTTCCGGAAGCGCCCTCAGGGTGCCCGAAGCGAAGCGAGGGCGGGTTCCCTGCGACGGCGCGGAGGAAGTGTGTAAGATGCACGCCCTACAAATGTAGACCCGGCAGAGCCAGCAGAAGACTGAGAAAGGCGACAGCCCCTCCCCCTTAAGTTCGTTATACCGGTATCGCGCACACAAGCCCTGCCCTTACTGAACCGGGGTCGAGTGTTTTTCCTACGGGGCGGAGGGATGGTGCCCTCCGTCGTGATATCGGGGACACGGAGCGGGGCGAGCGTCACAAAACAGGCTTGGCGGAGCCAGCAAAAGGCTGAGAAGGCGACAGCCCCTCCCCCATAAGTTCGTTATGCCGGTATCGCGCACACAAGCCTAGCCCTTTTACGGAACTGGAGCTGAGTGTTTTACATGCGGGCGGAGGGATGGTGCCCTCCGTCGTAACATCGGGGACACGGAGCGGGGTGAGCGTATTTTCCGGAAGCGCCCTCAGGGTGCCCGAAGCGAAGCGAGGGCGGGTTCCCTGCGACGGCGCGGAGGAAATATACGGAGCACCGCCTCCAGAACAAACACAAGTCAGCTGAGGAGCACCGTCCCTCCGCAAACAAAGAAACTAAAAAGTTAAACACAAAACCCCTTAGCCGTAAAGCTAAGGGGTTTTCCTTTGTGCGCGATACTGGGATCGAACCAGTGACCTCTTCCGTGTCAGGGAAGCGCGCTACCGCTGCGCCAATCGCGCTCACAAAACGGATGTTTTGTTGCGAGGTGAGGACGGGATTCGAACCCGCGTACACGGCTTTGCAGGCCGCTGCCTAACCACTCGACCACCTCACCGCATACGCTCCCCGAGGGGAACGCGTTCGAACTCTTGGAGTCCTTACGAGCGGTTGACGAGACTTGAACTCGCGACATCCACCTTGGCAAGGTGGTGCTCTACCAACTGAGCTACAACCGCATATCAGCGTATTCAATTTGAATCATTCCGTTGGAGTTTTTCGCTCCGTCGTGCTGACAGGTAAATACTATACGGGGTTTTTGAGTGTTTGCCAAATCCTTCGCACAACACCCCGCGTTCCGCGAAATTCCGGGCTAAAACAGGGCATTTTGACTCATTTTCGACGGGGGTCAACAAAATTTATTTTCATGGCGCCAGTCACATTTATGCATTTCGAGGCCGGAGCCGTTCTGCCCTCACCAACACTCGATGCGGAACACTCGCGGAAAATTCTGTCACCTCGAAAGACTTCTGCGGGGCGCGTAAAAGGGGCGAGGAACCAATTTTGATTCCTCGCCCCTCCCATATGAAAACCGCAGCAACGAAAATATCAGGCTGGTTTTTCTAGGATTCGTTCCTTTCTAGGCCTCGTCAAAGAAGAGCCGCTCGTAGACCTTGCGGGCGTTGCGGGTCTGGCGCAGGTAGTCCTCTTCGAGGGCGCGGGCGCTGCCGGCGGGGTATCCGCACCAGCGCGCGATGGCCTCAAGGTCGGCGCGACCCGAGGGCAGGGTGTCGGATTGGCGCACGCCGCGTAGCACGTTGCCGCCGCGAATCTTCGTGGCGAGCAACCATGCGCCGCTGAGCACCTCGGCGTCCTCGGCGGTGACCAGGCCCGCCTCGACCGCCGCATCCAACGCTTTCAGCGTGGAGGTGGTGCGCAGGCCCGGCACCGCGTGCGCGTGCCGCAGCTGCAGCAGCTGCACGAGCCACTCAACGTCCGACAGGCCGCCGCGGCCCAGCTTGAGCTGGCGGGTGCGGTCGGCGCCGTGAGGCATGCGTTCGTTCTCCACGCGCGCCTTCATGCGGCGAATCTGCTGCACCTGCTCGGGCGTGAAGGTTGCCGGGTAGCGGTACGGGTCGATGAGCTCCACGAAGGCCTCGCCGAGCTGTGGGTCGCCGCCGATGGGGCGGGCGCGGGTGAGCGCCTGGAACTCCCAGGTTTCGGCCCAACGCTCGTAGTAGGAGCGGTAGGAGTCCAACGATCGCACGATGGCACCCTGCTTGCCTTCGGGGCGCAGGTCGGCGTCCACTTCGAGGGGGCGTTCGGCGCGAATCGGGGGCTTGACGGGCTGCTTGAGCAGGGCGAGGGTGCGGTTCACGATGCGCGCGGCCTGTTCCTGCGCGGCGTCCTCGTCGACCCCTTCGAGAGGTTCATGTACGAACATGACATCCGCGTCAGAGCCGAAGCCGTTCTCGGCCCCGCCCAGGCGACCCATGCCGATGATGGCGATGCGAGTGAGTAGTTGCTCCCCCGCCGTCTCCCCGGCTTCGGATTCTTCCGCGGTGCTCTGGAGCTCGCGCAGAGCAATCCGCAGCGCCGCGTCAATCGTGCACTCGTCGATGGCGGCCAGGCCGGCGCAGGTGTCCTCGATGTCGACGATGCCCAGCGCCCAGCCCATGGCGGTGCGCAGGGTTTCGCGGCGGCGCAGATAGCGCACGGCGCGCATCGCCTCGGCGGCGTCCTCGTGGCGCGCCAGCAACGAGGAAATCTCGGATTCGAGGGCCTCCTCCCCCAGCGGTTTGAGGTCGTCGACCTTGTCCAGCCAGGCGATGGAGGCGGAGGCATCCTCCAGCAGGTCGGTCATGAGGCGCGAGCTGGAGAGTAGTTGGCTCAGGCGCTCAGCGGCGGCCGGCGAGTCGCGGAGCATGCGCAGGTACCAGCTGGTGCTACCGAGCGACTCGGAAACGATGCGGAATCCGAGCAGGCCGGCGTCCGCGTCCACACCGCGGGCGAACCAGCCCAGCAGCACGGGCATGAGGTGCCGCTGAATATCTGCACTGCGCGAAAGTCCCGTGGTGAGGGCCTTGATGTGGCGCATGGCCCCGCGCGGGTCGCGGTAGCCGAGGGCGGCCAGACGGTCCTGTGCCGCCTGTTCGCTGAGGACCACCTCGTCGCGGCTGAGCGTGGAGACGGCGGCGAGCAGCGGGCGGAAGAAGATTCGCTCGTGGAGCGAACGGACGTTCCGTTTAATTTTCTGCCAGGCCTTGAGCATCTGCTCGGCAGAGAGCGTGCCGTTGCGTTCCGGAGAGAGAATCGAGCGGGCCAGGGCGCGCTGTTCAGCTTCCTTCTCGGGCATCAGGTGGGTGCGGCGCAGCTGCTGCAGCTGGATGCGGTGCTCCAGCACGCGCAGCTTCTTGTAGTCGCGGCTGAACGCCTCGGCGTCGGTGCGGCTGATGTAGCTGACGGCGGTCAGCGCCGCGAGAGAATCCACCGTGGACTTGGTGCGCACAGCGGGGTCGGTGCGGCCGTGCACGAGCTGTAGCAGCTGCACGGTGAACTCGATATCGCGCAGGCCGCCCGGGCCCAGCTTAATCTGGCGGTCCACCTGGTGCGAGGGGATATTGTCGGTCACGCGGGCTCGCATGGCCTGCACGGATTCCACGAAGGATTCACGGGCGGCAGACTCCCAGACGAAGGGGTCAATCGCACGGGTGTAGCGGGCGCCCAGCTGCGCCGAACCGGCGATGGGACGCGCCTTGAGAAGCGCCTGGAACTCCCAGTTTTCCGCCCAGCGTTTGTAGTACTGAACGTAGGATTCGACAGTGCGAACGAGCGGGCCGTCCTTGCCCTCGGGGCGTAGGTTCGCGTCGACCTCCCAGAGGGCGGGCTCGGGCGCGGGGCCCATGATGGCGCGGGTGAGGGCGTGCACGAGTTCCGTACCGATGGTGACGCACTCGTTCTCGGTGAGCTTGAGCGGGGCGCTCTCCCCCTCCGCACCGGTATTGGGCGCGGCGGCAGGTGCAGTACCGGGTTCAACGGGCGCAACCACGTACACCACGTCGACGTCGGAGATGTAGTTCAGCTCGCGGGCACCGCACTTGCCCATGCCGATAATCGCCAGGTCCAGGGCGTCCACAGCCTCACCGCGGCGAGGAGCCGCCAGGCCCGGGCCCAGCCCCTCCGCCACCTCGGTGCGCGCGATGGCGAGCGCACCCTCCAGCGCGGCGGCGGCCAAATCGGCGAGGTGGCGGCCGATGGTCGGCATCATCTCTACCGGGTCTTCGCAGCACACGTCAATCATGGCGATGCGCGCTAGGGCGGCCCGGTAGGCCACGCGCAGGGTCACGTAGCCGTCCTTGCCGGTCTGTTCGGCGGCCGCGCGCGGACGCTCCGCGTGCGGGTCGGCGCCCAGGGCGGTGAGGATATCGTGGCGGTAGGGGGTGTCCAGCGGAGCGATGGGGGTTAGGAATTCCCCGTCGGTCTCCGGCAGAATCGAGGCCGGATGCTGGGAGCGAATCAGAGCGCTCTCGGCCGGGTACACCTGCGTGTCGAAGAGCGGGTCGATGAGCTCGGGGCGGCGGTAGAGGAAATCACCAATCGCCTGGGAGGCGCCGAGTATGCGGTACATGCCGAATTCTTCTTCGCCGCGGTTGGCGCGCTCGGCCACTGCCGGGTGCTTCTCGATGAGGCGTACGAGGGCCGGTAGCGCGGTGTCCGGGGAGGGCGAGAGGCGCAGGCCGCTCAGGAGCGCATCCTGCGAGACCGAGGCCAGCTCGGGGGCGTTGAGCCAGCGTTCGGCTTTGGAGGGGTCGTGGAAGCCCGCGGCAATCATGCGGGTGCGCAGGCGTAGCTGGGCCTTGCGTTCGGCTTCGGCGCGCTGGGCTTCGTCGAGTACCTCGGGGGCGATATCGCTGATGGGTTTGGGTTCCTTGGCCGGGTCGACGATGCGAATCAGCCCGGTGGGCGGGTAGTGTGAGCTGTCAGTCATAGCGTGAGAACTGTGGGTAGAAATCCGTGGGGTGGGGAGTAAAGATTCGGCGGTAAAAATCGGCAGCGAAAAGTGAAGCTGATAGGTGCAGCTGATAGGCCTGCGGGCGGTACCCGCCGGTACGTCACCGGTAGCGGGTACCGCCCTGATCCGTCAGCAGTCACTCAATTTAGAGGATTCCGAGGTTGTACTTGAGCTCGTAGGGGGTCACCTGCGCCTGGTACAGATCCCAGTCGGCACGCTTGTTGCGCAGGAAGTGGTCGAAGACCTGCTCGCCCAGGACCTCCGCCATGAATTCGGATTCCTCGGTGATGTTAATGGCCTCGCGCAGGGATGCGGGCAGCGGGTTGTAGCCCATCGCGCGACGCTCGGCGTTGGTCATCGCGGCGAGGTCCTCGGTCACGGCGGGCATGAGCGGGTACTCGTTTTCGATACCCTTCAGACCGGCAGCCAGGATCACGGCGTAGGCCAGGTAGGGGTTGGAGGCCGAATCGAGACCGCGGTACTCGATGCGGGCGGACTGCATCTTGTTCGGCTTGTACAGGGGCACGCGCACGAGGGCGGAGCGGTTGTTGTGGCCCCAGGAGACGTAGGAGGGTGCCTCGCCGCCGCCCCAGAGGCGCTTGTAAGAGTTGATGAACTGGTTGGTCACCGAGGTGAACTCGGGGGCGTGCTTGAGGATGCCCGCGATAAAGTGGCGCGCGGTCTTGGAGAGCTGGTACTCGGCGCCAGCCTCGAAGAAGGCGTTGGTGTCGCCCTCGAAGAGGGAGAAGTGGGTGTGCATGCCGCTGCCGGCGTACTTGGTGAAGGGCTTGGGCATGAAGGTGGCGTACATGCCCTGCGAGTAGGCGACCTCCTTGACGACGGTGCGGAAGGTCATGACGTTGTCCGCGGTCTGCAGGGCGTCGGCGTGGCGCAGGTCGATTTCGTTCTGGCCGGGGCCGGTTTCGTGGTGGCTGAATTCCACGGAGATGCCGACCTCTTCGAGCATGGTCACGGCCTTGCGGCGGAATTCCTGCACGATGCCGCCGGGGGTGTGGTCGAAGTAGGATTCGTGGTCCACGGGCACGGGGAAGCCGTCGGCGCCGAGCTTGGAGGACTCCAGCAGGTAGAACTCGATTTCGGGCGAGGTGTAGCAGGTGAAGCCCATCTCGGCGGCCTTGTTGAGCACGCGCTTGAGCACACCGCGAGTGTCAGAGGCGCTGACTTCGCCGTCGGGGGTGAGCACATCGCAGAACATGCGGGAGGTGATGTCTTCCTCACCACGCCAGGGCAGAATCTGGAAGGTGGAGGGATCGGGCTGCAGTAGCATGTCGGATTCGTAGACGCGGGAGAAACCCTCGATGGAGGAGCCGTCAAAGCCCAGGCCCTCGTCGAAGGCGCTTTCAACCTCGGCGGGTGCGAGCGCGACGGATTTAAGGGTTCCCACTACGTCGGTGAACCAGAGGCGGATAAAGCGGATGTCGCGTTCTTCGATGGTGCGCAGTACGAATTCCTGTTGGCGGTCCATGGGTGGCCTCTCGCTTGGGGTGCCGGTGCGTCGGGGCGCATCCTTGCGGGGTGCGAGCACCGGGTGTCTGTTCCTTGTCTCTCTAGCCTATCGGGTTCGGCGGCGTAAGGGGCGGGCGCGAGGTTTCGTTTGTGTAAATTCTCGTAGCGGGGCTCTCCAGTCAAGGCCCGGTGCCTCGTGCGCTCCCCTCCCCCGTTCGGCCCGTCTCTTCCGGCTTTCCCCTTCGGGGCTCGTCCGAAATACCGGCAAATGACCGTCCGCGCGGTGCCCCCACGTTCCCCTTGCCATAATGGACGTATGCTACATTCCCTTCCTCTCTCTTCAGTCGCGCAGATTCCGCTGGCGGCCGGCATCGTGGGTGCCGATCCCACCGGTTTAGAGTGGCTGTTGCTGGTCGCGGCACCGATTGTTTTCTTCGTCATCTACCTGGCCTGCCTCATGGTGATTGCCGCGTTTGGCCCGCTGGTCATGAGGAACAACAAGTCTGGCGGCACGACCTACCTGCTGGATCGGCCCTCCCGCATCGCGTTTAAGACTCGTACCGTGGCGCTGTTCGCGCTGATTGGTGCGGCCGTGGAGCTCTATTGGCTCGGTTACACGGGTCGCGTCGGGTCAAGCGCCGTGATCCCCATTGTTCTCTTCACCTGGTCGTGGAAGTTTGCGTTCTTCTTCCTGCCCCTTCAGCTGATTCGCTCCTGCTACGTGCAGGCGACGCGCGGCAAGTACGACGCGCTCTCGGCCGAGGGTGCTCAGCGCCGTGAGAAGCTGAACGGGAAAAGCGCCTACGCGGTGTCGAAAATGATTCAGCGCAACCCGCAGCAATTCGCGATGAACAAGGAGCTGCATACTCAGGCGCGCGCCCAAAAGATTGCGGCGGTGCGTCCTTTCCAGAATCTTGATGAGGCGGGCAAGAAGCGCCGCACGAACTACACGGTGGAGCTGGCGCTGGCTCAGATGCAGCTGCGCCAGATGAACCCCGGCAAGATTCCCTCGGAGGCCTTTGGTGAGAGCATCCTTGGCATCGGCACACCTGCCTATTCGCCGAAGTCGGTGGAGCAGACCTGGCTGACGCTGTGCACGGAGCGAGTGAACGCGGTGGATGCGCCGAGCTACCCAGATTCTCTGTACCCGGTATCGGCCCGTTTCTCGCTGTTTACCACGATGTCGCTGCTGCAGCCGCTGATGGGCCGCCCCTATTCGCCCTTTGCCGCCGAGGACGCCCGCCGTTTTACCCCGCGCGATTTCTCGGCGAATACCGTGCGCCTGAAGGCCGGGGAGCTGGGCCAGAAGGCCCTGGCGCAGAGCGCGATTTTCCGGCAGATTCACGAGCGCCTTCTGCCGCTGCATCAGCAGCAGCCCCAGCTCGTGGATCGCCGTGCTTTGGCCTATTGTGGTGCCCTACTGCTGAGCGTGGCGAGGGCTGAAGCGGAGAGTCAGCGCTTGACGGCCCAGGTGCTGGCGGCGGTGGCCTCGGAGCGAGGCGTGCTGCCCTACGGTCTGTTCTCGCAGGTAGCCGAAGACTACCAGCGTGTTCAGCGCCTACTGAATCTGATGGTGAAGGCTACGGCCGACGTTCAGCGCTTCGTGAATTCCGTGGACGCCCTCGTGCAGCTTTACGCGCAGTCGGTGCGGCCCTCCGGCATGGCCCACGAGAAGGCGCAGATGGAGTACATCGCCGCCCTTCTGGACGTTATTGTCTTCTCCTCGCACGCCCCGCTGGCCGGTTCGATTCAGGCATCTTACGCCCTGCTGAAGGCAGACTATGAGGCATTTACGTTCAACAGTTCGGATGAGCTGAGCCGCAGCTACTGGCTGCAGTACTCGAAGAACGCGGTGAGCGCCTGCGATAAGGGCCTCTCTCAGGGCTACGAGGGGTTCTTCGGTCCGGAGGATGAAGCGTTGAAGGCGTGGGAATCGTACGCCGCGGACGTGGTGCAGGAGGTCTGCAACTACTCGGTCATGCAGGTCTACTGGGATGCCATGGTGCAGCAGGCGCTCCTTCAGCGCGATTTGCCGCGCGAGTTTGAGGAGGCCGCCCTCGCCATTCCGGAGCTTCTGCGCAAGAACACGAATGCATCGTTCCCGACCTACTACATCAACCTCATCTGGAACTAGGCGTGGTTCCTGCACGGTGAGCGGTGCGCTAGGTTGAGGCCGCACAGGGTTAGAATAGTCAGCATGACTACTGAGCGTTCTTCCGAGATCTCTTCGCCCTACGCGGCACAGCCCGCCGCTACCTCCGCATCCGCCCCTGCTGCTTCCGGCGCGCAGAAACCTTTTGACCTCGATACCGTCAAGAAGGTGCGCACCGTGCACCTGGCGCAGGCGAAGGCGGCCGGGCAGAAATTCTCCATGCTGACCTGCTATGACGCTCTGACGGCCCAGGTCTTTGACCGTGCCGGCATCGACATGCTGCTGGTGGGTGATTCCGCGGCGAACGTGGTGCTCGGTTACGAATCGACCCTGACCATTACCCTGGACGAAATGATTCCGCTGGTCGCAGCGGTTTCTCGCGGTGCCTCCCGCGCCATGGTGGTCGCAGACCTGCCGTTCGGTTCCTACGAGCAGTCGCCGCAGCAGGCGGTGGCGAGCGCGGTTCGCCTCATGAAGGAGGGCGGCGCGCACGCGGTCAAGATTGAGGCGGATGCCTCGATGACCGAGTGGATTCGCGCCCTGGTGCGCACCGGTATTCCGGTGGTGGCTCACGTCGGTTTCACCCCGCAGTCGGAGCACGCCCTGGGCGGCTTCCGCGTGCAGGGTCGCGGCGAGGCCGCCGAGCGCGTCCTTGCGGATGCCGTTGCCCTGGCTGAGGCCGGCGCGTTCTGCGTGCTCATGGAAATGGTGACCGCGGAGGTTGCGCGCCGTGTGGATGAGGCCGTGGGCGCGGTGCCGACCATCGGTATTGGTGCGTCGAACGTGACGACCGGTCAGGTGCTGGTCTGGCAGGACATGATGGGCCTGCGCGAGGGCCGCGTGCCGCGCTTCGTGAAGCAGTTCGCGCAGATCGGCAAGGTCATGGAGGACGCCGCCCGCGCCTACCGCGATCAGGTGCGTTCGGGCGAGTTCCCGGCGGCCGAGCACACCTTTGAGTAGGCTTGAGGTTTAGAAAGCTTTAGAAGAAAGACCCCCGTACCCGGTGTTTCCGGGTTCGGGGGTCTTCTGCTAGGTGCAAGCGCCCGGGACGTTCAAGAACCCGAGCGTTTGAGGGGTGGAGCTGCGTTTTAGAGCAGGCCGCCGTCCTTGTCCCACGCCTCGTTGCGTTCGCGGGCGCGGTCCATGGCGTGTGCCGCCTCCTCGTAGGTTTTAAAGGGGCCCCAGAGGGAGGTCACGGCGCTCTGCTGGCCGCGCTCAACCTCACCGGTGGCGAGGTTGTACCAGTACTCTTCGCCCCGGGGGCTGGTAGCTTCGGTGGCGGCGTTCAGGGTCTTTTCGACTGCCGATTCGATGGCTTCGCCCAGGTGGTTCTTGCTCATGGTGCTCCTTCGACGGTATTGAGTCAGTATGTCTAGCATCTCACACGCGTACGCGTGTAGCAACGAAGCAGGGGCGGCCTCACGCACCGTGCTTCCGTGGCCTCTCCTTAGTTCCCTGTCCCGGCGCCGGCAGCCGTGAAATTTTATTCACAATCTGGGAAAAAGGTACGGGTTTCGGTTCGCCCGATTTTCCGCGTCCCCGCACCGGACAGATACCCCCTAAGCCCGGTAAGATGAAGCTATGTCTTCAACCAAAAAGAATACTTCGCACAACCTGCCCGCCGAACCCGGTCACGCACCCGTCGGTTGCCTGACCCCCGGACGCGTCAGCCCGATGCGCCCGGTCCCCTCGCACATTGTTCGCCCCGAGTACGTGGGTAAGCCCACCGCCAACGAGGGTAACGACTCGAACATGTACACCCCCGAGGAAGTTGAGCGGGTCCGCGCCGCCGGCAAGATTGCCGCCGGCGCCATCGTTGAAGCATCCAAGATTTGCGTGCCCGGCACCACCACCGACGAGATTGACGTGCTGGTCCACGAGTACATCTGCGATCACGGCGCCTACCCCTCGACCGTGGATTACCGCGGCTACCCCAAGTCCGTGTGCACCTCCCTGAACGAGGTCATCTGCCACGGTATTCCGGACACCACGGTGTTGGAGGACGGCGATATCCTCAACCTGGATGTGACCGCGTACCTGGACGGCATGCACGGCGATACCAACAAGACCCTGCTCATCGGCAACGTGGACGAGGAGTCCCGACTGCTGGTCGAGCGCACCGAGGAGGCTCTCAACCGCGCGATTAAGGCTGTGAAGCCCGGCCGCCAGGTGAACGTCATCGGCCGCGTCATCGAGAAGTACGCCGCCCGCTTCGGTTACGGTGTTGTCCGCGACTACACCGGTCACGGCGTGGGTCGTGAGTTCCACTCGGGCCTCATCATCCCCCACTACGATGCGGCCCCCGCCTACGACACCGAGATTCGCGAGGGCATGATTTTCACGATCGAGCCCATGCTCACCCTCGGCACCATCCAGTGGGATCTGTGGGATGACGACTGGACCGTCGTCACCCGCGACCGCAAGCGCACCGCCCAGTTTGAGCACACCCTCGTGGTGACCGCCGACGGCGCGGATATCCTGACCCTCCCCTAGGTCAGCCCAGTTCTTTCGGCGAACGCGCCGAATCGATTCATTATCACTCGTTATCACAGACACGTGCCTCCGCGAGCGCGGAGGACAGAAAGGGAAATCATGGCTAACTACGCCGAGCCCGGCGTCATCACCGAGCTGCCCGCCCCCACCCCCAAGGACCTGCAGATTGGTGTGGACATTGGAGGCACCGGCATTAAGGGCGGCATCGTTGACCTGCGCACCGGCGACCTCGTGTCCGACCGCTTCCGCATCGACACCCCCAAGCCCGCAACCCCCGAGGCTGTGGCTGAGGTCGTACGCCGCGTAGTCGATGAGCTGCAGAGCCGCGACCTGGCACCGGATCCCGAGTCGGCCGTCGGCATCGACTTCCCCGCAGTGGTGAAGAACGGCATGGTTTTCTCCGCAGCGAACGTGGACGACTCCTGGATTAACACCGACCTGGAGCAGGTCATGAGCGAGGCGCTGGGCGGCCGCACCGTCTACGGCCTCAACGACGCTGACGCAGCCGGTCTGGCTGAGGCAACCTACGGTCAGGGCCGTAACCGTGACGGCCTGATCGCTGTCATCACCCTGGGTACCGGCATCGGCTCCGCCCTCATCAACGACGGCGTGCTGATCCCCAACACCGAGCTGGGTCACCTGGAGATTGACGGCCACAACGCCGAGTCTCAGGCTTCTGCCCGCGCCCGCGAGGTGCACGAACTGTCCTGGAAGAAGTACGGCAAGCGCCTGTACCGCTACTTCGAGCACGTTCAGATGCTCTTCTCCCCCGACCTGTTCATCATTGGCGGCGGCATCTCCAAGAACCCGGAGAAGTTCATGCCCTACTTTGAGGATCAGATTCGTACCCCCATGGTCATGGCTGCCCTGCGTAACAACGCGGGTATTGTGGGTGCCGCGCTGTGGGCCGGCGGTATGCTGCCCGAGCGTAAGCGCCGCGGCGAGGCGTAAGGTCTCCTCAACCCACCCGCGGCCGCGTCAGCGCCGCGGCGAAGCATAAGAGTTTGCTTCCTGCCATCCGCCTCGGATAGCGCTTCACATACGTACAGAAGGGGCCGCCTTCCGAATCATTCGGAAGGCGGCCCCTTCTGTTGCGTCTCTTGAAGTCTCGGCGCTACTCTGCGCTACGGGTTAATGCGGTCCTCACGCAGACGGGCAATTGCCTCTTCAAAGTCCTCAAGGTTCTCGAAGGCCTGGTACACGCTCGCGAAACGCAGGTAGGCGACCGCGTCCAGCTTCGACAGCGGCTCCAGAATGGTCAGGCCCACCTCGTGAGCGTTAATTTCCGCCAGGCCGCGGGCACGAATCAGCTCCTCGACCTCCTGGGCCAGCTTGGCGAGGTCGTCCTCCCCCACGGGGCGGCCCTGGCAGGCCTTGCGCACGCCGGCGGCAATCTTGGAGCGGTCGAAGGGCTCGGTCACGCCCGAACGCTTAATCACCGAAATGGTGGTGGTTTCGACCGTGGTAAAGCGGCGAGCGCAGGAGGTGCACTGACGGCGACGGCGAATGGCGGCGCCGTCATCGGTGGTGCGGGAGTCGACAACGCGCGAATCGGTGTGCTTGCAATAGGGGCAGTACATGCGTTTCTCCTTGGCTGGGCGCTCGGTGTGGCGCCCGTATATACAGCGCTCAAGAATATTTATACCCATTCTAACGCGATAGACGGCGGTTGAGCCGAATAGTGACGTTGAATATACGCAAATATACGCTCAGGGTGGACTCCAACGTTTAAGAACGTTCGGAATCCGCCCTGAGCGTTGCCCGCCCCTCGCGGAGGTCTTCTTCTTTTAGCGACGAATACAGCTCGGGCCGAAAATCGTCTTGATTTCGCCGAAGAGGCTCGGGTTCGGCTCCACGCGCACGCTCGAATCCAGAAGCACCAGCTGTTCCTTATCGCGGGTACGGATGAGCATGCGCACGTCCGCAGTACCCTTGTGGTCGCGCAGGGTCTCCTTCAGCTCGCGCAGCTTCGCCTCGGTCACCAGGTACTCGGGCACCGCAATCGTGATGGGTGCGGCGCGGCCGTCATCGCTGATTTCCAGGATCTGCAGTTCCTGGGCGCTCATGTTCACGCTGCCGTCGTCGCGGCGCTGCACGCGGCCACGAATCGAGCAGATGAGGTCGTCCGCCAGGGCGGCCCCCATCGTCTCGTAGGCGCGGGAGAAGAACATGACCGTGATGGTCGCGCCCGAGGGGTCCTCCAGCTCCACCGAGGCGTACTGGTTACCGCTGGACTTGGCGATGCGGCGCGAAACGCCGGTCAGCATGCCGGCAATCGTGACGGTTTCGCCGTCGCGCACGTGCGAGTCCTCGCTGATGATGTCGTGCACCGAGTGCGAGGCGGCATCCGAGAGGGCGCGCTCCAGGCCGCGCAGCGGGTGGTCCGAAACGTACAGGCCCAGCATATCGCGTTCGAAGTTCAGCTTCTCGCGGCGGTCCCATTCGGGCACGTCCGGGATGGTCACGGTCAGCTCGTCGCCCAGGGCGTCGTCCATGCCGAGGGAGCCGAAGAGGTCGAACTGGCCCGCCGCCTCCTTACGCTTGACGGCCACGGCCGCATCCACCGCCGCCTCGTGGATGAGGGACAGCGAGCGGCGGGTGTGGCCCAGGTCGTCGAAGGCACCCGCCTTGATGAGCGATTCGATGGTGCGCTTGTTGCACACCTGTAGCGGCACCTTCTTCAGGAAGTCGTTGAAGGACTCGTAGCGGCCCTTCTCCTCGCGGGCGGCGACCATGCCCTCGACCACGTTCGCGCCCACGTTGCGGATTGCGCCCATGCCGAAGCGGATATCCTCACCCACGGGGGTGAAGGTCAGGGCGGATTCGTTGACGTCCGGGGCGAGCACGGTGATGCCCATGGCGCGGCACTCGTTCAGGTACAGCGCGAGCTTGTCCTTGTTATCGCCCACGCTGGTCAGCAGCGCGGCCATGTACTCCTGCGGGTAGTGCGCCTTCAGGTAGGCCGTCCAGTAAGACACCAGGCCGTATGCGGCGGTGTGCGCCTTGTTGAACGCGTAGTCCGAGAAGGGCAGCAGAATATCCCAGAGGGCCTTCACGGCGCCCTCGGAGTAGCCGTTAGAAATCATGCCGTCGTGGAAGGTGGCGTACTGCTTATCCAGCTCCGCCTTCTTCTTCTTACCCATCGCACGGCGCAGCAGGTCTGCCTCACCGAGCGTGTAGTTCGCGACCTTCTGGGCAATCGCCATCACCTGCTCCTGATACACGATCAGGCCGTAGGTGGTGTCGAGGATGTCCTTGAGCGGCTCGGCCAGCTCGGGGTGAATCGGCTCGATCTCTTGCTTGCCGTTCTTACGCAGCGCGTAGTTGGTGTGCGAGTTCGCACCCATCGGGCCGGGTCGGTAGAGCGCGAGCACTGCCGAAATGTGCTCGAATTCCTCGGGCTCCATGAGCTTGAGCAGCGCGCGCATGGGGCCGCCGTCGAGCTGGAACACGCCGAGGGTGTCGCCTCGGGCCAGCAGACGGTAGGATTCCGGATCGTCCAGCGAGAGGGACTCCAGCTCCAGGTCGATGCCTCGGTTGTTCTTAATGTTCTCGATGGCATCGGAAATAATCGTCAGGTTACGCAGACCCAGGAAGTCCATCTTGATCAGGCCCAGGCCCTCGCAGGTGGGGTAATCGAACTGGGTGATGACCTGGCCGTCAGCCTCGCGGCGCATCACGGGAATCACGTCCACCAGGTTCTTGCTGGACATAATCACGCCCGCGGCGTGCACGCCCCACTGACGCTTCAGGCCCTCCAAGCCCTTCGCGGTTTCGAACACCTGGCCGTAAACCTTATCGACCGGATCCTCGATGAGGGCGCGTAGGTCGGCGGCCTCGGCGTAGCGCTTATCCTCTTCGTTGTACACGTTCGCCAGGGCGATGTTCTTACCCATGACGTCCGGCGGCATCGCCTTGGTCAGGCGCTCGCCCACCGAGTACGGCTGGTCCATCACGCGGGAGGCGTCCTTGAGCGCCTGCTTCGCCTTAATGGTGCCGAAGGTGACGATCTGCGCGACCTTGTCCTCGCCGTATTTATCGGTCACGTAGTCGATGACCTCGCCGCGGCGACGATCGTCGAAGTCCACATCGAAGTCGGGCATGGAGACGCGGTCGGGGTTAAGGAATCGCTCGAAAATCAGGTCGTGGTCGAGCGGGTTCAGCTCGGTGATGCGCATCGCGTACGCCACCATCGAGCCCGCACCCGAACCACGGCCAGGGCCCACGCGAATACCGTTGCGCTTGGCCCAGTTGATGAAGTCCGCCACGACCAGGAAGTAGCCGGGGAAGCCCATGGAGGTAATGACCCCCACCTCGTACTCGGCCTGCTTGCGCACCCTATCGGGAATACCCTGCGGGAATCGGTAGTGCAGGCCCTTCTCGACCTCCTTCACGAACCAGGATTCCTCGTTCTCGCCCTCGGGCACGGGGAAGTTCGGCATGTAGTTTGCCTTGGTGTTGAACTCCACGTTGCAGCGCTCGGCAATTTCGAGGGTGTTCTCGCAGGCGCCGGGAATGTCACCAAAAATGGAGTACATTTCCTCGGGCGAGCGCAGGTAGAAGTTATCCGCGTCGAACTTGAAGCGCTTGGGGTCGGTCAGGGTCGATCCGGACTGCACGCACAGCAGCGCCGCGTGGGCGGTGTGGTCTTCCTGCCGGGTGTAGTGCAGGTCGTTGGTGGCCACGTAAGGCAGGTTCAGCTGCTTGGCCAGGCGGTGCAAATCCTCCTGCACGTTGCGTTCAATGTCGAGGCCGTGGTCCATGACCTCGCAGTAGAAGTTGTCCTTGCCGAAGATATCGCGGAAGTCGCTGGCGGCCTGCAGCGCCTCATCGAACTGGCCCAGGCGCAGGCGGGTCTGAATCTCGCCGGAGGGGCAGCCGGTGGTTGCAATCAGTCCCTTCGAGTAGGTCTGCAGCACCTCGCGGTCCATGCGCGGCTTGTACAGCTGCCCCTCGAGCGAGGCGAGGGAGGAGGCACGGAACAGATTGTGCATGCCCTCGGTGGTTTCAGCCCACATGGTCATGTGGGTGTAGGCGCCACCGCCGGACACGTCATCGCGCGAGCCATCGCCCCAGCGCACGCGGGAGCGGTCGGTGCGGTGCGTGCCGGGGGTCAGGTACGCCTCCACGCCGATGATGGGCTTAATGTCGTGGGCCTTGGCCTGGCGCCAGAAGTCGAAGGCGCCGAAGAGGAAGCCGTGGTCGCTGGTGGCCATGGAACTCATGCCCAGCTCCTTGGCGTAGCTGAAGAGGTCGCCCAGGCGCGCGGCACCGTCCAGCATGGAGTACTCGGTGTGTACGTGCAGGTGCGCAAAGTCTTTGGTTGCCACGGATATCTCCTGAAGGTGTAGGGGGTGTTCCGGCCGATTCGTTTGACGGTCGGCGGGGCGGGGCGGTCCCGGGGTAAGCCGTGCGGCCCCGGGGTGAGCCGTGCGGCCCCGGGGTGAGCCGTGCGGTACCGGGGCCCGGACGGCTCTCTGACTGAGCTAGGTATGCGGTACCTACCCGAGCTGCACGCGGCCCTCGCGCAGGGCGTCAAGCGCGTAGGCCAAATCCAGCGGGTACTCGCTGGTGAAGCTCACACGCTCACCGGTGGCAGGGTGGTCGAAGCTGAGACGGTGGGCGTGCAACCACTGGCGGGTCAGGCCCAGCTCGGCGCTGAAGCGCGGGTCGGCACCGTAGGTCAGGTCGCCGCAGCAGGGGTGACGCATCGCCGAGAAGTGCACGCGAATCTGGTGGGTTCGTCCGGTCTCCAGGTGCACCTCCACGAGGGAGGCCGGGCCGAAGGCCTCGATGACGTCGTAGTGGGTGATGGAGTTACGGCCGCCCTCAACCACCGCGAACTTCCATTCGTTGCCGGGGTGACGGCCAATCGGCGCGTCAATCGTGCCGCGCAGCGGATCGGGCAGGCCCTGCACCAGCGTGTGGTAAATCTTGTCGACCGTACGTTCCTTGAAGGCGCGCTTGAGCTCGGTGTAGGCGCGCTCGCTGCGGGCCACGACCATCAGGCCGCTCGTGCCCACGTCCAGGCGGTGCACGATGCCCTGGCGTTCGGCCGCGCCAGAGGTGGCCACGGAGACGCCCTCCCCCATCAGCGCGGAAATCACGGTGGGGCCGTGCCAGCCGGGTGAGGGGTGCGCCGCCACGCCGGCGGGCTTATCCACCACGACGATATCGTCGTCCAGGTACACGATGCCGAAGCCGTCCACCTTCTCGGGGCGGATGTCCGCCAGATCGCGCGGCGCGGGGGCGTCCACGACGACCAAATCTCCGGCGGAGAGCTTGTAGGATTTGCCGACCTTCACGGCACGCCCACCGTTGGTGATGCTCACGTGCCCGTCGCGAATCCACCCGGAGGTGCGGGTGCGGGGCGCATCGAGGGCTCCGGCGAGGGCAGCGTCCAGGCGCATGCCGGCCAGGGCGTCCTCAACGGTGAATTCGGCGCTGATGCGCTCCGCGGTGGTTTCCTCGCTCATGATTCTCTCCTCGCGCTGCGGTCTGTGCTGTGGTCTATGCTGTGGGTTGGCGGTCTGTGCTGTACGTCGTGACGTACCGTTAGGCGTCGGTGTTCTCGCCGTCGGCTTCCGCGCTCTTTAGGGTCTTAGCCTTCTTCGAGGCGCTCTCCTGCGGAGCCTTCGTGCCGTTGAGGTTCAGGCCCATGAAGTTTAGGAGCACGACGAGCGCCATGCACACGCAAATCGCCGAGTCCGCAACGTTGAAGATGGCGAAGTTCGGTACCGAGATGAAGTCAACCACGTGCCCGGAACCGAAGCCGGGCTCGCGGAAGAGGCGGTCAAAGAGGTTGCCGCAGATGCCGCCGAGCAGCCCGCCCAACGCGAGGGTCCAGGACAGTGAGCGCGTGCGGCGCAGCAGGTAGAGCACCACAATCGCGGCGGCCACCATGACGAGGGTAAAAATCCAGGTCACGTTCTCGCCCATGCTGAACGCGGCCCCCGAGTTGCGAATCGAGTACCACCACAGCAGCCCGTCGATCACGGTGATGCGCTCCCCCAGCTGCATCTGGGTAACGACCAGGTACTTGGTGCCCTGGTCGATGGCGAACACGACGGCGGCGAGCACCAGGGCGCTCAGCCAGGCGGTGCGCCCGCTCAGGATGCGCGATGTGCGGCCGGCGCTCTCGACGGAGGTTTCCGAGGTGCGTACGGGGGCCGAGGATTCAGCGTGATTCGGGGTGGTGGGCAAGGCTCTCCTCGGGTCGTGTGAATAGTGGCGCCGACGGCGGGGTGGTCCCCCGCGACGACGCGCTACGGTGCCCCTCTAGCTTAGCAAATGAGGGGAAATTCTCGTGCCCCGCCCGTCGCCTCGCGAACGGGGTCTACGGGGTTTTCGAGCCCTCCCGAGAGCGCAAAATACCGCCCGGTTCCTTATCCGCGGCTTAGGCTGAACCCGGCAAAACGGGCCGATAAGAATCCGGACGGTAGCGCCCCCTCGGCGGGGTCACGCGGTGCTTTAGGCGGAAGCCTCGATGGACTTGAGGTTCTTCAGCTCCTCCACCTGGCTGTTCAGGTGGTCCAGCAGCTTGGTACGGTAACGGCTCTCGAAGCCGCGCAGTGCCTCCACGGCAATCTCCAGCTCTTCCTTCTCGTCGGTCAGGCGGGCCAGGACCTCTTCGCGCTGCTGGCGAGCCTCGCTCACGAGGGCGTCGGCCTTCTTCTCTGCCTCGTCCAACAGCTCGGCCTTGGCCTTTTCGCCCTGGGCCACGTAGTCGTCGTGCACCTTCTGGGCCATGGCCAGCAGGGCTGCGGCGTCCTGGGCGCCGGCGGCGGAGGGAGCCTCCTGGGAGACGGCGGCGGCCGGGGATGCGGGAGCCGAGGCGGAGAGCTGCTCCACCTGGCGCTCCAGGGCGTCACGCTCGGAGTACAGGGCACGCAGCTCAACGACGAGCTCGTCCAGGAAGTCGTCGACCTCGTTGCGGTCGTAACCGGACTCCTCGGTCACGATCTTAAAGCTCTTCGTAATCAGGTCTTCGGGGGTGATGGCCATGTGGCTTCTCCTCTAGTACGGGTTGGGTTCGAAGTTGAGTGCGCCGATGGGGCAACCCGGCGGGAGTGTTCGGCCCCCGCATCGGGCGCGGTGTGCCGCATCGCGCAGACAGTCGTTGGCACCCATTTTACTATCATTGGACCTCGGCTCCGGGGTTTCTGTCGTACAGACAACAAAATATGCGCATGGCGCAACGGCCCCGGCCCCCGCTCCCCCGGAGCGTTTGCGCACGTCCGTGGCCCATTAAGCGCGTGTATCCCGTTAAACGTGTGCGCCCCGCAGAATGTTGAGTAACATTCCGCGGGGCGCATCCAGGCTCCGGTCGTTAGGAGAATCGGGCGGTCAGGCTCATCATGGGGCCCAACAGCATCGAGACGACCACAATCAGGATCAGAAAACCGGTATCCAGCGCGACGTTGCCCACGCGCACCGGGGGAATCACTCGGCGCAGCTTCTCCATGGGCCAGTCCGTCACAGCGTAAACGGCGCTTGCGCACAGCAGGGCAATCCCCTTGGGACGCCAGCCGGGTGCGAACATGCGTACCCAGTCGAAGAGCATGCGCAGCAGCATGAAGACGTAGAACAGGTACAGCGCAATCGTCACGAGAGCGAAAAGATAACCCATTAATCAGTCCTTAGCCCTGGTCGAAGGGGAATTCACCCTCGGAGTTGAAGTCTGCGGTGTTCTCGGAGTTAGCGACGCCCAGCACCTCGAGGTTGGAGGGGGTCAGCAGGAAGACCTTCGAGGTCACGCGCTCGATGCGACCCTCCAGCGCGAAGGCCAGACCGGAGGCGAAGTCCACCAGGCGCTTGGCGTCGGCGTCCGGCATTTCCTCGACGTTCATAATCACGGGGATGTTCTCGCGGAATGCCTCACCAATGATCTTTGCGTCATTGTAGGAGCGGGGGTGGATAGTGGTGATACGACGCAATTCGTCCTCTTCTTCCTCGTAACCGTAGGTGTATCCGTTGGTCTCTTCGGGCTCGTAGCCCTGGTCGTAGTAGCCGTCGTTCGAGTAGGTGTCGGCGTACTGCTCGGTGTATTCGGTGTTCGGCACCGGGGCGTCCTCCCAATGGTCTGCGGGTTCGCTCGCGGGCTCGTGCCGGGGCTCATCGCCTCGGCGATCCTCGCGGGGTTCCTCCGCCTCGTCTGTGGTTTCGGGTGTGTACGGGTGTGCGACTGCGGGCGCACCGTGCTTGGATGCGGTGTGCTCCCCCAGCGAGCGGTCTCGCGCGGCGCGGTCGTCGGCTCGAGGCTCTTCGGCGCGGGCCTCTACACGGTGGGCCTCCGCGCGGTGGTGCTCCCCGCCGCGACCCGACTGCTCGTGGGAGCGGGGCTCCTCGGGCGCGGTATCCGCGGTGTTGGAGTCCTGGGCGTCAGAGTCCTTGGCGTTGTAGGGCTCCAGGCCGAGGAAACCCGCCAGGCGGCTTTGCTTCGGCATGTTTCTCTCGCTTCGCTAGGGTACAGGGACAGGCTACTGAACGCGGGCAGCCGCCTGTTGCGGCGGTGCCTCTCGAGGAGCACCGCGGGCGGGCCCCTCGTTCAGAAGGTTCGGTCGCACGTCAAAACGTCGTGCACCGGCATGTATATATTACCAGCGTACGGGCTCTTCCAGCCGGTAGAACAGCGTCCGGCTTCTCACAGCGCGGCATATCCGCCCGCCGCTTTAGCGTGCGGGGCGTCGGCCCATGATGTCGCTGCCCACGCGCACGCAGGTGGAGCCCCAGCGAACAGCCGCCTCCAGGTCGCCGCTCATGCCCGCCGAGATTTCGGTCGCGTGCGGCAGGTGCTCGCGCAGCCGGGCCGCCAGTCCGTAAAGCTTCTCGAAAGCGGCGTCCGGGTCCGCGTCCAGGGGTGCCACCGCCATCACGCCGGCGCACCGCAGGTTCGCGTGGTTCTCGATGCGTTCGGCCAGCTCCAGAAGCTCCGAGGCGCTCGTACCGCCTCGCGCTCCCTCGGCGGCGTGGCCGGCCGTCGCCTCCTCGGCCAGGGAGACCTGCACCAGGCAGTCCAGACCGCCATTTTCCAGGGCCGCGGGGGCCGGCGCCTCCCCCGCCTCGTAGCGGGTCAGCTGGTTCGCGTAGGCCTTCGCCAGCGCATCGGCCAGGGAGGGGCGGTCCACCGAGTGAACGCTGGAGGCGTACTTCACCACGGACTTCGCCTTGTTGGTCTGCAGCTGGCCGATAAACGCCCAGTGCGGGGGTTGTACCGCACGCTGCTCGCAGTAGGCGACCAGCTCGCGGGCCTTCGCGCTGGCCTCCTGGTCGCGGTTCTCGCCGAAGAGGGTCACGCCGCCGTCCAGCAGGGCCGCCGCGTCGGAGGCAGGGAAGAACTTGGTCACCGTCACCAGGTGCACGGGCGCGCTCTGCTCGGTGCGCACCCCGCTGCGGTCCTGCTCCGCCGCTCGAATTCGCTCGAGTACCCGGCGGTAGTTCTGCAGCAGCTGCTCGGCGCGCTCGGGAGTGTACTTCAAATCCTGCGCTTCGACGTTCACGTCAGGTCCCTTCAGTTCAGACATTTTGTTCTCCTTCAGCGACTCTATTCGGCGGGTTCCGCCAGCTTCTCAACCCACACCAGACCCGCGATGCGCCCGGGCTTCTCGCCGCGATTCGTAAACCCGCGGTGCGAGTACACGCTCGGTTCCTCGTACGTGCAGCGGGCGCACTCCGTGGATACCTCCACTCCGGCGGCCTCCAGCACCGCGCGAGCGCCGGCCGGCAGGTCCAGACCCGGGGTGTTCGCGCCCGTCACCGAGTGAACCTGCGGGATCAGCTCGGTCGATTCGGCTCGCATCGCCTCGGGCACCTCGTAGCAGGCACCGCAGATGCTGGGGCCCAGCCACGCGGTGATGCGCGCAGCGCCCAGCTCCCGCATGCGCGCCACGGTGGTCTGCAGTACCCCGTCCAGCAGGCCGCGGCGGCCCGCGTGAGCCACCGCCAAAACGGGCACGGTCTTCTCACCCTCGACGGAGCCGACCAGCACCACGGGGATGCAATCGGCCACCATAATCGCCAGCGGGCGACCCTCGACGCTCACCGCGGCATCGGCCACGGGGGCCAGCTTCGCGATGGCGCGGGCGCGCTCGACGGTGCGTTCTGCGGGGGTGCCCGGCGCGTAGGAGGCCGGGGCGTAGTCCTCGGGGCGGGCCACCTCAACGCCGTGCACCTGGTTCAGGTAAAAGAACGGCCCCGCACCCAGCACCTCCTCGAGCGCCGCACGGTGGTTGAGGGTGCGCACCATGGAGGCATCCACGCCACCACCCAGCTCGTCGTCCACGTGCAGGCCCAGGTTCCCCGCCTCGCGGGAGGTAAACCCCACCCGCACGCGCCAGGGACCCAGGATGCGGGTGTCGGCGGTGGCCAGCAGCGGAGTTTTAGGGGCGTTGCTCATCATTATGTCTTTCTCGGGGCTGTACGGGGTGCTCGGAGCGAAAGCGGGTAGAGCGAAGGGGAGCTGAGAACAGTTGGACTATTCTCAGCTCCCCTCCATCAAAACCCTACGGGGCAGCGTGCTGACGCACGCGGCGCGACTACTTCAGGAAGTCGGGGACGTCCAGGGTGTCGCGGCGAGCCGGTGCTTCCTCAACGACCGGGGGCAGATCAACGTCGAAGCCAGCGGCGCCGGTGGAAGCCGGAGCGGCGGCGGGAGCGTTGAAGCCGTAGCCGTTAGAAGCCGGAGCGGCAGCGTTCGAGCCGCCGAAGGAGCCCTGTGCACGCTGGGGCTGAGCGGAAGCCGAAGCGTTCGAGTTGGTCTCGGGGTTCACGGCGTCAAAGCCAGCGGCAATCACGGTCACGCGAGCCTCGTCACCCAGGGCGTCATCAATGACGGCACCGAAGATGATGTTGGCGTCGGGGTGAGCCACTTCCTGAACCAGGCGTGCAGCCTCGTTGATCTCGAACAGACCCAGGTCGGAACCACCCTGAATCGACAGCAGCACGCCGTGCGCACCGTCGATGGATGCTTCCAGCAGCGGGGAGGCGATAGCCAGCTCGGCTGCCTTCACGGCGCGGTCCTCACCCGAGGCCGAGCCGATACCCATCAGAGCCGAACCGGCACCCTGCATCACGGACTTAACGTCAGCGAAGTCAAGGTTAATCAGGCCCGGGGTGGTGATCAGGTCGGTAATGCCCTGAACACCGGAGAGCAGCACCTGGTCGGCGGACTTGAAGGCGTCCAGCATCGACACGTTGCGATCCGAAATCGACAGCAGTCGGTCGTTCGGGATCACAATCAGGGTGTCGACCTCGTCGCGCAGAGCGGCAATACCGGTCTCGGCCTGGTTGGAGCGACGACGACCCTCGAAGGTGAAGGGGCGGGTCACAACACCGATGGTCAGAGCGCCCAGGGAGCGGGCGATGCGTGCCACGACGGGTGCGCCACCGGTACCGGTGCCACCACCCTCACCAGCGGTCACGAAGACCATATCTGCGCCCTTGAGGACTTCCTCAATTTCCTGCGAGTGATCCTCGGCTGCCTGACGGCCAACCTCGGGGTTTGCGCCCGCGCCAAGACCGCGGGTCAGCTCACGACCGACGTCCAGCTTGACGTCTGCATCGGACATGAGCAGAGCCTGGGCGTCAGTGTTAATAGCAATGAACTCAACGCCGCGCAGGCCAACCTCAATCATTCGGTTGACTGCGTTGACGCCACCGCCGCCGATACCAACGACCTTGATGACTGCCAAGTAGTTCTGGGGAGTTCCAGCGTCCATGTAATCCTCGATTGTTCCGTGTTCCAGCTTCGGAAGACCCCCAGCTCAATCTAAGCCTAAAGGTTTCCTCTAAAGAATGACTTTATCTGTTAGGATACCAAACTGTTTTTGGTGGTTCCTAGCTACACAGCGCAATTACCCCCTCTTTTTGCGGAATTCACACAAAAAGGGGAGGGAAAGCGCCCATTGGTAGTTCCCCTAACGGGTCACCGGTACGCGCGGGGCCGACACGTCATAGACGGTCACCTTCTGCGCCTGGGCACCTGAAGAGGCTTCTTCCTGAGCCCGTTGAGCTACCGCCTGGCGGAGCGACAGAAGCACCTTAGCCTTCAGCTCGCTCTCCTGGGCGGTACCCCACTGCACCGTCGTATTATCCCGCAGCGTGAGGGTAATACTCGAGGTTGAGGTCGCGCTCGCTTCCTTTACCTGAGCCAGAAGCTCAGCCGGCATCGCTGACAAGGCCGTCGAAATCGTGCGGAACTCATCCGAATGCTGCGGGTCATCACCATTCAATCGTACCAGGGGAACCGAGGTGCTCGGCTCGGAGGAAGACTCCATCAGGCTCACCCCGTCGGTGTCCACTGTATGGTAGGTCTCCCCCACCTTGACGATTGCAATGGCGGCGCGTTCCTTCAGGGTCACCACCAGCTCGTGCGGCGGGCGGCTCTCCACCTGAACGCTGCGAAGCACATTGTCCTGACCGATCAGCTCGCGCACGCGCTTCTCGTCGATGCGTGTCAGCGGAACCCCGCGCAGGGGCTCCAGCTTCTGCTCCACCTGGGTGGTTTCCAACAGGGAGGCACCGCGTACCGTGATGGTCTGAGTGGCCAGCAGGGGCGAGAAGAAGACCAGCACCACGTACAGCACCGCCACGAGGGCCAGCGCAATCGCCGTGTACAGCAGCTTGCGGGCCCGGGTGAGCGGGGTGCGCTCCTTGCGCGGACGCTCCTCGGCACGCAGGCCGTCCAAGCCGGGATCCTTCAGGATGCGCTCGTGCTGCGCCTCCCGGCGCTCGCGCTCGCGTTCCTTCTCGATCTCGGCGGCGCGCTGTCGTTCTCGCTCCACGCGCCAGCGGCCGAAGCGGCTTGCGGGGCGGGCCTGCTCGGCGGGCTCTGCGGGCTCGGTCTCAGCGGAATCGTCCCCCGCCGACGGGGAGTCGGCGGAAGTCTTCCGCTCGGAAGAAGCATCACCGTCGCCGGTCTTTTCGGCCCGGTCGGCGCCCTTTTCGGTCTTCTCGCCGTGCTTATCGCTGGGCTTCTCCCCCGCCGCGTCCTTCGCATTTTCAGTCCGCGCGCTTTCAACCTGCGCCGACCGACCGGATGCCTTCTCGGTCTCCTTGGGAGAATCTTCGAAGGCCTCCACGTCGAAGAGCTCCTGCGAACCGGAGGTAGCCGCGGGCACGCGACGAATCGCGCCGTCCACAAGGGCCACACTCTCGGCACGAGCCGGGCTGGTGGGGCGAATCGTAGCCCCCGAGGGGCGACGACCCACGGTGGAGGCAGTGCCTGAGTGAGAACCAGAGGTCTGAGACTCAGACCCGTGAGATTTCTTCTGCTCGGGGGCACCGGCCGCGGGGGTCTGCGCGTCAGCGGTGGGCTGCGCCTCCGTCGTGTGCTGAGCCGCAGGCTGTTCCTGCGCAAGCTCCTGAGCGCGCCGACGAGCACGCGAGCGCGGGGCCTTCGGCGCGCGCGAATGCCCCTCCGACGGGGGCATGGGACTCATCGGCACAGCCTAAGCCTCCGACTTCTTGGTCAGGTCGCCGTCGTGACGAATCTGCAGGGCCTCCAGCAGGCGCGGGCCTAGAGCCGTCACATCGCCGGCACCAACGGTCATCACAATGTCACCACTCTGAGCGTACGAGGCGATGTCCTCGATAGCACTCTCCGCGGTCGCGTAACGCACCTCGGAGAAGCCGGCACCCGTAATCAGCTCGCTGGTCACACCCTCAATGGGCTGCTCGCGAGCCGGGTAGATATCCAGAACGTAGGCGCGATCGGCCATCGACAGGGACTCCGCGAACTCCTTCGCGAACTCGCGGGTGCGCGAGAACAAGTGCGGCTGGAAAATCACGTACAGGTTGTGACCATCGGCAACGGTGCGGCCGGTCTGCAGGGCACGGAACACCTCGGTCGGGTGGTGCGCGTAGTCGTCGAAGACCTTCACGCCCGCGACCTCGCCTCGCAGCGTAAAGCGGCGATCAGCACCCACGAACTCACCCAGGGCGGCGGCGATTTCGGGGCCCTGAGCACCGGTCAGCAGCGCGGTGATGAAGGCGGCCGCGGCGTTCAGCTGATTGTGGATGCCGGGAACCTTCAGCGCCAGCTCCTGCTTGCCCTCGAAGCGCTCACCGCGACATCCGAAGGACCACTCCACCGTCGACGAGGAGGAGGAACCCGCGCTCGTAATCTCACGGATGCGCAGGTCGGCATCCTCGGACTCGCCGTAGGTCACGACCGGCACGCCGGCCGCGCGGGAACGGGCGGCCAGGGAGGCGGCACCGGCATCATCGGCGCAGGTCACCAGCACGCCGCCGGGGGCCAGCGAACCCACGAAGCGGTTGAACGCCTCAAAGACGCGCTCGTCGGTCTCGTAGAAGTCCAGGTGGTCGGGCTCAACGTTCGTCACCACGGCAATCGCCGGGCGGTAACGCACAAAGGAACCGTCCGATTCGTCGGCCTCGGCCACAAAAATCGAGTCGGGGCCCTGCGCGCCCAGGTGCGCGTTCGTGCCGCGACCGGCGATCACGGTGCCCACAGCGAAGGAGGGGTTGCGGCCCAGCTGATCGAACATCACGGAAATCATGGAGCTGGTCGTGCTCTTACCGTGGGTACCGGCCACCGCCACCACCTGCGAAAGCCCCATCACGGCGGCCAGCGCCTCGGAGCGGTGCAGAACCGGAAGGCCCTGCGCGCGGGCAGCGGCCAGCTCGGGGTTATCCTCGCGAATCGCGGTGGAAATCACCACGGTATCGACGTCAACGATGTTCTCAGCAGACTGGGGCACGCTCACGTGGGCGCCGGCGGCACGCAGCGATTCAACGGCCGAAGATTCCGCGCGGTCCGAACCGCTCACGGTCACGCCGGCCTGCAGCATCAGCGCGGCGATAGCGCTCATACCCGCGCCACCGATGCCGATGAAGTGCACGCGACCCAGCGCGTCCATCGCGTGGCGCTCGGGGAACGGCGGGTTCAGGGGTGCCGGCAGCACCATCTCAAGATTCATCAGTTCAGTCATTACTTCTCAGCTGCCTTCAATACTGCTTCGGCCATAACGCGAGCCGCGTCACGGATACCAAGTTTATAGGCTGCAGCGCCCATGCGCTCCAGTTCTTCGGGGTTTGCCATCAGCTCCGGAATCTCACGGGCAAACCACTCACCGGTGACTTCTGCGTCCTTCACCAGCAAGGCCGCAGAGGCCTCCACCAGGGAACGAGCATTCAGGGCCTGCTCACCATTACCAATGGGGAGCGGCACAAAAATAGCGGGCACACCCACCGCGGCAACCTCACTCACCGTGGCCGCGCCGGCGCGCACCAGCAGCAAATCGGCGGCGGCGTACACGTCCTGCATGCCGTTGGTGAACTCAATCTGACGGTAGTTCGGGGCGCTCAGGGGTTCGCCGTTCTCGTCCAGAACGGTCTTGCCCTTACCGGTGATGTGCAGAATCTGGAAGTCCCACTCTGCGAAGCGATCACGGCAGGCCGACACGGCGTTGTTCAGGCTCAGCGCGCCCAGCGAACCACCGGTCACGATAACGGTGGGCTTCTTCGGGTCCAGGCCCAGGTTGCGGCGGGCTTTTGAACGGTGCGCGTCGCGGTTCAGGTAGGCAATCTCATCCTTCATGGGCATGCCCACCAGGGTCGCGTGCGGGAAGGGTGTATTGGGGAAGGCCACACCCGTAAACTTCGCGAAGCGGCCGCCCAGACGGTTAGCCAGGCCGGGCTTCGCGTTCGCTTCGTGAATGACCACGGGAATCTTCGAGAAGAAGGCAGACAGGTACGCCGGTGGGCACACGTAACCGCCCACGCCAACAACCACGTCTGCATCTACATCCTTGAGGATGCGGCGGGTCTTCGACAGGCCACCCAGGAACTTCGCGGGGAAGGCAAGCGCCGCGCGATTAATGCTGCGGGGGAAGGCCGCGCGGGGAATGAACTCGATATCGAAGCCGGCCGCCGGAACCAGATCGGCTTCCATCTTGTCGGCGGTGCCCAGCATCAGAATCTTGGCGTTCGGTTCAAGGTCGCGAACGGCGCGGGCAATCGCAAGCATCGGATTAATGTGACCGGCGGTGCCACCACCGGCGAAGACTATAGAGGGTGCCTTCTTCGTCATAGGTCTCTCTCCCAATACATCGGTACAGCATCATTTTACGCTATCGCCCCGCACCGCAGAGCGCGGCGGAACGCCCCCGACCGCGAGCTCTAGCTCAGGTCGGGGGCGCTTTGAAGGAACGCGGGGCCGAGAGGTAAGGCCGTTCTCGACCGCTGTCCACCTCGGAAAATCTCTCTACCGCTCTCCCCCACCGGGCTGACGGCGCGGCGACTGACCGTGCTGACGCTGCTGACGCTGAGCTCGGCGGGCGCGGTCCTCGGGATGCAGAGGCTGCAGGCCGGCGGGCAGACCACCGCGCTGATTCTGCGGACGACGACGCTCCCCCTGCCCGGGACGCCGGCCTCGGGTCTGCTGTTCCTTCGAGCCCTGCTCGGCCGGACGCTGAACCGGGCGGGCGGGTCGGGGCTGCTCGGTCTTGCCGGGTGCAGCCTTGCCGGGGGCTCGGCGCTCTCGGGCCTTCTGCTCTCGGGTTTCCCTCGTGCGGGCCGCCTTCTCGCGGTCCGTCTTCTGCCGCTCGGCCTCCTCCAGGGCCTTCTGCCGCTCAGCCTTCTCGCGGGCCGCTTCCTCACGGGCACGGCGAGCCAGCTTCTGCCGCTCAGCCTTCTCACGGGCCGCTTCCTCACGAGCCGCACGGGCCTCCTCACGAGCCGCGCGGGCCTCTTCGCGGGCGCGCTCTGCCTCACGCTGCTGTTCGATGCGCTTCAACTCGCGACGCTGCTCCGGATCAAAGCCCAACCAGCGCCGGACAAAACCGCTCAGGCTGCCCAGCTTCGACAGCGGATGCTGCTCCTGCATCAGGTGGCCACCGGCCTCGGCACGCTCCGCGGCCTCCTGCTCCACCACAGCCTGCAGGGGCAGGCGGCGCTTCCAATCGGCGTTTGCGCGGCGAATCTCGCGAGCGCTCTGGTTCTCAACGCTCGACGGGGCCGTCGCGCCTCGCAGGGGCGTCTGCCGGGCAAAGGCCAATAGTAGGCCCGCCGCGCACAGCGAAGACAGCAACGAGGAACCACCGTAGGAGACAAAGGGCAGCGGCACGCCAATCACCGGCAGAATACGGGACACCATGCCCATATTGATGATGGCCTGAGAGGTCAGCCACACCATAATGCCGCCCGTCGCCAGGCGCACCAGCGGATCGGCGGTGCGCAGCATGATACGCACCGCACAGTACACCAGACCCACGTACAGCAGTAGAACCGCCATCGTGCCCAGAAGGCCCAGTTCCTCGCCAATAATCGCGAAAATGTAGTCGTTGTGGGCCTCTGCCAGGTAGTTGTACTTCTGGCGCGACTGGCCCAGGCCAACGCCCAGGAAGCCACCGGTCGCCAACGCCACCTCACCCGAGTTCGCCTGATCACAGTTAGCGTTCGTGCACGAACCCCAGATGCCGAAGATACGGGCCACTCGGTTCGGGCTACTCAAAACGCCCAACAGGGCCAGCGCGGCAACCGCGCCGCCAATCTGCAGCATTGACCGACGTGAGGCACCGGCCATCCACATCATGCCCAGGAAAATGAAGCCGTACACCAGGGCCGTACCCATATCGCCGCCGACCATAATCAGCAGAATCAGGGCGCCCACACCGTAGATGGAGGGGAACAGGGTACGCCAGAGGCTCCGCGAAATATCGCCCTGGCGGTTATACACCCACGCCAGCCACATCACGATTGCAAGCTTCGAGAACTCCGAAGGCTGCATCTGCACGGGGCCCAGCTTAATCCAGTTACGGTTACCGTTCACCTCGACGCCGATAACTACCACCGCCAACTGCAGCACCAGGGCCACCGCAAGCATCGTGTTCACCACGACCTGCTTGTGATACCACCCCACCGGAATATTCGTAATGACGGCCATCGCCACCACACCGAGCACCAGGAAGAGAATCTGCGAGGACACCTGAGAGAACGGCGACTGGCCCTGCGAAATCATGGTGACGCTCGAAGCCGAGAGCACCATGATGCAGCCGAAAATCGCCAAACCCAGGGTCGTCACCAGTAGCATGACCGGCACATCCCACAGGTCAGCCTTCAGACCGCGACGGTACAGGCGCTTGCCAAACGAACGGGCCGGTGCCGTCATCTCCTTCAGGGCAGTCCACGGGGACGAGGCGTGCCCGGTCTGTTCGGAACGGCCAGCCCGCGAAGACGCAGAACGCTTCGAGGATGCGCTGGTACTCACATGCCCTCCTAAGGCTTGGAACGCCACAACCCACAGCGATGAATCGCGGCGGCGATAACAATTGAGAAAAGAGGCGGGGGTGGAACCCAAAACGTCCCACCCCCGAGAGCGCGGCTTAGGCGGCACGGGCCGCGAACGCCGCTACGCGCTAGGGTACCGGCCGGGGCCGAATAGGCTACGACTGGGCCAGCTGATCGGCCACGGCGTTCGCAAACGCCTCGCCGCGCACCGCGTAGTTCTTGAACTGGTCCATCGATGCCGCGGCCGGTGCCATCAGCACCGTATCACCCGGCTGAGCGATCTCGGCGGCCTTCGCCACCGCGGCGTTCATGACGGCGATGCCGTCCGAGGGGTCGGCCACCGAGGCGGTCAGGTTATAGGTCGGAACCTGCGGGGCGTGGTTGGCCAGGGCAGCCTTGAGGCCTGCGGTATCCGTGCCGATGATGAGCACGGCCTTCAGGCGCTGAGCGTGAGCAGCAATCAGCTCATCGTACTCAACGCCCTTCGACAGACCACCGGCAATCCACACCAGCGAGGGGTAACCGCTCATCGACGCATTCGCGGCGTGAGGATTCGTAGCCTTCGAATCGTTCACCCACATGATGTCGTTCGCATAACCCACCAGCTGGTTGCGGTGCGCACCGGTCTTGAAGGAACGCAGGCCCGCGCCCACAGCCTTCGGGTCAATATCAGCCGCACGGCACAGCGCCGCAGCCGCCAGAGCGTTCTCCACGGTGTGCTTCGCAGGCATCTTACCGGGAGCCGGAGCCAAATCCTCCAGAACCGCCAGCTCATACGCCTCGTTGTAACGGTTCTTCAAGAAGGCGCGGTCCACCATAATGTCCTCAGCCAGGCCGAGCATCGACACGGCGGGCATCTCAGTGGAGCTGAAGCCAATCGCGCGAGCGCCCTCAATAACGTCCGCGTTCTCAACCATGCGCAGGGTGTCCACATGGTCGGTGTTGAAGATGCAGGCAACCTGAGTGTGCTCGTACACGCGAGCCTTATCAGCCTTGTAACGCTCGAACGAACCGTGCCAGTCCACGTGGTCCTCAGCAATGTTCAGAACCACCGAAGCGTACGGGGACATCGAATGGGTCCAGTGCAGCTGGAAGCTGGACAGCTCCACCGCGAAGAACTCATAGGGCTCATCGTCGGCAATGGCGTACACGATGGGCATACCCACGTTACCCACCTGAATAGACTTCTTACCGGCAGCCTTCAGGATGGAATCAACCATGCCCACGGTGGTGGTCTTACCGTTCGTACCGGTCAGGCACAGCCACTTGGGGGTCGGGCGGTCGCTGCGCTCATTCAGGCGCCACGCCAGCTCCACATCGCCCCAAATCTGGATGCGACGCTCATAAGCGTCCAGCATGACCGGGTGGTCGGGACGCACACCCGGGGAGGTCACCACAAGCTCGGGTTCCTGACCGTCCACCGGGGGCAGTGCACGCATGTGCTCGGGACCAAACAGGCCCTCAACGTTACCGTAGGCGTTAGTGTACAGATCGATGCGTTCACGCTTCTCCGGGGTATCAGCCCCGTCGATGACAACAATCTTCGCACCCAGCTGGGCGAGCACATCGGTCACAGCGTCGCCGCTGGTGCCCATCCCCACGACCACGACGCGCAGACCGGCCCAGGGGGCGTCCCAGCTGGTCAGCTGCGCGAGGCGCTCGTTCTCGTACACCGGGTTGACGGCAATCGCCTGGGCGTTTGCCTCGCGGCGGGCGCGCAGTGCGTCCTGTTCCATAGTTGACATTAGTGAATCACTCCAGAAGTCTGAGAGAACCAGTCGCCGAAGAAGAGAGCCAGGGCCACCAGCACGCACAGGGCGTTGACAACCCAGAGGCGGAACACGGAGTTCACCTCGCCGCTGCTGACGGTGCCGGGCTCCAGGCCCTTCTTATCGATTGAGTACTTGCCGTTCAGACCGGTCTTCTCCATGTGGTGGTGGAAGGGGGTCATACGGAAGTAACGGTGCGCGTGCAGGGGCTTCTCCCCCGCCGCAACCGAGCGCTTGCGGCTGACCTTGAAGACAAACTTCTGAACGATTACGGAGAAGACCTCCAGCACCGGAATCAGCGCCATGACCAGCAGCAGGAGCTCGGTGCGGGTGAACAGGGCGAAGGCAACCATCGCACCGCCCAGGGCCAGGGAGCCGGAGTCGCCCATGAAGATCTGCGCCTTCGAGACGTTCCACCAGAGGAAGCCGGCCAGGGAACCGATCAAGGATGCGGCAATCAGCGCCAGTGAACCCGGGTCGCGCACGTCGTAGCAGGCGGTGCCGGCGCCCGCGGTGCAGGCGTGCACGTACTGCCAGATGCTGATGGTCAGGTAGCCCGAGAAGATCGTCATCATCACGCCACCGGCCAGGCCGTCCAGGCCGTCGGTGAAGTTCACGGCGTTCGTACCCGACAGGGAGATGAGGGTAATCCACACGGCCACCAGGATGGACCCAAACACCGCACCGGCGGCAAAGAGGTCAATCGGCAGGTCGCGCACGAAGGAAATCGCGGTGGATGCGGGGCGCGCGCCAGACTCGTTGGGGAACTGGAAAGCCAGGAAGGCGAAGGGAACGGTCACCGCGAGCAGGCCGATGGTCTTCTGACGCTCGGTCAGACCCTCGTTGCCCTTGTGCCGGAACTTCATGATGTCATCCGCAGCACCCACACCAAGCATGCCCAGGGTAAAGGCGATGGTCAGCCACGCGGTGGCGCTCGGCAGCGGCGAGGTACCGAAGAAGACGGCGCTAATGCCCATGGTCAGCAGGTACGCAAGAATCGCCGCCGGGATGAAAATCAGGCCTGCCATGGTGGGGGTGCCCGCCTTGTACTGGTGGGCGACGGGGCCCTCATCGCGAATCAGCTGACCGAGCTTGAGGGACTTCATCTTCTTGATGAACACCGGAAGCGCGGTCAGGGAGATAAGGAACCCGAGGATTCCTGCAATCAACACGGTAATCATGAAGCGTTACCCTTCGTTGGTGGTCTGTGCGGAGGTGCTGGACTCGGTACCGTCCAGGTGGGCGGCCAGGTGCTCGCTCAGGTCGGTAGCCTCAACAAAGTCGCCGGCGGAAAGCCAGGTCGGGGCCTCGTCCTCGGCGGAGCCGAAGCTCCCCTCGGCGAAGGCGAATTCGTCGCCCAGCAGGCCCAGCTTCGCGCCGTTCGAGGACTTGAAGAGTACGATATCGCCGGGATGCAGCTCGGCGCGCAGAATCTGGGCGGCCTCCTGCGGGGTCTGAACCCAGGTCGCCTCATTACCCCAGGAGCCTTCCAGGTGCGCGGCGTTATAGACGGGCTTAGCGATGTCACCGATCGCGATGAGCTTCGAAATGTTCATGCGCACCACGAGGCGGCCGAGGTGATCGTGTTCCTGAACGGACACATCGCCCAGCTCCAGCATGGCGCCCAGCACGGCCCAGGTGCGGTGCGGCTGACCGGTCGCCGGGTTCACGGTGCGGCCCAACTGTGCGAGGGTGCGCAACGCCGCCGCCATGGACTCGGGGTTAGCGTTGTAGGCATCGTTAATGACGGTCACGCCGTCGGCACGGTCGGTGCGGGCCATGCGCCACTTGGAGGCAGCCGCCGCGCCGTTGAGCGCGCGGGCAATCTTCTCGCCCGCAATACCGCTGTTGTAGGCGACAGCCGCAGCGGCCAGCAGGTTGTGCACGTGATGCTCACCGATTAGGCGGGAGGAAATCTCGTGCTCACTGCCGTCGGGCAGGCGCAGCGTGAACTCGGGGCAACCGGCATCGGTGGTGCGCAGGTTCAGCGCCGCCACGTAGCGCTCGTAGGGCTGGCCGTTTTCGTCGGTCTTCTCCCCCACGCCGAAGTAGGTGACGGGGGCGACCGAGCGGGAGGCCATGCGCAGCACGCGCGGGTCATCCGCGTTCAGGGAGAGGGAGCCGCCGGGCTGAACGCCCTCGGCCAGCTCACCCTTGGTGCGCTCGATATTGTCCACGCCGCCGAACTCGCCGGCGTGGGCGGTGCCGACCTTCAGGATTGCGCCGTGGTCGGGACGCGCAATATTCGCCAGGTATTCGATGTTGCCCACGTGGTCGGCACCCATCTCAATGACCAGGTAGCGGGTGGATTCGTCCGCGCGGAAAACCGTCAGAGGCACACCCACCTCGCTGTTGTAGGAACCCACCGGAGCGACCGTGGGGCCCTCGGGGGTGAAGATGGCGGCAAGCAGATCCTTCGTGGTGGTCTTACCGGCCGAACCGGTAATGCCGACGACCGTCAGCTCGCCCTGCGCGCGCATCTGCTCAATCGCGTAGCGGGCCAGGTCGCCCATGGCCAGCACCACGTCGGGAACGCGGATGCTCGGGTAGGGAACGCCCTGCTCGTCGACGACTTCGCGCTCGACCAGGGCAAGGGTTGCGCCCCTCTCGAACGCTGTGGGAACGAACTTGTGACCGTCCGTGACGGCGCCGGGCTTTGCCACGAACAGGGTGCCGGTCTCCACCTCGCGAGAGTCGGTGGTGGCGAAGGTCGCGTGCAGCTGCTCCTCACGGCCGTCCAGGCCGATTGCGGTGCCGCCGGTCGCCTCCAGAATCTGGGCGGCGCTGAGCTTAATCATTCTCTACCTACCTTCAGCGGTCTCGGTCGTCTCGGTGGCCTGCGCGGCCCCTGCGGTGTCAATCATGCGACGGTAATCGGGGAGCACCTCGAAGCCGTGGGCGTGCAACGCGCGAGCGGTCTCCACGCGGTCGTCCAGGGCGATGTCCACGCCGTCGACGTCTTGCTCGGTCTCGTGGCCGCGGCCGGCAATGAGAATCGCATCGTGCTCGGTGGCCAGGGCAATCGCCGTATCGATGGCCGCCGATCGCGGGGAAATGTTCAGGATCTGCTGGGCGCGACGGTTCTGCGCCTTCTGCGCGCCTTCCTCGACGGCGGCACGAATCGGGGCGGGCTCTTCACCGTGCGGATCGTCATCGGTCACGATGACGATATCGGCGTTCTGAGCGGCAATCGCGCCCATAATGGGGCGCTTGAGGTGGTCTCGTTCGCCGGTCGCGCCGAACACAATCATGACCTTGCCGTCGCCGGGGCGGTCCATAGCCTCCAGCGCGCGGGTCAGGCCGTCGGGGTTATGCGCGAAGTCCACGATGGCGTGCGGCGCCAGCGAAATCAGCTGCATGCGGCCGGGCACCACGGGGGTGAGCGCCGGACCGGAGGCCAGGGCCGGCAGCAACAGCTCGCGCTCGGCGGCATCGGTATCGAGGTACGCCATGAGGGCGGCCAGGGCCGCGTTCGAAACGTTGAAATCTGCGGGCAGGCCCGTGTAGCACTCAATGCTTTCGCTGGCGCCGTTCTCCAGGTAGAAGCGGTGGCCCAGACCCTCGCGCTGCACGCGGACCACGGCCCAATCGCGCTCGCCAAACTCGGCGGGGACCTCGGCGAGGCCGGCACCGCGGGCGGTCACCAGGCGGTGCACGTGCTCGGCCCCCATCCGCTCGGCGGCGGAGGCGTGCATCTTCTCGCCCCAGCTATCGTCCGCGGTAATTACGGCCAGCTCGGCGCGCTCGGGGGTGAACAGCTGCGCCTTCGACTCAAAGTAGTGTTCCATCGTGCCGTGCAGGTCCAGGTGATCCTGGGTCAGGTTCGTAAAACCGGCCACGGCGTACTTCACGCCGTCGACACGGTGGTAGTCAATCGCGTGGGAGGACACCTCCATCGCCGCGCACCGCAGGCCGTGCTCACCCATGATGGTCAGCAACGAATGCACGTGGGGCGACTCGGGGGTGGTCATCTTCGAGGGCACGGACACGCCGTCAATCAGAATCTGAATCGTGCCAATCAGGCCGGTCTTTACACCCAGACCGGTGCGGAAAATAGACTCCAGCATGTAGGTGGAGGTGGTCTTGCCATTCGTGCCGGTCACCGCGTAACGGTGAGTAGCGGGGAAGGATGCCGAACCGTAAATCTGCGCGGCCAGAGGGCCCACGTACTCACGCAGGTGCTCGGTCACCAGCAGCGGAACCGCGGCCTCACCCAGCAGCTCGGCACCGGCGGCATCGGTCAGAATCGCCGCGGCTCCCAGCTTCAGGGCGCCCTCGGCGAATTGCGCGCCGTGCACCTTCGCACCGGGCAGGGCCACGTACAGGTCTCCCGCGCAGACACCTCGCGAGTCCATGCTGATGCCGGTCACCTCAACGTCCTCAACAGCGCCGCTCTGCTGCGCGGCCGGACGCGAGCTCACCTCGGCACCGAGATCACGCAGGGTGTCGAGAAGGTGCCCCAGGCTCACGGGGCGCACAGATTTCGGGCGCAGAGTCTGGGCATCGCCGCCCAGCAGATTCGGGCCGGATGCGTGAGATGCGGTATCCATCATCCTTCTTTCCTCTCCGCGGATTGGGCGGGGAGCTCGCTATTGTGGTGCCTCGGGGCACACGGGGTCATTCAATATTCTACGGTCTTAATCTCTTGGCGGGTGTTCAGAATCTTGATTCACCCGCGCGAAGAGACGGTCTCTACCCGTTACTCTTACCGTCCGCGAAGATCGGAATCAACTCCGGTTCACCGGTAGAACGCGGCACATTATAGGTGTGCAGAGTCTTCTCCATAATCTTGGAGAACTCAGCCGTCGTACCGTTCGCACCCACGCTACCTTCAGGACGCTGCATGGTCACCGCCACCAAGAACTGCGGGTTCTCAATCGGCGCCACACCAATAAAGGACGTCGTGTTGCCGTCGTAGCCGCCCTTCTCACTCGGAGTTTCCGCAGTACCGGTCTTACCGCCCACGCGGTAGCCGGTCACCTTCGCCGGACGGGCGTGGCCTTGCTCCACCACATTCTCCATGAGAGTCAGGCAGGAAGCGGCAGTCTCCTCGCTGACCATGCGTTCGCCAGGCTCTACGGCACGCTTATGTTCGGTACCGTCGGCGTCAATGATCGCGTCCACAATGCGCGGCTTCAGACGAACGCCCTTATTGCCCAGCGCCTGGAAAATCATGGCGGTCTGCAGCGGAGTCTGCGCAACACCCTGACCGAACAGCACAGTGTACTGCTGACGGCCATCCCAATCACGCCAATCAGCGATTATACCCTGCTCCTCACCGGTCAGCTCAATGCCGGTAAACTCGCCGACGCCGTACTTCTTCAACCAGTTGTAGCGCTCTTCCTTGCTGAGCTTCTGACCGACCAGCACCGTACCGGTGTTCATCGAGTCATGAATAATGCCCGAGAAAGTACGCCGCTGCGCCCCGTGCTCAAACGCATCCTTGAAAGTCTGGCCGTCAATCGTGAGGGTCGCGGGCACGTCATACACGCTCGTCGGGGTGGTCAGGCCCTGCTCAATCAGCGCCGAAGCAGTTAGCATCTTCTCGGTCGAACCGGGCTCCACGCTCTGCGAAATAGCGCGCGGGGTCATGTCCGCCGCGTCCTCAATGGTTGCCGCGCCCGGGTCCATCGTGGAGGAATCAGCAAGAGCCAAAATGGAGCCGTCACGCACATCCATAACAATGGCGGTACACCATTCAGCTTTCAGCTCCTCGGCGCGGGCACGCACCACCTGCTGCGCAAAATACTGCACATCACGGTTAATGGTTAGGCGAATATTCTTACCGTCCACCGCCAGGCGCTGCTCTTCCTTCGCTACGGGGATACGCACGCCATCAGCGCTAATCTCGTAGGTGCGCTCACCGGGGGTACCGGCAAGCTCCTTCTCAAAGACACGCTCAATGCCCACGGAGTAGTTACGGGACACCGTACCGCCCGTACCGTTGCCGTCTGCCTCTTCAACAATGTTGTACTTACCGACCACGGAACCGCCCACACTACCGTTGGGGTACAGGCGCTGCGAGAAGGCCTCGCCGTAGATGAAGGGCGCGCCAAGGTCGTCAATCTTGTGGAAAATCTCGGGAGAAACGTCGGTCTTGATGACCGAGTACTTGGAGGTGCCGTCCAGCTTCGACTTGATGAATTCGTCGGTGATGCCCGGGTCCACGCTCTTGAGGATATCGGTCATCTCGTAGACCAGCTGGCTCGGGGTCACCTCAATCTTCTCGGTGCGGTCCTCGTTGTAGCGCTTAAAGGTGGCGACGGCCGTCTGGTCCGCGGTGAGGTTGTAGCGCTGCACCGAGCGGGCCATGACGTTGCCGTTAATATCGAGAATCTGCCCGCGCACTGCGGGAAGCACCTGCGAGCGCAGACGCTTCTGGCGCGAGGCGTTGGCAACCCCGCCGGGGTCGAAGCCCTGGCGCACGAAAAGGTTTACGCCGATGACGCCCAGGGCACCGGTGGCGGCCGCGCCGGCCAGGAAGCCTCGGCGGGTCAGGTCCGGCTTCCCGGATGCCGGTTCGTTCGCGTGATGGCGCGCGTCGAAGCTCATTCGGGGATATCCTTTCGCGGTTCTCGTGCTGTGTGGGGTGTCGGTTGGGGGCGGCTAGCGGGTGGCCTGGCCGTTCTGTGCGGTGCCGTTAGCGGCACCGTTGTTCGTGTTCGCGGCGTTATTGGCCGCGGCGGGGCTAGCCGTTGCGCTCGCCGAGGCGCTCGCGGCCGCGCTTGCATGACGTTGCTGGGTGGTCTTATCCGCATCCACCACGCTCTTGGCGTAGCTTTCCTCGGAGCCTGCGGCCGGGGGCGCAATCAGGTTTTGTTCCTTGGTTGCGGCCTTGCCGGTGGGGCTGGCCACGGGCGCGGGGGTTCCCTCAATCTTGGAGGTCTGCAGGTTCAGGGTGGCCTGCGAGGAGCTGGCGAACATGCCCAGGGCGCTCGCGCGCACCGCCAGGTCCTGGGGCGCTTCCTTGAAACCGATCTCCTGCTGCAGGGCCTGGTTCTCCTGCACGAGACGCTGTTCCTGCGCGCGCAGGTCCACCATGTCGTACTGTCGGGTCACGATTAGCACGTTGAGCAGCAGGATAAAAATCAGGGTCAGCGGGATAGCGGCAAAAACGGCCAGCATGGTCGGCGGGCTCAATCGGCGGGCGCGGCGGGTCACCGCGGACAGCGGCGTGCGTCGGGTGACGACCTCTTCCTCGCGCGGTTCCTCGGTTCGGGCCGCGGCACGCACCGGTCCGGGAACGTGGCCCGCGGTGCGCTTACCCCCGTGGGAGGCTGCGGTGCTTGCCGGGCGAACCACGGGCTGAGAAGCGGTAACCGGATCCACCCGCGCGCTACGGGTACGGCCGGAATGTACGCCCTTGGAGGTGCGGGTCACGCCCGCGCTGTGCGAGGCGTTCGAGGAGCCCAGGCTCGAGCTCAGAGCGCCGGATGCACCCGCCGAGGGGCGCGAAGAACCGGCGCGTCGAGTCCGCGGGGTACCCTGGGCGCGGGTGGGGCGCTGGGATGCGTGCTGGGTGCTCATTCGCTCTCTAATCTTCGTCTTAGGTGGTTACTAGCGTCTGTCGCCTGCGGGCGAGCAAATCGCTACTGGGCGGGGATTCGAATCTTCTCGGCTGCGCGCAGCTTGGCGCTGGCCGCGCGAGAGTTTTGCGCAATCTCTTCCTCGGTGGGCGGCTCCGCGCCGCGGGTAATAATCTTGATCGTGGGCTTGTGCTCCTCGAGTTCCACAGGGAATCCCTTCGGCGCCTTGGAGGTCGCCTCGGCTGTGAGAGCGCGCTTCACGATTTTGTCTTCCAGGCTGTGGTAGCTCATCGCAACGAATCGGCCGCCCAGGTTCAGCGCATCCAGGGCCGCGGGAACGGCCCGTTCGAGCGCCTCCAGCTCGTGGTTGACCTCGATGCGCAGCGCCTGGAAGGTGCGCTTGGCGGGGTGGCCGCCGGTACGCTGGGCCGCGACGGGAACCGCCTTCTGAATAATGCGCACGAGCTCGCCGGTAGTCTCCAGGGGCGCGTTGGCGCGGGCAGTGCAGATGGCGCGGGCGATGCGCGAGGCGAACTTCTCCTCGCCCCAATTGCGGATAATGCGGCGCAGCTGGTCCTCGCTGTACTCGTTGACCACGATGCGCGCGGTGAGCTCGTCCTCGGAGTTCATGCGCATGTCCAGGGGTGCGTCGTAGGAGTACGCGAAGCCACGGGCGCGTTCGTCCAGCTGCATGGAGGAGACGCCCAGGTCCAGCAGGACGCCGTCAATTCCCTGCACCCCGGCGGTTTCCATGGCGCGGTCGATTTCGTCGTAGACCGCGTGTACAGGCACAAAACGCTCGCCGAAGCGTGCCAGACGCTCCCCCGCGATGGAGTGGGCCTGCAGGTCCCGGTCGATACCGATGAGCACCAGGTTCTCGAACCGCTCCAGCAGCGCCTCGGAGTGGCCGCCCATGCCCAGGGTTCCGTCAATCACGTAGGCGGTTCCGCGTTCCTCCACGGCACGCTCAATGCCGGGTGCCAGCAGGTTGATGCAGCGGTCCAGCATGACGGGCACGTGGCGCTCGCTGGCGTCACGCTCGGAAAGATTGTCGATGGAGGCGCCGGTGACCTTCACCGAGGAGCCGGAGGTGCCGGCTTCGGGGGCGCGTTCTACGCTCATGGGTGCTCCTGTGTGAGGTAATCCTGCGTGGTGGTGAGTGGTGTGTCGATAAAGCGTGTGGGGGGCGCAGACCGCGCATCGGGTCCGCACCGATTTACCGCCCTGCAGGCTCGGCGTTCCTGTCGACTCCGTGTCTCTGCCGATTCGACGAGCCGTCGAGTCGTTAGAGCAGGGGGCTGAAGGGGTCTTCGTCCAGGGCCGCAAACTCGGCCTCCGTGCGGGCCAGGTACTCCTCCCAGGCGGAGGCGTCCCAGATTTCCGCGCGGGTTCCGGACCCGATGACCACAAGCTGGTCGCCAAGCCCGGCGTACTGCCGAAGAATCGGAGGGATGGTGATGCGCCCCTGTTTATCGGGTAGCTCATCCGAGGCTCCCGAGAGGAATACTCGCAGGAAGTCGCGGGCGGCTCGCCCCGGCAGGGGTGCGCTGCGCATCCGCTCGTGGATGCGCTCGAATTCCGCGGAGGGGAAAACGTACAGGCATCGTTCCTGACCGCGGGTCAGAACGAGGCCTGCTGAGAGTTCCTCACGGAATTTGGCGGGGAGGATGATGCGCCCTTTGGCGTCCATCCGTGGCGAATAGGTTCCCAGGAACATTCGCGTCACCTCCCCCGTGTGTGCCTGATGCTGAGCCTGTCGTGCGCCCTCGCCTCACGTCCCTTCCGATGGCGCTTGCGGAGCGAGCGGAAGAATACGACGTGCGCCCTGCACCACAGCGGAAACGGGTGCGGAGCACGGCTGAGGGAGGGGGCTTCAGCCTTCTCCTCCACTTTACCCCACTTTCCACCACCTCCCCCACCTCGAGGAAGGTCTTTTAGGGTTTTTATTCCTTCTTTTGCATTTTTTATCTCAACGCACAGCTTCTACACAGGTTAGAGCCGTTTAGCGGCAGAACTTAGATACACAGTAGCGGAGTGGCGCGAGGCACACACAAAAGGAGTTAGCTCCTATTCCGGGCGGGCTATATATGCCTTCACCCGGGGCAACCAGCTTGCCGTACGCAGAAGGATTGAAAGCGAAGCCCACAAGCCCCCCCCCGAGCAAGAAAGGGCCGCTCTGGAAAGGCACCGGGCACGAAAAAGCGGAGGCGAGACATACGTCTCGCCTCCGCTTGGGAAAGTCATTATGAGTTCCGGCTTGCACCCTTCAACTCGGCATCCTTAGCCAGGTATTTTCACCTCGGTATTTTCACCCCGGTATCTTCGGTCCGAAACCTGCTGTCCCGGGCCATCAGCGGGTTTTAGTTCTGACCGTTGTTGCGCTCGTCCCAGCGCTCCTCCAGGCGGTTCATGAAGGCCGAGCGCTCCTTCTGCTCGCGGGAGCGGGCGCGGGCGGCACCGCCGGCTTTGCCTCCCAGGAAGGAATCCACGGGGGTCTTCTTGCTGGTGCTGGCGAAGTACACGCCGAAGGCTGCAAAGAGGAAGCCGAGCACGCCCAGCCAAATGAGGTGAGAGGCGACGGCACCAATGATAATGCCCAGACCGATTAGCACGCAGAGAATTCCGAGCGCCAACTGTCGAGCACTAAATACGGGAGCAGTATTGCCGGTGGAGGACATGGACGAGGCAAAGTTCGGATCCTCATTGCTCATGAGTTCTTCGAGCTGCTCAAGAACTTTCTGTTCACGCTCGGACAGTGCCATCGTGTTCTCCTTTGTCTTTCTGACAACGCGTTCGCGCCGGTATCCACAGCGGGTTGAAACGCATCCCGTGGCGCGCACGCACTCTTTGGTTCCATCCTACCGCGCAAGGCGCGAGCAACGCACTATTTTTAGCCTCTCAGCTACTTATTTTACGAACCATTTTGGGGCTATTTCGACACGTGGATGCGACGGGGCCGGGGAACCCACCAGCCGCCCGTTTCTTTCAGCCTTCGCCGCTGCGATGGTCCACCGATTCTCCTGTCCCTCTATCCGTTACGAGCCTCTTCCGCGGAGCCCGCCTCGGCCCCTCCCGAACGGTCGTCGGTCTTCCGGACGGGTAGCGCAACCCCCGAGGCCGGCTTGATGCTCTCGGCCGAGTACTTCCGCTGAATCGCGTCCATGACGTGCTCAACCTCGGACCAGCGACCGGCCTTCACGAGCACCGCCTCGGTAGCCTCCGGCGCGAGCTTCGACGATCGAGAGTTCAGATCCCCGAGGTTCACCGCGCCTCCGCTCCCCCGATTCCTCGACCCCCGCCCGGCGGGCTTGTACTCGATGGATTCGAAGAGAGCCTGCTGCACCCCGTCCTCGGCGCGAGCCAGTTTCTCAGCCCGCACGCCAATCAGGCGGATGGGTCGCGGTGCCTCGTCCCCGGTCAGGATTCCGTCGGCCCGCAGCGCCTCCAGCGCCAGCTCGGCGATGCGCATCCCCGAATCCAGGGGCGAGCTGAGGGGCACGGATCGAGTGTGGGTCTCGAAACCCGCATAGCGAATTTTCAGGCTCAGCCGCCCCGCGAGGCGACCGGATTCGCGCAGACGCCGCCCGAGCTTGAGACTCAGCTCGCGCACAACCCCGCTGATGGCGGCGGCATCGACGGTATCTTCGGAGAAGGTATGCTCGCCACCCATGCTCTTCTCATCGCGTTCGGTCAGGACGGGCCGGTCATCAATACCCCTCGCAACAGTCCAGAGGTATTCCCCGTGGGAGGTACCGAAACGGTCCCGAAGCCACTCGATGCTCATGGACCGCAATTGCGCAATGGTCTGGATTCCGTAGCCGGCCAAAAGCTTTGTGCTTTTCGAGCCCACGCCCCACAGCGCCGAGACCGGGCGCGGGTCGAGGAATTCCTGCACGCGGCCGGGCGGCACGACCCATAGGCCGTTGGGCTTACTGCCGGTCGAGGCCATCTTGGCCAGCAGTTTATTGGGAGCCACCCCCGCCGAGGAAGGCAGGGAGAGTTCCCCTGCGATGCGCTCACGCGCCCGCTGCGCCAATTGCACGGGGTCCTGCCCGTGCCGGTAGGCGCCCGTAAGATCCACGAAGGCCTCGTCCACGCTCACCTGCTCTACCAGCGGGCTAAGGTCACGCAGAATACCCATGACGGCTCGGGAATAGTACCGGTAATCCGCGCGCAGGGGAAGGACCGTAGCGTGCGGAACCTCGGAGAGGGCACAGCTGAGAGGCATGCCCGAATGAACCCCGTGGGCGCGCGCCTCATAGGAGGCCGAGCATACCACTGAGCGAGGGCCCGTCGGCGCAACGATAATGGGCTTACCCCGAAGCGAGGGGTTCTCGAGGAGTTCGACGTTGACAAAGAAGGCATCCATATCGAGATGCATAATGACGCGCGCATTATCGCGGCCCAGCTTACTCACCCCTCAACCTCCCTTCGACAGCTTTCACCACACCCCAAATATAGCACACGTCTACGAATTAAGCTCCTAAATATTAGTAAACATATTCGTAAATACCCCGTGTGACGCGTTTCTCCACTAAGCTAGAGGGGTGCACACCGCACCCATGCCCATCGTCCCCACGTACACCGAGGATAGTATGACGACCCCTTCCCCCGCCGGAGGCTCCGCAGAGCTGCCCGCAGGCATCGCCGAGGCTCTCGAAAATGAGCAGAGCGCCTACCTGAACGCCTTCAATACCCTGATGGCCGAGTTCTTTGCCGCGCAGCGCGAACTATTGGAGGGCATCTCCCCCGAGACCCTCCCCCTGCTGGAGGCCATCGAATCCCTTTCTACCGGCGGCAAGCGTCTGCGTGCCCTGCTGAGCTATTGGGGTTGGCGCGGGGCGGGAGGCGCACCCGTGACCGAGAACCGCGGCACCTGGTCCATCGTGAAGGCCGGCATGGCGGTGGAGCTATTCCAGACCTCCGCGCTCATTCACGACGACATCATCGACCGCTCCGACACCCGCCGCGGCGCCCCCTCCGTGCACAAGCGTTTCGAGGCCGCGCACGAGCAGAATAACTGGCGCGGCGACGCCTTCAACTACGGTCTGACCGGCGGCATCCTGGCCGGCGACCTGACCCTCGCCTGGTCGGCGGAGGTCTTTGCGTCCCTGGGCGAGGGCGCACTATACGGTTCCCCGGCGCGCACCATTTTTGACCGTATGCGTTCTGAGGTTCTGGCCGGGCAGTACCTGGACGTCTACTCCGAGGTGCTCGACACCGAAGATGCCAGCTCGGCCCTGCAGCGAGCGCTCAACGTGATTCGCTTCAAGTCCGCCAAGTACTCGTGCGAGCACCCCTTCACGCTCGGTGGGGCCCTGGCCCTGCAGGCGCGGGCTTTGGAGAGCGGGGCCAGCGCAATCAGCGAGGAGCATCCGGTGCTGGCAGGCTACCGGGCCTTCGGTCTGCCGCTCGGTGAGGGCTTCCAGCTGCGCGACGACGAGCTGGGCGTTTTCGGTCGTCCCGAGGTGACCGGCAAGCCCGCCGGTGACGACCTGCGCGAGGGTAAGCGCACCGTCCTGGTGGCGCTGACCTCCGCGGCCCTCAGCGAGCAGGAGGCAGCGCTCCTGCACGACAGCCTGGGCAACCCCAACCTGAGCGATGAGCAGGTGGAGCGCATCCGTGAGCTCATGGTGTCCTCGGGTGCTTTCGCTGAGCACGAGCGGCTGATTGAGCAGAAGTCCCATGCGGTCTTTGAGGCTCTGGATACGCTGGAGCTCGACGAGCTCGTGCGCGCGGCGCTGAGCGATATCGTGGACCGCGCGCTACGTCGCAAGTCCTAAATGGGCGTGTTTTCAGCCCGCGGGGCCTTCACCGCGGGGCGTGAAAAAGACGTAGGAATAGCGGCGAGGCGCAGCGAAGAGACCGTTAAACGACAGCGGATGGGGTAGCGTTCACGCTACCCCATCCGCTGTTTTATCAGTTGAGTTCCCGCCGTGCGAAGAGCACCCGGGCCGGAGTGTTTACCGGCCCCCTGCGCCTCCGCGTTGCGGCGCTACCCTCCGGTGCTACCAGGCCAGGGCCTGGGCGCGGCGACGAATCTCGGTCTTGCGGCCGTCAATCAGTGCGTCGATCGGGCGGCCGGGCAGGGATTCGTCCTCGGTGTACAGCCAGACGATGGCTTCCTCATCGCTGAAGCCGGAGTCCTTCAGCACCACGAGGGTGCCCTTGAGGGATTCCAGCACGCGCGAACCGTTCAGGAACAGCGCGGGAACCTTGCGCACGTTGGTTTCGGGGTCGCGCAGGGCGATGAGCGTACCGTCAGAAATCAGGTTGTGCACGCGGGTCACCTTCAGATCGAGGGCCTGCGCAATATCGGGAATAGTGACCCAATCGCCGACGAGGGCGAAGGTCTGAGCAATGTTTTCGTTAGTCACCTTTTAAGAGTGCCAGAGCCGACTCATATTTACCACTTTCGACCCGCTCAGCCGCGCGGAGCGTCACAATCCGCTCAGGCGGTTGCCTTAGAATCAGCTGAGTATTGCCCTCCCGATAACCTTTTCCCCGCCGCGCGATTGGGCCGAGCGATAAGATAGAGGCCGTATGAATATTCCCCTCCCGCGCCCCCGTTCTTCCGCGCACACTCACTCATCGCCCTCGCATCCTCCCGCCTCTTCTACGGTTCCTCCGGCCACCACCGCGCCCGCACAGGGTGCCACGGTCGGCTCTTCGGAGTGGCTGAGCGGTGCCATTATCGAGGGACACTACCAGGTGGGCTCGCTGATTGGGCGGGGTGGCATGAGCGAGGTCTACTACGCGCTGGATCTGTGGTCGAACAATCCTGTGGCGCTCAAAATCCTCTCCCCTTCTCTGGCGCAGGACGCCGCCAACCGGCAGAAATTCCACCGCGAGGAACGCTCGATGCGCCAGGTGGGCGGCGGACACACGGTGGGTGTCATCTCTTCGGGCACCGAGTACGTGGCCGGGCAGATGGTCATGTATATCGTGCTCGAATACGTGCACGGATGCACGCTCAGCCAGCTATTGCGCACGCGGCGCGCCCTGAGCCTGGACGAGGCGCTGGATGTTCTGCTGCCGGTGGTGGATGCCCTCTCGGAGGTGCACGCCAACCGCTACCTGCACGGTGATATTAAGCCGGGCAATATTCTTCTGGATGCCAACGGCCAGGTGAAGCTGACGGACTTCGGTCTGTCACGCCGCGACGATCAGGTGGATTCCGGCGCCCCCATGGGTACTCCCGCCTACGTGGCGCCGGAGGTCCTGGACCCGCAGGTGAAGGTGGGCGCGCAGGCCGATATCTTCGCGCTCGGCGTCATGATGTACCGCATGCTGGCAGGGCGACTGCCCTTCGTGGGTTTGGAGAACGACCAGCAGGTGCTGTACCACAATGCCAATATTGAGATGCCCCCGCTCGGCGATATCGCCCCGGGCATCGACCGCGACGTGGCCGGAATTATTGCCTGGTGCACCCGCAAGCAGCCGCAGGCCCGCCCCGAGGACGCCACCGAGCTTTTCGCCTCTCTCAAGGAGGTTGCCGAGTCTCTCGGCGAGTCCGAGCTGTCCTGGCGCGCTCCGAGCGTCCCGGAGCCTACCTCAAGCCTGTGGGAGGCGGTGGCCGAGATCGCCGAGCGCAGCGGCGCGGGGCAGATGGTGCGCAACACCCCCATCAGCGCGTTTAGCGATGCCGGAGACCTGCTCGCCTACGACGTTTATTCTCCGGATAGCCTGCTCACCGGTTCCCGAGAGGAGGTGCATCTGGCCGACGTGGACGCGGAGGACTCGGTGCTCAACCCCGAGGGTATTCCCCCGCTCAAGAGTTCGGCACCCGAGGCTTCGGTTGCCGCCGATGGCGGCAAGCCCAACGAGGCCGATGACTCGCGGGGGTCGGAGGGGCTTCAAAGCTCCGGCGCCTCATCCGATGCATCCGATGCACCGTCCGTCGGCATCGGCCCGCAGACCGAGCAGGAGTTTATCTCGACCTTCGGTGAGTACGCCCCCATCTACGCCGAGCGCGCGCTCAACGCCTACCCCGACTACTCCGATGCCGCGCAAAGCCCGGACGGGGCGCACACCCCTGATACTTCTCGGCGGGATTCCGGCGGGAGCACCGGCTCCACCGATGCCTCCGGCTTCACGTCGGGGGATGCTCTCCACCGCGACCGCCGACTGCCGGTACGTGAGCTCACCCCTCCTCCCTCAGGCGCGGCGATGGGTGTGTGGGCGCTGACGGTGATTCTGCTGGGCATGAGCGCCAGCTTCAGCGGGTGGTGGCTCGCGACCTCCATCCTGCAGTCGGAGTGGTGGAAGGACTTCGCAAGCTTCTTCGGCCTGGGCTATTAGACGCTCAGCCGCCGGGATTCATCGGGAATCGGGGTTCATCGGGATCCCGCCGGGGACCAAGCCGTTAGGAGCTCAGAATCTCTCCTCACCCCAGGACGCTCCAATCATCCTCGCCGCTAAACGCTGTCTTCGCTAAGCGCCGTCTTCACTAAACGATACGGGCCCGGCCCCTCACTCTTGAGGGGCCGGGCCCGTTAGTACGTCGCAAGGGCGTACGAGAAGCGATGACGCGAAAACGTCCTTAGCCGCGGCTGCTGCGGTTCTTGAGGTACTCGGAGACCAGGAACGCGATTTCCAGGGACTGCGAGTGGTTCAGACGCGGGTCGCACAGGGACTCGTAGCGGTCGGCCAGTGCTGCCTCGTCGATGGCGTCGGAGCCGCCCAGGCATTCGGTCACGTCGTCGCCGGTCATCTCCACGTGAATACCGCCGGGGAACGAGCCCAGAGCCTCGTGCACCTCGAAGAAGCCGCGAACCTCGTCGAGCACGTCGTCGAAGCGGCGGGTCTTGTAGCCGGAGGGCACGGAGATGGTGTTGCCGTGCATCGGGTCGGTGACCCAGACGACCTTCGCGCCCTCGGCCTGCACGCCCTCGACGATGGAGGGCAGCTTCTCGCGGATGTTCTTCGCGCCCATGCGGGTGATGAAGGTCAGGCGGCCGGGCTCGCGGTTCGGGTCGAGCTTGTCGATCAGTGCGAGTGCATCCTCGGTGGTGGTGGTCGGGCCCAGCTTCACGCCGATGGGGTTGCGGACCTTGGAGAGGAAGTCAACGTGAGCGTCGTCGACGCCGCGGGTGCGCTCACCAATCCACAGGAAGTGTGCGGAGGTGTCGTAGGGCAGCTGGGTGCGCGAATCGATGCGGGTCAGGGCGCGCTCGTAGTCCAGAACCAGGGCCTCGTGGCCGACGTACATGTCGGTGGTCTTGAGGGCTTCGAAGTTCACGCCGCAGGCTTCCATGAACTTGAGGGCGCGGCCGATTTCGTTGGCGGTCTTCTCGTAGCGCTCGTGGGCGGGGTTGGAGGTGAAGCCCCGGTTCCACTGGTGCACGGCGCGCAGGTCGGCGAAGCCGCCCTTGGTGAAGGCGCGCACCAGGTTCAGGGTGGATGCGCTGGTGTGGTAGCCGCGCAGCATGCGCTTGGGGTCGTGTACGCGGGCTTCGGGAGTGAAGTCGAAACCGTTGACGGTCTCGCCGCGGAAGGAGGGCAGGGTGACGTCGCCGCGGGTTTCCATGTCTGCGGAGCGCGGCTTGGAGAACTGGCCGGCCATGCGGCCCATCTTCACAACGGGCATGGAGGCGCCGTAGGTGAGCACTGCAGACATCTGCAGGATGGTCTTGACGCGGCCGGAGATCTTGTCGGCGGTTGCGCCGGCGAAGGTTTCTGCGCAGTCGCCACCCTGCAGCAGGAAGGCGCGACCTTCGGCCACCTCGCCGAGCGCCTGGCGCATGGCGTCCACCTCGCCGGCAAAGACGAGCGGCGGAACCGAGTTCAGCTCTGCGATGGTGCTGGCGAAGTCTTCGTGCTCGCTCCAGGTGGGCTGCTGGTCAATGTGCAGCTCGCGCCAGTTATCCAGACCGTGGTCGTCGGTCTGCGCGGTGTTGAGGTTCTGGGTGCTCATCATTCACTCCGTTGGGATGGTCTTGTGCGTCGTCTCTCGACCCCGCGCGGACGGGGAAGAGATGGGTATATTGTACTCTTACGGTGTTTACGAACGCCCCGGGCCGGGGCTTCATCTCAGGATTCAGATAACCCCTAGTCGGCCCGTGTGGCCGTGCCGTCCGCCTATGCCTTCTAGCGTTTCTCGTTCTGCAGTCGGGACACGGCCTCGTCGGCGCTCAGGTGCTCGTCGGCCATGAGCTTCTTGACGCGATCCGCGTAGACGTCCACGTACTCCTGCCCGCTCAGGGCGCGAATCGCCGCGCCGATGGTATCGGCAACCTCGCGCTGGGAGCGGTAGCTAATCTCGACGTCGGCGGTGTACTTCTCGAAGGTGAGGGGCTTGCCGATGACGGTGCGCACGCGAATCGGCTCGCCATCGTGGCGCAGGTGAATGCGGTTCGAACCGGAGGGCTGAATCAGGTCGGTGCCAATCTGCCCGATGGGAACGACGGGCACCCGCGACTCGAGGGCCAGGCGGGCCACGCCCACCTTGGGACGGTAGCCGCGGCCGTCAGGGCTACGCGTTCCCTCGGGATAAATGCCGATGATGCCGCCCTCGGCGAGAACCCGCGCGCCGGCGTCGAGGGATTTCTGGCTCTTCTGACCGCCGGAACGGTCCATGGGCAGCTGGCCCACCCCGCGGAAGAATGCGGCCATCGCGCGGCCCTTGAGCCCCGGGGTCGTAAAGTAGTCGCTCTTGGCGAGGAAGTTCACGGTGCGGGGCAGCGCAAGCGGAATAAAAATGGAATCGCAGAACGCCAGGTGATTGCTGGCGACGATGAAGGGGCCCTCGGGCAGGTTCTCTAGCCCCACCACCTCGTGGTGGTACAGGCCCGTCAGCAGTGGCGAGCCAAGAATCTTGAGGCTTCGGTACAGGGCGGTGGTCGGCATGGGGATCTCCTCTCTGAATATTCCCGGCTCAATTCTAGCCTGTCCCTGCGGTTCTCCCCGACCGTCACCCTATTCGGCGTTCGCATTACGGCGAATGTGCTACACGAGTCGGCTACCTGCTCCGCCCTCCGCTGAATCCGTCGTCCTCCCCCGCCGGCAGGCTCACCTCACAGGTGCCGTCGAGGCGGGCGAGGTATTCTAGGGCCGAGGGGCGATGCGCGTCTCTCCCCCGCGCCGGCCGTTAGCCCGCGCCCCGGCATTGTCTAAGGAGGGCCATGAGTATTTTTGATAGCTCGCTTGAGCCGATTAAGCGTATGCGGCGCAAGGCCCGCGAGCGCCGCCTCCTGGCCACCCGGGAGGTGCGAGAGATGCTGGAGCACCGTTTCGGTGGCGACCCCAATGTCTTCGATCATTCCCCGCTATCCTTCCGTCCGGAGCCCCAGAGCGCCGAAGGTTCCCGCGGGGTTGGGGCTTCTGAACCCGGCGTGGGCATCCTTATCGTGCACGGTTTCACCGGTTCCCCGTACAGCATGCGCCCCATCGCCGAGCGTTTCGCGGCGCTGGGCTACCCCGTGGAGATGCCGCTACTCGCGGGGCACGGTACCCGCTGGCAGGATATGCGCCTGACGGATTACCGCGACTGGCTGGACTCGGTCGAGTCCGCCTACCGTCGCCTCACCGACGAGGGCCTTCGGGTCGTCGTCATCGGTATGTCGATGGGCGGCACGCTGGCCGTGAACCTCTCCGCGCGTCTGCCGGTGCTCGGCACCGCAATCATTAACCCCTACATGGTGGATGTGAACCCGCTGATGCGCCACGCAGGGGTCATCTCGAAGGTTCTGCCGGCGCTTAAGTCGGTGGGCTCTGACATCGCCATTCCGGGCGTGAGCGAGGGCGCGTACCGGCTGACGCCCACTGCCTCGGTGTACCAGCTACACCTGCTGGGGGCCGAGACTCGCGAGCTGTTGCCGCGCCTGAAGGCGCCGGTGCTGTACCTTCGCTCGCTGGGCGATCACACTGTGTCCGATAGCTCCCATAAATATTTTCTCGAACATTGTTCAGCTCCTGTAGAATTTAGATGGCTAACCCGTAGCTACCACGTGGCGACGCTCGACTACGACGCCGAATATGTGCTCGCCTCGCTCCAGGATTTTGTCACCGAAATAGCCCACCGCCCTGCTCCCGCGGACCGCATCACCCCGTAGGCGCAGTACCGTATTCCACCCCGCGACTGCCGTAGAACCGCACCGGGACCGTGCAGAGGCCGCCCCAACCGAAAGGCGCATCATGAAAGTCTTTTCTTCCCCCGCGGAGGTCATTGTCGACCCCTCGTTGAACCTCACGAGCCTCGTTGAGCGTCACCGCGCCAACAGCGCGGACCCCGTGCTGTACCGTCGCCAGATGTCCCCGGGCAATTGGCAGCCGGTACGCGCCAGCGAGTTTTACCGCATGGTGGCCGACCTGGCGAAGGGCATGATTGCCGCGGGTATCCGCCCGGGTGACCGCGTGGGCATTATGAGCCGTACCCGCTTCGAGTGGACCGTAATCGACTTCGCCATCTGGTACGCCGGTGCTATCTCCGTGCCGGTCTACGAAACGAACGCCCCCGCCCAGGCCTCCTGGGCGCTCTCCCACTCCGAGGCCATCGCGGTCTTCGTCGAGGATGAGAAGTTGCTGGGCCGCATCAAGGAGGCCGAGGAGCTTTCTGCATCCGCCGAAGAGCCCATGCAGCTGAAGCACCGCTGGGTCATCGAGAACGGTGACCTGGATTCACTGAGCGCCCGTGCTTCCGAGGTCAGCGACGAACAGCTTGAGCAGGCACGCACCCGCGCCACCTGCGATGACATCGCGACCATTGTGTACACCTCCGGCACGACCGGCCGCCCCAAGGGTTGCCCGCTCACCCACGGCAATTTCCTGAACCTGAGCGCCAACACGCGCTTCGTGGAAAGCGAGATTGCGAACCCCCGCAACTCGTCGATTCTCTTCCTGCCGCTGGCCCACGTGCTGGCTCGCCTGATTCAGGTGCTGGCCCTGGACTCCGGTGTGGTTATCGGCCACTCCCCGAACATTAAGAACCTCGCTGCCGACCTTGATAGCTTCAAGCCGACCATGCTACTGGTGGTCCCCCGAGTCTTCGAGAAGGTGTATGAGGGGGCCAAGGCCAAGGCAGAGAAGGGCGGTTCTCTCAACAAGGCTCTTTTCGACCGCTCGGTGGACATCGCGATTGCTTGGTCGAAGGCGAAGGTCGCCGGACATGTATCTTTCAAGCTCGCGGCGCAGTACGCCCTGTACGACCGTCTCGTGTACTCCAAGTTGCGTGCTGCTCTGGGCGGGCAGCTACACTACGCGGTCTCCGGAGGCGGCCCGCTGGGTGAGCGCCTCGCGCACTTCTTCCACGCGGTGGGCGTGCAGGTCATTGAGGGCTACGGCCTGACCGAGACCTGCGCTCCCATCGCGGCCGGGCGTATCACCCCGTATCAGATCGGTAGGATTGGCCCGCTCCTTCCGGGTGCCGAGGGCACCATCGCCGAGGACGGCGAGCTACTGGTGCGCGGTGTGGGCGTCATGAAGGGGTACTACAAGAACCCCGAGGAGGACGCCCAGGCGTTCACCGAGGACGGTTGGTTCCGTACCGGCGACCTGGCCGAGTTCGACGAGGCCGGGTTGCTGAAGATTGTGGGACGCAAGAAGGAAATCATCGTCACCGCCGGCGGCAAGAACGTCATTCCGGGCATTGCGGAGAACCATCTGCGCACCTCTCCCCTGGTCTCCCAGGCCATGCTGGTGGGGGATGAGAAGCCCTTCATCGCGGCCCTCGTGACCCTGGATCCGGATACCCTGCCCGAGCAGCTCGAGCACCTGGGGCTGCCGCGTTCACTGTCCATCCCGGAGGCGGCCGTGCATCCGGCGGTACGCGCCGCCGTGCAGCGAATTGTGGACGAGGCGAATCAGCTGGTCTCGCGCGCCGAGGGTATCCGTGAGTTCCGCATCATGAACCGCGATCTGACCGAGGAGGACGGCTATCTGACCCCCTCGCACAAGATTCGCCGCGCGAAGGTGCTGCAGGATTTCTCCTCCTACGTGGATGAAATGTACGGCCGGGTTACCGCCACCACCTCGGATTCGCTGTCCCGCCTGCAGGACTACGCCGCCGAGCAGACGGAGCGACTCGTGGAGCTGCGCGACCAGGCAACCGAGCGCCTGGCCGAGTACGCCGATCAGCAGGCCGAGCGTCTGGCCGAGTTCCGTGACCAGGCAACCGAGCGTCTGGGCGAGCTGCGTGAGCAGGCCGTCGAGATGATTCAGGAATACCAGGAGAACCGTGCGGTAGCCGCCGGGGATTCTGAAGAGACTGAGGAATCCGCGGAAAGCACGGAAAATGTGAAGGGCGCCGACACGTCTGCCGAGACCGCAGAAGAGCCGGGTTCGAAGGATGCTCCGCGGGCAGAAGCTCAGCGCGAAGAGAAGAAGCCCGAGTAGCGGAGCTAGGGCCGCGCCGCTCTAGTTCTGGCCAAAGCAATAAACGCAAGTAGGAGGGGGTCGCACCGATTCGGTGCGACCCCCTCCTTTGGTGTTTTGCACCCCCGAGATTCAGGGCTTCAGAGGTGTTCCGTGTGCCCGGGCGTTAGGCCTGAGCGGGTTCGTCGAACTCCAAGCCGAGCAGGGCGTTCTCCACAACTTCGGTCAGGGCCGGGTGAGTCCAGTACTGACCGCGGGCCAGGGTGCGGGCATCCTGGTTGAAGCTCATGGCCTGAATCAGCGGCTGGATGAGCACGGAGGACTCTTCACCGACCAGGTGTGCGCCGAGCAGCATGCCGTTGTCCTTGCGGGCGATGAGCTTGCACAGGCCAATCTTGTCTTCCATTGCCCAGCCGTAGGCGGTGTCGCCAAAGTTCTGTGCCTTGACGGTAATCTCAAAGCCTTCACGCTCAGCGGCCTGGCGCGCCTGCTCTTCGGTCATGCCGACCACGGCAATCTGCGGGTTGCTGAAGACCGCGGCGGGTACGTAGCGGTGGTCGCTGGCACGCAAATCCTCGGGGTGGCTGAGGTTGTGCTGCACAACGCGTGCCTCGTGGTTGGCCACGTGCTTGAGCTGGTAGCGGCTGGACACGTCGCCGAGGGCGTAGACGCCGGGTACGGGTGCGCCGTTGTAGAGCACGCGCTGGTGCTTATCGACGCTGAGCTGACCGCCGTCCTGCACGTCGAAGTAGTTCTTCGCGTTGAGGGTGTCGGCGTTGGGGCGGCGGCCGGTTGCCACGAGTACAGCGTCTGCCGGGATTTCGAGCAGTTCTTCGCCGTTCTCGGAAGCACGCTTCGCTACGACGGTCACGCTGCCGTCGGCGTTCTCACGGATCTCGGAGAGGGACGCATCCTTGACGATGTTCCACTGCTTGCTTGCGGCTTCTTCAAAGCGTGCCACGACCTCTTCATCCACGCTGCGCAACAGGCGGGAGGAGCGGTTCAGCTGGGTCACTTCGGTGCCGAATGCGGAGAAGACGTGGGAGAATTCTGCCGCAATCACGCCGCCGCCGATGACGACCATGCGTGCGGGTAGCTCGTCCATGCGCATGACATTGTCGTTGGTGTAGACCTTGGAGGAGTCGATACCGGGCACGGGAGGCAACACGGCGCGCGAACCTGCCGCAATCACGATCTGGCGGCCCTGCAGGCGGGTGCCGTCGGTCAACTCCAGCGTGTGCGAACCGACGAAGCGTGCGTACTGGTCGTAGAAGTCGACGTTGGGCAGGCCTGCACGCCAATCGCGGCCGCCCTCGGAAATACGGTCGATGCGGGAGGCGAAGATACGGTCGCGGATCTCGGGCCAGTGCACGGCATCCACGTGCGCGTCAATGCCAAGGTGCTTAACCTCGCGAGTCTTCTGGGCGATGGTGGCCGGGTAGACGTACATCTTGGTGGGAATACAGCCCACGTTCAGGCAGGTGCCACCGAAGATGCCGCCGTCGATGAGGGCGACCTTCTTGTCGTCCCATTCGGGGCCGATGAGGGTGTTGCCGGATCCGGAGCCGATGACGATGAGGTCGTACTGGGCTACCCCGTCGATGCGTTCCAGGTGTTCGATGCTCACGATGTTCTTCTCTTTCTCTGTCTTACCTACGGCACGACCGCGGCCCCATACGGAAACGTCCGGGGATTCTTACGGGCGTGCAGCTCTTTTACTGCCACTATAACGCGTCGGGGAGCACGGCTATTCCCGTAGAAGCCTCTATCGCCAGATCAGCCCGGAACATGATGCGGCACGCAACTCGAGCGTTCACCTCTTCGCCCGGTCGACAATCCGGTTGACGGCCTACAGGTCGGCCATGAGCCCAACCAGCAGTCGGGTAAAGTCCACGGCGGGTTCGACGGATTCTTCGTCGGGCCAGAAGTGAATCGGGTAGGCGGCGCCCTGGGCTCGCTGCAGCACGGGGCTTTCTCGCAGGACGGGTTCGGCCACGAGGTCGCCAAAGAGCGAGCGCATCTCGTCTCGACGGTACTGGTGCTCGCTGTCGTCCGGGCGCATCTTGTTGATGACGACCCCGGCCCCGTCGATACTTGTGCCGCTCTCCTGCTGGAAGCGCAGGATGGCGCGTAGGGTGCGTTCCGTGCCGGCCACAGAGAAGAGGGAGGGCTCGGCCACGGAGAGGATGCGCTGGCTGGCGGCCCAGCCCATCGAGGAAAGCGTCCCCAGGAAGGGCGGGCAGTCAATCAGAATCACGTCGTAGGCGCCCGCCGCGGCGTCCACCATGCGCTTGAATCTGCGAATGAACGGTGCGGCTTCCTGACGGTCCACGAGGGTGGAACGTGCCGACCCACGGGCAACCCGCACGCTACCGGTGTCGACGGGGGTGTTGGTCAGCAGGGTTGGTTTGCCCACCAGCCTGTTCCAGGCGGACTCTCCGGCTTCATCGGCGAAGGCTCGTTCATTGGTGCTGGCAATCAGGGAGGCCACGTCGGGGATGCTTTCGTCGACGGCTAGGCCGGTGCTGGCGTCTCCGTGGGGGTCGAGGTCAATAACGAGTGCGGAAAGGCCGCTGTGTAGCGCCGCGGAGGCGAGCCCCAGGGTGATGGAGGTTTTACCCACGCCGCCCTTGAGGCTACTGATACTAACGATTCGGGACATTGAGAATCCGTGATATGAGTGAGGTGTAATGCTCCTTCATTCTAGCGAATCCGTGTGCTCCTTCCGGACCTGACAGGGGGTAACGTGAGTTTTTTCTCAACCTGCCCTTGAATATTTGCTCGTTATGCCCACCATGCGGTCTCGATGCGCCTTTTTGGTCCCTGAGTGTTCTTACCCTCTCCCCCCGAAGATAGCGTTCTGCCCGCCCATGCATCGTTGGTGCTCGGGCGGGCAGAAGAAAAAGTATGGGGTCTGTGGGGCTGGAGCCCCGCAGTTATGACCGACGGGTCAGACGGGTATTAGGCCTGGGCGCGGCGGGCGCGGCGGGCGGCGAGTTCGTCACCTTCGAAGGATTCGTGCATTTCCTCGCCGGGCTGGCCATTGAGGTTCATCTCGATTTCTCGCCACACGCGACCGATAGCGATGCCGAAGACACCCTGACCGGCCTGCACCAGGTCGATAACCTCGCTGGGTGAGGTGCACTCGTACACGGTGGTGCCATCGCTCATGAGCGTGATATCGGCCAGGTCATCCAGGCCTCGGCTTCGCAGGTGCTCAATGGAGAGGCGAATCTGCTGCAGGGACACGCCGGTATCGAGCAGGCGCTTCACGATCTTGAGCACGAGAACGTCGCGGAAGCTGTAGAGGCGCTGGGTACCGGAACCGGATGCGCCGCGCACGGTGGGAACCACAAGGTCGGTGCGGGCCCAGTAGTCGAGCTGGCGGTAGGTGATACCGGCCGCCTTGCAGGCGACAGCACCACGGTAACCCAGGTTTTCCTCCACCACAGAAACGGGGTCCGCGAAGAGCACGCCCTGTTCACCGCGAGGAGGCGGTGCCGCGGGAAAGAGCGCGTCGAATCCGTCCAGGGGCTGGTCGAAGCTCGGGTACGCCTCGTCAGTGCCTGCGCTCTCGCCGGTCTGGTGCTCCACCACGGCCCCTCCTTTTGTGTCCTCGTATGCGGCATCCGCAGAATGCCAGTCACGCGTCTTAGCTAGTTTTCGCCCGGTTCCCGGATGCCCGTTGGGCGTAGCGGGAGCCGTTAAGCGATACACCGCGCCCCATCAATCGGCGGCCGGTATCGCCCCGAATACGTCGTTCCGCTGGAGAACGATTCGAGGGTCGACAGAGCGACCGGTGCGCGATAGGCGCGGCTCATTCACTCCATTTTAACCGATACGGTGCCCTACTTAAAATCGAACGCACCGTGAGAGTCGTTCTTTCTCCTCTCAGAATCCGCTCAGAATCCGCTCAGGATGCCCCTCACGCCCCCACGGCAAGCCCACGATATCTGCCCCAGGTAATCTCGCGGGTCGTCCCGAAGGCGAAGCTGCCACCGAGTTACAATTCTTCGTCGGGTATCGAGCCCACGGGCCTCCGCTTTCACTCTCTCCCTCTCCCCCGGCCTTAAATAGCGAATGCGCGCCAATCCGGAGATTGGCACGCATTCGCCGCTGAGTTAAGTGAATAGCCTTTGGCAGGCCGGGAGCCCCTGGTATAGAAGCTCTTCGTGTTGGACGAAGGGGTAGAAATCCGCGTTTTAGAAGCGGCATCGTCCAAATCTTGGGGGTTACCATTCGCGTACGGACGGTAACCACGGGCTTACGCCACAAAGGGCGTATCCCCGGGGAATGGGCAGATAACACCACCCGGTCGCGACCGACTCTTTGAGGAACCGCGCCGCGGAGTCGCCCTCCTACTCGTAGGTGGGCATGGCCGACTCGACGAGAGTCGCATGCAACTGCAGGCAGAGCTTGCGAATCTTATCGGCTCGGTCCTGTGCCTGGGCCTGCGACGCCGCATCGCGACGAGAGGCCAGAGGGGCCACAGCGATTTCCACGAGGGAAATCTCGCGATCCGCGGCCGACTTGAAGGCGCGCAGGTGACGAGGCTGAATACCGTGCTGGGTCAGTTCCGCGCTAACGCGGGCAATCAGCACATCGTAGTCGGTGTACTCGTGGTCCGCTCCGTCTTCCAAAAGACCGAAGTCAATCAGGTCACGGATGAGCTCGGGAGTGGTGTTCGCGTACTCGGCCAGCTCGCGCAGGGTGTAGGTACGACCCTCCTGTGCGTTGGTACCGAGGACGCTGTCCAGGACTTCCTCGCTGACGGTGGTCGGCATGGAGTTCAGGACTCGACCGGCCTCCAGGTCATCCAGGTGCTGACGGATTACCTTCAGCGGCATGTAGTGATCGCGCTGCATGGTAAGGATGTAGCGCAGACGCTCGATATCCGTCTGGGAGTACTTGCGGTATCCGGTTTCGGTACGGCTGGGATGCACCAGGCCTCGCTCCTCCAGGAATCGGATCTTGGAGGCGCTGATCCCGGGGAATTCCAGGTCGAGCTGGCTTAGAACCTGACCGATGGTTCGGCTCTTCACCTCGCGCGGGTTACGGTCAGAGGCACCGTGCTCCGCGCTGTCCAGTGCGGCCTCAGACTTGCTGAAGCCATCATCGATGCGTGAGGTCATCTATGTCTTTCGGGTATGTACCGGCCGATTACGTTACGCACCGAGTTGAGTGAGTAGTGCGCCCCTTCGAGGAAAAGGTATCGCTTCGTGCCGGTTGTCTTTGCTTCTTGTGTTGAGAGTGTGATAGATCGGCTCATTTGTTTATCACGAAATGATAAACCGTGAACCTTCCAGATAATCTTATAGCCTCACAAGGCATTTCGCTATTCAGAAGGGTCATTTCAAGCCCTTCTGGAACCCAAAAATAACCACAAATTCAAACACAATTCCGCAGTAACGGTACCAATTTTAGCAAGAAACCCGAAAGCTAAACATAACCTACAAATATTGGACTGCTTTACAAGGAAAATTTTATCTTCTCGCGATGGTTGAAGTTTTCATCACATTTAACCTCAAAGAGCCCCCCACTTGGGGTTTAGCACTATTTCACCCTCCTTCAATGACTTCAAAAATCCTCGCAAAGAACCTTAAAGATGCCCGTTTATTTGCGTTTGCGTGCACCTACAAAGAAAAACGGCGAGACCAATTTGGTCTCGCCGCTTTAACTCTAGACACCCCTACGGGGGCGGGTTCTTAAGGCTTAAAGCTTGTCCAGCTCTGCCTGGTAGCCCTCTGCAGTCAGCAGGTTTGCCAGGTCATCAGCGTTCTCGGGACGAATCTCAATGATCCAACCCTCGCCGTAGGGATCGGAGTTCACCAGTGCGGGGTCATCCTCCAGGCCCTCGTTCACTGCGACAATCTCGCCAGCGATGGGAGCAAAGAGATCGGAGACAGACTTGGTGGACTCAATCTCACCGAAGCTATCCTCAGCAGCTACAGAATCGCCGACAGAGGGAAGGTCGACGTAGACGACGTCACCCAGTGCATCCTGAGCGTGGTCGGTAATACCAACACGTACGGTGCCCTCGGCGGTGAGAGCGGAAACCCACTCGTGCTCAGAAGTGTACGAGAGTTCTGCGGGAACGTTGCTCATAGCAGCGGTGTCCTTTCAGTGTGTTCTTGCGTAGCGCGGACCGTCCCGCGCACGGTGTCGTTCCGTATGTGGGATGACGGAACGTCCTACACCAATTATCACATAAGAAGTAACGCGGGGCACGTCCAAACACCCCCGTACCACTTCTATGACACTATATTTTCCTTATCCTATCTAACCGCCCAACAATCACCCCTTCCCAAGGCCCTAGAAGCACCCCTATTACTCACCTCCAGCAGACAGCCATCAGACGCACCAAAAGGCTCAGGGCCCCACACCATGAAGGTGCAGGGCCCTGAGCCTAGGCTAGAGAGCTAAACTCTCACAGCGCCTTAGCGGGAAGAAATGACGCGCTCGGAGAAGCGGTTCGGGTTACCGAAACGGTGTGCGGTAATCGAAACAGCCTGCTCACGGAGGAAGGGCAGCATCTCGATGCGGCCAGCCTCGGTGACCGGTGCGAAGTACACTGCAACATCCGGGCGACCACCCAGTGCCGAGTAGATGGACTTCACATCGTTGCCGATGTAGCGGATGCGGGTGCCTTCCAGCGGGGTACCGGCCAGTGCGCGAACCGGGGTCTTGGCGTTCGAAGCCAGGTACTCGCGGAACTGTGCGTCCGACTTGACCTCGTACTTGACACCCTTGTTCTCCAGGACGCCGCGGACATCGACCGGCAGGTCCTTACCGACGGACAGAGCGACCGGTGCGTTAGCTGCCAGGCCGGCGAGCACAACGCGCAGGGCTTCTGCCGGGGATGCGGACTCGTCGGCACGAACCAGAACCTGGGTGGGGACGTAGCGCAGGATGTTGCGCTCGACGCCCAGCTTCGAGGGGTCGTGGCCGAAGCCGAACTCGGTGTCCCAAGCGTGTGCGTCGGAGGAGACGCCGCGCTTGATGAAGGCGAAGTCATCGCGCTTGCCCAGCTCGGAGTTCTCGATGGTAGCCAGGGTCTCGCGAACGGTCACCGAGTGGGTGGTTGCGGTTGCGGTGGACTGGACGGGCTCCCAATCGGACAGGGCAATCAGGTAGCTGGGGCCACCGGCCTTGGTACCCGAACCCACGGTGGACTTCTTCCAACCACCGAAGGGCTGACGCTGAACGATTGCACCGGTAATTGCACGGTTCACGTACAGGTTACCTGCCTGAACCTTGGAGAGCCACAGCTCGAGCTCGTCGGCATCCAGCGAGTGCAGGCCGGCGGTCAGACCGTAGTCGGGTGCGTTCTGCAGCTCGATTGCCTCTTCCAGGGTGTCAGCGGTCATGATACCCAGGATGGGGCCGAAGTACTCGGTCATGTGGTACTCGGAACCGGGCTTGACGCCTTCGCGAACACCGGGGCTCCACAGGCGGCCGGTCTCGTCCAGTTCCTTCGGCTGGATGAGCCAGCGCTCGCCCGGGCCGAGGGTGGTCAGACCGCGCAGCAGCTTCTCTTCGGGCTTCTGAACGACGGGGCCCATCTGGGACTCGATGTCCTGCGGGTGTGCCACGTGCAGGGAGTTGACCGAGTCGAGCAGCTGACGGCGGAAACGCTCGGACTGTGCCACGGAGCCCACCAGGATAACGGTGGAGCCTGCGGAGCACTTCTGGCCTGCGTGGCCGAATGCCGAGTAGACGACGTCCTTGACGGCCAGGTCGATGTCAGCGTTCGGGGTGACGATAATCGAGTTCTTACCCGAGGTCTCACCGAACAGCGGCAGGTCATCACGCCAGGAGCGGAAGAGCTCAGCGGTCTCGTAACCACCGGTCAGGATCAGGCGGTCCACCTCGGGGTGCGAGATGAGCAGCTTGCCTGCAGCGCGGTCAACAACCTTGACGAGCTTCAGAACTTCCTTGGGAACGCCTGCTTCCCACATGATCTCTGCGATCAGGGCACCGGTGCGAGCGGTGATGGTTGCGGGCTTGAAGATGACAGCAGAACCTGCAGCCAGACCAGCCAGAACACCACCGGCGGGGATAGCGGTCGGGAAGTTCCACGGGGGAACAACCAGGGTCACATCCACGGACTTGTGCTTTGCGCCGTCAATCTTCTCGAGGTCCTCAGCCAGCATTGCGTAGTAGTATGCGAAGTCGATTGCCTCGGAGACCTCGGTATCGCCCTGCTCCAGGGTCTTGCCAGCCTCAGCTGCCATAACCTCCAGCAGGTCACCGCGGCGCAGTGCAATAGCCTTACCGACCTTGCGCAGAATCTCTGCACGCTCGTGGCCGGAGAGCTTACCCCATGCCTTGCCAGCTTCTTCGGCTTCCTTGATCAGCTTCTCAGCCTCAGCCTCGCTGGTCAGCTCGTTAGCCTTGAGGGTGTCGATGCCCAGCTTGGTGGTCTTGGAGCGCTCGAGGATTGCGCGACCCCACTCACGGTTACCGGCCAGTGCGGGGTCGGTGTCGGGGGTGTTCTCGAAGCGACCTGCCGGTACGAAGACGTTGTCCTCGTTCTCGGTCAGACGGTTCTGGGTGCGCTTGGGTGCGGGAACCTCGTCGGTGACGGAGTTCAGTGCACGCATGAAGCGGTCCTCTTCGCGCTTGAAGATGGACTCGTCGGTTGCCAGGTCGAAGATACCGGACATGAAGTTCTCGGAGGAAGCGTTCTCCTCGAGACGACGAATCAGGTATGCGATTGCAACGTCAAATTCCTTGGGGTTCACGACGGGCACGTACAGCAGCAGGTGGCCAACGCGGCGGCGGATGATCTCTGCCTGCTGCTCAGCCATACCGATCAGCATCTCGAACTCGACGCGATCCTTCACGCCGCGGTCCTCGGACAGCAGCAGTGCGAAAGCAACGTCGAAGAGGTTGTGGCCTGCGATACCGAGGCGGATGTTCTTCACGTGCTCGGGACGCAGTGCGTAGTCCAGAACGCGCTTGTAGTTGGTGTCAGCAGCCTGCTTGGTGTCCCAGGTGGTCAGCGGCCAGCCGTGCATGACGGCTTCCACGATCTCCATGGAGAGGTTTGCACCCTTCACCAGGCGGACCTTGACGCCGGAGCCGCCAGCAGCAACGCGCTTTGCGGCCCATTCCTGCAGGTGCTGCATTGCAGCCAGGGTGTCGGGCAGGTATGCCTGGAGCACGATACCGGCTTCCAGGTCCTTCAGCTGGGGCTGGTCCAGGATCTTGGTGAACACCTCGATGGTCAGGTCGAGGTCCTTGTACTCCTCCATGTCCAGGTTGATGAACTTCTTGGGGGAGGAAGAAGCAGCCAGCTCGTACAGCGGGGTCAGGCGGCGAACAGCGGTCTCAACAACCTCGTCGAATGCCCAGTGCTGGTGGGGGCCGGAAACAGCGGATACCTTGATGGAGACGTAGTCGACGTCGTCGCGAGCCAGCAGACGCTTGGTCTCGGACAGGCGGTGCTCAGCTTCCTTGTCACCCAGCACGGCCTCGCCGAGCAGGTTGACGTTCAGGCGGTTACCGCTCTTGGTCAGCTCTGCGATAGCGTCGCCCAGCTTCTCCTCAGAAGCGTCGACAATCAGGTGGCCAACCATCTCACGCAGAACGCGGCGTGCGACGGGAACGGTGGGCCAGGCAACCTTGCCGGCCAGCTTGCCGCCGAAGCCAACGGCGGACTTCATGTACCAGGGAAGGAAGGACGGTGCCAGGCCAGCGATGCGGGACAGGTTACGACCGGAGACGTTGTCATCCTCGGGGCGAATCACGCCATCGACGAAGCCGACGGTGAAGGGAAGACCGTTCGGGTCCTTCAGAACGCCTGCCAGCTGCTCAGCCGCAAAGGTGGGCTTAATCGACTGGGACTCGTTCACCCACTGACGAACGAGCTGACGAGCTTCCTGAGCCATCTTCTGGTAGTGCTCAGATGCGAAAGGATGGGTCATCCTTGACTCCTAACTATTTCACTGTGTGCGGTACACACCACGTTTGGCGATGTCTCTATTTCACCACAAAAGAGTGCCGAACACCTCATTAGAAAAACTGAATGTTTTTTCCAAAGTTTGTTTAGATTTTCTAAATAAACCCGGGAGGTGATTCCGTCCGCCCCCCTCGCAAAACACCGTGTTTCGTGGGGATAGGCAAGAACGATAGCGGCATCGCTATCCATCCCTCCCAGGCTAGCACTTCCAGGACCAAACGACGAACCTAGAACGTAACAAACGAACACATCAAAAACAGAATTAAAAACACCTCGGAAACCCCTCACAACCCGCAAAAAGCCCCGGACAAGACGCTATCCGCGAGCTACCCGCACGGAAGGCCCCTCCCCCGGAGCGATTCCCCCACGAAGGCGGCGTATTTTCAGCGTTCACCGAGCGCGCTACTATGGACGAGAGTCCACTATCAGAGACACACAGCCGCAAGGGAACCGACCCGCGCACAACGCTCCCCCGTCGAGACGAAAACCTCGACGGGAGCACCCACGGGAGAAAGCAGGAGTACACCGTGTCCATCTACGACATCCGACGCATGCAGATGCTCCTCGAAATCCAGGAGCGGGGCACCATCATCGCCGCGGCAGAGGCGCTCAGCCTCACCCCCTCCGCAGTCTCGCAGCAGATTGCAACCCTCGAAAAAGAAACCGGCACCGCACTCCTGCAACGCATCGGTAGGCGAGTGCAGCTCACCAGCGCCGGGCTCATCGTCGTCGAAAGCGCCCGTAGCATCCTGCGCGAGCTCGATCGCATGCAGACCTCCGTCGCCAACCTCACCGGAGAACCCGCAGGACGCGTGCGCCTGGCCATCTTCCAATCCGCGGCCTTCGCCCTGCTACCGGCCGCGCTCACCTACCTTGCCGAGCACGCCCCCTCGCTCACGTTACAGGTGCTGCAGATTGACCCCGAAACCGGCACCTCGCTGACCCGAAGCCGCGAATACGACATGGTGCTCTCCGAAGCCTACCCGCACCACCACATCCCCGAGTACCCCGAACTGCACTCCGAGCTACTCACCGAAGACCCGCTCAGCCTCATCGTGCCCAGCACCTCCACCATCACCTCAATTGAGGAAGCGCACGCACTCCCCTGGGTCCTGGAAATGGAACAGAACACCTCCCGCAGCTGGGCGCTCAACCAGTGCCGTACCGCAGGATTCGAGCCGGTCATCCGCTACAGCGCCAATGACATGATTACGAACTCCAACCTCGTCAAGGCAGGATTCGCCGTCACCATCGTGCCCGGCTTCATCCTCTCCTCGCTCTCCACCACCGAGGGGCTACGCATCGTAGAGCTACCCGGCAAGCCCTGCCGCAAAATCTTTACCGCCGTACGCCGCGAATCCGCCGCCAACCCCGCCATCGCCATGGTGCGCGAGGCGCTCCACCACGCGGTCAAGGTGGCCTTCGGCGAGCACGAAGCCGACGGCGGACGCCAGGGGCGCGACTAGGCAAGCGCCGCGACCACGCCCGGGCTCTGCACCTCATGGAAGCCCCGCGACAGACCAGCCGCAACCATGTCCAGGGAAGCCGAGCAGTGCACGCCCTTCAGGCGCGAGGCGCTCACCCCCGAAGCGACCGCGTAGCGCAGGCGCACCTCCAGGCGGTGACCCGCCGGAATAGCCACGCGTAGCTCCAACACGCTCTCCCCGCCCGCTCCGGCCGCGCCGTTCAGCTCATCGCGGCCCAGGGCCTGCAGGCTGAGGGCATCCGCAGGAGGCACCAGGACCGAAGGGCCAGACCCACCGGCCGCAACCGCCTCGCCGCCGGAAACGACCAAGCTTGCCTCCGGGGTGAGGAGCAGACCGGTCGCCGGATCCTGAGCGCGAGCGCGAATGAGCAGGCGCGTGCCCACCGGCAGAGTCGCATTTCCCTCGTTCACGATGCCCATAAGATTCGGCAGGTTCCGCAGGTTCAGGGTTCGGGCCGGCCGATCCTGCAGCGGCACCGGGGTGACCGCCTCGGGGTTCTGCGCGCGCAATTCCAGGCGCACGCTCGGTTCGGTAAACCGCACCGGGACCCGCATCAGATAAGCCGATGTGGCCCCCCCACCGCCCCGTTGCGTCACCGGTCGCGGGCTCGCCGAGCGACGGCCACCCGAACGGGTCGCGGCCTGCGCACCCTGGGCGGCCCCGCCGGCCACCAGCATCGCCGAGGTGCCGGCCACCTTCAGGGCGGTACGGCGGGAAGTGTTCATTGCGTATCGTTCCATTCTTCTGCCCTTCCTAAGCCTTCGCGATGCGGTACACGCCGCTAATCGTGCCCTGCCACCACGTGCCAAAGCGATCAATCGTGCCCACCATCTGCAGGGTATCGCCGCCGCCGAGCAGCAGGCTCACGTGCTGCGGCAGGCGCTGCTCGTGCACCGTGCGGCCGGTTTTCATATCCAGAGCCACCGCCCAGGCGTAGGCGCCGTTCGCCGCCCCCGCCGGGCCGCGGCGACGCTCACACGTATAAATCAGCCCGTCGGCCGCCGAATAGCGCGGAACCGCCGAGGAATACACATCCTTGCGGTCCCAAATCTTGCGCAGGCCGCGGTCGGTAATATCCCAGCGCTCCATGCCGGGCGCAAAGAGAGCCGTCGCCGGAACCGAGGGGCCCGCCCCCTCCGGATACTTGGGGTACGGATAGCCGTAGGTGTTCGCGCCCACCATCGTGTTCCCCACGCCAATCATGGAGTTCTCGGTGCCCGAAGCACCCGCGGTGAACAACCCCGCACTCCCCACCTTCGAACCGTCCTCGGTGCGGTACACGATGACCGACTCCTGAACGTCCGCGTTATCGGTCAGCATCACGTAGTCCGAGCCGTTCGGGCCGAAGAACGTCGGGGACGCGCCCGAGCCCCAGGCGAGCTTGCCCGGCTTGCGGGCCGTGCCGCGGTCGTAGGCGTGCCACCAGCGCAGGGTCGGCTCACCCGCGGCGCTCGCCTGCAACATGTAGATCGCGTGAGAAGTCACCACGCTCACTCCCAGCGGGCAGGCCGAAATCGAGTTGTCGATGCGCTCGCCGGCCACCGACACCCTGTTCAAGCGCATGGAACGAATCGTGCCGCGCTCCGCATCAACGACCGCGACGTAGCCGTTCTTCGTGGCAACCCAGATGCGCCCGCCCCAATCGGGCACCAGGCCGACCACCGCGTCCTTGGGGCTCTGGGCCAGCATGCGGCTCAGGTCGATGCGCTCCTCCACGCGAATACTGCGGCCGTCGCTCGAGTGCCCCAGCTTCAGCAGGCACCGCGAACCGTCCACCAGAACCATGCGGTCCTTCGCGTCAAGGTAGGCGTACACGCCTCCCAGCAGGGCCCCCTTGGGGATGTCCAGGTGCGAAAGCTCGCGGCCCGTGTGCGGGTCAAGAATCGAAAGCTTCGGGGTGATGAATTCTCCGTGCGCAAAGACCTGGGTGCACAGCACCTGGATGAAGCCGTCGCGCCCGGCAAGGATCGTCGGGCAGGCGCCGCCAAGCTTGGTTCCGGTGATGCGCCACTGCCCCGCGCCGGGGCCGGGCAGAGGGGTCGCGTCGGAGGACTGAGCCTCACCGTGCATGGTGGTGACGCCGGGAGCGCCCAGGTGCGGGTTCCGCTGGGCGTTATAGGTGATGTTCATGTGGCTGGTTCTTTCAACGGTGAGTGACTCGCCAATTCGTGCGGTGCGCACGTAAGCGGTAGGTATCGGTGTTCTGTATCGGTGTTCTGCAGGCGAATGTTGCATCCGCAAGCAAAAATTTGCACCGAGTGCAGTGCAAACGACTCACATTGTACGTCTAAGAACCGCCTCACGACGACACTTCAGTGTCACCTTGAAGCATCATTCAGGCCGAGCTCGAATAATTCGCGGCGGTCGAGGAGTACCTCCTCC
>NZ_JVSP01000005.1:0-33717 GCF_001061665.1 Rothia mucilaginosa | reverse complement strand
CCCCGAGAAAGCTACCTATCCATCAGAACCTTGGCGAGCGCATCGTCCAGCACCAAATCCGTAATCGCGCCGGTGCGCAGAGCCCCGCGGAGCGCCCTCGCGCGGTGCACCCCCGAAGCCACGCAAATACGCCGCGGGATACGCGCCAGCTCCTTGGGAGTGGGCCCCGATGCGCGCCGGTTCAGCTCCAAATCGGCCCACGACCCATCCTCGCGCAATAGCACGGTGCACATATCCCCCACGACTCCCAGCTCGCGCAGGCGGTACTGCTCCTCCGCGTCAAAATACCCGCCCGAGTACACGTGCGAGGGAATCGGGCCGCCGAACGCACCCACGCCAAAGATGGCCAGGTCCACACTCTGCTGCACCCGCAGGCTTGCCTGCACGCTGCGCTCGCGCCACATGGCTTCCTTCGTCTCGGCGTAGTCGAAGAAGGCGGGAACCGGGAAGTGTACGGTCTGCGCCTCGTAGGCGTTGGCCAGCTGCCCCAACAGAGAGCCCAGGTACGGAATACCCGAGTGGTGCGCGTTGCCCGCGCCGTTGAGCTGCACGACCTTCACGCCGGTCAGGGGGCGGCGCGGCAGGTGCCGAGACACCTCGGTCATGGTGGAGCCCCAGGCCACGCCCAGGCGGGTGCCGTCGTCGATGAGCGAGTCCAGCAGGGAGGCGGCGGTGCGCGAAACCCGGCTCATGCGGGCAATCGGCGTGGCGTCGGCGCGCACGTTCACCAGGGTCACGCGCACCTTGTAGCGTTCGCCGATGCGCCGCTCCAGTTCGCTGCGGGTACGGAAGGAGTCGTCCAGTCGGATCTGCACCATGCCGCTTTCGCGGGCGCTTTTGAGCAGCCGCGAAACCGTGGCTCGCGAGACTCCCATGCGGCTCGCGATGGCATCCATGGTCATGTTGTGGATGTAGTAGAGCTCCGCAGCCTCGTAGGTGTGGCTAGCGCGTTCGTTCATGGGCAAAGACCCCCTGTGAAAATCCGTTCATTCTACTTGGTAATTATTTCATTACCGGGTTTTACTAAGTCAAGACGACAGGCAACGCCGCCCCGTAGCGGCTCTCACAGAAAAGAAGAGAACAGCACATGAGCTCCCAGCACTTTGCACAGCAGTCGCAGCTGACCGCTGCATCCCGCGCCCAGGCTCTCAAGAGCATGGCCAATGAAGAACTCGACGTCCTCGTGGTCGGCGGCGGCATCACCGGCGCCGGCATCGCCCTCGACGCCGCAACCCGCGGCCTGCGCACCGGCATCGTCGAAGCCGGCGACTGGGCCGCAGGCACCAGCGCCTGGTCCTCCAAGCTCGTGCACGGCGGCCTGCGCTACCTCTACAACCTCGACTTCAAGCTCGTGACCGAGGCCCTCACCGAACGCGGCCTGCTGCTGAACAAGATTGCACCCCACCTGGTGCACGCACAGCCCTTCCTCTGGCCCCTGAAGATGCCCGTCATCGAGCGCGCCTACTCCGCCATCGGTATCGGCATGTACGACACCCTGGCGTTCCTCGGCTCGCGCGGCCACAAGGGCGTTCCCTCGCAGCGTCACTTCACCAAGGCCGGCACCAAGACCGTCTTCCCCGACATCAAGGACTCCGCCTTCACCGGCGCCATCCAGTTCTACGACGCACGCGTTGACGACGCACGCCTGGTCATCGACGTGGTCCGCACCGCCGCAGGCTACGGCGCCCTGGCTGCATCCCGCACCCAGGTTATCGGTTTCGACAAGGATGCATCCGGCCGCGTCATCGGTGCGCAGCTGGCAGACCTCGAGAGCGGCGAGCGACTGAACGTGCGTGCCAAGCACGTCATCAACGCAACCGGCGTGTGGACCGAAGAATCCGAATCCCTGGCCAACCCCGACGGCGGCCTGGAGGTGCTCGCATCCAAGGGCATCCACATCGTGGTTCCCCGCGACCGCATCAACGCGACCAGCGGCATCTTCACCAAGACCGAAAAGTCCGTGCTCTTCATCATCCCCTGGCAGCGCTACTGGATTATCGGTACCACCGATACCCCCTACACCGAGGACCGCGAGCGCCCCGTCGCCACCAGCAAGGACATCGACTACGTGCTGATGCAGGCAAACAAGCTCATCGCCAACCCGCTGACCCGCGAGGACATCATCGGCACCTACACCGGTCTGCGCCCGCTGCTGCAGCCCAAGGTCAAGGACGGCGCCGCATCCACCAAGGTTTCCCGCGAGCACACCGTGACCGAGGTTGCCCCCGGTATGAGCGCCATTGCGGGCGGCAAGCTGACCACCTACCGAGTCATGGCAGAGGACGCCGTGAACTTCGCGCTGGGTGAGCAGGCCAAGCAGAACCCCTCCGTGACCGCGAATATCGGCCTGGTCGGTGCCGACGGCTACCACGCCATCGCCGCCAACCGCGCACGCTACGCCGAGCGTTACGGCTGGGACGAGGACCGCATCACCCACCTGCTCGAGCGTTACGGCGCGCAGATTGAGGACCTCGGCGCCCTCATCGACGCTGACCCCTCCCTCGGTGCTCCCCTGGCTAAGGCACCCCAGTTCCTGCGTGCAGACGTCGTCTTCGCTGTCCGCTACGAGGGTGCACTGCACCTGGAGGACGTTCTGGTCCGCCGCGTACGCCTCGACCTCGAGCAGCGCGACCGCGGCCTGGCAGCAGCAGACGAGATCCTCGACATCATGCGTGCCGAGCTCGGCTGGGACGACAAGAAGGTCAAGGAAGAGCGTGACCTCTACGCCGCACGCGTGCAGGCTATCCGCGAGGCAGAGTCCACCTCCACCGACGCTGAGGCATCGGCAAAGATTGAGGCTGTCACCCCCGTGGCACCTCGTGTGAAGCTCTAATCTTTAGAGATTCCACGCACCTTTCGTAACCGATTATTTGGTACGAACCGACCGTTCACCCCTCACCGTTATGGGCTAACTCAATATTTTTCGGTGAGGGGTGGACGGACGGTTAAATAACCGTTTACGATAAACCCCTGCATAAGAAGCAGAGCGCTAAATACGGAGCTAACCCACAGTGCAATCTGCTTCCCACTCAGACGTTCAACCAACATTTTCGTAGCAACCGCTACACATTTCAGCACAGCGTTGTGCCCCGATCCGCCCGTGCGGTGAGGACGCACGGGAATGCGCAAGCAAAGGTTCGCTTGCCTTCCAGACGCTTCGTCTTCAAGGAGCAACAATGTCTCTTCTTGCTTCCGCAGGAACTGTACTTGCAGCCGGCTCTTCCGCTCTCGTGGATGCATCCGGCGCCCCCACCACCCTCGGAATCTTCGCTTCCGAGTTCTTCGGCACCTTCATCCTGATTCTGCTCGGTGCCGGCGTATGTGCCGCAGTGACCCTCAAGAAGTCCTACGCTAAGGACGCAGGCTGGGGTGTTATCACCTTCGGATGGGGTCTGGCAGTGTTCACCGCCGTGTACCTCTCCTTCCATTCCGGTGCACACCTGAACCCCGCAGTGACCGTCGGCCTGGCAACCGCAGGCCGCGACCTGGCAACCGGTGTTCCCGCAACCGCAGGCAACATCGCCCTGTACATCATCGCTCAGATGCTCGGCGCAATGGCCGGCGCAACCGGAGCGTACCTCACCTACAAGAAGCACTTCGATGAGGACCCGGGCGACCGCCTCGGCATCTTCGCAACCGGCCCCGCCATCAAGTCCTACGGCTGGAACTTGCTCACCGAGATTATCGGCACCTTCGTCCTGATTGGCTGGATCATCGCATCCGGTAAGACCCCCGCCCAGACTGGCCCCTTGGCTGTTGCCCTGGTCGTTGTATCCATCAGTATGAGCCTCGGTGGCGCAACCGGTTCCGCTATCAACCCCGCACGTGACCTCGGCCCCCGTATCGCCTACACCTTCCTGCCCATCCCCGGTAAGACCGGTTCCAACTGGTCTTACGCATGGGTTCCGGTTGTTGGCCCAATCATCGGCGCTATCCTCGCAGGCCTGATCGTTCCGGCAGTTCTGCCCCTCTAAACCTCTCTAATACCCCCGTTCTTTTGTTCTAAGGAAAAATCAATGACGACTTCTCTGCACTCCGCAACCCTCAACGTCGAGCGCAAGTACATCCTCTCCATCGACCAGGGCACCACCAGCTCCCGCGCGATCCTGTTCAACAAGGCGGGCGAGAACGTGGCTCAAGGCCAGCTCGAGCACGAGCAGATCTTCCCCAAGGCCGGCTGGGTCGAGCACAACGCAACCGAAATTTGGCAGAACGTCCGTAAGGTCGTAGCAATGGCTATGGCAAACGGCGAAGTCAACCACCACGAAATCGCTGCAGTCGGCATCACCAACCAGCGTGAAACCACCGTCGTGTGGGACAAGAACACCGGTGAGCCCGTCTACAACGCAATCGTCTGGCAGGACACCCGCACCCAGGAAATCGTTGAAGAGCTCGCAGGCGAAGAGGGCGTTGGTAAGTACCACGACATCGTCGGCCTGAACCTCTCCACCTACTTCTCCGGCCCCAAGATCAAGTGGATTCTGGACAACGTTGAGGGCGCACGCGAGCGCGCCGAGCGCGGCGACCTGCTCTTCGGCAACACCGATACCTGGCTGGTCTGGAACCTGACCGGCGGTGTTGACGGCGGCGTGCACGTCACCGACGTGACCAACGCATCCCGTACCCTGCTGATGAACATCCGCACCCTGCAGTGGGATCCGCAGATCGCTGCTGATATGGGCATTCCCATGAGCATGCTGCCCGAGATTAAGTCCTCCTCCGAGGTGTACGGCTTCGGCCGCGCAACCGGTCTGCTCAGCGGCACCCCCATCGCGGGTATTTTGGGCGACCAGCAGGCTGCAACCTTCGGCCAGGCCTGCTTCGAGAAGGGCATGGCGAAGAACACCTACGGCACCGGTAACTTCATGCTCATGAACACCGGCGCCGAGCCCGTCTTCTCCGACAACGGTCTGCTGACCACCGTCGCCTACAAGATTGGCGATGCGGCACCCGTGTACGCGCTGGAAGGCTCGGTCGCGATGAGTGGCTCCCTGATTCAGTGGCTGCGCGACAACCTACGCATGATTGAGAACGCCGCAGAGTCCGAGGGTCTGGCTACCTCCGTTGAGGATTCCGGTGGCTGCTACGTGGTTCCCGCGTTCTCCGGCCTGTTCGCACCGCACTGGCGTTCCGACGCTCGCGGCGTCATCGTTGGCCTGACCCGTTACGTGAACCGCGCACACATCGTGCGTGCGGCGCTGGAAGCAACCGCATTCCAGACCCGCGAGGTCCTGGATGCAATGAACGCCGACTCCGGTGTTGAGCTCTCCGAGCTGCGCGTGGACGGCGGCATGACCGCCAACGAGTTCCTGATGCAGTTCCAGGCTGACATCCTGGGCGTTCCCGTGATCCGCCCGAAGGTGGTTGAGACCACCGCCCTGGGCGCGGCCTACGCCGCGGGTATCGCCGTTGGTTTCTGGACCGGCGAGCAGGACGTCGTGGACAACTGGGCCGAGGACAAGCGCTGGCTGCCCTCCATGGAGCCCGCCGAGGTTGACCGCCAGTACCGTCTGTGGAAGAAGGCCGTCTCCCGTACCCTCGAGTGGGTTGACGAGGACGTTCAGACTGCCTAAGCAATCTGGAGCGCTGGCGTTCGTTTAGCGCTCTTTCCCTCAAGTATGTGCTAGGGCCGGGTACCCGCTACGGGTGCCCGGCCCTTCCGCATACCCTTTCAACCGTGGAAGGCACCCCGCACTGGGGCCTAGGGCCGAGAGAGTGGCTGATGTCCCAGTGCCTCAGCGCCAGACCTTTTATGACGTAGCGTTTAGCGTTTGTTGCAAGGCAATTTTCTAATACTCTCAATGCCGTTGTAACGTTAGTGAACGTAGATGTAGCATCTTCCGGTGATTACATAATGCTGCGCTGTTCGTGAGGTGTCAGTGTCGCACGGGTCTTTTGCATGGTTTTCATGTATTTTCCCGCTGGACTCGCCGGTTCGCGCTATTGCTACATGTACAGCTCCTATCGCCGTCCGCCGCGCCGTCTCGTACGCCGCGGCGGACGGGTCTTTAACCGCCCGGCCGACATCACCCCGGGCAAACATTCCGCCTTCATCTTGCGTTACGGACTGCCGCACCGCCCCGTCGTTGCCCGCCTTCTCTGTCTATTGAAAGCGCCGTACAATGGATATATCAGCAGATAGGGGCGCGCTCATGGTCGTCGATAACGATAGGCGCGCACACGATGCATACCGATGTTTGCCGTAGCGGAGCATAGGCTCCCGAAAGGAGGAAGCGGCTTAGGCCGCGCCACCCATGGTCGATGTTCGTCGCCGCAAGCTTGCTATTATCGCCATGAACGTTTCGGTTCTCGCCGCCGCGCTATCCTGGCTGCTCGTTATCTTCTCGCTGATTTATTCCGCCGCGGCCGTACCCTGGGCCCTTGGCGTGGCTATTGTTCTGAGCGTGATTGGTGCTTACGCCGTCTACCGCTATTACTCCGAGTACTCGCATGTGCTCCCCGTTGAGGACCCCGATGCGCACGACGTGCTCGGTCACGATCTGCACTCGACTCACCTGCCGCACCTGCACCACGAGCATAAGGATGCGCAGCCCGAGCACTAGGATGACGGCGTACAGGTGCCCCTCCCCTATGATGGATGGAGGGGCACCGCCCTTTAACCGCGCCCGCAAGCCCACCGAGGAAGACCATGACCGAAGCGACCGCATCCCCGCACTCGCAGGATCCCCAGCCCGCCGATCTCCCAACGGGTGAAGCCCCCTCAGTCGAAAACCCGCCCGCCGAGATTCAGCCCCCGCACATCGCGCCGCCGGCTTCGGAGGAGGAGGAAACTGCACGATGGTACACCCGGCACGACAGCCCCGTCGGCACGCTCTACATCGCGGCCAAGGCCGACGCCATCACGGGCCTCTGGTACGAGGAGCAGAAGCACTTCCCTCTCCCCCACGAGTTGGGCACACGCATCGAAAATCCCGAGGCTTACCTGCGAGAGCACGGTACGGCGGAAGATGACGAACTGGCCGGCGAATACGCCGCCGCACAGCTACTCGCGCTGGCTTGCACACAGCTGGACGAGTACTTCACCCGCGAGCGCACCTCCTTTGACCTCCCTCTCGACCCGGAGGGCACGGACTTTCAGCTCATCGTCTGGGAGCATCTAAAGACCGTCCCGGCCGGGTACACCACCACGTACGGCGCCATTTCGCGGGCCGTGGGCCCCGGAGCCCCCGCGCAGGCAGTGGGCCAGGCGGTGGGCCGCAATAAGATTTCCATCATGATCCCCTGCCACCGCGTGGTAGGTGCCGACGGTAGCATGACCGGCTACGCCGGGGGCGTGGACCGCAAGCGTTTCCTGCTGGCCTTGGAGGAGCCCGCCGAGGTGCGGGAGGCGCGGCTCTTCTAACGCCAGCTGCGTTCGTCGGACGCGACAGGGCTGAAGAAAGAATCCGCGCAGAGGGTGGGATGCATGCCGTCTATCGGTGGGCGTCCCACCCTTTTTGCGTACCAGTATTCCTACGCTCGTATTCGATTCCAATCCCTCACCCAAAACTATATCGAATATACTTGCGAAATTACCGCGCGGGGCGGTAGTGTTTAACTAGAACATATTTCCGGAATAATTTTCGGGGCGCGCGATTTGACCGAGATTCTCAGAGAGGAGCAATCATGATTTCGCAGGTTCCCAATAACGTCACCGCCAAGAGCTCCCCGAGCTACCCCGCGTGGGTCACCGATGAGCTCCTGCGCGGCTACTACGACACGGAGTGGGGCGTTCCCGTCACCGATGAGCGCGGGCTTTTCGAGGCTCTCAGCCTCGAAGCGTTCCAGGTGGGTCTCTCCTGGCGCACGATTCTTGCGCGACGTGAGGCATTCCGACGAGCTTTTGAGGGGTTCGATCCCGAGCGTGTGGCTTCCTTTAACGAGCAAGATGTTGCGCGATTGCTCGAGGATGAGGGCATCATCCGTAACGAACGCAAGATTCGGGCGGTAATTTCCAATGCCAAGCTCACCCTGCGGATGCGCGAGCTGGCCGCAGCTTCCGATAGCTTTCCCGCCGAGGGGATTCCGCTCCCCCTCATCGCATCTTCCTCCGCCCCCAACGAGGCGGGCCGCACCGAACCTCCACAGGCCGAGGTACCGCGCACGGTTCGTCGCCGGGGCCGAACGCTAAGCATTGAAGAGCTGGAACGGATGCGCGAGCGCACCCTACCCGACGGTACGCGCGTTCCGGGTGGGCTCCCCGCATGGCTGTGGTCCTTTGCGCCGAACGAGACCATTGCACCGCGCACTCTGGAGGAGATTCCAACCGATACCGCCGAGTCCGCGGTGCTCGCCAAGTCTTTCAAAGCGTTGGGTGGGGTCTTCCTGGGGCCGGTGACCGCGTACGCGCTCATGTGCGCGGTGGGTATGGTGGATGCGCACCTGCTCGATTCGCACCGGCGCGGATGCTCAGGCCTCTTCAACTAGCCGTGCCTCTACACCCATGGTGCGATCAGCCGTGGCGCGACCGCGGAGGGCATAGAAAAGCCGCGCGTCGCATCTTTCGATGCAGCGCGCGGCCTGAAGATTAGCGTTCCTCTGCGAGTCCGACAGGTCTTAGCGGATGGTCACGAAGAGGAAAATCAGGGACAGCAGCGGCGGAACCAGCTGGATCAACGCGGGCTTACGCTTAGCCGGGGAGGTCAGGAACAGGTAGATGCCGGCGATAGCCATGGCGCCCAGGCCCGCGAAGAGCAGAGCCACACCAACCTGCGGGGAACCAAACCAGAAAGCCAGCAGGCCGGTTGCCGCAATCCACGCAATCATCAGGTTGTACAGGCCCTGGTTAGCTGCCATTTCCCTGGTGGATTCCGCGAATTCCTCGGTCATGCCGAAGATTTCACGGCCCTTGGGCTTGGTCCAGAGGAAGGACTCAATAACCCAGATGTAGATGTGAATTGCGATTGCCACGAAGGCGAAAACGGTGGTAACCGTTGCAAGGCTCTGCATCGCCGTCTCCTCATACTAGTAGGTCGTCTGTCAGGTGTGCATCCATCGCAATATACGGGCGGGTAACTGTCTGACCGGCAGCCCGGCGGCCGCCTCCGCACCCGTCGTCTTCGGTGCATGGGCACAAGCACCCATTTTACTCTTCCCCGGTAATGCCTGCATCGCACCGCCGCACATGCTCAGATTCGGACATCCGAGCATACGGCGAACGCCCGCCGCTACGGCGTGTAGCAACGGGCGCTCGAGAAGTCTTCAGCCCTCGTACTTCTTCAGAGGAAAAGTCGGGGACGGGCTAGTGCATAAACAGAGAGAGGAGGTAGGTCCAGATGCACAGCAGCACCAGCAGGAAGAGGCTGTACTTGATGGTAATTGAGGTAACCTTCGACTCCTGACCGGCCTGGTTCACGGCGGCCACCGCCACCGCAATCGACTGCGGGGAAACGATCTTACCCATCACACCACCGGAGGTATTGGCGGCCACCAGCATAGCGGGGTCCACGCCAATCTGCTGCGCGGTGCTTGCTTGCAATCCGGCAAAGAGCACGTTGTTGTTGGTGACCGAACCGGTCACGAACACACCGACCCAGCCGATGGCGGGAGAGAAGAGCGGGAAGAATGCACCGGCGGAAGCTACCGCAAGCGCGATAGAAGAGGTCATGCCTGCGTAGTTCATCAGGTTTGCCACGGACATCACCAGGCAAATCATATAGATGGGCTTCTTCAGCTGCTGCCAGGATCCGTTGAGCTCCTGCAGGGTCTCACGCACGGTAATCTTCGAGGTCAGGGCGGAGAGCAGAGCCGCCACCAGAATCGCGGTACCTGCGGCACCCAGAATGTTCCAGTTGAAGACCGCGTGAATTGCCAGGCCCTCGCCATCACCAATCTGGTGGTGAATACCGGGCACGTGGAAACTAAGGTTTGCAAAGCCCAGCGGCCCATTAGCATCGAAGACGGGCTTCAGCGCGGTGGACCAGAGCAGGATGGTCGCGGAAAGGAAGATGAAGGGGCTCCAGGCGTTGGCAATTTCACGCAGGCTGTAGGCCGGGTCCTTCTTCCCCGCCAGCTCCTCCAGGGTCGGGGCGGTGGGCTCTCGGTAGATGTGCTTGGGTTGCCAGAAACGCATGACAGTTGCCAGGAAGACCAGACCGACCAGCGGGGGCAGAATACCGATGAGCTCGGGGGCCTGCAGGACCCACAGCATGATGCTCTGCAGGCCGGAAATCACGATACCGGTAGCCAGAGCGATCGGGCCGACCTCTCGGACGCCCCGCAGGCCGTCCTGAATGGCGACCACGAGTACGGGCACGAGGGCCGCGAAAATCTGCAGAACCCAGACCATCTGGTCGGAGAGATGTCCCAGGTCCACGTTACCGATGGCGGCACCGGTGGTCACCGGAATACCGACCGCACCGTACGCGCCCACGGTAGCGTTGGCGACCAGGGAGAGCATGGCGGCCTTGAGCGGGTTGAATCCCAGGGCTACCAGCAGTGCCACCGAGATAGCAATCGGGATGCCGAAACCAGCCGCACCCTCAATAAATCCGGCAAAGCAGAGGGCAATGAGTAGCACCTGGATGCGCTGGTCCGGTGAAATAGAGGAAACCGAGGCTCGCACGACGGCAAACTTTCCGCTACGCACCGTGATGCGGTAAAGCCACACAGCCATGAGCACAATCCAGCCGATGGGCCAGAACGCGGAGAGGAAACCATAGAGGATTGAACCGGCCGCCGCCGTCACGGGTAGCCGGAAAACACCCAGTGCAATACCCAGGGTGAGGACAAGGGTAATCAGGGCTGATTTAATGCCGCTGAGTTTGAATACCGTAAGGCAGAGCAGAAAAAGAATGATGGGGGATGCCGCCACGAGTGCCGAAAGCACCGGGGCGTTGAGAGGGTCATAGGTCTGAGACCACATATGCTGTCCTTCCCCGCCGCAGGAGTACCTACAGCGGCTTGGATGTCGCTTTAAGGTACGCCCGTTTACCCTTTTGGGGTGTGCGGAGACGCAACCTCACGCCGCCTCTGCTACTGCGAGTTTCGCCCGGAAGGCGTAGCAACATCGTGTCTGTGTGCTGGGCCCTGACGGAAGGCGTAGCGCGGGAAAGGATATGGCACGGTATGGGGCATCGGTTCTCTCGCCAGAGGCCTCGAGGCTAAAATCTCTCAGTCCGTAGCTCGCCTTCGGCGCCAATGCCCATATAGAAGGTTATCACCATCGTTTGTTGAATGTTAAGAGCTTTTACAGAGCGAAATACCATTTGAATATCATTATCATTTATCGATTATCTACGTTGATTATCCATGCTCTGTATTCCGCGTCCCCGGGCCGGGAGGACAGCGCAAGCCTTACACCATCTTTACACTCCCCGCTTCAACACGAAGGCCCCCTTCCCGACCGTCGACAATCGGGAAGGGGGCCGGTGCATTACGGCTTGTCGGGAGGCTATCGTGCCGTCGCCCCACAAACCGCACCCGTGAGCGGCATTAGCCCACCATGAGCGAGAGAGTGTAGGACCAGACACACACCAGGACCAGCAGAATAGCGCTGTACTTGATAGACATGGAGGTAATCTTAGATTCCTCGCCGGCGCTATTCACAGCCGCCGCCGCAATGGCGATCGACTGCGGGGAGACGATCTTGCCCATCACACCACCGGCGGTATTAGCGGCCGCCAGCAGGGTCGGGTCAACACCAATCTGGGTTGCGGTGGTGGACTGCAGGCCGGCAAAGAGCACGTTCGCGTTGGTCACCGAACCGGTCACGAACACGCCGATCCAACCGATGACCGGCGAGAGCAGCGGGAAGAGCGAACCGGCCGTAGCCAGTGCAAGCGCGATGGAGGCTTGAGCCGGCGGCTCCGCACCTCCACCCAACCCGGGGCGGTCGCCTCCGAGCTCTAGGTGCTTTTGACTTTATCCCCTAACGCTAACAGGTCTCATGGGCTACTTCAGGATAGGTTTACCTTAAGTCTGCACAGATGGGGCACATCCGCATTTTTACGCCCGAATAGCCCCCGGTTTTCCTCTTCATTTTCTTCCCCACCGGGTGCTCAGCAGACATGTCCGCGCTCGTCAGAAAATACCCCTACTCCCCCGCCCGTGTACAGGCAATAATCCTCCAATACGCGGGCGAGCCCCCGTCCACACAGGTGGACGGGGGCTCGCACCACGATTCGGGGTTCCCGGCAGGGGCACCCGAGCCAATATTAGGAAGGCATAACCAACGACAGGACGTAAACCCAAACACAGGTGACGACCAGCAGGGCTGCACTGTACTTGATTGCCATGGAGGTAATCTTGGATTCCTCGCCGGAGCTGTTCACAGCAGCGGCGGCAATTGCGATGGACTGCGGGGAAACGATCTTCGCCATCACACCACCGGCGGTGTTGGATGCAACCAACAGGGTCTGGCTGACGCCAATCTGCTGTGCGGTGGTAGCCTGCAGGCCTGCGAAGAGGATGTTGTTGTTCACCACGGAGCCGGTCACGAACACGCCAATCCAACCGATGATCGGGGACAGCAGCGGGAAGATTGCGCCCACAGCGGCAACAGCCAGTGCGATGGAGGTAATCATACCTGCGTAGTTCATGACGTTTGCAACGGACATGACCAGGCAGATCATGATGATCGGGGTCTGCAGCTGCTTCCAGGTTGCACCGAGTTCCTCGATAGCCTCGCCCCAGCTGATGGAGGAGGTCAGGATGGTGATGATTGCAGCCACCAGAATTGCGGTACCGGAAGCACCAATGATGTTCCAGGTGTAGGTCACGTCAATTGCCTTGGGGGTTGCAACGATCGGTGCGGTCTGCTGGATGGTCTGGTGCAGCCACGGAACGGGGAAGGTGATGTTACTGAAGGCCAGCAGACCCCCCTTAGCAAAGAGCGGCTTCATCGCGGTGGACCAGAGCAGAATCACGACGGACAGGTAGACGAAGGGGCTCCATGCCTTGAGGATTTCGCCACCGGTGTGCTTGACGCTCTGCTGAGCCTCAACCTCTTCCAGGGAGGGCGCGGTGGGCTCACGGAAGATGTTCTTGGGCTGCCACTTCTGCATGATGAGTGCCAGGGCAATCAGAGCCAGCAGCGGCGGGATGATGTCGACGAGCTCGGGGTTACCGAGGCCTGCGAGCAGGACAGACTGGCCGCCAGAGTAAATCAGACCAACAATCAGTGCTACCAGACCGACTTCGCGGATACCGCGCAGACCGTCCTGAATTGCGACGAGCAGCACGGGGATGAGGGCTGCGATAATCTGGATCACCAGAACCAACTCGGTGGACAGGCCGTGCAGGTCCACGCCACCGCGGGTCGCCGCGGTGGTCACGGGGATACCGATAGCGCCGTACGCACCGGAGCTCACGTTAGCAATCAGGGCGAACATTGCGGCCTTGAGCGGGTTGAAGCCCAAGGAAACCAGCAGTGCGGCACAGATAGCAATCGGAATACCGAAGCCTGCAGCGCCTTCAAGGAAGCCACCGAAGCAGAATGCAATCAGCAGCATCTGGATGCGCTGGTCAGTAGAGATGGACGAGATGGAGGAGCGAACGATTTCGAAGCCGCCGGAACGCACGGAAATGCGGTAGAGCCACACTGCCATGAGAACGATCCAGCCGATGGGCCACAGGCCTGAGAGGAAACCGTAGAGGATGGATCCTGCACCTGCGGTGACGGGCATACCGAAGATGCCGCAACCGATCACGAGTGCGAGCGCCAGGGAGATGACGGCAGATTTAATACCGCTGAGCTTCAGGACGGTGAGGCCCAGAAGGAAGAAAATAATCGGGACTGCTGCCACGAGTGCAGAGAGGGCACTCGAGTGTAGCGGGTCGTAGACTTGCTGCCACATGATTGTATTGCGTTCCTTTCCGCGCCCCGAGGGGCGGGATCGTTATGCCGTAAACCTGCCTGATTCCCTGCCCTGCGGGATATACCGAGAGCGTCCTTCTCGTCGTGCCAGAAAGGTACTGTGTGAAGAGGTGTCTTCGCGTGGGTTTATGTTGGTTTTACGGCTGTGAATTCTGAGTGTGCCAGACCGTGTTTAGGTCACATAAACCCAAATACTCCTTGATATATCAAGGAAATCTAAACCCCTGAAGGGTGGTTTGCGCAACTTTACACACGGTTCCTTGGTATCCAATGTACCATCGAATACCCACATATTCAGATGTATTCCAACATTTAGATTCAAGCTCATATTTACATTTCTACCCAAACTACCCATCCCATCGGCAGTTTCGCGGCTCGGCCCCTCCCTCCCCCGTCCAAATCCGCGCCCGCGGGAGGTAACATAACGCAACATACACTTGGCGCACAGGTCAGCTAGGCTCTCGCCGGGAGAGATTGCTCAGTGGTTCCTCGGGCCTAGCCCAGGGTTCCATCAACGCGTGGAACAAGCGCAAGGACTTTCTAACCGCCAGCGAGCGCACGACCGCGTCAGCCGCGCCAAACAGCCGATACTCGCGAATCGGATAAATGGCCCGTATAAGATTCAGAGCATACAAAAAAGCTCCGGAAGGAAAATCCTCCCGGAGCTTTATCTGTCGGGTTGACAGGATTTGAACCTGCGACCCCTTGACCCCCAGTCAAGTGCGCTACCAAGCTGCGCCACAACCCGATTCGTTATTCACGATTAGCCCGGGGTTTCCCCCGAACACTCGAATAACTATACCGGTGTTTTCGGCACCTCGCAAGCCGGATTCACGGTTTTTAGAAAAAATCTTAAAAATCTTTTGGACGCATCTGCTGTCGGTCCGCCGCCCCCGTTCTCAAAAACGCAACCGGCGCCGAACGCGCCGCGCGCCGGGGCCACGGCACAACCCGTCACCCCGGCACACGAACCGTTCCGGTCATAAGGAGCCGAGACCGCGCTAACGGCGGCCACCCTTACCCTTCTTAGCCTTCGCGCTCTGGCGCTCGCCCAGGGTACGGCGCTCACGCACGCGCATCGAAATCTCAATCGGGGTGCCTGTGAAATCAAAGGTCTCACGCAGACGACGCATGATGAAGCGTCGGTAACCCGGATCCAGGAAGCCGGTCGTAAACAGCACAAACTTCGGCGGGCGCGAAGACACCTGAGTACCGAACAGGATGCGCGGCTGCTTGCCACCGCGCAGCGGGTGCGGATGCGCGGCCACAATCTCACCCAGGAATGCGTTCAGGCGGCCGGTCGGAATACGCGAATCCCACGACTCCAGCGAGTGCTCCAGGGCCGGGACCAGCTTGTCCTTGTGCCAACCGGTCTTCGCCGAAATGTTCACACGAGGAGCCCACTTCACGTGCGCCAGGTCGCGCTCAATCTCGCGCTCCAGCATCTCGCGGCGATCCTCGTCGAGGGTATCCCACTTGTTGAAGGCCAGAACCATCGCGCGGCCCGAGTCAATCACGGTCTGCACGATGCGCACATCCTGCTCAGAAATCGGCTCGGAAACATCCAGCAGCACCACGGCAACCTCGGAACGCTCCAGGGCGGTCTGGGTGCGCAGCGAGGAGTAGAACTCCGCGCCCTTCGCCATGTGCTGGCGACGGCGAATACCCGCGGTATCCACAAAACGCCAGGGGTAGCCGCCCAGCTCGATGATCTCGTCAATCGGGTCGCGGGTGGTACCGGCCAGGTCGTTCACCACGGCACGTTCAGAACCCGCCAGCTTGTTCAGCAGCGAGGACTTACCCACGTTCGGGCGACCCACCAGAGCCACACGACGCGGGCCGCCCAGCGCCTCCGGCTGAGCGAACTGCGAGTGCTCCGGCATGACCTCAAGGATCTCGTCCAGGGCATCCGCCAGGCCGCGGCCGTGCAGACCCGAAACGGGGAACGGCTGACCCATACCCAGCGACCAGAGGTTATAAATCTCCGGCTCCAGGTGGGCGTCGTCAATCTTGTTGGCAATCAGAATGATCGGCTTCTTCACACGGCGCAGCATGCGCACAATCTGCTCATCCGAGGCGGTCACGCCCACGCGGGCATCCACCACCAGGACCACAACATCGGCCTGCTCCACCGCAATCTCGGCCTGATCGGCCACCTGAGCATCAATACCGCGGGCATCAGACTCCCAACCGCCGGTATCCACCAGGGTGAAGCTCTTGCCCAGCCACTCGGCCTTGTAGGACACGCGGTCGCGGGTCACGCCCGGCTTATCCTCCACCACGGCCTCACGGCGGCCCAGAATACGGTTGATGATGGTCGACTTACCCACGTTCGGGCGGCCAACAATCGCCACCACCGGGTCGGCCAGCTGCTCTTCCTCTTCCTCAACGTCGAAGCCCCAGGCACCCAGCAGGGCGCGGTCCTCTTCATCCAGGTCGTAGTCTTCCAGGCCCTCCAGCAGGGCCTGGGCGCGCTGGTCGGCGGTTTCGTCGTCAATCTCAGCCAGGCGCTCGGTAACGTCGTCCTCGCCACCGCCCAGGTACTTCTCTTCGTAATCGTCGCGGATAGCGTCCTCAGCCATGCACGCTCCTTTCTCTACCCGCACCGCGGCCAACCCCTCGGTCAGCACGCAAGAGCGGCTCAACGTCTTCTCGGGAGCGGATTCCCCGCTCCCCCGGCGTTTCCACGGAACCTAGCCCGCGCGCTTCGCCTTCAACTGGTCGTTCACGGCGTTAATCACCGCGGAGACCGTCTCATTAAAATCAAGGTCCGAGCTGTCCACCAGGGTCACGCCCTCGGCGGCCTCCATGAAGTTATTGACCTTCGCATCCTTCGCGTCACGCTCGGCGATCTGCTTGCTCAAATCACCCGAAGCGCCGGACTTCTCGGAGTTCTCCAGGCCGCGGCGAGCCATGCGCACCTCCTCGGAGGCGGTCAGCAGGATGCGGGCGTCAGCATCGGGAGCCACCACGGTCGTAATATCGCGACCCTCGGCGACCATACCGTTCACGGCGTGGTCAATCGTCCAACGCTGCAGACCGATGAGGTACTCGCGAACCGCCGGAACCGAAGCCACGGCAGACACGGCCGAAGAAATGCGCTCGCTACGAATCTCCTCACGGATATCGGTAGAGCCCATCATGATCTCTTCCTCGTTGATGTTCGTACCGAACACCAGGGGCATCTCCTTGACGGCCTTCGCGATGGCCTCGGCATCGTTCAGGTCAATGCCGAGCTCCAGCACACGGTAGGTTGCGGCGCGGTACATCGCACCGGTATCCAGGTAGGCCAGGCCAAAGTGACGGGCCACTTCCTTAGACACAGACGACTTGCCGGAGCCGGAAGGTCCGTCGATAGCAATCGTCAGTTTAGGGTTCTCGTGCATTGCACTCCTTTAATTCGTCTCGCTCCATGCCGGAAAATACAGCATTAACTCTACTTCACCACGCGCCAGCCGCGGGCCGACAAATCGCGGACCAGCGACTCCAGAATCGAGGGGTTGACCGAGATTTCAGCCATACCCACCGGAGCACCCGTCGAGTGTTCCAGCCGCAGGTCCTCGATATTAGCGCCCAACTCACCAATCTCGGCGAGCAATCGGGCCAGGGTGCCGGGGGTATCGTCCACCAGCACCGTCATCGTCGCGAAGGCCGCCGGAGCCGTACCGTGCTTACCCGGGATGCGGGCGACACCCGCATTACCTTCGCTCATCAGCTGCGCCAAATCCAGGCGAGCGCCGGAAGCCGCCGGGTTCTCCAGCGTCGAGATGAGCCGGTTCAGGTCATCGCGAACCCCGTAGAGGGTCTGCACAATCGGCTCGGAATTCGCCGCAAAAATCTGAACCCACAGCGTCGGGTCAGAAGCCGCGATACGCACCGTATCGCGTAGCCCCTGACCCGCCAGGGACAGAGCATACAGCGGGGTATCCTGCAGGCGCGAGGCCAGCAACGAGCTCATCGCCTGCGGAACGTGCGAGATGAGGGCCACCGTATGATCGTGCTCCTGCACGCTCAGCGCCGTCACAATCGCGCCCAGCTCCACCGCCACGGAACGCACCAGGCGCACGCACTCGGGGCGAACCGAATCGTGCTCGCAGATAATCCACGGGCGAGCCTGGAACAGCTCACCGCGAGCCGCCACCGGCCCGGACTTCTCACGGCCGGCCATCGGATGCGAACCCACGTAGCGCGATGCATCCGCGCCCGAGGCCAGCACATCCGCAAGGGGCCGCACCTTCACCGAGGCCACATCGGTTACCGTGGCGCCGGGGTAGCCGGTCTCGGGACGCGGCCCGTACGTCCGCAGGGCCTGCGCGCACACGGTGCCGGCCACATCCGGAGGGGCGGCCACGACCACCAGCTGCGGCTCAAAGCGGGCCCGCTGGTCCTCCGTCAGTGAGGAGAAGCTTGTGCCGGCGCCAATATCCTGCGCCACGGCCTCGGCGGTGGGTGAAATGTCCTGAACGTACACGTCCTCGTACCCGGCCGCGTGCAGACCCAGGCCAATCGAGGCGCCCAGCAGGCCGGAGCCGATAATGAGCACCGGGCCGTTCAGGGTCGGGCTCATCGGCAGCTCCGGCGGAAGGGATGTCGTAGAGGGGCTCATGACACTCTCCTCGGATTCTTACATGTCCACCGAAGCGAGCAGGTGACCGATCTCCACCTTCGAGAGGTTACGAATCGTGCCTTGCTTCTGCGAACCGATGCGGATCGGGCCCATCTCAACGCGGACCAGGCGCTCGACCGGGTAGCCGACGGCGTCGAAGAGGCGGCGCACGATGCGGTTCTTACCGGAGTGGATGGTCACCTCAACGAGCACGTGGCCGGGGGTGGAATCCACCAGCTTGAACTCGTCCACGCGGGTCACGCCGTCCTCCAGGCGAATACCCTTCTTCATGGCTGCGCCCACGCCGGGCTCCATGGGGCCGGGCACCTGCACCAGGTAGGTCTTAGGCACCTCGTAGGAGGGGTGGGTCAGGCGGTTGGCCAGCTCGCCGTCGTTGGTCAGCAGCAGCAGGCCCTCGGTCTCGACGTCCAGGCGGCCCACGTGGAACACGCGCTCGCTCATGGAGGAACGCAGGAAGTCGGAGATGCAGGGGCGACCCTCGGGGTCTTCCATGGTGGAGACCACGCCGGCGGGCTTGTTGAAGGCCATGTAGACGAGCCTGTCGTTGGTCTGAACGGTCATGCCGTCCACCTGCACGGTCACCTTGGAGGGGTCAACGCGCACACCCAGTTCGGTCACGACCTCACCGTTGACGGTGACGCGGCCCTCGGTAATCATTTCCTCGCACACGCGGCGGGAGGCCACGCCGGCCTGAGCCAGCAGCTTCTGCAGGCGCACACCGTCGTGGTCGTAAAACTCGTAGTGGTCGACCGGCGCGTTGCGGGGGCGGCGGGGACGGTGCGGGCCGGCGTAGTTGCTGACGCGGTACTCGCCGCGCTCGTTTGCGAAGGCTTCGCCGGAGCGGTAGGGGCGGCCCGGTGCGCGGCGTTCGCGCTTGGGCAGTTCGGTGCCGCGGCCTCGGCCGGAACCTGCGCGGCCTGCGCCGAACTTCTTCTCGCCAAACTTCTTGTCACCGAATTTCTTCTCGCCGAAGCCCTTTGCGCCGCCCTTGCCTGCGCCACTCTTCGGTGCGCCGGGGCGACCACCGCGTGCGGATGCACCCTTAGCTCCGGGCTTACCGCCCTGACCGGGACGGCCTGCGCCGGGTCGGCCACCGCGGGAGTTCTGGGGGCGACCGGATGCAGAGCGGCCGCCGCGGGAGGAGTTTCCATATGCCATGGTGTTCTTCTCTTTTCTGTCGTATAGTGCGAACGTTTCAGGCTTTCCCGAACGTTCGTTCGTCTTATTGATTCGTTGTCTTAGTCGTTGCCCTCGGCAAGCACTGCGGCTTCCGTGTCATCGGGCAGGAAGGGTGCGAGCGCCGGCAGCTCCTCCAGGGAGTTCAACCCGAGCTTTACCAGCAGCAGATCCGTGGTTTCGTAGAGGGTCGCGCCGGTTCCGGCTTCTCGCCCGGCCTCGCGAATCAGCTGCCGTTGCAGCAGCTGGCGGATGGCCGCGTCCGCGTTCACACCGCGGATCGAGGCGACCCTCGCGCGGGTCACCGGCTGCCGGTAGGCAATCACGGCAAGCGTCTCGTAGGCGGGCTTGCTCAGGGTCGCGCTCTTGGAGCGAGTCACGAAGCGTGCCACCCAGGGGGCGAAGTCGTCGCGGGCGTAGAGCTTCCAGCCACCGGCGATGCGGCGCAGCTGGAATCCGCGCGGCTCGGGTGAGATGCCTTCCTCGCCGTATTCCGTCTCCTCGCCGTTGTACTCACGGTACAGCTGGTCGAGGGCGTGTTCGACGGCCCGCTCGCTCACGATGAGCGCGGCAGAAAGCTCGCGCACGCTCACGGGGGCCTCGGCGACGGCGAGGATTGCTTCGATGGCGCTTTTGACGCCGCCGGGGATAGCCTCGACACGCGAGAACTCGGCGTCGGGGTCGACCGCCACGCTGGGTGCTGTGGAGGGCCCTCCCGCGGGTATTTTCGCCGAGCTCTTCTCTGCACGAGGTGCAGGTTCCTGCGGTGCTTCCGGGCTGTCGGGTGCCTCCGCCGTTTCAGGCTCTTCCGGTTCCTCGGCGGGTTCAGCCGATTCGGCCGCTACCAGCTCCCGGTTCTCAGCTACCGGTTTGACCGCGGGTGCGACCGCGGACTCGACCGGCGTCGAGGCGGCCAGCCCCGTATCGTCCTCAGCGTTCGGATCCCAGTAACCCAGGTTCACGATGGCAAGGTCATCGGGGGTGAATTCGCGGTTGAAGCGCGATCCGTTCTCGGGGTTAGTCACGTTCATCCTCCGGGTCGATGCCGTTCTCGGTGAACTCCGCCTCCGGGGTTTCGCGGGCTTCCGCGCTCTCGGGGAGTACAGGCTCCGAGCCGTCCCGCGCTGCGGGGAGAGCCTCGGGGCGAATCACGAAGCTTCCCGCCGTGGCGCTGGCTCGCACCAGAATCTCGCCCAGGGGGTGCTCCTGTTCCACGTGCAGAGCCCCCTCCTTGTAGAGCTCCAGCAGGGCCAAGAAACGAACCACCGCAATTTCCAGGTCGCCCGCGCCCCGCACAAGTTCGTCAAAGCGCAGTTCGCGCCCGGAGGCGTCAAGCAGGGTGTGCAACAGATAGTGTTCTTCGGCGGCGATGGTGGTGACCGGAACGTGCAGGTGCTCGTTCAGCTCCTCCACGATTTCTTCCGCGGCGGGCTCGGGTTCGGCGGGCTGCCGGCTCAGCGCGGCGGCCGCAATGCGCGCAAACTCTTCGGCGCCTCCGGCCAGAACCAGTTCGGGTAGGGCGTGGGCAAAGCGTTCTTCGAGGGCGACCGCGCGGGGAAAACGCCGCGCTTCCTGCGCCCAGCGTTCGGCAAAGATATCGGCGACCTCACGGTAGGCGCGGTACTGCAGCAGACGCGCAAAGAGTAGGTCGCGGGCCTCGAGCAGGGCGACATCTTCCTCAAGGGGTTCGCGGTGCTGCGGTAGCAGGCGCGCGGTCTTGAGCTCGAGGAGAGTTGCGGCGGTAACCAGAAATTCACTGGCCTCGTCCAGGGCTCGCTCCGTGCCCTCGGCGTAGAGGGCCTGCAGGTAGGCGAGGAACTCATCGGTCACTTCGGCGAGCGCAACGTCTGTAATGTCGAGTTTGCGGCGCGAAATGAGGGTCAGCAGAAGGTCAAAGGGGCCCTCAAAATTACTGAGGGTGAGGGTGAAACCGCGTTCCGGGTTCTGCAGGCCGCGGCCCTCGGATTGGGCGTTCTGGGCGGCCTCTGCGTTCGGTGTCGGTACCCTCACGGCAGCGACGTGTGTGGTCATAAAGACCTGTTCTCCTTATGTGTTTTTCCGTCCCGCGGTCTGTGCGTTGTATCCGGTCGATGCGCCGGGTATGCCTGCCGGTATCGTGAGGCTCGCATTCTCAGCGATTTCTCAGCGATTTCTCGGTGGCATCTTCGGCATCTTCGGCATCTTCGGTCGTTAATCGGTGAAGTAGCCGGTGCGAGCGGGAATGAATCCCCATAATTATACGCCCCCTACCGGCGCGGCTCAAGGGGTCGCAAGCCGCATCGGTAGGGGGCGCATCGAGGGAAGGGCTAGCGTGCGCCGCCCTTGTAAATCAGTTCGCGAGCAACCTGACGGTACGCCTCGGCACCGGGATGGCTCGAGGCGTAGCTGAGAATCGGCTCAGCAGACACCGATGCGTCCGGGAACTTCACGGTGCGCTTGATGACGGTGTCGAACACCTTGTCGCCGAAAGCGTCCACGATGCGCGCCAGAACTTCCTTGGAGTGGATGGTGCGCGCATCGAACATGGTAGCCAGCACGCCAACAATCTCGAGGTTCGGGTTCAGGCGGTCCTGCACCTTCTCGATGGAATCCACGAGCAGGGCCACGGCACGCAGGGCGAAGAACTCACAAATCAGCGGAATAATCACGCCGTCGGAGGCGGTCAGCGCGTTGACGGTCAGCAGACCCAGGGAGGGCTGGCAGTCGATGAGGATGACGTCGTACTCGTCGCGCACCTTGCGCAGGGCCGAAGCGAGAACCTGCTCGCGAGCCACCTCATTGACCAGCTGCACCTCGGCTGCGGAAAGGTCGATGTTCGCGGGCAGCAGGTCGATGTTCTCCACGCCGGTGGGCAGGATAACGTCCTTAATGTCGACCTTGCGGTCCATCATGACGTTGTAGACGGTCAGGTCCAGCTCGTGCGGGTTCGCGCCGAAACCTGCGGAGAGGGCACCCTGCGGGTCGAAGTCGACCAGCAGCACCTTGCGGCCACACTCTGCCAGTGCCGCGCCCAGGTTAATGGTGGAGGTGGTCTTACCCACGCCGCCCTTCTGATTCACCATAGAAATAATGCGGGCGGGACCGTGGCTGCTCAGCGGAGCCGGGTCGGGGTACACGCGCAGGGGTCGACCAGTGGGGCCGAGTTCTTGTGCCTGAGCTTCAGTCAATGGTTCACCTTCATCAATGAATTCGAAGTTTTAAGTTTAAGCGTTGTCTATAAGGTTACCTCAAGAGCGGCTGTTCCGCGGATTGGCGGGGTTTTATCCCCGCTCGTGGGCACGCGGATGCGCCATCCGGTAAACCTCCATGAGCCCCTCGGGAGTGACCTTGGTGTACACCTGCGTGGTCGCGATGGAGGCGTGCCCCAGCAGCTCCTGCACCACGCGAATATCGGCGCCGCCCTGCAGCAGGTGGGTTGCGAAGCTGTGCCGCATGGAGTGCGGAGAGAAGTCCGCGCTGAGGCCCGCCGCCTCGGCGGCTTCCTTAAGGATGAGCCACGCACCCTGGCGCCCCAGCCTGCCACCTCGCCCGTTGACGAAGAGCGCGGCGGTGCCTTTGCCGTGGGCCACGAGCGCGGGCCGCCCGCGCACCAGGTAATCCTGAATGGCCTTGTGAGCGTAATTTCCGAGGGGCACGAGGCGTTCTTTGCTCCCCTTGCCGAAGAGCCGCACGTACCCGGGGAGGGTGATGTCGTTGCCGTCCTCGTCGGTCAGGGTTTCTTCGCTGTGTACGTCGTCGATATCGGCGTTGAGCATTTCGCTCACGCGGGCACCGGTGGCGTACAGGAATTCAAGTATGGCGCGGTTTCGCAGGCCGATGGGAGTGTCTCGATCCGGCACGGCGAGGAGGCGCTGCATCTGCTCCACGGTAATAGCTTTGGGTAGGCGCTTGACGTTTTTGGGCGGCGTCACGGTCACGGCGGGGTCTTTTTCCACCAGAAAGGCAGAAACCCAGAAGGCGTGGGCTCCGCGCACGGCGGCCATGGTGCGGGCGATGGAGTTAGGGCCCAGTGGCAGCGGGATGCTTCCCTCGCCGCTCCCCCGCTCCCCCGGCTCGGTACCGCGACCCCCGTCGGCGGCGATGAGGACGGCCAGGGATTCTGCGGCCTCCTCGGCATCCACGGAGTTCTCTTCCTCCGGCTGTTTTTTAACTGGGGCGGCCAGGCCGGGTAGGGGCACGGTGGGCGCGGCAAGCTCGCGCATAAATGAACGCACCTGCGCGGTCGTAATGCGTTCGGGGTCGATTACCCCGAGGGTGGAGAGGTACGCGGCGTAGCGGCGCAAGTCTCGCGCGTACGAGGCGATGGTGTTCTCGCTGCTACCCCGCTCGACCCGCAGATGCACCAGGTACTGGTCGATGGCCCGCTCCAGGGGGGTCTGCTCGCCGGTCCCCTCAACCGCGGGGGTAGCGCCCTTCAGCGCGGGCTGTGCCATATCTCTTCCCTTCTCACGCGGTCGTTCGGGTTTGTTCGGATGCGCACGGTAGCGCGAAATGCCTCTTCGAGGGATCGGGCGAGAAGACTCCGAACCCTAACGGAAGGTCTGCGGCTTCTGTCGGCGATGCCCCATGTAGGGGTGGAATTCCCAGCCGCCGGCGGCTTCGCGCAAGCCTTCGAAGCCGCGCGCTGAGGCGGCGTAAGTGGCCAGAATCGCCTGGATGGCCAGCGCGTTGTGCACTTTACCGTCCAGAACCAGCTGCACCGCATCCTGCAGGGGAACCCAGCGGTAGGTCATCTCTGCCTCTTCTTCGGTGCGTTCGGTACGCTCCTGGCGGGGCAGCTCGCTCAGGTCGCGGGCCAGGTAGACGCGACCCGCCTCGCTGGTTGCGCCGGGGCTGCTGAAGTAGTCGGTCAGGGCGTGCCAGCTGGCGGCTCGCAGGTCGGTCTCCTCGGCAAGCTCGCGCTGTGCGGCGTGCAGAGGGTCCTCACCGTCGATGTCGAGCAGGCCGGCGGGCACCTCCCAGAGGTTCATGCGCACCGGGTGCCGGTACTGGTTGAGCATCAGCAGTTCGTTGCGTTCGTTGAGAACCGCTACGGCCACGGCACCGGGCATCTCCACGACGTCGCGGGTGAGTACGGTGTCCTCGTTCAGCTCGTATTCCTCGACCACGGTTTCGATGACGTATCCGCTGTATTTGACGGTCCGGGTGCGAATCGTACGTTCTGAGGGTTCGTCGATAATATGCTGGTTTTCGCTCATATTTCTATTCTAGAGGGTTCGTTTCGGAACTCCCTCGCACTTCTCCCCGTTACTCGGCGCCTCCCCCGATGGATTAAGACGGTTAAACGGCGAGCGCCCCAGCCGCCGAGGGGACGGATGGGGCGCTCAACGCGTTCGGTCGCCTTATGCGCCGCGGCGCTCCAGGGCAGCCTTAATCAGGCCTGCAAAGAGCGGGTGCGGGCGGGTCGGACGGGAGCGGTACTCGGGGTGTGCCTGAGTTGCCACGTAGTAGGGGTGAACCTCTGCGGGCAGCTCCACGTACTCAACCAGCGAGGAGTCCGGGGAGGTACCGGAGATCACGAGACCAGCCTCTTCGAGCTGCTCGCGGTACTCGTTGTTCACCTCGTAGCGGTGGCGGTGACGCTCTGCAACCTCGGTTGCGCCGTATGCCTTAGCCACCTGAGAGCCGGGCACCAGGTTTGCCTTGTAGAGGCCCAGGCGCATGGTGCCGCCCAGGTTGCCGGCACCCTCGACGAACTGCTTCTGCTCTTCGATGGTGGCGATAACGGGTATGGGGGTCTCGGGGTCGAACTCGGTGGAGGACGCCTCGGGCAGACCCAGCACGTTACGCGCGTACTCAATCACCATGGACTGCAGACCCAGGCAGATACCCAGGGTCGGGATCTTGTGCTCGCGTGCGTACTTGAGGGCGCCAATCTTGCCGTCCAGGCCGCGGATGCCGAAGCCGCCGGGCACCAGGATGGCGTCCATGCCGCGCAGCTGGTGGTCTGCGTCCTCGTCGGTTGCGCACAGGTCGGCGGCAACCCACTTGATGTTGACCTTCACGTTGTTTGCGAAGCCGCCGGCGCGCAGAGCCTCGGAGACCGAGAGGTATGCGTCGGGCAGGTCGATGTACTTACCGACCAGGGCCACGTTCACCTCTGCGGCGGGGCGGTGCACTGCGTCGAGCAGGTGGTCCCACTGGGTGAAGTCGGGCTCGGGTGCCTCGATGCCGAAGTAGTCGAGGATGTAGTCGTCGAGCTTCTGGCTGTGCAGGGTCTTGGGGATGTCATAGATGCTGGGGGCATCGGCGCAGGAGATGACGGCGTCGGTGTCCACGTCGCAGGCGTTACCGATCTTGGAGCGGTGCGATGCGGGAACCTCGCGCTCACAGCGCAGAATCAGGCCGTCGGGCTGAATACCCAGGCCGCGCAGTGCTGCGACGGAGTGCTGGGTGGGCTTGGTCTTCAGCTCGCCGGAGGGGCCGATGTAGGGCACCAGGGAGACGTGCAGGAAGAAGACGTTCTTGCGTCCGACATCGCGGCGCACCTGGCGTGCAGCTTCCATGAAGGGCAGGGATTCGATATCGCCAACGGTGCCGCCGATTTCGGTAATGATGATGTCGGGGGCGTTGTCGATTTCCGCTGCGTGACGCATGCGGGACTTGATCTCGTCGGTGATGTGAGGAATCACCTGGACGGTGTCGCCGAGGTACTCGCCGCGGCGCTCCTTCGCGATAACGGAGGAGTAAACCTGACCGGTGGTCACGTTAGCGGACTGGTCGAGGTTCTCATCCAGGAAACGCTCGTAGTGTCCGATGTCCAGGTCGGTTTCTGCACCGTCGTCGGTGACAAAGACTTCACCGTGCTGGAAGGGGTTCATCGTACCGGGGTCGACGTTCAGGTAGGGGTCGAACTTCTGCATGGTCACAGAGAGGCCGCGAGAGCGAAGAAGCTGACCGAGGGAAGAGGCCGACAGGCCCTTACCGAGAGAAGATGCAACACCGCCGGTCACGAAAATCTGGCGGGTTACCTTGTCGTTAGAGGACGCGTTCTGAGCGTTATTTTTTTCATTCACCACGGAATTCAAGCCTACCATTTTCTTGTCTGCTATCCAAGCAGAGAACTACGCCGCGAGATGATTCTCGCAGGCCGGAGCTCTCCCCTCGGGTTCTGTCTCCACTGTAACGTCTGCGGGGGTTTTATATTCCCGCAACTCCGTTCATAGATTTTCCTCAAGTACCCCTTGAGTATCTCATACCCTCCGCCCCACGTGCGCCGGGTTTGGTCGTCCGGCACGCCCGTTTTCAGGCGGTGGATTTCGAGGTACATTACTTGCGGTTCGGGGTGTTTCATTCCTGGTCCTGGGACACCTGCCGCCCGGCTTCCAACAGCTCCCGAGCGTGCTCGCGAGCCGATTCGGATTGGTCGTGACCGGAGAGCATTCGCGCCAACTCCACCACGCGCTCTTCCTCCGTGAGCACCTGCACTTTAGACAGCGAGGCGTCGTCGTTCTTGAGCACCAGGATGTGCTGGTCGGCGAAGGCTGCCACCTGCGGCAGGTGGGTCACCACCAGCACCTGAACGTGCCGGGCGAGCATGGCCAGTCGGCGACCAATCTCGATGGCGGCCTTGCCGCCCACACCCGAGTCGACTTCGTCAAAGATGAAGGTGGGCACGGGATCCACTTCGGCGAGTACCACTTCGAGGGCGAGCATCACGCGGGAGAGCTCACCGCCGGATGCACCCTTGCCGAGCGGGCGGGGCACGGAGGTGCGGTGGGGTGCCAGCATGAAGGTGACGGTGTCGCGGCCGTGTACCGAGAATTTCTCCGCCTCGGCAACTTCCACCACAAGGGATGCGTTCGGCATGGCCAGGGCGGTCAGCTCCTCGCTCACCGCATCGGCAAGTTTTTGGGCGGCCGCGCGGCGCAGGTTTGTCAGCTCTTCTGCCTGTTCCCCCAAGACCTTGCGCAACTGCACGAGTTCCGTTTCGAGAGTTTCCTGGCGCTGCGGGTCGTCAACGAGGGTGTCCAGGCGGGCGCGGGATTCCTCGGCCCATTCAAGCACCTCGGCGATATCCGCCCCGTACTTGCGCATGAGCGTTGCCAGCTGGGCGCGGCGGGTCTGCACCTGCGCCAGACGCTCGGGCCCCTCCACATCCAGGGAAGCCGCATAGGAGGAAAGATCCGAGGCGATATCGGTGGTCAGGATCATGAGCTCGTTGACACGAGCTTCCAGGGCGGCAAGCTCTTCATCGGCAGAGGCCTGTCCCTGCAGGGCGCTACGGGCGGCATCGAGCAGACCCATAACGTTGGCTTCCTCGCCGCTCGAGTATTCGCTACCGTTCAGCGCGGTCAGGGCGGTCGCGGAGGCAATCCGCAGAGCCTCAACGTTCATGAGCTTCACCATTTCGGCCTTGAGCTCGTCCTCTTCACCCGCGCGGGGGTTGACGGCGGCGATCTCCTCGAGCGCCCCCTGCAGGCTCTGCGCCTCTAGTGCGCGAGCGCGAGAGTTCTCCCGAACTTCCTTGAGTTCCGCAGCAGCGGCACGGTAGCGTTCGTAGTTCTCTCGATACTTCTCCAGTAGGGAGGCCAGCTCCTCCCCCGCATACAGGTCGAGGGATTGGCGCTGTTCTGCGGGCGATTTGAGGCGTAGCTGGTCCGACTGGCCGTGCACGGCCACGAGGCTCTGCCCAATCTGGGCGAGAGTGCCGATGGGTGCGGAGCAACCGCCGACGTGGGCACGCGAGCGTCCGGAAGCGTTGACGGTGCGAGCCAGCAACAGCTCCGAGCTCTGTTCGTCAATCTCTTCGGTGGTTCCGCCGGCTTCTTCGGCCAGGGCGAGGGCACGGTGGCCTCGCGGCAGGCGGATGACGGCCTCGGCGAGCGCATTCTTGGCGCCGTTGCGCACGCTGGAGGCGTCCGAGCGAGCACCCAGAAGCATTCCGAGGGCGGTGACAACCATGGTTTTACCCGCACCGGTTTCACCGGTCAGAACGGAGAACCCCGGTTCGAGGGGGAGCCTCGCATCGGTAATGATGCCGAGGTCTCGAATATGAATTTCCTCAATCACGAACGTTCATTCCTTTTCTTGTGACCGTCTCGAACTTTTCTCGCCCCCCTCTGCAGAGGTGACAATTGCCGTCGCGTAGCGAATATTGTAAGTAGCCTCCCCTACTTGGAGGACTGCGTCTCAGCTTCCTGCGGACCGCGCCAGCCGCGGATGGGCAACTCAAATTTGCGCACCAGACGCTCCGAGAAGGGCGCGGGGTGGATGCGGGCCAGCAGCACGGACTTCTCGGATCGACGCACTTCAATACGCGAGCCAGGGTCAAGCTCCACAGTGCGGCGACCATCGCACCACAGCACACCGGAGGCACCGTTTTCGGGCATGAGCTCTACCGCCAGGGTTGAGGTGGGAGCCGCCACGAGCGGGCGCGCAAAGAGCGCATGGGCCGAGAGCGGAACCATCAGAATCGCTTCAACTTCGGGCCAGACCACCGGACCACCACCCGAGAAAGCGTAAGCGGTCGAGCCGGTGGGGGTCCCCATAACCACGCCGTCGCAGCCGAAGGTACTCAGCGGCCGGCAGTCTACCTCGATGATGACCTCGATCATCTTTTCGCGGTTACCCTTTTCGACACTGGCTTCGTTCAGTGCCCAGTCGCTATGCACGCGCTTACCGTCGTTCCAGACTTCAACGTCAATGGCCATACGCTCTTCGACCGTGTACTCGCTATTAACGATGTGACGCACCGTCTCACTCAGGTCGCTCTCTTCGGATTCGGCGAGAAAGCCGACGTGCCCCAGATTCACGCCAATCAGGGGAATACTGGTTCGGCGCACCATCTCGGCGGCACGCAGAATCGAGCCGTCGCCGCCCAGCACCACGCCAAGCTCAATATCGATAAGGGCCACCGATTCATGCACCACCTGCACGGGAACGGGCTCATCCCAGTTCTCGCTCAGGGTTTCCAGATCGGAGCGAGTCATGACGGGGGTCAGCCCTGCCTTGTAGAGCTGAGCACAGGCCTGGCGAGCGGCATCTCGTGCTTCTTTGCGTCCCACGTGCGCAAAGACCAAGATCTTTCGCCCGCGATTGACTGAACGTTCCGCCGCGTGATGCTCGCCCTCCGGCTGCACCTGCGCGAGAGCAGTTCCCTTTTCTACATGGCTCTTTTGTTCTGCCATAACGACTCTCTCCCATTCATGGTTGGGGTATTGAGTTGGTGTATCTACACCCATCATACCGAATATGTTCTCGAAAATTTTCTAAAATACTCTATTTTTAGAAAATTATTTCGAATAATCTGCGGAGGCCCGATGCCAAGGCACCTCGATAGCGCGATAGCCCGAGAAGTCCCCGGCCGTAGCGCTTTACTCACGCTCGATTGGAGTCCTCTCAGACTATCTCAACGCTATTTATTTTCTTTTCGACACCATAGGAAGTACTCCACGTTGCCGTCCTGACCGGGGAGCGGACTGGGCTCCATGCCCATCACCCGCAGCCCGTGACTATTGGCGGAGGTTTGTACCTTTTCCACCGCTTCACGGCGGGCGGATTCTTCGTAGACCACTCCCCCGCGTCCGATGCGGTGCTTGCCGACCTCGAACTGCGGTTTGACCATGAGCACCAGATCACCGCCGGTTTCGGTGGCGTTCGCTAGCGCCTCCATGACCAGGGTCAGCGAGATGAACGACAGGTCCGAGACCGTCAGCTCAACCTGTCCGCCGATATCTTCGGGCTTCAGGTAACGAACGTTGAGGCCTTCGTACACGCCAACTCGGGGATCTTCGCGTAACGCGTCCACGAGCTGTCCGTGCCCCACGTCCACGGCCGCCACATGCCGGGCCCCTCGACGAAGTAGCACGTCGGTAAAGCCTCCGGTGGATGCTCCCGCATCCAGGCAACGCTTGCCTTCAACCTCGATATCGGGGAACGCATCGAGGGCACCCGCGAGCTTGTGGCCTGCGCGGCTGACGTATTCGGTCAGTTCGCTCTGACGCACGTAGAGGGTATCCTCCGGTCCCACGAGCCTGGACGCTTTGCGCGCGGCCTTGCCATTGACCTGCACGTCTCCAGCGGCAATGAGCTTTGCGGCGAGGGTTCGGGAGCTCACGAATCCGGCTTCGACCAGGTACTTATCGAGGCGCGCGGTGTCTTTGCCCATATCTTCTTTCTGTCGTCGTGTAGTGCCGTGAACCCTCAGAACATTACCGTCTGAGGGCTCACCGCCGCGAGGTTAGGAGAGATTCTCGAGATCCTTTTCCAGTTGCTCGCTCATCGTTTCGAGACGTTTGACGCGTTCTACCGGGTCCATGGCGAGGGTCGCCGCCAGTTGCCGCTCAAATTCGGCATCCGCGATAGAACGGTCGGTGGTCTCGGCGTTCATAGTTTCGTTCTGTTTAGGCACCGGGAAGACCCTTGATGACGGGCACGGCGGCCTGCTCGGGGTTGGCTGCCCACCAGGCGGCGTAAGCGACGCGCCAGGCCTCTGCTTCGCTCTCGCTTCCGGCGAAGGTGCCCTCATCGAGGTTCTCGGGGCCTGTGAGAATCAGGTTCTCGCCTCGCGCCCGTGCCCGCCAGGTGGGGCCGGTCGCAATCACCTCGTAGCCTTCGAAGAGCACCTCAATCTCGGGGTAGGGTGCGAAGAAGTCGTCCAGGGTACGCAGCACGTAGGTCGGGCGCTGTTCGGGTACGGCTTCGATGACGTCGCGGTAGGTCTGCACACCGGTGAGCACGAGCGCGCCGTCCATCTGCGCGTTATTAGCGCCGAGAATATCGGTATCCAGGCGGTCACCCACAATGACGGGACGCTCGGAGTTCAGGGCCTGTGCTGCGGTGTGGAAGATGGGGGCTTCGGGTTTGCCCGCAACGAGCGGGGTACGGCGCGAAGCGGTTGCCACGGCTGCGACGAGGGTGCCGTTGCCGGGTGCCTGGCCACGTTCCTTAGGGATGGTCTGGTCGGTGTTAGTGGCGATCCACAGCACCTCGGGGTTAGCGAGGGTGTATGCGGCTTCCGCGAGATCCTCCCAGCCCATCTTCGGGTCAAAGCCCTGAATGAGGGCTACTGGCCCCTCGGCCTCGGTGCGTACGGGTTCCAGGCCTGCGTCGCGCACACAGTCGGCGAGGGCCTCGGTACCGGTAATCAGCACTTTGGAGCCCGCAGGAATCTTTTGCGCGAGAAGCTTTGCGCCGGCTTGTGCGGAGCTGACGACTCGTTCTGCCCGGGTGTGCACTCCAAGGTCGCGTAGGTGTTCTGCGACGGATTCTACCGAACGGGAAGCGTTGTTAGTCACGAAGATGACCGGTACGTTGAGCTCTTCCTCCGCACGGTTGAGGGCTTCGGGAGCCCCCTCGATGGCGAAGGGGCCGGCGTAGACAACGCCGTCCAGGTCTGAGAGGAGCGCGTCGTATCGGGCAAGGAGTGCGGTCGTGGTCATAGGAACCTCTTCCGGGGTCTGAGCGGCTAGTATTTTCCCTCTATCGTACCCGCTCCGCGCTACCGGGGCCTATCGTTCGTCACAGGCAGTTCCTATTCGGACGGGTAGCCTCTCCGATATAGCGCGAACCGCCGGAGGCGAGCTCTCGGGGAGCCGCATCCGGCGGTTCGATATGTACAAGTCTATTACTCTACGTCAGCCTCGGCCTTTTCCTCGGCTTCAGAGTCTTCAGGTGCTTCCGCGGCGGAGTCCTCGGAGGTACTCTCTTCGGAGCCAGCTGCTTCTGCCTTCTCGGAGGCTTCCTCATCTGCAGCCTTGACCGGGCGTTCTGCGGGCTTTTCTTCCTTCTCGAAAAGGTCTGCCTCGCCAAAAATATCGAAGATTTCGGGCTCCGCGAAGTTGCCCTGGCCCAGCGCTGCCTCAGCCACGACAGACAGGCGTGCCCAACGCTCGGCTTCCTGATCGCGGCCAGCGTTGGCAAGGGCATCGGCGTAGGCGCTAAAGAGACGCGGGCTGTATTCGAATGCGCGCTTGGGGTTCAGCTGGGGAATCTGAAGGGCTACCACGGCCTGGTTCTTCTTGCCCTGATCGGTCAGGATGCCGGACTCGACGATAGCCAGTTCCACACGCACCTCGGCGGGCAGCTCTTCACGCTTGAATTCGGCAATCATTTCCTGTGCCTTGGGCAGTCGTCTCAGTGCACGTTCGCAGTCCACCAGCAGCGCAAGGTGGTCCACGGAACCGCTGATGCGACGGTGAGTACGCAGCTCACGCAGGGCCAGCTCGTAGTCCTCTGCCACGTAGGCAGCAATACCCACGGCTTCACGCACGGCGGCGATACGACCGGCGCTACGGGAGGCAGCAACGGCGTGCGCCAGCGCGAATTCGGGGTCAATGTCAAGGTAACGACCCGCCATCACCAGATGCTTGGCAACGGTCTCAGCGTTACGAGGCTCCAGGGCACGTAGCTGACGATAGGTTGCACCGTCCAGTTCGCGACCGGTCACATCGCTGTCAATCTCGGGTGCTTTGGGCTTAGCGGGACGGTAGCCTGCACGGCCACCGATGCTACGTACCTCTTCGCGGGGTGCGTCACCCTCGGGTCCATTGGAGCGGGGTGCCTTCGAACGCGAGTCAGAGCGGCGACCGTCGAACTTCTTACCTCCGCGATCGTTACGCTTGAAACCGCCCTTACCGCCGAAGTTCTTGCCGCCCTTCTTGGAGCGGAAATCCTTGCCGCCGTTGTTCTTGCGGTGCTGACGGGGGCCGGAGCCGTTAGACTCGTGGCGGGGGGTCTCAGACATGAATCTCCTTGGGAGGTATCCGCTCGTGGCGGGTCGTGGATGCAGTCGGTCCGGACGGTCCGCTGCCTGAGGCATCAACTCTATGGAGGGGCGCTTGGCCCGTCTTTAATGCCCAATATAAGCCATACCATTCTAGTATAGAGGGCGGCTTTCGTGCACCTGTAACGATGCGGATCCGCGGCCTCTCTAAGCGCCTGAGCGGCCTCGACCGTGGACGTTAGGGAGGAAGAGGCACCTCTCCCCTATTATTCTCTGCCCGGAGTTTCTTCCACCGGGCGCACTACCCGTCAAGCAGAATAGTTTGTTAAACAAAAATAGCCCCGGCGAAGCCGGGGCTATTGAATAATAAAGCGGCGACGACCTACTCTCCCACACCCACAAAAGTGCAGTACCATCGGCGCAAAGAGTCTT
>NZ_JVSP01000004.1 GCF_001061665.1 Rothia mucilaginosa | reverse complement strand
GGGATGAGTAAGCCTGAGGCGATGATGCGTTTCGGTATTGCAAGCGTAACACCGTTGAAGCAGTGGTGCAGGCTGTACCGGCAGGGCGGCGCGCAGGCGCTTAAACCTAAGCCCAAGGGCAGGCCGAAGGGGTCGGTGCGGGCGGTGCCGCCAACGCGTGAGGAGGAACTCGAAGAGCGCGTGCGCAAGCTTGAGGCGCAGGTGGCGTACCTAAAAAAATCGATTGCCCTGAAGGCGCACAGACGCTCCCAAACCGGGACAAAGCCCTAGTGGTCGCTGAGCTTTCAGGGCAGGGACACGCGGTGCGTGATCTCCTCGAAGCTGCTGGCCTTGCCAGGTCGAGCTACTACTACGCGCTGGCTCACCCCCAGCAGCCAACCAGAGTACAGCTACGTGCCAAGGTCGCCCAGATCTTTTCGCGTACCCCCAACGGGTGTGGTCACAGGCAGATAGCTATGTGCCTGCGCGCTGAGGAAGGGGTGCGTATCGCTGATAAGACGGTTTTGAAGATGATGCGTCAGATGGGGCTGCGCTGCGGTATACGCCGTGAGAGGGCCTACCATAGGTACAACTCCTACAAGGGGGAGGTGGGGCAAAGTTTTGAGAACGTCATCGGTCGCGATTTCACGGCGACTGGTCCTTGGCAGAAGTTGGGTACCGACGTCACCGAGTTCAAGCTTTCCTTCGGTAAGGCCTATCTCGCTCCGGTTTACGACTTTGCCAGTAAAGAGATTGTTGCCCACTCGATCTCGATGTGCCCTAATCTTGCCCAGCAGCAAGAGATGCTTCAGGTACTCATGGATGCCAAACCCGAGGGAGCTAAGCCGATTTTGCACTCGGATATGGGGTGGCAGTATCAGCACGAGACCTACATCAGTATGCTCGCTGATAATGGTTTTATCCAGAGCATGTCACGCAAAGGTAACTGCATCGACAATGGTGCCACTGAGCAGGTCTTTGGACATCTGAAGGACGAGTTTTTTCGCGGGCAGGACTGGCCAACCTTCGAGAGTTTCAAAGCTGACCTTGACGCCTATATTACGCATTGGAATACGGTAAGACGTCAGGTGAAGCTTAGGGGCCTGACTCCGGTTGAGTACCGGGTTCAGGCCCTGTTGGAAGCCGTGTAATGGTTACTATTTAATGCGTCCAAGTTTCGGGGCGCAGTTCACCCGGCTGCCGGGGCTTTTCTGCACCCTGTTACTGCGCCCGCTGCACCGAATAGGGCGGAGCGGATGCGCGCCCGCCTCAGCCTCTGCGAGGGGAGGGGCCCCGCACGTGCGGTTCCTCGTGCGTATAATGGACGGGTACATTCCTTTGCCCACTGAGGAGAACCGTGAAGACTGCCGGAATGGCCACGATGGGTGGCGCCGCCGTAATTTTCCTGATTGCCCTTCTGTTGCTGACCGCCGGTCACTTTTCGCTGCTGTGGGTTATCCTGCTGGTCCTCTCGCCCTTCGTCTTTATCCTGGGGGTTCCCTTTGCGACCGGTTCGGGCCCGGAGTATCTTCCGACCGACCCGAAGCTGGCGCAGCAGGCACGCGAGGCTCGCGACGCCGAGCTGGGCCTGGACTAACCTCTCTCTTTGGCGATTCCCGCAGGGTCACCGGGGGAGTTCCGCCCTATGCGCACCCCGCTTCGCGCGGGTGTCTCCAAAATTTTTGAACGAAGCCGGATGGTGCACGCGCGCCGTCCGGCTTTCTTGCGCTTCGCCGGGTTTTCCGCCCGCCTCTTAAGCCCACATCCCGGGTAGCCTCGAGGGGGCCGCGTACGGGTATAATGAAAGACGGTGTCTTGTGCGCCCCGCACGCGCAGAAGATCCCCACCACCGCATCGAGGGAGAGTACCCGTAAGCACCGGCCGTAAGCCGCGGAGCATGACTGTCGCACCGCGCGGACCGGACCGCATCGGCGAAGAATCCCGAAGACCGGCAGGACGCCCAGGGAGGGCGTGGCCGTGCTCGATCGCGGGGTGGCTGTGACCGTTGCGGTGCGCGTTGCGTTCCGCCCGCTCGCCCCCACGAATGACGGCGCTGAAAGAGATAGCGCCCGGGCCGCGCCCCACGTATGCGCGCTCGCAGGGAGAGGCTTGAGCCGCGGTGACGGCAACTAGGCTTTGCGCTGTATGCGCGCTGTCAAAAATCCTCGCGATGCGGAGCGGGGTATGACGAAAGAAGATTAATGTCTGACGAGAAGAACGTCGAACTTGGGGTTTTTGAGGCGCTGAACGCCCTCGCGGAGGAGAAGAACGCCTCCGCAGAAACCCGTGAAACTCTGCGTAAGAATGTTCGCCAGAGCTCCGAATCTCAGGCCGCTCCCGCCGAGCGCCGTCGCCCGGGACGTCCGAAGAAGGAGAAGGCTCCCGAGCTTCCCCTGGACGAAGCCATCGCCACGGGCCTGACCAATCTGCGTAACGCTAAGGCTAAGCACGCCCCCGCGCCGAAGGCCGCCGCTCCCGCGGTGTCCGAGGCCGAGGTTGCTTCGACCCTGAGCAGCCTGTTTGCGGCAGCTGAAAAGCAGCCCGCCGAGGCTGAGGCGGCGGAGGCTCCCGCCGCCCAGGAGCGCGTGGCGAAGGTCGAAGAGGTCGCCAAGGTCGAGAAGGTGACCAAGGTCGAGACCGTCGAGAAGACCGCCAAGGTCGAAGAGGTCGCCAAGGTCGAGAAGGCGACCACGGCGGAGAAGGCCGAAGAAGCTGCAGAAGAGACCGCCGAAGCCGAATTTGTTGAGGGCGAAGCCGCCGCGGAAGCCGAGGTTGAGGCCGAGGCAGAGGAGGCCGCCGAGAAGCAGGCTGAGAACGCCGAGGCCGGCTCCGCAGACGCGGAGCCCTCCGCAACCGATGGCGTGGCCGAGGTGCTCGAAGCCGAGGTTGCCGCCGTCGAAGAAGCCGCCGAGGAGAAGGCACCCGAGGAGAAGGCACCCGAGGAGCCCGCCGAACCCGTTAAGACCCTGAGCGACCTGCAGCGCGAAAAGCTGCAGGAGCTGCGCTCGCGCACCCCCATGGGCGCGATGCCGCTGTTCGTGGCCCCCGAGCCCGAGGAACTGAGCGAGCTCGCCGTGGCCGCCAAGCTCGAGCGTGAGGCCCGCCGCGCCGCCGCCGAAGAGCAGAAGCGCAAGGACCGCATGGAGCGCCGCCGCGAGGAGGCCGCCGCGGAGGCAGAGGTCACCAGCCACCGTCGCCGTCGCCGCCGCCGCGGTACCGAGGACATCGAGATTGAGGGCGGTGCTGAGGATGACGTTGAGACCGTCACCAAGGTGCGTGCACCGCGCCTGGCCGATTCCCACGCATCCAACACCGTGACCGGTGTGCGCGGCTCCACCCGCCTGGAGGCCAAGCGCGTGCGTCGCCGCGAGTCCCGTTCCCTGGGCCGCCGCCGCCACATCGTGACCGAGGCCGAGTTCCTGGCTCGCCGCGAGTCCGTGGACCGTCAGATGCTGGTTCGCCAGAAGGATGGCCGCATCCAGATTGGTGTGCTCGAGGACGGCGTGCTGGCCGAGCACTTCGTGTCGAAGACCCAGCAGGACTCCCTGATTGGCAACGTGTACCTGGGCAAGGTGCAGAACGTGCTGCCCTCTATGGAGGCCGCCTTCGTCGATATTGGACGCGGCCGTAACGCCGTGCTCTACGCGGGCGAGGTCAACTGGGACGTCACCGGCCTGGATGGCGTGCCCCGCAAGATTGAGAACGCCCTGAAGCCGGGCGATTCGGTGCTGGTGCAGGTCACCAAGGACCCGATTGGTCACAAGGGCGCTCGCCTGACCAGCCAGGTTTCCCTGCCGGGCCGCTTCCTGGTGTACGTGCCGGGCGGTTCCATGACCGGTATTTCTCGCAAGCTGCCCGACACCGAGCGTGCGCGCCTGAAGAAGATTCTGAAGGACAAGCTGCCCGAGGGTGCCGGTGTGATTGTGCGCACCGCGGCCGAGGGTGCCTCCGAAGAGGAGCTGACCCACGACATTAACCGCCTGCGCGCGCAGTGGGAAGAGATCCAGGAGAAGGCCAACTCCCGCAAGGTGCTGGCTCCCGAGATGCTCTACCAGGAGCCCGACCTGATGATTAAGACCGTGCGTGACGTCTTCAACGAGGACTTCACCGCGATGATTGTTCAGGGTCAGGACGCCTGGGACTCCATCGAAGCCTACGTGACCTATGTGGCACCCGACCTGATTTCGCGCCTGCAGAAGTGGGACGGCGAGGACGACCTCTTCGACCACTACCGCATCAACGAGCAGCTGGCTAAGGCGCTGGATCGCAAGGTCTACCTGCCCTCGGGCGGCTCGCTCGTGATTGACCGCACCGAGGCCATGACCGTGGTGGACGTGAACACCGGTAAGTTCACCGGTAGCGGCGGCAACCTCGAAGAGACCGTCACCAAGAACAACCTGGAGGCGGCCGAGGAGATCGTGCGTCAGCTGCGTCTGCGCGATATCGGCGGCATCATCGTGATTGACTTCATCGACATGGTGCTCGAGTCGAACCGCGACCTGGTGTTGCGTCGACTGATTGAGTGCCTGGGCCGCGACCGCACCAAGCACCAGGTGACCGAGGTGACCTCGCTGGGTCTGGTCCAGATGACCCGCAAGCGCCTGGGTACCGGCCTGCTCGAGGTCTTCTCGGAGCCCTGCGAGCACTGCGCCGGCCGCGGTCTGATCGTTCACGATCAGCCGCTGAGCGGCCGCAGCGGTGGCGCCTCCGACTTTATTCACCGCCACGACCGTAACGAGCGCAAGCGTGCCCGTTCGGCCTCCCGCGAGGATTCACGCGACCAGCAGAAGCAGGACGCCCTGGAGTCGAAGAAGGCCGAGCGCCGTAACGCGATGGCTGCCGTGGCAGCCGCCTCCGTCCAGAACGAGAGCGGTTCGGAGGAGACCACCTCGACCCGCAAGAAGCGTAAGCGCCGCAAGCGTTCGCGCCGCGCCGAGACCGCTGAGCTCTCGCTGGAGCAGGAGATTCAGGGTATCGCCGAGGCGAGCGAGCAGGCCCACGCCGAGGTCGCCGAACGCGAGCAGAAGGTCGCCGATGTGACCGACGGCCAGTGGGTTGGCGAGCAGGGCGGCTTCTCCCTGGAGCAGCTGGCCAGCGCCTTCGACCGCGTGGAAGAGGAAGCGGCCGCCAAGGAGAAGGACGAGGAACAGCCTCAGCGCGAGGAGAAGAAGTCCCGCTCGGGCCGCTCCCGTAAGAACCGCTCCGAGAAGCGTCGTGAGCTGGACGATACCGCAATTGCAGCGGTGGAGGGTTCGGATGCCGGCGTGCTGGATCACCACGTTGATCCCGAGCTGGATCCGCGATTCAGCCGCTCCTCGGATCGTTTTGAGGCGATTCGCGCGGGTGAGGCGAAGGCCCGTGCCTCGCAGAAGGCCGGCCGCATCGCTCGCCCCGAGGGTGAATCTTCCCGCCCGGATCGCGAGGAGCGTTCCTCCAAGCGTCGTTCCGAGCGTGCGGAGCGCGCCGAGCGTTCCGAGTCGAAGAAGGCCGAGTCGAAGCGCGCTGAGCGTGAGGACCTGCGCATCGAGGATGTCCGCGAGACTCCCCGCGCATCGCGTCGCCGCGCACGCCGCGCCGCCGAGTCGGCCGAGCAGAACGGTCAGCGCGAGCAGGGTACCCGCCCGGTTGTGACCGGCGTGATTGGCGCCCCCTCGGCTGAGCCCGCCGCGCCGCAGCAGGAGAAGGCGGAGCAGAAGCCGGCCCAGCCCGCAACGGTTGTGTCGTCCGCTCCGGCCCCGCGTAAGCGCCGCACCCGCCGTGCCGCTTCGAGCGCCGGCGCGGGTTCGAAGGTCGTGACCGTCGATACCGCCGAGAGCGCTCACGGTTCCGTGGTGGCTTCCGCATCCGTGGCGGATGTGGCCCCGGCCATCGAGGAGGCTTCGGCTCCGACGATGCTCGGCATCGGTGTGGCCGCCGCCGACATTAAGCGCCTGGGCAAGGACGACTAGCCCCGCGGCTCACGCGTAGCCCCAACTGACGAAGACCCCGACGGGTGGAGAAGTCCATGCCGCCGGGGCCTTCGTCGTTTCAGCTTTGTTATTTCGCGCCCGCCGTTCGCCCGCCGGGGGAGCGCGTGAGGGGAGCCTACCGAGAATGTGCCGGGGGAATGCGCCGGGAGGCGGGGTTGAGGAGCATCACGCCGCATCCACACATTTCGGTGAGGTGACTCTATTGCGCGGCCCGTCCCTCATGCCGTATTCTTAAGGACTGGTGTTTATCTCAGTGAAGCCCTATCGACGCAGGGCCAGCGGGAGACACCGCTCCCACCCGCATCGTCTTCGGCACGGTCGAGTACTCGGCCGAGGTTGGAACGTGCGGGAGAGAGACACCACCGATGAGCCTCGCGTGTTGGCTCCGGCGGGCAATCCCGTCGGAACGCACGGGCCGTTCCTCCTTCTCGCGGTTATTCGACCGGCGGGGGAGGGCGCACAGCAATGAAAGCGCAGGCTGCTCATTCGAGTGAGATTCAAGAAGCAAGTTGTCGAGAAAAGTGAGTCCCATAGTGGCATACGCGATTGTACGCGCTGGCGGCCGCCAGGAGAAGGTTTCCGTCGGCGACCTCGTTACCCTTGACCGTGTTGCAGGCGAGCCCGGCAGCACCATCGAGCTGCCCGTGCTGCTGCTCGTCGACGGTGACAAGGTCACCGCTGACGCAAAGTCCCTGGCTTCCGCCAAGGTTGTTGCTGAGAAGGTCGAGGACCTGCGCGGTCCGAAGATTGTTATTCAGAAGTACAAGAACAAGACCGGTTACAAGAAGCGTCAGGGCTTCCGCGCTGAGCTGACCACCGTCAAGATTACCGCTATCAACGCATAATCGAAGCGAACCGGAATTCAACCCTAAGGTAGGAATACAGAATGGCACACAAGAAGGGCGCAAGCTCCACCCGTAACGGCCGTGACTCGAACCCCCAGTACCTCGGTGTTAAGCGCTACGGCGGCCAGTCCGTCAACGCAGGCGAGATCATTGTTCGTCAGCGCGGCACCCACTTCCACCCCGGCCTGAACGTTGGCCGCGGTGGCGACGACACCCTGTTCGCTCTGGCAGCAGGCACCGTCGAGTTCGGTACCCGCAAGGGCCGCAAGGTCGTTAACATCCTGGCTGCAGCTGAGTAATACTCACCGCTAGGGCAGAGGGGGTAGGCGCGAGTCTACCCCCTCTCGCTATAACTCCCATTCCGCGAGAAGCCCGCACGCTGTGCGGTCCTCGCGAGGAGGCGCGCCCCAACCCGGCTACGCCTGCCGATGCATCCGCCCACCGGGCGTTGAGGCGTCGGCGAAGAGAAGACTTTCCAAGATAGGAGAACCCGTGGCGGAATTCGTGGACCGCGTGGTCTTGCATGTTTCCGGCGGTCGCGGAGGCAACGGTTGCGTCTCCGTGCGACGCGAAAAGTTTAAGCCGCTGGGCGGCCCGAACGGCGGTAACGGTGGTAATGGTGGCGCGGTGATTCTGCGCGTCGACAACCAGACCACGACCCTGCTGGAGTACCACCACAGCCCGCACCAGCACGCCCCGAACGGTGACATCGGCCGCGGCGATATGCACCACGGCTTTAATGGCGAGGACCTGATTCTGACCGTGCCGCAGGGCACCGTGGTGAAGGACCGCGAGGGCAATGTCCTGGCCGACCTGTTGCACGTTGGCGACGAGTACATCGCCGCGCGCGGCGGTATGGGCGGCCTGGGTAACGCCGCGTTGGCCTCGACAAAGCGTAAGGCCCCCGGCTTCGCGCTGCTGGGCACCCCCGGCGAAGAGTCTGACATTGTTCTGGAGCTCAAGTCCATCGCGGATGTGGCCCTGGTGGGTTACCCCTCGGCGGGTAAGTCCTCGCTGATTGCCGCTATCTCCGCGGCACGCCCGAAGATTGCGGATTACCCGTTCACGACCCTGATCCCGAACCTGGGTGTGGTGCAGGCGGGCGATGTTCGCTACACCGTCGCGGATGTGCCGGGCCTGATTGAGGGTGCCTCGGAGGGCCGTGGCCTGGGCCACCGCTTCCTGCGTCACGTGGAGCGCTCCTCGGCGCTCGTGCACGTGATTGACTGCGCGACCCTGGAACCCGGCCGCGACCCGATCAGCGACTTCGAGGTGATTCGCGGCGAGCTGCAGAACTACGAGGTCGACCCGACCGCGGGTGTGACCGTGCCGCTGCACGAGCGTCCGCAGATCGTGGTGCTGAACAAGATTGACGTGCCCGAGGCCCGCGAGCTGGCCGAGTTCGTGCGCCCCGAGTTCGAGGAGATGGGCTTCAAGGTCTTCGAGATTTCGACCGCCTCGCATGAGGGCCTGAAGCCCCTCATCTTCGCGATGGCCAAGCTCGTTGAGGAGGACCGCGCCGCCCGCGCCGCCGCCGAGAAGGAGGCCGAGCGCGTGACCGTCGAAACCCCCGTGATTCGTCCGAAGGGCTTCCGCAACAAGAAGAAGCAGGAGTTCGTGATTCGTCGCGAGGAACGCAACCTGGAGCCGCTGTTCCGCGTGATTGGCGAGAAGCCCGAGCGCTGGATTCAGCAGACCGACTTCAACAACGATGAAGCGGTCGGCTACCTGGCGGACCGCCTGGCCCGCCTGGGCGTTGAGGACGAGCTGTTCAAGGCTGGCGCCCGCGCCGGCGACGCCGTGGTGATTGGTGAGAGCGACAACTCGGTGATTTTCGACTGGGAGCCGACCATGATCGGTGGCGCCGAGCTACTCTCCTCCCCGCGCGGTACCGACGTCCGCCTGGAGGAGATTATCCGCCCGACCCGCGCCCAGAAGCGCGTGGAGTACAAGGAGCGCATGGATGCGAAGGCTGCGGCTCGTGCCGAGCTGGAATCCGAGCGCGTGGCCGGTGTCTGGACCGAGTCCGTGGAGTACCGCAAGAAGCTCAAGGAGGGCAAGGTCGACGAGAATATCGACATGCCCGGCACCGAGGACTAGGTAGAGTCCACATCGTGGCGGCGGGGGTGAGCCGGGTCGCGGGTATTCCACCCGCGGCTTAGCTCACCCCCGTCATTTCGTTGTTTTTAGCGCCGAGACGGTAGCATAGATGGGTGTACGCACGTGCATCCGGCGTCCCGCGTGGGCCCGCCGAGTGGCGCGCGTGCATCCGTGTATTTGCCCGTATCCTCACCGGTGGGCGCGTTGTTTTCCGGTGCGGTCTCTGTCCCCAGCAAGGACGGCTTCTGTGAGTGATCAGCCTATTCAGCTTGATTTCGGTGCCCCGAGCTCCGAGTCGATTCCCCCTCGTATCCCTGGACGGGTGCGTTTGGGCGTGATGGGTGGAACGTTTGACCCGATTCATCACGGGCACCTGGTGGCGGCCAGTGAGGTCGCCGCGGTGTTCGACCTGGACGAGGTCGTGTTCGTTCCGACCGGTCAGCCCTGGCAGAAGGTGGGGGAGCGGCACGTGAGCGATGCCGAGCACCGCTACCTGATGACGGTGATCGCGACCGCGTCGAACCCGCGTTTTACGGTGAGCCGTATTGATATTGACCGTGGCGGCGCCACGTACACCTTTGATACGCTTAACGAGCTGCGCAGCCTGCGCCCCAATGCTGACCTGTTCTTCATTACCGGGGCGGATGCAATCAGCCAGATTATGACCTGGCGCAATGCCCATAAGCTGTGGGACCTCGCGACGTTCGTGGGCGTGACCCGCCCCGATCACACGCTGGATCCTCCCCTTGCGGAGGGGCGTCATATTACGACGCTGAAGATCCCCGCGATGGCGATTTCTTCGACCGATATTCGCCGCCGCGCGGCTGAGGGTGCCCCCATCTGGTACCTGGTACCCGATGGCGTGGTGCAGTACATTGCGAAGTACGGGCTGTATAAGAAGGACGCTTTGACGGCCTACCGTGACGGCCTGCCTCGAGTTAAGGATGAGGCGGAGCAGTCACCCGAATCGACGAATAATGAGGGAACACATGAGTGAAGCTGCGGGTTCGAAGCCCTATAGCGAGGACGAAGCGTACCTCTACGAGACGTACGTGACCGAAGACGGCATTGAGGTGCCGCCGCCGACTAAGGTGATGGGTCCGCGCCGTCTCGCCCGCTACCGTGAGGAAGTCGCCGAGTACCTGCGCGCACACCGCCGCGGGGAGAACCCGAAGCCCGTTGAGAATATGGGTTCCGTGGTGAACACCGGCGCGATTGATCCGCAGGTTCTGGCGGTTCAGCGTCGTTTCGCGGCGCTGGCGGCCCAGGGCAAGATTGAGACCGAGGCGAACGACGAGGAGAAGCTGCACGAGCCGGCCCCTCTGACCAGTAGCCTGCGCGTTCTGCGTCCCGACGAGATCGCGAAGAACCGTGTAGATGCCACCAGCCCCTCGGCGGTGGATAGCCCGCTGACCTCTTCCATTCCGGTGATTACCGTGGTCAAGGAGGAGGAGCCCGAGCCGAAGATGCACGAGTACCTCGTGCGCGACGAGCCGAAGGTTGACGAGAGCGTCGTCGGCTACGCCTCCGCGCCGGCTGAGGACGAGGAATCCCCCGAGCCCAAGGACGCCCAGGAACCCAAGGATGCTCAGAAGCCCGAGGCTTCCGAGGCTGCCGAGGCGCAGAAGGAGGACGCATCCTCCAACCTGCCCACCCGCGTGAGCGCCGTGAACGCACAGGGCCTGGACCTGAGCGTTCTGGACGGCTCGGTTTCTGGCGACACCGTGGATTCGGTGGACGGCGACCCGACCGTGGCCCTGAGCCCGGACGAGGTGGAGGAACTGCTGCAGCGCATGGTGGACCGCCAGGATCCCGAGGATTCCGTGGCGATGGCCGAGCTCGCCGCAGAGGAGTCCGCCGAGTCGAAGAGCGCACCGGTGGCATCGGTGGAGCGCGCGGACAGTGGATCTCAGAACAGCGGCGCTCAGAAGAAGGACTCCGATAAGTCCTTCGCCGAGAAGGTTACCGAGAACCAGTCGGAGCACGAGGTGCTGAAGCCGGCCCAGAAGACCTCCCTGGCCTGGCTGTGGATGGTTCTGTTGCTGGCCCTGGTTGTTGTCGGCTTGATTATGATTTTTGGCCCGAAGTAGGCCGTGAGAACGCACCCCGCGGGGTGCTGCCGGTGGGAATGACCGGCAAGAAAGGAAGATATGACTGCTGCACAGTCCTCGGTTGAGGCTCTGCGCATTGCCGCCCGTGCGGCGGAGGAGAAGCAGGGAACGAACCTGTTCGCTGTGGATGCCTCCGACGCCATGGGCCTGATTGACGGTTTCCTGGTGGTCTCCGCTCACAACGAGCGCCTGGTGAACGCCGTGGCTGACGAGGTGGAGAATGCCCTGCGCGAGCAGGCCGGCCTGAAGCCGGTGCGCCGCGAGGGTCGTTCCTCGGGTCGTTGGATTCTGCTGGACTTCGGCGATATCGTGGTTCACGTTCAGCACGAGGAGGACCGCGAGTTCTACGCCCTGGATCGCCTGTGGGCTCAGGCCCCGCGCATCGAGCTGGGTGTTGAGAACGAGGCTCCCTTCGATATCGAGGCTGAGTCCGAGGAAGAGGCCGCGCGCATCATCCCGGCGCAGGACGAGGCTTAGGCCTTCGGGCTGTCGCTCGGCGCGCGACGTTTTCGCGGTGCGCGTTCTGTAGCGTTTGCGTGAGGGGCGGGTTCGGTGCCCTGCATGTGGTGCACATGCGGGGCGCGCGTGCCCGCCTCTTCGCCGTATTCGCGGTGCTTCGTAGCCCTTGGACGGGGTAGCTTGGAGCCCCTAAAGTTTTTGGAAAATTTTTTGAATTTGAGCTGTTCTCGATTTGCGTAGCCCTCTGAGGTGTGTGTAATATATTCATGTTGCCTCGTTGAGGAACATAACAGAATATGGGGATATGGCGCAGCTGGTAGCGCACCTGCATGGCATGCAGGGGGTCAGGGGTTCGAGTCCCCTTATCTCCACGGAAACCTCGTTTGAGGTGCTAATCGTCCGGTTCGTAAGAGTCGGGCGATTTTGCTATCTCTAGACTCTGTATCGCGGTTTCACCCTGGAGTCGACGAACCCTCACTCGGTTGCGTCGCCCGCCGGCCCGTGCCGGTCTTCTCGCCCCGGCGATTCTGCGTCGGCCACAACCCCCAAGGAGAAGGTTAATGGGAGAGCACGCACACTCTCACCACGGCGGTCACCACGACCACTCTCATATGCACAGCCCGGAGGAGGCCGCCTCGATGCGTCCGCGCCTGCTGGTGGCTTTTACCCTGGCGCTCGTCATCGTGCTGGCGCAGGCGGTTGGCTCTCTGGTCACCGGGAGTCTCGCCCTGCTGACCGATACGGCGCACGCTATTACGGATGCATCCGGCCTGCTGGTGGCGCTCACCGCGGCTTCGCTCATGACGCGTCCGGCAACCTCGCGCCACACGTGGGGCTTCCGACGCATTGAGGTGCTGGCGGCCCTGGGCCAGTCGGTGCTGCTACTGGCCGTGGGTATCTACACGGCGGTAGAGGGCGTGCATCGCCTGTTTGCCCCGCCGGAGGTGCCCGGCGCCGAGCTGCTGGTCTTCGGCGTGGTCGGCCTGGTGGCGAACGTTATCGGCATTGCGGTGCTGGCCTCTGGCCGAAACGCGAACTTCAATATGCGTGCCGCGTTCCTGGAGGTGCTCAACGATGCCCTGGGCTCGCTGGGCGTGATCGTGGCGGCTATCGTGATTTGGCTGACCGGCTTCTACCGGGCGGATGCCCTTGCGGGTCTGTTCATTGCGGCGCTGATTGTGCCGCGTGCGGTGCGCCTGATGAAGCAGACCACGGCGGTGCTCATGGAGTTCACCCCGGACGGCCTGGACCTGGATGCGATGCGTGAGCATATCTTGAGTGTTGATGGTGTGGTGGAGGTGCACGATGTGCACGCCTCGATGGTGGCGACGGGCCTGCCGGTTGTGACCGCGCACGTGGTGGTTGCGGATTCGTGCTTCCGCGACGGGTCTGCGGTGACGATTCTGGACCGTATCCGTTCGTGCGTGGCGAGCCATTTTGAGGTGTCGGTGGAGCACTCGACCTTCCAGCTGGAGACCGCCGAGCTGGGTGGCCAGGAGCCGCAGTCGGTCCGCCACCCCTAGCCGGCTTTACGTCCCCGGCACCCAGAACCCGGTCGTGCGCGCGGGCACCGCGCGTTAGCCCACGCTGTCCACTCCGTCGTCATTCTCGGCAGTAGTTGGTAGCTTTTGGCGGCAAAAGATACACTCGTAGATGGGGTATGCCCGGGTTCTCCGGCGCATCCGGGAACGTACCCCGAACACCGAATCAGCATCACGGAGGAGACCATGCATTCACCCATCGCCACGTACCTCACTGAGTCCCTGACGACGGTCGTCTCCGATACCTCCGGGGAGCTGGCGAACTACATTCCCGAGCTGGCCGCCGTGGACCCGGATAAGCTGGCCGCGTCCATCGTGATGGTGGACGGCGAGCAGTACGCCGCCGGTGACAGCGACGTGGAGTTCACGATCCAGTCGATTTCCAAGCCCTTCGTGTACGCGCTGGCCCTGGCCGACCGCGGCTTTGACGACGTGCTGGCGAAGGTCGGCGTTGAGCCCTCAGGCGAGCCCTTCAACGAGCTGTCCCTTGAGGACGGTTCGGGCAAGCCGCTGAACCCCATGATTAACGCCGGTGCTATCACCACCCATTCGCTGGTGGGCCCTCCGGGGGCCACGCAGGGTGAGCGCATGGAGCGCGTCATCTCGGGTCTGTCGGCCTTTGCGGGCCGCCGCCTGTCGGTGAATGAGCGCGTGTACGAATCCGAGCTAGAGCACGCGCACCGCAACTACGCGATTGCGCACATGCTGCGCGGCCACGGCATCCTGACGGGTGACCCGGAGGTGTCGGTGCAGGGGTACACGCGCCAGTGCTCGCTCATGGTCACTGTCAAGGACCTGGCGCTGATGGCCGCCACCCTCGCGAACTACGGTGTGCATCCGGTGACGGGGGAGCAGGTTGTGCCGAAGGGCGTGGTGCGTCAGGTGCTGAGCGTCATGTTCACGTGCGGCATGTACAATTCCGCGGGTGACTGGGCGACTCAGGTGGGCGTTCCGGCGAAGAGCGGCGTGGGCGGCGGCATCATTGGTGCGGTTCCGGGTCAGCTGGGTGTGGCGACGTTCTCCCCGCGCCTGGATAAGCACGGCAATAGCGTGCGCGGTGTGGAGCTCTTCGAGAAGTTCTCTGAAGACATGGGCATGCACGTGATGAACGTGCCGACGGTGGCGCGCTCGGCCTTGCGCGCGGACTACCAGATTGGTTCCGGCCCCGAGGCCATGCGCCTGATTCAGCTGCAGGGCCGTATTCGTTTCGCGGGTGTGGAGCGCGTGATTCGCGAGATTGTGGACGCCCCGATGGAGGGCTCGAAGATCGCCCTGGACGTGACGCGCGTGTACGCGGTGGATGAGGTGGCGCAGAATATGCTCCTGGAGCTGATGCGCCGCCTGACCGCAGACGGCTACCGGGTGTACCTGATTGATAACGACGACACGATTACCGATACGGATGCGCTGTGCCGCATGAACGTGACGATCCTGTCGGGCCCCGAGGGTTCCTCTCCCTCGCAGTTGGTGGGGGAGGACTCCGTGGTTGAGCTGTCGGGTAGCGCCGCGGCTTCTGTACCCGTGGAGGGTGCGTCGGTTAAGCCTTCGGGTGAGCTGGAGGGCGAGTCCGGGGCCTAGTCGGTGCTCCGGCGTGGCCGTGCCGTGCGGCTGGATATACTGGTGGTATGAAGAAGCTTTCTCAGAATCCCGTTGTTCGGCAGGCTCACCGTTTTCGCGAGGCTCTCCTGTACCCGGCGTATTTCGTGTTTTCGTTGCTGTCGCTGAGGTGGGTGCGTCGCCGTCACCCGCGCGCGGCGGGTGTGCTGTCTGCGGCGCTGTGGATTGAGCTGGTGATGCGTGGGATTAAGCAGCTGGTGCGTCTTATGGTGCCGGTTCTTCGGGATGCCGAGACACGCCGCGCGCGTGCGGAGCGCGGCCTCACCTACCAGCCGCGCTAGCTGTCGCGTGGCCTGTGTGCTGTGCCGCGGTCACCTGGGTTGTGTTGTGAAGCCCCCTTGCGCTGAGGCGTATAGGGGGCTTTGTGGTGGAGTGGGGGCTTCAGGAAAAAGTTGATGTATGAGATATGGGTGGTTTCTTCACTGAAGTGTTTTGACGTAATCTTTTGACTTGTTAGATGCTCGGAAGGGTTGCTATTTTACACTGAGAGTATGAACACCGCTCAAAACCTGATGTCGTTCGAGGCGCATCGGGATCATAGAAACACCATGATTTATCATTCCGTGGCCTCCCGCCGCGGCGTACTCCTCAGCTTGGGCGCTCTGGGCTTGGGCTCTCTGGGTCTTGCTCTCACCTCCTGCTCCGCTAAGGCCGAGGCAAGCAACGCAACGGGACAACCCACCGCGAGCCCGTCGGAGAGTCCCTCCGCATCCGGTAGCCCTGCTGTCACCTCCTCCGCCGCGCCGAGTGGTTCCGAGAGCGCTACTCCTTCCGCCGCGCCGAGTTCTGGTAGCACGCAGACTCCCGGTAACCTAGCCCCGACGCCTCGCCCCTGGGATGGGCCGCAGACGGGGCTTGTTGGTGAGGGCAAGTACGTCGCCTGGACGGTTGATGACGGCGCCAACCCTGATGTGGTGCGCGCGTACGCCGAGTTTGCTCGCCGCACCGGCACGCGCCTCACCTTCTTTATCAACGGTCAGTACCCCTCTTTTGAGCAGCATCGTGACCTGTTGCTTCCGCTAGTGAAGAGCGGTCAGCTGCAGATTGCGAACCACACGTATAGTCACGCCGCGCTGACCAAACTCAGCGATGAGCAGATCGTTCGGGAGCTGACGCGCAATGATGAGGAGATTCAGCGGCTTTTTGGGGTGTCGTCGAAGCCGTATTTCCGCCCCCCGTACGGGTATTATGATGCGCGCGTGCTGGCGGCTGCAGCCTCGTGCGGTTTCACGCGCCCGGTGCTGTGGTATGGCTCCTTGGCTGATTCTTCGAATATTCCCTCGCAGGAGGTGCTTCGTTTTGCGAAGGAGTACGTGAATGCGCAGCGCATCATTATTGGTCATCTGAATTACCCCGGGGTGATTTCGGTGATGGATGAGATTAGGGGCCTGATGGACCGTATGGGGCTCACGACTGTTACGATTCGCGACTACTACGGTTAGGTCGCTGTAGTGCCGACCGGCTAAGTTTACTTGCCCCAGCCCGGATTGAGTTCACGCCAACTGACGTGGGCCTTCCGGGCACGGCGGAGCCCCCTCGTACTAGAAATAGTACGAGGGGGCTCCGCTATACCTGGGGGTAGAAGCTTAGTGCTTCTTCTTCGGCTCGCACGCCACGCCGTCACCATCAGCATCAAGGCCGGGACGGTAACCCGGCTCACCACGATGCAGGGGCGCCGCACCAGCCGCACGAGCATCAGCGCATGTTTCGTAGTAAACACTCGACCGCGCAGGAGCCTGCTGAACCGGCTGAGCCGGGGCCTGCTGCGCGGGAGTTTGCTGAGCAGGAGCCTCAGTCGCCGGAGCCTGCGCGGGCGCCTGCTGGACGGGCGCCTCCGTAGCTACCGGCGCCTCCTGAACCGGCGCCGCCGGCGCCTCCGCGGAAGGTGCCTCAGTAGCCGGTGCCTGCACGGGAGCCTCAGTCGTCGGAACCGGAGACGGGGTTACCGTCGGGGTAGGAGACTCCGAAGGAGTCGCAGGCGCACTCGGCGTCGGAGAAGAACTAGGAGTAGCTGAAACCGAAGGGCTAGCAGAAACAGACGTCGACGATGACGCAGAGGGCGTAGACTCCGGAGCGCGAACAGACGAAGAGCAACCGGTCAGCAGCAGAGTACCCGCAAGAACACCAGCGGTCGCGGTGTGAATTTTCAACACAATATTCCTTTATAAAGTGAGTGGATAAGCGTGTTCACCGTAGAACACACACTCAAGTGTAAATGAAAACGGCCCCATTCGCAGGTAATATTGAGCCCCCTAAACATTTCTGACAAGGGAAGATGCAACCTGCAGGCATAGCGAAGCCCCCTCGCGCCCGGTTCACGCAAGAACCGGCACAAGGGGGCTTCGCTCTATTAAGGTGTCTGCATCAGTTAGGGGCGCTAGGGGAGTAGCACCCCCGCCGCGCCTCCCTCAGCGGCTATTAGGAGCAGTTGCCGTTCATATCGCAGGAAGGACCCGCCTCCGCAGCACCGTCACCCGCAGTATCACCAGCCGCGCCTGCCAGCGGGTTCAAAAACTCAACACGGTGAGTCTCCTCCCACACTTGACGCAGCGCCTGCACCAGCATCTTCGCAGGCTGCGCACCACTGACCGCCCACTTCGACTCAATCAAGAAGAACGGCACACCATTAATGCCCAGCTGGCGCGCCAACTGCTCATCGGCACGCACATCCGCCGCGTAACGGTCGCTCTTCAGCACGGCCTCAACCTCGGCGGTATCCAGGCCAATCTCAGAAGCAATATCCAGAATCGACTCGTGATCCTGCACCGAACGGCCCTGCGTAAAGTACGCCAGCTTAAACGCCTCCTCCGCCGCCGACGCCAAACCCTGCTCCGCCGCATAATGAATCACACGGTGCGCATCAAACGTGTTACCGTAGCGTGCCTGACGCCAATTGAAATCCAAACCCACCTCGCGGGCACGCTCCGCCAACGACTCCTGGCTCGCAATCGCCTGCTCCAGCGACATCTGATACTTACCGGCAATCATCTCAGGCAGCGAACCGGCAGGATGCTCCGTAGCCGACGGGTCCAGCTCAAAACTATGCCACACCACCTCAACCTCGTCGCGGTGCTCAAACTCAGCGAGCGCCTGCTCCAGGTTACGCTTGCCCACGTAGCAGAAGGGGCACACAATATCGGACCAAATATCAATACGCATGTTATCTATTCCTCTCATACTCGGATGCGGCACGCTGCCGCCTGTATGCTCACCTAACGCCCCAGCTACCGTGTTTATTCCTGCGCTACCCGCCCAAGGTTCAGCGAGTCGGGGAAAGAAAACCGGCAGCGGCGGGCACGGCGAAGCCCCTTCCCTCCCGCGCAGGGAGAGAAGGGGCTTCCAATAATCACAGCCTCGAGTGCACCTCTCGGAATCACCCGATCCGAACCGGCCTAGCGGTTTGCCGCGGCGGGGGCACCCGCAGTGGCCGAGGCCGTGGTCGAACGCGAAGCCGCGGGCTGGGGCGGCTGGGATGCGCGCGTGGTGGCGGCCGGCTGCGAGGGGGTCCTGGTTGCGGCTACCTCATCCTCGTACCGAGGGGTCTGGGCCGGAGTAGGAGTGGGGGTGGGGGTCGGCGAGGGAGCCTCGGTCGTTGCCTCCGCGGAGGGAGTCTCGCTCGGCTCGGGGGTTGCGGTCGGGCTGGGAGCCGCTGCCTTAATCTCCTCCTCCGAGGCATCGCCGTAGTAGTCGCGAATCGTGACCGGGGTCAGGCCGCGCTCGTCCAGCAGGCCCTTGAGCTTATCCAGAATCGGAATAATCGTCTCGTAATTCAGGTGGCCCAGAACAATCTGTTGCGGAAGCATGTAGCGCAGCGAACGCATGTAAATCACGCGGGCGCTGGTCTTTGCCTCATCACCGGTCGTGCCGTTCCACATGACCGGGCGGGTAAAGCCAATCTCACCGGCAGCCTTCAGCACGGCCTCGTTATAGCGGCCGTACGGCGGGCGGAAGTAGGGCTTCGACGAGACGCCGAAGATGCTCATAATCTCGTCCTCGTTGCGCTGCAACTCCTCCTTCACGCCCTCGGCGTCCAGGGTGGTCAGGTCGGTGTGGTTGTAGGTGTGGTTCGCAATCTGAATCTGCCCGCTCTGAACCAGCGGACGGAGAACATCAACGTTGTTCTTGAAACCCACGTACGAGGCGTTAATAAAGAAGGTCAGGCGAGTATTCGTACGCTTGGAGAACTCGGCGTAGCCGCGAATAGCCTCGGGGCTGGCACCGTCGTCAACCGTCCACGCGATGTACTTGCCCTCACCCACGAGAGCGTTGCCCACGCCGGGCCACTCGCGCGGCTTATCAATCGGGTTACCGGTGACGGACTGGGTCGGAGAGTTCGTGGCTACGGGTCGGGGAGTAGCGGAGGGGCTATCGCTACCGGCCTGGTAGGGAGTAAAGTTGCCGCTCGTGCTGTCGTAGTCGTTATTCGACTTGTTCGAGCAGGCTGCGATGAGCGGAAGCATAGCGGTGCCGAGCACAAAAAGTCGGCGGTTAGGCTGTGAGTGGATCATACCTTCCAGGATAACGCCCGCGTGGGTTCTACAAGAACCTGAACGGCCCCGCCACCCCAAATAATGCGCATATCACAGCGGGGTCACGTTCTCACCCGCGTATTTAAAGGTATCGACGTGCTGGGCTCGGCCCGCGAGGGGACGGGCTCAGTTACACTAGTGGGGTAAGAGTCTGAGGGGATAACGAATTGCGCAACCTAGTCAATGACGCCGCTGACGAGGCGGTTAACATCGGTTACCGCGTGGCCGACCGCCTGCACCGCTGGCGTGAGAAGCGCGCTATCGCCGCCGGCCGCGAGCCGATTCTTGTTCCCAGCGAGGGGTACGGGCGAGTTGCATCCGAAGGGAACCTGGGCTGGGTTCGTATCATCGCCCGAGCCCTCTACAACACGGTCGACCTTGAGCGACTCCTGCAGGTCGTGGAGGGAACCCAAGACACCGCCAACCCCATGCGAGGCTGGCGTGCCTTCACCGCGATCGCTATGTCGGATGCACCGGTCACCATCGTTATCGGCGGCGTCAAGTACGAGGCGTACACCGACCGCGGCGGCGTGCTCGACGTGAAGCTTGAGATTGACCTGGAACCCGGCATGCACGAGGTCATCATGTACGTGCCCGGGTCGCGCGCCGTAGCCACCAGCGTTTACATCGTGCCGGAGTCGCAGAAGCTAGGCGTCATCATGGACGTCGACGACACTGTCATGGTGACCATGCTGCCGCGCCCCCTCGTGGCCGCCTGGAATTCCTTCGTGCTCGACGAGCACGCGCGCATCCCGACCCCCGGCATGGCCGTCATGACCGACCGTATTCGCCGTAGTGAGCCGAACGCGCCGTTCATGTACCTGTCCACCGGCGCGTGGAACATTACCCCGACCCTGCGCCGATTCCTGAGCCGTAACGGTTACCCGCGCGGCACGTTCCTGCTTACCGACTGGGGGCCGACCCCCGACCGCTGGTTCCGGTCCGGCACCAAGCACAAGGTGGATTCCCTGCAGCGCCTGGTTGAGGAGTTCCCGCAGATGAAGTGGATCCTTGTCGGCGACGACGGGCAGCGCGACCCGTACATCTACAACGGCTTCGCGGTGCGTTACCCGGACAACGTGGCGGCCATCGTGATTCGTAACCTGACGGTGGGGGAGTCCGTGCTCGCCTCGGGCCGCGTGTGGAGCGATCACCGCGCCGAGCAGATGATGCGCTCACCCCTGTGGATCGAAGCCACCGACGGCGTGACGCTCAGCAAGAAGCTACGCGATCTGGGAATCATCGACTTCTAGACGTTCTCAGCTGCGCGCTTTTGCGCCCACGCATACCCTATATGCGGTGAAGGCCGACCACTCCAGCACGGGTGGTCGGCCTTCTCTGCGTGCGAGGCTCGGTGGGACCTCAAACCTGCTCTGAAACCCGCCCCGAAGATTCCGGTTCGTCCATCGGGGTTGTGGGGTGTTTAAGGCTTAACCAACTTAAACCAACGACACACCGGCCAGTTGCGAAGAATTAAAAATCTTTTGTACAGCTTTAATCACACCCCTTCGTCGCGGTCAGCCCCCGGGTTAAGGGCTCATTAAGAAAACCTGTTCGTCTTTAAAACCCCGTCGTTCCGCGTCATGATGGGCGAGTGTTAAACCTGCGCTTAAATCAAGCCCGAGGAATACGGCCCCGGACGTCTTAAAACGTCATAGGGGTTAAAAGCACCCTAAGAAACGAGCGGGGAGGGCCAACCAAAATGCCGCCCAACTTAAACCCCACCTGTGGATAACCTGGCGCACCCCGCGAAAATCCAACGAACTAGCCCCGCGGCAGGGTGTGGATAAGCTGTAGACATCCCCTCTTAAGTGGGTTCAGCTGTGGGTTTATCGAACGAAACACGACCCTTACACCACATCATCTTGTGGTGAAGAAAAATCTCGACACTAGATGTAGTATTAATACTCGGTTCCACCACTACGGCACTTTTGACCGCCCTGCCCCAGCGCAGGAAGCCGCCACACCCCACTAGAAGGGGTAGCGGACAGCACCGCGCTCGCCGTAAACAACACGTGGTGAACCACAAACGAAACACGCCAGATTCATTCACAAGATAACCCCGCCTGAGCGGGAGAAAGTAAGAGGCACTCCCATGGTAGTGACCGTTTACACCAAGCCGCAGTGTGTCCAGTGCAACATGACCTACCGCGCCCTCGACGCGAAGGGTATCAGCTACACCAAGGTTGATATCACCGAAGACGCTCAGGCCCTCGAAATGGTCAAGTCCCTCGGCTACATGCAGGCACCCGTCGTCATTGCAGGCGACGAGCACTGGTCCGGTTTCCGCCCCGATAAGATCAACGCTTTGGAAGCGTAAATCCAGCCGAAACCCACATAAACGGAATCGGCGTCACACAGCCATACCGGCACATACGAAGTAAGGAGCTCACGTTGAGTACCGTCCTCACGCCCAACCCCGCAGATGAACACGCAGAAATCCGCAAGATTCTCATGGATGCGCGTAACTCCTCTGAGGGTCGAGCGACCGAGGCTCTGGCGGACGCATCCGCGCCACTCGTCGTGTATTTCTCCTCCATCTCCGGCAACACCCACAAGTTCGTGGAGAAGCTTCGTGCTCGCCGTCTCCGCCTGCCCCTGCGCACCGGCGAAGACACCCTGGTGCTCGATGAGCCCTTCGTGCTGATCGTTCCCACCTACGGCAAGCCCGAAGGCGCAGGCAATGTTCCCCCGCAGGTGGTAAAGTTCCTGAACGTGGATCAGAATCGTGCGAACATGCTCGGTGTGATTGGATCCGGCAACACTAACTTTGGTCCGCTCTTCGGTATCGCGGCAGATATCGTCGCGAAGAAGTGCAACGTACCCGTTCTCTTCAAGTTCGAGCTCATGGGTACCGAAGCAGATGTAGAAAAAGTCAACGAAGGATTGGAAGCATTTTGGACGCAAAACTGCCCTCAGCACTAGAGACTCTCGGTGCGAGCCACACCGGCAACACCGTACCCGAGAAGTTCCGGGGTATGAGCTACCACGAGCTGAACGCTCTGCTGAACCTCTACGATGAGAACGGCAAGATTCAGTTCGACGCCGACCGCCAGGCAGCACGTCAGTACTTCCTGCAGCACGTCAACAACAACACCGTGTTCTTCCACGACCTGGAAGAGAAGATTGAGTACCTGATCGAGAACCAGTACTACGAGCCTGAGCTCTTCGAGAAGTACAACTTCCAGTTCATCAAGAACCTGTTCAAGCGCGCCTACGCCGTGAAGTTCCGCTTCCCGACCTTCCTGGGCGCCTTCAAGTTCTACACCTCCTACGCGCTCAAGACCTTCGACGGTCAGCGCTACCTGGAGCGTTTTGAGGACCGCGTCTGCATGGTGGCGCTGCTGCTGGCAGAGGGTAACGAGAAGCTGGCCGAGGAGATCGTGGACGAGATTATCTCGGGTCGTTTCCAGCCGGCCACCCCGACCTTCCTCAACGCGGGCAAGAAGCAGCGCGGCGAGCTGGTCTCCTGCTTCCTGCTGCGTATGGAAGACAACATGGAGTCCATCGGTCGTTCCATCAACTCGGCCCTGCAGCTCTCCAAGCGCGGCGGTGGCGTGGCGTTCGCCCTGACCAACCTGCGCGAATCCGGCGCACCCATCAAGAAGATTGAGAACCAGTCTTCGGGCGTTATCCCCGTCATGAAGCTGCTGGAGGACGCCTTCTCCTACGCTAACCAGCTGGGCGCACGTCAGGGCGCCGGCGCGGTGTACCTGCACGCACACCACCCCGACATCTACTCTTTCCTGGACACCAAGCGCGAGAACGCCGACGAGAAGATTCGTATCAAGACCCTCTCCCTGGGTGTCGTGATCCCCGATATCACCTTCGAGCTGGCCAAGAAGAACGAGGACATGTACCTCTTCTCCCCGTACGATGTGGAACGCATCTACGGTGTGCCCTTCTCCGACATCAACGTCTCCGAGAAGTACTACGAGATGGTCGACGATGCACGCATCACCAAGACCAAGATTAACGCTCGCGAGTTCTTCCAGACCATCGCGGAGATTCAGTTCGAGTCCGGTTACCCGTACGTGATGTTCGAGGACACCGTCAACCGCGCGAACCCCATCGCCGGTAAGGTCATCATGTCGAACCTCTGCTCCGAGATTCTGCAGGTTTCCGAGCCGTCCACCTACCACGCCGACCTCGGCTACGAGACCGTCGGTAAGGACATCTCCTGCAACCTCGGTTCGCTGAACATCGCCCTCACCATGGACGGCGACGACTTCGGCAAGACCGTGGAGACCGCAATCCGCGCGCTGACCTCCGTCTCGGACCAGTCCGATATCCGCTCCGTGCCGTCCATCGAGCGTGGCAACAAGATGAGCCACGCCGTGGGCCTGGGCCAGATGAACCTGCACGGCTACCTGGCACGCGAGCACGTCTTCTACGGTTCCGAAGAGGCGCTGGACTTCACCAACATGTACTTCTACACCGTGACTTACCACGCAATCCGCACCTCCATGCTGCTCGCTAAGGAGCGCGGTGAGCGTTTCGAGGGCTTCGAGAACTCGAAGTACGCCTCCGGTGAGTTCTTCGCCAAGTACATCGAGAAGGAATGGGCACCGCAGACCGAGCGCGCCCGCGAGCTGTTCGCCAAGCACCACATCCCCACCCGCGAGGAGTGGATTCAGCTGGCAGCCGACGTCGCACAGCACGGCATGTACAACCAGAACCTGCAGGCCGTTCCTCCGACCGGCTCGATTTCCTACATCAACGGTTCGACCTCTTCGATTCACCCGATTGCTTCGAAGATTGAGATCCGCAAGGAAGGCAAGCTCGGCCGCGTCTACTACCCGGCACCGTACATGACTAACGACAACCTGGAGTACTACCAGGACTCGTACGAAATTGGTTACGAGAAGATCATCGACACCTACGCTGTGGCAACCCAGCACGTGGACCAGGGCCTGTCGCTGACCCTCTTCTTCCGCGATACCGCAACCACCCGCGATATCAACCGCGCCCAGATTTACGCATGGCGTAAGGGCATCAAGACCATCTACTACATCCGTCTGCGTCAGATGGCTCTTGAGGGTACCGAGGTTGAAGGCTGCGTATCCTGCATGCTCTAGCCCGAATGCTGTGACGCATTCAGCCTGAGCTGGCACACTATAACTAAAGACTGGAAGGGGCGGTTACGGTAAACACGAAACCCGCCTGCGCGACTGGCTGGGCGCGCGTGGGACCGTAACCGCCCCTTAAGAATCGGAGAATTACTAATGAGCGAAAAGGTGAAGCTCGTCGACCACGTGATCGAGGCTATCAACTGGAACCGCATCGAGGATGAGAAGGACCTCGAGGTTTGGGACCGCCTGACCGGTAACTTCTGGCTGCCGGAGAAGGTGCCGCTGAGCAACGACGTGCCCTCCTGGAAGACCCTGACCGACGAAGAGAAGCAGCTGACTATGCGCGTCTTCACCGGTCTGACCCTGCTGGACACCATCCAGGGCACCGTCGGCGCCGTCTCCCTGCTGCCCGATGCTGTGACCGCACACGAGGAGGCCGTGTACACCAACATCGCGTTCATGGAGTCCGTGCACGCGAAGTCGTACTCCTCGATCTTCTCGACCCTCGCCTCCACCAAGGAAATTGATGAGGCATTCCGCTGGGCTTCTGAGAACGAGCACCTGCAGAAGAAGGCCAAGATCATTCTGGCCTACTACACCGGTGACGACCCGCTGAAGAAGAAGGTCGCCTCGACCCTGCTCGAATCCTTCCTGTTCTACTCGGGCTTCTACCTGCCCATGTACTGGTCCTCGCACGCAAAGCTGACCAACACCGCCGACCTGATTCGTCTGATTATTCGTGACGAGGCTGTGCACGGCTACTACATCGGCTACAAGTTCCAGCGCGGCCTGGCGAAGGAGACCCCGGAGCGTCAGGCAGAGCTGAAGGAGTACACCTTTAACCTGCTGTACGAACTGTATGAGAACGAGGTGGCGTACACCCACTCCCTGTACGACGGCGTGGGTTGGAGCGAGGACGTGAAGAAGTTCCTGCACTACAACGCCAACAAGGCCCTGATGAACCTGGGCTACGAGGCAATGTTCCCGGCTACCGTGACCAACGTTTCGCCGGCCATCCTCTCGGCGCTGTCCCCGAACGCTGACGAGAACCACGACTTCTTCTCCGGCTCCGGCTCCTCCTACGTGATTGGTAAGGCCGTGAACACCGAGGACGAGGACTGGGACTTCTAAGTCTGAAAGCTCGAGTAGGTATGAGTCAGTAGCGGTTTCAGACACACAAAAGAAGCGTCTCACTTCTCTTGAGAAGTGAGACGCTTCTTTTGCCTTATCTCTGAGCGTAAGTCAGGAAGCAAGCATAAGAGACAGATAATGAGGAGAGGTTGCTCCTAGATACTAATAACTATCTAGGAGCAACCCACCTATGAGAAATACTATCCTCCTAATAATCGCTTTAGCAGGCTGTCTTTCTTATGTTCTTCTTCATGATTCTTGATGATCTCGTGTAGTGCCTCAACATAGTCTTCAACAGCTTTGTATGGTTGTTCCGTCTCATGAGCAGCCTTTTTGAGCTCTGCTACCCGAAGCTTCCTACGGGAAGACAGTGAAAGCTCACCGTAAGTTTTGATAGCCAACTCTAGCTCGCCTTCAGCCTCATCGACCCACAAGCGAACAGACCGTATTACCTGATTCCTGCCCTCTCTATGTTCTTGGGAGGTTTGGATGGCTTTGCGAATGAAAATTTGATCTTCCTCAGACATCCAGCGCGCTTGAGTCTTAGCGCCGAAACTACGAATAACTGCCGCAGCATATTCTGCAATCTGCTCATTCTCATGGTCAGAGTTTTCAACAGCCCAACGCATACGATCACGAAAATCAGACTTTTCAGCTTCGTGGGAGCGAGCACGGTTAGTTTCCCATGCTACCCAGGCACCGAGTACAACAATGACGCCGCTGAGGTTGCGCACGACGTCGCCAGTAACTGCCCAATAGTGGGTTTTGTCACCCGTTGTACATAGGCCGACGATAAAACCGATTAACGCCAAAATAACCAGGGCTACTAGGCTAACAACAAGGATTTTTCGCCATTGATCAATGTTTTTTCGCCAGCGACGGGGTTTGGGCTCCAGTAATAGGTCTACCGAGTCCAAATTGGAAGATATTACTGGTTCTTCGATAGGTCCTGAAACCGTTGACGGCTTAGGTGCTCTTGACTCTGCGGCTAGCCTTCTAGCTTCTTCCTCTTCGCGTTCGGGTACTTGGCGGGAGCGACTATTGAAACTCATAGCGTTATGCAACTCTGCTGAGCCCAAGGGTGTTGAGGCGGTTTCCTAACGCTTCAAGAGACACTCCGAAATCCTTAGCCATTTGCGTACGAGTCTTACCTTCGTAAACCCAGATGCGCACTGCACCTTCAGGCATTAGTAGGTTAGCTGCGAAAGTATTAGCGTCGATTTCCCGTTTATCTTTGCCAAGACCTGCTATTTCGTCACGGTGCTCTACAAGCCCAATTCCTTCTTTGAGCTTGTGAGGTTCATTGTCTTGAATATAGGTGTAGTGACCAATTTCGTGGGCAAGGGTGAAACGGCGGCGGGTCTCAGAATGATCATAGTTGACTAGTGCCAGGGGAATGGTGTCTTCGGGTTCTTTGAGAAGGATGCCGGAGACATCTTTCGGAAGTCCCACTCGGTGCTCAACGCGGAGTCCCATACGTTCTGCAATGATGTACGGGTCGATGGGGAAAGTAACTTTATTGTCCTCGTCAATCCAGTGCTTCTGGATGGTTTCAAAGGCTCGTGTCTCTGCTGTGGACATTGTGTTTTTCTCTGTGAAGTATAGGGGCGATGCTTAGTGCGTTAAACCTGCCACACACTGCAATAGGGGTGTTTTTGGCGGTTGGAATTGCACCAGGGTATATGGTGAGTTATTCCTTAGAATACCTCATGATAGAGGCTTGAGGTTCAGGATGTTAAACATATTACGGCGACCGTGACCAACGTTTCGCCGGCGATCCTGTCGGCGCTGTCCCCGAACGCTGACGAGAACCACGACTTCTTCTCCGGCTCCTCCTACGTGATTGGTAAGGCCGTGAACACCGAGGACGAGGACTGGGACTTCTAAGCCTCCTTTCGCAACTTTCTCAACGTGCCTCTTCTCGACGTGAGATAACGTGAGATAAACCGAGCGGAACCCCCGCGTGTCCACTGTGGATGCGCGGGGGTTCCGCCGTTTAACCGGGCCTTTTAACCTGCCAGGATGCAGCGGGCAAGCGCTAGGGAAGCGGGAGAGCGGCACCCTGGTTCCAGCTATGGGCACCTCGCTACAAACTCTTCACCCCGTAGCATAAAAGACTGTTGATATATCGGGGCGCGGGGCGTACTGTGGAACCACTATCCCCAAATCCCGAAAAAGGAACATCATGCGTTCAGTTGTTATGGAAGCCCCCGGCAAGGTCGTCGTCAACGAAGTTGAGAAGCCGACCCTGCTCGAACCCACCGACGCCATCATCAAGCTCGCAGCATCCTGCATCTGCGGCTCCGACCTGTGGCCCTACCGCGGCGCAGACGCAGAGCCCGTCGATCACCGCGCAATGGGCCACGAATACATCGGCGAGGTCGTAGAAGTCGGCTCCGAGGTCACCACCGTAGCCCCCGGCGACTTCGTCGTCGGCTCCTTCTGCATCTCCTGCGGCGAGTGCGAAACCTGCACCGCAGGCTACCCCTCCCGCTGCCTCAAGGCCATCGCGGCAGGCGACGCCTTCATCGGTGCACGCTCCAACGGCACCCAGGCAGAATACGCCCGCGTACCCTTCGCAGACGGCACCCTCGTCAAGACCCCCGCAACCCCCACCGCGGAGCAGATCCCGCACCTGATGGCGGCATCCGACGTGCTCGGCACCGGCTGGTACGCGGCAGACGCCGCCGGCGCAGCCCCCGGCAAGACCATCGTCGTCGTCGGCGACGGCGCGGTTGGTCTGAGTGCAGTTATCGGCGCTAAGCAGCTCGGCGCGGAGAAGATTATCATCATGTCCCGTAACCCCGAGCGTCAGGCGCTCGCTAAGGAATTCGGCGTAACCCACGTGGTGGAGGAGCGCGGCGAAGAGGGCATCGCCAAGGTCATGGAGCTCACCGACGGCGTGGGCGCGCACGGCGTGGCGGAGGCTGTCGGCACCCAGCAGTCCTTCGACCAGGCTCTTGGATGCGTACGCCACGGCGGCTACATCGGCTTCGTGGGCGTGCCGCACGACAGCTCCATCGGTACCGATGCTCTCTTCGGCAAGCAGGTGCACCTGGAGGGTGGCCCCGCCCCCGTGCGCAAGTACCTGCCGACCCTCATCGACCTAATTTACAAGGGCGAAATTGAGCCCGGTAAGGTCTTTGACCTGGTCCTGCCCATCGACGAGGCCCCCAAGGGCTACGAGGCAATGGACCAGCGCACCGCCACCAAGGTGCTGCTGACCATGCCGTAATAGCTGGTCGTAGAGCCGGTTCCTGTACCGGCAATCCGGCATGTACGCGTTACTCATCCCCGCATCCGACCCTGCCCACCCCATGTGAGCGTAGGGTACCGGAGGCGGGGATGACTTTGGTTAAAAACCACTTTCTTGATGCGCGGGACGGCGAGGTGAGGGACAAATGCGTGAGCTAACACATAGAATAAAAGAGCATGATTCGTACAACTCGAAGGATGACAATGACGAAGAAGCCTTTCCCCTCCGACCTCGAAATCGCGCTTGCTGCCGATCTGTGGCCGATTAGCAAGATCGCAGCAGAGAGCGGCATCAGCGAAGATCGCCTCGAACCCTACGGCAAGTACGTCGCCAAGGTTCTGCTCGACGAAAGCACCAACGCAGAGACCGCCCGCAAGCGCGGCTCCAAGTACATTGTGGTGACTGCGGTGACCCCGACCCCGCTTGGCGAAGGCAAGACCGCGACCTCCGTCTCCCTCGCACAGGGCTTCGCACAGACCGGCCGCAAGGCTGCGCTGGCTCTGCGTCAGCCCGCAATGGGCCCGACCTTCGGCATCAAGGGCGGTGCCGCAGGTGGTGGCTACTCTCAGATTGTCCCCATGGAGAAGCTGAACCTGCACCTGACCGGCGACTTCCACGCCGTGACCGCGGCCCACAACCTGCTGGCCGCAATGATTGACAACCATCTGCACCACGGCAACGAGTTGCGCATCGACCCGCGCGCAATCGAGTGGCGCCGCGTTATCGACATGAACGACCGCTCCCTGCGCAACATCGTCGTGGGCCTGGGCGAGCGCATGGACGGTGTGGTCCGCGAGACCGGTTTCGACATCACCAGCGCCTCCGAAATCATGGTGATTCTCTCGCTGGCCACCTCCTTCAAGGATCTGCGCGAGCGTCTGGCCAAGATCGTGATTGGCCTGAACTACGACGGCGAGCCCGTCACCGCGGCCGACCTGAAGGCTGACGGCGCAATGTCCGTGATTCTGGCCGACGCCATCAACCCGAACCTGCTGCAGACCCTGGAGCACACCCCGGCCCTGATTCACGCCGGCCCCTTCGGCAACATCGCAACCGGTAACTCCTCCGTGGTTGCCGACTATGTGGGCCTGGAGTACTCCGACTACGTGATTACCGAGGCTGGCTTCGGCGCCGACATGGGTGCCGAGCGTTTCTTCAACGTCAAGTGCCGCGTCTCCGGTCTGAAGCCGGACGCCGCAGTGCTGGTCGTGACTGTGCGCTCCCTGAAGTCCCACTCCGGCCTGTACAAGATTGTTCCGGGCAAGCCCCTGCCCGAGGGCATGCTGCAGGAAAGCCCCTCCGATGTGGAGAAGGGCGCGGAGAACCTGAAGAAGCACATCGAGATTGTGCGCGACTTCGGTGTTCAGCCGGTCGTGGCCATTAACGCCTTCCCGACCGACTTCGAGTCCGAGCACGAGACGATTCGCCGTATCGCCGAGGAGGCCGGCGCTCGCGTGGCCATCCACCACGGTGTGGCCGAGGGCGGTAAGGGCACCATCGACCTGGCGAACGTTGTGGCCGAGGCCTGCGACGACGTTTCGGACCTGAAGTACACCTATGATCTTGAGGACTCCATCGAGACCAAGATCGAAAAGGTCGCGACCAAGGTCTACGGCGCGGACGGCATTTCGATTGCTCCGGCTGCCGCTAAGCAGCTCAAGCGCTTTGCGGAGCTGGGCTACTCGCACCTGCCCGTGGTCATTGCGAAGACCCACCTGTCCATCTCTTCGGATGCATCGCTGAAGGGTGCACCGACCGGTTGGACCCTGCCCGTGCGCGAGGTTCGCCTGGCTGCCGGTGCCGGCTACGTCTACGCAATCTGCGGCACCATGCGCACCATGCCGGGCCTGAGCAAGAGCCCCGCGGCTGAGCGCATCGGCTTCGACGAGAACGGCGTGATGGTCGGCCTGTCCTAAGACGGCTGTTTCAGCTAATCTGTAGCTGGTAGAGGCGGCGTTCCTTCCCTAGAGCGGGGGAGGGGCGCCGCCTTTCTGCGCGCCGTGTGCCGATATGGGGTCTGCCGGGTGGTGATCTAGCCCCGTCGGTGATGCTGATTCGTCGGTTGTTTTCGCCGCTCGTCGTCTGTGGAGAGCTCCGCTAGGTGGCTTGAAGACCACCCTCACTATGAGCTGGAGGGTTTATTTACGGGGTGATATACGGACTGTAAGGGGTTGCCATGAGGGGCCCTTTCGGGGTCTGTAAATCTTAAATTGGTCTGTATGTGTTATTTTTCCTCCTTGATATTCGCTTGAGCCTTATCTTTCATTAAACACCCTCTGGAGGTTGATTTTTAAGCGAGTTGTACACCTGCATTTTGTGAAAATACGATCTTGACTAGTATTTTTTCTTTTTTGTGAAAATTTTCGAGGTTGCACTTTTGGGGTCGCGGAAGAGCGGAGGGTGAGGCCCTCGTTCATAAAAGCATTAGCGAATGGGATGTTTTCGGGGGTGGAACGGACCAATAAGATTTTCTGTCGGAGGCCTTTGTGGGCTGTTCTGTGGCGGGCAATGCGAGGGGATGTGATCAAAACGAGGTGAAAAGTAGTTGCTTCAACTAGAAAGTTTCTTTAGGTTTAGGTTGATGTTCCGCGGAATATCAAGGGAAAACGGGGTATTTTACTTCCGCGCATGTCTCACTGAAGCCCACTGAGAAAGATGCATCCGAGTGCCAAATTAGAGCAAAGCCAAAAATTTTTTTCAGTGATATGGCCCACTTATTGGAGCTGAAAAATAAAATTGGTACGTATGGATATCCTAAAAAACGGGTGTAATTATTACAGAACGGTTACAGTGAGGCTTCGGTCACTTAAATTGGCACTCCGTACCAAAATGGCCCGCCGGACAGGGTGAAAAAACTCCGCTATGATGGATGCATCAAGTAATCGTGAGATTTCCAAAGTCCTCGGGTTGCTTGTGTTTGAGTGAGTGATAGATACCCCTGGGTGTCATGAGAAGCGACTGTGTATCGATGCACGGTCGCTTCTCTGTTTAACTTTTAAAATTCAAGCGGTGCCTCGGCTGGAACCTCATCCGAGCTGCACCCGTCCCGGGCAAAGGCTGTGCGTTCAAAGTCGAGCGCACCCAAGAAACCGCCGAGGCGCATCCCGCAGGGGAGTATCCCGACACCTCCTCAACCGGAACACCCTCTACACTGGAAGTATGACTACATACCCCGAATCCACCCTCATCTTCGAGAACCCCGAACTGACCGTGCGCGCCCTCAGTGTTTCCGAGATGGACAATAGCGTCTACCTCATCACCATGCGCGCCACGGGCGAACAGGTGCTCATCGACCCGGCCGCAGAAGCCGAGGAGCTCTACGCCTTCACCCTCGATGCACTACTTCAGGACTGCCCGCAGCTGGAACTCACCGATGCCGAGGACCGCCGCGTGCGCGTCATGGAGAAGGAAGAAGACTTTGATGCCCTCAAACCCCGCGCAATCGGCCTGACCGGCATCCTGGTTACCCACGGCCACTGGGACCACATTCGCGCCATTGCCGAGCTCGAGAAGCTCACTGGCGCAATCACCTCCGCCGGGGATGCCGATGCCGACGCCATTAAGGAGCAGGAGAACTTCGAAGTGGAGGAGCGCCTGCACGGTGGTGAGGTCTTCGATTTCTACCTCTCCGACACCGTGGTGCGCGCCCTGCATGTGCCCGGCCACACCCCCGGATCCATCGTCTACGTGCTCGAAACCGCGTGGGAGGACGGCACCCCCGCAACCCTGTTGTTCACCGGCGATGCGCTCTTCCCCGGCGGCGTGGGCAAAACCGACTCCCCGCAGCAATTCGGCGAACTCTTCTCCAACGTGCTCGAAAAGCTTTTCGGAGGCTTCGAGGACGATGCAATCGTGCTGCCCGGCCACGGTCGTTCCACGACCCTCGGTGACGAGCGCCCGCACCTGGAGGAGTGGGGTACCCGCGGCTGGTAGCCCGGCCCCGGCGCGCTCTCGCCGCCACGCGAATTTGGAATGTCTCTTCGTGCGTGCGCGATGCCCCTCCTTCCGCGCGTTTTTGCGGATACTTCGCGCTTGCCGTGCGGCTTCGCACTGCACCCTTACGCCCCGTACGCCGGCAACTTAATCCCGCCGGCTACGGGGCGCTAAGGTGTAGAATTTAAATTCGAAGATAAGACGAAAGGATTTTCGATGACACCCCGCCCGGCACACGGTAGCACCGCACTCAAAGCGAACGACCTAACCAGTATTCGTGTGCAGGGTGCCCGCGAAAACAACCTTAAGAACGTAGACCTGACCATCCCGCGCGATGCGATGGTCGTCTTCACGGGCCTCTCCGGCTCCGGCAAGTCCTCCCTCGCCTTTGACACCATCTTCGCCGAGGGTCAGCGCCGCTACGTCGAATCGCTCTCCTCCTACGCCCGCATGTTCCTAGGCCAGGTCGACAAGCCCGACGTCGACTTCATCGAGGGCCTCTCCCCGGCGGTGTCTATCGACCAGAAGTCCACCTCCAAGAACCCGCGCTCAACCGTCGGCACCATCACCGAAATCTACGACTACATGCGTCTGCTCTGGGCGCGCATCGGCCACCCGCACTGCCCCGAATGTGGCGAGGAAATCACCCAGCAGACCCCGCAGCAGATCGTGGACACTCTGCAGGAGTACCCCGAACGCACCCGCCTGCAGATTCTCGCGCCCGTCGTCAGCGCACGTAAGGGCGAATTTGTGGACCTCTTCAAGGACCTGCTCACCCAGGGCTATTCGCGTGCCCGCGTGGACGGCGAAACCGTGCAGCTCTCCGACCCGCCCAAGCTCGCCAAGCAGTACAAGCACACCATCGAGGTGGTCGTCGACCGCATCGTCATTAAGGACGGTATTCACCAGCGCCTGACCGACTCCATCGAAACCGCGCTCAAGCTCGCCGACGGCCGCGTGCTCATCGACTTCGTGGACCGTGAGCAGGACGACCCCGAACGCACCCGCTCCTTCAGTGAAAACCTCGCCTGCCCCAATAACCACCCGCTGCAGATTGACACGATCGAGCCGCGCGCCTTCTCCTTCAACTCGCCGTTCGGTGCGTGTAGCGCCTGCGACGGCATCGGCTCGCGCCTGGAAGTCGACACCGAACTGCTCGTACCCAACCCCGATCTAACCCTCGGCGAGGGCGCTATCGCCCCCTGGTCGCAGGGCAAAGCAACCACCGAATACTGGCTGCGCCTGCTCGCAGGCCTGGGGGAGGAGCTCGGCTTCGACCTGAACACCCCCTTCAAAGACCTGCCCGCCAAGACCCGCGCCGCCATTCTGGACGGCAAGGACTACAAGGTTGAGGTCTCCTACCGCAACCGATTCGGCCGTGAACGCCGCTACACCTCCGGATTCGAAGGCGTGAAGGCATACATCAAGCGCAAGCACGAAGAAACCGAATCGGACTTCGCCCGCGACCGCTACGAACAGTACATGCGCCAGGTCGCCTGCCCCTCCTGCGGTGGCGCGCGCCTGAACCCGACCATCCTCGGCGTGAAGGTCGGTGGCCAGTCCATCGCAGACATCACCGACCTGTCCCTGGCCGACGCGCTCGCCTTCGTGCGCGGCCTGCAGCTCAGCGCCCGCGAAGCCAAGATCGGCGAGCAGGTCCTCAAGGAAATCGACGCGCGCCTGCAGTTCCTGCTGGACGTGGGTCTGGACTATCTGACCCTCTCACGCTCCGCCGGTACGCTCTCCGGCGGTGAGGCCCAGCGCATCCGCCTGGCCACCCAGATTGGTTCGGGCCTGGTCGGTGTGCTCTACGTGCTCGACGAGCCCTCCATCGGCCTGCACCAGCGCGACAACCGCCGCCTCATCGAGACCCTGACCAAGCTGCGCGATATGGGCAACACGCTTATCGTGGTTGAGCACGACGAAGACACCATGCGCGAAGCCGACTGGATCGTGGACGTAGGACCCGGCGCCGGCGAGCACGGCGGCGAAATCGTGCACTCCGGCAGCTTCGAGGACCTGCTGAAGAACACCCGGTCCATCACCGGCGACTACATGGCTGGCCGCCGCAGCATTGAGGTGCCCGCCTCCCGCCGCCCCGTGGACAAGAAGCGACAGCTGATCGTGCGCGGCGCCCGCGAAAACAACCTCAAGAACGTGACTGTGTCCTTCCCGCTGGGCGTGTTCACCGCGGTGACCGGTGTGTCCGGCTCGGGCAAATCCACCCTCGTCAACGACATTCTGTACACCTCCCTGGCGAACAAGCTCAACGGCGCCAAGCAGGTGCCCGGCCGCCACAAGAGCATCGACGGCCTGGAACACCTGGACAAGGTCATTCACGTGGACCAGTCGCCCATCGGCCGCACCCCGCGCTCGAACCCCGCCACCTACACCGGCGTGTTCGACCACATTCGCAAGCTGTTCGCAGAGACCAGCGAAGCGAAGATGCGCGGCTACACCCCCGGCCGATTCTCCTTCAACGTCAAGGGTGGCCGCTGCGAGGACTGCTCCGGCGACGGCACCCTGAAGATTGAAATGAACTTCCTGCCGGACGTGTACGTGCCCTGCGAAACCTGCCACGGCAAGCGCTACAACCGCGAAACCCTCGAAGTGCACTACAAGGGCAAGACCATCGCCGACGTGCTCGAAATGCCCGTGGAAGAAGCCGCCGAGTTCTTTGCCGCGTTCACCCCGATTGCGCGCCACCTGAACACCCTCGTGGACGTGGGCCTGGGCTACATTCGCCTGGGCCAGCCCGCAACCACCCTCTCCGGCGGTGAAGCGCAGCGCGTGAAGCTCGCAACCGAACTGCAGAAGCGCTCCAACGGCCGCTCCATCTACGTGCTGGACGAGCCGACCACCGGCCTGCACTTTGAAGACATCCGCAAGCTGCTCGCCGTGCTGCAATCGCTGGTTGACAAGGGCAATAGCGTCATCACCATCGAGCACAACTTGGACGTCATCAAGTGCGCTGACTGGATTGTCGACATGGGTCCCGAAGGCGGTAGCGGCGGCGGCACCGTCATCGCCGAAGGTACCCCGGAGCACGTGGCGACCGTCAAAGGCTCGCACACCGGCGCCTTCCTGGCGGAAATTCTGAACTAGTCGAGAACTTGAACTAAAGGAAAGTTACGTGACCGACACTCAAGGAAACACATCTGCTCAAGGAGTTGCCCGAGGCGCTACGAGCTTTGGCGCGCGTCGGGGAGTCGTGAATCGCGGTGCCGTGACCACTCTGGACCGGGCGCGGCACATCCTGCACACCCAGCTTGAGGCGGACTTCTGCCAGGCGCCCGGGTCGATTAGCCGCGCCCTTCAAGAGATGCGCGACTATCCTGATGCCGAGAGCCTGCCGCTACTCGCCACCGTGCAGCCTCCCTCGGAGAAGATGGGGGCCGCACGCCGCCGCAACGACGATATCTGGGAGTTGCGCGTCGCCAACTACGCGAGCGTAGGCATTCTCTGCGCCAAGCATCCGCGCGTACTCGAAAAGGCCATCGACTACATGCTCGGCGACCAGTCGAACTGGCTGGGCGACTATGCACAGCTTCGCCAGCTCAACGAACTGCTCACCCCCTACACCCAGCAGGTTAGCGGCACGAGCATCTACTATACGCCCGGCCGCGCCCTGCTGAACTCGGTCGTACCCGAGGGCGTGCAGGCGCAGGAGGTCAAGTGCGCCGTGCCCGGTGTGGGTATGATGCGCCGCGTTGACCCCGCCGAGCTGAAGGCGGCACTGCTTGCCGAAATCACCGGCGAGCGCGTGGTCCGCAGGGAGGCGAACGCCTCCGCTGGGGCGCTTGAGGTTGCCCCGGAGGATACGGAAGCGCGCGTAACCCGCCTGCGCGTGGACCTGCTGAGCGAAGAGCAGATCGAGTCGTTCCGCGGGGATAAACGCTACTCGAACGCGCTGGGCTTTAGTGAACGCCGCCCGGATGTGCTGGTTCTGGCCGCATACCCGGTGGATGAGAACGCATCTAAGGCACCTGATGCACCCGCAGCGGGGGAGAGCCCCGCGCTCGCAGACCCTATCGCTATGGTTGGTCTGAGTGACGATTCGCCGATTATGCGCCAGATTGGTATTGATGTGCTGCCCGCCTTCCGCGGTGCGGGTATTGCGAGTGCCCTGGTGCGTGATGCGGCACGCCTGACCCTGGCGGAAGGGTACCTGCCGTTCTACGGTACGAGCCCGTCGCACATGCTGTCGCAGCGGGTTGCGTTGAACGCGGGGCTGGTGCCGACCTGGTGGGAGTACGTTTCCACCAGCATGAACGACCTGCCCCTGGACTAGAATTGCCCGCGCTGGGTATAACGGACAATAGGTACGCAGCATGTGCGCAAGGCCCCCGAGATTCTGCATCTCGGGGGCCTTTTATGTACTGAGTTTCGCGTGCTAGTTTCGCGGGGGTAGAACCTGACCGGTTATAGCTCCGCGCCGTTGCTGGCAATCACCTCGCGGTACCAGTGGAAGGACTTCTTGCGGTAGCGCGCCAGGGAGCCGGAGCCGTCGTCGTTGCGGTCCACGTAGATGAACCCGTAGCGCTTGGACATCTGCGCGGTGGAGGCGCTAATCATGTCGATGCAACCCCAGGTGGTGTAGCCGAGCACGTTCACGCCGTCCTCAATCGCCTCGCGTACGGCGTGCAGGTGCTGGCGCAGGTAGTCGATGCGGTAATCATCTTCCACGGTGAGCTCGCCATTCACCTCGACCAGCTCGTCGCGGGCGCCCAGGCCGTTCTCCACGATGAACAGCGGCTTCTGCCAGCGGTCCCAATACTGGTTGAGGACCACGCGCAGGCCGGTCGGGTCAATCTGCCAGCCCCATTCGCTGGCGGGCAGGGTCGGGTTCGCCACGCCGCCGAGGATGTTGCCTTCACAGCGTTCGCCTCGTGCCGGGTCGCCGGTCGCGCAGGTGGACATGTAGTAGCTGAACGACACGAAATCCACGGTGTTCTTCAGATCCTCGCGGTCCTGCTCGGTGATGTTCAGCTCCACGCCCTTCTCACGCAGAGCACGCATGAAGTAGCCGGGGTATGCGCCGCGCACGTGCACGTCACCGAACGCGAAGTTCGCCTGTTCCGTCTGCATGGCGGCGAGTACGTCGGCGGGGTCGGGGGTGAGCGGGTAGGTGGGCATGGCAAGAATCATGCAGCCGACCTGGGCGCCGGGTGCCAGTTCGCGTGCCGCAGCGGTAGCGCGTGCGGAGGCGACCAGCTCGTGGTGCATTGCCTGGTACAGGTCTGCGTCGCTGAGCTGATCTGCCGGGGTGTTAATGCCGCCGGACATGAACGGCAGGTGCAGCATGGAGTTGATTTCGTTAAAGGTCAGCCAGTACTTTACACGCTTGCCGTAGCGGGCGAACACGGTGCGGGCGTAGCGTTCGTAGAAGCCGATGAGCTCGCGGCTGGTCCAGCCGTTGTACTGCTCGACCAGGTGCAGCGGGGTTTCGTAGTGGCTGAGGGTGATGAGCGGCTCCATGCCGTGCTTTTCGAGCTCGTCGAGCACGCGGTCGTAGAAGGCGAGGCCCGCCTCGTTCGGGGTTTCTTCGTCGCCGCGGGGGAAGATGCGCGACCAGGCGATGGAGAAGCGGAAGACCTTAAAACCCATCTCCGCGAGCAGGGTGATGTCTTCACGGTAGCGGTGGTAGAAGTCGATGCCTTCCAGCTTGAGGTTGTCCTCGGTGGGTTCTGCGGTGCGCGGGTACAGGCCGCCGGCAGGCAGCACATCCTGCAGGCTGGGGCCCTTGCCGTCTTCGTTCCAGGCGCCTTCGAACTGGTTGGCGGCGGTGGCGCCTCCGAAGAGGAAGCCGTCAGGGAACGCGCCGAGCGGCTGCGGCTCGGTCAGTGCCGGGTTGGAGTTGGGCAGAGCGGTGGTCTGGGCGGTGATGTGCTGGTCCTGATGCACGGCGTCCTCCAAGGTGCTTTGGGTCTTTCTTCTACCCTAGCGGAGGGGGTGGGGGATTACTAGGTTTTGCGCTGTTTGGGACGCTATCGGGCATGCGAAAGCCCGGCGTCCTCACACGAAAATTCACATGAGAATACCGGGCTTTTACGCGGTGCTGCTATACAGCGCTTTTACGCTGAGCTAGGCTTTTACGCTGATCTAGGCCGCCGCGGGGCCTGAGCCGCTAGTTGGCGAAGCCGAGCGCGAACAGCCACGCGGTACCGACCGCACCCCAGACGACGAGGTTCACGATAGCCGCCATGAAGCCGATCTTGAACCATTCGCCCACGCTGAAGTAGCCGGAACCGTAGTACACGCCCGCCGGGCCGGAGGCGTAGTGGGTGATGCCGCCAATCAGGTTACCCATGAAGCCGAGGAACAGAGCCGCAAACATCGGCGGAACACCCGCCGCGACGGCCGCACCGAGGAACACAGCGTACAGGGCCACGATCTGGGCGGTGTTCGAGGCGAACATGTAGTGAATGAAGAAGTAGGCCAGAACCAGCACGGTGAAGGCCAGGGGCCAGGCCATGCCGCTGACGCTGTGGGCGGCCTGCTGGCCAATCCAGTCCACGACCTTGAGCTTCTTGAGGTGGTCGGCCATGCCGACGAGCACGGCGAAGAAGATGAGGGTGGACCAGGCGCTGGAGTTCTTCGCCATGTCCTTCCAGGTCAGAACCTTGGTCACCAGCAGAATACCGATGCCGAAGAAAGCGGCGCTGGTGGCGTCAATACCCAGTGCGGTACCGGTCACCCACAGGATTAGCAGCAGCATGAAGGTGCCGAGCATAATCCATTCCTTCACGCTCATGGGGCCCATTTCGTGCAGTTCCTGGCGGGCATGCTCGGGTGCGTCCGGGGTCTTCTTGATGGTCGGCGGGTAAATCTTCGACATGATCCACGGCATGACAATCAACGCGGCAAGACCGGGAACGATGGCGGCCAGGGCCCAGGTACCCCAGTCGAGGTTGATGTTGTGGTCGTGCGCGAACTTCTGCGCCAGCGGGTTACCCGCCATAGCGGTCAGGAACATGGCGGAGGTGATGGTGTTGACCTGCGCCTCGGTCATGAGCAGGTAGGAGCCGAGCTTACGACGCGATTCGGGGGTTTCGTTGGTGGAGCCGTTGACCTCGGAGAGGGAACGGATAATCGGGTAAATCACGCCACCGGCACGCGCAGTGTTGGAGGGAGTGGCGGGGGCGAGCACCAGGTCGGTGATGGCCATACCGTAGGACAGGCCCAGGGAGGACTTGCCGAGCGCACGCACGAACAGCAGCGCGATGCGCTTGCCCAGACCCGTAATGAGGAAGCCGTCGGCGATGAAGAAGGCGGCCACGATAATCCAGATGGAGGAGTTACCGAAGCCGGTCAGCGCCTCATTCTTGGCGGCCATCGTGCCGGTAATCATGGCGACGGCCAGGCCCACGAGAGCCACGGACGGGGTGGGCAACGGCTGGAAAATCAGGCCGAGAATGGTACCGACGAAGATGGCGAGCATGTGCATGCCGCGCGGGTCGACGCCTTCGGGGGCGGGAACGAACCAGATGGCGAGGGTGACGGCTACGATGATGGCAACCTGCACGATAAGTTTCGTGCGCTTGGACTTCGCCGCCTTCACCTCCTCGGCGGATGCGGCGGTGGGCGCCGCTGCGTTGGCGGGGGTGGACTGTGTCATGGTCCGATCTCCTTTGCGAAACGTACAGGTTGGCGCGCTCGGGGAGTGGTTCTCACCGGGCGCGGAGTGCGTTTCTTCTGCGTTGTCATGCTGTGTCTATGTGCTCGGTGCGGCAGTGTGGGGTGCCGCACTATAGCACCTTTAATCTTAGCGTTTGGGGGTGCCATGCTAAAGGGGTAAGCCGGCGCATTTGAACAGGTGAGCATTTTTCTGCGCGGGCGTTTTCGCCGCCGCCGGTAAGATAGAAAACGTGCAGATTATTCGAGAAACCACACCCGAGTCGGGTGATATCCTCATCCACCACGAGCAGACGGTGCAGATGCTCCGCGAGGTCGCAAGCGGTCAGCGCGAAGCGACCCTACGCATGTACCAGCCGAACCCCACGGTGGCGTTCGGCCGCCGCGATGAGCTGAACCCCGGATTCGCCGATGCCGTGGCCGCGTGCGAGGAGCACGGCTTCAGGACCCTGGTGCGCAAGGTGGGCGGTCACGCCGCCGCGTACCACCGCGGATGCCTGGTGGTGGACCACTTCCAGCCGGCCACCGACGCCCGCAGCGGCAATACGGTACGCTATCGGCTCTTCGGCTCCATGTTCGCCCAGGCCCTGCGCGAGGTCGGCGTGGATGCGCGCGTGGGCGAGATCCCGGGGGAGTACTGCCCCGGCGAGTACTCGGTGTACGCGCAGCTTCCCGAATCCGCCGGCGGCGGGCGCATCAAGCTGGTCGGCACGGCCCAGCGCGTGGTGAGCGGCGGCTGGTGGTTCAGCACGGGCATCGTGGTCTCCGATTCGGCTTCGCTGCGGGCGGTCACCGCGGACGTGTACCGCGCCCTCGGCATGGAGCTCAACCCGGCGACGGTGGGCGCGGCGCAGGATGCGAACCCGAGCCTGCTCATGGAGGACCTTGAGGACGCCATCGTGGAGGCCTACGCGAGCCACGGCTTCAAGTAGGCGGCCCGAGGGGGAGCCCCGGAACATCCGTACACAGTAAACGCACTAGAGTAAAGCAAAGGAGCGCATATGCGTTGGGGTCAGATTAAAGACGAGAAGGGCAGCCGCGCCGTCTGTTTCTTTGAGGAAACGGTCTACGAGCTGCCGGCTAAGTTGAGCCCTCTGCTCAATTTCTACAGCCGGTTCCGCCTGAACTTTGGCGACCCGAAGAACGCGCTGTCGATTCTGAAGGAGAACGGCGCGACGGTCATGGGTCACGGCGAGCAGCTCTGGGAATCCCTGCCCTTTGTACGGCCGCTGGATAAGCCCGGCAAGGTCGTGTGCGCCGGCCTGAACTACCGCGACCACGCCGAAGAGATGAACCTGCCGGTGCCCGAGTACCCGGCGCTCTTTGCGAAGTTCTCGAACGCGCTCATCGGCCCGAATGATCAGATTCGCATGCCCGCCGACGACGGCACGGGTAGCACGAAGGTCGACTGGGAGGTTGAGCTGGGCCTGGTGGTTGGGGTGCGCCTGCGCAACGCCACCGAGGAGCAGGCGCTTGAGGGTCTGATGGGTTACACGGTCATCAACGATGTGTCGGTGCGTGACTGGCAGGGGCGTTCTTCGGAGTGGTTCCAGGGTAAGAACTGGGATGCGATGACTCCGTTCGGCCCGGTCATCGTGAGCGCCGACGAGGTGGATCCGCTTGCCGGCCTGGAGCTGACCTGCGCGGTGGACGGTGAGGTGCGTCAGCGCGGCTCGACCGCGGACATGCTGTTCAGCCCCGCGTACCTGCTGTCGTATATTTCGCGGTTCATGACCCTGGAGCCGGGTGACCTGGTGGCCACGGGTACGCCCGCCGGCGTGGGGCTTTCGTTGCATCCGCGCCGGTGGCTGAAGCCGGGGCAGGAGGTGCGTACCCGCATCGAGGGCATCGGCGAGCTGGTGAATGTCTGCTCGGAGGCGGGCGCGCTGTAGGGGAGTGCCTGCAGGATAGGGACGATGCGGGATCGGTTCGGCCGATACGGTTTCGTGCCGGTTCCTACTGGAAGGCCCGGATTGCAGCCCTTCGCACGGGTCTCTCGAAGGCCTTCAGAACCGAATACTTATGCATCCCATCCGTGTCGGCAGGGCGCGGGTGGGATGCCTTTTTATGTCTTATCTGCCTAGTGGAAACCGCGCAATAGAGATTACATTTCAGGGTAAGAAAAATTGCAGGGATGAATGATTACTCTGTGCGTAAGAGCGGGATTAGGGTGTAAAAACCTTCACCCTTTACCCCGATTTCACCCTCGCGCGAAGGGGTTCGAGGTGTTTGTGGCGGGGTGGCTACGGGGGTGCGATGGGGCAGGAGTCCCAGGATGTGGCCGAGTGTGAGAAATTCAACATTTGTCATGTCGGGGGTCACAGTGGGCTTGTTTGGTGCACCATTTCGGGGAAGGGTGCGGATTTTTTGTTTTTCGTCGGGAGTTTCCTCTGACTAGGAGGAAGGCTTAGACACTCCGGTGCAAATTCTTTTGAATCGAACATCGGTAAATACATTACAGTGCAGTGATAATTCACCCTGAACCTGAACCTTTAGCGACTATATGAGTGGTTGTTATCACATTCTCGTTTTGCGCTTACCCCTCGGGAATCGGTAGGGTATGGGGATTGTCTGAGAGTTTCCTGGGAATTCCTGCCAGTTTCTCGGGGCGTCGCAACGCACTCGCAGACGAATATTTCACTCACGTCCGTGTTTGTTCATACAAACGCACTCACTCAAACAAGCCGACACGAACGGAAGAAAAACGCATGACCATTACTGCACCCAAAAACCAGGTACAGAACCCCGCGGTAGCCACTGCTGAGGCCGCCGCGCAGAACTTTACGCAGGCCCTCGCGCTAACCTCCGCGACGGGTCTGGCCGCCGGCTCGGCGCAGAACGCGAACCCGCGCTTTGCCGGCCGCCGCCGCGCATCCCTCGCCGTTACCGCGGCACTGGCCACCGCCATCACCGGCGCCAACCTGCCGGCAACCTTCGCGGCTCCCGCCGCTTCGACGACCACGCAAGGCACCTCCAGCGAAACCAATTGCGTTGAGGCCGGCCAGAAGAACGTGCCGACCCTCGCAACCCTCACCTCCGTGGCACCCGGCCCCACCTGCTACTGGAACGAAGACCAGCAGGCAAAGACCATCAACACCCTGGCACCGGTGAACTCGTCCCTGACTCGGGAAAACCTGATTACCACCGAGAACACCTCGCCCCTGAGTGGCAAGCTCGCCAGCGACTCCTTCGCCGCGCAGAAGCTCACCGGCACCGAAGCCGTCGCCCCCAACAGCAGCGAGATCAGCCGCACCTTCCTCGAGTACAGCGCAGACGCCGGTAACCACCCCGTCACCACCGCCATTAACGCGGGTACCGTCCGTAAGGACCGCTCCCAGACCGTTGGCGCCCACGAGAACATCCCGACCCTCGCGGTGAACTCCGCCAACCCGCACCAGGAGTACGTCGAGGTCGTCTCCCGCGATCAGCGCGTTAACGCCAAGGCCGAGAATAAGCGCATCCTGACCGGCGGCGTGCCGATTCCGGGCTGGCTGGCCGAAGACCACGGCCTCTCGGGTGACCAGTCCCTCGCCCTGTACGACGAGGCGACCGGCATCTGGCGTTCCTACTTCAAGTTCGTGAAGGACGCCGACGCCCAGACCTACACCAGCACCGCCCGTGTGCAGGTTGGCGGCGGCAACGCCTCCACCCCCAAGAGCGCGAAGATTCAGTACGAGACCGTGGGCCGCGGCAACGCCGGTCAGACCGTGACCATCAAGGCCCCCGTAAGCATCGACGTGAAGTCCGGTAGCGCCCGCACCTCGTACCCGATTGCGCGCGGCGCCAAGTTCCGCCTGGCCAAGAACGTACCCGGCGCGTCCATCAACGAGACCACCGGCGAGATTACCTACAAGGTGCCTGCAGGAACCCGCGGCACCGTGGATATTCCCGTGGCAGTGGACTACCCTGCGACCTACCACGTCTCCTCGGGCGGCTACATGCTCGCCAAGCCCAACTTCGAGGGCGTGGGCGAGGACAACTACTGGCTGACCCTCAAGAACGGCACCTCCTCGGTCGTGGGCATGGCCAACGAGCTCACCCAGATTGGCGTGGACGAGCTGAAGGCCGGCAAGATCAACCACATGGTCTCCATTACTGCCGCCGACTACGCCGCCATGAGCGCCTCCTTCCCCGCGAAGGGTACCGACGGCAAGCTGGACCTTTCCAAGTACCCGAACGCACCGCGTGCCGGCCAGCGTGGCTTCCTGCCCGCCAGCTTCGACGTGGAGGAGTTCCTGGCCAACACTGGCCACGCGGACGACCAGCTCACCCGCATGATCCTGACCGCGATGAAGGAATACGGCTTCATCCTGACGGACCACAACCTCTTCACCAACGCCTTCAACCTGGAGGCTCCCAGCTCCTACGCGCCCTACGCGCGCCAGGGTAAGAACGTGTACAAGGAAGACCCGCAGCTGGCCGCCATGTTCGCGAACTTCGTGCCCAGCGGCTTTACGGGCAACCAGTTCCCGTGGCAGCAGGTGCAGTGGATGCCGGTGAACTACACCGAGTCCGCAGAGAACGCCGCCCGCCGCGAGGGCCTGCAGGTTCCCGAGACGAACGCCGCCGCCGATGCGAAGGCAGTCACCAACAACGCGGCAGATAACGCTGCCGATAAGGATAAGCAGGGCGCCGCGGAGAAGATTGCACGCCCCGTGACCGCACGCAGCCTGCGCGTTCGCCGCGCCACCGTGCGCACCCCGGATGCGCCGCGCATCAGCGACGCCGACAGCCAGGCGACCGCGGTGAACCAGGCCTCGGGCGCCGTGAAGTTCAGCTTCCCCGCTGACTCCTACGGCAAGACCGGAACCGGCTCCGGCGTGATTTACCAGCCGGCAGAGCATCACGCCACCGTCTACTCGGGTGAAACCGCCGTGGCGCAGAGCGTGCACCAGAGCCACAAGGTCTCCCCGAACTACCGTTACGCCCGCGACTACAACTTCCAGGAAATCGAGCAGACCCCGAACTTCCGCCCCAGCCGCTGGGTGAACAAGGAGAAGGTCAACACCGCTGGTGGCCAGTTCTCCAGCGCTGAGACCGGTATTCGTTTTGCCTCCAACGGCAAGACCGGCACCTACTCGATTGATCTGAACACCCACGAGGTCACCGGCACCACCTGGGATCTGCGTCGCGATAATGGTTCGAAGATTACTGTGAACCGCACCGGCAAGGCGCCCGCACGCATGTCCGACGTGAAGGCGAAGAGGGGCTCCGCCGCGCAGCTGTACTCGATCCCGCTGAAGGTGCACGTTGTGGATAAGAACAGCCCGATTGCCCGCGAGGATTCGGTCTCGCTGTACTCGGGTACCACCCAGAACGTGGCGGTGCTGAACAACGACGAGGCTTCCTTCGGCGCGTTCAGCCGCGGTGAGACCGTGAAGAAGCTGGAGCTGCTGAACCAGCGCGGCCAGGTCGTCAGCTCCTACAGCGACGAGTACGGCACCTACCGTGTGGTGAACCTGCCCGACGGCACCCAGGGCATTGCGGTGACCGCCAAGTCGAAGCAGGGCTTCGCGCCGCTGGTTCGCTACCGCGCGGTGACCGACAAGGGCGTGAAGTCCTCCGAGGGTTACCTGCAGGTGGCAGTCGCTAACCGCTAGCCGGACGCACCAGCAGTATTAGCGCGCATAGGGGAGAGGGGCACGTCAAGAAAGCACGCCGCGCAGGCGTAACTTCCTTGACGTGCCCCGCACCTGTACATAAGGTGAAAATACTATGACTAGCCACCACGAAGACCACCACGAAAATTCCGCCGAAGCTAACACCCACCACGCCGCCAACCACGCTACCGGGGCGCCCGCCTCTGCGCCTCTCTTTGAAGGGCGCGGCCCCAAGGACTGGGAGGAGCAGTTCGGCCCGTCCGTGGCGATCTTCTCGGCGCTCGCGAACCCGCTGCGCCTGGCCATTGCGCACCACCTGGTGCACCGCCCGCACAGCGTGAGCGAGCTGCACACCTGCCTGGGTATTTCTCAGCCGCTGGCCTCGCATCACCTGCGCATCCTGCGTGAGGCGCACGTGATTGACCGTGAGCAGCACGGCCGCACCACGATTTACCGGCTGAAGGACCATCACATTAGTCACATTGTGACGGACGTTCACGAGCATACGCGTGAGCATCATGCGGACTAGTCCGCCCTCAAGCTGAGCGTTGGCTGGGAGCCGTTGTAAGATGGTGTGTGTCCGTGCACCAGTACAGTGCGGAATAGTATGCGCACCCGCGGCGCCCCGAGCGGCCGCGAGCGCCTGAGTTAAGGAGACTTATGTCTGCCGCTGATTCTTCAGCAATTGTTATTAGCGTTTCCGGTGAGGAGCGCGAGGTCACCGCGAAGACTGCCGCTGAGCTGTTCGCAGACGACCCGAAGATCGTTGTGGCACGCGTGAACGGCGTGCTCGTTGATCTCTCCCACGAGCTGTCTGCTGGCGATTCCGTTGAGCCGGTTTTCATTCACGAACCGGACGGCCTGAACGTGCTACGCCACTCTGCCGCGCACGTGATGGCGCAGGCGGTGCAGGAGTACCGCAAGGACGCCAAGCTGGGCATTGGCCCGTACATTACTGACGGCTTCTACTTTGACTTTGATGTGGCTGAGCCGTTCACCCCGGAAGATCTGAAGAAGATCGAGAAGTCGATGATGAAGATCATCAAGTCCGGTCAGCTGTTCCGCCGCCGCGTGGTCACCCACGACGAGGCTGTCGCCGAGATGGCGAACGAGCCGTACAAGCTGGAGCTGCTCTCCCTGACCCAGGGCCCCGGTTCTGGTGCGGATGCTGCCGAGGGCGCATCCGTGGAGGTCGGCGAGGGTGAAATCACCATCTACGACAACGTGCACCCGAAGACCGGCGAGACCGTCTGGAAGGACCTCTGCCGCGGCCCGCACCTGCCGAACACCAAGCTGATCGCTAACGGTTACGCCCTGATGCGTGCCGGTGGCGCGTACTGGCGCGGTTCTGAGAAGAACCCCATGCTGCAGCGTATTTACGGTACCGCATGGCCGAGCAAGGACGAGCTGGTCGCCTACAAGGAGCGCATCGCTGAGGCGGAGCGCCGCGACCACCGCCGTCTGGGCCGTGAGCTGGACCTATTCTCCTTCCCGAAGACCATTGGCCCCGGCCTGCCGGTCATTCACCCTAAGGGTGGCGTGATTAAGCGCGAGATGGAAGACTACGTGCGCACCCGCCACATTCAGGAAGGCTTCCAGTACGTCAGCACCCCGCACATTTCGAAGGAAGACCTGTTCTACACTTCCGGTCACCTTCCGTACTATGCGGACGGCATGTTCCCGCCCATGGAGCTGGACAACGGTCATTACCGTCTGAAGGCTATGAACTGCCCGATGCACAACGAGATTTACCGTTCTCGTGGCCGTTCGTACCGTGAGTTGCCGCTGCGTTTCTTCGAGTTCGGCACCGTGTACCGTGACGAGAAGTCCGGCGTGCTGCAGGGCCTGACCCGCGTGCGCATGATTACCCAGGACGACTCGCACTCGTACGTGACCAAGGAGCAGGCACCGGACGAGGTGCGTCACCTGCTGAAGTTCATGCTGAGCCTGCTTGAGGACTTCGGCATGACCGACTTCTACCTTGAGCTGTCGACCCGCGACACTGAGGGTGATAAGAAGGATAAGTTCATCGGTACTGATGAGCAGTGGGAAGAGGCTACCGCGGTTCTGGAGCAGGTTGCGAAGGAGACCGGCCTGGAGCTCGTTCCGGATCCGGGTGGTGCTGCGTTCTACGGCCCGAAGATTTCGGTTCAGGCGAAGGACGCGATTGGCCGTACCTGGCAGATGTCGACCGTGCAGTACGATTTCAACCAGCCGAGCCGTTTCGGTCTGGAGTACCAGGCTGCGGACGGCACCGTGCAGGAGCCGGTCATGATTCACTCGGCGAAGTTCGGCTCGATTGAGCGCTTCTTGGGCGTGCTGACTGAGCACTATGCGGGCGCGTTCCCGGCATGGCTGGCACCGGTCCAGGTCATTGGTGTGCCGGTGGCTGAGGCGTTCAACGACTACATGACCGAGATCGCGGACAAGCTGCGCGCGCACGGTGTGCGTGTTGAGGTGGATTACGGTTCGGATCGCTTCACGAAGAAGATTCGTACCGCGTCTACTGAGAAGGTTCCGTTCATTCTGATTGCTGGCGGTGAGGATGCGGAGCACGGCGCTGTTTCGTTCCGTTTCCGCGGTAACAAGCAGGAGAACGGTGTGCCCGTGGATGAGGCTGTGGCACGTATTGTGGAGCATATCCGCAACCGCGTGAACGAAGACCCCAAGCCCAGCACTGAGGCTGCTGAGTAGTACTAGGCTTTCTGGTCTAACTCATATATAGAAAACCACCCCCTTTGCGGCGACAAGCTGCGGAGGGGGTGGTTTCTATACCTAGAATAATGTAATGTGACATATAGACTATACGTCAGTGTTGGGTCAAATATTATATACCTAACATTTGATACTTATCTTGGGAAAGGAGATATTTATGACATGGGGTAAAAATCTAAAAAATACATCCCTTAATGATGGAGCTGCCATAGAGGCACCGTCGGGTGATTTGTATATCAAAACTAGCAAAAAAATTTGGTATATCTTGAAGGAACATAAAAATAATTTAGATTTAAATGCTGAAAACTTAGAAGAGGTTTTGGAAAAATCTGAATCAGAATTTGTTTTTGATATTAGCTGGGTGGAGTCCACTCTTTATGCACAGAGATGGCTGCAGAGAATTGATGATTGTCCCTCAAACTGTTCCCAGAAGGCTATAATTTATCTTCTTAAAAAGCATGATTATAATCATCTTTCATTTATAACCAACAATACACCCCGAGTCTTACTGGATGAGGTAGAGAGCATTATCTGTCCAAAATGTCGTGTAAATGCAGGGATTCTGGCATATTATTCAGAGACTTTGAGCGCAGAGAACCTAATTAGAAGAGGATACTTTAGTAAATTCTTAAATAAATTTGACGGGTATAAATATATTAGCAAGGAGAAGTTTTTAGAAAATACGGATGGGTGTACATATTATAGTTGTAGCACAGGAAGCGCTGTGAATTTTGCATTTAACAGTATTCATGCAGATACTGAAATATTAGGTGGAATATTTAATTTTGATAGGTTTTTTGAATGGGTTAGTGCCCGTAAGGAAGAATATTTCTGGAAAGAAAGTAATGGCGAGAGTAATGTAGAAGCCGTTAGAGAGTGGACAACTCCTATAATCTACAACGCCCCCGATATTAATAGTGGGCGCAAGGAATATAAACTACCTAATTTATTTTCTTATGCAAATATGGTTTATTATATCGACGCTAATAAAGATAAGATTATTGATATCTTCCTTGAAAATGGTAATTCAATATCAAAATTTTTTGATTGCCCTATCTATAGCAATCAGGTTAAAAACGAGATTAAGCTGTCTTTGCTTCTTGGTTGCAGTAAAAGGCGGGCAATTGAATTGCAAAATTTTCCTGATTCTATTTATACCCATAGCTTGGAATGGGCATTGGGAGGAAAAGTGGAAGCAAAGAAGAGTATCGGTAGAAAGAAAATCGATGGCAATTTAAAGATGGGTAGGGATTTTGACGTTTTATTGCAATCTTCGCAAAATGGAGAAACTCATGGTATTCCCTGGGGAAGCACAGCAAGCCAAGTTATAGTTGAAATGTATATGTGTAAATTGGATAAAGCCCTACTGGATAAAGGTGTGGTTTCGTTTGCAAGAGATTTCGATAGTATCATATTCTCATATAATACAGAATCTGATTTAGTGGATATCGAAAAAAATGTTCGCGATACATTGGGTGAATATAATCTTGGGCTAAATAATGCTCATACCAAGGATTTTATGTTCCCAGTTATTGAGCTCTCGGGCAAGGAATCCATCATTAATTACTTTGATGGAGTTCCTCTTTGCTCTAATTTGGATATTGAAAGTAAGAATATTAATAATATTAATCTTTCTATTAGGGAGAATGTATATAAATTTATTGACTACTGCTCCCTGGAGGAATGCAAGGGAAATGAAGGTAGTCTGGGGCTGATGATTCCCACCCTTATTGAAAATATTATGAATGGGCAGATTGACTCCTTGCTGAGTGCAGTATGCTCCACTCCTGCAGGTAAGTATGAGTCTGTCCTTAATATTATTTTAAATCCTGATCCCATTTCGAACTTGAGTATTTTTGAGAAGATTCTAGACCTATGTCTTATGTACCCAGAAATGACTCAAGAATTTATAGATTTCTCAAGATATGTATTCTATGTAATGAAAGTTAATGGTGTGGGTCATCATGCGAGAGAGCAGATTGTTGCGAGGGTTCATTCATATTTTTCTAAAATGAATGGAAGTTTGGGAAATAGAATTCACCATCTATTGCGGCGAAAAAATAGTCAAGAGCTACATTCGCTGTTGATACTAATAATTATCTTTGACTATGATATCCTTTATCAAGGAGAAGAAGATGTTAAAGAAATTTGCAAATTGATTATTGAGTCTGGAATGGATGATATTAGCCTGATTCTTGCTACAATTATTTATTATCGCAAATGTAATAATTTTAATGATTTATTAGATATTTCTGCAAAAGTTCTATGGATGACTCATCGTTTAATCTGCACCCAGGAGGATATGGATTATTCCGAAGATGATAGTTTGTGGTATACGAAACTTTGTTCCTGTGGAAAAGAGTTTTCCGGTGAGTTATGGATGTATAGGTATTTTATGTACTCATTGAATAGCGATAATGGGTATGAGGCAACAGAATCTTCGGGGAATAAAAATATTCATGAATCATTTCGGGAATCTTTAAGTGTAATTAAGCGTGAAAAAAATATATCCCTAGAGAATCATTTTAAATTTAGATTAACAGAAGAGGAGGTTAAGGAAAGGGCTGATAATAGAAAAAATGGCAAGAAGCTTGGCATGATTGTTCATATGTTCTATAGAGAAATGTTGGATGCGGGCATTAGGTTTGTGAATCCTGGAAGTTGGGGGATGATATTTGAAGGTGGTGAAGTGATTGATGAACCATTTGGTTACAGATATGGATTGTATTAGATTTGTGAATATCTATTTATATTAAATAATTTATTTTTCGTGGCAAATTACATGTTTTTGAACGGGATACTTGATTCCGTTCGGAGTTATTTAAATATTTTTATTTACTTGGTTTGTTAATTTTTCAGATAATTGGAATGTTGGCAAGTATTGAGATGGTAAATTAGTAACCATAAAATGCTAGTCGCCATCTATCTGTTTGTTGTAATCTAGAGTATCGGAACCTCTTAAACTGCAAAGAAGGGACCCGGCGGGCTATCTATCAGATAGCCCGCCGGGTCCTCCTTTATGCATCTTGGGGAACAAATTAGCCCTGAGAACTCTCAAAGTTCTGTAAGGAGCTATCTAGCAAATAACCTGGCCAACAGTTGCACGTCATGAATTTATGATTCTCAGGTAGCTGACGCTGTTTTCCACAGGTCGTCTTTTTCTTTCTTCCGAGACTAGTTTTCCACAGATTGCTGATAATCATGCACGCTCCTCAAAATCACGGTAGGGTTCATTTACCCACATGAAGGAGCGACAACCATGGCGAAAAGGAAACGCCTCATATCCGGCGAGAAATTAAACTGCCGGTATCCACGTTGCGTTGAAATCTGGACACATCCTCCCATTACCTCATATGTTGACATTGAAAACCAATTTCTCAGGTTATGAGATATCCGCAACCGCGTGAACAAAGACCCCAAGCCCAGCACTGAGGCTGCTGAGTAATAAGGGTTTAGGCTTCTACCTAGCTTTATAGAAAACCACCCCCTTTGCGGCGACAAGCTGCGGAGGGGGTGGTTTTTTACGTTTTATGGCGGTTGGACGGGGGAGTGCGGTTGGGTGCAGAAAGTTGTGTCGTGGGCTAGTTTTTAGTCCCAGAGTGCTAGCGTGGTAGTAAGGCGAACGTCCATAGTCATTCAGAAAATGGGTAGCTGGATGGTTCTGAAAATGATGTATCGCTGTTGATTATTGAGGGAGCACGAGTGTATGAAGTCGAATAAGTATGTTCCTGTTGGGATGCTGTTCTTGATTCTGGCAATTATCTTGAACGTAGTGTCAAATGTCAGCGACCTGGTGCTTGGAATTCTCTACGGCATCTCGATAGCAGTATTGATTATTGGACTATTTAATAGTCGAAAATAAGTGCTGCAACAGACGAAAACGGACCCGGCGTGCCATCCATATTGGATAACCCACCGGGCCCTTTCTGGGTGCAGGGGATCGGATTAGCTCTGAGAGTCCTCAAGGTTTTGCAAGAATGCACCCAGCGAAACGCTTGGATCGCTCTCCAAAACCCAATCAGTATTGCCGTTCGATGCGCTACCCACGACAAACTTCGATGCCGCCGACTGGCTTGTAAACTCAATCGGCTTTACGATCTTCAAACCCTCAAGATGACCGGCGGTAGCCTGCTCGCTGCGGGTGACCTCCAAGGACTCCAAATCCTTCAGATAGCGGGCCTCAGCCTTCTTCGGCGCACGCACCGGCAGAACCTCACCCTCAAAAACCTCGACGTTCACGCGTGCCCCAAGGTTACCCACGATTCGCGCACGAGCGGGGACCGCCAGATTCTTTCGCTTGATACGGAACACCGCCTCGGCAAAAGCCGGATGAGATTCCGGGCGAGAGTCATCGGAAAATGGGGTTGTACCAACAGAAGTCTCGGTAGGTTGGTTCTGCTGTGTGTTCTGTGTTATTTCCGGCTGCGAACTAGCAACGGTGGGAGTAATATTCTCCGAGGTAACGGGTTCAAACATATAGTGTCCGCTTGCGCGAAGCATCAGAAGAACCTCATGGACTAAGGGGCTGAGAATGGCCTTCTTGACCTTCGCAATATTTCCCGAGAATGGGATATTGCCGTTCTCCAATGCATAGCGATTGGCCTTCTGAGCCTGACGGCAGAACGCACTTTCCAGGTAGTTCAGTTCCGTCGCCTCCCAAGAATTATCGGTAGGTGCAATTAGATACGCAGTATCCCAAAAGTCCTTCTGGCGGTCGTGCTCACGAATGCGACCCATGAGCCCATTACCGTTCACTCGCTTTGCGGCCTGACCAATATAGATACGCGGATTATCAGTCGAAGAATTCGTGAGGAAATAGATACCCGAGAACTGCAGCTCATCCTCATCCTTATACTTATCCAGCAGGGTGCGCGGAAGCTTGTCAATTGTAATGTTGCGGTTATACAGCTGATAGGTGATGCGCTCGTTAACATCGCCCTTCCAGAGGGTCGTATGTAGCTGAACAGTAGCCGGGGTGATAGACACGGTGCTCCTTCGCTGCCGTTGTGAGTGAACAATCGAGATGAGACCCTCATAGGGGTCCTGACTAGCAATAATACAGGGTTATCGATTCCTGCGAGATACTTCAAGTCATCAAAAAGACCCGGCTGGCTATCCATCAGATAGCCCGCCGGGTCCTCCTTATGAATTCATGGCCCAAAGGTAGCTTGCACTGTTTTCCACAGGTCGTCTTTTTCTCGATTTCGAGGCTAGTTTTCCACAGATTGCCGAACAAACGCCCACGCTCCTCAAAATCACGGTAGGGTTCATATACCCACGTGAAGGAGTGAAAAGCATGGCGAAAAAGAAACGCCTCATATCCGGCGAGAAATTCTACTGTCGGTGCCTCAGCTGCAGCGAAACCTGGGATTACCCACCCGTTATCTCATACCTCGACGATGAGAACACCCTCCGCATCACAGACCGCCACACAACCTGTACCGCTACCGACCCGGCTCGAGACATGGCATACAACTTCAGCATTGCCCTATCCTGCCGCAACGAAGAGACACTGGATAAGTACTGGCAGGTGATTCGTGGCTGCTCCTCCCACCGGAACTTCCACTACCACCGCTACAAGTACCGCAGTGACCGTTCCGTAGTCGAAGAGAACCGACCCCTGAATAGTATTATGGAAAGCAACGCCGCTTACGAAGAAGCAACAGCCTTTATCGTAGAAGGTGCATTTGAAGGGATTGAAGAATGGCAAGCATTGAAGTGATGAAAGAACGAGCTCGCATCGCGGGACGCTTCAACCTGTCTGCCCGCCGCGATCCAGAACACCGCGCACTCGTAGCCCTAGCAGCTCAACGCGCCGGGGGAGAATGCCACGTCATCCCCGCTGCGCCCGGCGAGAAAGTCGCTGACGTCTTCCGCCGCTCCCGTAACGTCGCCGGAGAATCAGCCGTTATCATCGTCACCGAAATCAACGGAACGCTCTACGCCCAAATCATCCAAGCCGAACGTGTGCGTAACCTCGGACAAGACTCACGAGGCGTAACAACCGTTGCGAGCGCATCCGGCGTTACCCAGCCAGAAACCGCACACGAAGACCTGACAATCGGCACCTTCTTGCAGTACGCACAGATGATTCTGAACGGCTCAGTTGTCCTAGAAAGCGACCTGAGCCCGGTGCAGGCAGTTGCACAGAACGCGCTAGGAACCCACCTGGTCACTGCCTAAAGACAGCCTAGAAGGAAACAAGCATAAAGGGACCCGGCAGGCTATCCATCAGATAGCCCGCCGGGTCCCTTCTTTATGCCGCTATGCGCTCAACCCTAATTAGCGGGTGGTGCGTTCCAGCAGCTGCAGCACGTTCTGGTAGCTGTGGCCGGTCGCCTCGGTCATACCCTGCTCACAGGTACGGTTAGCCGAAATGTATGCGGCAAACTCCTTCTGCTCGCTCAGCTCAGAAGCCTCAGCCTCCGTAGCGCTCGCAGTCAGCTCGGGGTGCAGCATACCGCGGTCACCCGCGTAACCACAGCAACCCCAGTGCTTCGGCACGTACACGTCGTCACTCATCGCGTTCGCAATCTTCTCAAACGCAGGCTGAGTACCCAGGTGCGTCATGGAGCAGGTCGGGTGCAGTGCAACCGACGGCAGGGGAGCAGACACGGTCAGCTTGTCCAGCATGTTGTCCGCGGCGAACTGCACCGCGTCGTACATGCGCAGACGCGAGTAGTCCGGCTCACCCGGCTTCAGGCCGTTCACGATCTTGTGCTCAAGCGCCTTAATAACCTTCTCGCGCATCACCTCAAGGCCCTCAGTACAGGACGAAGCGTCACACACGACCGGCAGGCGGCCACCGTCAGTAGCCTCCCACAGGGACTTCAGCACACGGTCACTCATGATCGAGTAGCCGTCGGTGAAGCCCTTCGACTTCCACGGGGTGGAGCAGCACATTTCACCAATGTTGTCCGGGATGCGGTACTTCACGCCCGCACGCTCACACAGGCGGATGAACGCCTGAGTTGCGTTGACCGGGTCGTGCTTGCCGTCGCCGTCCACACCGCCGAACATGGAGTTCACGCAGGCGGGGAAGAACACAATCTCAGCGGTTGCGTCCTTGTGCGGCTTACGCGCCGGGCCACCAACCGGCAGGTCCTTCTTGTAGGAAGGAACCATGTCGTCACCCATGACCTTGCGGGCGATGCTGGTGGTGCCGTGCACCACGGGGAACGGCAGCTTCTTAGCCACAGTCAGGGACTTACCAGCGACCTTATCCATGATGCCCCACTGCTGTGCGGCAATCTTCCAGCCGGTAGCGGCCAGCTTGTCCTGGTTCTCAGAACGCAGGCGGCGAATCAGGTCACCGGTGTTGATGTTTACGGGGCAGCGGGTCTGGCACATGCCGTCCACAGCACAGGTCTCAATGCCGTAGTACTCGTACTCCTTACGCAGGCGCTCAGCGAGCTCGTGATCGCCGTTCGCCTCAGCGGCAGCAATCTCACGGCGCAGCACAATACGCTTACGGGGGGTCAAAGTCAGGTTGCGGGAGGGGCAGACCGGCTCACAGTAGCCGCACTCCACACAGCGGTCGACTTCTTCCTCGACGGTTTCGGCGACCTTTAGGTTGGTCACGTAGTCGGTGTCCGGCTCAACCAGCAGAACGCCCGGGTTCATGAAGCCCTTCGGGTCAATGAGGCGCTTAATCTGGCGCATCACGTCGAAGAGCTCGTCACCGAACTGGCGGCTCACAAACGGAGCCATGATACGGCCGGTACCGTGCTCAGCCTTCAGCGAGCCTTCGTTACCGAGAATCAGCTGAACCATTTCTTCGGTGAACTCGCGGTAGCGATCCAGCTGCTTCGGGTCGCGGAACTGCTCGTTCAGCATGAAGTGGATGTTACCGTCCTTCGCGTGGCCGAAGATCACGGAATCCTTGTAGCCGTGCGATTCGAACAGCTTGGTCAGGTCGCTACAGGTGTTACCCAGAACCTCAACAGGAACAACCACGTCTTCGAGCAGTGCGTTGGTGCCGGAACGGCGGTTACCTGCAACGGTGGTGTACAGGCCACGGCGGGCAGCCCACAGTGCGTTACGCTCAGACAGCTTGCTGGTCATCGACACGGGCGACGCCACGGGCAGGCTCTTAAACATGGGTGCTGCGGCGGCAGCCAGGTCGTTCAGCTCCTGCTCGGAGTTGCCCTGGAACTCAACCAGCAGGGCGGCGTGATCCTTCACGTCAATGGCGGCGAGCGCCTCCGCAGCCTGGCCGGTACGCTGAGCCACGCGGATGCTGGTGGCGTCCATGAGCTCGACGGTGGCCAGCTTGTTGGCAACCAGCTCGGGTACGGAGCGTGCAGCATCAATCAGGTTGTTGAACACCAGCAGGCCGGTGGAAATGTTCTTCAGAATCGGGCGGGTGCGGTAGGTTGCCGAAGCAACAAAACCGAGGGTACCTTCCGAACCGATCAGCAGGTGCTGCAGAATGTCCACGGGGGTTTCAAAGTCGACCAGGGAGTTCAGGCCGTAACCCATGGTGTTCTTCATGGAGTACTGCTGGCGAATCTTCGCCATGGATTCGGGGTTCTCGGTGACGCGCTTGCGCAGGCGCAGCAGGCCCTCGTGAAGTTCAGGTTCGAGGGAGCGTAGCTTCTGGTCGGCGTCGGGCTCAGCGGTGTCGATGATGGTGCCGCTGGGGAGTACGAACACCATGGAGTCCAGGGTGTTGTACGTGTTGTAGGCGGTACCCGAAGACATACCGGAGGAGTTGTTAGCGACCACGCCACCGATGGTGCATGCGGACCAGGATGCCGGGTCCGGGCCGAGCTTGTAGCCGTAGGGTGCCAGGTAGTTGTTGACCATCATGATGGTCGCGCCGGGCTGCACGCGAACCTTCTTGCCGTCTTCAAGGACCTCGATCTTCTTGAAGTGGCGGCGGGTGTCGACCATCAGGCCGTCACCGCTGGACTGGCCGGAGAGGGAGGTACCGCCGGAGCGGAAGGTCAGGGGCAGGCCGAGTTCGCCTGCAGCGCGGAAGATGTTTGCGACGTCTTCGGCGGAGTCGGGGCGGACCAGGCCGGCGGGCACGAGCAGGTAGTGGGATGCGTCGTGGGAGATTGCCAGGCGTTCGAGTTCGGAGACGCTGGATTCGACTGCCTCGGCGCGCGCGTCAGAGAGCAGGCGCTTGAGGGTGTCCGCGTAGGGGGACTTGAGTGCTTCGGACGTGTTTGACACAACGGTCATAATCTTGAGCTTCCTTACTGGTGAAGAGCGTAATGCTGTCCTTGTATCCAGTATCTTCCTTTGAGCAGCGTCTTTTCTTCTTAGCGTTGGCTAAGCTTGGAGACTATCTGTCACTATATGGGGCGCCGGGTATGCGCCGGGCATCGATGTGGTTTTCCCTTGTAGCTATTGGCATTCCGTGGGTTTTTGTGTGCACCCGGGGGAGGTGCCTACGCCGCATATGGACCGATTCGGATTTTTTAGATTCCACCCGCCGGGCGCTGTAACAATTCGGCAGGCGGCGGCCATCGCGCTTTCGGGGCGCGAACTGGGTGCGAGCTGAGAGGGCGAAGCTCAGAATGAGAGGTATTTTCTCTTTCGGTTCGCGGCGCTACAAAGCGGGGGAGTAGGGAACGGAGAGCGGTAGGTATTATCGACGGTTTAAAAAGCGCGTTAAAAAACGCGGGGCGGAAAGCTGCCTGCCTTCCGCCCCGCGCCGGTGCCCCCCTGCCGCAAGGAACTGAAAGATTTAGGACTCGTCGAAGAAATCCTCGTCTAAGCGCGGGAGCTCAGCGTCGTGAGGGTCCAGCGGGCCGATGCATCCGAGGCCACCACACCGCACAGCAGCGGCGACTTACCCGCCGCGCGCACCCCCAGATCATCCAGGAAAACACGACCGCCGGAGGGCACGCTCCGCTCCTGGGGAGTGGGCCCCGCGCAGTACACCCGAATCGGTGCGTCCGAACGGTTCTCCACGGCGGCAGAACTCGTTCGGCCCGTCGCATCGTGAACAAAACCTCGCGTGCCCTGCTGAACAATATCGCCCGAAGACAGCGTCTGGCTCACGAGCGCCAGGCCCTCCGGGGCGGTCAGCTCGCCAGAAGAATCAACGCCCAGCGAGCGCACCGACACCACCCACTGCGCGTCATCGGCCAGGTTCGAGGTGGAGGCAGTCACCCGCGTCGCGCTCAACGACACCCCGGAACCACTCGCGCTCGCGGAAGGAGCCTCCGCGGTATTGCGAACCCACACGCCGCCCATTTCACCCGACTCACCCGCCGGGAACTCCACTGAGGTCCCACCCTCATCGCGTAGGGAAACGCGCATGGGGGCCGTCGGCTCGCCGCGCCGCTCAAACTCAATATAGGAGTACGAGCCGGCACCCGAGGGGCCCTCGAACACGGCCTCATCGACGGGGCCTCGACCCGAGAACAGGCGGTAGCCCTCACGCTCCTCATTAACGGGGGCGACCCCGCGGCTGACCGCAAGCGAACCGTCCACGCTGGCCGAAGCTGAGGCGGAAGAATCCGCGTTCGGCGTGGCGCACCCGCTCAGGGGCACGACGAGGACCGCAGCCAGGGTCAGCGCGATGCCGCGGGTCCGTGCACGGCCCCCGTGCAGGCCGTGCACGGGAAGAGTCGAGGGCGTGGCGGGAAAGGCGGGGGAGAGGAAGCGTGAAGGGGTCATGGGGCACTCCGGTGTGGACTCATAGTCGGAAGGTATCGGCGACGCGCGCTCGCATTTTCTGCTGATGCATGCACCACACATTGTGCCAGTTTTGTGCATACGGTGCAACGAAACCTCGCCGCGTCGGTACCCGCAGAATCAACCCCGCGGGCCTGCCAATGCACTCGGGGACGCTTGGGAATGTTTCGGGACACTCGGAGGCGCTCCGGGGCCCAAAGGGCGCAGAGTATCATGTCTCCTAGAGTATCATGTCTCCTATGGATAGGACGGCACAGAATCAGGCACAGGACCCCGCGGACAACGACGCGTACGATCCCGCGCGGGACGAAGACTATGAAGAGGTAGTCGAAGAGTACGCCACCAGCGACGAACCCGATGGCACGCACCGCGAGAGCCACCGCATTACCCGCACGAGCCACCACCCGCACACGCAGGGTATTCCCGTCATGCCCCGGTCCGCGCTCGGCATCGGCTCCGCCGAGTCCTCCGCCGAAACCTATACCGACACCCGTACCGAAACCGCCCGCGAGGTGCGCGAACCCGGAACGCAGACGACCACCATCCGCACGGTCACCCGCACCGAGACGCACCCCGAGGCCCCGGCACACACTCCGCGAACCCGCCTCTTCCGCCGCCTGAGCGCGTACCGCGGCGAGAAGAACCTGGCCGCGTGGGAAGACCGCACCTCTACGCCCATGTTCGTGGCGTCCGTGCTGTACCTGCTTGCGTTCGCCGCGCCCATCATGAGCACGCGTATTCAGGAGCCGTACGATGGGTACCTCAATATCATTCAGATGATTCTGTGGGGCCTCTTCGCCGCCGACTACTGCGTGCGCCTGTACCTGGCGCCGCGGCGACTCTACTTCATCACGCACAACCTGATGAACCTGGCCATCGTGCTGCTGCCGGCGTGGCGTATCGTTAGCTTCCTGGCCATGATTCACCTGACCGCCAACCGCCAATACAAGAGGCTCTCCGAACTGGGGATGAAGCTCTTCGGCTACACCGCGATCTTCATCATCATGTTTGCCCTGTCGATCTATTCGGTGGAGTCCTCCGAGCCGGGCGCGATGATTCGTGACCTGCCCACCGCCTACTGGTGGATGTTCACGACCCTCGCCACGGTCGGCTACGGAGACGTTTACCCGGTCACCGGTATCGGCAGGGTCATCGCCGTGATCGTCATGCTGTACGGCGGGGGCTTGGTCGCGGTTGCTACCGGTGCGCTCGCCAGCTGGATTATCGAAAAGTTTGGTGGCAGGGAGGAGCAGGAGTACCCCGCAACCAAGGCTGACGTGGACGATCTTCGCCAGGAGATTTCTGAGCTGCGCGCCCTGCTAGCTCGTGAGTATGCACGTCGCGATAACCCGGCCTACACGCTTCGGGAGGTGGTGGACGAGGACGGTATTCACCCGGTACCCGCGGCGACGGATGTGCCCGCCGCTGGTTGGGGTGGCGGTTCGGGAGCTGAAGGCCCGAGTGAAGAGTGGGCTGGATTCAGCCGCCGGGTTGCCGCTGACCGCGCTGACTCTGGTGCCGAGACCGGTCGCGCTACCGGTAGCGAGGTTGCGGTGCGCGAGGATGTGTCCGAGCAGGAGCCCGTAGCTCTGCTGGAGGAAACCCGCCAGACCTTCACGATTATTCGTGAGAAGTTCTCATTCCGTTCCCGCAAGTAGCTTCGGGAGGCCCTGTTTCGAGGGCCCTGTCTCGAGGGGTTTGGGAGGGTACGAGCAGGTGCTCCCCTCAAAACGTATCGAAGCACCTTGAACGCACTTAATCCAACGGCAAGCAACATTTAATTTACAGCGCATCAAACCCTCATTGTGGCCGCGAGACACCCCGGGTGGTTAGCTCGAAACTATTCCCCAAAAAGTCATAATGTGAGGAAACTATCACTCAAGATGCCTAGTAGGTCTACACAACAGGTCGTCACTGCGGATACACTATCTACGTGCTGGCGTACGAAGACACCCTGTAGCCCGCGTGCTACGGGGTGTTGTTTTATGTTCGTTTCGTTCCGGCATGCACTCACAACTCTCACTCAAACACTCATATCAATAGGAGCAATCCGTGGCTTCTAAAACCACTCTGGGCGTGCTGGCTCTGACCGGTGCGCTCACCCTGGGTATGTGCGCCTCCGCAACGGCCGGCGCTTCTAGCTCCTCGAATGGTGCATCCCTGGCCGCCCGAACGGTCACCGTCGATGACGCCTCGTTCGCCTCCGCTCGTGCCACCCCGTCCGGCGCGGCAACCTCGGAAATTCAGATTATCTCCGAGGTTCCCTCCTCCAGTTCCGAGACCTACGTTCCGCGCGATGACGCATCGCAGACGGAGAGCACGTGGCTACAGCTCGGTGATACCGAGAACTACGTGGCTGCCGTGGTGCGCGGCAATAAGATCACCGTGACCTACCACCTCAACTATGAAGAGGTGGCCACGGTCGTCTGGGTCGGAACCTTCGAGGCCGGTCAGGGGGATTACAGCTGGACCTCGGTCGGCGACCGCCGAACGATGGACAGCAACCCGCTGGCATCTTCGGAATCCGAAAAGGAATTTGCCGTGCGCGACGGCATGCTGACCTTCTCCCTCACCTTCCGCGGTGAGACTCGCACGGTGCAGCTGACGAAGTTCGAGGGCTAGGGCCCGCAGTGTTGAGGGGCGCCGGTTTCGTTCTGGTGGACGGGACCGGCGCCCCTTTCTATTCCTATCGCGGGGCTCTCAGCCGGTCCGCACTGCCGACCCGTGGACACCCCTGGTAGGAACGTGAAAACGCTATAGAATGGGACTATGAGCGAGAACACGACCCCCGAGACCGCCGCACCCTCGGTGCAGGATTCCTTCGAGCTACCCGGCGCACCCGACCAGTTCCAGCGCCTGTGGACCCCGCACCGCACCGCCTACGTGAGCGGCGGGCAGAAGGACTACACCGAAAAGACCTGCCCGTTCTGCACCGCCCCCGGCCGCAGCGACGAGGAGTCTCTAATCGTGCACCGCGGCGAGCACGCCTTCGTGATTCTCAACCTTTACCCGTACAACCCCGGACACCTGCTCGTGTGCCCGTACCGTCACATTCCCTTCTACGACGACGCGACCGAGGCGGAAACCCTTGAGATCGCGCAGCTGACCCAGCTCGCCATGAAGGTTCTGCGCGAGGTGTCGCACAACGACGGCTTCAACATTGGTATTAACCAGGGCAAGGTGGGCGGCGCGGGAATTGCCGACCACCTGCACCAGCACATTCTGCCGCGGTGGAGCGGCGATACCAATTTCCTGCCGATTATTGCCCAGACCAAAACCATGTCGCGCACCCTGGACGACATGCGTTCGGCGCTCGCGGAGGGTTTCGCCCGCCTGAGCTAGGTCGGCCCGTACTTCTTATCTCTCGGGCTCGCGGCGCTTTGAGAGCGTTCTTTCGCGGCGCCCCGCCAGGCCGGCTCTTTGCTGCTCTGCAGCGCTGCTCGGGCCGTTCAAACCGCTAGAGTTGATAGTCATGGATTACCCCAATCTGCTTGAGAACGCCTTCCTCGAGAACACCCTCGACGGTGCCGAAGCTTACTCCGCCGAACCTGCCGCCCGCGTTGGCGGCGAAACCGCTCCGCGCGCCCTCGTGTGGCGGCAGTTGCGCTGGGTGGACCGCCGCCCCGTACTCGAGCTAGAGGCCGTCGAGGCCGAACCGGGCCAACCCGGACCGAACGGGGCCGGCCCCGCGGAAGCCGAACTGCCAGTGCGCCCCGCGGGCCGACGCCTCCGGGTGCCGCTAACCCCCGGGGCCTACCTGGGTCTGCGCGTGGCCCTCGACGCATCCGGCGCGCCGTACCGCTTCTGCTCCGGCTACACGACCGGCTCGACCGACCCCTGCGCCCCCGGAACCCGCCGTCACCCGTGCCCCGAGGCCGCTCGCATCGACCGGGGCCAGCAGTGCCCCCGATGCGCCGCCCGCGACGAATTTACCGCCCTGCACAGCGCGCACCTTTACCCCGGAACGCTCACGGACTCCATGCGCGCCTACGCCATGCTGGAGCACCGCCTCTACATCGCCACGTTCCCAGACGGCACCCACAAGGTCGGCACGAGCTCCCTGACCTCAACCCCGCGACGCCTCGACGAGCAGGCCGTCGCCACGGCCACCTACATTGCGCTTGCCCCGGACGGGCTGACCATACGCCGCGCCGAGGATGCCGTGACCGCCCTCGACGGAATCGGCCAGGTCAAACAGGTGGCGAGCAAGTACCGCGCCTGGACGCATCCGCTCCCGGGTGCTCAGCTGCGCACCGCCCACGAGGATGCGGTGGCCCGCGCCCGCGCCGCCCTCACCGAGTTCCTGGCGAGGGAGCCCGACCTGCAGCTATCCGCCCTGGATGAGCCGTGGGTTCCCTCCCTGGCGATGAACCGCCCGTACGCGGCCCTGCGCGCGCGGAACCCGGAACCGCTCGCACCGTGCGACTCGACGCTGGACGGCAGTACGGCCGGGTTCTTCTGCACGGGTGCGGCGGGCCAGTTTGTGAGCGCCCACGTGGGTGATCCCGACGCCGCGTTCCTCGTCAACACCGCCGAGTGGCGCAACCTGCTGGTGGTTCCCGACCGGGGATTCACACGGGTGAGGATGCAGGGCTCGCTCTTCTAAAACCGCCCGCCCGGCAGGGTTCAAACCCACCGCGGTCCGTTTTGGCTTGAGCGAACGCCCCCGCCGCACCCTTCAGCGGCACCGTGCGCGTGTACTAAAATGGTAAGCATGTCCAAACCCCTCATTCGCCTTCTGGGTCAGGGCGTGCGCTACGCGACTAAGCTTCGCGGTGGCGGCTCCGCGTTCCCCGGCCTCGTCATGGAAAAATTGCACCCGCAGTTCGTAGCCGAAGAGCTCGCGAAGCTGCCCTACGGCGTGGTCGTCGTCTCCGGCACGAACGGTAAGACCACCACCACGAAGATGGCCGTTCAGCTACTCGAAGCGCAGGGCCTGAAGGTCTTCACCAACCGCACCGGCTCCAACTTCGTGCGCGGTGTGGCCGCCGCCCTGCTGGGCGAGATGACCCTCACCGGCAAGCTTGAGGCCGACATCGCCGTGCTGGAACTCGACGAGGCGCACGCCGTGCACTTCGTCAAGGCCGTCAAGCCCGACTACGCGCTGCTGCTGAACGTTCTGCGCGACCAGCTGGACCGCTTTGGCGAGATTGACACGACCCGCCGCATGCTCGCGACCGTGGCCGCCGCAACCACCAACACCGTGGTGCTCAACCGCGAGGACCCGCGCATCCGCTCCCTCGCCGAGAACGTGCAGCCGGGCGTGAAGGTCAACTACTACGGTCTGGATGAGTCCTTGCGCTCGTACTTCCCCTCGGACGACGAGATGCGCGGCGGCACCGTCGCGAAGGCAACCCTGCCCGAGGCAGACGTCACCCTCACCGCGTTCTCCGGCACCTCCGCAACCTTCGATGTGGCGGGTGCGGAGCGAGTCGGTGAGATTAACCTGTACGGCATTTACAACATCTTCAACGCCGCCGGCGCGATGGCCCTGACTCGCGCCGTCATGGGCGAGAAGCTCAATGAAGATAAACTCATCGCAGAGTTGGCGAAGATTACTCCCGCCTTCGGTCGCGGTGAGACCTTGAACGTGAACGGCCGCCCGCTGCAGCTGCTGCTCGTGAAGAACCCCAGCGGCTTCCGCCTTTCCCTGGCGAGCGCAAACGCTGACGACTACGCCACCATGATTACGATTAACGACCAGTACGCTGACGGTCGTGACGTGTCTTGGCTGTGGGATGTTGACTTCGACGGCCTGCGCGGCACTGGCGTGCAGATGGTCTCGGGCGTGCGCGCCTGGGACATGGCGCTGCGCCTGGAGCACGACGGCGTGAAGGTCGGCGAGGTCGACGAGAACCTGGCCGATGCGCTCAAGCAGTTCATCGCCTCCAGCGGGGATGCCCCCATGCGCATCTTCTGCACCTACACCGCCATGCTGGCCCTGCGTGAAGAGCTGGCAAAGATTACCGACGTTGAGAAGGTCTCATAATGACGGCAACCCACACTTTTGAGGGCACCCCGGCGCCCGGCCCGAACAACGGCAAGACGCTGCGCATCGTGCAGCTCTACCCGCTGGATATGAACATCTACGGCGACTGGGGCAACACCCTGGCGCTGGCCCGCCGTGCGCAGGCACACGGCTTCGACGTGCAGATTCTGGACCACAACCCCGGCCAGCCCTTCCCGGAAGATGTTGACATCATCCTCGGCGGCGGCGGCCAGGACTCGGGCCAGTCCGTGATTCAGGACGACCTGCACGCCATCGGCGGCACCCTGCGCTCGCTGGCCGAGGACGGCGTGCCCATGCTCGTCATCTGCGGCCTGTACCAGCTGTTCGGCAAGGAGTTCCGCACCCGTGAGGGCGAGGTGCTCAAGGGCATCAACATCTTCGATGCGCACACGGTCGGCGGCGACGAACGCCTGATTGGCAACATCGTGGAGGAGTCCGAGGAGTTCGGCACCGTCATCGGTTTTGAGAACCACTCGGGCCTGACCTACCTGGGTTCCGGATGCACCCCGCTGGCTACCGTGACCAAGGGCGAGGGCAACAACGTGACGGACTCTTACGAGGGTGCGCGCGTGCATAACGTCATCGGCACCTACCTGCACGGCTCGCTGCTGCCGAAGAACCCGAAGATTGCGGACTACCTGATTGAGCAGGCCGCAATTCGTCGCTTCGGCGAGTTCACTCCGAACGCGATTGACGACTCGCTGGTGGAGAAGGCGCGCGCCTCGGCCGCGTCTCGCCCCCGCTAGCGGTTCACTGACGTGCTATTCCGGGCGCTGGCGTGCACTCTAAGAGGTGGTGTGCGCCTCCGCTACGGTATAGTTGATTGAGTTATAGTACAGTGCGCGGGGCGTTTCGCCGTGCCCGCGCAGAGGTTTTGACTAAGGGAGATACGAATGTCGGGTCACTCTAAATGGGCGACTACTAAGCACAAGAAGGCCGCTATCGACGCTAAGCGCGCGAAGGCTTTCGCGAAGTTCATTAAGGCAATTGAGGTTGCGGCACGTATGGGCGGCGCTGATATTGCCGGTAACCCCGCTCTTGACCTTGCTGTGTCGAAGGCGAAGAAGAACTCCGTCCCCAACGACAACATCGACCGCGCTATCAAGCGTGGCGCCGGCCTGACCGGTGAGACCATCGACTACACCGAAATTATGTACGAGGCACGCGGTCCGCAGGGTACCGCCCTGTACATCGAGTGTCTGACCGATAACCGTAACCGTGCAGCGTCTGAGGTTCGCCTGGCTGTGACCCGTAACGGCGGCACCATGGCTGACCAGGGTTCGGTTGCGTTCCTGTTCGAGCGTAAGGGCGTTGCTGAGGTCACCAAGACTGATGGCCTGACCGAGGACGACGTTCTGATGGCTGTTCTGGATGCCGGCGCCGAAGAGGTCCTGGACGAGGGCGATATCTTCACTGTCATCTCCGCACCGACCGACCTGCCCGAGATTCGTAAGGCTCTGGACGAGGCCGGCCTGGAGTACAACAACGACGACCCGGTCTTCCGCCCGACCATGCAGGTCGACCTGGACGCCGAGGGCGCCAAGAAGTTCCTGAAGCTGGCAGACGCCATCGAGGAACTGGACGACGTGCAGAACGTCTACTCGAACGCTAACGTCTCTGACGAGGTTGCTGCTCAGCTGGAAGCCGAGTAGTCACCGCCCGAGCACGCCACTTCTGAGCGTGCACTGAAGCCACTTCCCGGCCGGCCCACCGCGCGTGGACCCGGCGGGAGGTGGCTTTTGAACGTTATGCCGGTCGGCGCCCGATCTAAACGCCCGGCCTAAACAATCGGCCGTGTTCCGGCTGGTGGTCCCGCGAACTGCGGTATCGCAGACTTTACCCCGCGAAGGCTCCGCGAAGACCCAGTGAAGACCCCGCGAACTTTGGAAAGCGAACTGTGGAAGGAAAGCACACGTGAACGCTGCATCCGCCGCGCGCGATAGCATGCGCGAAAACCATACGGTCGCCGCCGTGGACCGCGTGCCGGGGGCGACCCGCATCATGGGCGTGGACCCCGGCCTCACGCGTTGCGGCTTCTCAATGCTCGACATGACCGCCGACCGTAAGGCGCACTTCGTGAACGTGGGCGTGGCCGGCACCGACCCGGCCCGCACGCTGGACCAGCGCATCCTCTGGATTTTCAACGCGGCCTCGCACTGGCTGGACACCTACCAGCCCGACGCCCTAGCGATTGAGCGCGTCTTTGCGCAGGAGCAGGTGAACACGGTGATTGGTACGGCGCACGCCTCGGGCGCGGTGATTTCTGCCGCGGCGATGCGCGGCGTGCCGGTGTTCTTCCATACGCCCTCCGAGGTGAAGGCGGCGGTGACCGGCAGCGGTCGCGCGGATAAGGCCTCGGTGGGCCGCATGGTGACCCGCATTCTGGGCTTGAACGCCATGCCGAAGCCCGCGGACGCGGCCGATGCGCTGGCCATCGCCATCTGTCACGGCTGGCGCGGCGGCGGCATCGGTTCGGGTATTAACATGTCGGCCCAGACGCAGACGCACCAGGGATCGCGGCCCGCGAAGGCTCGCCGTGCGGGTTCGCTGACCCCCGCGCAGCGCGCCTGGATGGAGGCGGAGGCTAAGGCCCGCCGCTAGGGGTGCCGACTCGTTACCCTTCGAGCAAACCCCTTCGAACGTACCGGGAGCCGGATTCGCTAAAGAATTCGAATATCCCTTGATTTCAGAAGAAATATTCTAATATACTGATAGTATCTTCCCGCGGCATACCCGCCGGCCCCGATGCGCGCCGGCGGCACAACAGGCCGCGGGGGAGTGCTGTATCGTTCGCCCCGGCGCGGGGCGTTGAAAGGTGGAGAGAATGATTGCATCGCTGACCGGCCGCGTGGCCCAGGTGGGGCTTGACCACGCGGTGATTGACGTTAATGGTTTCGGCATGCTGGTGCACGCCACCGCACGCACTCTCTCTAAGCTGCGCACAGGGGAGGAGGCCACCGTGCTGACCACCATGATCGTGCGCGAGGAATCCATGACCCTCTACGGCTTCTCGGAACCGGCCGAACGCGAGGTCTTTGACATGATGCTCTCGGTCTCGGGCATCGGCCCTCGCATCGCCCTGGCGGTGCTGAGCGTGCACACCGCCGCGGAGGTGGAGCGAGCCGTGGCCACCGGTGACGACAAGGCCTTCACGAAGGTTCCGGGCATCGGTCCGAAGGGTGCCCGCCGCATTGTGCTGGAGCTTGCCGGCAAGCTGATTCTGAGCGACGGTCAGACCGATGAGCTGCCGCTGAGCCAGGGCATCGTGTGGAAGCCGCAGGTGCTGGATGCGTTGACCTCCCTGGGCTGGAGCGAGAAGGACGCCTCCGCCGCCATCGACGCGTACGTGAAGCACAATCCCTCCGCCGAGAGCGAGCCGGTGGGCGTGGCTCTGCGCGGCGTGCTCGCATCCCTGGGTACGCAGAACACGGTGGGTCGCCACTAGGGCCGCTCGCCGAGCCCTGACTGACCCCGGCCGATTTTGGCGCGCCCGTTACCTTGCGCCTCACTCACTCCACGAAAGAAGAATTTTATGACCCAGAACCCCTACGATTCGCAGGCCGCGGTATCCCCGGTTTCCGGCGGGTATTTCCCCGGTCAGGTGCCCGGCGTCCCGGGTGCGCCCGCGCAGCGCCTGGTCGCGATGGAAGAAGAGCCCGAAGAGAAGATGATTGAGGCGGCCCTGCGCCCCAAGTCCCTGGACGACTTCGTGGGTCAGCGCCGCGTGCGCCAGCAGCTTTCCCTCGTGCTGGAGGCCTCGAAGATGCGCGGCCGCAGCGCCGATCACGTGCTGCTTTCGGGCCCTCCCGGCCTGGGTAAGACCACCCTGGCCATGATTATTGCGGCCGAGATGGACGCGCCCCTGCGCATCACCTCCGGCCCCGCGATTCAACATTCCGGGGATTTGGCGGCGATTCTATCTTCGCTGACCCCCGGCGAGGTGCTGTTCCTCGACGAGATTCACCGCATGAGCCGCCCGGCCGAGGAAATGCTCTACATGGCGATGGAAGACTTCCGCGTGGACATCGTGGTGGGTAAGGGTGCCGGCGCGACCTCCATTCCGCTGGAGCTTCCGCAGTTTACCCTGGTGGGCGCAACCACCCGCGCGGGTCTGCTGCCCGGGCCTCTGCGCGACCGCTTTGGCTTTACCGGTCACCTGGAGTTCTACTCGGTTGAGGAGCTGGAGTTAGTGCTACGCCGTAGCGCCGGCCTGATGGACATGCAGATTACCTCCGAGGGTTTCACGGAGATTGCGGGTCGCTCCCGCGGCACGCCCCGTATCGCGAACCGCCTGCTGCGCCGCGTGCGCGACTGGGCCCTGGTGAACGGCGTGGACCGCATCAACGCGCGTGATGCCGCGACCGCTCTGGACATGTACGAGGTAGATTCGCGCGGCCTGGATCGCCTGGACCGCGCCGTGCTGGAATCGCTCATCCACAAGTTCGGCGGCGGGCCGGTTGGCCTGTCCACCCTCGCCATTGCGGTGGGGGAGGAGACCGAGACCGTGGAGACCGTGGCGGAGCCCTACCTGGTGCGCGAGGGCCTGATTGGTCGCACCCCGCGCGGTCGCGTGGCCCTGCCCGCAGCCTGGGAACACCTGGGTCTGGAGGCCCCCGAGATTCAGCTCTAGAGCCGCACCGGCCAAGACATACAGCAAGTAGCCCGTGGGAGGTATCGCCCTTCTCGCGGGCTCTTCTACGCGTTCGCAACAGCTCTTCTGCAGGTTCTGTTGGCGTCGCCGAGCCTTGCCGGCGACATAAAATTACGCCACGGGCTGGATAAAACTCAGGTAAACCTCACAAAAACGCTGGTTCGGTGCGCTAAAGCTCCTGCTCTCGCGTAGGATGGATACGTACTGTATCTACGATTCCACGCCTTTTAGCACGCTCAACCCGCGCGGTGAGCGGCGCGGGTGCGGATGTGAAAGTGAGACCATGGATTTTAACCTCCTGATTATGATTGCCATGATGGCGTTCCTGGCATGGATGATGTTCTCCGCCCAGAAGCGTCAGCGTAAGCAGATGGAGGAACTGCGCGCAATGCAGCAGTCTCTCGTCCCCGGCACTCAGGTTATGACCGGTTCCGGCTTCTACGGCACCGTCGTCAGCACCGATTTCGATGACAATAAGATTCAGCTGGAGCTGGCCAAGGGCGTTGTTATCACCGTGGCGCTGAACGCAATTATGAGCGTTGTTGAGGACGAGGCCCCCGCCGCACCCCTGACCGAGGACGTCGAGCCGGCATCCGCGGAATCTCAGGCTCCCGTGGAAGGCGGCGTCTCCGAGGACTCCTCGAAGACCGCCCAGTAACTTAAGACCGAACGACCCGGCGCCGCGCACTCGGCGTCGGGTTTTCGCGTCCGCTAAGGAATCTGTAGAACACCTAATCTACACACGAAAATACTCATAGAAGGAACATTATGGCTAAGCGTTCACCGCTTGCAGCCGCGCGAGGGGCGCTCCTCTCGATGGTCCTGCTCATGGTTGTGATGGCTGCCGGCATCTTCGGCAGCACCTACTCGGGAGGCTCCTGGGCACCGAAACTGGCCCTGGACCTCTCGGGTGGTACGCAGATGATTCTCTCCCCGAAGGTCAATGGATCATCGGACGGGAACGTTACCCAGGAGCAGCTGAACCAGGCGGTTGAGATTATTCGTCAGCGCGTTGACGGCGCCGGCGTGTCTGAGGCGGAGGTCACCACCTCCTTCGGCTCGGGTAACAACGTGGTCGTCTCGGTTCCCGGCACGATTAGCTCCGAGACCCGTCAGCTGATTCAGGCATCCGCAAATATGACGTTCCGCCCGGTCCTGGTGGCCGGTGAAGGCGCCGCGGTTGCCGAGGGATCCCGCACCGCGGACGACAAGCTACCCAAGCCGACCGCCGAGCCGACCGACGGTTCGGACCGCAACTGGATTACCGCCGACCTGTACAAGCAGTACGAGGCGAAGGACTGCACCGCGGCCCGCAACGAGGACACGGATAGCGCCGACCCGACCAAGCCGATGGTGGCCTGCTCCGCCGACGGCAAGGAGAAGTACATCCTGGGTCCCGTGGAGCTGAATGGTAGCGATATTTCTACCGCGAGCCACACCCAGGAGACCAGCGGCCAGGGTGTGACCACCGGTCGTTGGGCTGTGACCATTCAGTTCAACGATGCCGCCCGCGAGAAGTTCCAGAACATCACTTCCCGCCTGAACGCGATTCGTGCCCAGAACTCTTCTGATGCGCGTGCTCGCTTCGCGATTATGCTGGACGGCAAGGTGCTGTCCGCCCCGATTTCGCAGGCCGTGATTTCTGACGGTAAGCCGCAGATTACCGGTAACTTCACCGAGCAGGAGGCGAAGGCTCTTGCCGACCAGCTGAAGTATGGCGCCCTGCCGATTAGCTTCACGATCCAGTCGGAGCAGCAGATTTCTGCAACCCTGGGTTCGGAGCAGCTGCGCGTGGGTCTGCTGACCGGCCTGATCGGTCTGCTGCTGGTGTTCATCTACTCGCTGTTCCAGTACCGCCTGCTGGGCTTCGTGACGATTGCGTCGCTGGTGGTTGCCGGCATCATTTCTTACGAGGCGATTGCCCTGCTGGGTTGGGCCCTGAACTACCGCCTGTCCCTGGCGGGCGTGGCCGGTCTGATCGTGGCGATTGGTGCGACGGCCGACTCGTTCATCGTGTACTTTGAGCGTATCCGTGATGAGATTCGTGCGGGCCGCACGATTCCCTCGGCCGTGAACCACGGTTGGAAGCGCGCATCCCGCACGATTCTGGCCTCGAAGGCCGTGAACCTGCTGGCCGCCGTGGTGCTGTACGTGGTGTCTGTGGGTTCGGTGAAGGGCTTCGCGTTCACGCTGGGCCTGACCGCAATCGCCGACCTTCTGGTGGTGTACCTGTTCACCCACCCGGCGCTGACCCTGCTGGCGAACACTCGTTACTTCGGCGAGGGTCACCGCCACTCGGGCCTGTCGCCTGAGTCGCTGGGTTCCACGCCGCTGTACCGCGGTGCCGGTCGCATCCGCACCCCGGAGGAGAAGCAGCTGAGCATCGCCGAGCGTCGCCGTGCGGAACGTGCGGCTGAGGAGTCGGCCTCCGACGACGCTGCTTCCGCTTCGGACGAGAAGAAGGAGAGCTAGGCATGGCTACCGATGTGAAACCTAATGCTTTTGCCCGCTTCGGTAACGACCTGCACTCGGGCGCCCGCTCGTACCCCTTCGTGGGTAAGCGCCGCCTGTGGCTGGCCCTGGCCGCGCTGCTGATGGCCGTCTCGGTTCTGATTCCGGCGGTTGGCGGAGGCTTCAACCTGGGTATTGACTTCCGCGGCGGTTCGGAGTTCGTGGTCTCGAAGACCGCGCACGTCGATGTCGCAACCGGCGAGCGCGTCATTCACGAGAAGGCGAAGGACGCCTCCGAGGTTCACGTGACCAATATTGCGCCGGGCACGATTCGCGCGCAGATGAGCAAGCTCAGCGACGACGAGACCCTGCAGGTGAAGAAGGCCCTGCAGGAGGCGTACGGTGTCTCTGAGAATGACGTGACCTCCTCGTTTGTGGGCCCGACCTGGGGTGCGGATGTGACTCGACAGGCCTTCTGGGGCCTCGTGGTGTTCGTAATCCTGGCCCTGGTGGGCATGGCCTTCTACTTCCGCACCTGGAAGATGTCGCTGGCGTCTATCGCGGGTCTGTTCTTCACCGTGGTGGTGACGGTCGGCCTGTACGCCGCGTTCGGCTTTGAGATTACTCCGAGTGCAATTATCGGCTTCCTGACGATTCTGAGTTACTCGCTGTACGACTCGGTGGTGGTGTTCGACAAGATTCGTGAGAACACGGACGGCGTGCTGGAACGCCGCGACACGACCTTCGCCGAGCAGATTAACCTGGCCGTGAACCAGACGCTGGTCCGCTCGATTAACACCGCAATCGTGGGTGTTCTACCGGTGGGCGCGATCCTGTTCATCGGCGCGTTCATGCTGGGTGCGGGTACGCTGCAGGACCTGTCGCTGTCGCTGTTCGTGGGTATTCTGGTGGGCATGTTCGGTACGCTGTTCGTGTCTGCCCCGCTGTACGCGACGCTCCGCCTGGGTGAGGCTAAGATTCGTGAGCACACCGCGAAGGTTGAGAACGGCGACTTCAAGGACGATGAGGAGGCTGAGGAGTCTGACTCTGAGGGCTCCGAAGACTCTGGCAATGAGGGCTCCGAGGATTCCGCGGAGGCGCCCGCCAAGAAGTCGGTCAAGAAGCCGGCCCGCGCGACGATTGAGATTCATCGCGTGAACGTAAGCGAGTAGCCCGCGTTCTCGCCGATGCTGGGGGAGTCGATACCGAAAGGTGTCGGCTCCCCTTTAGCGTGCCTGGTTTAGCCTGCCCGGGCGTGTGCGGTTGGGGCGTGTCAAAACGCCGCATAGTTTGGTGCCTTCCGGGCCGCTGGGTACGATAAGAGTAGAAGAAGCTGTGCGCCCGCGTGTGAGCCAGCCAACCGGCCCGGTGGTAGCTTTCAACGATGAGGAACCCGAGCGTGCGGCTGATTATCGTGAGCCCGAAGGAGCCTGGAATGAGTGCAGAACCTGCCGTGAACGCCAACGCTGAGACCCCCGCGCCGAACGAGGCTGCCCAGGTGAAGCCCTCCCAGCCCGCGTCGAATCGGGCTGACGCTAACCGAGCGGAAGCACACCAGAACACCGCGGCGCATCCTGCTGCGGAAGCCGAGGACAAGCCTGCGGTTCGCCCCGCCGGCCCGATTCCCCTGCCCGAGCCGGATGCATCCGTCGCGAAGAAGCACCGCGGCTCGCACCGCGTCATGGCCGCCGGTGGACGCAGGCCGAACCGCCTGGTCTTCGGCGGCCGCACCACCATGCAAACCTCCGACGCGAACGGCGAAACGATTCATTTCTCGCCCATGATCGCGCCGGTCGTGCGCGCGGTGCGCCGCTACCACCCCGACGAGGATATCCGCGTGCTGCAGCGCGCCTACGAGGTGGCGAACCACTACCACGAGGGTCAGAAGCGTAAGAGTGGCGACCCGTACATCACCCACCCGGTGGCTGTGACCGCGATTCTTGCGGAGATGGGCGCGACCGGCCCCGTGCTCGCCGCCGGCCTGCTGCACGACACGGTGGAAGACACCGACTACACGATGGAGCAGCTCACCGAGGAGTTCGGCGAGGAGGTCGCCTACCTGGTCGATGGCGTGACCAAGCTGGATAAGATGACGTACGGTGAGAACGCCTCCATCGAGACGATTCGTAAGCTCGTGCTGTCCATGAGCAAGGACATTCGTGTGCTGCTCATTAAGCTTGCCGACCGCCTGCACAACGCCCGTACCTGGCGTTTCGTGCCGCAGGCTTCCGCCGCGAAGAAGGCGGAGGAGACCCTGAAAATTTACGCGCCGCTCGCGCACCGCCTGGGCCTGAACACGATTAAGTGGGAGCTGGAGGACCTCTCCTTCGCCGCCATGAGCCCGGAGATTTACGCCGAGATGGTGCGCATGGTCGGCGAACGCACCCCCGCGCTCGAAAAGTTCCTGAACGAGGCACGCACCAAGATTACGGAGCGTCTGAAAGAGGTGGGCATCGACGCGACCGTGACGGGCCGCCCGAAGCACTACTACTCGATTCATCAGAAGATGAAGACGAAGGGCCGCAGCTTCGACGAGATTAACGACATCCTTGCCGTGCGCATCATGGTCGAGGAAGAGGCGGAATGCTACACCGTGCTCGGCCACGTGCTGTCCCTGTGGCCGTCGATGACGGGCCGTTTCAAGGACTACATTAAGAACCCGAAGAACAACAACTACCAGTCGCTGCACCTGACCGTGTACGGTCCGGGCAACCTGCCGCTTGAGATTCAGATCCGCACCTACAAGATGCACGAAGAAGCTGAGTACGGTGTGGCGGCGCACTGGCGCTACAAGGCGGCGTCGCGCGGCGAGAAGGTCGCAGCTCGTGGCGGCGCGCCCGCGAAGGACCCGAAGGAGCCGGGCACCCAGACTTCGGCGATGATGAACGTCGGAATCCTGCAGTCTATTGCGGAGATTTCGAACTCCAACCCGGAGTCGGAGAAGTTCTACGAGTCGCTCGCTGACACCCTCGACACCGACGAAATCGTCGTTCTCACCCCCAACGGCGAGGCAATCGCCCTGCCCAACGGCTCCACCCCCGTGGACTTCGCCTACGCCATCCACAGTGAGGTCGGCGACCGCACCGTCGGCGCGAAGGTCAACGGCCGCCTCGTGCCGCTGCACACGGTCCTGCCCACCGGCGCGACCGTGGAGATTATGACCACGAAGAACGAAGACGCCGGACCCAGCGAGGACTGGCTGAAGTTCGTTCGCTCCTCGCGCGCTCGCACGAAGATCCGCCAGTACTTCGCGAAGGAACGCCGCCTGGAGGCGCTGCTCGCCGGCCGCGAGATGCTCACCAAGAGCATGCGCAACAGTGAGCTGCCGCTGCAGAAGATGATGAGCCCGGAGATTATGACTCAGGTGGCTCAGCTGCTGCACAAGAACGATGTGGCGTCACTGTACCGTGCGATTGGTGAGCACGAGATCGCGCCGAAGCAGGTCATTGACACCCTCGTTGAGGTGCACCGCGGTGACGAGCCGGCACCCGAGGTTGAGGTCAGCGACTTTGATGAGACGTTGCTGAAGTCGACCCGCAAGGCGATTGGCGATAACGGCGTGATTGTGCCGGGTGCTGAGGGTGTGCTGACGAAGATTGCGCGCTGCTGCACCCCGGTCCCGCCGGATGACATTATCGGTATTGTGACTCGTTACAACGGCATTTCGGTGCACCGCCGTGACTGCCCGAACATGCGTAACGCTGACGAGGAGCCGCGCGTGACGACGGTTGAGTGGGCGTCTTCGCCGACCGCTACGTACCGTGTGCAGATTCAGGTGGAGGCGCTGGACCGTAAGGGCCTGCTGAGCGACCTGATTCGCGCGATTTCTGAGTCGGGCGTGAACATTCTGGATGCGCGTGTGCACACTTCGGAGGATCGCACCGTGGTGGACCGCTTCGCCCTGGAGCTGGGTGACCGCTTCATGCTGGAGCACGTGCTGAACGTGGTCCGTAACGTGACGGGCGTGTACAAGGCGTACCGCCTGACCGGCGCGAAGCCCTCGGAGGCGTAGGCTCTTTAGAAATATCCTTCATGTGTTGATTTTTGGGTGCTGGTTTTTGTACTCTTGAGTTAACCGTTCGGCCCGCTACTCTTGATGGAGTAGACGGGCCGGATTTCTATGTGGAAGGTCATATAGCATGGGTGCACAGGTTAAAAACGCTACGACTCTGAACGAACAGATAACACTACTGCGTAATCGCGGTATGGCGGTTGATGACCGACTCGCTAGACAATGGTTGTCTAATATTTCTTACTACCGACTGTCTGGGTATTCTTATCCATATCGTGTTTTACAGCCTACAGATGACCCGAAGAAACCGTTTCGCGAGGATAGATTTGTTCAAGGTACTTCTTTTGAAGAAGTTGCTCAGCTGTACGAATTTGATCGGAAATTACGTACCTTAATTCATGATGCAATTGAGCGTATAGAAATAGCTTTACGTACGCGTATCGGCGAATGGGTTGTCTCTCACGGACCGCTGGCTTACCAGGACTCTGATTTGTTCCGCCCTGATTTTGACCATGCTGGGTGGCTTGATAGAGCAATGGGACGTGTGGAGCGTGCTAAAAAGAGTAATGCTGCAATTCGTCACTACTCAGAGAACTATGATGGTTACCCTTTCTGGGTGCTTGCTGAGACGCTAGATTTCTCAGATATATCTATTTTGTATGGTGGGTTGTCCGTACCTGTCCAGCATGAGATTTCGACTGCCTTCGGGTTTAAAGTTGATGCTACAGCTTTGCTAGCTCGACACAAGAAAACATACTATCGACAGGACCCGTTAGCGAGATGGTGTGAACAGCTGAGCATTGTGCGCAATGTGTGTGCACATCATGGGCGTTTGTTTAATAGGCGTTTTACTCCTGCTTCGACTAACGTGTTTCGTACTATCCCTGGGCTGTCCTCACTTCCGCGAGGACAGAGTGAAAGATTGTATGGAGCTCTCTTAGTAATAGCGTTTATGCTGAGAAGCGTCTCCCCGGGTACGACGTGGACGGACAAGCTCATTACCCTGATTAAGTCTGACTATATGCCGCTTAGACTACGTCATGTGAGCGAGATGGGGTTCCCTGAAGATTGGGAGACTCATTTGAGAATGATGATGTCCAGTCAAGAATAACTCCGCCCCAGAAGCCACATGTGTTTCGAAAAGCCACTTCTTTGGTGGCTTCTCGAAACACATGTGGCTTTTCGCTGTCTATGGGGAAGGGTCGGGGCTCCTTCGATAGGTTAGTGTCTTCGCCGTGGGTCTTTAACCCGCAGTGAAGACACTAACCTATCGAAACAACCAGTGGCTCGGCGATGACGAACCGGCGCGTGCGGGGTCGGGGGAACCCGTATACTGAAAGAGTTCGCGCCGCCGGGTACGAAATGGCTTGTGGAAGCTATGAACGCTCCCACGGAGTACAGCATCTAGACCCGCGCTGGCGCATGTGTACGACCGGGACCGTATGGGTCCCGAATATTTGACGTTTCTTCGACTGTAGAAACGATTACTAATGAGAGGTTGACCGCCCCTATGACGACGCAGTCTACGGATTCTTCCGCTACTACTGACGAGCACCGTAACCGTAACGCTGAGCGTGCGCAGCTGCACTCCACGATTTGGCGTATCGCTAATGATTTGCGCGGCTCGGTAGACGGCTGGGACTTTAAGCAGTACGTGCTGGGCATGCTCTTCTACCGTTACCTCTCTGAGAGCCAGGTGCGCTTTGTTGAGAAGAAGTACGGTCTGGATCAGGCTTTTGAGCAGATTCCTGATGAGGCTTTTGACGAGGATACTCGCCGCATGCTGGTGGAAGAGCGCGGCTTCCTGCTGTTGCCCTCGCAGCTGTTCTCTGTGGTGCACGCGAAGGCTCGTCAGGACCAGAACCTGAATGAGACCCTGGCGAACGTGTTCAAGGCGTTTGAGGAGTCGGCGCGTGGCACCGAGTCTGAGAATAACGTGAAGGGCCTTTTCGATGACTTCGTGCTGGATTCGAACAAGCTGGGTGTGAGCCCGGCGGCTCGTCACGAGAACCTGCTGAAGCTCATGGACGCTGTGGCGGACATGAACTTGGATAAGGGCTATGAGGATAGCGAGAATGACGCCTTCGGTGACGCCTACGAGTACCTGATGGGCATGTATGCGGCGAATGCGGGTAAGAGCGGCGGCGAGTACTACACCCCGCAGGAGGTTTCGGAGCTGCTGGCGAAGATTGCCATGGATGGCCGTGATGCTGAGCAGATTCGTACCGTGTATGACCCGGCGTGTGGTTCGGGTTCGCTGCTGTTGAAGTTTAAGCGTGAGCTGGGTAAGAACTCGGATGCTCTGCGTTTTGTGGGTCAGGAGATTAACCTGACCACCTATAACCTGTGCCGCATGAACATGATGCTGCACGGTGTGCCGGTGGATGATTTCAGCATTGCGCACGGTGATACTCTGATTGACCCGAAGCACCGCGGTGGTGCGGGCGGCGATTTTGAGGAGCCGTTTGGTGCGATTGTGTCTAACCCTCCGTATTCGACGAAGTGGAAGGGTGACGCCGACCCGACTCTGATTCACGATGACCGTTACGCCCCTGCGGCGGTGTTGGCGCCGAAGTCGAAGGCTGATTTGGCGTTCACGATGCATATGCTGGCGTCGCTGGATGAGGCGGGTACGGCGGCTATCGTTGAGTTCCCGGGCGTTCTGTATCGCGGTGCTGCGGAGCGTAAGATTCGTGAGTACCTGCTGAAGCAGAACGTGGTGGATGCCGTGATTCAGCTGCCCGCCAACCTGTTCTACGGTACGAGCATTGCGACCTGTATTTTGGTGTTGAAGAAGGGCCGCCGTAAGGACCATTCGGTGCTGTTCGTGGATGCTTCGCAGCTCTTTGATAAGGGCACGAACCAGAACATTCTGGGTAAGTCGCACCGTGAGAAGATTCTGGAGGTGCTGGCGGCTCGTGAGGAGCGTGAGCATTTCTCGGCGCTGGTTCCGGTGGAGAAGTTGCTGGAGCAGGAGGCGAACCTGGCGGTGTCGAGCTGGGTTGAGCCGGAAGATACGCGTGAGCGTGTGGACATTGTTGAGTTGAATTCCCATATTGAGGGTATTGTGGCTCGTCAGGCTCAGCTGCGCGTGGAGATTGACGCTATTGTGGCGCGTCTGGAAGGCGGCGAGTAGTCGTGGCTGAGGTGACGAATTATATTGACCGCCTGGTGGCTGAGCTCTGCCCGGATGGGGTGGAGTACCGTCCGCTAGGCGAGGTAGGTGAGTTTATTCGGGGTAATGGATTGCAGAAAAAAGATCTTTTTCTCGAAGGTATGCCTGTTATTCATTACGGTCAGGTTTTTACTCATTATGGTGCATTCGCATCTAAGGCTAAGTCTTATACAGATTTTGAGTTGTACTCAAAGCTTCGAAAAGCAGACCCCGGAGATCTTGTTATTGCCACTACAAGTGAAAATGATGAAGATGTCTGTAAGGCGGTTGCTTGGCTAGGGGAAGAGCCTGTTGGGGTTAGTGGTGATGCATATATTTATCGCCATTCGTTTAATGCAAAATATATCGCATATTTTTTTATGACCCATAATTTTCAGCGACAAAAAATTCGTTATATTACAGGGACCAAAGTACGTCGCGTGTCAGGTAAGAGTCTTGAGACTATATTGGCTCCTATGCCGCCAATGGAGATTCAGGAAGCGATTGTAGAAATTCTCGACAAATTCACGAACCTGGAAGCGGAGCTGGAAATACAACTGAAAGCGGAGCTGGAAGCGCGTACTCTGCAATACGAGTACTACCGTGATTCACTCTTCGAAGCCCTCGACTGTCCCCGTGTTTCTCTAGGTGAACTGGGCAAGTTCTACGGCGGACTTAAGGGAAAGACCAAGAATGATTTTGGCTCATCTGGTGCGCGCTACATTTCTTACAAGAATGTATATGAAAACATTTCAGCCGATTTCACTTGGCCTGACTTCGTGCAGGTAAAAGAAGGAGAGAATCAGCTTTCCCTAATGAAGGGCGACATTCTTCTGACTGGATCATCTGAAAATATGGAAGAATCAGGTCTTTCATCTGTTGTTACGAAGGAACCTGACGAGAAAACATATTTGAATAGTTTCTCAATCTGCTATCGCCTCAATGATCCGAGCATTCTTAACCCCGAGTTTTCTAAATATCTTTTTAGGAGCCGTTTAGCTCGTAAACAGATTATCCGAACTGCTCAAGGAGTTACGAGGTTCAACGTCTCCAAGAAGAAGCTGGCTAATGTGTCTATTCCTATCCCCAACCTGGAAGAGCAGCAGCGCATTGTCGATATTCTCGACCGCTTTGACACCCTGACCACCAGCCTCTCCGAGGGTCTACCTGCAGAGCTCGCGGCGCGTCGCAGCCAGTACGAGTACTACCGCGACCAGCTACTTTCCTTCCCCCGCAAGGGCGAAAACCAGTAGCCACCCGCGCATCAGACCGCGCATCACGCGCGAACCCCGTGCAGGGGTAGTGGCCACCCACCACCCCTGCACGGGCCGCTAGACCTCAACCACATACCTCAACCACACTCAACAACCCAAACCCAACTGGCCGGGCTCACTAACCCCGAGCCCAACCATCCACACACTCAACCCCTACGCAAAGGAGCACCCCGTGGAAACCGTACCCAACCACCCCCGCCCCGCCGAAGGACGCACCGAAAGCATCCTCAGCTCAGACGACTTCACCGTCATCGCCGACCGTAGCAAAGCAACCGGCTACGACGAATGGGAATCCCAGCACAAAAATAAGCGTGAACACCAGAGCGAAGCGCAGCTCGAAGCCGAACTCATCGAAACCCTCAAAACCCAAGGCTACGACTACCTGCCGCGCCTCACCGATGAAGCCGCGCTCATCCGCAACCTGCGCGAACAGCTCGAACGCCTCAACACCCGCCCCGAAGAAGGCGCATACGGCCCCAACAGCGGCTTCCACTTCACCGACGAAGAATTCAACCGCCTACTTACCGAACACATCGCCCGCTCCAACGACGGCATCCTCGAAAAGGCCAAGCTCATCCAGGAAGAACGCTTCATCGACTTCCGCCTCGAAGACGGCGCCCTGCGCAACATCATGCTCATCGACGCCGCCTACCCCGCACGCAATCGCATGCAGGTCATCAACCAGTACCGCGTACCCGCCCCCAACGGTAAGGTACTCAACCGCTACGACGTGACCATCCTCGTCAACGGCCTGCCCCTCGTGCACATTGAACTCAAGAAGCGCAACGTGAGCATCCGCGAAGCCTTCAACCAAATCGAACGCTACCAGAACGAAGGCTTCCAGCAGGACCAGCACCGCCTCTTCGAATACGCCCAAATCTTCGCCATCAGCAACGGCTTCGAAACCAAGTACTACTCCAACACCGTGCGCCACAAGCACGTCGAAGACCAGCAGAAGGCCGGCCGCAAGACCGCCTCCGGCGGCTCCGCAGGCAAGAGCTTCGACTTCACCAGCTACTGGTCAGACGAACAGAACAACCGAATCAACGACCTGATTCTCTTCGCGCGCACCTTCCTCACCCGCCACACCCTCGCAAACGTCCTGACCCGCTACTGCATCTTCACCGTAGGCCAGGACCTGCTCGTCATGCGCCCCTACCAGATCGCGGCAACCGAGAAAATCATTAAGCGCGTCGAAATCGCCAACAACAACCCTAAGATTCTCGGCACCAAAGAAGCCGGCGGCTACATCTGGCACACCACCGGCAGCGGCAAGACCCTCACCAGCTTCAAGACCGCACGCCGCCTGGCAGAAACCGGGCTCGTCGACAAGGTCATCTTCGTCGTGGACCGCAAGGACCTCGACTACCAGACCATGCTCGAATACAACAACTTCCAGGCAGATTCCGTCAGCTCCACCGGCAGCACCCGCGAACTCAGCGAACGCCTCGCCGACCGCGGAACCAACATCGTAGTCACCACCATCCACAAGCTGTCCAACCTCATCACCGCCGACTCCGAACACCCCGTCTACGGCCAGCGTGTAGCCATCATCTTCGACGAATGTCACCGCTCCCAGTTCGGCCGCATGAACACCGCCATCAAGAAGAGCTTCAAGAAGTACAGCATGTTCGGGTTCACCGGCACCCCCATCTTCGAAAAGAACTCCGCAGGCGGCCCCGGCACCACCACCGTCGAAGTCTTCGGCGACTGCCTGCACACCTACACCGTCGTTGACGCCATCAACGACAAGAACGTGCTGAAATTCCACCTGGAATACACCAACACCAGCCCCCACTTCGCCGAACTCGAAGAAACCTCCTACGCAGAAGAAATCGCCGCCGAACACGCCGAAACCCCCGACTCGAAGGAACTCGCCAAGTTCGCAAAGAGCAAGGAAGTACTCGAAAGCCCCGAACGTATCGAAGCCGTAGCCACCTACATCCTGGACAACTACGACCGCAAAACCAACCAGAGCGCAGCCACCAGCTACGACATCAAAAAGACCCGCACCATCAACGGCGTCACCAAACACTACGTAGAGCGCGTGCGCGGCTTCAACTCGATCCTGGCAACCTCGTCTATTGATGCTGCCTGCACCTACTACGACACCCTCAACACCCTGCAGGAAGAACGCATCGCAGACGGCACCCTGCGCCCCGAACAGAAGCTCAAGGTAGCCATCATCTACTCGCAGGGCAACGGCGGGCAGCTCTTCGACACCTTCGGCGATGAAGAAAACTTCACCTTTGCCACCGAAGGCACCGGCAGCCGCATGGACGGCTTCCTCGAAGACTACAACACCATGTTCGGCACCAACTTCAGCACCGACGGCGACTCCTTCGACAACTACTACAAGGACGTCTCCCGCAAGATGAAGATGCGTGAGCTGGACCTGCTCATCGTCGTCAACATGTTCCTCACCGGTTTTGACTCCAAGACCGTCAATACCCTCTGGGTCGACAAGAACCTGAAGATGCATGGCCTGGTGCAGGCATACAGCCGCACCAACCGAATCCTCAACTCGCTCAAGCCCTCCGGCAACATCGTGTGCTTCCGCGACCTCGAACAGGCAACCAAGGACGCCTTCACCCTCTTCGGCGACACCGAAAACAGCAGCGGCCAGTCTGCCCTCGACATCGCGTTCACCCGATCCTACAAGGAAGCCTACGCCGCATACGACAAGGCTGTGTCCGACCTGCGCGAAGAATTCCCCATCGACGAGGGCGGCTCCATCACCGTGGACACCACCGAAGACAAGGCCCGCTACATCGAGCTCATGAACCAGGTGCTTAAACTGCAGCAGGAACTGCGCGTGCACGACGAGTTCATCCGCGACGGCGGCAACGAACTCATCAGCGACTACGACATGCAGGGCTACACCGGTGTCTACAACGACATCTACGAAGAAGCCCGCGAACTGCGCCGCGAACAGGAAGAAGCGAAGGACAGCGCCGACAGCGAAACCGGCGAAGGCGAAGAAAAGCCGACCGCAGTTGACCTGTTTGATCGCGTATCCTTCCTGACCGAACTGGTCAGGCAGCAGGAAGTCGGTGTGCTCTACATCCTGGAGCTCGTCAAGGCAGCCCGCGCCGCACGCCACGGCAAGGCGGCAGGGGAGAGCGGCACCTCCGAAACCGCGCAGGACAGCGTGGAGCACTTCCGCGACCGCGTGCGCCTCGCAATTCGTAACGACGCCGACCTGCGCGAAAGCGGCGATATCATCGAGGACTACTTCGACACCTACCTGAACGAGTCCGAAGACCACGACGTGCAGGAACACTTCCACCACTACGTGACCGACCGCCGCACCCGCGAAGAAGACACCATCGTGAAGGACGAAGAGCTGGACTCCGCCGAAACCCAACGCGTCGTCAACCGTGCCCTCAAGGAAAACCGCCGCACCATTCCCGGCAAGATCAGCCGCCTGGTCAAGGGCAAGATTTCGCTCTTCGGCGGCAAGCTCGGCGGTGCGAAGACCGAGGATGCAGCAACCAAGGCGAAGCGCGTGAAGCAGAAGCTGGAGAAGCACATCGTCCGCTTCATGCCGTTCCTCGGCGGAGAATAACCCGCGGTGACGTGCTGTAACCGGCGGTAGCCTGCGGTAATCCGCCCAGAGGTAATCCGCCCAGAAGCCACATGTGTTTCGAAAAGCCACTTCTTTGGTGGCTGCTCGAAACACATGTGGCTTTTCGCCGTTCATGGGAGGAGCCTTCTCGGCAGGGTAGCAGTCTTCACCGCCTCATCTCCGCGAAGCGTATGCGGGCGGTGGGGGGCGCCTCCAGAACATCCCTCGTCACACAATATTTTTGTGTGTTTTCTCCGGCGTGGGGCGGTGCAGCCCCTTATCTTGTCAGGGGTGCCCCGTACCTTTGGTGGTAGAGAACAAGGATGCGTTCTCATTCCTCCATCGAACGACCAAAGGAGAAACCCATGTACACGGATGGCTACTACAGCGATGAAGACTTCCGCGCCTTCTGCTCCGGTCAGGACGCCGCCAATATTGACGACTTCTTCACTGACAACGGCGAATACCTCATGGAACACCTGCCCGAAGTCACCGACCGCGAGTTCCTCGCCGGCCTCTGCTACGGTAACCGCTGCGATGCTCTCTGCCAGAGCGGATACGCCTTCGACGAGGCAGAAGATGCCCTCCGCGACATGTACGCGCTCGCCGTCTGAGCCAGGATGCGGCGGAGCCGCCGGGGGAGTAGGGCCCTGCATTTTGGCGATGTGATGGCCTGACGGAAGTGGCTTCGTTGCCGTAAGAGTATAGGCATCGTTGCGGTAGGCAAATGTTGTTTGATAGCGAAAATAATGTATTGCGGTTTTTTGACTGTCATAAACCGCAAAAGAGTGCAAACATGGCTAAATTTCCTGTAGGGTGGTTCTGGGACTCATAGCAATGCACCGGTGCATCGATAATGCGAGGTACCTAGTCTGGGCGCTTTTGGATACGTTGCTGTACCTAAAGAAAGCTTCTCGACTAGCACATACACACCATCACCGACGATTGGAGCACCCCTAATGGGACCTGAATCCGTTTTGACCCGCCGCACCCTGCTGAGCGGCGGCGCACTCTTCGGCCTGACCGGCCTGCTCGCGGCGTGCGGTCAGCAGGCCGCTAATGAGGCTGCCGGCTCGACTTCTTCCGGCGCACCGAGTGAGACTGCTTCGGCCTCTGCGGCAGCATCTGACGCTGCTTCTGCATCAGCTACTCCGAGCCCGCGAGTAACTCGCGGCTACTCCGGTGGCTCGAAAGCCCCCGATGGCGAGTACCGTAAGGCAGACGGCTACGGCCCTGCGCAGAACGTCCCCAAGCCCCGTAATGAGCCTGCTCAGTATCCTGAAAACGAGGAGGGCCTCATTCATATGATGGAGGACTGGGTTGTTGCTCATAACTACGGTATTCAGACCGGCGACTGCTCATACGCCAAAAAGTACGTTTCTGAGAGCACTGAAGAATACAAGTTCTACGAATACCTTGAGGGGCTCTACCAGCGTGGAGGTTGGGTAATCGAAGGACTTGACTCATATCAGCAGGAGAGCATACCTGTTTACGATGAGAAGCAGAAGATTTACCGTATGAAAATTCGTGTTTTTTGGAGTATTGCAATGTATATTGAGCCTGACGGAAAAATTACAAAGCAAGCAAACACCAACAAAGATGATGATAAATTCAATTTCTTCTTCAGCTACTCTAATGGTTATTGGAAAATTATTGGCAGTGGAGATGGAGATGAGCTCAAAGATGAATAGCGGTATCAAATATATTGGAATATTCTGCGTATCAGTTTTGTCTGCTTCTCTGATAATCCCTACAACTGCATATGCTGAAGAATGCACAAATCCTGATTCTAACGGTCATTGCTACAAGGTTCCGAACCCACCGAATCGCCGATCAAGAACAGCAGATAAAAATAAAGAGGAAAATTCTGAAGTCCCTAGCGATTCCTCAAATACTTCCCAGTCTATCAACCAAGAATATTTTGATTATGAAACATGGTTTAAAAATAACTACCAAGAAATAAACGATGAGACCGGCGTTAAAATGTATGCTCGCAAGACATCAAAACGCCGCCCCGGCGAACCAGAATGCTACTCCGAAAACGAGAGACCAGGAAAATACACCCGCATTCGAGAAAAACCCATCACGTCCGACGACACCGCAACATACACAGTCTCCTGCCAACCTAACGACACTAAAACCCTCACCCCCACCAACCCCAAAGAAACCCCCAAGGGACCCACNNNCGAAGAAATGCTCCAAGAAATCGAGGACCAATTCGCTAACACCAATATCCAGGCCCCTGTTTTGAAGCAGTCCTACAACCTCGGCACCGGCCTCGGCGAAAACAACCCCAACGTCTACAAGAACCAAGCCGTCAACTTCTACGTCGACGCACCCA
>NZ_JVSP01000003.1:20251-150046 GCF_001061665.1 Rothia mucilaginosa | reverse complement strand
GAAAGAAAACCAATGATCAACACCAACCCCACCGCCCCCGCATGGATCACCCACAACGACCTCATCCAAATCGACGGCGGCCACTACATCACCTACCCCGACGACCTCGCCCTCACCCAAGCACTACGCACCGACATCGCCACCGCCCAAAGCATCAACCACCTCCTCGACAGCCTCACCACCGAACTAGCCGACGAAGAACCCATCGACGAAATGATCACCCTCATCAACGAAGGCTTCGCCACCATCGGCAACTGGCAAGCCTTCCTCTACAACCTACGCCTACGCTGCATCGCCCTACACAACCTGTACAAGAAGTACACCCCCGGCCAATACGGCCGCTACCCCATCGACGCCGACACAAAGCAGGACCTACTCAACACCGCCATCGAACTAGCCGTCAAGGGCGAAGAGAAAGCAAACCACCTCACCGAAACCGGCTACCAGTTCCCCACCCTCCCCACCCCCGGCACCACCCTACGCGAACCCGATCACCGCGAAGTCGAAAACTACCTAGCAGCCCTGCAGGATGAGGACATTCCCGCACAATTTAAGCAGATGGCAGCTTTGCGTGAACGTGTCTCCGACTTCGCCCAAGAACTCGACGAAGCAAAGGCCGCCAACACCACTGTTCCCCAAGCCTTCGAACTCAAAGAAGACGGCTCCTACTTCTCCAACGAAGAAGACTTCCAGCGCTGGATGGAAGAATACTCCCCCACCCTGGCACGCGTCATCGCCCTAGAGCCGTCCTGGGCTGAGCCGAACTTCATCCCGATGCTCTCGCGCGCTATGGTGCCGGTGTACCAGGCAACCCGCGTGGAACCGTTCATGCGTGAGGACATTCTCTCGCGTGCTCTGGCGTCTGTATTGGCGTCGGTTGAGGATGCGGGTGTGCGTGAGTCGGTTCGTCGTGAACTGACTAAGCGCACCTACTAACACCGGGTTCCGGTACGGAAAGAACAACGGCTAAACGCACGGATGTCCGCCACCTCGCTGGGTGACGGACATCCGTTTTTAATGACCTAACCGGGTATCTCACCGGCGGGCTATAGCGCCCTGGCTAGGCGTCACGCGGCACAGTGATGATGCCGAACAGCTGATGCAGCTCCTCCGGATGCACCTCAAAATACCCACGATCCGGGCCGCTAAACATAGAACTCTGGTGCCAACCGCGAAGGCCAGCACGCGCATAATCAAACCGGAAATTACTACGCGCCGCCAGGTGATCCATAAAAATACGGGTCGCACGACCATTACCCTCGCGGAAGGGGTGCGCCTGGTTCAGGTGCGCAAAAATCGCGGCGGCAACCTCCACAAATTCCTGATGGTTCAGGCTCGCCCAGTCGGTCGCACGGCTAGTGGCGAAAACGTAGTCGAGGTACCGATCAATGCTCAGCGGCCCGTCCTGAACGCTCGCGAAAGCACTCACACCCTTGGACATGTCCACGGTGCGGTACTCCCCCGCCCAGTCGTACACGTCCTGGAAGAGGTAGCGGTGAATGGCCTTGATGTGCTCGGCGTCGAAGGTGCGGGCGATGAGCTCGGGGTTCTTGGTGAGCTCGTAGCCTCGTCGGGTGATGATGCGGTGCTCAAAGAGCGAAAGCGCCGCGGGGTCATTGATGCCCGGCTTGTTCCGCATGACGTGCTGGTAGGGCTCGGGGTAGAAGTACGCCGCCCAGTTCTGCTGCTGACTCATGACTATTCGCCCTCCTCTGCACTCTGCTGACCCGCGTTTTGGCTTGTCAGCGCCTGGTAGGCGAGCGCCTTCGCTAGTGCTTGCCGGTCGTATTCTTCCGCGGTGATGCGCCCCAGCTCGTAGTCGATGAGTAGCGCAACGTCTTCGCGGGTGGGGTTGTCACCCTCAAGCCAGGATGAGGCGAGGGGCTGCATGACGTTGCGGCGCTGCTCTTCGGTGAGCGGCTCAAATAGTTCGGGGTAGCGCAGGTGCAGGTCAAAATGATCTGACACTGGATGTTCCTTTCTTGACCTTCACAGGTCGGCCTCACGGCTGGGTTGTGAGGGTGGGAGGTGACGGTTAGCTGAGGTGCAGACCGTATCTCGGCTCGTCGAGCAACACCTTTGAACCGGCACGCCAGTACACCGGCTCGTACCAGCGGGTGTTGTCAAAGACCCGCAGGATGTCCACAGAGGAGGCGAGCACCTGCAGGTTCGCGTGGGAGCTGTCGTAGCGGCGGCGGATATCTGCCTCGTCAACACCGTGCCCGCCCTTGGCAACGCGGGCGGCGACCCGGTCCACGGCGGTGTCGGCGCTGTTGAGCGTCACGTACAGTAGGGCCACCTCGTACCCTTGGGCGTGGGCGCGGTCGATGAGGTTCTGGAAGGATTTGGCGTTACCCGCAAGGGTGGTTTCCTGGTGGATGGACTCACCGGCCGCGAGCGCTTGGCGCAGGTCCTGCACAGTGTCTCGCATGGCGCGGGCGGCGTCGGCGGGGTTGCGCCAGTCGCCTCCTGCAGCGCGGAGTTTCTCGTCGGCATTGAGGCGGCGGGTGGCACCGAAAATCTGCGGGTTGGTGCGGTAGAGGGTGCTCTTACCGGCTCCGTTGACTCCGCCGATGATGATGTATTGGGGCTTCATGTGCGGCTCCTTAGACTGCCTAAACGGCTTAGACGACGAAGTTCTCGTCGGCGAGAACGATGCGCTGCTTCTGCTGCAGGGAGTAGGTCTGCAGGGCGAGGTAGAAGCGGCGTTTTTCGTCGTCTTCTTCGGCCTCGATAAGCGGGGTGAAGACCTCTGAGCTGTTGTCTACGAGGTACTTGTGGAGCGCCTCAAAGTCGGGGGCGCTGTCTTCCATGGTTATCCCCTTTCCGGAAGGTAGTCGACAGGATGGTACTGCTCGGTTGCGTTGGGTTTGGTGGAAGATTTTGCTTCTTGTGACCTCTGCTCATTGAGAGCGAGAGCATGTTCCAAAATCTGCTTTCGGTACTCTTCCCAGCTGATGCGACCTAGCTCTAAATCAATAAGACGAGCAATCTCTTCGCGACTATGTTCGTAGCCATCAAGCCACGCTGACGCGAGAGTCTGAGTAATACCTCGCTTCTGCTTATTGTTGAGCTGTTCAAACAAATCTGGGTAACGGTCAGGAAGGTCAAAATACTCTCCCATGAGTGTTCTCCTCGCAGGTGTGGTTGGTGATTGTCGGTCAGTAGGAGCCGCCCACTACCCCGTGGGCGGGTTCCCTCTACGTTATTCTTGTGGGATTTTAGTCGCGACCGTTACGTTTTCGAGCGCGGTGCGCCGCCGTTTCAATTCCGAAAGCCAGGATGAAGACCGCGCAAATTGGCAGGCACACGACGGGTGCAAGAGGTGAGCACACCGCAACAGCGGCGAAGATGCCAAGGTACCAGGCGTTACTCTTCAGATAAGTCATGACTGCTCCTTACATTTAGGGTTGGAGGTGCCCCGCCTTCAAGATACGAGGATTATTTTGAAGAGGGGTTTTGCCTATTCGGCAGGGTTTTCCGCGGCCTGCTTCTTCTGGCGCCGGCGGCGGCCCCCCTCCCCCGTTTTCTTGTGGGGCACCTCGTATATTCCAGCCTAACCCAACTGCCGAAAACAGGCACCGCCCACGGTCATTCTGGGGAGGGTGCCGCCCGGCGTGACAAACCTCTGGATACTGGTTTCCGACGGATGGTAGTCTGATGGTGCATCAAAAACCTGAAGGCGGCACTAGTGACCCCGAGTTGCTAGGTTGGATGGATGGGCCCTCCTGGGTTGCAGGTGGTGAAATATATAGAAGCCACCACGCTGTCAGACAGGGATTTTGCATCAGAAAGGCGCGCCCAAGGGGTGCGCCTTTTGCCGTGTTCTACTCTCTCTTCATGAGAGAACGACCGTTCACTCAGCGCCCTAGCGGCAGGCGTGATAGGGTAAATCTGACACCTGTACCGGGGCGCCGACAGTCCATTCGGAATCATCAATTCCTACCGTGGATTGGCACGCGGAGCCTCGCGCCGTCTTCACTCACTCCACACTCTACGAAAGCAGCCCCCGCACCAAGGGGCCGGGCCACGCCACGTTCCCACCGCTGGGAGCGCAAAGATTGGAGACACGTTGCAGCAAACACCCCATTCGAGCATCCCACGCGGAGTTTACGTCTTCCTCTACATCCTCGGCCTCATCGTCCTCGCCATCTTGCTCTTCATGGTGCCGCGAGGTGGAGCCTCCCCGGTCGAGCATCTAGGCTCCCCCAATCAGGCTGCGGCCGAACCCGGAACCTGCGGGGCCGGCGCATCCGCAGACAAGACCGTTCTGAAGACCGCACCGACGGACACCCAGTGGGTGACCACCGAATCGGGATGGATAGGCCCCGTCTCGCAGACCGCGGGCCCCGTCGTGGAATCCCCGATTCGTAGCTGTTTTGAGCATTCGGCGCAGGGTGCCCTGTACGCATCCGCGTGGGCACTCATCCACGTCAATGACAGCCCGGAGGCGTACCTGCCGACCGTCATCGGCCCCGGCGCGGAGCAAATCACCAAGGACCGCCTGCAGGACACGACGACCCGCACCGTCGTACGCATCATGGGGTACCGCTACATGTCGTACACCCCGGAACGCGCCGTCATCCGTATTCTTTTCCAAACCCCGTCAGGCACCTACCGTTACTTTGAGACGACCATGGAGTGGCACAACGGCGACTGGGCCCTGTGGGTACCCGCCGAGCAGCCGCAGGTGACCGACGAATTCGCCAAGGACAAGTACGTCACCTGGACGGCCGCGTAGGTTCCTCACGTTCGCCGTACCGCACGAGTAGCACGCAGATACACACTTTTACACTACGAAAAGGGCACCCCGATGTCGCAGACCCCCATGTCGGCCAGTAGTCCGGCTCCCATCCCAGCCCCCTCCACCAACTCGCCGATTCCGCAGGAGCAGATGCATCAGCGTCAGGACCTGCTGGAGCACCTCCGCCAGGTCATGCAGCTGGTGGATCGCGCCGCGCCCTGGGCCGATTCGATGAAGAGCGCGCAGAAGGCATACGTTGCCGCCGTACCTGAGCCCCCTCGGATTAAGCTCAAGCGGCTCTTCGTGGCCTGTTTTAAGCTGATTCCGTGGACGTACCTTGCCAGCTCCATCATCATGCTGATCGCCTATCTACGCTACCTGTACGCCAACCCGCAGATTCACTCGAGCGATATTCCGTGGCACACCATTCACGTGCCGGCGATTGTCTCGGCGATTGTGATTGCGGCTCTCTGGTGGTCGCTGATGTACTTTGTCGCCTACCCGCTGGCGGCGGCGAAGGTCGAGCGGGAGAACAACAAGCGTCGCGCGCATAACGACTCGGTGTGGAGCGACTATGAGGAGCCGGCCATCGCCGAGCTGTCTAAGGTGCACAACGAGTACATGGAGCGTTTCTCCCACTGGTTCCCGGAAGACTACCTGTACCCGAACGCGGCGGATACCCTGTACAAGTACGTTCGCCAGGGCCGCACCTACACCCTGCAGGAGGCGTTGAACCTGTACGAGCAGGAGAGGCACCAGCTGTGGGTGCGCCTGAGCATGGAGGAGCAGGCCCGCGAGACGCGAATTCACAACGCTATCGTGGAGGACATGATGGACAAGCAGCTGTACGAGCAGCGCAGGGCCAACGTTCTGCTATCCGGCATTTTGGTGGCGACTACGGCTACGGCGGTGGCCGCCTCGGCCCCCCGCTATCACTACCACTACCACTACTAGGCGCTACGGAAAGCAGCAAGCTCTACACGGGGAGGGGACGCACTCCGGTGCGCCCCCTCCCCTGTTTCTACGTTTACGGGTTGATCCTCTAGCTATCGGGATTCTTGCCGACTCACAGCGTCTAGAAGCGAGAACTGCACCGGACTGGACGGCGAGAAAAATAGTGTAAAAAATCGCCGATTTTTTCACTATCCCCTCTGATTTTCAGGAAATAGTGAAAAAAATCGCTGTTTTTTTCATAATCCAGGTCACATATAAGTATTTCGGGTGCAGAACCAACTTCCACCCAGACCCTAGACCCCGCCTCCGTTAGAAGAAGTCAATGTCGGGGAGGCCCGAAAATATCTCAGCGAAGAGCTCGTACGTACCCAGCACAAAACGCTCGCCGCCGTCCTCCACCTCGCTATCAGCCCGCGAATACGTGAAAAGACCACCAATGATCTTCACACCAAAGAAATACAGCCCAACACAGCCAAGGACCAGAGCCACAAAAGGCATCACCAGCATGACCACAAAGTGAAGAATCACGTTATCAATCGAGCCGCCAAGCAACACCAGGCCAACAATGACGACCCCCATCACCACCAGGCACACGGGCACACTCAGAATGTACATGCCCCAGGCGATAATACGCAGAACAGTCTTCCAGAAGCCACGGCGCGGCTTCTCCTGCAGATAATCTGCGGGATGCGGAAGATACGTGTGCTGAAGTGCCGGCTGGTTGCTCATAGGTGGTTGTCTCCTGACGTACTCGGTGTATACATCAACTCCCCTGAGAATACGTCACCCACCTGGGCGATTCCTCAAAACAGGCGCAAGCAAACCACGCCCGCTAGAGCACGTCCGGGTGGACCGCCACCTCCACGGCGGCAGGCAGCACCCGCGCGCTAATGCGGTGCGCCGACGGCGCCGGGTCGCCATCCACCTCAACCGGCTGCGCACCCTCCGGGAACTCCAGCACCACCTCGGACCCCACCAGGTGGCGAATCACCGGTAGCTCAATGCGCGGCGAACCCAGAATCGTACGGCGCATCACCTTCGCCATCAGCAGGCCCCACTCCACCAGGTCACGCGGGGACGCCACAATCACCTCAAGCTTGCCGTCGTGCACATCCGTCATATCCGCCAGGCGAATACCGCCCTGCAGGCGACCGCAATTCGCAACCAGCACCGAACGCATGGGCAGGATGCGGGGCTCCCCACCGTCCACGCTGATGCGCACCGGATGCGACCTGCCCAGCATATGCTTCATGCCGGACTGCACGTACGCCACCCAGCCGAACTTCGCCTTAATCTCCTCGTTCGTATCGTTCATGACGAGCGCGTCAAAGCCGGCACCACTCATCACAAAGAACGTGTGTTCGGTTTCTTCGCCGGTGGTGCCCGTAGTCGTCATCTCAATCGCGTCAACGTCCTGACCCACGCCGTTGAGCGCAATATCAACGCACGCCGCCACGTCACTCACCGGGATGTACAGGTTGCGCGCCAGCAGGTTGCCGGTGCCCATCGGCAGAATACCCAGGCGCGGCTTGGGCCCCTCGTGATGCGCCAGCGCCGCCGCCACGGCACGCACCGTGCCGTCACCACCTGCGGCAATCAGCAGGTCAACGCCCTCGGCAATCAGCTCGCGGGCGGCCTCTGAGCCGGGCTCGTCCACGCGGGTGGTGCGCACCAGCGCCTTCGGGTGGCCGTTCGCCGCGAGGATACGTTCCAGAATCTCAACGGTGGCCGCGGCACCCGGCTTGCTCGGGTTGTACACCACGCCCACGCGACGGCTGGGGCCGGCAGGCAGGGTCGGCAGAACGCCGAAGGGCGCACCCAGCTCGATAGCGCGTCGGCGCGCCTTCTTGCGGGCGCCAGTGGCGGAGGCGGTCAGCGCCGCCGCCGCAGAAACACCAAGGAGTTTACGGTAAAGAGGCATAGTTCTTAGACTACCTGCCCACGCAAAAACCCGCCCACCGTTTACGCGGTGAGCGGGTTTTCGACCGAGTTTGAGATTACTCAGCGGCTACGACCGGGATGACCTCGGCGCCACCCATGTAGAGATGAGGGAGCCGGGTGCGAGCGCGCGAGCACTCAAGAGGCTTCCGAATCAGGCGAGGTAACGAGCCTGGAGCCTCGGGGATACGTACGGAGCCGTCTGCCTGCTGGTGGGACGGAGGTGGGGGATTCCGAGCGCGCGAGGCACCAAATCCCCCGCCGGAACTCACTCCAGCAGGCATCCCTTATTCAGCGACAGCGGGGATAACCTCGGCGCCGCCCATGTACGGGCGCAGTGCTTCCGGAATCACAACAGAACCGTCAGCCTGCTGGTGAGTCTCCAGGATGGCCACCAACCAGCGAGTGGTTGCCAGGGTGCCGTTCAGGGTTGCCACAGAGCGGGTGCGGCCCTTACGCACGTTGCCTGCCTCGTCCACGGTGTCCGGGGTGCGCTCGCGAATGTTCAGGCGGCGCGCCTGGTAGGTGGTGCAGTTCGAGGTGGAGGTCAGCTCACGGTAGGTGCCCTGGGTGGGGACCCACGCCTCGCAGTCGAACTTGCGGGCTGCGGAGGTGCCCAGGTCGCCTGCGGCGGTGTCAATCACGCGGTATGCGAGGCCGCAGCGCTGCAGCATTTCCTCTTCGAGGGACAGCAGCTTCTCGTGCATCTCTTCTGCCTGCTCGACGGGGCAGTAGACGAACATTTCAGCCTTGTTGAACTGGTGCACGCGAATGATGCCGCGGGTGTCCTTACCTGCGGAGCCAGCCTCGCGGCGGTAGCAGGAGGACCAGCCCAGGTACTTCTTTGCGCCCTTCTCAAAGTCGAGAATTTCGTCGGTGTGGTAGCCGGCGAGCGCCACCTCGGAGGTGCCGACCAGGTACAGGTCGTCGCGTTCCAGGCGGTAGATTTCGTCGTCGTGCTTGACGTTGAAGCCGGTGCCGTTCATGATTTCGGGGCGTACCAGGGTGGGGGTGGTCATCATGGTGAAGCCGTGCTCGGTTGCCAGGTCGAGCGCCATCCACATGAGTGCCTGCTCCAGGCGGGCAACCTGGCCCTTGAGGAAGTAGAAGCGTGCGCCGGAGACCTTCGCGCCGCGGGCCATGTCGATGCCGTCGACGAGCTCGCCGATTTCGAGGTGGTCGCGCGGCTCGAAGCCGTCAGCGGTGAAGTCGCGGGGGGTACCGACCTTCTTGACGACCACGTAGTCGTCTTCGCCGCCGGTGGGCACGCCATCGATGATGAGGTTCTCGATGCTGCTGATCAGTTCCTCGTATTCGGCGGTCTTCGCCTCGGAGGCTGCCTTCGCATCGTTGACGCGGGCGGCCAGTTCCTTGGCCTGTGCGACGAGTGCGGGCTTTTCTTCCTTGGGTGCCTTGGCGACCTTCTTGCCGAAGGCGTTCTGCTCGGCGCGCAGGGTCTCATATTCGCCGATGAGTGCGCGGCGTGCGGCGTCGGCTTCGAGGATGCGGTCGACGTGGGTTTCGTCCTTGCCGCGTGCTCGCTGAGAGGCGCGGAAGACGTCGGGGTTTTCGCGGAGGAGGTTAATATCAATCACTGTTTTATCCTACCTAATCTTGCGGTGGGTTGTGGGCGGGGTTTGCGCTGGTGGGGCGCGGGTAGGTGCGGGGGTGTCTAGCGGCGGCCGGCTGGTGGTGCCGCCGGTGATGTTGTAAGTGGTGCCGCTAGCGGCGCTGCAGCTGTGCGGGGCGGCCGTTCGGGAAGAGCGACTCGACCCATTCGTGCGCGGAGTCGAAGGAGCCGTCGGAGTGGATGCTGTCGACTTCGGTGTTTTCGTGGTCGGCGCGCGGGTAGGAGCCGAGGAATTTCAGCGTCGGGGAGACGCGGTGCAGACCGCGCAGGGCGTCGCGCATGCGTGCCTCGTAGATGTGGCCGTCGGCGTCGATGCTGAACGAGTAGGAACCCATGCCTTCGCCGGTGGGGCGCGATTCGATGCGGGAGAGGTTCACGCCGCGCACCGAGAACTGTTCGAGCAGTTCGAGCAGGGCGCCGGCGCGGTTGGCGGGCAGCGGCACGGTCAGGGTGGTCTTGTCGGAGCCGGTCGGTTCGGGGATGTCGGCGGTGCGGGAGAGCAGCACGAAGCGGGTTACGGCGTTCTTGTTGTCGCCGATGTTGTCCTGCAGTACGTGCAGTTCCGGGTGGTAGTTCAGCAGCGCCGGGGAGCAGATTGCCGCATCGTAGGTGCAGCCCTCTTCGAGCAGGCCGACAGCCGCCGCCGCGGTGGAGGAGCCGGGCAGGTAGGCGGCGGTGGGTACGTTCTCCTGCGCCCAGCCGCGCACCTGCGCCCAGGCGTGCGAGTGGGTGGAGATGGTCTTGACGTCTTCGATGCTGATGGGCTTCGCGGCGACCAGCACGAAGCGGATCGGCACGAGCACCTCGCGGATAATGCGTACACCCTCGCTGGCTGCGATAGCGTCCAGGGTGGCGCTCACGCCTCCCTCCACGGAGTTTTCGATGGGCACCATGGCGGCGTCCGCCTCGCCCGCGTTCAGGCGTGCGAGCGCGTCGGGCACGCTGGTGGCGGGGATGCGTTCGGCGTCGGATGCGCCGGGGACGCTCAGCAGGGCGGATTCAGTGAAGGTGCCGGAGGGGCCCAGATAGGTGTATCGCATGGTCACCATGGTATCGGGTTGGGGTCGGTGGCGGTGGGGTTTCGCCCGTGCCGTATATATCTCGGAATGGCTTCGGTCATGGGTTGGCGATTTTAGGGGTGGGTTAGTGACGTTGGGGATGGTTAAGAACCACCCCCAACGTCACTAACCTATCCCCGCAGGAACTAACCTATCCCCGAAATCTAACCCGCGAACTGGCGCACCCGCGCGGTGTCCCAGTACTGGGCGGGCACGCCTCCACCCATGAGCTCACGGGCGATAGCGGCAGCCTGCACGGAACCGGCCTCCGGCAGGGGCGCGTGGGAGCCGGCAATAATGACGTTGCCGCGGCGGCGACCCTTCAACATGGCCGAATCCGCCACGATGCACACGTACTCGAACACCTCGAGCAGGGCAGCGGCCTCGGCGCGGGCACCGGTCAGCGCCGGCCCGTCACCGCAGTTCAGGATGTACAGGCCACCGGGTGCCAGCGACTCGGCGACGGTGCGGGTGAACTCGACGGTGGTGAGCGCCTCGGGGGTGGTGTCCCCGGCGAATACGTCACGAATCAGCACGTCGCGGGAAGCCGGGGCAAACGTGGAGGTGACGGCGCCCGCCTCGCCCACGCGAATCTTCACGCGCGGCGCCTTGGGGATGTCGAACCAGGCGCGCACATACTCGGCGAGCTTGGCATCCAGCTCGACGACCGTGTTGCGGCTGGTCGGGTACAGGTCGGCGAAATAGCGCGCCATGGAACACGCGCCGCCGCCCAGGTGGGTGATGCGCAGCTTCGCGGCGTCCAGGTGCTCCTCCACGTGCGAGGAGACAACCGCGGCAATCCAGCGCATGTACTCAAAATCCAGCTGGCGGGGTTCGCCCACGATTACGTGGGAGGACTGCACGCCGTTGATGAGCAGCAGCCAGCCGTCGGCGTGGTAGCCGTCGGGGACGAGCTCCGCCTCACCCGTGGAGATGGGGTACACGCCAGCGGCGGCACCCTGCACGGGGGTGTTCTCGGCCTCGCCAGCCCGGTTCTTCTGGTTCTTCTGCGCCTTCTGGGTTTTCTGCGCCTTCTGGGATTTCTTCGGTGCCCTGCTCTTTTTCGCCATACCCTCTAGCCTAGCCGACGACCCGCCCCCGGTCAGCGCCGCACCTAATCGGGGGCGGGCCGCCCGACGGCGCTCGCATCCCGGGGTGCCGCTCCCGCACGCCTCTAGCGTACGCACCCGTGGCAAACCGCCTCCACAGGGGCCGACTGAGTAGACTAGAACCCATGGGATTTGTATGTCAGGGCCGCTACGCGCTCGCACCAATTGAACCGACCGACGCCGAAAAATACGTCAACCTGCAGCTGGACTGCATGGAGCAAACCTACGACCCGATCTACTTCGACACGCTCGGGGAAAGCTTCACCGCTCGTCACCGCGCCGAACGCAACGAATACCTCGAAGACTTCCACCGCCACATCTCCTCCCCCACCGTGCGCGGCTTCTTCGCCTATGAGGTGCCCGGCTGGACCCCCGACGGCGGGCTCTCCTGCTCCATCGGCACCCGCATCGACTGGGATAAGCCGGTCGGCCTGGCGCTCTCCCTGTGTGAGCCCTCCTCCTGGGAACTCGAACGTGCCGACAACCTCCCCGAACTGCCTGCAGGCACCCGTAAACTCGTGCACCTGTACACCCTCAACCACATGCACGGCACCGGGCTCGGTCAGGCACTCTACGAATCCGTCATCTACCCGGACGAAAACTCCTACCTGTGGGTCATGGCCGAAAACGAACGGGCGCTCTCTTTTTACGAGCGCCTCGGCTACCAGCGCAACAGCATCGAATTTGAGGCACGCGGCATCTGGGCGCCCGGCCACAGCGTGCGGTACGCGCGCATCCTCAACCCGTAAAACCCGTAAACGGGCGGGCCAGACGGCTAGTCCAGCAGCTGCGGGCACCGCGAGGCACGCGGCGGCCCCGCCCGGGACGCCGTGCGACACATCGCACCCTGAACGCTGTTAGGCACCACACCCGCAAAGTCTTAACATAGAAAGTGACCTACGCTCGACGCACACCGCACAGACACAGGGAACCCCTGCGCACGCGCGGTACCGGCGCCGAACGCCACCCCACCGAAGGAAAGTAGAATATGACCACCGGTCTTTACCTCTCCGCTACGTCCCCGAACTCGGGCAAGTCCCTGATTGCCCTGGGCCTGGCAGACTCCCTGATTAAGCGCGCGGACCGCGTCGGCTTCTTCCGCCCCGTCTTCGACGGCGCAACCATCGCTGACGACCCCGTAGCACGCCTGATTCGCGAGCACTTCAACCTCTCCGAGGAGCAGGTCGGCGGCGCCGTCTCCATGAACGACGCACTCGCACTCATCGCTGAGGGCGACACCGAAGAGATTTCCTCCCGCGCGGTATCCGCCTACGAGAAGGTCGCAGCCAACAGCGACGTCGTGATTGTTGACGGCGCCTACCTGCCCGCCAACGCACTCGCAGTCGAATTCGACCTGAACGTCCAGATTGCACGCGACCTGGGCCTGCCCGTCGTCGCCATCGTCGGTGCGCAGGAAGCCACCGTCGAAGAGGCAGTCACCGCCGTTGACGTGGCCCGCACCGAGCTGACCGCATCCAAGGCTGACCTGCTCGCCGTCATCGTCAACCGTGCAGAGCCCACCCTGCGCGAGGACATCGAGAAGTCCGTCAAGCGCGGCGAGGCAAACCTGCCCGTCTACGTGCTGCCCGAGATTTCCGAGCTGACCGCTCCGACCGTCGGTGAGGTTGCCGAGGCCCTCAAGCTCGACACCGCCGGCGTGAAGGCTGAGGACCTCAGCCGCGATATTCACGGCATCAAGGTCGCCGCCATGACCGTCTCCAACTTCCTGGGCCAGTTCGTCGACGGCGACTTCGTGATTGTCCCCGGCGACCGTGCAGACATCGTGGCCGCAACCCTGGCCTCCGCACTGGCACCGTCCTTCCCCGCTCCCTCGGGCGTGCTGCTCACCGGCGGCCTGGACGACGTTTCCGGCCAGCACACCGCCGTGGGCGAGCTCATCAAGAACGCACCCTTCCCGGTGCTGTCCACCGAGCACGACACCTTCAAGTCCGCACGCGCCGTCTCCCGCGTGCACGGCTCCCTCGAGAGCGGTCACCAGCGCAAGCTGGCCGCCGCCCTGGGTGGCTGGGACGAGCACGTCAACAAGGACGAGCTGCTGTCCCGCCTGTCCATCGAGCGCCCGGCTTCCATGACCCCGCTGCGCTTCCTGCACAACCTCATCGAGACCGCACGCGCAAACCGCCGCTCCGTGGTCCTGCCCGAGGGTTACGACGTGCGTATCCTGCGTGCATCCGAAATCATTGCACGCCGCGACTTCTGCGACCTGATCCTGCTCGGCAACCCCGCCAAGATTGCAGAGATTTGCCAGGCTGAGGGCATTGAGCTGCCCAGCTCGATCCGCATCATCGACATCGAGAACAACGAGTACTCCGAGGACTTCGCAGCAACCTACGCCGAGCTGCGTGCACACAAGGGTGTCACCATCGAGGCTGCTCGCGAGCGCATGACCGACCCCTCGTACTTCGGTACCATGCTCGTCTACAAGGGCATCGCCGACGGCATGGTTTCCGGTGCAGTGAACACCACCGCGAACACCATCCGCCCCTCGCTCGAGTTCATCAAGACCCGCCCCGGCACCAAGATCGTCTCCTCCGTCTTCCTGATGCTGATGGAAGACCGCGTTCTGGTCTACGGCGACTGCGCAGTGAACCCGAACCCCAACGCAGAGCAGCTGGCCGACATTGCGAAGGCATCCGCAGAGACTGCACGCCAGTTCGGTGTGGAGCCGAAGGTTGCTATGCTGTCCTACTCGACCGGTACCTCCGGCGCTGGCGCAGACGTGGACGTTGTGCGTGAGGCAACCGAGATCGTGCGCGCATCGAACCCCGACTTCGCGGTTGAAGGCCCGATCCAGTACGACGCTGCTTCGAACATGTCTATTGCGTCGACCAAGCTGCCCGGCAGCGAGGTTGCTGGTCAGGCTACCGTGTTCGTCTTCCCCGACCTGAACACCGGTAACAACACCTACAAGGCTGTTCAGCAGTCTTCGGGTGCTGCCGCTGTGGGCCCGGTTCTGCAGGGTCTGCGTAAGCCCGTGAACGACCTGTCGCGCGGTACCACCGTTGAGGACATCATCAACACCGTTGCGATCACCGCAATTCAGGCACAGAGCCTGTAAGGTGCAGCGGCGCTGTAGCGTGAAGGCTGCGGCGTTCCGTTGATATAGAAATCTCCCGCACTGGGGGGCATGCCGTGAAGGTGTGCTCCACCCGGTGCGGGAGATTTTTTGTAATTACAGGGATTTCTTTTGGTGCAACTCCCCGGTTAGACCTTGCGGGTACGGCGCTCGAGGCGCACATAGTTGATTACGCCAAGAACAGCCAGACTCACCGCGACCAGCACCGGGTCGAGGGCGGGCGGGAAGAGCCAGGTGAGCCCCGCCTCCACGGTGTAGGCGATGAGGCGGCAGACAAGGTAGGCACACGCCGCCACGAAGAGGGCGTAGGCGACGATGATGCCGACCGGACGGGGCTCGTAGCCTTCTCGCCGGGCGCGCAGAGCGGCACCCAGGGCGTTACCCAGGTACAGGGCGAGAGCACCGACGACGAGCGCGGCGGTGAGGGCACCGTCAAGGAGCGTGCGCGGGGTCAGCGGTGCGGTGCCCACCTCAGCGAAGAGGTTGAGGATGCGCACCGCGGCGTAGGCGTAGCAGAAGATGACTGCCGCGCGGATGGTGAGGGGTAGGTTGGTCCAGAAGGTTTTCATGCGGCCCCTTTCGAGGAGGAGGGCGGGCTTCTGTCTGAGTGTTACCCCAAGAATACCTAAAAACACCGGAGTGTGATGCGAATCAATAGCATTGTGACTGGTGAATGTTACTTATGCGGGGTGCTGTTTTTATTGCGCCAAGTTTAATCGCCGAGAAGCCACATGTGTTTCGAAAAGCAACATGTTACGTGGCTTCTCGAAACACATGTGGCTTTTCGAGGAAGATGCGGGGCAGGATTTTTGTAATTACAGGATCCCGCCGCCCACAACCCCTACCCCGTGAGCCGGTGACCACCCAGGCAGCAACAAACCGCCCGGGCTGCTAGGCTGCTTCTATGGACAACAACTCAACGCCCTCACTGCCGGACCTCGTTCTCCCGTCCGTGGTGACTACCCTCAGCCTCCCGAGCAAACACGCTTCAACTGACATGCGGCTCCCACAGGCATGGCTGCTACGCTCCGTTCCCGACGAAGAGAACCGAAGCGCCGCCAGCGGCAAAGTCTACGATGACGCCCTGGAGTTCCGCTACGTTTACGACTCGAGGGTGCCCAACGGACAAGACATCCGAGAAGGAGATTTCGTACTGATTCGAGATAATTCGATTCTTCTTGGGAGTGCAGTTATTCGCAAGATTGAGGTCACGGATGAGAACAAAATCCTGACTGTCTGCCCCCGATGCGGTAACAGCCGTATGACTCTCAGGTCTGACGGATTGTGGCGATGCGATGGACGTTGCCTGCGTCCCGATGGTCTGAAACCCCTTCAACGACTACACAAGAATCCACCCCAAGAGGCAAAGAGGGTTCAACGGTTCGTCGCCTACTACGGCGATACCTGGACTGAGCTGATTGGCGCAGCAGATAAGGACTCATTCAAGAATCTGAGCGTTCCGGGCAAGTACAACACTCAGAACAGCATTGTTGCCCTCGATACCGCGAAAGTCCTTGAGTGGCTTGAAAGCCTGAACACTTCGGGTATTCACCTGCTTCCTCTGGGGGATGCCCACGGGGTACCTGTGAATCCTCGTGGCGGTTTTACGATGCGCACCGTCAGGGCTCGTAAAGGTCAGCCGCAGTTCCGCCAGGAGCTGTTGAACCGCTTCGGAAACATGTGTGCGTTTACGGGTGCTTGCCACACGGCGGCGCTGGATGCGGCGCACCTGTACAGCTATGCGCGCGAGGGCGAGCACCGTGTGGATGAGGGTCTGCTTCTGCGCAAGGATCTGCATAAGCTTTTTGATAGTGAGCTGGTGGGTGTGAGTTCTTCGCGGACTCTTCTTCTGCATCCCGGCTTGGGGAATACGCAGTATCAGTCGTTGGCGGGTGCTCGTCTGAAGGTTGAGTTGCCTAACCGGGCTCTTGAGTTGTTGGATGAGCACCGCTCGGGCTTGAACTGGCTTGAGGAGGCGCTAGTCTAGGTCTGCTCTGGTTTAGGCCGTCGGGCATGCAAAAGGAGGTGCAGTAGCTTTTGGGCTACTGCACCTCCTGTGCGTTTTACTGGTTATGTCTTATTGGTTGTGTCGGCGGGCGATAGCCTTACCGATTTCGTGCGGAATACCCACCACAAGAGCATTACCCATGCAGAAGGCACGGTTACCGTCGCTCATGCCGGTGTCAGTCCAGCCGCGGGGGAATCCCTGCAGCTGATCCAGCTCATCGGGCACAAGACGGCGGTACGCACCAGAATCGCCAATCACAACATGCTTGAAGCGGGAGGCACCCGAGCCTCCTTCGCCGGTCAGGATAGTACGCGCCGGGCGGTCGAGCGGGTCAGGGAAAGACATTGAGCCTTCGGTGTAGAAGTATTCAAAGCCACTTGCCTTATTGATGCGCTTTTCCTTCTTCGCACCCTTGAGGTACTCCCAAGAAGGCACCTTGTCAGGAGCAATAAAGAACTGTTCCGGCACCTCAGAGTCGGGAAGAACGACGTTACCGAGCGTCTTAAATTCGCCGCGGTAGTCGGGCTCTACCTTGCTGGTGAGCACGGTGCCGTTCTGCATAACACCGGCAATCTGGAAGGGCGAGGTCTTAGCGCCAATTCCGAAGTGTTCCGTCTCGTAGTAGGGGTCATCGGAGATGGTGAACTCATCGGCCTCATTGAGCTCTTCGAAGACGGAGAGAAGACCCTCAGATTCTGCAGTTTTGACCGGGAACGCTTCTGCCAAAACACCGGTGTGGGTGATGCGGCGCGACAAATCCCATTCGGGGGCGTTGTGTTCGGCGTAAATGTAGACGCGCTTACGCTTCTGCGGGTAGCCGTACTCTGCCGCGTTGATAACGCGCCATTCGACGCTGTAGCCGAGCGCGTAGAAGCAGGAGAGCATAATGGCGAAGTCGCGGCCTCGCTGCTTAGCGGGCGACTTCAGCAGGCGGTCAACGTTCTCCAGAACAACGTATTTGGGGGTTTTGAGTTCGAGCGCGCGGTGAATATCCCACCAGAGCACGCCCTTCTTACCTTCAATGCCGTGCGACTGCGAAAGCGGCTTGGTAACCGAGTAATCCTGGCAGGGGAAGCCACCGCAGAGCAGGTCAGCGTCGGGAATTTCGTAGAGGCCCGCCTCGACGTCATCAAGTACGGCGTGAATGTCACGGTTTTCGAGGTTTGCTTCTTCACCGAAACGTTCCTGGTAGCAGCGGGCCGCAAACTGACGGCCAACCGTTCCCGGGGGCTCCCACTGGTTCGCCCAGACAGTCGTGAAGGGGCCTGCGGAGGGCAGGGTCATGCCGTTGGCGTTATAGCCTTCAAATCCTAAGCGGAAGCCACCTACACCGGCGAAAAGCTCGATAACTCGGATAGGCTGGCTACTGCTGGTGGTTTTCTGATCCATGAGTCAGTAGTCCTTATAGTCCTCTGTAAATATATTCGAATACTAATACTATAGCATAGAATAGTTGTTCAGATCAAGCGGGTTATGCAAGAATCCGTGACGATCCAAAGAGCGCAGCAGTCGTATCTGACGTAGCATGAAACAAGAACACAGCATGATTATCGGCAATATCAATCAAGCAGAGGAGCAAAGACAGTGGAGCTATTCAACTATGATGACTCAGATATCGAGAGCATCTACAAATATGCTCAAAAAGTAGTAGGAGTGGAGTTTGTCGATATCCTCAAGGCCTTCCAGGAATCCCCCTACAAGACTTATCAGGACTACATCAATCAAACCCCCTCCACCACACCAGACAAAAAAATTAGTAGTGCGTCAAAGGGGCAGTACGGGACATATATTGAAAAATATTATTTTGGCATACCCACCAACAGCTCAACCGAACCCGACTTTAACAAGGTAGGAGTCGAACTTAAAGTTACCCCCTTCAAAGTAAATAAAGATGAAAAAATTTCCGCCAAAGAACGCTTGGTCCTTGGAAATATTAATTATATGAATGAAAACCTAGATGATTTTTACAAATCTCATGCATGGAAGAAAGGAGGGGCCATCCTCCTCCTTCCTTACCATTTCATCAAAAACCAAGATATTCTAAAAAATAAAATTGCTAAAGTTCATCTTCTAAAAATCCTTGAAGAGGACTTGCCAACAATTATTAGCGATTACCAGAAAATTGCACAAAAAATTAAAGAAGGGCGTGCCCATGAGCTCTCCGAAAGGGACGGCATGTACCTATCCACCTCACGCAAAGGTGCCGGCAAGGGAAGGGACCTTACCTCTCAGCCTTTTAGTGACACCCCGGCAAACAAAAGAGCCTGGTCTTTCAAACAGAGCTACATAACACGTCTCTACCAGGAGACTATCTTTACTTCCGAGGAACTGGAGAGTATTGCTCAAGCTACCAAGGATACCTCGAAGCCTTTTACTCAGATTCTTGAAGAAAAAATTCTGCAGTATCAAGGTAAAAGCGAGAAAGAACTCTGCAAGGAGTTTGATGTTAAATTTAACGCCAAGGGTCGCAATAACTCTATTGTAACAAAAATGATGCAACTTCTTGACCTCCCTCAGGAAATTGAAAATACCACCGAGTTCAAAAAGGCAAATATGATGATTCGAGCTATTCGAGTTAAGCGAAACAATAGCATTAAAGAAGATGTTTCCTTTAAATCATATTCATTTATTGAACTTGCAAATGAAGATAATGAGGAATGGGAAGATTCTCACGTATATACCGAAATTTTTTCAAAGAAGATTCTGTTCGTAATTTTCCGCGAGAATGAATCCGGTGATTTCTGCCTGGATCAGGTCAAGTTCTGGGGATTCCCCGAATCTCTTGAGCCTGAATTAATGAGGGTACGGCAGGAGACAAAAGATATTATCAACCGAGGTGTTGAGCTCACACCCCGGCCAAACGGCAAGAATGGAGTCAGGGTTTCAACTAATTTCCCTCAGAGCAGGAAGAATAAAATCATTTATACCAAGGTGCACGCCAATAATAGTTATTACGAGATTGAGCCTGGTAAGTTTGTCGGAAGGGGTCGCATCGAGGACACCGATGAGCTTCCCGACGGTCGCCACATCACAAAGCACTCCTTCTGGCTTCCTAAAAGGTTTGTTCGGGAGATTATTGAAGGTCAATGGGACTAATAATCGAATGTAAATAACCGCGGCAGGCGGCCCCGGATGCGTGTGTGTCCGGGGCCGCCTGCTTTTTTAGGTGGATGTTTTCGATAGATCGTGTATTCACCGCGGGTTTTAAACCCGCGGTGAAGGCGCCCTATCGACCAGTCTCAACACGAGAAGCCGCACACACCACCCGGCAGACGAAGACGCTCGAACAACGAACTTTCACCACCAAAAACCTCAAAAGACTGCAAAAGATGGCAAACATCCTGTAAGGTGGTGTCGGGACCCAAAGCGATGCACCGGTGCATCGATAATGCGAGGCACCTAGTCTGGGCGCTTTTGGATACGTTGCTGTACCTAAAGAAAGCTTCTCGACTAGTACATATACACACCATCACCGACGATTGGAGCACCCAATGGGACCTGATTCCGCTTTGACCCGCCGCACCCTGCTGGGCAGCGGCGTGCTTGTGGGCCTGGGAGCCTTGCTTACCGCCTGCGGCCAGCAGGCTTCTAACGAGGCGGCAGCCACCGCATCCGCCGCACCGAGCGAGTCGGCGTCGGCTTCTGCTGCGGCATCTGACGCTACTTCTGCATCGGCTACTCCGAGCCCGGTCATTACCCGCGGTTATTCCGGTGGCTCGAAGGCCCCCGACGGCGAGTACCGTAAGGCTGACGCGTATGGCCCTGCACAGAATGTTCCTCTACCGAAAGCCAAGCCGCAACAGTACCCCGAGACCGAAGAAGGCCTCAGCCGCATGATGGAAGACTGGCTGAATGCCCATAACTACGCTATTCAAACGGGAAATTGTGCGCCAGTCATCCAGTATGTTGAAAAAACTTCTAAAGAATATCCATTTTATGAATATATTGAAGATCTCTACAAGCGTGGTGGTTGGGTTGTGGACGGTCTGGATTCCTATCAAGTTGAGGGCGACCTAATTTATGACGAAAAACAGAAAATCTACCGCATGAAGTTCCGCCGATTCTGGAGCACCGTTATGTATATCGACTCCGATGGAGAAATTACCAAGCGAGCAAATACAGATAAAAATGATGATCTCTTCAACTACTTTTTTAAATATACCGAGGGATATTGGAAAATTATCGGAAGCGGAACAGAAAATAATTTTAAGGATGCATAAACCATGATTAATTCTAAGTGCATGCGCATATTATTTGCATCCATTCTGTCGATATCCCTTCTAAGTATCCAAAATGCATACAGTGAAGAATGTAAAAATTCTAATGGGCACTGTTATAAGACATCTCAAACCCATAAAAATAGGCCAGTAGAACGCGATGGCGATTCAACCAATACAAATAAAGAGGATAATTCCAAGGTCCCCAGTGATAGTTCGAACAATCCCCAGGCTCTTTCAAACGACTACCAGAATTGGGTCAATTGGTTTAATAACAACTACCAATCAATAACCGATGAAACAGGCGCCAAAATGTATGCCCGCAAAACAGCAAACCGCCGCCCCGGCGAGGCTGCGTGCCATGATGAAGCTATGAAACCCGGCGAATACGCCCGCGTCAAAGAAAAGCCAATTGAATCAACTACCAATGGGGACACGGTATTTTGCAAGCCCAACGACACTAAAACCCTCACCCCCACCAACCCCAAAGAAACCCCCAAGGGACCCACTATCGAAGAAATGCTCCAAGAAATCGAAGACCAATTCGCTAACACCAATATCCAGGCCCCCGTACTAAAACAGTCCTACAACCTTGGCTCTGGTCAGGGTAACGACAACCCCAACGTCTACAAGAACCAAGCCGTCAACTTCTACGTCGACGCACCCACCGCACGTTGGGAAGGCGACCTCATGATCGGCCACGTAGAAATAGAATCCTACCCCACCCAAATGACCATCCAATACGGCAACGGCGACGAGGATACTTTCTACACCATGGGCAAGCCGGTTAGCAGGGCACGCGGCGAAGAGTCACGCAAGACCGCCACCAGTTATGTGTACAAACGCTCAGGCAATTTCCACGCCTACGCAACGGTGTCATACTCTGGTCGTTTCCGTGTGAACGGCGGCGATTGGCAGGCGTTGGATGTCGTGTTGACGAAAGATACCGTTGACCCGCTGCTGATGCGTGTGTGGTGGGTTGATGTGGGCCGTGTGGCCGGCTCCTGCGAAGAGGATGACACCCGCTGGGGCTGCCAGAATGACCCGACGATGGGTAAGAAGGATAACCCGAACCCGCGTCTGCGCAAGGCCGATATTCGCACCGGTCAGCGCTGGCACCTGAACGATAATGGCGATGGGGATACGGAGTATTCGCTACACCGCGACTGGCCCGACATGTAAACCAGTTCTAACTCAACACATAAATAACCGCAGCAGGCGGCCCCGGATACGGAAGTGTTCGGGGCCGCCAGCTTTGTGTGCCCAAAAGTTCTGCTGTGGTTTAGTGTCTTTGGTCGTAGTTAAAAGCCATGGTCGAAGACACTAAACCATGGCACAAATTCTGTACGGATTACAGCCCCATAGCGAGAAGCCACATGTGTTTCCAGAAGCCAATTATGATGTGGCTGTTCGAAACACATGTGGCTTCTCGGCGTAACCAGCTCGGCATAAACAGCTCGGCATGAAAATCCTTACCGCGTAACAACTCGTAACAACCCCTTGCGGGATACCCCCCTAGGGTATACACTTAAGCCATGGAAACCACTAGCAACCAGTGCTGCCACAGCACATCCGACCAGGTCAGCACCGCATCCGGCGCCCCCACTGAGGAGCCCACCGAGGCGCACACCGGCGCATGCTGCGGCGGCGAGGCGCCCGAAACCCAGCACGGTTACGCTTCCACCAAAGAGGCGCACCTCAAGCGCCTGCGCCGCATCGAAGGGCAGGTTCGCGGCATCGCCCGCATGGTCGACGAAGATAAGTACTGCATCGACATCCTCACCCAGGTTGCCGCGGTCTCCAAGGCGCTCCACGCTGTCTCCCTGAACCTGCTCGAAGAGCATATCGGCCATTGCGTGACCGGCGCCGCCGTCGAATCCGAACGCACCGGCGACCCGACCATCGCAGAGGCCAAGGTCAAAGAGGCAACCGCCGCCATCTCCCGCCTCATGCGCAGCTAAACGCCCCGCACTAAACATCCGGCGGCCCCAAGTTTTCAACCCATTACCGAAAGGAAATCATCATGAGCACCACCACCGTTAAGGCAACCGGCCTGACCTGCAACCACTGCGCTATGAGCGTCAGCGAAGAGGTCAGCGAAGTTCCCGGCGTGACCGGCGTGACCGTGGACGTCGTCAAGGACGGCGTCTCCACCGTGACCATTGAGCACGAGGGCACCCTCAACACCCAGGCTGTCGCGGACGCTATCGTGGAGGCTGGCTACACCCCCGCCGTCTAATCGACCGCCACACAACACAGCCCCGGGACAACTCAAACCGGTACGCTAGACATAGCAACCCACACCCAGGAGTCACCATGGCATACCCGGCTAACTACATCGCAATGGTCGTCGGCGCGGTTCGCACCCTCGTCGGCGTCGATAACATGCACCTGCGCGACGCGATTGCCCGCGTCGCCCGGCAGATGAGCCTGGACCCCGCCCTGGTCGATTCCTGGGTCAAGCAGAGCCCCGAATATACGGCGCGTGAGGATGCGCCCGGTGCCGCACGACGTGGCGGCACGAGCGCGAATAAGCGTTCCGCCGAGCACGAGCAAGGTCTGAAGGCTCGCGAGAAGGCGAACGCTTCGCCGTTCCCGCGGGCCGCTGTGAAACGCGCGTACGGCGTCTCCGATCGAGGCGCGAAGGTGACCGGTATTCGCCCGCACACGACCCGCCCGGATGGGCTGCCCGGCGACCACTAAGCCGCGGCAGCATTACTCGCGCCGCCACTTTCACAGCCTCGCGGTTTTCACCCTCACGCGCTCTCGACGGCGCACCCTAAACATTGCGCCAAACACCGCCGGGGCGGGGTCCTTCGGGGCCCCTCCCCCGGCTTGGTGTACCTTTTTTCTACCCTCTGTTTTTATTTTTGAGGAAGTATTGTGTCTTCTACACTGCCTTCAACAAGCACCCGCGAGACCTCATCACAGAGTGAGCGCTCTCTTTTTAATCCTGCCGGAACGACCGCAAAATCAACGGAGTCAACCCGAATTATCCACGTGGACATTCAGGGCATGACCTGTGCATCCTGCGTGGGCCGCGTGGAGCGTAAGCTCCGCAAAATCCCCGGTGTTGACCCGGCGGTGAACCTGCCGCTGGAGTCCGCGCGCGTCATCGTACCCGAGGGCGTGAGCGACGAGCAGATTGTTGAGACCATCAACAACGCCGGCTACAAGGCGCACCTCAAAAACGGCCCGCGCGTGGGCGCCGCGACTGATGCGAGCGCATCCGACGGCGGCGGTCAGCACACCACCCCGAGCATGAAGGGCGGCTTCACCGACCGCATTATCTACGCGACGATTCTGGGTGTGCCCATCTTCCTGATTTCCATGTTCCCGGCGTTCCAGTTCCCGAACTGGGGCTGGGTCGTGGCGATTCTGACCGCGCCGGTCGCGTTCTGGTGCGCCGCGCCGTTCCACCGCGCCGCGCTCATCAATGCCCGTCACGGCTCCTCCACGATGGATACGCTCGTGTCCCTCGGCGTGGTCGTGGCGTACTTCTATTCGCTGGCGCAGCTGCTCATGAACCCGGCACTGACGGCGCACGTGCACCATGCGGGCGGCAGCTTCTGGTCGATGTTTACCGGCCACCATGCGCCGCTGTACTTCGATTCGGCGTCCATGGTGACGCTGTTCCTGCTGATTGGCCGCGCAATTGAGCACCGCACCCGCCACCGCTCCTCGGATGCGCTGCGCACCCTGCTGAGCATGGGCGCGAAGGAGGCGACCCTGCTGCGCACCGATAAGCAGGGCGTGACCAAGCAGGTGCAGGTTCCGGTGGAGGACCTCATGCCGGATGACCTGTTCCTGGTGCGCCCGGGCGAGAAGATTGCCACGGACGGCGTGGTGGTCGAGGGTACCTCCGCGGTGGATGCGTCCCTGCTGACCGGCGAGTCTGTGCCGGTTGAGGTGCATCCGGGCGATACGGTTACGGGTGCCACGGTGAACACTTCGGGTTCGTTGACGGTGCGCGCCACCCGCGTGGGCACCGAGACGACCCTGGCGAAGATGGGTGAGCTGGTGGCCAGCGCCCAGGAGACGAAGGCTCCTATTGCTCGCTTGGCAGATCGTGTTTCTGCCGTGTTCGTGCCGGTGATTTTGACGATTTCGGCGCTGACCCTGGTCGGTTGGTGGCTGATTTCCGGTGACGGTGCGGCGGCGTTCAACGCAGCGGTGTCGGTGCTGGTGGTGGCGTGCCCGTGCGCCCTGGGTTTGGCGACCCCGACGGCTCTGCTGGCGGGTACGGGTCGCGGCTGGCAGCTGGGCATTTTGATTCGTAATGCGCAGGTACTGGAGGCGACGAGCACGGTTGATCGCGTGGTACTGGATAAGACCGGTACCGTGACGACCGGCGAGATGTCCGTGGCGTTCTACGGCACGTTTGGCGACTACGAGTCGGCGGGTGACTTGTCCGGTATTTCGCCGGATTCTGCAGATTCCAAGAGCGAACGTTCCCTGTCTGTTTTGCGTGATGCCGCCGCCGTGGAGGCGCTGAGCGAGCACCCGATTGCCCGCGCGATTGCCGGTTTTGCCCGTGAGCAGGGCGTGCTGGCTGAGGGCGCTTCAGCACCCAGCGTGAGCGGCTTTGAGGGTGTCCCCGGAGGCGTGCGCGGCGTGCTGAGCGGCGCGGGTGAAGGCGCCGAGAGCGGCGCCCCCCAGCTGGTTGTGGTGGGTACTCCCGAGTACCTGCAGGCGGCGGGTGCGCAGCTGAGCGAGGGCCAGTTGGCGCTGCTGGATCAGGCTCGCCGGGCGGGTCTGACGACCGTGGTCGTCGCCCGCGGCGAGGCTCCGAACGGTGAAGCCCCGAACAGCACCCCCGACCCGCAGCCGGTCGGCATGATTTCGGTTGCCGATACCCCCAAGCCGGAGGCTGCAGAGACCATGGCGCAGCTGCGCGAGCTCGGTCTGGAGCCCATCCTGCTCACCGGCGACGCCCCGCAGGTTGCGCAGGCGGTTGCCTCGCAGGTCGGCATTTCGGCAGATAACGTGTACGCCGGCGTGACCCCCGAGGGTAAGTCGCAGGTGGTCCGCCAGTTGCAGAAGGCCGGTCACCGCGTGGCGATGGTTGGCGACGGCGTGAATGACGCCCCGGCGCTGGCTCTGGCCGAGCTGGGCATCGCGATGGGTTCGGGCACGGACGTTGCCGCGGAGGCCGCCGATATCGTGCTGACCCGCTCGGATGTCGCCTCGGTGGTCACGGCGCTGCGCCTCTCCCGGGCTACGCTGCGCACCATCAAGTCGAACCTGTTCTGGGCGTTCGCCTACAATTCGGTGGCTGTTCCGGTCGCCGTGGCGGGCCTGCTGAACCCGATGATTGCGGGTGCGGCTATGGCGTTTAGTTCGGTGTTTGTGGTGCTGAATTCTATGCGTCTGACGGCGTTTAGGAAGTAGTAAAACATAACGCGAAATTGTCCGAACATTAGCTATTGAAATAGCCTGAACGAAAATTTCAAAAGCGCATCTTACCGTGCTTTCGCGCGGTAAAGATATAAAGAAATGCACCGCCTGTGTAAGGGCGGTGCATTTCTTTATATTCAGTTTTCACGGGCGGCGGCTTGAACATCTCGCCGACAGCCCGGCAGAACCTTACGCCCAGGTGACCAGGTCCTCGATGGAGCGGCGGCTCTTCGGGGCAATCTCGCGGGCACGGTAACCGAAGGTCACAGCCACGGACACGCCGTACTCCTCCGGGTCGAACAGGCCGGCAGAAGTGAGCAGCTCGTTCACTGCCTCGTAGTTCATACCCTCAATGGGGCAGGAGTCGATGCCGAGCATTGCGGCGCCGGTCATCATGTTGCCCAGGGCGATGTAGGTCTGCTTGGATGCCCAGTCGAAGAGCGCGCGGTCGCTTTCCAGGACCTTCATGTCGTTCTTCTGGAAGTTACCGTAGCGTTCGAGTGCGGCCTCCATCTGCTCCTCGGTGAGGTTGCGGCTTTCGAGGGTGCGGCGCATCCACGGGGTGTCGTAGCGCAGGCCCTTCTTCGCCAGCAGAACAACCAGGTGGCTTGCGTCGTCGAGGGCGCCCGCCATGCCCCAGGCGATCGGCTTGAGCTTTTCGCGCAGTTCGGGGTCCTGGATGACCAGGAACTTCCACGGCTCGGTGCCGACGGAGCTGGGCGACAGGCGCGCAAATTCGAGGATTGCGGCAAAGTCTTCGTCGCTGATGCGGCGGTCGGGGTCGTAGGCGCGGGTTGCGCGGCGGCGGGCGAAAATTTCGAGGGCTTCTTCGCGGGTTACGGTCACGGTTTCATCCTTTGCATGAGGGTTTCAATATCCTGTCATGCTACACCTGCGGAGGGTGCCGGCGGTACGAAATGTGGCGAGTTACGCCCGCAGGAAATACTCCGCGAGAGCGTGAAGTACCGCCACAAAATGCCCAGTCCAGCCGCCCCGGCGCACACCAAAGTTCCCCGGAGAAGCACCTCCAGAGCCCCCTACAAGTCCCTCTGCGAAGCCCCTACTAGGCACCGGCTTTCATCCACACATCCGAGCGGGCGCGGCGACCGAAAATGACCGCGCGGATTCCCTGGAAGTACAGAATATACGCCGCCCACAAGCCGCAATACCCGGCGAGCGCATCCATGGTGCCGGCACCGACTACCCAGTGCAGGCCGAGCATGACGGGCACGTACATGACGAGCATGATGAAGCAGCCGATTGCCAGGTATTTCACGTCCTGCGCGCCCATGAGGATGCCGTCCAGGGTGAACACGTAGGCGGCGATGGGCTGGCCGAGGGCAATGATAACGGTGGCGATGGTGAAGAGGAACGCCACCTGCGCATCCTTAGTGAACAGCCAGGAGCCGAAGAAGCCGATGAGAGGGCAGATTAGGCCGGTGATAACGCCGTAGATGAGGCTCATGCGCAGCAGCCGGTTTTTCAGCTGGCGCACCTTCACGCGCTCGGATTCTACGTTCAGGTCGCGTTCGCCGAGTTCCTTGCCGAGTAGCGCCTGGGCGGCGATGGCGAGGGAGTCCAGGGCGTAGAGGAAGAGGTTAAATACGCCCATACCGAGCTGGTAGGCGGCGGTGTGTTCGGTGCCGAATCGTGCCACGACGAACACGGTCAGCAGGGAGGCGATGCGCATGGACAGGGTGCGCAGCATGAGCCAGGAGCCGAGCGAGAGCACCGAACGCATGCCGGCGACGTCGGGTGCCCAGCGGACGGCGTGCTCGCGGGTGCCGCGCATCATGACCACACCGAGCGCGGCAGCCATGCCCCACTGGGTGAGGGAGGTGCCGGTCGCCGAACCGGCGACACCCCAGCCGACCGGGTAGATGAGCAACCAGTTCAGCACAATGTTGACGAGCGTGCCGACCGTGGCGACTTTGAGCGGGGTGACGGTGTCTTGCAGTCCGCGGAGCGTGCCGACCTGCGCGAGGATAATCATCATCGGCGGAATACCCCACAGCGAGTGGTGCAGGTAGTCGAGGGCGTAGCTCATGGTTTCGTCGGTCGCGCCGAGGCCGCGCAGCAGCGGGTCTGCGAAGGCGTATCCGGCGATCATGAGGAGCATGCCGAGGCCGAAGGCGACCCACACGCCGTCCACACCGATCTGCCAGGCGCGGCGCAGGTTCTTCTCGCCGAAGGCGCGCGCCACGGCGGGCGTGACGGAGTAGGCGAGGAAGTTCATGAGGCCCACGACCGTGGTGACGAGCGTGGCGGCGATGCTCATGCCGGCGAGTTCTGCCTTGCCGAGTTGGCCGATGAGGGCGGAGTCGGTGAGCACGAAGATGGGTTCGGCGATGAGCGCGCCGAAGGCGGGTACGGCGAGCGCGAGGATGCGTCGGTTCAGCGAAGGCTCGGCGGTGTTGGTACCGGCATTGGTGCTGGGGCTCGCGGCGGTATTCGCGGCATTTTTAGCGGGCGCGCCGGGTTCGGTGCCGCTGGGTTCAGCAATAGGGTGCTTCTGTGTGCTCATCCTTCTAGGCTACTCTCCGCCGCGGCGGCGGGTGCCTGCGCGCGGGGCGGGGTGCACTCTGCGAGATAGGCGCGCGAGATGCGCGGTTAGGCGCCTCGGCCGCGTAGTTCGTCGAGGGCGCGGCGTTCCTTCTTGGTGGGGCGGCCGCTGCCTCGTTCGCGTTTGGCGACCGGGGGCATGGAGAGGTAGGCGGGGCGCGGGCCGGAAAGGTCTTCGTAGCAGGTGACGGCGATGGGGGCGCCTACGCGTTTGACGAGGAGTTTTTCAACTTTGAAGACGCGTTCCCAGCCGGGGTAGCGCACGCGCACCACGTCGCCTTTTTTGAGTTTTTGGGAGGGTTTGGCGGGGGCGTCGTTGACGCGCACGTGGCCGCCTTTACATTCGTCGGCGGCGAGGGAACGGGTTTTAAAGATGCGCACCGACCAGAGCCAGAGGTCGAGCCTGGCGCTGGTTAGTGTGTTGGTGTCTTCTGCGGTCATGTGTTCATTGTGGCGCGAGGCGGGCGGGGCACCAAATCAGGTGCGCCCACCTATCCTGCGCAATCTCACCGGGCAAATCCGCAACCGACACCGAACCCGCCACGCGGCAGAAAATTTTCTATTGCACGCACCAGCCTATTGGGGGCAAACTAGCCTCCACTAGGGGTATTGTTAAGTCACCTTCTCAAGAAGTGTTCTCAAGGCCACATCGTTCGCGTGGTCTACGGGGGGGGTTGTGGCCGCGACGCCACGGGCTCCCCGTAACAGATTGGATATACACCATGTCAGCTTTGAAAAAGCTTATGGCGGCTGCCCTCATCAGCACTGTGCTGTCCTCTTGCTCCTTCGGCCCTTCTCTGGAGAAGGACGAAAGTGCCCGCGCGATTTTCGACGTAGAAAATGACCAGGTGATCCTACCCCTGGACGCATACGACACCACCGGCAAGGACGAATACTTCACCAAAGCCCTTGAGCTCGCCCGCAAAAAGTGCTTTGCCGAACACGGGCAACACTACAAGATGTTTGTCCGCACCGAGGGGGCCGGCAGGAACTTCGGCAGGACCTACGGAATCTGGAACGTTGAGTACGCCCAAAAGTACGGCCTCCACAAGAGCGACGACTCGAATACGCTGGATCTGTCCTCCCCTGCGCCCTCATCCGACCCTGGCCCGGATGTCAGTACCGAATGCTATCAGCGCGCCAGCGAAGAGATGGCAAAAATCGGAGAGATACCATTCGGCTCCGCCACGTATAGGCGTTTGGAAACCGACGCTCGAAACGCCGCAGGGGATAGGCAGCTCAAAAAATCTCTCGACGACGAATGGAAGCGATGCGTCAAGGATAAGGGTCTCACCCCCGATAGTGAGATGACCGTCAAGGAAGAAAAGAATATTCGTCAGAGCACCACCCCCTCAGAAGAGGAAATTCGAATCGCCACTATCCAGGCGCAGTGCAATCAGGATGTAGGCCGTTCACAGAAGCTCTACGACCTGGAGGCGCAGTACCAGAAGCCGCTCGTCGCCAAGAACCAGGCTGCCTTGGAGAATGAACTTAAAGAATTCAAACGCCGGGACGAGCAGTTCAAACAGTACGTCCTCGACAACCAGTAACAGCGAATAGCAGCCGGTAATAGTCGGTATGCCGAAAGGGTGTGTGCCGTGTTCACTGAACACGGCACACACCCTTCTTACGTTGCACCGGCTATATTGTGCCGGCTACGTTGTACCGGCGGTCTAACCCGAGGCGCTTATGCCTCCACCGGTGCGGGGCGGTGCGCTTCTTCCTGAGTAGTTGACCGCCCGATAACCCCTAAAAATCACCCTTATACGGTTGTCTTTCAGCATTTAGACCGTGCAGGGGCAACATAGATCATTCACATCCCGCAGGCGTAGAATCAAGGAACCATGACTGAATCCTGCACCCCCGCAACCCCCGAGCCGCGCGCCACCAACCCCGCCGAGCTAAACAACCTGCGTGCCGCACACGCCGATGAGCTATCCTCACGCACCCGCGCCACGAGCATCCCGGCGGACTCCTGCTCCCTCTACGACGACGAGGCTCTCGGCGGCACCGCCGGACGCGCCACCGCCTGGCTGGCACTCGAACACGTGGGCCAGTGGGGCCGCGACGTGCTGGACGGCTCCGCCCTCGGCGAGGAGCTTTCGGAGGCGTTGGGCGAGGCAGTCTCACAGGCGGGTTTGAAGTTCCTGCTGATCCGCCAGGCGGGCAGGGCGGGGCGTGTACTGCACGGCGCGCTGGATGCATCCGGCAACCCGACCCACCGGGTACTCTACGCGCTCTGCACCCCGGGCGAGGAGAAGCTCTACTCGTTCAGCGTGAGCACCCCCGAGCAGCTGCTCGACCTGCCCCTGGACAACCCGGAGGCGTTGATTCAGGCGACCGACGCGGAGCTCATGGACTCCCCCGCCATTCTCGTGTGCACTCATTCCAAGCGCGACCGCTGCTGTGCCCTGCGCGGTCGCCCCATTGCGGCGCACCTGGCGGATATCCTGCCGGGTAATGCGGTCTGGGAGTGCTCGCATACGGGTGGCCACCGCTTTGCCCCAGTCGGCATTATGCTACCCACCGGCTACACCTACGGTCGCCTGTCGGAGCCTTCGGCGCTGGCGGCGTACCTGTCGCTGGCGGGTCGTTCCATTCCGTCACTGCACGGTCTGCGAGGCCGCAGCACGGATACTCCGGTGGAGCAGGCGGCGGAGGTTGCCGTACGCCTCGAACTAGAGAAAAAGGGCGAAGAAGTAACCTCTGGAGGTTTGGTTTCACGTGAAACATCGGGGCGGGAGGCATTCATTGCGCTCTGCGAGGCGGGCGTCGATGTGAACGTCGAGACAAGCACTGAATTCTCCCCTGAATTTTTTGCGGCGTTCTCGCCTAAAGATTTCTCCGAACACCCCACCATGGAGGCGGCGCTCACCTCCCACACCGACGGACGCACCTGGGTCGCCTTCTTCGGGCGGGTCACCCTTGAGCCGCGCCCCAACTCCTGCGGCAAGGGTCCCGCAGATGCTTTCAGCCGCGAACTGCTCGCATTGCACCAGCTCTAAAACCCGCGCATGACTTAGATAGCGCGAAGCCCCGGCGGGCACCTTCTCGGGTACCCTCCGGGGCTTCGCTGTATCAGGCTTACCCGGCGAACGGGTTCGGCGCGCCGATGTACTGCAGCTCGGTGTACTCTTCCAGGCCCTCCGGGCCGCCCTCGCGGCCCATGCCGGACTGCTTCACACCGCCGAAGGGTGCCGCCGCATTCGAGATGACGCCGGAGTTGTAACCGATCAGGCCGAACTCCAGGCCCGCCGCCATGCGCGTAAAGCGCGGATGGTTGCTCGTGTACACGTACGCCGCCAGGCCGTACTCGGTGTCGTTGGCGAGCTTCAGCGCGGTGCGTTCGCCTTCCTCGCCGTAGCCGCCGAACGTTGCAATCGGGGCGACGGGGCCGAAGATTTCTTCACGCCACACGCGCATCGAATCGGTCACGCCGGTCAGCACGGTGGGGTTGATGAAGTTGCCCTTGTTGAGGTTCTTGGGCATGCCGCCGGTATCGCTCGGAACGTTCTCCTCAAGCTCGGGAATGTCTCCACCGCAGGCGAGGAGCGCGCCCTTGCCCAGGGCGTCTTCGACCATAAAAAGCATGGATTCAACCGCTGAAGGTTGAATTAGCGGCCCACATTCGGTTCCGTCGACGGTTCCGTCACCCACGACGGTCGCCTCCATGCGTTCCACGAAAGCGCGGGTGAACTCTTCGGCAATGTCCTCGTGCACGATGAATCGGTTGGCGGCGGTGCAGGCCTCGCCCATATTCCTCATCTTCGCCGCGTAAGCGCCCTCCACGGCGGCGGGGATGTCCGCATCCTCAAAGACGATGAACGGTGCGTTGCCGCCCAGCTCCATGGAGGTGCGCAGAACGTTCTGCGAGGCCTGCGCGAGCAAGGTGCGGCCCACGGCGGTGGAGCCGGTGAACGAGACCTTCCGCAGGCGCTCATCAGCCATCAGCGCGGAGACAACCTCGCTGGTGCGGGAGGTGGTCACCACGTTCAGCACGCCGTCCGGCAGGCCCGCCTCACGCATCAGGGACGCGAAGTACAGGGAGCTAAGCGGGGTCAGGGAGGCGGGCTTGAGCACCGCGGTACAACCCGCCGCGAGCGCCGGGGCGACCTTGCGTGCCGCCATGGCGAGCGGGAAGTTCCAGGGGGTAATCAGCAGGCAGGGGCCGACGGGGCGGCGTACGGTGGTGATCTGCAGCCCGGATTCGGGGGCGACGGCGGTGCGGCCGAAGTTGCGGGCAGCTTCTTCGGCGTACCAGCGCAGGTAGTTTGCCGCGTAGGCGACCTCGCCGCGGGACTGGTCGAGGGGCTTGCCCATTTCGAGGGTCATGAGCCGGGCGATGACTTCGGTGCGCTGCGTCATGAGCGTGTAGGCGCGGTTGAGGATGTCGGCGCGTTCGCGGGGGCTGGTTGCCGCCCATGAGGTGCGGGCGTCGCAGGCGGCGTCGAGTGCTTCGATGCCCTGTTCGACGCTGGCGTCGGCGACGTGCGCGAGGATTTGGTCGCAGGAGGGGTTGTGCACGGGGAAGGAGCCGTTGTCGCCGGTGACCCAGCTGCCGCCGATGAGCAGGTCGGTGGGCACGTAGAAGAAGGGGTAGGAGGGCCGCTCGTAGGGGTCGATGGGTTCGCGTTGCGGCATGTTGATGCTTTGCTTGTGCGGTTCGGTGCGGCCTCGCAGCTGGGCTGATTTCGCGGCGGGCTTTTCGGAAGTGGGGCTCTCTGGTGCCGTGTTTGCGACGGGCTTTTCGGAAGTAGCGCTCTCGGCGGCGGAGTTTTCGGGCGAGGTGGTCATGGCGTGCCTTTCGGGTTGGGGCGGCCGGTGCGGTCGACTCTGACGCTTTTAATTCTAGTCCCGCGCTTCTCCCCTACCCCGCGGCCCGCTACTCGCCCCAAAACGCGCACGGGGTGCCCTCGCGCGCCGCCGATGCCCCTCTCCCCCACTCGACCAACCCGCCCGAGCACGCCGAAGGGGGCCGCATCCGCCACGGATGCAGCCCCCTTCGGGGTGGATTCTCGCTCGGTGCGCGAGCAGCTGGGGGGATTATGGGAGGCCTAGCCCGGAAGGGATGCTCGGTGTGCATCCGCGAAGCCCTGCGCCTCGCTCTCCGCGGTGGTGAGCCGCGAGTGGCGGGGTACTCGGCGGTGGTTTAAGCCCACCTGCGCTCTCAAACCCAGGACTGGCGTGCCTCGATGCGGGTCAGCTCCAGAGGACCACCGTCATTCGTGCCGTGGAAGCGGCCGAAGTGCACGTACGGGCCGCGGTAGGCGCTGTGGTTAATCGGGCTGGAGTACTGGCCGTTAATCGTGTAGTAGAAGCTGTTCTTGTTCACCACGATCTTGCAGTTCAGCGCCTGACCGGTGGTGACCTTCTGACGCAGCTTCATGGTGTGCAGCACGCGCGGGGTGGACTGGCCGGGGGCGAAACAGAGAATCTGCGCGACCGAGCCGCCCTGGTACGAGGGGCGCACCGCGAGCAGGTAGGTGCCGTCATCCTGCTTGGCGGCGAACTTCTTGCCGATGCCGAAGGCGCCATCGTGCTGGCGGCCGAAGGCAACGTAGCCGTAGTGGCTCTGCTGCTTGGGCAGTTCACCGGTCCACTTCATGGAGAAGTCCAGGGTGTACTTATCGCGGGTGGTGAAGTTAGACAGGGGGCCGAGCAGCACGGACTCGTCGTAACGCTGGCGGTGCACGATGGCCTTGCCGTTCAGTTCGGGCATGTCGGCCGCGGTGGAGGGGTCGGCCGGCAGGATGCCGTGCTGGCGACGGCCGGTGTTAATCTTCACGCTGGAGTCGAAGGGGTCGCCGATCACCCAGTAGGGGTCGGGGCACATGAAACCCTTCACACCGAGCGCCTTGTAGTTTTCGTAGACGGAGCGGCGGTGGACCTCCCACACGATGACAGCCTTGCCAAGGCTCGTGAGGGTGCGCACGGCGTCCTCGCTCATGGAGCCGTAGCCCGCGCCGGTGGGCTTCTCGTAGAAGGGCACGCCGAGGGCGTCCACGTTCTTGTGGCGGGCCATAGCGGAAATCTTGTCGATGGGGTCGCCGCCGTCGAAGTAGCACCAGGTGCCGCAGCCCGCGGCGTTCACGAGCTTGAGGTAGCGAGAAGTGGGGTTGAAGCCGCCGCTGCCGTCGCGGTACATCTTGATGACGGTGCGACGCTGCAGGCCGCGGTCGGTGATGAACTTGAGCAGGCCCTGCTGTGCCTGGCCGTCCTTCGCCTCGATGAAGAGCACAACCTTCTTGCCGCCGATGGAGGCGTATTCGCCGCCTTCGGGCACGTTGTTGATGGCTTCGATGGCCTCTTCGAGAGTGGGGATGTCGTACAGGCCGATGTTATCGCCCAGGTTTTCACGCATGTCGACCCGGTGGCGGCGCAGCTCATCGAGGTTGGTGTCGCGGACGACCAGGTTGGCGCCGGTGGTGCGCTTGATGCTGGCGTCGTGCATGCAGACAAATTTGCCGTCGCGGGTGGTGCGCACGGAAATTTCGACGGCCAGGGCGCCGCGGCGTACGGACTCGGCGTATGCGTAGGCGGTGTGCTCGGGGCTGATGTTGCCCGCGCCGCGGTGTGCGATGAAGAATTCATCGGTCTTGTACAGCAGCTGGTGCGCGGGGGATCCGCTGCGCACGGCGGCAAGCTGTGCGGTCGTGTTGGCGGCTGCGTGGGCCTCACCGGTCTGCAGCGCGAGGGCTGCGGGCACGAGTGCGGAGGCACCGAGGAAGCCGCGGCGGCTCATCTTCTTGGTGGTGTTCGAGAGTACGGTCACCGTAGTGGTCCTTTTTTCTGTAGTGAGTTGAGCGTTATGTGTGTGGTTGGGTTCAAAGTTTCCGTTTATAGCTGAGATGCCGGAATCTCTCAACTCAAACTGTAACTCTAAGTAGAATAACGATTTTTTATCGTTTCTTCACGGGTATTTAGGGATTCTGGGGTATTATGCACACCTCCTTTTTACTCTCGGCGCAAGGGGCGGTTGGGCGTTTCACCTTTTCCGCCGCTTTTCGGGTTTAACACCTCGGGGTCGTTAAAAAATTTCTCGAATAACGAAAAAGGCCGCGTTCTAGACTCGTGCGAGCCTGCAGAACGCGACCTTTCGTGCGGTCACTGCGCGAGATCTTCACCCAACGTAGGGGCCTCGATTACTTCTTGGTAGCCTGGGCCACGCGGTCACCGGCGTTGACGGGGCGGCGTGCCTCGGAGTCCTTCGAGATGTTGAACTTGGCGGTGTTGGTGATCATCACCATGGTTTCCTTGGAGGGGATACGACCCTCGATGGCTGCCCAGTCCACCTCGATGATGGGGGCGCCTGCCTCCACCTTGTCGCCCACGTTTGCAATCTTGGTGAAGCCCTCGCCGCCGAGCTCAACGGTGTCGATACCGATGTGCACGAGCACCTCACCGCCGTTGTCGGTGCGGAGCATGAAGGCGTGCAGGGTGTCCTGAATCAGGGCGATGGTGCCCGCAACGGGGGCAACGATGGTACCTGCGGTGGGGTTCACGGCGTAGCCGTCACCCATGACGCCCTGGGAGAAGACCGGGTCGGAAACTTCGCTCAGCGGCAGGTACTCGCCGGTGACGGGTGCGACGTAGACGTCTGCGGATGCGGCTTCCTGTGCGGCGGCTTCCTTCTTCTTCTTGCCGAAACCAAACATGTATGCTCCTTCTCTAGCGCTAGGGGTAGCGTATTTTTCGTAGCGCAGGCTCGTCCGCGACGGATGCGGCGTCATTGCCTGATGGATTCCGCACCGGGGCTCCCGGGGAGGCCAGTTGAGGGAAGCCGCTCTAGACACTCCGGTGCATATGAACTCAGAATACCGCACCCGGGGCCGCTACATATGAACCGCAATCGGTTTCAGCGAATTTCTGCAAATATTCCGCAAATCTGGCATTTTAGCCTCGCTTCAATGCGCGGGTAGCGCGCGAGTACACTTAGGGAAGAACCGGCGCCGCGAACAGGCGAGCGCCAATAAAGTAAGAAGGCTACACGATGACTGAAACGGCAACCGAGACCGTTCTTGAAGTATTTATCCCCGGCCCGGGCGAGAACCCGGAGGACCCGCAGGACATGGAGCGCTCCGTCTTCCTGGGGGCAGCTCAGGAAGCCCTGGATTCGGGCGTTGAGATTGAGGTGTACTCCACCGATTCGTACCCCTCTGCATTTGAGGAGTGCGCCCCGGTGGCCGAGCAGATTGAGATGAACGGCCGCGAGGTGCTGCCGCTCATGCTCGTCAACGGCGAGGTGAAGGTGTCCTTCACCTACCCGACCGCAGAGCAGATCAAGCGCTTCTCCCGCGCGCACATGGTGTCGCAGCCGAAGGCGAACGCGGCCGCCGCGGCGTGCGGCCCGACCGGCTCCTCCATGGTGCCGAACCTCAGCCCCCTGGCCGAGCCCGCCGGTTTTGCGGCCACCCTGGCCGGCAAGACCACCCAGCCGGTGGGCGGCCCGGACATCGGCAACCGCGTAAACCTCATGGGCGGCGACACCGGCGACGGTATTCCCGCCTCCGGCTCGGTGGCCGTCAAGTCTGGCGGCTGCGGATGCGGTGGTTGCGGCTGCGGCGGCCACTAGCTGACCGCGGCGGCAGGTCAACCCCGCCCAGCTGAGACCCGGTGCGAGCGTCGGTCCCGACCGACCCTCACCCGAGATTTAAAAGAGCGGTGCCCGCCCCCTCGTGAAGAGGAGGCGGGCACCGCTCTTTGCTCTGCGGCTGCGCTAGGCGCGCGGTACCTTACTTGTTCAGGGAGGTACCGACGGAGCCGAGCTGCTGGCAAGCCTCGACCACGCGAGCGGCCATGCCTGCCTCAGCAGCGGCACCCCAAACGCGGGGGTCGTAGGTCTTCTTGTTGCCGACCTCGCCGTCAACCTTCAGCACACCGTCGTAGTTGCTGAACATGTGGCCGGCAACGGGGCGGGTGAAGGCGTACTGGGTGTCGGTGTCGATGTTCATCTTGATAACACCGTAGGACACTGCGTCTGCAATTTCCTGCTCGGTGGAGCCGGAGCCACCGTGGAACACCAGGTAGAAGGGCTTGTCGCCCTTGCCGTACTTGGCGCCGACCTCGGTCTGGATTTCCTTGAGCAGCTCGGGGCGCAGGTGAACGTTACCGGGCTTGTACACGCCGTGAACGTTACCGAAGGTCAGGGCCGCCATGTAGGTGCCCTTCTCGCCCAGGCCGATGGCCTCAACGGTCTTGATGGCGTCTGCAACGGTGGTGTACAGGGAGTCGTCGATAGCGCCTTCAACGCCGTCTTCCTCGCCACCGACGGCGCCGATCTCAACCTCGAGCACAATCTTTGCCTTGGAGGTACGCTCGATCAGCTCGGATGCGATCTTCAGGTTCTCGTCCAGGTCGATTGCGGAACCGTCCCACATGTGGGAGTTGAAGATGGGATCCTCACCGCGGGCGACAGCCTTCTCGGACTCTGCCAGCAGGGGCAGAACGAAGCCCTCCAGCTTGTCCTTGGGGCAGTGGTCGGTGTGCAGTGCAATGTTCACGTCGTACTGCTTAGCAACTTCGCGTGCGTAGGCTGCGAAGGCCAGGGAGCCAACGACCATATCCTTCTTGGAAGCGCCGGACCAGTATGCTGCACCACCGGTGGATGCCTGGATGATACCGTCCGAACCGGCCTCTGCGAAGCCGCGGATTGCGGCGTTCAGGGTCTGCGAGGAGGTCACGTTCACTGCGGGGTATGCGAAGCCCTGTTCCTTCGCACGCTGCAGCATTTCTGCGTAGACTTCGGGGGTTGCAATAGCCATATGCTGACTCCTTGGATAGATGCGACCGGACGCCTAGTGGACCGGTTCACCATTTTGTTGGCGCGCGGGGCGCCTCCTACTCGCACTATTTTACCAAGGCATAACTAAGAAGCTCTATCTTTTTGTGGGGTTTTTTGGGGTTTGCTCGGCCGGTGATTCCGCGGAATTGCGCGGTAAAGTAGAGGTATTAATGACCTAATGCCTCGAGTGGGGTTCGGCCCGCGGTTCAATCACCAGCCCGACCCGCTACGGGGATAACGCACACGATATTGCGGCACCGAAAGGGACTCTCATGGGCGCATCAAAGGCAAAAAATAGCGCGAAGCGGCGCGAGCTTAACCGCGAAAAACGGGCTCGTCAGGCGCAGCGGCGCGCTGAACGTGAGCACCCGAACGCCGCCGCTATTGCTCCGGTGCGCGCCCGTCTGGACGCGGTGCTGGAGCGCAAGAGCCGCCACGTGATGGGTCACGGCGATGTCGCCAAGTCCCTGACGCTTATCGAGCGGATGCGCGCCGAGGGTGCGGAGGACCCACAGATTGACGAGGCGCTGGCCAAGGCAAAGCTACCCTCGGTCGTGCAGGTGGGTCGCCGTTCGTTCCTGCACTGGCCGAGCTGGTGGTGGTTGAACCGTCGCGAGCGCGCGTTGCGGGCGAAGATTGACCGGCTGATGGAGGGCTAAGTCCCCGTTTTGGATAGGTTGTGAGAGCACCCCGTTGTGGGTGCTCTTGTGCTGTGCGGTGGTGGGGTAATTGATTTTTTGGACTCAGGATTCAATTAATCTATTTCACAAAACAATGAAAACCACACATTACAACATGAACCAAATATATTCATAAGATATGCATTATATGTATATAAATTGTTACGTGATGCGAGTTATATTACCTAAATTACCGTGCTATAGTCGTTATAACCCGCAGACGTGTTCCCAACCACATTTCGTGTAGCACGTGCTTCAGACGTAACTATCCAAGGAGGTATAGCGTGAGCACCTCGCCGAACAAGAACCCGCAGACTTCTGCAGCGGATCAGTACACTAAGCCCCCCACAGATGACCCGTTCGCACACGAGCAGGAAGGCTTCCACAAGGGGCTCGGCGCACGCCAGCTCCAGATGATCGCCATCGGTTCCGCTATCGGTACCGGCCTGTTCCTGGGCACCGGTAGCCGCCTGCAGGACGCAGGCCCCATGCTCGCCGTCATCTACGCCGTCATCGGCTTCTTCGGCTACCTGATCCTTCGAGCCCTCGGCGAGCTGATTCTTCACCGCCCCTCCTCGGGCTCCTTCGTCTCGTACACCCGCGAATTCTACGGCGAAAAGGCCGCATTCGTCTCCGGATGGCTGTACTGGCTGAACTGGGCAATGACCGCCGTTGCAGACGCCACCGCAATCGCTATCTACATCAGCTGGTTCGGTCGATACAACCAGTTCTTCGCAGATATTCCCCAGTGGCTCAGCGCATTCATCGTCGTTGTCATCACCGTTGCCTTGAACCTTATCTCCGTGAAGCTCTTCGGTGAGCTGGAATTCTGGTTCGCACTCATTAAGATTCTTGCCCTGCTGTCCTTCATGGCGGTGGGCATCTGGTACCTGGTCTTCGGTGAACCCATCAACGGCGTCACCCCCGGCCTGAGCCTTATTGCAGCCAATGACGGCTTCTTCCCCAACGGTATCCTTCCCGCTCTTATCGTGGTTCAGGGCGTTGTGTTCGCCTACGCCGGTATCGAGCTGGTCGGCACCACCAGTGGTGAAACCAAGAACGTTGAGAAGGTTATCCCCCGCGCTATCAACACCGTGATTTGGCGTATCGCGATCTTCTACGTTGGTTCCGTGGTTCTGCTCTGCCTGCTCATGCCCTACACCGCATACAAGGATGCAGAGTCGCCGTTCGTGACCTTCTTCGACGCTATCGGCATTGACGGTACCGCACCGATTATGCAGCTGGTCGTTATTACCGCGGCTGCTTCCTCGCTGAACGCTGGCCTGTACTCCACCGGCCGTATCCTCCACTCGATGGGTGTTGCAGGTTCCGCACCGAAGTTCACCACCAAGGTGTCCCGCTCCGGCGTTCCGGTGGCAGGTATTCTGCTGACCGGCGTGATTGGCCTCTTCGGTGTTGTGCTGAACTTCTTCGTTCCCGAGCAGGCGTTCGAGGTCGTGCTGAACATCGCCTCGGTGGGCACCATGGCGAGCTGGGCGGCTATCGCAATGTCGCATCAGAAGTACCTGAAGCTGGTCGGCGAGGGCAAGTACAAGCGCCCCAACTACCGCGCACCCGGCGGTCGTTTCAGCGACTGGGCCGTGATGGTGTTCCTCGCGATTGTGATTGTGCTGATGGCACTGGATTACCCGGTGGGTACCTACACCCTGGCATCGCTGCTGGTGGTTATCCCGCTGCTGATTATCGGCTGGTACACGGTTCGTGACCGCGTCAACGAGATTGCTCGCGTCCGTGAAGGCTACACCGGTTCCGTGCCTGTGATTGCTGCCCGCCCCGTGGTGAAGAAGCTCGTTTCGGAGCCGCGCACCCACATCGCGCTCGACGAATTTGCCGACGATGAAGACCACGGCACCGCGCATAAGGGCCACCACGACAAGCCCTAACCCACCCGCCCGCGTGCACGGTGCTTAGCTCACCGTGCACGCGCCAAAAACACAAAATAAATTTTTTAAGAGTGTGTTCTGGAATATTTTTGGCATAATTATTGCTAATATCCGCGCTAAACGCACTCACTGCCAACGCATTGTTTGCAGCATAATTATTCAAAGGAGAAAATCATGACTGAACGTCCTAGCGCACACGCGGTGGAATTTGTTGACGTCGCCTCGATGGCAAAGTGGATTCAGAAGGACGGCGTGGGCAACATCATTGCCGGCATGGTCGACTTCCTCGAAGAGGACTTCAAGAAGTGGCAGAGCTTCGACAAGATTCCGCGCGTCGCTTCCCACACCCCCTTCGGTGTGATTGAGCTGATGCCCACCTCCGACAACATCACCTACTCCTTCAAGTACGTGAACGGTCACCCGTCGAACCCGGCACGCGGCTTCCAGACCGTGACCGCGTTCGGTCTGCTCGCTGACGTGGATAACGGCTACCCCGTGTTCCTGGCTGAGATGACCCTACTGACCGCGCTGCGTACCGCCGGCGTGTCCGCCATGGTTGCTAAGCACCTGGCACGCAAGGACTCCAAGAAGATGGCGATGATCGGTACCGGCTCGCAGTCTGAGTTCCAGGCGTTGGGTATGCGCGCTGTACTCGGCATTGAGGACCTGTCCGTCTACGACGTTGATCCGCACGCGATGGAGAAGTTCCGCCGCAACCTGGAGCCGTTGGGCTTCCGCATCCACCTGGCTAAGGACGTGGACGAGGCTGTCGAGGGCGCAGACATTATTACCACCTGCACCGCCGATAAGCAGCAGGCGAAGGTTCTGCTGGACCGCCAGGTGAAGCCCGGCGTGCACCTGAACGCTATTGGTGGCGACTGCCCCGGCAAGACTGAGCTGGAAAGCGAAATTCTGGACCGTTCCACCGTGTTTGTTGAGTTCCCGCCGCAGACCCGCATTGAGGGCGAGATTCAGCAGAAGGACCCGGACTTCCCGGTGGTGGAGTTCTGGAAGGTTCTGACCGGTGAGGAGCCGGGCCGCGTGTCGGATGAGCAGATTACCCTGTTTGATTCGGTGGGCTTCGCGATTTCTGACTTCTCGGGTCTGCGTTATGCCCGTGCGGCTACGCAGGACACCGACCTGCAGCAGTTCGTTGACCTGGTTGCTAGCCCGGATGATCCGAAGGATCTGTACTCGCTGGTGAACGTTAACGTTCCGGTGGGCTAAAGGCTTAGCAGCCTGACGCTGAGTGGCCTTGAGCTGGCGGGTCTGTAGGTGCGCTGGCGTAGGCTGCGAGGTTGAGAGTGAATAAAGTGAGGGCCGGGGAGTGGTGACACTCCCCGGCTCCTTCTTTGTGAAATTTTCTTGTGCGCGGATTTTCTTATGGGCAGCTTGTCATTCTGCGGCTGGTTCGCCCGTTCTGCCATTCAGCGGGTGCGGCTACTGGCGGGTGGCGATAATTTCACGCGCCCTCGCCACATGCTTTTCCTTTTCCTCTTTCAGCTGGTTGAGCTTCGCCTGATTCTTCTCAATCAGCGGCCCCTGGTAGGACGCCTCAATATCACCCAGGCGCTGAGCCATACCCACCTTCTGGTTACATTCCGCTTCAATCGTTGCGAGGCGAATTTCCTCCGGCTTAGATTCTTCGTTATCTTGGGAGGAAGTCATGAGATGTGCGCTTTCTTCGGACATCCAGTCACCTTCTCCTTCTCTGGGGGTTAGCCCGCGTTCACGCAGGCAGGTCCACCATTCTGAGCGAATATTTTTCCACTCATCGGTTTGGGAGGCGTAGGTGTATGCCTGTGAGTTGAGCTCTCCTACGAACCGGTATTCTTTTTCGTCAAGTTCGACGTCAGAGAATGCGGTTTTCACCTCTTCTTGGCACTGGGTGTTGATGTCGTCTGGTGCTGAATCGTCTGGGCCTCGGGATTCCTTCTGGGAGTACCCGTACTTTTTGGCGTACTCGACGTTCCAGTTGCCGTATAGCCCCCCGGGTTGCGGGGTGTCTATTGAGGGCACAGCGTAGGACTGCCCGTGGTGCGCGTAGCATTCGGACATGAGCGTGTGCCACGCCGTGCTCACCGTACGGATTGTTAGTTCATCGAAGGCATACTCGTCCAGTGGAAGGTGTATGTAGTTCTTTGAATAATCGAGAACAGCTTTTCGTGAGGTGTCCCGCTCGGCGCTGTTGGAGCAGGATACGCACGCCCCCAGTAGGCAGAATACTGTTACCGCAGAGAGAGCCTTACGCATAGGATTTCCTCCTCCACATATCAATCAGTAAGTCTTAATAGAACTAATTCGATCTTCCCAGGTTTCTCCCCAATGTAGACCATCTGAGATACAACGCAAACAGTTCAGATCAGAGCTCGCAAAGAAACGTCGACCAAGATATCCGTAGTCTTCGTAATACATACTTCCCAGTTCATTTTTACCTTTAGTAAGCGATGAAGCTTTGTCGTTTGCCTTATCACCAACATACCAAGTCTCACCACTGTAGGTCCCAAGGTAACCCTTATAGTTCTCGTGTTCCCACAAAATTAATGCTTGTGCCGGAGGTGCTACCGCACCGAAAGTCACCGCAGCCACACAGGCCGCAACCATTGGCGAGCCGAAGCCAGGAAATCCATCGCATGCCCCAAACCGAAACTGAGAGTGCGATTCTCATATTCCCTGTGACTTGAATTAACACTAACACGCCTAGGTAATTCCATGCGTGGTTTAAGCCACCCCAACCCCCAACAAAAAGGTTCCGACGCGCACACAACGCATCGGAACCTTTAAACACCTCATAAACAGCCGCCAAACTACGACGGAATCTGGCCAAACACATGGCGGCGAACCCACGCATGCATCGCAATACCCGCAGCCGTCGCCGCATTCATCGAACGCGTCGACCCAAACTGCTCAATCGACAGAGTATCCCTAGCCGCCGCATGCAACTCCTCCGACAAGCCCGGGCCCTCCTGACCAAAAACCAGCACACACTTCTTCGGCAGATCATAGGTCTCCAGGGGCACCGAATCCGGAAAAATATCAATACCAATAATCTCCAGACCCTCAGCCTGCGCCCACGCCACAAAATCCTCAATCGTCGGATGATGACGCACATGCTGATAACGATCCGTCACCATCGCACCACGACGATTCCAACGGCGACGCCCAATAATATGGACCTCCTTCGCCAACATCGCATTCGCAGTACGCACCACCGTGCCAATATTCAAATCATGCTGCCAATTCTCAATCGCCACATGAAAATCATGGCGGCGCGTATCCAGGTCAGCAATAATCGCGTCCATCGACCAGTAACGGTACTTATCCACCACGTTACGGCGGTCGCCCTCACGCAGCAGCTCCTCATCCCAATGGTCACCTTCAGGCCACGGACCCTCCCACGGGCCCACACCCACCTCAAAACGGGCAGTACCCTGCTCAGTACCCTCAACAGCCTCAGCTACAGCCGCCTCCGCAGGCACAGCCTCAGCCGCCTCACGATTCTCAACCATCACAACCACCTTCACGCCAACAACCAGCGCCACTCCGGCGCCCACAGAGCCATCTTACAGACAAAAACCCGCACCACCGGCCACACACAGCAGCCAGCGGCACGGGTTCACCCGCCGCAACGGGAACGTCTTAAAAATTCACGAGGTCCTAGTCCAAGCCAGTAGAGACTAGTCCAGGCCCAGCTCATCCTTCGAGTACGCGTACAGGCACGGGACGCCCGCAACCTCTTCCACATGCTCCTTAGCGCCGGTCGCACGGTCAACAATCACAGCAACCGCCACAACCTCAGCGCCAGCCTTACGCAGCGCCTCAACAGCGGTCAGCGCCGAACCACCGGTCGTGGAGGTGTCCTCAACAGCAACCACGCGGCGACCCTCAACGCTGGGGCCCTCCACCTGACGGCCCATGCCGTAAGACTTCTGAGCCTTACGCACCACAAACGCGTCAATCGCGCGGTCCTGATCACCAGCGGCACGCATAATCGCGGTACCCACCGGGTCAGCACCCATGGTCAGGCCGCCAGCAGCCTCAAACTCGATGCCGTTCTTATCCAGCAGGTCCAGCATGACCTGACCCACCAGGCGAGAAGCCTCGTGGTGCAGGGTGATGCGGCGCAGGTCAACGTAGTAGTCGGCTTCCTTGCCGGAGGCGAGGACCACGTGCCCGCGCACCACAGCCAGCTCAGAAATCAGCTGGCGCAGGCGTTCACGGGCTTCTTCAATGGGGAGGTTTTCAGAAAGCTTAGTCATAGTTCAAGTGTAGCGGCTCACGTGCAGGCGGCGCAGGCTATTCCCTGTGCTATTCCAGCGCTAGGCTATTCCACCACGCGACCCACCGACGGCGGCAACGCGGCACGCAGCTTCGTCAGCATCTCCTCATACTCGGCGGTCGGGTCGGAATCAGCCACGATAGCGCCGCCCGCGGCAAGAGTCACCGTGCCCTCATCGTGCGCCACAAGCGTGCGAATCACAATCGACAGGTTCGCCAAACCATCCACCGACACAAAACCCAGAGCACCCGAATACACGCCGCGAGCGCGACCCTCCAGACCCTCAATAATCTGCATGGTCGAAGGCTTCGGGGCACCCGTCATCGAACCACCCGGGAAGCACGCCCGCGCGGCAGTCACCGCGGAAATTCCCTCACGCAGACGCGAACTGACCGTAGACACCAGCTGATGCACCGTCGAATAGCTCTCCACACCCATAAGCACGGGCACGCGCACCGTGTGCGGCTCGGAAACCAACGACAGGTCATTGCGCAGCAGGTCCACGATCATGAGGTTCTCGGCGCGGGTCTTCTCATCGGTACGCAACCATGCCGCTGCAGCGGCATCTTCCTCCGGGGTGGCGCCGCGCGGCACCGTACCCTTAATCGGCTTGGTTTGCGCGTTGCGGTGCGTATCCACACTCAAAAAACGCTCCGGCGAAGAAGAAAGCACCGAAAAATCACCACACCGCAGATACGCCGCATAGGGTGCAGAATTGTGGGCGCGCTGGCGGCGGTACAGCTCAAAGAAAAGCTCCGGGCTCGGGTTGGGGATGCGCGCGACCGTCTGCGCGGTCAGGCACACCTCGTAGCTGTTACCCTCGTAGATTTCGTGCTGACTAGCGCGAACGGAGTCCATGTAGGCTTCCGCGGCGGGTGCCGGGAAGAGCAGGAGCTCGGCGAGCTCAGGGGCATTGTCAGGGGTGTTGACGGGAGTATTTTCGGAGGCGCACTCCCCTGCCGCACTCAGTGCCGCGCTCAGCACCGGAGTCAGCGCCGCAGTCAGCAGCTGTTCCGCCGCCTCGCACCACGACTCATCGCCCACCAGCCAGCTACGCGCCGCAACCCCCGGGCGGGCATGCTCATGCACCAGGTAGCGGACCGCCGGCAACCACAGAGAATCCGGGGTCGGCGCCTCATGCGCCGGCAGGTAGCCGGGCACCGGGTGGCCATGCTCCATGCCCATGGCGGCACGCGCCTCATAGCCGAAATAACCCACGTAACCGCCACGCAAACCCGCGGGCAGACCGGTTGCCACCACGGCGTCCGGGTGCACGCGCGGTGCGGAGGCGAGCGCCGCCTCCAACTGGGCGAAGGGGTCTTCCCCGCCAGACTCAGCCGCCGCACGCGCCGAATCCACGCGCAGGGGCGACAGCTGCGCCGGAACCACGCCCACATACGAGGCGACCGACATGGGCGACTCCTCGCGCGCCGAATCCAGCCAGAAGGAATACTCGGCACCACCGCTCAGCAGCGGGTACGCCTCCTCGCAGTTCACCACGAAAGGAAGCGGGCGCACGACAAGCTCCCGCGTCTGCGCATCCCACGGGATGCCCTGCAGAATACTCGGCAGGGCGTGGGAATCGGGCGCAGAAGCGGGAGCGTTCGAGGTAGAAAACATACGGTCCGCGGAAGTTTCAGTCACGGACTCCATTGTATGGCGTGCAGGCGAACCCGCGGTTTAGTGAACGACTGCGGGTGCTTCGCCGTTCTCGCTGGTCATCGGCAGACCGGCGGCGAACCACGCGCTGGTGCCGCCCGCAATGTTGTGGGCCGCGTAGCCGCATCCGCGCAGGAAGGTTGCCGCGCGGTTCGAACGGCCACCGCCGTGGCAGATGACGTAGAAGTCCTCGCCGGGTGCGGGCAGCTCGGCCAGGCGGTCGGCGAGGGTGCTGAGGGTGATGTGCTTTGCGCCGGTCACGTGGCCACCCTCCCACTCGTAGTCTTCACGAACGTCGATAATGGTTGCACCGGCGGGAACGTCGCGGGGGTCAACCTGGGGTACAGCAGTCATGGGGTTCTCCTTTGAATTGAATGAGGACGGGCCGATCGGCACGGTGGGGTGCCGGGTGGGCATAGTTGTGGTTCCACTCTAGCGCTTTGGGGGTGCGTGGCGCATCTAGCCCGGTATTTGGGGGTTTGTGAGATTTGGAAATGATGCATACGAAAAAATCGAAATGGTTTTTCATGCACTGATTAATGGTTCAATCTTTGAAATACATGAACACAATATGTATACATATGCACCCACAAGGGTATAGACTTAAACACATATTGCCCGGGTCACACAGAACCCCGGGCTTGCACAGAAAAGAATTACCACCATGTCTCACACCATCACAGGTGCCGAACCCAAGGACACCAAGACCTTCTTCGGCCACCCGCGTATGCTCGCGAACCTGTTCACCGTAGAAATGTGGGAGCGCTTCTCCTTCTAGGGCATGCAGGGCATCATGATCTACTACCTGTACTACACCGCCGACAAGGGCGGCCTGGGCCTCGACAAGGACCTCGCCACCGGCGTTATCGGCGCGTACGGTGCAGTCGTGTACCTCATGGCAATCCTCGGCGGTATCCTCGGTGACCGCATCCTCGGCCCCGAGCGTACCCTCTTCTACTCCGCCATCGGCATCATGGCGGGTCACATCTCCCTCTCCCTCATCCCCGGCATCCCCGGCGTGGTGATTGGTCTGCTGCTGGTCGCTATCGGCTCCGGCGGCCTGAAGAGTAACGCATCCGTGCTGGTCGGTTCGCTCTACAGCGACAACGACTCACGCCGCGACGCAGGCTTCACCATCTTCTACATCGGCGTTAACACCGGTGCACTGATCGGCCCGATCCTGACCGGTTGGGGCTGGCAGGCTGGCGGCTTCCACCTCGGCTTCGGTCTTGCCGCAATCGGTATGGCTGCCGGTCTGATCCAGTACTCGCTGACCCGCAAGAACCTGCCCGCCTCCGTACACCACGTGGGCACCCCCTTCACCAGCGCTCAGAAGCGTAACTTCTTCCTGGCACTGGTCGGTATCGTCGTCGTTCTCGGCATCCTGTTGGCAACCGGTCTGATGACCGCAGACAACCTCAAGAACTGGGTCATGGGCTTCATCTTCATCGGCGCTATCGCCCTGTTCGCACAGATGCTGACCGCCAAGGACGTCACCTCCGACGAGCGTTCCCGCGTCACCGCGTTCATCCCCCTGTGGATTGCAAACGCCGTGTTCTGGGCACTGTACCAGCAGCAGTTCACCGTCATGGCGGTGTACTCGGATGAGCGCCTCAACTGGAACATCCTGGGCATGGAACTGAGCCCGAACCTGGTCAACTCCATCAACCCGATTTTCATCATCGTCTTCGGCATGATGTTCTCCGCCCTGTGGACCAAGTGGGGCGACCGCCAGCCGGTCACCACCCTGAAGTTCTCCGCAGCGCTAATTATCATCGGTCTGGCGTTCTGGATCTTCCTCGCTCAGGCGGGCGTTCAGAGCGTGAACGTCGGCTGGATCGTGCTGATTCTGTTCGTCTGCACCATCGCCGAGCTGATCATTTCGCCGGTGGGTATTTCGCTGGCGACCAAGCTCGCACCGAAGGCGCACCGCGTGAACATGATGGCGCTGTACTTCACCTCCGTGGCAATGGGTACCGTGCTGTCCGGTTGGCTGGCTCCGTTCTACAGCATGGAAACCGAAATTCCCTACTTCACCTGGATGGGTATTATCACCATCGCGACCGGTGTGCTGCTGTTCCTGGTGCACAAGCCGGTTCAGAAGATGATGCGCGGCGTGAAGTAACCACAAAGTTACTTGCCTGCACTGCTGACTCGCTGTTTCAGGCGGCGTGAGCGTGTATAGGCGAGCGTGTATAGGCTAGGGGCCCCGAATCCTTGAATTACCAAGGGTTCGGGGCCCTGCTGTATGCGCCGGTAGCCGGAGCGCCGAAATGTTGAGGACAGGTTCAGGAGGGGAAGGGTAAAGAGGCTTTGGATGCACACTCCGGGCGTTTTCCTCAATGAGACAATCCGCGCGGATTTTCTTATTAAGCGCCCCAATAAGAAAATCGAAGTGTATTGTCTTATTAAGACCCCCCATACGACCAGCAAGACGACACCGATGAAGAGGAGGAGGGAGGAGGAACCATGCCCACAGCCATCACCTGGCCCGCCCTCACATGGGAGCCGCAAACCCCCGGGGTTCACCGCGACGCCCTCGCCTCCCGACGCGCAACGCGCCGCAACTCCGGCGCCTTCTCCAGCGCCGTACCCGCCTCCATTGCCGAACGCAACGTCGAACTCAGCCCCGCACTGCGAGCGAGCCTCCAAGAGAACGCCACCGCAATGACCCGCTTCGATGAGCGACTCCACCACATCGGCGGCATCCCCTTCTCGGCAGTTCTTCTGCGCGGCGAATCCGCCTCCAGCTCACAGATTGAAAACCTCACCGTTAGCGCACGCAGGCTCTCTCTTGCCGTCCTGGGGGCAAGCGGGTCGAAGGTCGGCGTTAACGCCGAGCTGGTGGCGCGCAATGTTCACGCCATGCGTGCAGCCCTGAATACCGCAGAGAACATTAGCGTCGACAACATCCTGGCGATGCACCGCGAACTGACCCGCGGCCTGCAGCAGGACTCCGGTGTACTCCGCACCCAGTGGGTGTGGATTAAGGGTGATTCACCCGTAACCGCCGACTATGTGGCACCGCATTACGAGCGGGTTCCTGCCGCCCTCAAAGACCTTGTAGCCTTCATGAACCGCCGCGATATTGACCCCCTCGCACAGGCGGCTATTGCGCACGCCCAATTTGAGACCATCCACCCCTTCACTGACGGCAACGGTCGAACCGGGCGAGCCCTCATCTCCGCGCTCCTGCTCGCCCGCGGCGTCACTCGCCACGTGATTCTGCCCGTCTCCTCCGGGCTGTTGCACGATACCGACGGGTACATTCAGGCGCTCACCGACTACCGTGCAGGCGATGCTGAGCCCATCATCGAGCTCTTCATCGACGCCGCGCAGAAGGCAATCACCAACGCAGAAATCCTGGCGCAAGACATTGAAACCCTGCGCGATGAGGTGCTGTCCATTGCACAGCGTAAAACCCCTCTCCTGCGTTCCCTCACTGACCTGTGCTGCACTGAGCCCGCCTTCACCGCGCACATGGTGGAGGAGCACACGCAGGGGTCCCGAGCTAGTGTGTATCGCCTCCTCAACCGCATGGTGGAGCTGCAGATTCTGCGTGAAGAACGCGTCAAAATTCAGGGGCAAAAAGTGTGGACTGTCCCCGCTCTCAACCGCGCCCTCGATGACTTTGCGGCACGAGCAGGACGCCGCGGATAGATGCGCCATCGGGTTCGATAACCCGCGCGAAAATTCTGCGGCCGCAGGCAGGTTCCCGCGCGCGGAACTGTGACGATTTATGTCTCCGCGTGAACGCACATGACGGAAATCAGAGTCAAAAAAGGACTCATTACGCCACGAACGGACATCTATTAGACAGCCCTCAACTACAGGTCTAAGGTGATTCCAGAACGGCCGGACAAACACGCGGCCGGCCACCCCAACGCAACCTCCCAAGGAGAACATCATGGCACTGTACCTGGTAGAACTGACCCCCGCTAACCCGTCCAAGGAAGAGGCAACCGCCCTCATCGAGACCGTCAACTCCTCCCTGACCAACGGCGCGGAGCTCATCGAAACCCAGGTCTCCGCAGACCACAAGATCGTCTTCGTCATCATCGAAGCCGAGAACACCGCATTCGGCCCCGACCTCGCCGCAGCAATCGGTGAGCGCGCCTCCGTCGAAGGCCCCGACGCCGTCCGCCTCGTCGGCGCAGAGCTCGATGACATCAAGAAGCTCAAGAAGGACGCCGACTACCTGGTCGAGTGGGACATCCCCGCAGAGATCACCATGGAACAGTACCTGACCCGTAAGAAGGCCAACGCCCCCAAGTACGCCGAGGTGCCCGAGGTTTCCTTCCTGCGCACCTACGTTCGTGAAGACACCGCCAAGTGCCTGTGCTTCTACGATGCACCCGACGAAGACGCTGTCGTCCGCGCCCGCAAGGCCGTCAGCACCCCCATCGACCGACTGTTCAAGCTGCACGCATAGACGCGCGCTCCCCGCTTAGGAGAAACCACATGTCCGGCTTCACCCTGGAACCCCTGTACGACTACCCTCAGCGCGAGCAGGTTCTCGCCCTCGCCCGCACCAATGCGGAGGCCGTTGACCGCGGCGAGCGTTCTCCTTTCGAGACCCTCCGTGAGATTGCCAAGGACGGCCTGATTACCCTGGGTCGCGACGGCGGCTCCCTGGTTCCCCAGGTCGCTGTTGCATTCGACCTGGCTACCGAGGACGCCACCACCGCCTTCTCGCTCTGGGCTCACCGTTCGACCATCGCGTTCTTCGACGCCGTGGGCCGCGAGCTGCCCGAGGGCCTGGCCAATGCGACCGTCAGCGGCACCACCGCGATGGCGGCGGCGTACAAGGAGGCGTCGGGTCTGGAGCCGATTAAGGTGAAGGGCACCCTCGTTGAGGGTGGCCTGAAGCTCAACGGTTCTATCTCCTGGGCATCGAACCTGTACCCGAGCGGCGTAATTGTTCTGCCGGTGGCCTTGGAGAACGCTCCCGAGGGTCACCCGGACCGCTACATTGTGACGATTCGCCAGGATGTGCCGGGCCTGGAGATTTACTACCACCGCGACCTGCTGGCGCTCAACAGCACCGAGTCGGGCACCCTGAAGTTCGAGGACGTTTTCGTGCCGAGCGAGGATATCCTGAGCGATAACCTCGAGGCGTTCCTGCACGATGTCACCGCACCGTTCCTGCTGGTTCAGTCTTCCTTCTGCCTGGGCCTGGCCGCAGGTGCTCTGCAGGAGGCCGCTAAGCACCTGGACGTGTCGAAGGGCATCTTCCGCCCCGAGTTCCCGCTAATCCTCTCCGAGTACGAGAGCCTGCGGGAGGAGCTGATTCGCCTGGCGTCCGAACCGGAGCGTGCCGAGCGCCGTGACCTGCTGAGCCTGCGCCTGGGGGTTTCGCACTTCGCGACCATTGCTACTCACTTTGAGCTGCAGGTTGTTGGAGGTGCCGGTTACGTGGCCGAGTCCCCGACCGCTCGCCGCCTGCGTGAGGCTTCCTTCCTGCCGGTGCAGTCCCCGACCGAGGGCCACCTGCGCTACGAGCTGTCGAAGTATGATCACCTCGAGGCTCTTCAGGAAGCTCTCTAAACGTTCGCGACGCTGTCTTCATCAATACCGTCGCCCCCTATATGCAATATCTTGCATATAGGGGGCGACGGTATTTTTATGTACCCCGCACCCATCAATCAGATAGCGAATTGGGAATATAAGCGGTTTAGGGGTATCCCTGCTCATATTTATAGGCATTTAGCTGTGACCTACGCCCATAGGCGCGTAGAATAATGTGGAATTTTATACACCACATTCACTTCAGGAGCTCCCTTTGAGCATCTCTAAGCTTTTCGGCTTCGACTGGTCGATTCACGGCGACGGCCGTAGCATTAAGCCCGGTTCCTTCGTCGCCCCGAACGAGCGCCTCGCCTGGCCGATTACCATCGGTATTGGTGCGCAGCACGTGGTCGCCATGTTCGGCGCAACCTTCCTCGTGCCGATTATCACCGGCTTCCCGCCGGCAACCACCCTGTTCTTCTCGGGTATCGGCACCGTCCTCTTCCTGCTGATTACCCGCGGCCGCGTCCCCTCCTACCTGGGTTCCTCCTTCGCGTTCATCGCTCCCCTGGCGGCTGCCATGAACTCGCACGGCCCAGCGGGCGCCCTCGGCGGCATCGTCATGGCGGGTGTGGCGCTGTTCCTGGTCGGCCTGATCGTTCAGTTCGCCGGCACCGGCTGGCTCACCAAGCTCATGCCCCCGGTCGTGACCGGTTCGATTGTGGCGCTGATTGGCTTCAACCTGGCGAAGAGCGCTAAGGACAACTTCATGGTGGCACCGGTGACCGCGCTGGTGACCCTGTGCTCCATCATCCTGATTTCTGTGCTGTTCAAGGGCATCATTGGTCGCCTGTCCATCCTGCTGGGCGTGGGCGTTGGTTACATCACCGCCGTGATTCGCGGCGAGGTGGATTTCTCCAAGATTGACAAGGCTGTTGAGACTCAGGGCATCATCGGTCTGCCGCACTTCCAGACCCCCGAGTTCCACTGGGAGCTCGCCGGCCTGTTCATCCCCGTGATTCTGGTGCTCGTGGCTGAGAACATCGGCCACGTGAAGTCTGTTGCTCTGATGAGCGGCAAGAACCTGGACGACTATTCGGGTCGCGCCCTCATGGCTGACGGCCTGGCAACCACCATCGCGGGCATGGGTGGCGGTTCGGGTACCACCACCTACGCCGAGAACATTGGCGTGATGGCTGCGACCAAGGTGTACTCCACCGCGGCGTACTGGGTGGCGGCTATCTTCGCGATTGCACTGTCCCTGTTCCCCGCATTCGGTGCGGCAATTGCGACCGTCCCGGCGGGTGTTCTGGGCGGTGCCGCAACCGTGCTGTACGGCATGATTGGTATGCTCGGTGCACGTATTTGGAGTGAGAACCGTGTGAACTTCTCGAACCAGATCAACCTGACCACCGCTGCTGTGGCGCTGATTGTGGGTATTGCGGACTACACCTGGACCTTCGGTGAGCTGTCCTTCGCCGGTATTGCTCTGGGTACCGCGGCAACCCTGATTATCTTCCACCTGATGACCTTCATCGCGAAGTACACGAAGGCTGCTGGCGACCCGCTGGAACCTTTCGACGCAGAGAAGAGTACAGAGGGACACTAGAGCTCCTTACGCTTACACCCGTTGGGAGTAGTGCTCCTGAAGCGTAGGCTGTAGAAAAGCGGCCCGGATGGATTGGTTTCCATCCGGGCCGCTTTTGCGTCTTCTGGACGTTACATACAACTGCCACCCTGTTTAGACACAAATCAGATGTAAATCAGACACAAAAATTTGAGTCTAGACATAAATTTTTATGTCTAGACTCAAATTTTTTATGTGTAGACATAAAAGTTTATGTCTAAGTTATGTCTGCGGAGGCTCACCCAGCCGCTAGCGCTGGATAGCTAGCACCGGATGGCTCGTGCTGGATAGCTAGTGCTGGATAGCTAGTGCTAGGCGGCTAGGACCGTTCGGCGAGCATCGCCTCAATCGTCTGCGCCACGCCGTCCTCGTGGAAGGGCGGGCAGGTGCGCCCCACCTTCTCGATGAGCGCCGGCTGACCCGACGCCATGGCGAAGCCCTCCCCCGCCCAGCAGAGCATCTCCGCGTCATTCGGCATGTCACCAAACGCCATGACCTCGTGCGTCTCAATGCCGTGGCGGGCCGCGAACTTCTCCAAAATCCGGCCCTTGTTGACGTCCTTGGAGCCCATCTCGATGAGCGGCTCACCGACCACGCCGCGGGTGACGGCCACGAGCGATCCCACCGCCTGATGCACACGGGCCTGCAGAATATCCGGGTCCATGCCGGGCACACGAATCAGGTACTTAATGACCTGGGTTGAACCGATACGTTCGAGCGCCTCGGCGATTTTCGCCTCCACTACGCGGGCGCCCTCGAGCACCTCGCCGCCGTCGTGCGGCCCCTGAATGTAGACGGTATCCACGGTTTCCAGGGTGTAGGTGGCGTCAGGGAACATGGGCTCCAGCAGCTCGTGGGCGCGGGCAATCACCGCGGGATCAGCACCGTTGACTTCTTCCACCTCGTTCGCGCCCAGGTGGTACACCACAGCACCGTTGGAACAGATGGCGTAGGAGTCGAAGTCGGTCTGCTCGCGCAGGGGCGTGAGCCAGCGGCTCGGGCGGCCGGTGACGAAGACGATGTCGATTCCGGCGGCGCGGGCGGCCTCAAGGGCGCGCAAGGTACGCGGACGGAACCGGAAATCGTGCCCGATGAGGGTGCCGTCCAGGTCGCTGGCGATGAGTTTAATCATGCAGTGTTTGCCTTCAGTGGTGGGGTGTATCGGTGCTGGTCAGTGTACGGTACTGGTCAGGGCGCGGGTCTGGTGAGACTGTGCCGGCGTGCCGCTATGCCGCCGGTTCCGCGTAGGTGACGGTCAGGAACGCGCGGCCCAGACCGTGACCCAGCAGGTTGAAGTTCACGACGGCGGGAGTTGCGTTCTCGTCAATGTCGAGCTTCTCCACGTCCACCGCGGTGACGCAAAAAATGTAGCGGTGCGGGCCGTGACCAGCCGGAGGCGCAGCGCCCAGGAAGCCCGCCACACCGGCGTCGTTGCGGTGCGTCAGGGCGCCGGCAGGTGCATCCGCGCCGGTGTCAATGCTGGTCACCTCGGCGGGAATATTAGAGACGGTCCAGTGCCAGAAGCCCGAGGGGGTCGGCGCATCCGGGTCGAAGCAGGTGAGCACGAAGGACTTGGTGCCTTCGGGGAATCCACTCCAGGACAGCTGCGGGGAGCGATCCTGACCGCCTGTCACGCCGAAGAGGGCGGAGCGCATCCACTCGGGGGCGGTGCCGCCGTCCTGCACGTCGGTCGAGGTTAGGGTGAATTCAGGAAGTTCGGGCAGACCCGCGTAGGGTTCGCGGGGCAGGGGCGCGGAGCCAATGGAGCTCATGATTCTCCTCGTGATTTCTCGCGATGGTTGTATTGCCACGGGGTAGGGGGCCGTGTATATGACGATGCCGGCGGATAGGGTGAGCTATCCGCCGGCCGCGCGCCATTTATTAGCCGTTCAGGACGGCGACGAGTTCCTCGCGGGTGGGCGGGTTGGCGCCCGCGCGGGAGACGGTGATGCCCGCCGCGGTGGCGGAGAAGTGCATCAGGTCGGTAATGTCTTCGGCGGTCAGTGCGGCAACCTTGGCGCGAGCCTCGGGGCCGGCAATACCGCGGTCCAGCAGGCCCGCAATAAGAGCCGCCATGAGGGAGTCGCCAGCACCGACGGTGTCCGCAACCTCAACGCGGTGTGCGGGCTGGCTGATGCCCTCGGGGTACTTCTTGGTGAAGGCGATGGGGCCGTCTTCACCGCGGGTGATGACCATCAGCTCGGCGCCGAGGTCAAGCCATGCGCGTGCGGTGTCGTCGAGGGAACGGTCGGGGTAGAGCCACTGCAGGTCCTCGTCGGATGCCTTCACGACGCTGGAGAAGGAGACGAACTTTTCAGCCCAAGCGCGGCCCTCGTCAACGTTGTGGATGAGGGTGGGGCGGCAGTTCGGGTCGTAGCTGAGCAGGGCGCTGTCGCGAGCGGCTTCGAAAGCTGCTGCGACCACATGCGCGCCGGGTTCGAGCATGGCGGCGATGGAGCCGGTGTGCACTGCGTCGGAGCTGCGGGCCAGTTCAGCCAGCTCCTCGGCGATAGCGTCCAGGGCCCACTCGATATCGAATTCGTATTCCGCCGCACCGTCGGCGCCAATGGTGGCCTGGGCGACGGAGGTTCGCTCCGCGGTGGGTTCGAAGGGCAGCTGCACCGAGGAGGCGTTCAGGTGCGCGTTGATGCTTTCACCGTAGGCGTCCGGGCCGTAGTGGCCGACAAAGTTGGTGGGGTGGCCGAGGCGGCATGCGCCAACGGCGACGTTCATGGGGGATCCGCCGGGGTATGCGTGGGTTTCTCCGTCGTGCTGGTGGACGACGTCTACGAGTGCTTCACCGATTACAGTCAACATGGTTTCAATTCTACTCGGCCAGTCCGTTCGGGAGAGTGCGTTTTTGTGGGGATTTCAAGTGGTTTTGCTTTCCCTTCTGACGGGTTCTGTTGGCTTGCCGTGTGGGTTCACAAACTGCCTTCGGTCTCTTCTGACTTTTAGCCTCAATATCGCTGATTTTGAGGCTCTGGAAGGGTTTGTACGGGTTAGACTTAAACCGACGCCGGGTCTTACGCCCGGCCCGGTATTGACGCGACAGCATCGTCGCGCCTACCCTCCGACAACGAAGTTAGGAAGAAGGTCATACGTGACGACTGCAACCGCTACCTGGGTTAACCGTGAGGCTACCGCAGAGGAGCTGATCCCCCTCATCGGTAAGCTGCACCGCGAGAACGGCGTGGTGCTGAGCATTCACGGCCGCAGCCTGGTCAACAAGTCCGTCATTGAGCTGCTGAAGCTGCACGATTTCGTATCCCACATTGATGGTGCGCCCCTGAACCCCGCGCACTCCCTCGAGCTGGTTCGTGCTCTGACTGAGCTGAACCTGGGCGCTTGCTCGATTAACATCGCTGCCCTGCACAAGGCACACCGCGAGGCTGGCTCCCCCGAGCTGTCCATGTGGCTGCCCGAGCAGCTGGGTTCCTCCGTGAACCACCAGGGTGACCAGCCGAAGGAGCAGGACGTTGTGCTGTACGGCTTCGGTCGTATTGGCCGCCTGCTGGCCCGCATCCTGCTGGAGCGTTCCTCCTCGCCGCTGGGTTCCGGCCTGAACCTGCGCGCCGTGGTGGTGCGTAAGAACGGTGATAAGGACCTGGTTAAGCGCGCCTCCCTGCTGGAGCGCGACTCGGTTCACGGCCCCTTCAAGGGCGTTATTGAGGTGGATGAGGAGAACAGCACCATCATCGCTAACGGTGTTCCGGTTCGCTTCATTTACTCCTCGGACCCGAACACTGTCGACTACACCGAGTACGGCATTAAGGACGCCCTGCTGGTGGACAACACCGGCCGTTGGCGCGATGTTCCGGGCCTGGAGCAGCACCTGAACCGCCCCGGTATCTCTCGTGTTCTGCTGACCGCTCCCGGCAAGGGCGACATGAAGAACATCGTGTTCGGCGTGAACGACGACGTCATCACCGATGAGGACAAGATTCTCTCCGCCGCTTCCTGCACCACCAACGCGATTACTCCGGCGCTGAAGGTTCTGGATGACGCCTACGGTGTTGAGCGCGGCCACGTTGAGACCGTTCACGCGTTCACCAACGATCAGAACCTGATTGACAACTTCCACAAGGGTGACCGCCGCGGTCGCTCCGCTGTGCTGAACATGGTCATCACCGAGACCGGTGCAGCTAAGGCCGTGTCGAAGGCTCTGCCGCAGCTGGAAGGCAAGCTGACCGGTAACGCTATCCGCGTTCCCACCCCGGACGTCTCCATGGCAATCCTGAACGTGAAGCTGACCAAGCCCGCAGGTTCCGCTGAGGAGCTGAACGAGCTGTTCCGCCGCGAGTCCATCGACGGCGAGCTGCGCCGCCAGGTGGGCTACTCGGATTCCCCTGAGGCTGTTTCCACCGACTTCGTGGGTTCCCGCACCGCAGGTGTTGTGGACTCGCTGGCTACCGTGGTGACCGATGACTCCGCAATTGTCTACGTCTGGTACGACAACGAGTTCGGTTACTCCTGCCAGGTGATTCGCGTTCTGGAGCGTATGGGCGGCTACGAAGTGCCCTCCTACCCCGCTAAGTAAGCTACCCCAGCTCATCTAGCACGCATATAACAAACCCACCGGTACATATAGCCATTTGGTTATATTGCCGGTGGGTTTGTTTATGAGGTTATATGCGCAAATAAGGGGTGTCGCACAGAAGCTCAGAAGAGCTACGCGAGCGGTGAATTACGCCTTACGGCGGTACACCACACCCTGATGCACCCGCAGCGTGAAGCTCGAGGGCACCGGGCGGTTTTCCGCATCCACCTCAGACATGCTTATGAAGGCATGCAGGCTTAAAACCCTTACGCCTGACCGAAGACCTCGTTGAGGTGGGCAGTATAGTCAGCGAGATACTGTTCGACCTGCGGATTTTTAATCACGTCATAGCAAATAAAGGTGGGCAACTGGGTAGTCCCCATGAACTCATGGGCCTTATGAAAGTGCATATAGAGGGCATCTACCCCGAGTCCCTCAAAGAAGTCGCCCTCCCGGGTAAAAGCTTCGCGAGGCGCGTTCCACGTCAGCGACAGCATATGACGCCGCCCCTGAAGAAGACCGCCCGTGCCGTATCCTTCAGTGGGGCTGACCCTGTGGCGACCATCATTAGCGTACAGGGTACCCGCACCGGCGGTAAACACCTCGTCCATATATTTTTTCACGGTCCACGGCTCGTGCATCCACCAACCGGGCATCTGCCAGATGACCGCATCCATCCACTGGAATTTTTCTACTTCCTGGTGAATATCGTACCCGTCGTCAATCACAGTTTCTCGCACATGATGACCGAGCGCCGATAACGTATCACGGGCTACTTGATGCAGGGTGTGGTTCAGACGACCCGCCGAGTGGGCGAATGCTTTACCGCCGTCAATCAAAAGAATATTCACTGTAGTTCACTCCTTAAACTCAACACCGCGAGAACGGTTGGCTATATTCCAGCCGCTTGTTTCATAGTACAGGGCTACTACGCTGTGAATCAGCCCTTAAAATTACCGCTTACGGTAAATTACGCCTTACGGCGGTACACCACACCCTGATGCGCCCGCAGCGTGAAGCTCGAAGGCACCGGGCGGTTTGCCGCATCCACCAGATGAGAGGGAACCTTCACGGTCACATCCTTCGAGCCGGTGTTCAGGGCAGCCCAACCGCGCGTAAAGGTGCGGGTCTGAACCGTTCCCTGAACCACGATGCCGCCCGCGGCATCCCCCAGATCAAAGGTGAGCTCGGGGGCGTGGGGAATCTCGTCGTAGGCGTCATGGTGGGTCGCGCTAATGCCGGTGAAGGCTCCCCCGCCAAAGACCCAGAAGCCGGCCAGGCCGTAGAGGAAGTTCTCGTCCGTACCGGTCAGGGGCGACTTCCGGCCGCTCAGGGGGGTGCGCAGAATCGTCACCTTCTTCTGCGTGGAGGCACCGCGCTTCAGGCCGGTGAGGTACACCCCGAGCGACACGTCGCCACCGGAACCGCGCGCAATATCGCGGCCCTGCATCACGGCGTAGGGCGAAGCCAGGTAATCGTTCGGGCCCCAGCCGAGCCACACCTCCTCGAAACCGCCGCCGTAGGCACTGTGGCGTTCCCACTTGCCCCAGCGCAGGCGCGACTCGGCAATATTGGGCACCAGAATCTTGCCGATGCCGTTCAGCTCGGCGCCGGCAGAAGCCACCAGGCGGTCCAGGCCCTCACGAATCGTGGTCATAGACTGCACGCCCTGAATGGGCAGATTCAGGCCGTAGTAGTCGTTCTCCACGTCGTTATCGCCCATGACCCCGTCGAAGGGCGAGTCACGCATCTCGCGCACCACCGAATCCACCCAGTACCAGCGGTAGCCGGGGTTCCACACCTGCATCTGATAGTGCTTGGAATAGCCCTTCCACTCGATGCGGTCGCCGTTGAGGCGGTGCGCAAAGAAATCCTTACCGGAATTCGCCAGCGAGACGGCCTGCGCGAAAGACAGACCCGAGGAGTAGATGGGACCCGGCTCGTAGGAGCGGGTGGAGGACAGGCACTTATAGGCCAGGACCACCATCTGCGGGGCGTGCTTCTTGAGGTAGCGGGCAGCCTCCAGCTCCCAGGGCTGCAGAATCGCCACGGAGTAATTCTTGACCGCAAAGTCGAGCTGCTGCTGGGTGATGGGTTTACCGCCGTAGCGAACCCACGCGCCGAACTTCCCGGGGCCGCCGAGCCGTTCAAACTTACTCGTGGCCATCGTACTCCGGGTCGAATTCGGGGGCGCGAGGGGGCAGCTTGCCCAGCTCGCGGTAGATCGTGTTGTAGCGGTCCATGACCAGTCGCAGCTGGAAGAAGCTCACGATACGGTCGTAGGCGTTCACGCAGTAGCGTTCGTAGATGCTGGGCTCCTCCATAAGGGTGCGCAGCGCCGCCGCGAAGCCGTGAATATCGCCGGGGATGGTCAAGATACCGCAGTTACCGATTTCGTGGCCGTCGGGGGCGACCAGCACATCGTCGATGAGCTGGGACATACCGCCCACGTCGGTGCTGACCAGCGGGATGGACGCAGCCATCGCCTCGAGCGCCACAATCGGCTGACCCTCATTGTAGCTGGGCATAAGCAGCAGGTCGAAGCGGTCGAGCATCGCACGCACATTCACGGTTCCGTGGAAGGTGATGTACTCGCCCATGTTGAGCTCTTCGATGGTGCGCAGGCACAGCTCGTAGTACTCGGGCAGGTGGTCCTTGGGGCCGAGCACATCCAGGTGGAAGTTCACGAGGCCCTGGTCGCGCAGTACCGCGAGGGAGCGAATCAGGTCGGTGAGGCCCTTAATGGGCACCACGCGGGCGATGAACACGAAGCGCCACACGTGGCCGCGTCCCTCGGCGAGGATGCGGGCACGCGCCGCCTGGCGGGCGTAGTAGGCTTCGGCAACGGACTCGATGAGCATGCCGTTGGGCAGAATGATGGCGCGGTCCTTCTCGCCCTCGTTCATCTGGTCGATGGGCGCACCGATGCCGCGCGCCTCCTCCAGTGCCTTGGGGTACAGGTAGGTGGCCATATCGGCGCTCGGGTAGCAGAAGCGACCCATCTCCAGGAACCAGACGGACCAGGCTCGCTCGTCAAGGGTGACGGGGCCCAGGCCGGGGTGCTCGCGCTCCTCAGCGAGGAAAGCGTAGTCGGTGGTAATCGGCTTCGCCATGTTGCGCTCGAGCTTGGTGTTGATGGTGTCGCGAATGTACAGGTTGTGCTCGGTCAGCAGGAAGCTGGTGCCGTGGTCACGGGCGGCAGCGGCAGCGATGAGAGCCGCGTAGCCGGTGGTGTGGGCGTGGTACACGCGGGCATGGGGCATCCGCTCGTGCAGCAGCGCAAAGAGGATGGAAACGAAGTCGCGTACCTTCCAGAAGAGCTCGCCGAAGGGAACCTCGCTGAAGAACCCGAGGTTGGCGATAACCTGCATGAACTCGCGGGTACCGAAGAGCCCAAAGAGGTTGTAGGTGCGGGTGGCGGGGTTGATGCCCTCGTCGTAGAGCTTCCAGAGGGGGTTGACGTCGCCGGCGATGAGCGCGTTGAAGCCCTGGATGAGTCGATCAGCCAGCTCTCGACGCTGCGGCATCTTCATGTGCAGGCTGTCGGGATCGCACTCGGCGGCGAAGGCAGCACGGTTGACGTCGAGGCTCAGGTAGATCACCTTAACCCACTTGACGTTCTTGGGCATGCCGTAGAGATCCTCGTGCGGCGAGTTCTTATCCCACGCGATGTGGATAATGCCGAAGGAGAGGTCGGGGTTCTCAGAGACGATATCGTGCACCACCGCGGAGACGCCACCCTTGAGGTAGGGGTAGGTGGACTCCATGATGATGGCGACATCGACATCCGGGTACTCGGGATCGGTGTAGTGCTCTCCGGGCTCCGGAAGCTGCAGAGGAGCATAGTGGTTTCGGTACATCTGTTCAGTCATTGGTTGTGTCTTTCACGGGCCGTGCTACGTGGTGTGTTCTTGGCCGGGCCCGCAGAACGATGTCTGCGGACCGGCGTGCGGGCAGGCGTTACCAGGCGAGTGCGCGGCGCCAGAAGAGAGAGTATTCGGGTGATTGCCAAGCCTGACGGTACACCCGGTAGCAGGCGTACGCAAGGACCGCCTCGCCCACGATGATGGGCAGGTATCCGGTCTCGTTCGGCAGGATTGCGAAGCAGATCATGAGCAGAATGAGGTGCGCCGCGGAGAGCACCTGCACGGTCTTGAACATGGTCATGTACTCAATCTGGTAGATGAGCAGGGCGACGGCCACGAAGAGGAACGCGACGACCAGACCCATCAGCGCCAGCGGGAAGGAATCCAGCATGAAGATAAACATCAGGATGCCGGTAATGATGCCGCTACCGATGTAGACGAGTAGCGAGTTGCGAATCGAACGGTCGGAGGCACGGGTGGCCTTATGAGCCTCTTCGCGAACGCGGTTGTAGGGCAGGCGCTCGAACACGGTCCACAGGTACTGAATTGCGTCGTTGACGCGATCGGCCTCTACCACGAAGAAGTAGTTGTAAGCGATCACGGCGGGAATCAGGCTCATGTAAATGGCCACAACGTTAATCTCACCGGAGGTGGCCAGGAAGAGCATGTACTTATCGGCCCAGATGATGGAGCCGGTCAGGAAGCCACGCAGAGCATCCTTTGCGACGTCCTTGAGCGGAATATGCGCAAAGCGGAAGAGGTGCACAAAGTTCTTACCCAGGCCAATCAGCAGGATAAGCGAGCCAACGAGCGGCGGCAGGAACCAGATGATGGGGAAGAAGTACAGGGCCAGGGTGTAGCCGAGCCAGGCGATGAACCAGATAACGCGGTTCTTCGCGAGGTTGGGGATGACCAGCAGCTGCGCGAAGGCAATGTTGAGCACGCCGAGTACGAAGAAGGCACCGACGGCAGTCGCGTTCCACTTCAGGACGAGGGCAACCGGAATTGCGAAAAGCAACACCAGCGGCATGGTCACGAAGAAGAGGTAAATCCAGTTGCGGCTGAACGCGGCCAGGTCGGTAATGTCCTGGAACTGGGGTTCGTTCAGACGCTCGCGGGTAGCCTTCGCCTCGGCACGCTTGAGCTGATTCTCGAGCGTCTCAGCCTGGATGCGCAGGGTTTCGCGGGCATCCGCAATCTTCTTATGCTCCATCTGAATGGCTCGATAGAGCGGCAGACAGGCGGCCTGGCTAAGCCAGGGCACGGTGATGGATGCAGCCAGAATCACCTGAATCAGGGGCACGCCACCCAAGTTGTACCTGTTGATGGTGGGCGTGACGATGGGGAAGACAGTGGTCAGCAGCGCGACCGGGGAAACGTATAGCAGAAAGTTAATGAGGAGGCGCCACGCGCTAGCGCGCTGTTCCTCGCTACCGTGGTTGGTGGACAACGTTGAAGACTTTCAGTCGAAATAGAGAGTATGCGGGCCCAGCCCGCAAACGGGCCGGAGATTAACGTTGAGTGAGTGATGGTGTCGTGCGTTATGTCGTACAGAGATGGCACCCCTCGCGGCGGCCAGGTGGGCCATCGGATTCGTACCGTCAATGCATGCCGGATCAGCCTCATCCACCCGAGGGGGTTATTTGGCCGGGCAAGCATCCAAAACATCGCGTGTGTAGCCCCTCCCCTACGCCTAATTTAGCGCGGAGCTTGCGCACGCAACGATGCCGCCGTCATCAATATACTGTACGCGTCAAGCAAAATGTTGAACTTTTATTCAACCCTAACTTGAATTTTAGGCGATTTGGAACACATTTTGCTCTCATGTTCATATGCCGTTAGGTGCATATGCAAGGCATCCCGGCCCCTCCAGCAGGAGGAAGCCGGGATGCTCAATGTACGGTTACCGTACCGCATTCACCGCTGTGCGACGGTACGGCGCGGCTACCGCCTCGCGTTTAGGATGCGCTAGCGAGGGTGCGCAGGGCCACGGAGACCACAGCCAGTCGCGGGTGACCGGTTGCATCCGGAGCTGCCTCAGCAATCTCGTCGAGGATGCGGTCGATGTTACCCACGCGGGTCGGGTGCTCCTCAATCCAGCTGGCCAGAGCCTGCTGTGCACCGTCCACGGTGGAGAAGTCACCCTTCGCGCCCTCAGCCACGGACAGTGCCAGCTCTGCGGCGGTCTCGTAGAGGGCACCGCGCATTGCCTGGCGTGCCAGAATCTCCCAGCGGTCGCTACGGGGCAACTCGGTGATGAGGCCGAGCAGCTCGTCCACCTTGAAGCGGTCGTAGGTGGCGAAGTAGACCGGTGCCAGCGAGGTTGCCTCGAAGTCGTGATCGGCGGCCGAACGAATCACGTCCAGCAGGGCGTAGCCCTCGAAGCCGCGGATCCAGATGACAATGAGCTCCTCGGGCAGGCCCCATGCCTCGCCTGCGTCGCGCTTTGCACGAACACGGTCGCGGGAGCTGCCGGAGAGGTACTCGGGCAGGTTGCGACGCATCTCGACGACGGAACCGAAGTTCTCGAGCAGCTCGGAGATGGTTGCGCCGGCAACCACGCCACGCTCGGTGATGAACCAGCGGACCGCACGGTCCAGAACGCGCTGGTTGTCGCGCAGCACGGTGAACCATGCATCCAGCGGGGTCTTCGGGGACAGCTCGCTGTGCAGCTTAGCGGCGGTGCCGAGCTCGAAGAGCTCGCGGGCCACGATGAAGGCGCGGGCGACGGAGTCGATACCGACGTTGAACTCCTCCATGATGCGGTACGCGAAGGTGATGCCACCAATGTTGACCAGCTCGTTGGCCACGCGGGTGCAGATGATTTCCTTACGCAGCGGGTGCGAGTCCAGGTGCTGACCGAAGCGCTCGACGAGTGCTGCCGGGAAGTAGCTGCGCAGCACGCCCTCCAGGTAGGGGTCGTCCGCGAAGTCGGTCTGCTCCAGGGCGTGGGTGAGGTAAATCTTCACGTACGCAGCCAGGACAGCCAGCTCGGGGCGGGTCAGGCGGTCACCGGTGGTCTCCAGGCGCTCGTCCAGCTCCTCGTCGGTGGGCAGGAACTCGACGGCGCGGTTCAGGCCGGCGTGCTCCTCCAGGTCGTGCATGAGGCGCTTGTACAGGTTGGTGCCCAGGAAGGAACCGTGGAACTCGCCCTGCAGCAGTACGTTCTGGTTGACGTTGGTCTCGAGGACCTTGCCGCCAACCTCGTCCTGCAGGGACTCGATGAAGGAGGCGCGCTCCTCGCTGGAGAGCTCACCGCGAGCCACGAGGCGGTCCACCAGGATCTTGATGTTGACCTCGCGGTCACTGGTCTCCACACCTGCAGAGTTGTCGATAGCGTCGGTGTTGAGGATGACGCCGTTACGTGCGGCCTCGATGCGGCCCAGCTGGGTGAAGCCGAGGTTACCGCCCTCGCCCACAATCTTGGCGCGCAGATCCTTGCCGTTGACGCGCAGGGCGTCGTTAGCCTTATCGCCAACCTGTGCGTTGGTCTCGGTGGAGGCCTTCACGTAGGTACCGATACCGCCGTTGTAAATCAGGTCGACCGGTGCCTTGAGGATGGCGGAAATCAGCTCGGTCGGTGCGAGCTCGGTGACGGACTCGTCCAGGTCCAGAACCTCGCGCACCTCGGGGGTGATTTCGATGGACTTCAGGCCGCGGGAGTACACGCCACCACCGGCGGAAATCAGCTCGCGGTTGTAGTCCTGCCAGGAGGAACGGGGCAGGTTGTACAGGCGCTGACGCTCCTCGAAGGAGACGGCTGCGTCCGGGTTCGGGTCCAGGAAGATGTCGCGGTGGTCGAACGCTGCGACCAGGCGGGTTGCCTTGGAACGGAGCAGACCGTTACCGAACACGTCACCGGACATGTCGCCGATACCGACGGCGGTGAACTCTTCGGTCTGAGCGTCGTGGCCGAGCTCGGCGAAGTGACGCTTAACGGACTCCCAGGCACCGCGTGCGGTGATGCCCATTGCCTTGTGGTCGTAACCGACGGAGCCGCCGGATGCGAAGGCGTCGCCCAGCCAGAAGCCGCGCTCGAGGCTGATAGCGTTCGCGGTGTCGGAGAATGCGGCGGTACCCTTGTCCGCTGCGACCACCAGGTAGTAGTCGTTCTCGTCGCGTGCGATGACGCCCTCGGGGCGAACGACGGTCTCGGAGCCGTCGGTGCCAACCTCAAGGTTATCGGTGACATCCAGCAGGGAGCGGATGAAGACCTTGTAGGACTCGCGGCCCTCGGTGATCCAGGCGTCGCGATCCACGGCGGGGTCGGGCAGCTGCTTGGGGTAGAAACCGCCCTTTGCGCCGGTGGGGATGATGACAGCGTTCTTCACCATCTGAGCCTTGACCAGGCCCAGAACCTCGGTGCGGAAGTCGTCGCGGCGGTCGGACCAGCGCAGACCGCCTCGTGCGACGTCGCCGAAGCGCAGGTGGACACCCTCGACGCGCGGGGAGTAGACGAAAATCTCGAACTTGGGGCGGGGCAGGGGTGCGAAGTCAATCTGCTGCGGTGCAACCTTGATGGCGAATGCCTCGCGGCCCAGGTAGGCGTTGGTGCGCAGGATGGCGCGAATAACCTTGCTCAGGGAGCGCAGGTAGCGGTCGGCGTCCAGGGTGGGAATCTTGTTCAGTTCCTCAACCAGGGCCACCTCAATCTCTTCGCGGCGTGCGTTGCGCTGCTCGTCGTTCAGGCCGTTGTTCGGGTCGAAGCTGACGTTGAAGAACTCCACCAGGTGCTTGGTGATGCCGGGGTTGGCGAGCAGGGTGTTCGACATGAACGAGGGGGTGTAGCCCAGGCCCAGCTGAATCAGGTAGTGGTTCAGGGCGCGGAACAGGCGTACATCCTGCCAGGTGAGGCCCTCGGAGAGAATCAGGCGGTCCAGAGTATCGGACTCGCGCTCACCGAGCAGGTAGGCGTTCAGGGCATCCTCGTAGAGGGATGCGACGGCGTTGGGGTCCACGCCCTCGGGGAACTCGACCCCGAAGTCGTAGAGGTAGCCGTACTCTTCGCCGTCCTCAGGCTTGAACTCGTAGGGCTTCTGATCCACAACGACCAGGCCCATGTTCTGCATCACCGGCAGGAGCTCGGTGAGAGTGTGAGGTGCGGACAGGTAGGTCTTCAGTCGGGTAGTGTTGGCTTCGCCGGCTTCAACCTTGATTGCGGCGGGCTTCTTGCCCGAGAGAGATTCAAGAATCACGATATCCTCGATTGCTTGTTCTACTGTGTAATCGGCTCGGTAAGCTGCGCTGCTTGCGTCGGCCCAGGCTGACGCGAGTCGGCGGCCTTCCGCACCGGGTTTCCATGCCTCAATGGCAGCTGCGGTGGATTCCACCCAGGAGCGAGTGACCTGCTGCATCTGCTTTTCGAGAGCTTGATAATCCGTGGTCGGCACATCGTTGGGGTTGGTGAGCCGAATACGGAAGAATAGGCGGGCCAGCGACGAGGAGGACAGGTACACCTCGTAGTCGATGGCACTCAAATCAAATTCCTGTCGGAACACCCGCTCGATGCGGTACCGCACGTCAGTGTTGTAGTGATCGCGGGGCAGGTACACCACGGCGGTAATGAACCGATTAAATCGATCCGCGCGCAGGAAGAGACGGGTCTTGCGGCGCTCCTCCAGGCCCATGATGCCGCTGAACGTCTCGGTCAGCTCGTTGACCGAGGCCTGCAGCAGCTCCAGGCGCGGGTAATCTTCCAGCGCCCCGAGCAGGGCCTTATCAGAGTAGGAACCGGGGTGGTAACCCAGGCGGCGGCGCACCATGGCGATTCGCTCACGCACCAGGGGAGTCTCGATGGCGGGTAGCGAGTAGGCCTGCCGGGTAAACAGGCCCAGAATCACGTACTCACCGATGACGCGGCCGCTCATATCGAAGCGGCGCACACCAATGTAGTCCAGGTAGTCGTTGCGGGCCACCGTGGAACGGGAGTTAGCCTTCGTGATGTACACGGGGCGGGGGAAGAGAGCTCGGTCCAGGGTGTCGCCGGAAAGCGGGATGCGGCTCTTGCCCTCGGTCGAACGCAGGATGCCGAGCGCCGAACCGGGGCGGTCCACCAGGGCGATAGCGCCGGAGGTGCCGTCAAGCACGCGCTCCTTAACGCCCATGAACACGAAGTTGCCTCGGGTGAGCCAGCGCAGGAAGTCCTGTGCCACCTCCACGCGGGAGGCGGGCTCCACACCGCGCGGGTTGGCGGCGTAGGATTCCTCGCCGTGGCCGAGAGTGGCGCCGCGCAGCTCGTACATGGCCTGGGAGATATCAAAGACCGCGGTGACCATGCCCTCCAGGTCGGTGTAGCAGGCGCGCACATCGGCGAGCACGCGACGCACATCGTGCTCCAGCAGGCGCAGGTCGTCTTCGTTCAGGTAGCGGGTCAGACGAATCGCAATCCAGGATTCAATGGTGACCGTGGACCCCTCGGGAGCGCCCTCGGAAAGCTGCAGAGAGGGCATACCAACGGCGGCGGTGTCGCCGCTGGCCAGGTTGGCTCGGGTGCCGGTGCCGCGCAGGCTGATGAGCTTGCCATCCGTATCGCGTTCGGCAAGGAAGATGGGGTGGAAAATCGCGAGGAATCCGCCGAAATGCGCCGAAAGATAGGCGGTCAGGGAGCTTACGATATGGGGCATGTCGTCCGTGGCGACGTACAGCGTGGTGTTGTAGTCATCATTGCGCGCGGCAACGACGGGCGTCTTAGGGGCGCGGATTTCAGCTAGCGCACGATGGGTGCGAGCCAAATCCTCTAATTCTGCCGAGGTGAATTCTTCACGCTCATCGTCAGGACTGTTCAGAAAATACTGCTCGATCCATGCATCGGCGCCAGCGAAGCGTGCCATAGCCTTGTCAGTCGTTGACAATCTATCCTCCGAAGGTAGGTATCACTTCACTGTGACGGTGTCTGTGCAACTCCACGCGGGTCGCGCGGACGGCACCACCCAAATGGGTTATATCCAGCTTATACCCTTACGGTGAAGATGTCAGATATATTCGCCATATTCGCTCGACGGGCCCAAAATCTTATCGAAAAATACTCGCTCCGCACCTCTGCCCCCTCGCCCGACGGTTCGGCGGGGCGGCTCGACGGGGTTACCCGTTGAATTTGTTCGGCGGGGTTACCCGTGAAATTGTCCGGCCCCCGGTTCCCCTCCCCCGGCGCCGACCCGTAGAGTGAAACCATGAGTTTGCGTACTGAATCTTTCCTGGTGGGCCTCATCGGCGATGGCATCACCTCTTCCCTCACCCCGCCCATGCACGAGGCCGAGGCCGACGCGCACGGGGTGCGCTACCTGTACCGCCCCGTCGACCTGGACGCTCTGAACCTGGACGGCGCATCCGCACCGGCGCTTCTGGATGCGGCGGCCCTTCTGGGCTTTAACGCCTTCAACATCACGCACCCGTGCAAGCAGTCCGTCATGGAGCACCTGCACGAACTTTCGGATGCGGCGCGCGCCCTGGGCGCGGTCAATTGCGTGGTGATTCGCGAGGACGGTACGTTCTACGGGGACAACACGGACTATTCGGGATTCATTGCGGGGCTGAAGCGCGGCCTACCGCAGGTGGCGGAGGATCCGGCGCGCCTGGAGCACGTGGTGCAGTTGGGTGCCGGCGGTGCCGGTAGCGCCACGGCGTACGCCCTGTGCCGCCTGGGGGTGCGCCGCCTGAGCCTCTTCGAGCGTGACGCGGCGAAGGCTCAGGGGCTTGCGGAGCAGCTGGGCGGGCTCTTCCCGCAGACTCGGATCGAGGTGCTGACCGACGATACGCTCCTCATTGAGGCTCTACTGGAGGCTCAGGGTTTGGTGAACGCAACCCCGGTGGGTATGCACGTGCATCCGGGCATGCCGCTGAGCGAGTCGGCATTGAGCGCCGGGGTGCTGCGTGAAGGCCTGTGGGTCGCGGACGTCATCTACCTGCCGCAAGAGACGCAGCTGGTGCGCGCGGCGCGGGCCGCCGGTTGCGAGGTGCTGACGGGTGGCTACATGGCGGTGGGCCAGGCGGTGGATGCATTCCGCCTCTTCACCGGACTAGAACCGAACGCCGAGCATATGGCGGCGCATTTTGAGGCGCTGATTGCGGCCCAGCAGGGGGTAACTAACGCCTGAAACGCCAGAACATAGAATACGGGTGGGGTTGGATAGCTAACTATCCAGCCCCACCCGTATTTATTCTATATACAGAATATATTGCGTGGGCTATGCATCCAGCTCGGCCAGGGACTTCTTGTAGCCCTCGCGAGCGGTGAGTGCGCCCAGCGCCACGAGCACGCACATGGCGACCGTGAACGCGGCGGGCAGCACCGCGTTATGCAGGTCGGCGCCGGCGAGGCTCGTCGCCACGGCGGGGGCAACGCCTCCAGAAATTGCGAAGCCAATCTGGGTTCCGAGCGCCAGGCCGGTCACGCGCACGCGGGTCGGGAACATTTCTGCGTAGAAGGAGGGCCACACGCCGTTCGCCATGGAGTAGAGCGCGCCGTGCATGAGTACGCCGTAGACAAAGATGCCCACCCAGTTACCCTCGGTAATCGCGCCGAGGTACGGGAACATCACCAGGGAAGAGGCCACCGCACCGGTAATGAACACGGGCTTGCGGCCAATCCTATCGGCCAGCATGGCGGCGAGCGGAATCGCAACCAGACCGAGAGTATTCGAGGCGACCGGCACCAGCAGCATGGTGCTTCGGTCGAGGCCGTAACCCTTGGTGGCGAAGGACAGCGCGAAAGTCGTGAAGACCATGTTCACAGTGTTGACCATGGCGCACACGGCAATGGTGAGCACGGCGCGCTTGTGGTGCTTGAAGACCAGCACGAGCGGGGACTCGGTGAGCTTCTCGCGCTGCAGGTAGGCGGGCGGCTCGGAGAGAGTGCGGCGAATCAACCAGGCGGTCACCACCACGAATGCGGAGAGCCAGAAGGGCACGCGCCAGCCCCAGGTGAGCAGGTGCTCATCCGGCAGGGCCGCGAAGGGGATGAACACAGCGGTCGCCAGCAGAGATCCGAACTGGGTGCCCTGCAGGGTCCAGCTGGTGGTGAAGGCGCGCTGGTGCTCGTGGGCGTGCTCCAAAGAAATGGAGATGGAGCTTGCCTGCTCGCCGGCGGCGGAAAGGCCCTGAAGCATACGGCAGGCCACCAGTAGGATGGGTGCAAGAATACCCGCCTGGCTATAGGTCGGCAGGCAGCCGATGGCAAAGGTCGCGCTACCCATCAGGAAGAGCGTGAGCATCAGGACGAATCGGCGGCCGTAACGGTCACCGAGGGGGCCGACGATCATGGCGCCGAAGGGACGCACGACGTAGGCAACACCCACAACGACCATGGACTTGAGGATGCCGATGGCGGCGGTGTCCTCGGAGAAAAAGATGCGGTTGAGCACGATTGCGGCGGCGGTGCCGTAGACGGCGAAGTCGTAGTATTCGAGGGCGGAGCCTATCCAGCTGGCGAGGGCAGCTCGTCGTGGTGATCGGGCGGGCGCGTCGGTGCGTCGGCTCATGCGCGGCTCCTTCGGTGGTACACCTGGCGGGTGGTGCGGGGTGGGCAACCCCTCGGTCATTAATCTGCCCTTCCAGTGTAGGAAGCACCCCATGCGTTTTCCATAGGGTTACCTAAGTTCCCAGAGTATGAAGAGAGTGTGAAGCTGGAATAGGGGTCAGATGCTCCTAGCCCCCGTATGATGTATCTATATGTAATTCCGTCATCAATGCTCCAAAGGGGTACCATGTCATCACCGCGCACCAGCATCATCATGCCGGTCTACAACACGGCTGATAGCGTTGTCGCCGCAATTGAATCCGTTCTGGCGCAGACCGACCCCGACTTTGAGCTGCTGGTGGTGATTGACGGCTCCCCGGATCGCTCCTCCCGGGTAATTCGCGAGTTCCTGGAGGGCAACCCCGATCCCCGCATCCGCCTGTTCGACAACGAACGGAACGTCGGCGTTTCCGCAGCACGTAACCAGGGCCTGGACGAGGCTCGCGGCGAGTGGATTGCCTTCATCGACTCCGACGACACATACCGTCCCGAGTTCCTGGAACGCCTGCACGCTGCGGCGGCGCGTACCGGCGCGGATGTGGCAACCTGCGGTCACACCATCCACCGGGCGGATGGCTCCACCCTGAACCGCCCGCAGAACTCCCCCGGCACCTACACGGGCCGCGATATTGCAATCAACTACCTGCAGGACCGTTTCACGGGTTTCACACCCGACAAGATTTTCCGCGCCTCGCTCTTCTCGTCGGTGCGCTTCGCGACCGATATTCACCGCGCGGAGGACGCCCTCGCCGTCTTCCAGTGCCTCATGCATGCCAAAGCTCTCGAGGTGATTCCGGATTGCCTCTACGTGTACTACATGGGTGCCGAAGGCCTGACCTGGGGCCGCGTCACCCCGGTGGAGGAAAGTATTCGCCACACCCGCTACATGCGCCAGGCCGGTGCCGAGCTGCTCTCCACGAAGGAGGGACGCCGCGCCCTCAACACCTCCTCGGCCGTCACCTACCTCAACAACGCCCAGCAGGCGCTCATGAGCGATAGCGCCGACTCCGCCGCGGTAATTCGTGAATGTCGCCGCCAGATTAGGTGGGAATGGGTCGGCCAGGCCCTGCTTTCGAGCCCCGTGATGGGTGCGGCGAGCCTGCTGTTGAAGCTCTCCCCCGCCCTGTACCGCACCCTGTACGGCGTGTACGTTCGACGCGCCTACGGCATGTAAGTCCTCCGCAACTCCCCCAAGGTTTTATGCACATGTCTTCCACCCCTCGCACGAGCATTATCATGCCGGTCTACAACACCGCCTCCACCGTGGTCGCGGCGATTGAGTCGGTGCTGGCGCAAACCGACCCCGACTTTGAACTGCTGGTCATGATTGACGGCTCCCCGGACGATTCGGCGCAGCTGATTGCGGACTACCTACAGCGGAACGCGGACGAACGCGTGCGCGTGTTCGACAACCCCGAGAACCGGGGCCCCTCCGCGGTGCGCAATCAGGGCCTGGATGCGGCGCGCGGCGCATGGGTGGCGTTCCTCGACTCCGACGACACGCTCTACCCCACCTTCCTGGAGCGGCTGCACCACCACGCGGAGCGCACGGGCGCGCAGGTGGTCAATTGCGCTCACACCATGGTGGCAACCGACGGCACGACCACGCAGCGCCTGAAGGGTGCCCCCGGCACCCTGACCGGGCAGCAGGCGGCCTTCGCGCTGCTCAAGGACGAGCTGTCCCCCTACCCGTGGGATAAGCTCATTGAGCGTTCCCTGCTGGAGGGCGTCTACTTCCCGGAGGATATTCGCCGCGCCGAGGATGAGTGCGTCATCCTGGACTGCTATCTGCGAGCGCAGAGCGTGACCGTCATCGACGAGCCGCTCTACGCCTACGCGGTGAACGCGGGAAGCCTGACCTGGAGCCGCATCACTCCCCTGGCCGAGACCCGCCGCCTGCTCGACTACTTCGCGAAATCCCTGCAGCGCACGAGCACGTACCACCTGCCCGAAGGTCAGGAGGCGCTAACCGTCGCCCGTGTTCTTGCGTACCTGAATAACGCCCAGCAGGCGCTCATCGTGGGCAGTGAGGAAGCTCCGGCAACCCTCGCCGGGTGCCGTCGCGGTTTCTCGGTGCGCGATGCGCTACTCGTCCTCCGCCAACGCCCGGTCTTCGGTGCCGCCGGCCTGCTCCTGAAGACCAGCACAGCCCTGTACCGGGTTCTCTACGGCGTGTACGTCAAGCGGGTCTACAACATTTAGGTTTCACGCCCCGACTCCGGGGTTCTCTCTCATCACACTCACCCAGATTGGAGCAAATCTATGTCCTCTCTGCCTGCATCGGCGCAGGTGGCGTCCTCTCCCTCCGAGGATGCCCAGCCCGGCGGCCGACCGGCTCGCGGGTCCGCCGCGCATCGCCCCAAGCCCGGGCGAAAGGTGTACCTGGACTGCATTAACGTCCTCGCCATCATCGGCGTCGTCGCCCTGCACAACCGGTTCAACTACCGGGTGGATTACGATTCGCCGGGCTGGGTTCTCGAGAATATCCTCTCGGGTACCGCGGTTGCCGCCGTCCCCCTCTTTTTCATGGCCTCCGGCATCACCCTCCTCAACTTCACCGAGCGGGAGAGCGTCGGCACCTTTTACAAGAAGCGCTTCACGAAAATCCTGGTTCCCCTGCTGATTTGGGGGCAGATTTACCTCTTCGCGCGTAGCTGGTTCACCCATACTCCCCTGCCAAAGGGTGAGGAGATTCTGGCCGTGCTGTTGGCACCGAGCACCGTGGGCGTGACCCTCTGGTACCTGGAGGCGCTCATCGGCGTGTACCTGGTGCTCCCCATCTTCTCCTACGCCCTGCGCGGTGCCGGTGAGAAGAAGGTGCGCCTGGCGTGGCTCATGGCCGTGCTGGGGCTTTTCATGCCCATCGCGACCACCACGGTGCATAAGATTAACCCGCACATTATGCCTGAGTTCACCGCCCCCATCGTGGGGTACGTGGGCTTCTGCTTCCTGGGTTATGCGCTGGCGAATACGAGCTTTAGCCTGCCGTGGCGTCTCGTCATCTACGTGCTGGGTGTTGCCGGTTCCCTGACGCACATCCTGTACGGCCCCTACCTGACCCTGAACCACCACGGCCTTGAGAGTCTGGCGATGTCGTATCTGTCCATCCCGACGATCTTCTGGGCCTCGGCGGTCTTCGTGTTCTTCAAGTCTCTACCACTGAATCGTCTGCCGCAGGCGGCTCAGACGGGTCTGCGTAAGCTGTCGGCGCTGACCTTCGGCGTGTACCTGATTCACCTGCTGATTATTCAGGGCCTCGCAGCCTACGGCTGGCCGCTGGTGGATTACCGGCTGGAGGCTCCCTACGCTCTGATGGTGTGGGCTTCCTCGCTGATTCTGGTGTGGCTGCTGCGGTGGATTCCGCCGGTCCGCAAGTGGCTGGTGCCCTAGCCGGCTATCCACTCCGCAACGAAAACGGGAGGGGCACGTACATGACGTACGTGCCCCTCCCATAAGTTTTAAAGCTACTCGGCGCGAGTTTCCTCCACGCGGGAGGCCATGGACACACCCACCATGTGCACCACGAAACCGCAGACCGGGCCGACCGCCAAAGCCACCACGGCGCGCGGCACCAGCGGTGCGGGCAGCAGGAACGCCAGGCCCAGGGTTACCACCGCGGCAACCACCCAACCGGCAAGGTAGATGCGGTGCTGGTTCACCGCGAGCGCCATATTGCCCGAGAGGGTCATGAGCGCCAGCAGCGCGGAGGCAAACACCAGCGCACCCAGGGAGAGGCCGGAGGCGGCCGCCTCGTACGCGGACTCGGTTCCTGCGGCAGGCGGGTAAATCAGGCGGAAGAGCAGCGGACCCACCAGATAGGCCGCCAACGCGCCCACAGCACCCACCGCCACCACCGCGGCGGCGGGCTTAATGAACGCCGCCACTGGGCGGTGACGCTGCTTCAAGAAGGCAGAAACCGCCACGCCCTGGAAGGCCTGCAGGGGAATCATAATCGGCGAACGGGTAATGGAAATCGCCAGAATCAGGGTGCCCAGCACGACCGGTTCGCTCTCCGCGGCGCCGCTGGCCTTCAGTACGTTCGGGAAGCCCATCATCAGCATCGCTGCGGCGGCAGAGGACAGGAACGACCAAAGGATATTGACCGTCAAACGGCCCGCGGGCACATCCGCGCGGGCAACCCACAGGCGGCGGCCCGAGAACGTCACGAGCGCCAGGATGAGCCACAGACCCATCGGAATGACCGTTGCCACCTCAAGGCCCGCCAGGGAAGGAATAAGCAGGGCCACCGCAAGCATGAAGAGGAGGCGCCCGGCAGATTCCAGGCCACCGACCGTCGCGAAAAGGTACCAGCGGTCCTCACCGGCGGCCACACCGCTGATGGTCGCCTGCAGGGCGTAGAGGAACACGCCCACGGCCATGACGGTCACGCCCACCGCCGCCGAATGTGGAATCTGCTGACCCGCCCACAGCGGAGAACTCACCAGAACCAGCGCACCGGCGACAGCGCCGAGCGCGGCCGCAACCGTCACCACGCGGGCACCCTGCGGTGCGGGCGTCCCGTCGGATGCGGGGTGGGCGGATGCTACCCCGTCAGCTGCAGCGTAAGTGCGCGCCGTACCCACCGCGCGGGTAATCTCCGGCTGAAGGCCAGTAATAATACCCGTCACCGTGAAAAGCGCCGACCAGAAGAGCAGGAACTCCGTCAGCTCCGAACCGGTCAGGGCGCGCTGAGCAATCATGGTCACGACCAGCGTGGACGCCGCCGCCAGCACCGACGATCCCAGCAGCGCCAGGGACTGGTAGCGGTTGACCGTGCCCGAAGGCTGGGTTTCCGCAGTGTCCTGGGTTTCCGCAGTGTCCCGGGCATCCGCGGGTTCTTGAGGCTGAGTCTCTCGAGAGTTCCGCTCCCGTGCCTCGCCTGCATCAGGATTCTGTACCGGCTCGCTCACCGCGTCCTCCTCGCTCCTAGCTGTCACTCAACCAATCATTCCATACGCAGATGCGCCGCACATCCACCGTAGGATGTACGACGCATCGCACACGTATAGGGTTTACTTCACCACGTGCTCGGCAAGGTTCTTCACGCCCTGCCACTTCTTCGCCAGAGCCGCCTTCGGCAGCAGGGTCAGCGCGTGAGCGCGCGAGGAGAAGCGAATACGAGCCACGCGGGCGGCCTTCTTCCAGCCCAGGGCGCTCATCTCTTCGACCATGGTGTTGTAGTAGCGGCGCTCCTCCTCGAAGCGGGTGCCCTCCAGGGCACGCCAGGACGAGTCGGAACCACCGTGACGGCGGTACATGAACGCGACCTGCGGGTCGTAGTACAGGGAGCCGCCGCGCATCGTGATGTCCAGAATCAGCGCCATGTCCTGGATGACGTTCAGGCCCTCACGGAAGCCGGTGCCCACGATGGCGTCCGCACGCCAACCCAGGGACGGGAAGTAGAACCACGCGCCGCGCAGCAGCGAGACGGCCAGCTCTTCGCCCTTCAGCACGGCCTCACCCTTGGGGCGGTAGAACGCCTTAGTCTGCTCCACCAGGGTGTTCGACAGGCCGTTGTGCTCGTCGATGACGACCACGCCGGGCTGGAAGATGGAGGCCTCGGGGTGCTTAGCCGCCGCATCCACGAGCCACTGCACGTAGTTGGGGAGCATGACGTCGTCGGCACCCATGACGGTGACCAGTTCGTTCTCCACGAAGGTCAGGCACTTGCGGTAGTTTGCGTTCGCACCCAGGTTGGTTTCGTTGCGCATGTAGGTGATGCGCTCGTCCTTCAGGGACTCGAACCAGCCGGGAATCGAGTCGTCCGGGTAGCCGTCATCCACCACGATCAGGCGCCAGTCCGGGTTGGTCTGACCGACCACGGACAGCACGGCCTGCTTCATCATGGCAACGTCGCCGTAGTACGGGAACAAAATATCAACGGTCATGGGGTATTACTCCAACTCACAAAGGGGTGAAAAGTCTCGACGGTAAAGCTTTAAGAGTCCTGCTGGTCGCGCTTCCTCGCACCGGAGGCGCCCTCCGGCTGCTCCTGAAGCGCCTTTAGGATGGCGACTTCCTCGGCCAGGATGCGGGTCTTCTCCGACAGGCGTGACAGCTCCAGGGTCAGGTGAATACTCACGCCCATCAGCAGCAGAATCGACAGGAGAAACAGCAGATTCACCGGCAGGGCCACGCCCACGAAGTCCGCCACACCGTTGAGGAGATTCGGGAAGGCGCCCAGCACGATGATGATGGCACCGATAATCAGCCACAGGGCGGCGTACCGTTCCTTCATGCGCTGATGACGCACCTGAACCACCACGAAGGTGCAGACCAGGATGGCAAGAATCAAGAAGAAAACACTGGCGCTCACGGCTACTTCTCCTCCCGGCGGCGGCTCACCGAAATGCCGTAGGAGAACAGCGAGCGAACCAGATAGACAGCAGACTTCAGCGGACCGGAGGAGGGCGTACCCCCCTGACGTTCACGCATGTGCACCGGCACCTGACGCACCCGCAGGCCATTGCTAATCGCCATGGCGGTGATATCGATCGTATCGCCCAGGTATTCGGCGGGCAGGTTACGGCAGTAAAAGTCGATACCGCGACGGTTAGCGATTTTAAAGCCGCTCGTCACGTCCGTGAACGGGGTACCCGCCGAGCGGGTGAACAGGAAAGACAGCAGGCTCATCGCCCACTTGCGCGGGCCGGACACCTCGTAGTCATCAGAGCCCTCACCGAAGCGGGACCCAATCACAATATCGTAATCCTGCACCGCATCAATCAGCGAGGGGATGCTCTCGGGGTGGTGCTGGCCGTCCGAGTCCACCTGCATGGCGTAGTCGTAGCCCGTGCGCTGCGCGTACTTGTAGCCGGTGCGCATGGCGGCGCCCACCCCCATGTTGTAGGGCAGGTCAATCACGAAGGCACCCGCCTCACGAGCCACGGCGGAGGTGTTGTCGGTGGAGCCGTCATTGACCACCACCAGGTCCACGTAGGGCACCGTCTCCTGTAGCTCGGCGATGGTGCCGGGCAGTGCTTCTTCCTCGTTCCAGGCGGGCATAATCACCAGCGTGCGAGGGGTATGAGGCGATGTGGGAGATCCCATAGGGCTGCTACCCCTCCTAACGAATGTGTCATACCGTGCGTGCGAAAGCCGGCATGTCCAGTGGACATACCGGCTTTCATCATATCAGTGCTTCAGCGGCATTAGGATTCGTCGCAGAATCAAGACCGCAATGCGGCCCCTCCCCGGGCGCATACATCCCGGGCGGAGTTGCTGCCTGCGTCTAGTTGTCGCAGGCGCTAATACGGTACAGAGTCATCGGGCCGGAGGAGTACACCGGGGTCAGAACATCCGTATCGATAGCGGCCACCAAGCCGTCGTAGTTCTTCTGCTCGCTGGGGCCGAAGTTGCCCTGGTTCTCCAGGTGCACGTACCAGTGGGCCTTGTACTCGTTCACCTCGCGGCAGACCTCCGGGTTCGTGCGGGCATCCTTCAAATCGTTGATGATTGCCGCGTACTTCGGAGAAATCTTGAACTCGAAGTGGTAGCTGGTCAGGTGGCGGTCGGCCAGCGCGTAAATGTAGGCGCTGCCGTCCCAGGGGTTGTTCACGATGGTGTCGCCCTTGGGCACAATCTTCGGGATCTCGTTAATGACGTTCATCTCATCCTGGTTCAAAACCTCGGAGGTCGGGGTCACCTGGTACCGCTGAGCGACCACCAGGGTCGCGTCGTGCATCGCGGGGGTTCGCGAGGACAGGCCGGCGACCACCAGCACCAGCACCGCGGTGACACCCATGCCGGCCGTCGCCACGTTCAGGCGTGCCGTGCGCGGAACGCGACGAACCACCCAGGAGAGCGCACCCTCCAGGACGCCACCCAGGCCAATACCGGCCAGAAGCACCGAGGGGAACACCACCAGCGCCGCCAAGCGGAAGTGGTCCGTGTACCAGGGGCCCACCATCAGCAGGCGGAAGTCACCGCGCGGCACCGAAGCCGCAATAATCCACATGTAGCCAACGAGCATCCAGCTGCCAATCAGCCACAGGTTGCGGCGCTTGTACAGCAGGTACCCCACGCCCCACAGGGCCAGGAAACCCATCAGGTAGGCGGGAGCGAAATTACCGCCCAGCGGGTTCGCGTTCTCCAGGCCCAGGAACAGGAACTGGTAGACCGCCTCGCCCTCGCTCATGACGGCGGTCCACAGGTCGCTGGCGTCCTCGCTCGGGCGCAGCACGGACCAGGCGGTCACGCATCCGGCAATCAGTGCAACCAGAACGCCGGTACCCACCAGACGCTCACGCACGGAGGCGTCGTGGACGCGCCACATCTGAACCACACCGCCGAGGAGCATGGGCACGGCGAATACCGCCGCAGAAACCACCGCGTTCGGGTGCACCAGGGCCAGGCCGCCCAGGCCCACCAGAATCGTCAGGGACAGGGAGAGAACGACGGAGTACTCGCGATGCACCATGACCTGAATCATGTGCGATAGCAGCGCCACAAAGGCGGGGAGCAGGGCATAGCCCAAAAGGTTCGGGAAGAGCACACCCCAGAACAGCAGCAGACCGGGGAAAGCAAAGAAACCGCAGGTCAACGCCGGAATAGCGAGCGCCTGCAGGCGACGCAGATGCGGGATGCTCAGACACATCGCAACCAGGGAGCAGGGCCAGATGACGCCCGCCACCAGCAGCACCATGACGATGGTTGCGGTCGCGATGCTCGTGCCGGTCGTGTTGTAAATCAGGTACACGAAATCATGCCAACCGGCGGGGTAGAAGTACGGTTCCTGGTTCGTTCCGGAAACCGCGCCCATGGTCAGGCTCGAGGCGTCGCCGTGCTCCTGGATCCAGCGAATCGCGTTCAGGTGGAAGGAATTGTCCAGGGTCTGAGAGAAGGCCTCCGGGCCGAAGACCATATGCTGGGTCGCGTGCAGGGTCAAGAAACCGCCCAGCAGGGCGCCCACCACGGGCCAGGAAAGCGGCACCGTGTTACCCGGCCAGCTCACCGAGGATTCGTCGGAACCCGCTACGGCCGAGGGCCAGCGGCGGCCCACCAACCACATCAGGCCCGCCGCCGCAGCCACCAGCACGGCCGCGACCACGACGAAGGAAATCAGGCTCCACGCGATGCCGGTCTTACCCAGCACAATCGCCGAGACAGCCACCAGGGCAAAAGTCAGGAGCGGGGAGAGGAAGATGCGCAGACGCGCGGGGATGCGCAACGCCCAGCCCATCGCGTATCCGGGAACGAATGCCACCACGACCGCGAAAAGTAGCAGCGGAATAGTTGCCAACCAGCTCATAAACCCTCATCTCACCACAGTGAACGCCCTGAAACCCCTCGTGCGGGGGCCCGGTGCGCTTTCGTGTACCAAGCAAGGATACCTTAGAGGCCTCTACACCCCCGAGAAACCCCCAGAAGACCCCCGCAAAACCCGTCTAAGGCCCCGCGGAGGCGACCCTCGAGGTGAAGCAGGGGGCTCTCCCACGCAAACCCCGCCGGGTGCCTCCGCATCCCCTGCACACCCCCGAATATGACGTAATATTTCGCCCCTCCCGTCATGAAAGGTAGGCCTAAGAAACATAGGGCAATAAATAAGGTATTCGCTACACCAAAGCTTTACCCTGAACATATCTCCCCTACTCACGGGAACCGCCCGCACACACAACCCGGGCCGAACCCACGCAGCCGCAGAAGAAAGGGTCGATCATGACCGAAACCATTGCAGCACAGGCGACCCTCGCCGACACCACCGAGCAGTTCAAGCTCGCCTTCGGCCACCAGCCCGCCGGCGTCGCCATCATCACCGCAACCGACGAAAACGGCGAACCCGCGGGATTCACCGCCTCCTCCCTGACCTCCGTCGCCGCCGAACCGCCCATCATCGCCTTCTCCCTCAAGGCCAACAGTGGCTCCGCGGCAAAGATTGCTGCGGCTTCCTCCTTCCTCGTACACATGCTCGACGCTGAGAATGTCACCCTCGCTAAGAACTTCGCGACCCACGACTACCCCCGCTTCGCCGACCCGGCCGCGTGGGAATTCGTCCACACCGGTGAGCCCCTCGTCCACGGCGTGCGCCGCGTGCTGCGCGCAACCCCCCTCAGCCGCGTTGAGGCGGGCCCCGCGCTCGTCTTCACCGCCCAGGTTGAGGAGTTTATCCGCAACGATTGCGAGGGCACCCCGCTCGTCTACCACTCGCGCAACTTCCACGCGCTCGGCGATCACTCCAACGTCAACAACTACGTCATCTAGTCCGGCCGCTCAGGCCATTCACGGGGCGGTATTCGGCGGCGACCACGCGACGAATACCGCCCCGCGGCGTACCCTGAACGTAGCCACCCCGGGCACAAACGCACAGCAGAAAGGTTCCTCATGACCGCACAGACCACTCAGCCGGCGTCCCTCCCCTGGCTCGAAAAGCTTGTCTCTATCCCCACCGTCTCCGGTAGCTCCAACCTGGAACTCATCGAGCTTCTCGAAGCCGAATTCGGCCGCTACGGCTACAGCGGCGTGCGCACCTACAACGAGGACCGCACCCGCGCTAACCTCTTCATCACCGTCCCCGCCGCGAACGGCACCACTCGCGGCGGGCTCGTCCTCTCTGGCCACACCGACGTCGTGCCCGTCGCCGGTCAGGACTGGGCCAGCGACCCGTTCACCCTGCGCGTGGAGGGTACCCGCGCCTACGGCCGCGGCGTCTGCGATATGAAGGGCTTCATCGCTGTCGCGCTCTGGCTGCTGCCGCGCGTTGCCGAGGCGAAACTGCGCGTGCCCCTGCACTTCGCCTTCTCCTACGACGAGGAGATCGGCTGCGTCGGCGCTCCCTCCCTCATCGAGGAATTCGTGGCCCGCGATCTCGCCCCCGACTACGCGATTGTGGGTGAGCCCTCCAGCATGCGCATCATCGACGCGCACAAGGGCGCGCACCGCGGCCGCGTCACCATCACCGGCGTACCGAAGCACGGTTCCCTCGCAACCCACGGCGTGAACGCGGTCGCCGCCGCCGGCGAGTTCATCACCTTCTTCACCGATATGGCCGATGAGTGGGAGGAGGAAGGCCCCTTCGACGAGGCGTTCATCATTCCCCACTCCACCGGCAGCGTGAACCTGGCAAACGGCGGCCTGCAGTACAACATCGTCGCTGAGCAGGCCGTGCTCGAGTACGATGTGCGCACCCTGCCGCGGGTGACCACCGAGTCCTTCGTCGAGCGCATTGACCGCGAGATTTCCGAGGTGATTCTGCCCGACCTGCAGGCGCGCGCCGCACGCGCCGAGAAGCTGACCGGCGCGGAGCCCGGTAGCCTCACCTCCCGCGTGGGCGTGAAGCACGAACTGCTAGCCACCGTGCCGGGCCTGGGCACCGAAGACGATGCGCCCATCGTGCGCCTCGCCCACGAGTGGCTCGGCACCAACGATGCGCCGCAGAAGGTCACCTACGGCACCGAGGCGGGCCAGTTCCAGCGCGCCGGTGTGGAGAGCATCATCTGCGGCCCCGGCGATATTGCGCAGGCTCACTCCCCCAACGAGTGGATTGAGCTGGAGCAGCTGCGCGAATGTGAGCGTTTCTTCGAGGCCATCCTCGGCTGGGCGAGCGCAAAGTAGCGGCCAAATAGCAACCGTGTAGCGGCGTAAAACTCAGCTCACTGCGGCTCATATAAGCCGCACAAAAACCATAAAGAGATGACAGAAAACTGCCCGGGCACCCAATTGAGGGGCCCGGGCAGTTTTGTGTTTTATGCAGGCCGACACGGGAGTCTGCACACCACACGTCCCCCCTGTGAACTACGCCCGATTTTTCCCGCATCCACCACATTTATTTTTAAATAAAAAACCCAAAAATAGCTTATCTATAAGGGTGAAATAACACTAAAGTATTGCCCAGTAAGGGCATTCAGGGTTCCATAGATGCCAAAGGTTAACCCCACCGCCCGGGCGGTATAACCCCACACAAAACCACACCTCCCTCACGCTCGGCACTGCGCACCCGACCGAATCCCGGTATACCACCCGCAGTTCACTACCTGAAGGACACCCTGTGTACACTATTAGCCCCTACCTTGCTGAATTTCTTGGCACGCTCATCATGTGCACCATCGGCTGCGGCGTCATCGCCAACGTCGAACTCCGCCGCTCCAAAGGCCACGGCGACAACTTCTTCACCATCGCCTTCGGCTGGGGCTTCGCCGTCACCTTCGGCGTCTACGCCTCCCACGCCTACTCCGGCGGCCACCTGAACCCCGCCCGTGACTTCGGTCCGCGCCTCATGCACGCCCTGCTGCCCATCCACGATAAGGGCACCTCACGCTGGTTCTACGCGTGGGTTCCGATCTGCGGCCCGATTGCCGGCGGTTTCATGGGTGGCGCATTCTTCAAGCTCTACTATGAGGGTCAGGTCAGCCCGTGGCTGTTCGTTTCCACCGCCCTGGCGGTTGTGGTTCTGCTCTTCGCATGGTGGGCAAATAGCCACCTGTACCGCGCACCCAGCGCCGAGGTTATCCCCGAGTTTGAGGACACCCACGCTACCGCGGCGGCACGCGCGGCAACCTACACCCCGACCGGTCCCATGCCGGTCCTACTCCCCGAAGAGGTGAAGGCAAACCGTAGCACCCGCGTCGTGAACCGGGTGACCGAGGACGAGTAGTCTTCCCGCCCGAGAACTTCCCTGTATAGGGTTTCATCGAGCCGGGTTTATCTGAATAGATATATCCGGCGAGGTTTCATCTAAAAACAGCGAACCCCTCATTTTCATAACCTGCACAATATCGGTCAGGTTATGAAAATGAGGGGTTCGTTGCGTCTACCTCACGGAAGGAGGTTCATTCAGGGGTGCCGAAAAGAAATACAGTCTAGAAAGGTCCCAGCTTAGGAATAAAAAGAGTCATCTCCTGAACGATATACTCTGCATCTTCCAAAGCCTCTTCAGCTTCCTCCACAGCTATAGGCTCATAATCCAGACCGGGATACTCAACCTCATGACGAGTTCGACGCAAGCGAGAATACAGCTTACCCACCACATCATGAGGGCCTCGCTGAGCACGCAAGGCATCACCCACCACGATATGACCTCCCCGAGTAGTTGGACGCAGCCCCTGCACCGCCAAGGCGGCAGTCATCGCCAACCTCGAAGCATCATAGAGGAGCGTATAGGCACCTTCCGGATCATCAACTACCAGACGACGCGCTGTCTTTAGATGCCGACGAGCACGCAACAACAGACCTTGAGCATGCTCACGATTTACAGCGACCCGTTCCAACTCACCGGCATCAATCAGCTCAAGAATGCGCTCCCGGCCAACAGTCCAAGGACCAGGAGTCGGGGCGTTAGGCTTCAGCGTCGACATCGTTCACCTCCAGCTGCCCAAAGAGAACCTCCATAGGACGCGACCGCACAGTCTGCACGAAGCCATCCTGCGAGTTCCAAGCCTCAGGAGATAGCCGCTTCACGTTTACTTCATACCCAAGCTTCTGCTCAGCATCATCGATAGCCTCATACAGCTTCTGCCGTGAAGGGGAGCCCACAACCAGCACATCAATATCGTTCGGCACGTGCCCAGCCACCCCAGAACGACGGCTAGCCCACGAGCCATAAATAGCGGCACCCTCAATATTGGAAACACCCTGCAAAGTATCCCGGAGCACCGGAACAGGACCATAAGTTACCAGAATCAACTGACGCATCGCCTGGCCCACCGGATTATCAACCTTGGCTTGCACCATACGGGTCCTACCAACATTCTGGACAGTCACCAGACCAGATTGATTTAGACGATTCACTTCTCGGGAAACAGTCGGCAATGATGCACGTGTCGCATCAGCAATCTGTGACACCGTGTATTGCTGCTCAGGGTGAGAGAACAGCAATGCCATCACTTCACCCTGCAGGTCACTACGCAAGATGGGAAGGAGGCTAGGAGCAGATGTTTTCATAACATGAATTATATCAATCATGTTATGAAAACGTCTGGCAATCCAAGAATCTGCTACGCCGAGGCGGATGCCATCTCCAGTACCCGCTCGCGCTTAGCCGCGCGGTGCTTCCGAATTGCGCGCACCGTCCAGACGCAGACCGCGCCAAGGACCGCACCGGTGGTGTTGTTCACGATATCGTCCACGTCGAAGGTGCGGTAGGTGAAGCCTGCCAGGCCCCAGTTACCGGTCAGCTGGCTCAGCTCAATGAAGGTCGACAGCGCGAAGCCGCTCAGAGCCGTGGCGCGTAGTCCCCAGCGCAGGCAGCCCGCGGTGAAGAAGCCCAGCGGAATGAACATCGCGATGTTGAAGAAGAGCTGTGCGTACACGGTCGTCGCGAAGCGGCGCAGACCCATGCCTTCGGTCAGGTTCCAGGCCTGCTGCCAGCTCCAGCCCACGTAGAAGCGCGGGTAGTACAGCTCGGGGTTTGTGACGCTATTTGCGCTACCGATTGGGGTGAGCGTCAGCGAAAGAATCGAGGATAGGAACAGCGCGAACAGGGCCGTTATCACGTACTGTTTTGCGTGATGCGCTCGTCCCGTCTTCTTGGCGCGCAGGCGCATCGCCACAAACCCGATGAGGGTCAGAGCGATTGTGAGCATCGCAATTTCAAGGGCGAAGGTGCCTATCATGTGCTTATTCAGTAGTTCCTGCATGCCGTGTATCCCTAGTGTCGTGAGATTGAAATATACGCACTCCACCCGCATATATATCTGTTCATTCATATATTTTAGGTGGTATATAGCGGGCTTCCGTTCGTGCCCGTCGCATATCGTTCACCACCAGTGTAAAAGACGGCTCTATGGGTTACCCTTAGTAAAACTGTGAAAAAGCTGTGCGGTAGCCGTTCACCGTTAAACCGTCTAACGACTCAGCGCATCAGTACAGAACATCCGGCGGGAACACCGGCGCGATATAGCGCCCAAAAATCAGGCTAAACAGCCAGGCGCCCACAATCGCGGCCACCATGGCGCCCAAAACCTGCACCAGCCACAGCATCAGGAACTTGACGGTCTTCCCCTCGGAGCGAGCCGTCAACGCCTCTACCATGGCGGTCGAGAAGGTCGTAAAACCACCCAGCATGCCGGTCGTAATCACCGTGCACCAGAACGCCACCTGATCCGTAGCGTTGTAGTGCACGCCCAGCGCACGCGGATTCGAAACCGGCATAATCAGCAGGCCGTACAGGAACGAACCCACCAGGTTAATGACGAACACCGGGCTAATAATCGAGGACTCCGTGCGCAGGCGAGGAGACATCGCCTTATCCAGGAAGAAGCGGGTCATCGCTCCCAGACCGCCGCAGATAAAAATCATCAGGGAGAAAAACATTAGCGACCCTCCTCGTTTTCGGTCCCAGGCTCCTCATTGGGTAAGACGTGCACCAGCCTCGCGGCCAGCATGCGGCCCACAAGCATGCCGGAGGCCGCGGCCGCCAGGCCACCCACCAGCAGCACCAGAATCGCCAGCACCATGTACCCGCCGTGCACCGTGTACGGCAGAAAAATCGTCTGCGCCATGACCGCGGCGATAGACGAATAGGTCGTGTAGCCACCCATCATTCCGGCACCAAAGAGCAGGCGGAAGGAGTGAATTCGATCCTCACCATCGCGCGCCGCGTACGCGTTCCATAGAACCGTCAGCAAACCCATGGTGAACGAGCCCAGAAGATTCGCCACCAGTACGCCACCTGGGGTGTGCACGCGGCACAGTGCACCCAGGCCGCCGCCCAAAAAGACAAGAAAAGGGGCAGGTACACGGTTTAGAACGACCCCTATCCTCTGCCGGATACTCGCGCGGTTCCTCATCACCGTGTACCTGCCCTTTCGAGTCGTATTAGTCTTCAGTGTGCGCCGTGGTGCGTAAACGCATACTAATACTTTAGCGGCTACTCGAGCTTGTCACCTGAGTTTGTTGTCCGAGCCTGCACCGGCAGACTCTCGCTCGTGCTGAATCTTCTCACTCAGTGCGGCGCCCTCAACGTCCATATTCGGGGTGAGGCGGTCCAGCCACTTCGGCATCCACCACGCCTTATCACCCAGCAGAGCCATAATCGCCGGGGTCAGCGTCATGCGCACGATGAACGCATCCACCAGCACACCGAACGCCAGGCCGAAGCCCATCGGGCGAATCATGGTCGATTCAGCGAAGATGAAGCCGCCAAACACCGAAATCATGATGATCGCGGCAGCCACCACCACGCGCACCGCGTGGTTATAGCCACTCACAATGGCGGTCGCCGCGTCCTTACCGTGCACGTATGCTTCACGCATGCCGGTCACCAGGAACATCTGGTAATCCATGGCAAGGCCGAAGAGAATACCGATGAGCAGGGTCGGCAGGAAGGACAGCACCGGGCCCGGGTGATCCACCCCGAAGAGGGAACTCATGAAGCCCAGCTGGTAAATCGACACGACGGCACCGAAGCTTGCCAGCACCGAGAAGAGGAAGCCCATCGAGGCAACCAGCGGAACCAGAATCGAGCGGAACACCAGGATCAGCACCAGGAAGGACAGGCCCATCACCACACCCAGGTACAGGGGTAGCTTCTGGGCGAGCACCTCGGAGACGTCGATATTGCCGCTGGTCTGGCCCGCAACACCGAGAGACACCTCGGAGCCCTGCACCGGCACGGTCACGGCGCGCAACTCATGGACAAGCTCTTCGGTCTCCACGGAGCTTGCACTGTGGGCAGGAATCACCTGGAAAATCATGAGGGTGCGGTCGTCCGTCATGCCGCCGGGAACCACAGCCTGCACGTTCGCACCACCGCGCTCCTTCACCGCAGAGGCGATATCAATCTGCGCCTGCTCCTCGCTCATGTTCGCGGGGGTATGCGCAACCGCAACAAGCGGAGAGCTCATACCCTCACCGAACTTGTCCTTGATGAGTGCGTACGACTTATACGCGGCGCTATCGGAGGGGTAGTTCGAGGCGTCCGGCAGGCCCAGACGCATCTGAGACATAGGGGCGGCAACCGCCAGCAGCGCCAGCGTACCCACCACCAGGGTCAGTAGCGGACGCGCCAGCACGAGGCGCAACCAGCCGTTCGGCTTCTCGGTGCGGTCGGCATCCTGCGCACGGCGTTCCGCAATCTTCTGCGGGGTATCGATGGAAGCCCACAGCTTCTTCGACATGACCTTGGTACCCGCCAGGGACAGCACCGCCGGGGTAAGGGTAACCGCAATCAGGGCGGCAACGACCACGCAGAACGCGGCGGCGTTACCCATCACGCCCAGGAAGGGAATACCGGTCACGTTCAGCGCCACCAGCGCAATAATCACGGTGGTCGCCGCAAAAATCACGGCGTTACCGCTCGTTCCGTTCGCCAGGGCAATCGCCTGGTTCTTCGGCATGCCCTCCAGCAGGTTCGTGCGGTAGCGGTTCAGGATGAACAGGGAATAGTCGATGCCGACCGCCAGGCCGAGCATCAGGCCCAGGGTGTAGGCAGTGGAGCTCATCTGAATGATGGAGGACAGGGAGAGCGTGCCGAGCACACCCACCACCACGCCCACCAGAGACATGAGAATCGGCAGGCCGGCCGCCACGAGGGTACCGAGCATGACCATGAGCACGATGAAGGCGATGACCATACCCGCCACCTCACCGGTGTGCGAGCCGCCGCCGAGCGCGGATTCGCTCAGGTTCGCGTCGAAGTGGACGGTTGCCCCGTGCAGGTTCGTCGACTCAATGTCGGACATGACCTTCTGCAATTCGGCGGACGGCACCTCGTAAATCTTCTTCTTAAACGAGACAGTCGCAATCGCCGTGGACTGATCCTCAGAGACCATACGGTAGCCGGAGGCGAAGTCGTACAGCTTCTGCTGGCGCTCCAGCTGCTCACGCTGGGCGGGCAGCTCGCTCTCGGTCTTCTGCAACTGAGTGCGCTGTTCGTCCAGCTTCTTCTGGCCCTCGGCCAGTTCCTCCTTTTTGGAGGCGATTTCCGAGCGACCCGCATCGACCTGCTTCTGGCTTTCAGTCAGGGTTTCACGCTGCTGGTTGAGGGCGTTCTGCTGCGCGGTCAGCTGCGCCTGCTGAGCGTTCAGCTGTTCCATCATCTCGGCGGGTGAGCCTGCCGCCTCAGCCTGAGCGTAGCCGTTCTTCAGCTGCGCCTGGGCATCGTCCAGCTGCTTCTGTGCGGAGGCTAGCTGATCCTGCCCCGAGGTAATCTGCGCCTGCGAGTCGTCGAGCTTCTTTTCGTTCTCGGCAATCTGCTTGGTGCCCTCTTCAATCTGGGATGCGGCGCCACTCAGCTGCTTTTTACCGTCCTCAATTTGGGCGGGGGCGGCGTCAATCTTGGCGTGTGCCTCGTCGAGCTGGGTTTTTGCCTCGGCAAGCTTGGAGGTGGTAGTGAACGGGTCGGTGACCGCATCCACGGAAGAAACCTCGCCGGTGAGCTTGTTCAGCGCGGTGGAGAACGCCTGCTTCTGCTCCTCGGTGAGGGCGGTGCCGTCGCCCGTAGTGAGGATGATCTGCCCGGAGCCGCGGTTGGCACTCGGGAAGCGCTGGGCGAGCTCATCGGAGAGCTGCTGGGTCTGCGTTCCGGGCATGGTGAAGGTGTTACTGAGCTTGCCGTGGAACGCGGTGTAGGCGCCGGCTACACCCGCGATGACAAGCGTCCAAGTGAGGATAACGGCCCACGCTCGGCGGGTGGCGAAGTTGCCGATGCGATAAAGCCATGTTGCCATGATGAATTCCTTGAGGTGGGGTAGAAGGATCGGTGAATAAGCGGGTCGCGGCGTGCGACTTCCAGGTCTTGCGAATGCATCGTCAGGCAGGTCAGCTGTAGAGACAAAACAGACGCGTACTCCCGCTCCAGATGCCCCCGTTAGGTGCCGTGTGGCCACCTGTCGGAAGACCCCGGAACGGGAGTATCCGTCTACTAGTGTTTTACGTTTTTAGGCTGCAAATTCGCCCTGGACCAGGCGACCCAGGTAGTCGAGGGCCTCGAGAACGCACTGGCGCATCGCTTCGATAGCGAGCGTTTCAGGGTGGGTGCCTTCGGGTGCTTCTGCCGCGACCTTGGCCGTCACTTCTTCAGCGCGGGTGAGGTAGTAGTACACGCCCTCACCGATGGTTTCGGAGAGGTTCGAGGCGAACACGGCGACGCGCAGGTAGGGCAGGTCGGGGTAGGCCTCGAGGTACTTCTCCAGGAAGATGTCGTAGGTGCGTTCTAGGATGACGTGGGAGTACTCCTCGAACTTTGCGGGGCTGTCCATCTCGAGCGCGTAGAGCAGCTGGGCGAAGGGAGCGATGTACTCCTCCAGGGTGCTGCTCATGAAAACGTTGTGGGCGATGGAGAGCATCTCGGTCTCCATGCTGGGGTTCTGTCCGGAGACGGTGAAGTCGCTCTCTTCAAAGATGCGGTTGAAGTACTGGTTCAGGCGGGTAACCAACACGTCGTCGACGGACGCGAAATGGTTAAAGATGGTGCGGCGGGAGACGCCGGCGCGTTCGGCGAGCGCTTCGGCGTTCAGCGCGCCGTAGCCGCCTTCAAGAATGAGGGATTCTGCAGCTTCGACAATTGCGATGCGATTCTCCGCTTTGCGGGCAGAGCGCTTATCTGCAATGTTTGCGGGGGATTCAACGAGTTTTGCCATAGTTTCACAATACGTGCAATTTGCACTGCCAGCAAATAATAAACGGGTTAGATTCACCACATATCTGCACTGGAGGAAATAACTCTCAGGTGTAGATTGAAACTTTACATGGCGATTGTCCGCCGAGATTTACCATCCCGACCCCGCCGCACCCTACGATTCGACGGATTCCAGCGGCAGTCGCACCGTAAAGACGGTGTGTCCGGGCTGGCTCTGCACCTGAATTGAGCCGCCATGCGCCTGCACAATAGCCTGCACGATAGCCAACCCCAGACCGGTCGTACCATCCGAGCCGGAGCGTGCCTTATCCGCACGCGTAAAGCGGTCAAAAATTTTCGGCAGGAAGTCCGGGGCAATACCCGGGCCGTTATCAACCACCGAAATCACCGCCTCACGGCGGGTGTGGTCCACAGAAAGTCCCGCAATCACACGCGTTCCCTCATCCGTGTGCTTGCGCGCGTTCGAGAGCAAATTCAGGATGACGCGCTGCATCTGGGAGCGGTCCGCAACCACCTCGACGGGCTCATGGGGCACATCCAGGTGCCACACGTGGGTGCGGGCGGCCGCCTGCATATCCGAGGTACATTCGACGAGCAATTCCGTCAGGTCCACGGTTTCCAGCTTGGGTTCGCGCCCCTCGTCCAGGCGCGCGAGGGTCAGCAGGTCCTCCACGAGGCGAGACATGCGCTCGGTCTGCGAGTCGATGCGGGCGAGCGAGGACTGCCCGGAGTCGCTGAGCGGTTCGGTCCAGCGCAGCATGTCGGAGTATCCCTTAATGGCCGCCAGCGGCGTGCGGAGCTCGTGCGAGGCGTCCGCAATGAAGGCGCGAATCTGATGTTCGGTTCTCTCGCGCACCTCCAGCGCCGAGTTCACGTTATCCAACAGCTGGTTGAGGGCGTAGCCCACCGCGCCGACCTCGGTGCGAGGGTCAGAATCGCGGGGCTCCACGCGCACGGCCGATGAAATCGTGTGTTCCTCAAGATCCAGGTGCGCCACATCCGTCGCCACCGCGGAGACGCGCTCGAGCGGCTTCATGGTGCGGCGAATAATGTAGGATCCGGCTACGCCCGCACCCACCATCACGGCGATTGACCCGATGGACACGACGATCACAAAGATGGTGAGGGTCTGTTGCACGTTATGGAGGGGGATGCCAACCACCTGCGCGTCGGAATCGCTGCTTGCCTTCGGGGTGATCCGAATGAGGTAGGTGCCCGCCTCCAGCTTGACCTCACGCTCTTCGCTCTTAGTGGAGTTCAGGGCCAGGGTTCCGAGAGTTACCTGGTCGTTGGCGGAGAGGCTCTGAATGGTACCGTCACTGCCCAGCTTGCTGGCGATCTCGACCGACCCCTCGGAGTCCACACAGGTGATGAGGGTTCCCGAGGCCTGACCGGGCGCGAAGATGGACTTATCCTTCTTCAGATCGTCGCAGTCCACTTCTTCCTGCTTACCATTGCGCGAGGTGGGCTGCACCACGCGGTGACTGGTTTCCTTAAGGTTGCTTTCAGCCTGCTGATAGAGGGAGTTCTGCAGGGTGACGTAGGTTGACAGACCAATGATGAGGCAGGCCACGCCGAGCGCCATCACCAGGATCGCGATGAGGCGCGAACGCAGGTGCGGCACGTACCCCATTTCCTCGGGGGAGGCGTCGGGGTTCTTCATGCTCCGCCAAGCCGCGCGGAAGCGAATGTAGAGGTGCTTCATCGAGGCTATGCGCCCTAGGCCGGTGCGGCCATCACGGGTGTCACCGGTGCGGAGGCGACGGGTGGGCTCGGCATCGTGGGAGCCGGAATCACCGGGCGTGTAGGCGCTCATAAACACCTTTCTTTCTACATTCTAAATACGGAATACAACCACTGTGGCGCGGCATTTCCGGGAATACTCGCATACTCCGGAACATACCGCGCCACCTGAGCAGATAGTGCGGAACGGATAGCACCTACCCGTTCCAAGACGTTGAAAAACGACGTCGAAATTACAGTGCCGGACGCAGCACGTAACCGGCACCGCGCACCGTGTGAATCATCGGTTCACGGCCGACGTCAATCTTCTTACGCAGGTACGAAATGTACAGCTCGACAATATTGGCCTGGCCGCCAAAATCGTAGTTCCAGACGTTATCCAGAATCTGGCTCTTGGAGACCACGCGCTTCGCGTTTTCCATGAGGTAGCGCAGCAGGTCGAACTGGGTTGCGGTGAGGGTAATCTGCTCACCGCCGCGGGTGACCTCGCGGGTGTCCTGGTTCAGCACCAGGTCGCCCACCACCAGCTCAGCGTCATCGATGGCGGCCACGCCGGAACGCTGCACCAGGCGATGCAGTCGAATCATGACCTCCTCCATAGAGAAGGGCTTGGTCACATAGTCATCGGCGCCGGCGGCCAGGCCCTCGATACGGTTATCCACCGAATCCTTAGCGGTCAGGAACAGGCAGGGCACCTCGGGGTAGAACTTGCGGATGCGGTTGAGCAGCTCCAAACCGTCGAAGCCGGGCATCATGATATCCAGCACCAGCACATCGGGTCGCCAGTCGCGGGCAATGTTCAGCGCGGAGGGGCCGTCGCCGGCGGATTGCACTTCCCAGCCAATCATCTTCAGAGCCATGCTGACGAGTTCTTTCAGCATCTCCTCATCATCGACGACGAGGGCCCGGATGGGGCTACCATCCGGGTGCTCCAGGGCGGGAAGGTTCTTTGCGATTTCGGTTGCTTTACTGCTCATAGGTCTAGGGTACCGCGAGGAATCTCACTCGGGCGTGCCGAACGAATATTTTCGCGGCAAACATATGGAACGCATGTGCCGGTCACAGCTGATACACAGATTGCAGGGATTTCTCTTCGGGCCAGTCCGTACCCCCTTCAGTCGGCCGGTCTCTTCTGTAAAATTTGTACTAGATTAGGTGACGCTCAATCGCTTTTTGCGGTGCCGCCACCGGCTCTTTTTCCGGGCGTTACGCACCGATAACCGACTACCGCACGACCGTCGCATCACCGCAGAGGAGGGCGCATGCGCATCAGCCGCATTTACAACAACAATGTCGCCCTCACCGTGAATCACCTCGGCCAGGAGGCCGTGGTAATTGGCCGTGGCATCGCCTTTGGCAAGCGCAAGGGGCAGATGATTGATCCTGCCGCGGTCGAACAGACCTTTGTGCCCGAGCGGGGCATGTCGGGCGAGCGCCTCAGCCTGACCCTTTCCGAGATTCCCGCCGAGATTCTGTCCATCGCCACGGGTCTGGAATCACGCGTGCGTGCTGACGGGGTGCTGGAGCTCTCGAATTCTTTCATCATTCCCCTGGCTGATCACCTGCACTACGCGGTGATGCGTGCCCGCGAGGGGGTACGCGTGGACTACCCGCTCGCTCCCGAGGTGACGCTCCTGTACCCGCGCGAGGTGGAGTACGGCCGTTCGGTGATTGCCGCGGTGCGCAAGCGCCTGCAGGTTCAGATGGATCCCGGCGAGGCCATTCCGCTGGCGTTGCACCTGGTCAACGCGCAATTTGCGACGGCGGATATGTCGCAAGCCTTCCGCATGACGGAGGTGTTCGCGCAGGTTTTCGAGATTATTGAGGCCAGCTACGAGCGCACACTTGACCCGGATTCCGTGAGCGCGGCCCGCTTTATCACGCACCTGCGCTACCTCTTCGTGCGCGCTAGTCGAGAGGGTGGGCCCCAGGAAATTGATGGTGTCTCGCAGCCGAGCCTTTTGGCCGCTCTGCGTGCGGATGCGCCCCGCGCCTTCGCCTGCGCGCAGAAGGTTCTGCTGGTGTTGCAGATGCAGCTGAATCATTCGCTGACTCGGGACGAGCTGACCTATCTGACGATTCATATTGCCCGCCTGGCTCGCGAAATGTGGGGTATCAAGGAGTAGCGGTCGGTACCGGCCGGGGTGTGGCCGTTAAAGGCGGTTTATTGTATTCGTGAATATTCGGGATTACGAGGATACATGTTGGCGGGTGCCTTCATCGCGCTTTAGCGCGTCGAGTAATTTTTAAAAGTGGCGATTTCAATCGGGGCGCCCCTGAAATACCATTCCGTGGACAGACCACAGAAAAATGTTGGGTTTTTCTAAATCCCACACGTTTTACTATTACAGCCTCCCCTGCGAGGTATTTTCCTTGTAAATATTTTTCCGCTTTCTTGGATTTCCGATATTTTATGTCAAACGTGTGACAGATTCATCCAGCGACTCACCTTTAAAACATCAATATTTCTATTTTGGGGGCGGAATAGCGCTTCTTCTCACTATCCTCCGAGCACTTCAAGCTTTTCTTCTCGAGATTTTCGGACGCACTAAAAATACGCGTTTCGAGGCCCGAAAACCCATATTCCAACACCGGTAAAAACGTCACGGAAACCTAAAGTGAGCATCCTTGAAAAAACCCACAAAACAAAAACCGAAAATGCTACCATACGAGGGTTACGGGACCCTGAACGGGGTTCATAACACACACCCAATACGCATACGAGAGGACCATTATGGTCACCATCATTGTGGCGGCACACGGCGAGTCGGCCCCGGCTCTGCTGAAGACCGCCGGCATGATCCTCGGTAACTTCGAAAACGTCCACCCGGTCACCTTCCTGCCGGGCCAGGGCCCCGAAGATCTCGTCGAAGAGTACACCCGCATCGTTGAGGCATCTGAAGCAGAAGAAACCCTGCTGCTCGTTGACCTCTTCGGTGGTAGCCCCTACAACGCCGGTGCGCAGTTCGCGGCCACCCGCGAGGGCGTGGATGTCGTCTCCGGCGTCAACGTACCGATGCTCATCGAGGTTATTTCCGCCGCCGGACGCAAGAGCGCAACCCTCAAGTCCCTGGTCGCTAAGGCGCACAAGGCCGGCACCAAGGGTATTCGCTCCTTCCAGGATGCGAACCAGCCTGCGGCCGCCAAGCCCGCCGAGGCGAAGCCCGCCGAGGCGAAGCCCGCCGAGGCTAAGGCCGCAGAAGTTCCGGCCGCCCAGCAGGTTCCCGGCGGCACCATGGACGCCGTCTTCACCCGCATCGATTCCCGCCTGATTCACGGCCAGGTGGCGGGCACCTGGGTTCCGTTCATCGCGCCGCAGACCTTCATCGCGGCCTCCGATAACGCGGCACACGACAAGCTACGCAAGTCCCTGCTGTTGCAGGTCGCGCCGGCGGGCGTGAAGACCAACGTCCTGGATATCGCCAAGGCGGGCCGCGTGTACAACAATCCCAAGTACACCGGCATGAAGACCATGTTCGTCGTGGAATCCCCCGTCGACGTGGTGCGACTGCTCGACGAAGGCGTCAAGATCGACGAAGTGAACGTTGGTGGCGTCACCTTCAAGACCGGCATGGTTCAGCTTTCGGACGCCGTGTACGCCTCCGAGGAGCACCTCGAGGCCTACCGCGAACTCCTCAAGCGCGGCGTGAAGCTGACCGTGCAGCAGCTGCCCAACCACTCCCCGGTTGATCTGGCAAAGATTCTCAAGCAGAAAGGCCTGGACGCATGACCCCCCTGACGTTTATTCTCGTTGTTCTCGTGGCGTTCATCGCGGGCGTCGCATCCGTGGTGGACGAACGCCAGTTCCACCGCCCCCTCGTGGCATGTACCCTCATGGGCCTCGCGCTCGGCGACCTACCCACCGGCATTATGCTCGGTGGTTTCCTGGAGCTCATCGCACTGGGCTGGATGAACGTCGGTGCGGCAATGGCTCCCGACTCGGCTCTGGCCTCCACCATCTCCGCCCTTGTCGTGATTCAGGGCCACCAGAACATCGACACCGGTATCGCCATCGCCGTGCCGCTGGCCGCAGCCGGACAGGTTCTGACCATCTTCGTTCGTACCATTACGGTGTTCTTCCAGCACCAGGCCGATAATTTCGCCAAGACGGCTAACTTCCGCGGTATCGAGCTGATGCACCTCAGCGGTATGGCCCTGCAGGGTCTGCGCGTGGCTATCCCGACCGCTATTGTGGCGCTGATTAGCTCCGACGAGCTGACCCGCCTGCTGAACATGATTCCCGCCGAGGTGACCACCGGTCTGCGCATCGCCGGCGGCATGATCACCGTGGTCGGTTTCGCAATGGTCATCAACATGATGCGTTCGAAGGCCCTCATGCCCTTCTTCTTCCTCGGCTTCATCGCCGCCGCCGCTATCCCGGCAACCCAGTCGATTGTGCCGCTACCCGGCGGAAGCTCAAAGGACGTCCTCGTGGCACTGTCCACCCCGGCACAGTTCAACCTGGTTGCTATCGGCCTGGTCGGCGCCTGCCTGGGTCTGCTGTACACGCAGCTGAACCCGCTCTTCCACAAGAGTGAGGCACCCGCCGTAGCACCGGCCGCCGCCAATGACCTCGACAACGAGCTCGAATAAGGAGCATCACCATGACTGAAAACAAGAACGTCGAGCTCGTTGAAGTTCCCGAGCTCACCCAGCGCGATAAGGTCGACACCTACATCCGCTCCACTTTCCTGCTCGGTTCGTTCAACTTCGAACGCATGCAGTCCATCGGTTTCGCGGTTTCCATGATTCCGGCCATTAAGCGCTTCTACACCAAGAAAGAAGACCAGGCGGAGGCGCTGACCCGCCACCTGGAGTTCTTCAACACCCAGCCGTGGGTTGCATCCTCGATTATGGGTGTGACCGCTGCGATGGAACGCGAGAAGGCAGCCGGTAAGGACATCGACGAAGCCGCCATCACCAACGTTAAGGTGGGCCTGATGGGCCCACTGGCCGGTGTGGGCGACCCGATTTTCTGGGGTACCGCACGTATTGTGCTGGCGGCTCTGGGCGCATCCCTGGCGGTGACCGGCAATATTCTGGGCCCGCTGCTGTTCTTCTTCGGCATGACCGCAATTCGTTGGGCAACCCGCTGGTACGGCTTCAAGTACGGCTACGAGAAGGGCACCCAGATTGTGACCGAGGCGGGCGGCAACACCCTGCAGAAGATTACTCAGGGCGCCTCCGTGATGGGCCTGTTCGTGATGGGTGCTCTGGTGTACCGCTGGACGAGCGTGAACATTCCGTTGCCGCTAACCAGCTACAAGAACCAGGCTGGCGCGATGGTGGATGTGACCGTCCAGTCCGTGCTGAACGATCTGCTGCCGGGCCTGGCCTCGCTGGGTCTGTGCTTCCTGTGCATGTGGCTTCTGAAGAAGAAGATTAACGCCATCTGGTTGATTTTCGCCCTCTTCGGCGTGGGCATCCTCGGTTCGTACCTGGGATTCCTGGCCCTCTAAAAATCTGAGGGATAAACCCTTTCACCCTTCTATGAGGGCGTGAGATTCAGGGGCTATATCTCAAGTGGCGGGGGTGCGGTCGGTACACTTAAAAGTACCGGCCGCGCCCCGTTTTTTATGGGTTGCGGCGCGCAGTTCGCGGCAACGTAGCCCTTCCGTGAAGGAGTTTTGATGACCAAGTTGATGGCTTTCGATTTGGACGGCACGATCCTGTTTAACCGAGCCGTGGAGCCTGCCAATGAGCGGGCGATTGCCCGCTGGCAGGCGGAGGGTAACCTGGCGGTCTCGTGCACGGGCAAGAGCATCTTTGCCACGCAGCTGGCGTTGAACCCGACCGCCATCCGCTTCGACTACCACGTGCTGTACACCGGCGCGGTGGTGACCGACCGGGATTACCGGATTATTTACCGCCAGACCCTCCCGCTAAGCGTTGTGCGGGCCTGCTACGAGCATTTCAGCAGCGTGGACGGTGTGGCCCTGTTCGCGACGACCCTGGATAACGATTACAGCCTGTGCGACCGGGTGGGCTCCTCGACGAATATTCTGCCGGAGTTCACTCCCCTGGCACCCGAGGACCTGCAGAACCACGAGTACGTGGGTGTGCCCCTGTGGATTCCGGATGTGCAGGTCCGCGAGGCGGCGTACACCTGGATTCTTGAGCGTTTTGGCAACTCGGTGGACTGCCACAAGAACCAGGATTTCCTGGATATCGTGCCGCCCACCTGCACGAAGGGCACCGGTCTGCAGCATCTGGTGGAGTACCTGCAATCCGAGCATCCGGGCACCTCCTATGAGGTGCACACGATTGGTGACTCGTGGAACGACATCGACATGCACCGCTACGCTGACCGTTCGGCTTCCTTCAGCTACTCCCCCGACGAGGTTAAGGCCGTCACCACCGATTGCGTGGATAAGGCGTACGAGTTTATTGAGGCTTCCCTGTAGAAGCTCTCTCGGCAGCATTTAGGCGCGGCGAGCGCTGAGCCTGCCAGCCACTTCCGCGTGCTCGCCGTTTCTCTCGCGCGTGCTCGCCGCCTACTCCCCCGTTTCACGTGAAACGTCCGCTTCCCGTTACTCCCCGTGTATCCCCGTGAGGTTTCTATGTGCCCCGCTCAACCCCCAAAGAACCAGCCCGGCAAGAATCAGTCCCGGAAGAGCCAGCAGCCCGATTCTGCCCAGTCTTACGACCCGTCCAGCTTCTCCGACACTTTCCGCGCTATGGCGCGTGAATCGCTCGTGAAGAACCAGAAGAGCCGCCCGGACTCCCCCATCGTCTCGATTTCTCCGGTGCTGATTGTTTTGGGTGCCATTGCGGCGGCGCTGTACGGGCTGTGGCAGAGCTGGGCATGCCTCATTCCGCTGGTGCTGATTCTGGTGCTCATGTGGGTGCGGTACACGATGCAACGGCAGGCTCTCAGGGATTTCGCGGAGCTGGAGGCGGCACGCACCGCATGGAAGAAGACCCGGGATCGCCAGTATCTGGAACTCATGGCGGCGCAGTCCGAGCGCATCCTGAACGAAAATAAGGCGCTGACCGAGCAGGCGCGCGCCCACGTGCAGGAGTACGCCGAGTACGCGGCGCAGAGGCTCGACGCGCGGGCCTAGCCGCCAATACTACCCGCCCTAGGATATGAAGAACCCCCTCGAACCAAAGGTCTGAGGGGGTTCTTCACGTTAGCTATTGGGCGGCCTCGCAACCGAAAACGGTCTAGCGGCTTTCCTCCGCGACCGGGGTATCCGATGCTTCGGGAGCCTCGGCAGGCTCATCGGCGGCGGGGGTAACGCGCTGCACCACGGGTACCGAACGCTCCGAGAAACCGCGGCGCAGCGTGCCGGCGGCCGCGCGAGCGTCCATCGCGTAGAGCTGTTCGCGGTTGGTCAACACCACCAGGGTCATAGCGTTCAGGCACACACCAAGGATGCACAAAATCCACCCAATGAGCATGAACCGACCACCCGAGAGCACCGCGCCCGAGAGTAGCAGCGCGATGGAGACCAGGTACGCCGGGGAAAGCAGAAACTTTGTGTTCATAACCCCCACCTAGCGAACGTTCGAGCGGGGCTTCGGGGCACGGCCAGCCGCGCGGGAACGAGAAGGCAGTACACCCAGGCGACCAGCAGGGGCCTGCACGACCGGCTGAGACTCCGTGGGTTCCTCTTCGCGAGGCTCGTCCTGAGCCGTTTCGGGCTGAGCCGGCTCCGCCTCCTGCTCGTGAGCCTCCGAGGGCTGTTCGGCGGCGTGGGCGTCTTCTTCCTCACGGCGCCCGCGCTCTTCACGGCGGTGCTCGGCGCGCTCACGGATGCGGGTTTCAACGGAGGACTCCAGTCCGTCCAGGTTCGTCACGAGCGCCGGAACGGGGTCACCCTTTGCCTTACCCACCGAGAGCAGCACGGCCAGAACGTTCAGGCACAGGGCGGCAATCAGCAGAATCCATCCCAGCCACAGAACCCAGGGGGTTGAGGAGCCGATCAAGAGCGCGCCACAAAAAATCGCGCCAAGGGAGGTCAGGTACGCGGGCGAGAGAGTCTTGAAGTCCATGTCTACTTTCAATGCATTGTGAGTTTGAGAGAGCTACAGCGTGTTCAACGCTTCCTGTCCCATTTTAGGTGATGGTTGAGCGTTAGTCTTCCTTATTCCCTACTCCAGGGCATATATACCCCGGAGCGGGAATCGGTAGACCTACCAACCGGCCGTCGGCCTTCTCCAGAGAGGTTAGGAGCCCTCCCCCACGGAGGGCAGAGGCGAGGCGGGCGCGTTCTTCACGACCGGGATGTTCTGGGTGCTCGGGGCGTCCTGGTGCTTCTTCCAGAGGTTGTAGCGTTCCAGGGCCACGGCACCGGCCGTCATTGCGGGCAGAATGAACATGCCGGAGGAGCGGATACTCTCGGCCTGCGCCAGGATGTCCAGCTTGCGGATGACGCGAGTCACGTCGTGGGAGTCGTAGCGGTCCTGAGCCGAGATGACCTCCTTCTGCGCGGCGACGAGGGCGGCGTCGCGCAGGCGCACGAAGTCGTTCCTCTTGCCCTTAACCTTCTCCATGTGCTGCTTGTATTCTTCGGGCAGTGCCTCGCTGATTTCGTCGCGGCGGGTAATGGCGGCGCACATTTCCTGCACGCGGGCGTAGGTCTCAGGGTCGGTGGTTGCCTTCGCTTCTGCCTGCAGCGCCTCCAGGGCGGCGACCTGCGCAATTTGGAGCAGCTCGGGTACGGCAGTTTCTTCTTCGTGGTTGGATTTCACACCCAGGACCTTCACGAGCATGGGCAGGGTCAGGCCGGGTAGCACGAGGGTGAAGAAGAGCACGGAGAGCATCATGACGATGGCGTCCTGGCGGACCTGTTCGGTGCCGTTGACCACGGGGATGGACAGGGCAAGAATCAGGGTCACGAGGCCTCGCATGCCGGACCAGGTCATAACGATAACTTCAGCAAAGCTTTCGGGTGCACCCTCGTGGATGGGGTTCTTGCGTCCTGCCAGCCAGACGATGGTGAACCAGATGAGGCGCACCAGGATGGCGACCAGTGCGACCAGGGCACCGTCAGCGAAGAGGCTTGCGATACGGGAGGGGTCGGCGGTGGCGATGATACTACTTGCCTGCAGGCCGATGAGGCCGAAAGCGACACCGGTCATGAGCAGCTCAATAATCTGCCAGAAGGAGGTGGAGGAGAGGCGTTCTTCCGCTTCGAGTGCCGCCATGTATTTGGTGCTGGTGAACTGGATAGCGCCGATGACCACGGCAATAACGCCGGAGGCGTGCACGCTTTCAGCAGCGAGGTAGGCGCCGAAGGGGATCATGAGGGTCACGGCGTTGCTGGTGACCACGTCGTGGGCACGCTGGCGAACGTAGCCGCCAAGCCAGCCGAAGATATAACCAATAATGACCGCGAGGATCGAGCCGAGCACGAAGTCCTTGGCGACCGAGAGCGGCTCGATGTGGTGGCCGCTGGTCATGGAGTGGATTGCGGCGTGGAAGAGAACGATTGCGATAGCGTCGTTGAAGCTACCTTCGGTCTGCAGAGTACCGATGAGGCGGCGGGGGATGCCGACGGGCTCAGCGACTGCTTCCACGGCGACGGGGTCGGGCGGGGAGACGGCGGCACCGACGGCAAGGGCGACGGCGATGGTCATACCGGGGACCCACCACATGGCTGCGCCGGCAATTGCCAGGGCGGAGACGGTGGTGAGAAGGACCGAGTAGAGCAGTACGGATCTCCAGCGGCGGCGCAGGGTGCCCCAGGAGAATTTAACGCCGATGGCCCACAGTAGCGGCGGAAGGAAGATCGGCAGGATGATGTCGCTGTCGATAGTAAGATCCGGTCGGTTGGGGATGAAGAGCGCGGCGGTGCCGAGCAGGGTCATCATGACCGGCCAGGGGAGGTTGAGTCGATCACCAATGCTGACCATGAACACGGTCGCAATCAGGATGATGACAATAACGGAGAGGTAAAGCATTGGTCCGGTGTTGTTCCTTTCGCGCGGCTAGGGTTAGTCGGCTACGTCTTTCTACTCTACCGGAGGGGCTCATTCCGCTTTTCGGATATGGGGGTTCTGCAGCGTTTATTGTGGTGTTGTTTACCTCTAAGCCTAATGCTCTTTACGGAATATAGAGTTTTCCCCTGAATATCTCTGCTTTTCAGCAGGTTATTCAGGGGAAAATTCTATTTTTGGAATATATTGCTTGGGGTAGCTACCTCTAGCGGATTACTTAGAGCCGCACCCACCAGCACCGCAGCCGCAACCGCCAGCGGGAGCTTCCTCCACGACCGGCTCGGGCTCGTCGTGGCCGCCGCAGCAACCACCCTTTTCTTCCTTCGGCTCGTCGTGGCCGCCGCAGCAACCGCCCTTTTCTTCCTTCGGCTCGTCGTGGCCGCCGCAGCAACCGCCCTTTTCTTCCTTCGGCTCGTCATGGCCGCCGCAGCAACCGCCATCACCGTGGGAGTGGCCGTGAGCCTCAGCCGGAGCTTCAGCGGAGGAACCGCATCCGCCCGAGCCGCAACCGCAACCACCGGCGGAAGGTGCCGGCTCCTCGTGGCTACCGCAGCCACCCGAGCCACAGCCACAGCCGCCACCGTCGACCGAACCGCAGGCGGAGCCGCGCGCCTCGCGGTGACCCATCAGGTCAACACCGAGGTCGGAGAGGTAACGCAGGTAGCCAGCGAGGGCATCGCGTCCACCGGTGCCGGAGATGACAATGCCGCCGTGGCGCAGAGACTTCAGAATCTCGTTGACCATGGGCCACTGCTCAATATCGTCGGTAATGGTAATGGCGCTGACCACGTGCATGGCCAGGGAAGTCAGCGAGCGCAGGGACTGGTCGTAACCCTCGGGCAGGTGAATCACCTTGGAGGGGGCGGCCAGGCGCAGAATCGACAGCACACGCATGAGCATCATGGGCACAGCGTTCTTCGGCAGCAGTACGGTCACGCCAATAGCGGGGGAAGCGGCAATGCGCTCAATGGTCTCGGCCAGCTCCTCAGAATCAATGTCGCGGGAGATGTCGAGAACGTCGTAGGAGTCCACGGCAATGGAGCGGGTGCCTAGAGCGTCGGCAAGTTCCTCGTTCTCGGTGTGGACAGCAATCATGTTGCGGAATTCGTTGCGGCGCAGAATGGAGGCCGCTTCAATCAGGGCGAAGTCCTGACCCTCCCCGTCCACCAGGAGGGTGTGGATCTCATCGCGGGTCAGGGGCTGTTCGGAGCCCGCCCGCTCGATTAGTTCAGAAAATGCATTGCTCATACCGGCTATTAAACACCCGTGCGCCAGGGATGCGCTCGCGAGGTTCGCCTGCATTGGCGGTTTTTAGGGGCTCCGGGAGCATTTTTATGCCCAGAGCGTGGCATATCTCGTGCCACTCAACTTCTTAGGAGCGCCTAATATCGAAGTCGCTTTTAGAACGCGAAACGTTTATTTCTGAGCCGTGAGAATCACCAATTATTACACCGCTTCTCTCGCGTAATTTACGTGTTTTCTGTTTTCCAGCCGGTGCATGATGTCAATGACGGAGCGCCAAACACCCTAAAATAGAGACGTGGTACTTTCCCGTGAAAAGATTCTAGATACCGCCTACGAGGTCTTGGCGACCTACGGTCTGGCGGACCTTTCGATGCGCCGCCTCGCTCAGGAGCTTCACGTGGCTCCCGGTGCCCTGTACTACCACGTGAAGAATAAGCAGCAGCTACTCATTCTGCTGGCGGACTACATCCTGGCCCGCGCCCCGAAGTCGATGTCGGAGGAGGCCGAGCCGACGGTAGAGGCTGTGCGTGCCTCCATGATTCAGCGCGGCGACACGCTCTTCTCACTGCTGTACCCCATCCGCGAGTGCCCCGAGGTGGTGCGTCTGAGCCTGGCTCTGCACCCGCGGGAGCTGAAGCCGGTGGTGGCGATGGCTCACGAATTTCAGTCGCTGGGCATGGGCCATGCTGAGGCATTGCGCCGCGCCCGCCTGCTGACCCACACCGCGCTCAGCCTGGTGGAGGAATACCAGACGCTACCGCTCATTTCCCCGCAGGAGGCGGTGGCAAGCGGCGATGTTCCGCTCATCGAAAATGCTTTTAACCGTTACCGCAGGGATCTACAGTCGGCCATCGACACGATGATGGTTGTTCAGCCCCCGTACACTCAGGAGGACTAAACTCCGTACTCGCCCCACTCAGCCTTCTATTCGTAGGCCCCGCACCGCTACGGCGCGGGGCTTTTGCGTCACCTAGCGTCCAAGCGCTCACCACCCAAACCGCCCGTGACTCGAGCCAGAACGTCCCTCTGCCGTAGTCTAGAGGGGATACCTCTGCGCCGAGTTGCGTGTTCCGGACGTATTCGTCACGGGGAGGTACGCACAGATTCCGTATGCCCCGCGGGGCGTAAGCGAGGTGTCCCCATGTCCATGACCGCTACTGCCCAGTGGGCGGCCTTCCCCAGCCACACCGCGGAGATTGCCCGCGTCCGCGAGGAGTTCATTACCGCCTACGGCTACGAGCCGGACGGCGTGTGGTCTGCGCCGGGCCGTCTGAACCTGCTGGGCGAGTACATTGACTTTCTGGGGGGCTCGTGCCTGCCTATGCCTCTGCCCTACCGCACGTATATTGCGGGTGCTCTGCGCCGCGATGGCGTGCTACGTGCTTCCTCACTGCAGATGCCGGGGGACGAGCGCACGGTTGTGGTGCGCGATATCCAGCCGGGCCATTTGAAGGGTTGGTTCACGTACGTGGCGGGCGTGGCCTGGGCGATGAATCAGGAGGGCGGGCGCGACATCATGCTCCCCGACGCGTTCGGCGCGGATCTTCTCATCAACTCTCGCGTTCCTGTGGGCGGCGGCCTGTCTTCCTCGGCCGCGCTGGAGTGCTCGACGGCGCTCGCACTGCTTGAGCTTTCGTGCCCCCTGCGCCCGGACTGCTCGGAAACGGATGCAGCCCCGGCCGATAATGACACGCTGCGGGCCCGCCTGGCTCAGGTGTGCATCACGGCCGAGAATAAGGTGGCGGGTGCGCAGACGGGCGGCCTGGATCAGACGGCGTCGCTGCGTTCTTTCCCGGAGCAGGCGCTTGTGGTGGATTTCCGAGACTTTTCGATTGAGCCGGTGCGAGTGGACATCGCCCAGCACGGTCTGAGCTTTTTGGTGATTGATACGAATACCCCGCACGAGCTGACGGACGGCGGATTTGCGGCTCGCCGCGCGGCCTCCGAGGCATGTGCGGAGGCCCTGGGCCTGCGTTTCCTGCGCGATGCTCTGCCGGAGGACCTCTCCTGTAAGGGTATGGATGCGCGTACCGCGAAGGCGTGGCGCGCCGACCTGGTGGACTCTTCGGTAAACCGCGCGCTGGATGCCCTGGAGGACTCGGGGCGTCCCTGTTCGTTCCCGCGCGGCTGGGTGCGTCACGCTTTCCACGATATGACGCTGGTGGGTCGCGCGAGCTACCTGCTGCAGCACGCAGACGAGCTGGGGTTGGCGGCTTTTAAGGAGGCCGGCCGCATCTTTACGGAGTCGTTTGTGTCGATGCGCGATGAGCTGTGCGTTTCCCGCCCGGAGATTGACGAGGCGGTGCGCGTGTGCCTGGAGCACGGGGCGCTGGGCGCGCGTATTGTGGGTGGCGGCTTCGGGGGTGCTGTCATGGCACTTATCCCGACCGAACGCCTGGAGGAGGCGGCCCAGGCGGTGGCGACGAGCTACGCCGTGCACGGCTACGCGGCCCCGCGTTTTTTGCCGATGACGGCGGGCTTTGCGGCTTCGCACGACTGGTCGGCGGCGACTGATATGACCGATATTCCCGTGAACTAGATGCTCGCAGAGTACCCTCGCCACGGTTTCCCGCGCCTCGATTTGAAGGGGGAGCTTGCGATGCGCGCGGGGCGGTGAACCCCGCTCTTTCGGGCGTTAGCCCGTCGCGTGCGGCACACACAACGGTTTTGAACACCACTCTTATCTGAAAGTTTCCTGCGAGTTTTATCTCACCGCCCCGCTCCCCCGCCCCGCAGTAACCCCTGGATAAGCCACGATTGTTTGAGCATTACTCAAAAAATAACCCGCCAAACAGCAACCTGACTCTTCCTGCTTTCCTACATGGGTAAACTTATCGAGAAGGCCAGTCTGTAAGCCATAAAGTTTCACCGCGGCGAGCGCCGGGCGATTTAGGCAACAGGTTCTTTCGCACATCATATTCCGGTTCTCCGTTGGATCCGGAATATACCTCATATGAGAGCGCGCGATTGCGCAGAGAGGAGACCCGCATGGGCCTCGACAACATCAAGAACACCGTTGAGCAGAACCTCGACAAGGTCAAGGAGGCAGTTGAGCACGGTCTGGACAAGGCTAAGGAAGCCATCAACGACAAGGCCGGCAAGGACGTTGTCAGCAACGAGCACGTTGCCAAGGTTGAGGACGTCATCAACGATAAGATTGACGAAGTTTCTCAGAAGCTCGGCGACAAGTAAGCCTCTTTTCCGCACTTTGCGGTTATTTCGGGATGCGGCTTGAAGCATCCCACGGTTCTCCAGGGTTTTGAGCTCCGCATCAGCGTGGTTCAAAGGCCCTGGAGAATCCTTCTGTTCGGATGCGGTTGAATACCCCGTGTCCGGTGGGCAGCCTTCAGACGGGCCGTCCCCTCTAGGTTTTCACTCAACCACCAACGGTGGGGTTCCCACCTCGTTTCGGGTGCTTCCCATCGATGCTGCACCCGAAGCATCACTCAGCAGCGGCATGCTCATTGCCGTGTATCGCTCTCCTTCTCATCTCTCACTCTCGCAAGCGCCCGCGATATCTCGCGCCTGTGCACGCCCCGCGTTCCTGCCCCTGCGGCTTGGAGCACGGGGTGTGCGCCGTTAACGCCCCGTCTTCCCATTCGCTGGCAGAAGTTCCCCTTTAGAAAATCCGCAAGCTCAATTCCGCTCACCGGGATATGCTTTAAACGGTAAGTATTAGCGCGCCCGGGCCGGGCTCTCCCGCGTGATTCACATAATCCGTCCGGCGCATCCAACACACGGAGGAACTATGCTCGAACGTCAGCAGTCCAGCCAGGAGCAGGCCCGCGAGGTTATGAAGAACGGCGGTGTCGTCATTTACTGGCGCCCCGGCTGCCCCTACTGCGAGGCTCTGGACGCCAAGCTGGGCGACCTCGGCAACTACGCCACCTGGGTCAACATCTGGGAGGATCCGCAGGCTGAGGAACACGTCAAGGCGCTCAACGAGGGCAACGCCGTCGTTCCTACGGTCGACACCGGCGACACCCACTTCGTGGTGGCCGACCTGGTGAGCCGCAACAAGGTAAAGAAGCTGATCGAGAACACCCTCGACTCCGGTAGCGAGGCCTAAAATGGGTCGCCCTCCGCTGAATCGTGATACGACCGTCTGCATTTCGCTGTCGGGCCGCCCGTCGAATCACGGCATCAAGTTCCACAACTACCTGTACGAGAAGCACGGGCTGGATTACCTGTACAAGGCGATGACCACCACCGATATTGAGGGCGCTATCGCCGGTGTGCGTGCGCTGGGTATTCGCGGCTGTTCGGTGTCTATGCCTTTCAAGCAGGCTGTTATCCCGCTGATGGACGATATGGACCACTCAGCTGCGGTGATTGGTGCGGTGAACACGATTGTGAACACCGACGGCTTCCTGAAGGCGTACAACACTGATGTGATCGCGGTGGCCTCTCTGCTGCGCTCGCACAACGTGGATCCCTCCCTGCCGTTCCTGTTGCGCGGGTCGGGCGGCATGGCCGCTGCGGTGGCTGGCGCCTTCTTCGATGCCGGTTTTGCGCAGGGCATGATTATCGCGCGTAACGAGGAGACCGGCCGGGCGCTGGCTGAGCGTTACGAGTACGCGTGGGCGCCGGAGGTAGGCAACCTGCGCGCACCGATTCTGGTGAACGTGACCCCGATTGGCATGGCGGGCGGTGAGGAGAGCGAGGAGCTGTCCTACCCCGAAGAGGCTATCGCCGAGGCTCAGGTGGTCTTTGACGTGGTAGCGATGCCCGTTGAGACCCCGTTGATTCGCGCGGCTCGTGCGGCCGGCAAGGAAGTTATTCACGGTGGTGAGGTGATTGCTCTGCAGGCTGCTGAGCAGTTCCGCCTGTACACCGGCGTGGAGCTCACTCCCGAGGAGGTTGAGGAGGCGGAGGCTCAGGCGAACTAGGTTCGCACCCGCCGCTTCTTCGCCCCGTGAGGGGCTCGATACGTGAAAGTGCCCGGAAGATTGATCCTTCCGGGCACTTTTTTGGTTTCTCCGGTGCGTAGCACCGGAATTTTTTGTAATTACACACACCCTGGTATTTAAGATTTTCCACATCTGTGGAGAAATCTGGGGAAAACTCTTACACCCGTGTAATTCACCCCGTGTAATTCGGTTGTTTTAGCCTGTATTCACAGGTTTTAAACATGTACTCACACTCGTGGAATTACACGAATGTAGTTATACACAGTGTGGAAAACCTCTGTGGATAACCCTCGTCTGCGGCGGTTTTCCGCGGATTTTCAGGCTCAATACCTGCCGTTGAACCACCGTCGCGGGCTCTGCTGCTGCGGCTCCGAAGACTCGGGCTTCTTCACGAACGGGATAATCAGCAGGGTTGCTAGTGCGCCACTGACAAGACCGCCAAAGTGTCCCGCGTGAGAAATATTCGGGTGGAAGAGGCTCTGCACAACGTCAATACCCATGAGCAGAATAAAGAGGCGCGCTGTGTCCTTCTGCTTCCGAAGAAGCAGAAGGACGAAGAACGCGCCATAGAGGCCGTACACACCGCCTGATGCGCCCACGGCACCACGAGAGTAGGCGAAGAGGTACACACTGCAGCCGGCACCCACGGTAGCCGCCATATATACGAAGAGGAACTTCCACCGCCCCATCATGCGTTCGAGGGACACACCGAAGATGAAGAGGTAAATCATGTTCCACACCAGGTGCATCGGGTCAGTTTGCGAGTGCACAAACCCGTGCGTGATCAAGCGGTAGTACTCGCCGTGGTGAACACGGGGACCAGACATCATGCCGAGATTGTGTACCCAACGGAATGGGATGATTAGCTGCAGACCGTACACCACGATGTTAATCAGAATGAGCGTGTACGTAATATGCCAGTGACGGGCGATGAAGGAACGCTTCGGTCTCGATGCACCCCCGTTGAGCTCGCTGTAGCAGTCGGGGCAGACCACGCCCGCATCCAGAGCCGTCTGACATTCACCGCAGATGGTGCGGCCGCAGCGTCCGCACCGGGTATAGCTGACGCGGTCGGAGTGGTTAACGCAGACCGTGGGGCTCTGCCCGTAATTCATGTAGTTGGGAAAGTTCTCCACAGACCCTCCAATGATTTTGTGCCGGATTTTCCGAAGATTTTCCGCGGATTTTCAGGCTCAGTACCTGCCGTTTTGCCACTGCTGCGGGCTCTGCTGCGGCGGCTGAGAAGGCTCAGGCTTATCCACAAGCGGGACAAACAGCAGGGTCAGCAGCACGCCACCGACAAAGCCACCGGCGTGGCATGCGTGGGAGATATTCGACGGGGTCAGAATGCTATAGATGATGTTCGGGGCAGTAATCATGACGAACACTCGTGCAGTGTCCTTCTGCTTCATGATGATTAGCAGGGTCAAGAACGAGCCCATGAGGCCGAATAGACCACCGGAGGCACCCACCACACTCGTTCCAGGAGCCAGCACGTACACGCCAAGGGCACCAAAGATGATAGAGCCCAGGTACACCACAAGGAACTTCCAGCGCCCTATCATGCGTTCGAGAGACACGCCGTAGATGAAGAGGTTAATCATGTTCCATACCAGGTGCATCGGGTCGTTCTGCATGTGAAGAAAACCGTAGCTGATGATGCGGTAGTACTCGCCGTGCTGGACGTAGGGCCACCAGATGTTGCCATGCCTAACCACCCATTCGTTGGGAATGATCTGTTGCAGACCGTACATCACAACATTAATGAGAATGAGCGTGTACGTAAGGTACCAGTGACGGGCGATGAAGGAACGCTTCGGCTTCGCGATGTCCCCGTTAAGCTCGCGGTAGCAGTCGGGGCAGACCGTACCGGCTCCCTGGTTCATCTGACATTCACCGCAGATGGCCCGGTTGCATCGTCCGCACCGGGCGTAGCTGACGCGGTCGGGGTGGTTGGCGCAGACGGTAGGGGTCTGCCCGTAGCCGGAGTAGTTGGGAAAGTTCTCCACTGAATCTCCAAAGATTTTGTGCCGGATGGTTCGGAACGGTGTACAGGCCATATAAGTTCAGGGGCCCGCCGGAAAAATCCTGGCGGGCCCCTGAACTATATGTGTTTTATCAACACACCAGAACGCTCCACGAGCCTTCTGAAGGGGTTTTAGAGCTTCTCGACGTCAATCGAGGAGATGACGACGTCCTTGACCGGGCGGTCCTGGAAGCCGGTCTCAACGCCCTCAATAGCGTCGACAACCTTCTTGGATGCCTCGTCAGCGACCTCACCGAAGATGGTGTGGCGGCCGTTCAGCCAGGGGGTCTCAACGGTGGTGATGAAGAACTGGGAACCGTTGGTGCCGGGGCCGGCGTTAGCCATTGCCAGCAGGTAGGGCTTGGAGAAGGAGAGCTCGGGGTGAATCTCATCCTTGAACTGGTAGCCGGGGCCACCAACGCCCATGCCCAGGGGGTCGCCACCCTGAATCATGAAGTCCTTGATGATGCGGTGGAACACGACGTCCTTGTACAGGGGGGTGTTCATGATTTCACCGGTGCGGGGGTGCTTCCACTGGCGGGAACCGTCGGCCAGGCCGATGAAGTTCTCGACAGTCAGGGGTGCGTGGTTACCGAACAGGTTCACGACGATGTCACCGTAGTTGGTGTGGATAGTTGCCTTAGCAGTTGCATTAGTCATGGCTCTATTGTGGCACGGGCTGGCGCTCATTCGCCATACAACGTGTTTTTTCGCCCCGGGCGCACTGTCGGGCGGGCTTTTTAGGCCGGAATTGAATATCCTGAGAGGTGAACACTACGCGCGTCTCGGTGATTCTTACCGCCGCGACGCCCAACCGATGGAGGTCACCCCATGTTCTGCTGCAAGAAGCGTAAGGCCCGCAAGGCTGCTAAGGCCCAGGCTGTCGTCTCGTCCCTGGCTGCCGCTGAGTCCTCGCTTGAGGGCAAGGCCGCTGAGCTTTTCGCCGAGAAGCTGACCGGCAAGAAGAACGCCCTGAAGAAGGCCCGCAAGGCCACCGCAAAGACCGCTCGTGCCGCGGAGAAGGAGCTGGCACGCATCGAGCGCAACGGCGGTAAGCGCCCCCGCAAGGGTCTGGCTTTCCTGGGCCTGGTTGTGGCGCTGGGTGTCGCAGGCGCGGCCGCATACAACGCTGCTCGCCCCGTTGAGGATCCTTGGAAGAACGCCTAAACGTTCTTCCCGCCTCTAGCGCGTATCTAGCTTGAACGGCCGCTCTCCGGATGATTCTCCGGAGAGCGGCCGTTTTGCGTGCGTGGGATAAGCGTGGAGGCGTGGTCACGTGTGAAGCCGCCACCTTGCTTCCCCGTAGCGATATCCCGGATACGCGAAGAACCCCATGTCTTTCGACATGGGGTTCTCGGTTCAAAAATAAACCGGCAACGACCTACTCTCCCACACCCACAAAAGTGCAGTACCATCGGCGCGAAGAGTCTTAGCTTCTGGGTTCGGAATGGAGCCAGGCGTTTCCCTCTTGCTATAATCACCGGAAAGTGGAGGCGAGGGGACTCGAACCCCTAACCCTCTGCTTGCAAAGCAGATGCGCTACCAATTGCGCCACGCCCCCGTGGTGCCCTACCAGTCTATACCAGCGGTTCGGACATCACCAAATCCTCGCGGACATTTTTTTCGTAAGACCCATCACAGCATCGCTAAGCCTCCTCAAAGGGAAGCCGACGCGCTACGCTCCCGTGATGACCTCGCCGGGCACATTCGCCTCACGCTTGGACACCGCGTTCAGCGGCCCAGACTCTTCCTGCAGGTAGCGGCGAATGGCTTCCTTCAGCTTCTCTTTTGCCTGCTCGTCCTTCGATGAGGGGCTCTTAAACCCCAGCTTAAGGGCGTCGTCCCGTCCGGCGGCTGGGTATTCCTGGCGGGCGTTCCACGTTAGCGCGAAAGTTGCGAGGGTGCTCAACTCAGCGGGCGTGACCGCCCTATCCAGAGCATCGGCCGCCACCGCCACGCGGGCCGGTTCCGCAACGCTCACAGCAATCTTCGTCTCGCCACCCGAGGGCACCTTCACCGCCTTAGAGATGGCAATCTGAGCGTAGAGCTGTATCTGCTTCACACGCTCCTCTGAGGTGCCCAGACTGCCCAGGGCGCGGAAGCGACGAACCACGTTGGCATACTCGCCCTCCTCGATGACCGCGGTTAGGCGTAGCTCGTCCGCCATGGCGATCCCCTGGGTATAGTCCGCGTTGGTTCCCAGCGCGGCTGATGCATTGAGGAGCTTGAGCCACTGCTCCCGGTCAAGGGTTGCCGAATCGTTCACACGCAGCGGGGCGACCGGAGTATTGGTGCACTGGCTACCCCCATGCGGGTCGTTAAACGGGTCTATACCGCCGTAGGTGACGCTCAGACGCTGTATTGAGCCGTAAACCGATAGTTGGGCCAGCGCCTCCGCAGCGGCCGGCAAATCCGCTTGTGCGGCTTCCGTGAGCGCTAGGGAACCCACCAGTCGCAGATTCTGCTCTTCGTTCCCCTTACCCACGTTAATACGCTCCAGCGATTCAATGCGCAGGTAACGGGTATCGATATTTTCGCGCACACGACGCTCGCGGCGAGCCAGCAACTTTTCTACGGAAACCGTGACGGCGGCATCCTCACCCAGAAGGCCGGTAGCGGCGATGCGCGGTGCCGTAGCGATAAGACCACCCGCCAGGATGACGCCACCGGTCAGCAGCAGGGAACGTCGGGGAACCACCAGGTCGCGCCCACGCCGCTTTGCGGCGTCTCCTACGGCCGCGAAGCGACCTCGCGCGCCGGTAGATTTGTCCGATTGACGAGATTCGGGAATCTGCGAAGAAGACATCGAGCCTCCGGGGATGAGCGACGGTCGAGGACCGCACAGAGTGAGAGATAGCGGAGTAAGAATACACCGATGGGACGTCAAGGTGACGGAGCCTAGAGCGAGAGCCTGGACATAGAAGAGGCCTACCGGACGAATTATTCGCCCGGTAGGCCTCTTGGTTGTCTATTCAGCCAACCCTCGAATTTTTAGTCATCCGACTCAGCGATCTGCGGTGATGCAACGTTTGCCGACTCGGCGGCCAGCTCCGCAATACGAATCTCACCGGTCGTCGGGTCCTCGTACGGCACATACTCCGTACGACCGGCGGGCTCGGCATCCTCGTTCACATGGTTTTCTGCAATCAGGAAGCCGTGTGCACCCAGAATTTTAGCTACTCGGTCGATGTCCTGCGGGGTCGGGGTATGGTCGACCACGCGACGAATGTACTCGTTGATTCGCTGGTCACTCACGTATGCCTCACCGCGAGCAGCGCGGGACTGCATAAGCTGGCGGACCACTTCCTGCAGCTGTTCATCCGTCAGACGCATCTTCAGGATGGCCATCACGGCTGCACGGTCCTGAACAGGGACGTCCTTGGGATACCCAACGCTCAGCCAGTCGATTACTCGAGAGATGATGCCCTTATCAGGCATTGAGCCCCTCCTTCGATACTGTCATCATCATATTCACTGTGTGTTTCACGGTTCTAGTGACCTCCACCGGTGACGCCGAAAATATTCCAGCCGAACGTGTGGTGAATAAAGTCCTTAGCAACCCAGAGAATGGCGATGATTACGATTGCTACGATGATAGCAAAAACAATCCCGGCGGCAATCTTAGCCACCGTGCTCGGCGGCTCAATCTCCACCAGCTGACCATCCGCCGTGTACTCGGTACGGCCCGCCATGAGGCGGAGGCCGAGCGCATACAGCGCCGGAAGACCCGCACCGAAGAAGAGACCGGCCATGAGCACCGGAATAATCTTGTTTACGATCTCCAACAGATATGCCATGGCTTACGAACCTGCCTTCTCAGTAGCAAGAGTCTGGTCTGCGGATGCCTCAGCGCTGGTGACTGCAGCGCCTTCCTTTTCATCCCAGTCGCCAGTCACGTTCGAAGCGTCAATGTTGTCCTTCTGGGAGTGACGCCACATCAGGAAGCAGAAGATAACCAGCAGAGCGAACACGGTCATTTCGCCAATGAACTGGGTGCCGGTCAGAGCATTCAAGCCGTGACCAATCAGCCAGGTCAGAGCACCCACAATCGCGGCAGCCGGCAGGGTAATCAGCCAGGCGACCACCATACGACCCGCTACGGACCAGCGTACCTCGGCACCCTTACGGCCCAGGCCACTACCCAGAATCGAGCCGGACGCCACGTGAGTGGTCGACAGAGCCATACCGAAGTGGGAAGAGGTCAGAATAATCGCGGCGGAGGCACCGTCGGCAGCCACACCCTGCGGGGTGTCCACCTCAACGATGCCCTTACCGAGGGTGCGAATGATGCGCCAACCACCCAGGTAGGTTCCCAGGGCGATAGCGAGCGCACAGGCCGCCTTGACCCACAGGGGGATGGCGTCGTCGCTATTGAGAGAACCCGAAGCCACCAGAGCCAAGAAAATCACGCCCATGGTCTTCTGCGCATCGTTCGTACCGTGCGCCAGAGACATCAGGGATGCGGTAGCCACCTGACCCTTGCGGAAGCCGCTGTGCTTGCGCTCATCGGCCACAGGGGCAGCAATGCGGTACACCAGCCAGGTGCCGGTTGCCGACACAATCGCGGCAATGACGGGGGATAGAACCGCGGGGACAATGATCTTGGAGAGCACGCCCATCCACTGCACACCGTCGAAGCCGATGGCCACCAGCGCGGAACCGATCAGGCCGCCGAAAAGTGCGTGCGATGAAGAGGAGGGCAGGCCCAGCAACCAGGTCAGCACGTTCCAGAGGATGCCACCCACCAGGCCGGTAAAGACAATCAGCATCAGTGCGGGGCCGTTCGAGGTTACATCGATACGGTCCAGGTTCACGATGCCGCTACCGACCGAGCGTGCAACCTCAACGGAGAGGAAGGCACCCACCAGGTTCAGGGATGCGGAGAGAGCCACGGCTGTCTTCGGCTTCAACGCGCCGGTAGCGATGGACGTAGCCATCGCGTTGCCGGTGTCGTGAAAGCCGTTCGTAAAGTCGAAGGCGAGCGCGGTCAGCACCACGATCACGAGAATAATGAGTTCTGTAGTCACAAGAGAATTATCTGTCGCTTCCCCAAAAATCGAAAGTATTCGGTTTTAACACGAAATAACACGCAAACCCACACGATTGGGTGCGTGTTTCGTGGGGTTGTTCATCCATCATCCCGAGAAACCCGCTATCACTAGGCAAAAAGGGTGCACCCACCAGAATCATTAAGTTGTTTTATGTGGATTCTTCACTAAACATGGACATCGGGCGATATACCACACGCTGAGCGCCGGGGTGAGTTCATCTAGTGTTCACCTTCAGGAAGTTCCCAGATTTCCATTTGTGATGCGCGTCTATTACTCACCTCGCACTGAGTACCCCGTTATGCATTTACTGCAAATTCCCCGGCAGTCTACCGCGAAAGCTCTGAACCGAGTGAGCCGAAGGGGTGCAGCATATATAGCAAAGACCCCGCATCTCTCGATACGGGGTCTTTCTCAAAAATAAACCGGCAACGACCTACTCTCCCACACCCACAAAAGTGCAGTACCATCGGCGCGAAGAGTCTTAGCTTCTGGGTTCGGAATGGAGCCAGGCGTTTCCCTCTTGCTATAATCACCGGAAAGTGGAGGCGAGGGGACTCGAACCCCTAACCCTCTGCTTGCAAAGCAGATGCGCTACCAATTGCGCCACGCCCCCGCTTCAGCGGAAACCACTGTTTAGTTATTTCCAGGCCTTGATGACCTCATTGTTCTGACGCTTTATTAGCGCCATCACAACAACACCCGAAAGAGCGATAATCAGAAAAACTTTCTTCATCTCTGCCTTTCACAGTGCGGAGTGGGCGTACCAAGAATCGAACTTGGGACCTCTTCGTTATCAGCGAAGCGCTCTAACCGTCTGAGCTATACGCCCTCCCTCTGCGGAATTTCTTCCGTAGAACGAGATATAACTATACAGGCGTTTAGAGGGAACACCAAATCAAAATGATATGTTATGCGTCACATATGCATGAAGGGGTTCAGCATCAAGATAGGACACACCACCAAAGCCCCCGCAGAACACAGAAAAGATAGCGCAAAAAGGGCGGCACCGCCTCCGCACGGAGACGATACCGCCCAATTCAAACTCATAGTCGAGCGCTCTTAAGACTCGTCGCTCAGGGTCAGGGTCACGCCACCCACCAGCTTTGCAGCCAGGTTGTACAGGATAGCGGCAATCATACCCAGCAGGGTGAAGACCACGGTGTTCACCACGGCAAAAATCGTGGTTACCAGAGCCACCTGCCCCAGCGAAATCATCTGCGAGATATCCACGGTGGTCGAACCGGTACCCAGCGAGCTAATCAGCTGGTTTACACCGGTAAAGGCACCCGAAGCCTGCAGGAACAGCCACAGAATCACCGAGGCCACGACGGTCACGATACCCAGAGCAATCGACAGCAGGAAGATCAGCTTTGCTACCGACCAGGTATCGACCTTCTGCACCACCAGGCGCGCGCGACGAATCTTCGAACGAGGCGCGGGGCGCACCAGCTGGCGACGCGAACCCGTCGGACGCTTAGCATTCACCGGGCGCTTGCCGGCAGGACGCTTAGCGGCTCCGGGACGGGCCTGACCTGAACGTGCCTGAGCCGGGCGGCGGGCACCAGACTTAGGGGCTCCCTTCTTAGACGCACCAGCTGCTGCCGAACGCTGCGCTGACGCGGAAGAGGAGCTCGCGGGAGTGCTGCTCATTAGTTACCTCCAGTAGCGGTGAGGTCGGCAGCCGCCGCTTCACCCTCGTTATCCGTGCCGGGAGCCGCAGAAGTATCGTCTGCCGCCTCGGCATTCTCAGTGTTTTCATCATCGCTGTCGTCCAGCTGACGATCCTGGTTACGGGCTACACCGATAATCGAATCGCCCTCACTGGGCTTTGCAAAGATAACACCCATGGTATCGCGTCCCTTCGCGGGAACCTCATTCACATTCGAACGAACAACCTTGCCGCTGGACATCACGACCAGGACCTCGTCCTCTTCGTCCACGATGAGGCCACCCACCAGGGCGCCACGATCCTCCACAAGCTTAGCAACCTTAATGCCAAAACCGTTACGACCCTGAACGCGATATTCATCCACGCTCGTGCGCTTCGCGTAGCCACCCTCAGTCACCACGAAGACATAGGAGCCCTCAGTGACCACGTTGGCAGAAATCAGCTCGTCACCCTCGCGGAACTTCATGCCGGTCACACCGGAAGTCGAGCGACCCATGGGGCGCAACGAAGCGTCATCCGCATGGAAGCGCAGGGACATACCGTTACGAGAAACCAGCAGGATGTCATCGGCAGCCGAAACGGTGAAGGCCGAAACAACCTCGTCACCTTCGCGCAGGTTGATGGCGATCAGGCCCGCGGTACGGTTCGTGTCGTAATCGCTCAGGCGGCTCTTCTTCACCATGCCGCCACGGGTTGCCAGCACCAGGTACTCAGCGTCCTCGTAGCTCTTGAGCTCCATCACCTGGGCGATGTGCTCGCCGCCCTGGAACTCCAGCAGGTTCGCAATGTGCTGACCCTTCGCGTCGCGGCCGGCTTCCTGCAATTCGTAGCCCTTCGCGCGGTACACGCGGCCCAGGTTCGTGAAGAACAGAATCCAGCTGTGCGTGGTGGTCACGAAGAAGTGCTCCACCACGTCATCACCGCGCAGGGAGGCACCCTTGATGCCCTTACCGCCGCGGTGCTGGCTACGGTACTGATCACTGCGGGTGCGCTTGATGTAGCCGCCGCGAGTAATCGTCACCACGACCTCCTCCTCGGGGATGAGGTCTTCCATCGACATGTCGCCGTTGTAGCCGTACATGATCTGGGTGCGACGCTCATCGCCGTAGCGGTTCACGATCTCGCCCAGCTCCTCAGAGATAATCTCGCGCTGGCGAGTCTCGGAAGCGATGATTGCGTTGTACTCGGCGATCATGCGCATCAGCTCGTCGTGGCGGTCCTGAATCTTCTGGCGTTCCAAGGCGGCCAGGCGACGCAGCTGCATGTTCAGGATGGCCTGAGCCTGAGCCTCGTCAATCTGCAGGAACTCCATCAGAGCGGTGCGCGCCTCGTCCGCGGTGGGGGAGCGGCGAATCAGGGCGATAACCTCGTCCAGAGCATCCAGGGCCTTGAGCAGGCCGCGCAGGATGTGCGCCTCTTCCTCCGCCTGGCGCAGACGGTAGCGGGTACGGCGGACGATAACATCCAGCTGGTGGTTGACCCAGTGGCGCACGAAAGCGTCCAGGGACAGGGTGCGGGGCACGCCGTCCACGATGGCCAGCATGTTCGCGGAGAAGTTCTCCTGCAGCTGGGTGTGCTTGTACAGGTTGTTCAGCACAACCTTCGGGGAAGCATCACGCTTGAGCACAATCACCAAGCGCTGACCGGTACGACCCGAAGTCTCGTCGCGCAGGTCGGCGATACCGGTGACCTTGCCGTCCTTGATGAGCTCGGCAATCTTGATGGCCAGGTTATCCGGGTTTGCCTGGTACGGCAGCTCGGTGACGACCAGGCAGGTGCGTCCGTGGATTTCCTCGACGTTGACCACGGCACGCATGGTAATCGAACCACGGCCGGTGCGGTACGCATCCTCAATACCCTTGGTGCCCAGAATCTGCGCACCGGTCGGGAAATCCGGGCCCTTGATGCGAGCCATCAGAGCGTTCAGCAGCTCTTCGTTGGTGGCGTGCGGGTTCTTCAGGAACCACTCCACGCCCTCGGCCACCTCGCGTAGGTTGTGCGGGGGAATGTTGGTCGCCATACCCACGGCGATACCCGAGGAGCCGTTAACCAGCAGGTTCGGGATGCGAGAGGGCAGAACGGTCGGCTCGAGAGACTTGCCGTCGTAGTTGGGCTGGAAATCAACGGTGTCCTCGTTGATGTCGCGCACCATCTCCAGGGCGATGGGGGCCATCTTCGTCTCGGTGTATCGGGGAGCCGCTGCGCCATCGTTACCGGGGGAGCCGAAGTTGCCCTGTCCCAGTGCCAGCGGGTAGCGCATAATCCAGCTCTGAATCAGACGCACGAGGGTGTCGTAGATGGCGCTATCGCCGTGGGGGTGGAACTGACCCATGACGTCGCCGACCACGCGGGCGCACTTGTTGAAGGCGCGGTCCGGGCGGTAACCGCCGTCGTACATTGCGTAGATGACGCGACGGTGCACGGGCTTGAGGCCGTCACGGACATCCGGCAGGGCACGACCGATGATGACGGCCATCGCGTAGTCCAGGTAGGAGCGCTGCATTTCAGTTTGCAGGTCCACCTGTTCAATGTGGCCGTGGTGGTCCACGATCTCGGTGTCACCGGTGCTGACGACGTCAGCTCCGGTCACTTCGTTCTGCTGTTCTTCGCTCATTATTTCCCTCAATAAATCACTCGGTTACATAACCCATTCCGCATATTCCCCAAAAGAAATATGCCGTGCGGGTTAGATATCGAGGAATCGGATGTCCTTTGCGTTCTGCTGGATAAACTCGCGGCGGGCCTCAACGTCCTCACCCATAAGCACCGAGAAGATCTGGTCCGCGGCAGCCGCGTCCTCCATCTTCACCTGCAGCAGGGTACGGCGCGCCGGATCCATGGTGGTGTCCCACAGCTCGGTGTAGTCCATCTCGCCCAGACCCTTGTAACGCTGAATACCGTTGTCCTTGGGCAGACGCTGGTTATTCGCCAAACCACGTGCCAGAGCCTCGTCGCGCTCTGCATCGGAGTAGACGTAATCGTGCGGAGCGTTAGACCACTTGATGCGGTACAGCGGCGGCTGAGCCAGGTACACGTAACCGGCCTCAATCAGCGGGCGCATGAAGCGGAAGAGCAGGGTCAGCAGCAGGGTCGTGATGTGCTGGCCGTCCACGTCCGCATCGGCCATGAGCACGATCTTGTGGTAGCGAGCCTTTTCGATATTGAAATCATCACCGATGCCGGTGCCGAAGGCGGTAATCATCGCCTGAATTTCGGCGTTCGACAGGGCACGATCCAGGCGAGCGCGCTCAACGTTCAGGATCTTACCGCGCAGCGGCAGAATAGCCTGAGTGTTCGGGTTACGACCCTGAACCGCCGAACCACCCGCGGAGTCACCCTCCACCAGGTAAATCTCAGAGATCGACGGATCCTTCGAGGAACAGTCCTTGAGCTTACCGGGCATGGAGCTGGTCTCCAGCAGGCCCTTGCGGCGGGTCGTCTCACGGGCCTTGCGGGCGGCGATACGCGCCTGGGCGGCGGTAATCGCGCGACGCACGATGTCCTTGGCCACGGCGGGGTTACGGTCGAACCAGTCGCTCAGGTGATCGTTCACCTCGCGCTGGGTGAAGGACTTCGCCTCCGAGTTACCCAGCTTGGTCTTCGTCTGACCCTCGAACTGCGGCTCGGAAATCTTAATCGAGATGACCGCGGTCAGGCCCTCACGCACGTCTTCACCGGTGAGGTTATCGTCCTTATCGCGCAACAGCTTGTTGTCGCGAGCGTAACGGTTCACCAGGGAGGTCAGCGCGGCACGGAAACCCTCTTCATGGGTGCCGCCCTCGTGGGTGTTGATCGTGTTTGCGTAGGAGTAGACGGATTCCTTGTACGCACCGGTCCACTGCATGGCCACTTCCAGGCTCATGTTACGGTCGGAGTCCTCGGATTCGAAGGAGACAATCTCTTCGTTCACGATGGTCTTCGCGCCGGCATTCAGGAAGTGCACGTAGTCGAACAGGCCGTTGTCGTAACGGTAAGTGACGGTCATGAAACCGTCAGCGTTCGCACGCACGCGGTTGAGAGTGTTTTCCTTCTCCTCTTCGGCAACCTCGTCACCGGTGAACCTCTCGCGCTCATCGGTCAGGGTGATGGTCAGGCCCTTATTCAGGAAGGCCATTTGCTGGAAGCGAGCGCGCAGGGTCTCAAAATCGAACTCGACAGTCTCGAAAATCTCGGGATCCGGATAGAAGGCCTGAATCGTGCCGGTCTTATCGGAGGGCTCGCCGCGACGCAGGGGACCGTCGGGCACGCCACCGTTGGAGAAGGAGATGTGCCACGCGTAGCCCTGGCGGTGCACCTCGGTAATCACGCGGGTCGATAGGGCGTTCACCACGGAGATACCCACGCCGTGCAGACCACCGGAGACCGAGTAGCCGCCGCCGCCAAACTTACCGCCGGCGTGCAGCACGGTCATGACGACCTCGACGGTGGATTTGTGCTCGGTGGGGTGCTCATCCACGGGAATACCGCGACCGTCATCCTTGACGCGCACCGCGCCATCGGCCTGGATGGTCACGTCGATTTCGGAGGCGTAACCGGCGAGCGCCTCGTCCACGGAGTTATCAACGACCTCGTAGACCAGGTGGTGCAGACCGCGCTCGGTGGTCGAGCCGATGTACATGCCGGGGCGTTTACGAACCGCCTCCAAGCCTTCCAGCACGGTGATGTCGGACGCACCGTATTCATGGGGCTGTTCAGGTGCCACGAGGGGAAACTCCTTGGGTAAGCCGGGCACCGGCAGGGAGCCGCGAACACTGCCGAGGGTAGCCTAGAACGCCTCGGCGCGGCGCGTGAAGCGCCTTCGGGGACTCGCGGTGCCGGCGGCGCCCGGGTGGGCGCACTTTACGCATTGTCCCTTTTATTTTACCGAGCAAGGGGGTATTAAAGCCATCCAGCGCGCCATTTTTTGGGCAATTCACCCATATTCCACCCCCTCAAACGCCCGTAATGGCCCCTGAGAGACGCTCAACCCCCTCCCCAGTGAGGGGGGATACACCTCGGTTATGCGGCCGGGATGCGGGCACTTCCGAGGTTTTGCTTCTTCAAGCGGTCCGGTTTCGAGGCAAAAATTCGTTCCGCACGCACCACCGGCTCTCCTACCCGTAGGTATCGCGCACCCCGCGCATCCCGGAGGCGCGACGATACCCGCGCTGGCTCCAGCGGCCGTTGTTCGGACCCAGGATTCGTACCTGCGCCACCACGCTCTCGCCAAGCTCTCGGCGGAAGAGCTCGATAAGCTGCCCGTGCATCAGGCGCAGCTGAGTGGCCCAGGCGGTGGAGTCGCACTGCACCTGAACGATAGAGTTCTCGAAGCTGAGAGGTTTGGTGTGCGCGGCAATTTCGGGACCAACGAGTTCAGCCCAGCGGGCCAGCACGCTCGAGACGGCCACGGGCTCTTTCCAGCCTCGGGACCGAATCAGCGCGCTCACGATACCCCCGAGCGGCTTGGGATCGCGGGAGCTTTCACCGGGGCCGCTGTACCCACCCATGACGCGGGGATCCCACCCCTGTGCGCGTTCTCGACGTTTCTTGGGGGCGGTTCCGGACATCGCGGCGCCGAACTCGCGCATAATCTTTCGCGCCGAGAAAGCGTTGAGGGGCGCCTCGCCGCGTTCCTGGGCGGCCACGCGCATACGAGTCAGCAGGGCCGCGGGGGCGTCCACCTCGTCTCGGTAAAATTCACCGAAGCCATCGACCTCGCCGCCGGATGTTTCACGTGAAACAGTGCTGTTGAGCTCACGGGCGTCAGGGGCCGGGGAAGGCATCGGCAAGGAATCGCCGAAGGGTGCAGTGAGGGGGACGGAATCCTCTCCGGGACGGTTACTCATGATCCCCACCGGCAATAGGATTCTCAGCTAACGTTTCGCCGCTCTCCTTGGCGAGGGTCTCACCGGTGCTTCCTTCTGCGTTCCCACCGCGAGTGCCGGGCGACGGTACGTACTCCGCATGTCCTGGAGTTACAGACACCAAGCGGTATTCGCCCAGCTCCTCCGGAATATCCGTGAGTACGGCGCACGTAATGAGCACCTGCTCCGCCGCGGCAACCATAGCGCCCAGGCGGTGGCGGCGCGCCGAGTCGAGCTCGGCGAAGACATCGTCAAGAATCAGGATGGGGGAGGCACCCGGTGAAGAATCGTCCTCCACATGAACAAACCACGAAGCCAACTTCAGGGCCAGAGCAAACGACCAGCTCTCACCGTGCGAGGCAAAATGCTTAACCGGAAGGCCGCCCAGCAGCAGGGTCACATCCTCACGGTGCGGCCCCACCAGCGTTACGCCGCGCTCAATTTCCTCGGCGCGACGCTCGGCGAAACCGCACAGAAGCGCCTCCTTCAGGTCCTTGATGCTCATGAGGGCCGCGTGTTCAAGAGAGCGCTCGCCCATGCTTGCGAAGACGGTGGACTCGTAGATGAACCCCACGTCCTTAGAACCGTCCGTCAGCCCCGCATAGGCGCGACGCAGCTGGGGGAGTAGGCGCTGCAACAGACGGAAGCGTGCAGAGAGCAGTTGCGCCCCCATCAGGGCAAGCTGGCCATCCCACACCGCGAGGGTACTCAGCGCGTTCTCGTCGCGAGCGCGGCGCTGCATCGACTTGAGCAGCGAATTACGCTGCCGCAAAATCCGCTCGTACTCACTGCGGTACCCCGCCACCACGGGGCGCAGAGAGACGGCCAGCTCATCCACAAATCGACGACGACCGGCGGGATCGCCCTTCACCAGTTGCAGGTCCTCGGGGGAAAACAGCACCGTGCGAGCAATACCCAGAGCTTCCTTAGCGCGCACCGGGGCAGCCCGGTTAATGCGCACGCGATTCGCCTGACCGGGAGCCACCTCAAACTCGGTCACGGTCTGCTGCGAACCGCGCACAGTGCGGGTGCGGATGTAGGCTCGGGCGGCGCCCACGCGCACCAGCGGACCGTCGTGGCTCACCCGGTGCGAAGAGAGGGCCGCCGCATACTCAATGGCCTCTACGATATTCGTTTTTCCCACGCCATTCGAGCCCAGAAAAACCGTCACCCCGGCCGATAGAGGCAGGTTGAGCAGCGCGTAGGTGCGGTAATCCAACAGCGAGATGTGGTCGATGTACACCGGACGGCTCCTTTCGTGCGGTTCGGTTGGACGGTTCGGTCGAGGAGGGGATAAGCGCGGACGGGGAAAGCACAGCCCCGCGAGCCTTCCCTGGGCAGAGCCTCGGGAAGGGCGCGGGGCGGCAAGCTACTAGTTCGAGGGCAGACGCACCGGCATCAGCAGGTAGCGGTAGTTGCGGTCATCCTCAGCCAGCGGCTCGTCCTGGCCCGAAATCACGGCGGGCTTGGGCGCATCGGTGAAGGAGAAACGCACGAACTCGGTGCCGAACACCTTCAGACCGTCCAGCAGGTAGGAGGGATTGTACGCCACGGTGATGTCGTCGCCGGAGAGGTGAGCCTGCAGGGTTTCGGAGGCCTGAGCCTCGTCGCCGCGGCCCGCATCGATGGCAACCGAGCCTTGGGTGAACTTCAGGCGCAGCGGAGTGTTGCGCTCAGCCACGAGTGAGATACGGCGAGCTGCCTCGGTCAGGTCGGAGGTGCGAACCACCGCGTGGATGGGGGTCTGCTCGGGGAAGAGAGCACGGATGTTGGGGTAATCGCCGTCCATCAGAACGCTCGTGGTGCGGCGGGTACCGGCAGCAAAACCAATCAGTTCACCGGCGGCGGGCAGCGCAATGGAGAGCTCGCCGGAGCCGGAGAGAGTGCTACCGACCTCGGAAACGGTCTTGGCCTTTAGCAGAACAGCCGCCTGAACATCGGGGTTGACGGGGTTCCACTTGATTTCGCGCATGGCTAGACGGTAGCGGTCGGTGGCGAGCAGGGTCATGGTGTCGCCGTTAATCTCGACGCGAATACCGGTCAGCAGGGGCAGGGTCTCGTCCTTGGACACCGCAATCTGAACCTGCTTGACGGCTTCAGCAAATTCGGCGCCGTCGACGGTACCGGAAACTTCGGGCAGTTCGGGCAGCTCGGGGTAATCGGCCACGGGCATGCCGGCCAGCTGGAAGTTAGCGGAACGGCAGTGCAGACGAATCACGGACTCATCGGCGGTGAACTCGACCTCAGCGTTCGGAAGAGAACGGCAGATTTCGGCCAGGATCTTACCTGGAACAAGGCACACACCCTCGGCCTGAACATCGGCGGCGATAACCTGGCGGGCGCTGGTTTCGTGATCAAAGCTTGCGATGCTGACTTCGCCGGCGGAGGCGGTAATCAGCAGACCGTTGAGCACGGGGGAGGTAGGACGCAAGGGCAGGGAGCGTGCCGTCCAGCCGACTGCTTCGGCGAGGACATCGCGTTCAACGGTGAATTTCATCGAGAAGGCGCCTTTCACGGTGGTAGAGATTCGGTTTGTGGCGCACGTAAAGCTGAATTGCGAGAGAGCCGGAAGGTTTCGCCTGCTCTAGTGCGCGGTGCCCGTGCGCGCGCGTCTATCCATCCTACCGGAATCCAGACGAATTGTAATTACAGGGATTTGCGGTGAACACGGTCGGTCACCACGGTTACCAGCCTCGCATTTTTGTAATTACAAAGAACCGCGAAGGAATCCTTGGAAGGCATCGAAAATAGATTCGAAATTAGACATTCAAAAATGTGGGTTTCTCGCCAAAACCAACAGGGAGAATGAATCAAAGAAAGCACTTACTATCGCCTAGTGTTTCCTGAAATCACGACGGGCGAACGCCCTGAGTAGCTCAAAATGCATATCGAACTTCCCGGCAGCTCGGGGCGAGGAAATGTTTCATGCTATGGGGAGGATTTTTTCTTTAAGTACAGTAGTATTATTAACGCTTGTGGAAACGGTGGAAAACCCCGCAGAACCCCGCAATGACGCGGAAGTGACCTGTGGATATTAAGTGGAGGAATCCTCCCCAAGTTGAGGATGCATTGTGTATGAATATTTATGCATTTACTCTCTTCCACACCTTTTGAATATTCATGCACTTAACGTCCACACGAGCGCCGGAGTTAAAGCACAGCTTATCCACACCCCACATTTCAGGGCCCCAGGCAGCCAAAAATCGTGGCCGAAAATAACCCTGCCCCTCTCAAACCACCCCGATACCCCCTATAAAACGCCTTGTCAGCGGCTTATAGGGGGTGTAAGTGGTTCCGTGGGCCTATCCGGCGGCGCGCTGTTCCTGGCGAATGAGGTTCGTCAGCTCGGTCACCTGATTGAAAATCGTCTGCCGCTCAGCCATCTGCGCGCTCACCTTACGCACCGCGTGCATCACGGTCGTGTGGTCGCGGCCGCCCAAATCATTACCGATACGCGGCAGGGACATCTCGGTCAGCTCACGGAGCAGATACATCGCCACCTGGCGGGCGTTCGTGAGCGTGCGGGTGCGAGACTTCGACTGCATATCCTCGATGGACACATCGAAATACTTCGCCACCGTCGAGAGCACCAGCGCCGAGGTAATCTCGGCGCCGCCCGTATCCGACAGCAAATCCTTCAAATAGGTCTCAGCCTCAGCCAGGGTGATGGGCTCCGGAGGCTTCTTCATCGAGGCGGCGGCGCTCGCGCGAATCAGAGCGCCCTCCAACTCGCGAATATTGGCCGTGACATGGGAAGCAATGTATTCCATAACGTCATCGCGCACCGGCAAAATCTCGCTCTGAGCCTTCTTTCGCAGAATCGCGATGCGGGTCTCCAGCTCCGGAGGCTGCACATCCACGTTCAGACCCGACCCGAAGCGCGAACGCATCCGCTCGGCAAAGCCGGTCAGCTGCTTCGGCGGCAAATCCGAAGTAATCACAATCTGCTTCTGGTGGTTGTACAGCGCGTTGAAGGTATGGAAAAACTCCTCCATTGTCGCCTCTTTACCCGCCAAAAACTGGATATCGTCAATCAGAAGAACGTCAACATTGCGGTAAATCTGCTTGAACGAGGAACCCTCGTCGTCGCGAATCGAGTTGATGAAATCGTTCGTGAACTCTTCAGAATTCACGTAGCGCACTCGCAGATTCGGGTAAAGGTACTTGGTGTAGTGGCCAATCGCGTGCAGCAGGTGGGTCTTGCCCAGGCCCGAACCGCCGTAGATGAAGAGCGGGTTGTACACGATGCCGGGCTGCTCTGCCACGGCGAAGGCGCTTGCATGAGCAAAGCGGTTGGACTGGCCGATCACGAAGGTATCGAAGGTGTAATTCGGGTTCAATCGAGCAGAGCTATCCCACGTCGGAGCGTTTTCCGGGTCTTCGTGCTGGGTCGCAACCGGCGCGGCCGGGGCCGGGGCCTCACTGTGCGCAGTGTGGAAAGCGGTTCGTTCTGCCTCGAGGGCCTGTAGCGAGGGACGAGTCACCTGCTCATCCGCAGGGACATGCGCCTCGGAATCCAGTGCCGGATGCGGCTCGGTGTAGTACTCGAAAGCTCGGGAGCCAACGGGGGCCTCACGGCGGGCGGGCTCGGCGTAGGGAGTTGCGCCGGAATAGCCAGAAGGCTCATCGGGAACCTGGTGAGCTGCGGCAATTGCGGGTTCGACGGGTGCGGTCTGTTCCGGCTCATTAACGTCCTGACTTGGGCTTTCAATGGGAACCATCGCCTCGTTCACATCGAAAAGCGCGGTGGTGGAGGGGCCGAACGCCTCGTGCAGCGCGGCACGGAAAGGTGCTGTAATTTGCTCCTCAAACACGGCGCGGGTGAGCTTATTGGGCACCTCGATGATGAGGCGCGAAGATCCCATCAGACCCTGGGGGCGCGCAAGGTTCACGAATCCACGCTGGCGCGCCGTGACGTTCGGGTCGCTGCTCAGGATAGACAGCAGGTGCGCCCATCGCGCCTGAAGTGACTCGGTCATAGGGGTCTTTACCTCCGCTCAATCTGCCGCAGAAGACGTTGGCAGCTCAACAGAGTGCCAACGATGCCGGAACCTTCCGCAGGTCATTAAGATTCTACCCGCTTAATGCACAGGCATTTAACGTTTTCCACAAGAGTTTTCCACACGGTGGAAAAGTTGTAATTACAGGAGTGGATGGAGGGTGGAAAACGGTGGAGAATTCGCCGACTTCCCTGTAATTACAGGGGGTAGCGCGTTTGTGTGTGCCTGTGGATAAGCGTTGCGCAATGTGCTATCCGAGGAGGATATGCCCCGCGGTGGATAGTCGCGATCCCGCGTTATCCCCAGGGGTGGGGATGGGAGCGGTGACTCATGCGAGTGGAGCGTAGCGTGTTCCCTTCAGGGTTCCCCTCGGCCTCTCATAAACCCTCGATCGTCACCAACAGCTCTCCTCGATTCCGCACCCAGTCCCCATAAGGAGCCCGGAATCACGCGGAAAAAAGCGAAAAGAACTTGATTTACTCCCGCCACTCTTCTAAAGTTGTGCTGTTGTGTGTGCACCGCCTACCGCGAATAGTCGCGATACCTCCGTGCACCAAGAAGCGTACGGTTCCGACACCCCGTGAGGGCGAGAACCGCGAAAATCAAGGAGACAAAGTATGAGCAAGCGTACTTTCCAGCCGAACAACCGCCGTCGCGCCAAGAAGCACGGCTTCCGTCTGCGTATGCGCACCCGTGCAGGCCGCGCGATTCTGTCGAACCGCCGCGGTAAGGGCCGCGCAAAGCTCTCGGCCTAATCACGGCATATAGTTCGCCCGCC
>NZ_JVSP01000003.1:0-20239 GCF_001061665.1 Rothia mucilaginosa | reverse complement strand
CGGGCGAACTATCATTAAGCGTAGAAAATGCGGAGGCCGGCCCTGCCGAGCCTCCCCACCATGTAAAGGGGGAGACGTGCTGCCTCAACGGCACCGAATGCGCACCGGCGCTGAATTCTCCCACGCCTTCCGTTCCGGCATCCGCAGTGGACGCCGGAACATCGTTGTATCTACGGCGAAAAATCCCGGAAAAACAACCCGGGTAGGTTTCATTGTGTCGAAGGCGGTGGGCAACGCGGTGACACGCAACCTGGTTAAGCGCCGGTTGCGTGAGCTTGCCGCGCTCACCTGCGCCGCGCATCCGGAAGGGTACGCCATCGCTGTGCGAGCGCTTCCTGCCTCCGCACAGGCAGACTGGTCTCAGCTCCGTAAGGACTACGAGTCTGCTCTCGAAACGACCCTCGCCAAGCTCAACCGGCCCTCAACGACTGAGGGGCAGCAGTGAGCCGTCACCGTACTTCACGCCGTGAGGAATGTTTCCACTCCCATCACAGCGGCACGTATAGCGCCGCGGAGCCCCTCATCGGCCCCGACGAGCTGCTGGCACTAGCACCTAACGAATTCGTAAGGCCTGAAACTTTCCTGCAGGCTCTCTACGTTCTACCGCAGAACCTGCTAATCGCGTGCATGAAGGCCTACCGCAAGGTCGTATCCCCCCTCTACGGGGACGTGTGCCGCTACTACCCGACCTGCTCGGCGTACGCTCTGGAGGCGCTGACCACCCACGGTGCGATGGGCGGGCTTTCCCTGACGGTGCGCCGTATTCTGCGGTGCGTTCCCTGGGCGACCGGAGGTATCGACCCAGTCCCGGAGGGGAAGCGTACTTTCGCTCCCGGAGCAGAACCGAAAATTATTCTGCTCAACCACCCCCATCTTTACACCCCTCACACCGGTGGTGACGCCCGCCCTGAGTAGGCGGCGCCTCCCACACAATGACTTAGCCGAGTCCTTAAGGAGTATTCCCGCGTGAATATTTTTGATTTGATTCTTTGGCCGTTTAAATGGATCGTCTCCGTGGTCCTGTGGCTGTTCCACACTCTTTTCACCTCGCTGGGCATGGACCCGGCTTCCGGTCTGACTTGGGTTCTGTGCATCATCTTCCTGACCCTGGTGATGCGTACCCTGACCATCCCGCTGTTCGTCAAGCAGATCAAGGCCATGCGTGGTATGACCGCAATGCAGGGCGATATGGCGAAGCTGCAGGAGAAGTACAAGGGTAAGAAGGACCAGCTCTCCCGCCAGGCCATGGCCCAGGAACAGATGGAAATGTACCGCAAGCACGGTACGAACCCCTTCGCCTCCTGCCTGCCGATTCTGGCTCAGATGCCGATCTTCTTCGGTCTGTACCAGGTGCTGATGGGCGTGCCCACCGCAGCGCAGAATAACCAGGGCGTGCTCATGCTGCCGGCTGAGCTAGTGCATCAGTTCAACGACTCCCAGATTTTCGGTGCTCAGCTCTTCGCGACCATGATGCACCCGGGGGCTGGCGACGCCACCGCGACGGTGATTCAGGCTGCCATCATGATCGTGATGATGAGCGCCACCCAGTTCTACATCCAGAAGCAGCTGAGCGTGAAGAACATGTCGGAGGCTGCTCTGAACTCCCCGATGTTCCGTCAGCAGCAGATGATTATGTACATCTTCCCGATCATCTTCGCTGTTTCCGGTATTAACTTCCCCCTTGGTGTGATGTACTACTGGACCGTCTCGAACCTCTGGTCGTTGGGTCAGCAGTGGTGGGTTATCCGCAACAACCCGACCCCCGGTTCCCAGGCCGAGCGTGAGCTGAACGCCCGCCGTGCGGCGAAGGGCCTGCCCCCGGTGGGTAAGACCCGCGAGCAGCACGAGAAGGATCTGCAGGAGGCGCGTGAGCGTGCCGCAGCCGGTCAGCGCCAGCAGCCGGTGAGTAAGAAGCGCCAGAAGCAGCAGCGCAATAAGCAAAACGGAAAGTAGCAGGCTTTCCACCCATTCGGGCCGGGCTCACGCCGCGTAAGGCGCGGGCCCGGCGCCGTGTATGAGATACTTTGTACCCCTAAACCCCACATATACCCCGAGGATAATCGTGACTGAAGCTATGGAATATGAGGAGCAGCTCGGCGACGAGCAGTTTGTGGATGAGGCCGCCGAAGGCTATGAGGAGATTGACGATATCGAGGAAGAAGGCGATATTGCCGCCGATTACCTCGAAGAGCTCCTAGACATCGCCGACCTGGACGGCGACATTGACATCGAGGTGCGCAATAACCGCATCTATCTTTCGGTCGTCAACGACGACGATGACAACGAAGAGCTGCGCCACCTGGTGGGTCGCCACGGCGAGGTGTTGGATGCCCTGCAGGAGCTGGTGCGCCTGTCCGTTCTGGCCGGCAACGGTACCCGTTCGCGCCTGATCCTGGATATCGCAGGTTATCGTGCCGAGCGTCGCGAGTACCTGGAGAAGATTGCCGCCGAGGCTATTGAGAAGGTACGCGCTACCGGCCGCGACGAGCACATGAAGCCGCTGAGCCCCTACGAGCGCAAGGTGGTGCACGATGTGGTAGCCGCCGCCGGCCTATACAGCGAGTCGGAGGGTGAGGGTCCGCGCCGTCACGTCGTGATTTCTCTCCCCGAGGTAGGAGTCTAAGGTGGAGGAAACGAAGGTAACTCTGAACGAGAATGAGCGCGCCGCCGCGGAGGCTGTGTTCGGTGAGCGTCTGCCTCTGGCGGAGCGCTACGTGCAGCACCTGGCGACGACCGGCATCGAGCGCGGGCTGATTGGTCCCCGCGAGGTTCCGCGCCTGTGGGCTCGCCACGTGCTCAACTGTGCCGTGGTGCAGGAATATATCGCCCCGAATGTCTCTGTGGCTGATGTTGGCTCGGGTGCGGGCCTGCCGGGCCTTTGCCTGGCTATCGCCCGCCCGGATCTGAAGCTGACCCTGATTGAGCCGCTGGAGCGTCGCGTCATTTGGCTCAACGAGGTTGTCGATGATCTGGGGCTGGAGAACGTGACCGTGATGCGCTCGCGTGCCGAGCAGGCCGTAGGTGCCGTGGATGCGGATGTCGTCACCGCCCGCGCCGTATCCGCCCTGGTGGGACTGTTGGATATCACCCTGCCGATTCTGCGCGGCACCGGCGAACTGCTGGCTTTGAAGGGTCGTAGCGCCGCTGAAGAAATCACCAAGGCGAAGAAGAAGCTGAATCGCTACGGTGCTCGCGAGACCGAGATTCTGACGGCGGGTGCCGACCTACTGGAGGAGCCGACCACGGTGGTTCGAGTCCGTCTCTAAAAGTTTCATCCTGAATGGACGGTACTGCAATGAGCTAGTGAATATGCTGGCTTACGCGGTACCGCCCATTTTTTGTGTGCAGGTTTGCTGTGTGTGTGCGGCAATTGCATCTGTAGAGTACATAGAATGACCTCTCGCGTGGAGTATTGACCTGATGCCGGGTACCCTTAAGGAAGGATTGAAACCTTAGACTCTTCTACATCAAAGCCTGATGATTCAGCAAGGGGTACTGAGCCCTTCAAAAACCATTCGGGCAGCACCGATGTTTCACGTGAAACATTGCAGGCTTCATCACCTCACGGAGTATGTTTCACGTGAAACATGCTGGGAATAGGCAACGGCAGGGGAGCGGGGAACTAAATCCTCCTCGCGCACGAATACCGCAGAGTATTGCCACACGCGAGGCATCAGACGAAGCATCACCGTAGACACACCACCCGGAATATGGAAGGCACCCGATGACTCACCACGCCCAGAAAGCGGCCGCAGATCTACTCCCCAAGCCTGTGCATACGCGTGTCTTTACCGTGTCGAATCAGAAGGGTGGCGTGGGGAAAACCAGCACCGCCGTCAACCTTGCCGCCGCGCTCGCGGAAGCCGGCCTAAACGTTCTTGTCATCGATAACGACCCGCAGGGTAATGCGTCGACCGCTCTGGGTATTGAGCATGGCGTGGATGTGCCCAGCGTTTATAACGTGCTTATCGAAGATAAGCCTCTCGCCGAGATTGTGCAGGAATGTCCCGATATGCCCGGTCTGTTCTGTGCACCGGCCAACATCGACCTTGCGGGTGCTGAAATTGAGCTGGTCTCTCTCGTGGCGCGAGAGACCCGCCTCAAGAACGCCCTGGTGGACTATACGGAGTGGCGCGAGAAGCAGGGGCTGCCTCGCCTCGACTACGTATTTATCGACTGCCCGCCGAGCCTCGGTCTCCTTACCGTGAACGCCTTCGTGGCCGCCGAGGAGATTCTAATTCCGATTCAGTGCGAGTACTACGCCCTCGAGGGTCTGAGTCAGCTGCTCAAGAATATTCAGATGATCCAGAAGCATCTGAATTCGAAGCTTCGCATTAGCACGATTCTGCTCACCATGTATGATGCTCGCACCAACCTGGCCTTCCAGGTGGCGGAGGAGGTGCGTGAGCACTTCCCGCAGGAAACCCTGGGCGTGAAGATCCCTCGCTCCGTGCGTATCTCCGAGGCACCTAGCTACCAGCAGACCGTCATCACGTACGATTCTTCCTCGACCGGCGCCCGCGCTTACCGAGAGGCCGCTAAGGAGCTTTCGGGGCGTTCGGCTTGATTTAATTTTTTGAATACGCGGTTTATTATTGCCGCCCATATTTTAGACATCCCCTCCGCATCTCTTTTGAGGCGTGTGGAGGGGATGTTTTTGCTGGCAATAAGCTGAAATTTTTAAAAAACACCCTATATAAGTTTTATATTTGATATATTTTGAAATTTTTGGATGCCCCTTAAACCACTCCCTGAATGTCGCACGATTCGTCTACACTAGATAAAGAAGCAATATGAACGGACTCATCCGGGAGTCCAAAGGAGTGACGATGGCTGAGAAGCGACGTGGTTTGGGTCGTGGTCTGGGGGCCCTGATTCCCCAGAGTACGAAGAATTCTGGAAGCGCCGAGAAGAAGGTGGCCGAACGAGAGGTAGTACCCGAGGTCAGTCAGCACTCGAAGGCACCCGCTCCCGCTCTCGCAGACGAGCCTATGAGCGATGGTCTGTTTGAGATGGCCCATGAGGCGAAGCCTGAGAAGCCCCACCGAGCACCCAAACACGAGGCTCCCGAACCTCCCTCCAAACCCGTTCAGCCTGAGTCTAACCATGCCGATTCGACGCATGATGTTTCACGTGAAACATCGAAGAAGAAGTCTCGCGTCGATATGGGTGCGGCCCTGCGCAATACGACCCTGACCCGCCGCCCGGTGGATTTCTTCTTCGGCGAGGATGTCCCCGTTCCCGGTGCAAGCGAGCAGGAGCAGTCCGATCTGGTTCCGGTGCCCGGTGCGCAGTTTGCAGAGCTCAACGTGCGCGATATTCACCCTAACCGCAAACAGCCGCGAACCGATTTCGATGAGCAGGACATGGAGGAGCTCATCCATTCGGTGCGTGAGATTGGTGTCTTGCAGCCCATCGTGGTGCGTCCCTCCCGCGAGCGCGGGGCAGAGAAGTACGAGCTGGTCATGGGTGAACGCCGTTGGCGCGCCACCCAGGCTGCCGGCCTCTCGACGATTCCCGCGATTATTCGTGAGACCGATGATGAAGACCTGCTGCGTGACGCCCTGCTGGAAAACCTGCACCGCAGTCAGCTGAACCCCATTGAAGAGGCTGCGGCCTACCAGCAGTTGATGGAGGAATTCGACACCACCCAGGAGCAGCTCGCCAAGCGCATCGGCCGTTCCCGCCCCCAGATTTCGAACACGATTCGCCTGCTGAAGCTGCCCGCCCTCGTGCAGCGTCGCGTTGCCGCCGGGATTCTCTCTGCTGGCCACGCCCGTGCCCTCCTGGCGCTGAGTGACCAGGGACAGATTGAGACCGTCGCTCAGAAGGTCGTGAATGAAGGGCTGTCGGTGCGCGCCACCGAGGAGCTCGTGGCTGCCACCTCCGGTGCGGAGGAGCCCAAAGCGCGTAAGGCTCCCCGGCCGCAGAAGCATCGCGAGCGCCTGGATTACATTGCGGAGGCCTTCGCTGATAAGCTCGATACCTCCGTGAAGATTTCTCTGGGCGCCCGCAAGGGTAAGATGACGATTGAGTTCGCCAATGTGGAAGATTTGAACCGCATCATCCGTGTTCTGGATTCTGATTTCTCCGGGTAACATCCTTTGAAAATCGCTTATAACAGCTGATTTCAGTTGAATATATGAAAATCCCTCGGTGATGTTTCACGTGAAACATCACCGAGGGTTTTTCTCTAGCTTCTCGAAAGACTAGCCCAGGTGCTCGGAGAACTCGGCCAGCAGAGCTGACTTCGTCTTAGCGCCTACGGTCTTCTTGACGACCTCGCCCCCCTTGAAAAGGTAGATGGCGGGAATGGAGGTAATGCCGTACTTCATGGCGGTATCACCACTTGCCTCAACATCCACCTTGACCACGTCGACCTGACCGGCGTACTCGCCGGCAATCTCATCGATAACGGGGCCAACCATGCGGCAGGGGCCGCACCATTCAGCCCAGAAGTCCACGATAACGGGCTTGTCGTTCTTTAGAACCAGTTCGTCAAAAGTGGCATCAGTTGCCTGCTGTGCACTGCTCACGGAGTGCTCCTTTCTGACACGGGGCGGATTCCCCAGTGAGTAATACGAATAGTTTAGAGGTTTTCGAGGTAGTGCTGCGCGTCCAGAGCGGCAACAGCACCGGAACCGGCAGCAATAATTGCCTGGCGGTAGGTCGGGTCAATCACGTCACCGGCAGCGAAAACGCCGGGAACGGAAGTCTTCGAGGAACGACCCTGAACCGCGATGGTGTGGTTCTCGGTAATCTCCAGCTGGTCACGTACCAGTTCCACGCGAGGATCGGAGCCAATAGCGATGAACAGGCCCTGAACGGCCAGCTGACGCTCAGAACCGTCCTTGGTGTTGGTCAGGGTGATCGACTCGAGGTTGCTCTCGCCGTGAACGGCGGTGACAGCCGAGTCCCAGACAACCTCAATCTTTGGGTTGTTGAACACGCGGGTCTGCATGATTTCCGAAGCGCGGAAAGAATCGCGGCGGTGCACCAGGTACACCTTGGACGCGAAGGTCGTCAGGAACAGTGCCTCCTCCAGTGCGGAGTCGCCACCGCCGACCACTGCGATTTCCTTGTCCTTGAAGAAGAAGCCATCGCAGGTTGCGCACCAGGAAACGCCGTAACCGGAGAGTCGGTCTTCGCCCTCGATGTTGAGCTTACGGACCTGAGAACCGGTGGTCATGATGACGGTCTTCGCCAGGTGAACGGCGCCGTCTGCGGTGTAGACCTTCTTCACGTCGCCGGTGAGTTCGACCTTCTCCACGTCCTGGTAGCGGATGTCTGCACCGAAACGCTCGGCCTGCTGGCCGATGTTTTCCATCAGCTCGGGGCCCTGGATGCCCTGAATGAATCCGGGGAAGTTCTCCACCTCGGTGGTGTTCATGAGGGAGCCGCCGGGTGCCAGGGAGCTGGCGAAGAGTACGGGCTTCAGTTCGGCGCGTGCCGCGTAGATTGCGGCGGTGTAGCCGGCGGGGCCGGAGCCCACAATAATGACGTTGTGGACGGTTGCGTCGGCCTCAACCTCGGCAGCCGGTGCGGCTTTGGTGGCGGGTGCGGATGCGAGGTTCAGATTGCCTAGGGCGGAGCCTCCGAAGAGGCCTCCCAGATTCTCAGTCATCAGATATGTCTTTCCGTTGTAGGTCTTTCGTTCTGCTCCTATAACAGGGCTTTATCCTCGATTATTCCATTTTTTGGGGACCCTTATCCAGATACTCCGCGCACTGTGAATCTTTGAGTAGCGGCCTTGCTATATAGAGTCATAAATAGACATCAAAAAGGGCAGGGCTTCCGAACTGTTGAGTTCAGAAGCCCCGCCCTTGTGTCTGGGGGTGCGAGCGCTCTATCGGCGTTGTGTTATGGGTTGATTAGTCCACCTTGATCTCGTTGATGCGCAGGCCGTAATTCCAAACTCCAATCGGCAGGGAGAGGCGGGGCAGCTCGTTGACCACGATGATCACGTAGGCGCCCTTTTCTGCGCTCTGCTTTGAGGTATCCAGGTTCACGACCGCATCCTTGCCTTCGAAGGTGCCCTTACCAACCTCAACCGCACCGCTCAGGGATGCGGAGCTGTTGGTGTAGACGGTGAAGGAACCGCCGGTGCCGGTGTTCTGCTGGATGGTCAGCTTGGAGACGACGGTGGGGGTCTGCAGCTTCAGTGCCAGGCCGAATTCCTTGATGGTGCCGGCGTAGTTGGCGGTGCCGAAGCCGTAGCTAATCCAGGCGGTGTTGGCGTTACCGTCGGTCAGGTTCGGAATCAGGGAGTCCATGTCGTTCATGAACGTGGGGTTCGAGGGTGCGAAGCGAGCCACGGAGGCGATCTTCGCGGGTGCGTTCGAGGCCTTGGCGGTCGGGGTGGCCGAGGGGGAGGCCTCGGCGCTGGCCGTCTCGCTGGCCGAAGCCTTCGGGGTGTGCGGCGCAGCTGCCTGGTTGGAGCCGATAGCGCCCAGAGAGGTCAGCACACCACCCGCGACGATGACCAGCAGCAGGACGGCGGCCAGAGCGATGGCCCAGGTACCGCGGCTACCGCCTTCGTCCTCCTCCTCTTCGTAGATGCTGGTGGGCTCGGAGTAGGCGGTCACGGCGCTGCTCTCGCCGGAGTTCCAGCTCTTGGAGGCGCTGATGGTTTCCTGGCTGGCGGTGCCGGAGGAGACCTTCTCGTAGGAGTTGGGGGAGCGTTCCGCATCGGAGTCGCCGAAGATTTCGGTGCCCAGCGCATCCTCCGCGTTGGAGAGTGCGTGGTTCTCGACGAGAAGGGTGTCGAGAAGGGTATCCGGGCGGGTGTGCGAGGTGACCAGGTAGCGGCTTCCCTCGGGGGTGATGCCCAGATCGAGAATCTGAATGTTGCCTCGGGAGTTGGTGGCAAGCGCGCGGGAGTTGGCCTCCAGCAGGGCGCTGCGGTTGGGCGAGGCGACGACGATTGAGACCTTGCGGTTAAGGATCTGGTCGATGCCTTCGAGCACCATATCGGACTCTGCCGTAATGATGATGTGGGCGGTAATTTCGTAGCGGCCGCCGAGGACCGATCCGACCGGAATCTGTTGCGACAACGTGTTCTCCCGAGGTGGTTTCAAAGTGCCTGCCGTGTGGCGGGCTCTGCTAATAGATTCTACCCGGCTTTGCAATAGGCCGTGGCTGAGTGATAGTTCGTGGCGTGCTGGGCGCCTGCGGGCCTAGCGGCGGGCCAGGCGTTCGAGCTTGGATGTGATGGGTGCCAAAAGTGCGTTAGCTTCCTTGACGCGGAAGATCTGCACGCCCGCCAGGTAGGCAAGGCCCATGACTGAGCCGCAGATTACCAGGGTGATAATCGCGGTGATCTTGGAGGACCACGCGAAGCCGTCAAGCTGGTATCCGCCGAGCAGCCACAGGGCGATGGCGGCAATGGCGCCGGCAAAGAGCGATGCGAGAATCGTGCGCGCATAGACGCTGACGATGCCGCGCTGGCCGTAGTAGCCGAGACGGCGGCGCACCATGTAGTGGCTGATGAACATGAGCAGAATGTTGTGGATGGGGTAAATCCAAGCGAGCATGTACACGGTGTACTGGGCGTCGAGCATGGAGGCTGCGAAGCTCATGACGACCATGATGATGGCGGAGTACACCTGGATGCGGAAGGGCGTGCGCGCGTCTTCGCGAGCGTAGAGCACGCGGCTGTAGAGGTAGTTGATGGTGAGCGTGGGGGTGCCGAGCGCGGTGATGACGATGAGGCGGGCGATGATGGTGGCCGCAATGGGGTCGCCACCGCTGAAGAGCACGGCGATGGGGCCGGCCAGCACGATGAGTCCGACCATGCAGAAGACGGTGGCAACGGCTGCGTTACGCAGGCCGTGAGAGAGCGCGTAGATGACGCTGTCGTTATCGTCGGCGATGGCTGAGGCGCTCATGCGGTTGAAGAGCACGGTGGCGATGGAGATGCCGATAACGCCGTGCGGCAGCATGTACAGCATGGAGGCGTAGTTGAGGGCCTGCAGACCCGGAATCTGGATGCCCATGGCGGCGTAGTGCTCGCGCTGACCGACGATGCCTGCAGCAACCTTGGTCATGTAGAGGAAGGCCAGGTTGGAGATGATACCGGAGGCGAGGGTCCACGCGGCGAGCTTGGAGGCTGCGCGCAGGCCGATGCCGCGCCACGCGAAATCGGGCTTGAGTCGCAGGCCGAGTCGGCGCAGGGGGATGAAGAGTACGAGCGCCTGCATAACCACGCCGAGGGTCGAGGAACCGGCGAGCACGAGGGTTTGTGCGTTGGTCCAGTTGTCTACGGTGTGGATTGGGTGGGGGTTGGGGGTCTGCGCTCCGAAGAGGAAGATGAAGAGGAACAGCGACAGGATGGTGATGACGTTGTTCAGCACGGGCGACCACATGTACGCGCCGAAGGCGTCCTTCGCGTTGAGCACCTGCCCAATGACGGTGTAGAGGCCGTAGAAGAAGATCTGGGGTAGACACCAGAGTGAGAAGATGAAGCCGAGCTGTCGCTGTTCGGGGGTCCATCCCGAGCCCATGACGCTGATGATGGGCCAGGCGCAGGCGACGGTGATGAGCGTGACCAGGCCGATGGCGGTGACGGTGAGCGTGACGAGCTTGGAGATGTAGCGTGCGCCGCCGTCCTGTGCCTTGGCGGCCTTGATGATTTGGGGCACGAGAACCGCGTTGAACACGCCGCCGGCAACGAGCACGTAGATGAGGTTGGGGAGGGTGTTCGCGGTTTCGAAGACGTCACCGACGGTAGAGAGCGAACCGATAGCGACGGTGAGCAGGATGGTCTTGACGAATCCGAGGATGCGCGAGACGAGCGTACCTGCGGCCATGATTGCGCTTGAGCGGGCGTCGGTTCGTGCCACGTGTCTCTCCTGTGTTGGCGGTGATGGTCGGTCGGATGTCTTCGGGCCTCTGTCCGGCTACCTTCGGGATGTCGCCCCGAAGGCTTGCCGGGACGTTAGAGGTGGGTGGTGATGTATTCGCTGGCGCTACGGGCGATGTGCTGCTCGTTGGCGAACGAGAGGCGGGTGGGCAGCTCAGCGAGGGGGACCCACGCGACGTCGATGGCTTCGTGATCGGGGTCGTTGTCGATGCTGAGCTCGCCGCCGGTTGCCGCGAAGAGGTAGTGGTGCACGGTCTTGTGGATGCGCAACCCGTTGGAGGTGAACCAGTAGGCGATGGTGCCGAGGGAGGCTACGGGGTAGCCGGTGATTCCGGTTTCTTCGGCGATTTCGCGTCCGGCTGCTTCAACTCGGGTTTCGCCGCGTTCGATGTGTCCCTTGGGCAGGCACCATTCGCGCTGACCGGTGCGGTTGATTCGGGCGATGATGGCCGCGGGGAGTTCTTCGGGCCGGTCGAAATCGATGATGAGCCCTCCGGCGGATACTTCTTCGGGGGCCGGTACCGGGCGCGCGGGCGCGGCGAAGCGCGTTTTGGGTGCGCGGGGTACGGGAATGCTCATGGTTCTACCTTAACTGATGGAAGAGGGTTTTGGCGCTTCGGGGCGGGGTGATGTGGGCATCCCGTGCGGCGCGGGGTGGTCGTGGAGGCGTTTTATCTGGCACGATTAAAGGATTATGTCGCTGATTATTGATGTTGAGTCGAAGTACCCGGACGCCGCCGAGCTGGGAGAGCTGTACCGTGCGGCGGGGTTTGAGCTGTACCTGGTGGGCGGTATTGTCCGCGACAACCTGCTGGATGACGGCGGCCATTTCACCGATTTTGATTTGACGACGGACGCCACCCCGGAGCAGAGCGAGCAGATTTTGCGTGCGTGGGGTGAGCACACGTGGGATATCGGCAAGGAGTACGGCACGATTAGCGCCCGTAAGAATGGCGTGGTGTACGAGGTGACGACTTACCGTGCCGAGGTGTACGTGTCCGATTCGCGGAAGCCGACGGTGCAGTTCGGTACCGATTTGAGCGCCGACCTGGTGCGTCGCGATTTCACGATTAACGCGATGGCCGCGGCTTTGCCGAGCGGCGAGGTGGTTGATCTTTTCGGCGGCGTGGAGGATTTGCGTGAGGGCGTTCTGCGTACCCCGCGCTCGCCGCAGGAGTCTTTTTCCGAGGATCCGTTGCGCATGATGCGTGCGGCTCGTTTCGCGGCTCGTTTTAATCTGCGCGTGGCCCCGGAGGTTTTCGAGGCGATGCGCGAGATGGCCGGCCGCATCGAGATCATTTCTGCGGAGCGTGTGCGCGATGAGCTGGTGAAGCTGATTGATGCGGATTACCCGCGGGTGGGTTTGAACCTGCTGGTGGATACCGGCCTGGCGGATTATGTGTTGCCGGAGCTTCCCGCGCTGCGCATGGAGATGGATCCGGCGCATCACCATAAGGATGTGTACGAACATTCGCTGAAGGTGCTGGAGCAGGCGATGGAGAAGGAGACGGACGAGGACGGCCCGTGCCCTGCCCCGGACTTTATTCTGCGTTTTGCGGCGTTGATGCACGATATCGGCAAACCGAAGACCCGCAAGTTTGAGAAGGACGGCTCCGTCTCGTTCCTGCACCACGAGGTGGTGGGCGCGAAGATGGTGAAGAAGCGTATGCGCGCCCTGCGTTTTGATAACGACACGATTAAGGCTGTGGCCCGCCTGGTGGAGCTGCACATGCGTTTCTACGGCTACCGCGAGTCGGGCTGGACCGATTCGGCGGTGCGCCGCTACGTGCGCGATGCGGGCGATCAGTTGGAGCGCCTGCACCGGGTTTCCCGCTCCGATGTGACGACCCGTAATCGTCGCCTGTCGCGTTCGCTGGCTGCGGCGTACGACGATTTGGAGCGTCGTATTGCTGAGTTGGCTGCTCAGGAGGAGCTGGATGCGATCCGCCCCGACCTGGACGGCGGCCAGATTATGCAGATTCTGGGGATTGCGCCGGGCCCGGTGGTGGGCGAGGCATACAAATTCCTGCTGAACCTGCGCCTGGACGAGGGCTCGCTTCCCGAGGAGGAGGCGAAGGCGCGCCTCCTGCAGTGGTGGGAGCAGCGCCGGGAGGCGTAGCTTCTGAGGTTTCGGTACCGCATCGCATGGTTGAGCTCACGCGGTGCGGTACTGTTGCATCCGCCCAGCGTGGTGTATTGTTAAGAAATCTATGCGTGTTCCCCACCCGGTGTGCTTCACGTATAGGGCACAATGAATCTCCTGCTATGGAAATCCCATAGCCGTTTAGCCCAAAGGAGGGGTTTAATCATGCGTGCATACGAACTGATGGTTATCCTCAGCCCCGAGGTTGAGGACCGTGCGGTTGAGCCGTCGCTGTCCAAGTTCCTCGAGATCGTCACCAACGAGGGCGGTTCTATCGACAACGTCGATATCTGGGGCCGTCGCCGTCTGGCATACGAGATCCAGAAGAAGTCCGAGGGTATCTACGCAGTGGTGAACTTCACCGCTACCCCCGAGACCGCAGCTGAGCTCGATCGTGTTCTGAACCTGAACGAGTCCGTCATGCGTACCAAGATCATCCGCCCGGAGGATCAGAAGATCTCCAGCAAGTAGTTGCGCCCTCCGGTTGCCGACCCTCTAAAAATGTCAGGGGGTTGCGTTGTACTGGAATCAACACACTTGTAACTCTTATCGAGGAGGCATCTTATGGCAGGCGATACCGTTATTACCGTTATCGGTAATCTGACGAGCGATCCGGAGCTCCGTTACACCCCCGCGGGTGCTGCGGTTGCTAACTTCACGATCGCGTCGACTCCGCGTTCGTTCAACCGTCAGACCAACCAGTGGGAGGACGGGGAGACCCTGTTCCTGCGTGCGTCGGTGTGGCGTGGTTACGCTGAGAACGTTGCGGAGACTCTGAAGAAGGGTACCCAGGTTATCGCACAGGGCCGTCTGAAGTCCCGCTCGTACGAGACCAAGGAAGGCGAGCGTCGTACCTCGTTTGAGCTTGAGGTCGAGGAAATCGGCCCGACTCTGCGTTTTGCTACCGCACAGGTGACTCGTGCACAGCGTTCTGCCGGAGGTAACTTCGGCGGAGGTGCGCAGGGTGGCTTTGGCGGCGGTGCCGGGTACAACGCCCCTGCTCAGGGCGGTTACTCCGCTCCGCAGCAGAATAATTTCGCGGCTCCCCAGGGTAATGGTTACTCCGGTCAGACCGGTTACTCCGCTCCGGCTGCTCCTGCAGCCCCGGCAGCTCCCGCTGCTGATCCGTGGAGTTCCCAGTCCGGCGGTAACTATGATTGGGGTAGCGGCGCCGACGATGAACCTCCGTTCTAAGCCGGTTTCGTTTTCCGAATAGTAATTTATCAATCCATCCCGCGGTTATCCGCCGCGGGCTCCCAACTCTAAGGAGCACCACGATGGCTAAGGCTGAAATCCGTAAGCCCAAACCGAAGCAGAACCCCCTCAAGGCTGCTGACGTCACCGTTATTGACTACAAGGACGTCGCACTTCTGCGCAAGTTCATCTCCGACCGCGGCAAGATCCGCGCTCGCCGCGTGACTGGCGTGACCGTTCAGGAGCAGCGCAAGATCGCTCAGGCTATTAAGAACGCCCGCGAAGTTGCTCTGCTGCCCTACTCCGGCGCTGGCCGCTAAAGAGAAGGAGAGACAGTAACATGGCTAAGATCATTCTGACTCAGGAAGTTTCCGGCCTCGGTGCAGCTGGCGATGTTGTCACCGTTAAGGACGGCTACGCACGTAACTACCTGCTGCCCCGCGGTTTCGCCGTGACCTGGACCCAGGGTGGCGAGAAGCAGGTTGAGTCCATCCGCGCCGCTCGTGCGGCTCGCGCCAAGGCTTCTCTGGAAGAGGCTCAGGCACTTGCTGCGTCCCTGGCTGCTAAGCCGGTTGTCGTTGCACACAAGGCTGGCGCTGACGGCCGCCTGTTCGGTACCGTCAAGGCTGACGCTATTGCTGAGGCTATTGAGGCTGCCGGCATTGGCTCCGTTGACAAGCGCACCATCCACCTGGGTTCCGCTATCAAGCGCACCGGTGAGTACAAGGTGACTGTCCGCCTGCACGCTGACGTTGTTGCTAACGTTGTCCTGGACGTCGTTGCTGCTGCGTAAGTAGTTTTGAGGTTTTCGTGCTGAGGCACTGAGAAACCGTGACGGGGTGTTCTTCCTTCGGGAGGAGCACCCCGTTTACTGTACCCGTTCCGGCGCATGTTTCACGTGAAACATTGACCCTGTGGGCGCACACTCTAACCCGGGGGAGCGATGGATGCGACGTAGGCACGCAGACCCCGTAGACTGGTAGACATGGCTAAATCTTTATCGCGTATGTCCTCAAGCGCCCAGCTTCTGATGACCGGCGTCATTCTGGAGGGTGTGAACCTACTGCTGTGTGCCCTGGCGCTTGTTCCAATGGCGGACGCTAACCTTGCTACGACTCTGCTGTTGCTTTTTCTGATTGTTGGTGGTTTGGGGTCCAGCATTGCTGTGGTATGCGCCCTGGTGGGCTTGGTTAAGTTCCGCCGCTTTCGCTGGGCTAATATCCTCCTGCTCCTGGTGTCTATCGGGACGAATCCGTTGCTTGTACTCACCCTGTATGTGAGTGCTTCCTAGCCCTGGGCGCGGCGTACACAGTTTCTCTCAGATGACTCTCTGTGCCTCTCAGTGTTCTACAGGTCTTCTCCCAGCTGCTTTCCAGCTAAAATCAACCCTCCCATAAGGTTCGCAGTGTTTACTATAGGTGTTGGTTCGAGAGGACTGCGATGTGAATGTGTGTGTTTCGTGTAGCGGGGAGGCCCGCTCGCGAAAGAAGAAAGGCAAGGCAACAGCGCCTTGCCTTTCTTCTTTTAACGCGATCGTTTTATACGGGGGAGGGCGTTAAGCGCCGACGGGCCTCCTGCCCCCCAAAGGCTCGCCCTGGAAGGCGCTTTGGAGGCGACGTTTATTTCGATTTCCCCTGTGGGACCCGCTCCTGTGTACGTTTGATCTTTTGGCGCCGACGGAGCATTTGAGTCTCTCAGCTATTCCCAGCTTTCTTACAGCTTTAACCTACAGGGAATAAAGGTTTACGCGTAATACTTTATATAGATGGTTCGAGAGGACCATCAGAAAGTTGGACTTTCCTTGCGGAAGTGGCTCTGATTTTCGTATGTATGTGTGTGTGATGAGACTGGGGTTGGACCGAGAGGTCCAGCTCCAGTTTCTGTTTAATCTCTAGAGTGTGCAGCAAGGGTGGCTGTAGTGGTGTTGCGGCATGCTGTAACAAAGGGCAACCACACTTCTATATAACGTCACATTTCCTTTCTTGGGGTGGCGGGTCTAGAATTGGGAAAGATAAATTTTGCATATTAAATACAAGTATTGAGGAGTTGTCTTCCGTGTCTAAGACCCCTTCCGTTCCCGGTACCGACCGCCCCGCCGAAAAGGCAGCTGGTCACTGGCTTCTGGCTCAGCTGGGCAAGAAGGTTCTGCGCCCCGGCGGCCGCGAGACCACCAACTGGCTGCTGGCTCGTGCTCTGGGTGGCGACATTGACGTCGTGGAGTTTGCGCCGGGCCTGGGTATTACCGCCCTGGAGATTGTGAAGCGTTCCCCCAAGAGCTACACCGGTGTGGATCTTGATCCCAAGGCTGCTGAAATTGTGACCGAGCGTATTGGCGCATCGACTAAGCCGAACTACCGTGTGGTGAACGCTAGCGCTCAGGAGACCGGTCTGCCCTCGGAAAGCTATGACGCCGTGGTGGGCGAGGCGATGCTGACCATGCAGACCGATAAGCACAAGCTGGAGATTATGCGTGAGGCGGCTCGTCTGCTGCGTCCGGGCGGTTACTACGCTATTCACGAGATGTCGCTGGTTCCCGATTATCTGCGTCCTGAGCTGAAGGAAGAGATTCAGAAGGATTTGGCGCGTACTATCCGTGTGAATGCCCGCCCGCTGACTGTTGCCGAGTGGACTGCTCTGGCGGAAGAGGCAGGCTTTGAGGTGCTGGATGTGTACCAGACCGATATGGCTCTGCTGGAGCCGAAGCGTCTGCTGGCTGATGAGGGTCCCGCTGGCGTTGCGAAGATTGCGTTCAACCTGGCGCGTAAGCCGCAGATTCGTGAGCGTGTGCTGGGTATGCGCGGTGTGTTCCGCCGCCACGCGGACCACATTGGCGCTATCGGTCTGATTCTGCGTAAGAAGTAAGACAGAGTCACACCGCAAAGCTTATACAGCGAAACGGAGCCCCAGTATTCCTCTCTATCCGAGGGAATACTGGGGCTCCGTTTTACACTGGTGAGGTTATGAGCCGCAGATTCGGCTCAGTCACGTGTGCACCTGCCGGAGTTTGTTATGAGCCGTATTCTTTTCTCTCCCGAAAGCTTCAATATGGGTGAAACCACGCGCTGCATTGAGATAGCGCGTGTGGCTCGGGAGCGAGGTCATACGGTCTTGTTCCATGTGTATTCCCCTAAGTACTTGGGACTGCTGGAAAATGCGGGGCTTCCTGTGCATCTTCGCGAACCGATGATGAGCGATGCCCAGGCGGAGCAGATTATGGCGCTGGATCAGGGCAGGGGAGTGCGGCATCCTTTCACGACCGATATGGTGCGTCGGCGGGTCGCCGCTGAGCTCGCGGCTATTCGTGACTTTAATGCGGATGCTGTGGTGATTGGTTCTAACCTGACGATGCTGCTGTCTGCGCGTATTGCGGGTGTCCCTATTTTCTATGCGCGCCCGTACGCTTACTCGTCGACGTATTTTTCGAAGAAACCTGTAGACGGCGAGCTTGCGGCACCGGGGTGGTTGCGTGCGGTGGCTCGGGTGTTGTCGTATAAGCCGGCTTCTTTTACTCGTGTGGCGCGTGAGCATGGGCTGAGGCTTCCTCGCCGTACTGTGGATATGCTCAGCGCCGATGTGAATCTTATCTGTTCTCTGTTTACGCAGCTGCGCGGGGATTCTTTGGTAGAGCCTGATGTTGGTGTGGGTCCTATTTATTACCGTGCACCTGGTGAGCTGCCGCAGATTGTTCGCGAGCCCAGGGATCGGCCACTGATTTACGTTGGAATGGGCTCATCTGGCTCTGCAGATATTTTGGCGCAGGTGCTGCAACAGCTGTCAGCCGCTCCTGTGGATGTGCTGGTCGGCGGCGGGGTGCAGCTCTCGGATACCAGCATGCTGGGCAGCAACATCCATTTCGCCGGGACTGTTCCGGCGCATCTGCTCGCCGGCCATATTGATGCCTCGATAACCCACGGCGGTGAGGGGACAGTACAGACGGCGTGCCTGGCGGGTGTACCGTTTGCCGGTATTGCGATGCAGGCTGAGCAGAGCTGGAATATTGAGGAGTGCGTGCGCTACGGTAACGCCCTGCGCTTTACGAAGAATGATGTGCGCCGCGGCAATGTGTGCGATATTCTGGACTGTCTGCTCAGCGATGAGGGCATGCGCGCTAGGGCACGGCAGCTGGGTGAGGCAATGCGCACTATGGATGGTGCGGCGCTCGCCGTTGAGAAGATTGAGGATTATCTGCGCAGTCCGCGATAGGTGTGTATGTATTTCGCGTGTGCCTTCGTGAGAAACTAGCATAGGAGTTCTGCAGAAATTGTTTCTGGAACGTCGTAGATATCGGATTGAAACGCGAGGATAAGCATGTCTGAAACTGCCCTTGATTATGGTTCCCGCACTATGCCTCATGATGATGTGGCTGAGCAGTCGGTGCTCGGTGGCATGCTGCTGTCGAAGGACGCTATTGCGGATGTGGTTGAGAGCCTGCGTGCGTCTGATTTCTATAAGCCGGCGCACGAGACGATTTATGAGGCGATTCTTTCTCTGTACGGTCACGGTAGCCCTGCGGATGCGATTACGGTTGCTGATGAGCTGAAGAAGCGCGGCGAGCTGACTCGTGTGGGCGGCGCGTCCTATATTCATACGCTGATTGCGTCGGTTCCGACTGCTGCTAACGCTCAGTATTACGCTGAGATTGTTAAGGAGCACGCGATTATGCGCCGCCTGATTGAGGCGGGTACTAAGATTGCGCAGCTGGGTTACGCCAACGAGACCGAGGTGGACGCACTCGTGGATCAGGCGCAGGCGGAGATTTACGCGGTGACCGATGGCAACGCGAAGGAAGATTACGTGTCCTTCTCTGAGGCCTTGGAAGCGACGATGCGCGAGATTGACGCAAACTCGAACCGCCCCGATGGCGTGTACGGCGTGCCGACTGACTTCATCGAGCTTGATGAGCTGACCGGCGGCCTGCACGGTGGCCAGATGATTGTGATTGCGGCTCGTCCGGGTGTGGGCAAGTCGACCCTGGCCTTGGATATTGCGCGTTCGGCGGCTATTCACCACCACATGGCAACGGTTTTCTTCTCTCTGGAGATGAGCCGTACCGAGCTGGCCATGCGTATTCTCTCCGCGGAGGGCAAGATTTCAATGGGTCGTCTGAAGAAGGGCGATCTAGACACCGAGGGCTGGACGAACCTGGCGACTCTGCAGGGCCGTATTGATTCTGCCCCTCTCTTTATTGATGATTCGCCGAATATGACTCTGATGGAGATCCGTGCGAAGTGCCGTCGTCTCAAGCAGCGTAACGATTTGAAGCTTGTGGTGCTGGACTACCTGCAGCTGATGAGCTCGGGCAAGAAGGTGGAGTCCCGTCAGCAGGAAGTCTCGGAGTTCTCCCGTAGCCTGAAGCTTCTGGCTAAGGAGCTGGATGTTCCGGTGATTGCGCTGTCGCAGTTGAACCGTGGTTCGGAGCAGCGCACCGATAAGCGTCCGATGGTTTCGGATCTGCGTGAGTCGGGTTCTATTGAGCAGGATGCGGATATGGTGATTCTGCTGCACCGCGAAGATATGTATAACCCCGATAGCGATCGCGTGGGCGAGGCCGACATGATTATCGCGAAGCACCGCGGTGGCCCGACCCGTACGATTCCCCTGGCCTTTAGCGGTAAGTACTCACGCTTCAATAACATGGCCAATGAGGCTCCTCCGCAGTACTAGACGTCGAAAGCCCCTGTTCCCGTTGCCGAGTGCTCAGTAGTTCGAGCTTCGTCAGAGAGCAGGGGCTTTGGCCTACCCGCCGTTTGTTTCTCCGGGATAACTGACGTAGGGGAGGAAGCACGGGCGCGGGGATGGAGCGGCGAAGGTATATGGGGGTTTCTTGCTTTTCCCTGTCTTTGTCTGGGTTCCGAGGCCCGTGAGGGGCCCCGAAGGGGTCTTTTACCCCTGCTTAAAATTTTTTTTGGCCTTCTTAGGAATCAATATATCGTTCTGACTAGGCTATTTATTGAGATAAGCCCCCCAAAGGGCACAATGTGGCCTTGTTTGTGTTCTACTTCACCCGTATTCGGGTTGCGGGCCTGTATTCGGGTCTGTAT
>NZ_JVSP01000002.1:91176-470651 GCF_001061665.1 Rothia mucilaginosa | reverse complement strand
CGATAACGGAGGAAATAGCATGACCAACCACGCCCCCGCGCGTTACTCTCGCAGTCAGCGCCCGCGCCTACGCACCGTAGTGGGTGCCACAGCGCTGGCAGCAGGTCTGTCCTTCGCCCCCGTCGTGGCCCCGGCCGGTTCGGCGTTCTTTACCGCCGCCGGCCCCTCGGCCGCGCAGGCCGCTGACCCCATGCAGATTACCGGTACCCGCATCTACGACACCACGAATTCCCTGGGCAATACCTCCACGCTGAGCTCCAAGATTTCGGCTCTGTCGAAGAAGCACAACGTGGACCTGCACGTGGTGACCATCGATAAGTTTGAGAACCCCTCGGGTTCCCAAGCGTGGACCAAGGCCCTGGCCGCGAAGAACAACTGGGGCTCGGCCGATGTGGTGCTGGTGATTGCCACCGAAAGCCGCCAGGCGTATTTCCTGGCCGGTAGCACGAAGACCCTGTCGAGCGATCAGCAGACGAAGGTGTACCAGAACTACATCAAGCCGAAGCTGCAGAACAGCGATTACTCCGGCGCGGCGTTGGCCGCGGTCGAGGGGATCGAGGCTCAGAAGGGCGGCAGCTCTTCGAGCGTGGTGACCGGTGTGCTGGGAGTCGGTGCGGTGGCTGCCGTTGGTGGTGGCGTGTACGCGGCTCGTCGCCGTAAGCGTCGCAAAAACGCCCCGCAGCAGAACACCTATAACGCTCCCCGCCCGGTTCCGCGTCCGCAGGTCCCGGAGATTCCCCTGGAAGAGCTACGCACCCGCGCCGGTAGCGCCCTGTTGCAGGCCGACACCACGATGAGTCGCGCCAAGCAGGAGCTGGAGTTTGCGCGCGCCCAGTACGGCGATCAGCAGGTCGCCCGCTTCGAGAAGGAAATCGCCCGCGCCGAAGAACTGATGCGCCGTTCCTTCCAGCGCCAGCAACTGCTGACCGATAGTATTCCCGACACCGAGGCGGAGCAGCGCGCCTGGTTGAGCGAGATTATCGATAACTCCCAGGCCGTGGCCCGCATCTCGCAGGAGCAGGACGCTCAGCTGGCCCAGATGCGCGACCTTGAGCAGCAGGCCCCCCAAGCCATCGCTGCGCTGAACGAGCACCTCCCGCAGGTGCGTAGCACGGTGGCGGAGTGCTCCGCCCGATACGCCCAGATGAAGGAACGCTACCTGCCCTCGGCTCTGGAGCCCATCTCGAAGACCGCTGCTCTGCTGGAATCGAACCTGGCTCTGTGCACCGATGAGCTTCAGAAAGCACAGCAGCTGGTGGATACCAACCGAGCCGAGGCCGTTGCACACCTGCGCTCTGCCGAGGAAGCCTCGGCACAAATTCTCGCGCTGTCCAATGCGGTGACGAACCGCAACAACGAGCTCAACGCGGCTCAGGAGGCTTTGAGTACCGACCTGCTGAGTATTCAGCGCGACGTGGCCGAGGCCAAGAGCCTGGCCATGTCCCAGGGCCGTTCCGACCTGGCCGCCGTAGCCGCCGGTATGGAAGCGGTCCTCGGACAGGTGACGCAGAGCTCCACCGCCCGCCCGAACGACCCGCTGGCCCTGGCCAATCAGCTGCGTCAGCTCTCGAGCGAGCTGGACAAGTCGATGACGGAAATGCGCGCCACCCGCGATCGTTCCCGCGCGGCAAGCCAGACCCTCGATCGCACCCTCCGCTCCGCGCACGCCGCGGTGACCGGTGCCCGCGGGTACATCGATAATCGTCGCGGCGCCGTGGGCCCCACGACCCTGACCGCGATCTCCGAAGCCGAACGTCACCTCATGAACGCCAACCGGATGCGTAACTCCAACCCGTTGGAGGCTCTGAACGAGGCCAACATGGCCCTTCAGCAGGCCAACGACGCGCAGAACCGCGCCGCCCGCGAGATGGGCCAGTTCTCCGAACGGTCCAGCGGTGGCGGCGGTAATAGCTGGGGTAGCGACCTCGCGAAGGGCCTGCTGCTGGGTGCCATCCTGAACACCCTGGGCTCCGGCTCGACCCACAGCTGGGGCAACAGCTCGGGCGGCTCCTCCTCCGGCGGAGGCTGGAGCGGCGGCGGCTTCAGTGGCGGCGGAGGCGGCGACTGGGGCAGCGGCGGTGGCGACGGCGGTAGCTTCTAGTTCACCCAATTCACCCAAAGTTCAGATTGAGGTCATCGGGCGTGCATGGTTTTCACAGCCCGCGCCCAGAAACCTCTCACATAATAAGTTGTACGGGCACGGCTCACGAGGAGCGTGGCGCTCCCCCGCAGCCCGTTGAACAGAAAGTAGGAAATCATGGCTAAGCAGACTATCTTCGGTCGAATCGCACAGCTGGCGAAGGCAAACATCAACGCCCTGCTCGACGCTGCCGAGGACCCGCAGAAGATGCTGGACCAGATGGTTCGCGACTACACCAACAGCATCCGTGAGGCAGAGGCCGCCGTCGCCCAGACCATCGGCAACCTGCGACTGCTGGAGAAGGACCACGCAGAGGACCTCAAGGAAGCCCAGGAGTGGGGCGCCAAGGCTCTGGCCGCCTCCAACAAGGCAGATGAGCTTCGCACCGCTGGCGATACCGCTAACGCTGACAAGTTCGACAACCTCGCCAAGGTTGCCCTGGGCAAGCAGATGCAGGCTGAGAAGGCTGCACAGGCCCTCGAGCCCCAGCTGGCTTCCCAGACCCAGGTCGTGAACCAGCTCAAGGACGGTCTGGACAAGATGCGTACCAAGCTCGACGAGCTGAAGTACAAGCGCGACGAACTGACCTCGCGTCAGAAGACCGCCACCGCTCAGAGCCAGGTCAACGACGCTCTGAAGGCCTTCGACGTGATGGACCCGACCAGCGAAATCTACCGTTTCGAAGAGAAGGTCCGCCGCGAAGAGGCACGCGTCATCGGTCAGCAGGAGCTGGCATCCTCCTCGCTGGACGCACAGTTCAACACCCTGGAGGAGATGGGTCGCCAGAACGAGCTCGACACCCGCCTGGCCGAGCTGAAGGCAAAGCAGACCCCCGCTATCGGTGGCGACACCCCCACCCAGACCCTCTAATCCGGTAGCGCGCCGATAGGCGCCTCCCTGTAGGTCACATACAAGAACCGCCCCGCTCCTGAAAAGGAGCGGGGCGGTTCTTTATGCTTTAGGAGCCGTACGCCTTAGTTAGCGTAGATGTACAGGTAGCCTGCCATAGCGTCACGGGTGATGGCTGCCGAGGAGGTCGAGCCGGTGCCGATGCCATTCGAGGCGGCCCAGGCCAGGGCCTGCGATGCGTAGCCGCCCTGAGCCTGTGCCGGGGAGCCGGCGGCACGGTACATGAACTCGGCCATGGTGGACTCGGTGACGGCCTCCAGGGGACGGAAGTCGCTACCGGTGATACCCTGCTGGCTCAGCCAGTAAATCTCCTTGTACGCGGGGTGGTTTACCGGAACGTCGCTGAACGGCGAAACGGCCGGTGCGTTCACGGCGGGGCGACCAGCCACGCGGTACAGGTAGGTTGCCAGCTGCGCACGGTTGACCGATGCGTTCGGGCGGAAGGTGCCGTCCGCGAAGCCGAGCATGATGCGGTGATCAGAGTTCCAGCTGATCTCGTTGTAGTTCGGGTTCGAGTCGGACAGGTCGCTGTAGCCCAGCGCGGGGGTCTTGCCCGCGAAGTCCAGCGAGGAGGCCAGGATGTGCGGCAGGTCGTAGTCGTGGTGGCTGAAGCCGTCAATCAGCTTCACGCGGGCGTCAGAGAAGCCTGCGCCCAGGTATGCGTTGTAGCCGGACTCGACGGCGCCTCGTGCGCTCCAGGTGACGGGGTTGGTGTTACCGGAGGTGTCATTCGCGCCAACCCACCAGTACATTGGGGATGCCTTGGTGGTTGCGTCGGCATCCACCGAACCGTCCGAGTCACCGCCGGCGACCATGATGGAGCCGCCGCCCTGACGCCAGGAGGTGTTGTGATCGGTCAGCTCGTAGGTGATGAACTCGGCGCCACCGGAGTAACCCATGGTCCACACCTGGGATGCGTCCAGGTTGTTCTCGCTCACGAAGGACTTCGCGAAGGAGCGGAAGAACTCGCCGTTGGTGTCCATGTCTTCCCACCAGGTGATGCCGTCGCCGGATGCGTTGGTGTCCGGGGAAATGACCGGTACGAAGACCATGTTGCGGGCGTTCGCGATCTTGCCCATTGCCGCGAGCATGCCCTCGTCGGGGGTGTAGACCTTGGACTCGTCACGCTGCCAGTAGTCACCGTCGAAGTAGAAGACCACGCCAACGGGCTTGGAGTAGTCCAGGTTGTTCGCGTACACGTGGTACTGCGAGGTGGTGCCGGCCGGGGAGGTGTAGCTCTGGTAGGTTGCGGAGCTCATGGTGCGGGCACGCTGGGTGCTCTGCTGCTTCTGCTCGGTCTTCTGCTCAGCCTTGGGCGCGGCGGTCGCCTTGCCCTTGGTCAGCGAGTTGCTCAGGATCTGGGAGAAGTTGTAGTCGAAGTGGCCCGAGCCGTTCAGAACGGTTGCGGAGGCGTTGGTGTAGCCAGCGTTGCGGTAGGCGTTGTAGCCGCCCTCAACGGCGCCGCGGGCGCTCCAGGTCTGCGGGTAGGTCTCACCGGTGCCGTCGTTCGAGTTTGCGTACCAGAACATCGGCTGGAACTTCAGCGCTGCGGAGGGAGTGCCCTCGTCCAGGCCGCCACCAGCGACCATAATGGAGCCACCGCCATTGCGCCAGGTCTGGGGCTTAGTGTTCAGCTCGTAGGTGATGAACTCGGCACCACCGGAGTAACCCATGGTCCACACGTTGGAGGAGTCCACGCCGTTAGCCGCGATGAAGGAAGACGCGAAGGAGCGGAAGAACTCGCCGTTACGGTCCATGTCCTCCCACCAGGTCACGCCAGCATCGTAACGGTTGGTGTCCGGGGAGATGACGGGCACGAACAGCATGTTCTGTGCCGCAGCGGAGGCAGCCATCTGAGCCAGCTCGCCGGAGGGGTCGTAGACCTTGGACTGGTCGTTGCGCCAGTAGTCACCATCGAAGTAGAAGACCACGCCAACGGGCTTGGAGAAGTCCACACCGTCCGCGTACACGTGGTACTGCGAGGTGGTGCCCGCCGGGGAGGTGTAGGACAGGAAAGTCTGGTTGGTGCGGGTTGCGGGAACGGTGCTGCCGGCAACGGTGGACTGTGCCGCCTGAGCGGTCTGGGCGTTAGCAACCTGCGAGAGAGTGGGCTCGGTGACCACGGGAGCGGTCTGGGTAGCCTGTGCCGAGGGGGTGGTCTGCGCAGACTGGAAGGTTGCGGGAGTAGCCTGCTCGGTCTGTGCTGCCTGAGTTGCCTGTGCGGTGTAGGTCTGCTGGATGGGCTGGACCTGGTTGGTTGCGGGAGCCTCAGCCTGCTGGCGAACCTGCACAGCCACCTGCGAAAGAGTAGACTGGGCGGTCGCGGTAAAGAGCGAGCCCTGGGGTGCGCCGCCGGGGATGTCCTGTACGACGGGAGCGAACGCGGATGCGGGAGACAGCAGGGTGCTACCGAGCACGGTGGGAACGGCAATAGCCGCGAGAGAGCCTGCCTTAACGGTGCGGGGGCGAAGTGCCATGGGGTGTCCTCGTTGTTGGTGTTTCTGGGGCGTGAACGCCCGTGAGTGGTTGAGTGATAGGTGATCTATAGGTGAGAAGCCTATAGGCGGTCGGCCTGCGGTTTTGGCACCGCTTTGGTTTGTCCATCACCATCCCGTGCTCGTGGCGGGGATGTCCTCATGCGATGGTTTGTGCGGGGTCAGTCCGATGACCTGCGCGGCGGACCGTGGTAACCATGTACTCAAAGCTACCAGGTCAAAAAGCCTTTTCTAACGGTTTTTTGGAGCATTTTTACCCCCTCGCAAAATACTAACCCTAAGCCTAAACTTTTTCTAAGGTTTAAGTTGAGAATGACATGGGTTCAACCGACGGTTGAATGAGGGGTTTTGCCTTGATTTTTCGCGGTTTTTGAGCGTTTTTTGAGCTCTATTCAAAACATTCACTCCAGGCTTTAGAGTTTTATTGTGAGGACAATCACTTTCCGAGTTAATTTTTGCGGTTTTTAGCCATTTTTGCACCAAAATCCGCAGAATTCCGGGGTAAATCGACTGATTTCTCAACCGGGAATATAGAGAACATATCGCATATTCCGGTTCTGGCATGAGGTAAAAATGTCCTTTCGGGGAGTTCATAGCAGCTCACCGGCCTCCATGCGCACGATTCCGAGTGCCTCGACAAGGAAGCATTTTGACTCCTTCGAACTCCTTCGAGGAGCCGCCCCGAAGCCCCAATTTTTCCCCACCGTCAATCCGATCACTACTGGTCCGACTGACAAACTCAGAGAATTTGGAAAGAGGAGAAGAGAAGCTGGAGGGAGAAGAGCGGGATATTCTGGACCGACCAACGAGCACGGGGATAAGGGCCAGCAAGACACCCATCTGCGACCACGAGATTTCGGAACAAGTTAGAGACGACAGAGCCCCCAGAGACAGCTGGGGAGCTCCCGCTAGACGCCTATGTCGAGGTAACTGCGCCGAGGCGGTTTGCGTCAAGATGAATTGTGCCAAGATGAATTGCGCCAAGAGACTATACCGAGACAGCCGCATCAAGTACGGCATGGGGTGCAAACCATTGCGCACAGCGCAGACCCCTCCGGTTAGCCGAGCCGGGTTCGATACAGGGTGCAAACCATCGCGTGCAACACGCCCTCTCCCCGCTCAGCCAGGTCACGCTCTGCCATATCGGAACTCAATCAAATCGGGGCCGTATAAGCCGGCATCCAACCGGTCAGTGCCCGAACATTCAAAGGGCCGGGGTAAAGAACCGTACGGTCATAGCTAGAATCGACAGCACAGCCGATTCCGGGCATAAAAAAACTCCCGATAGCTAAGCTATCGGGAGTTATCCGTTGCGGGGACAGGATTTGAACCTGCGACCTGAACATTCTGAAAGTTGCCCCTACTAATCTTGCATCGTTGTATCATAGCAGTGCGGGTAACTTTCTGTTACCTGAATATGTTCAGATTCTGAGAGCTTGGAGAAGTCGTGGTCACCGTTGACCTTGACACCCGTGTTGAAGAGGTTGAGGAAGCTGTTTGTCCTCACATCACCTCGAAGTTCCTGTGCGCCCCTGGGTGCCCGACGGGTGGCATTGCATGCTTCACTGCCCAGTGTGCTAACGGCTGCGGCATCTCTGTTGGCTGCAAGTGGTTAGTAGCTTTGTCGCAGCAGTCGGCCCTGGAGGGAAGGCATCCTAGGCCTTACCTCCAGGGCCGTTTTCTTTGAAAGGTAGGCCATGCCAGCTATATCGGTAACTGATTTGTCGGTTGGGTACAAGAATTCCCCAGTAGTGAGCGGCATTAACTTGCAGCTAAATACTGGCAGGATAATCTGCCTCCTTGGACCAAATGGGGCAGGTAAAACCACCTTAATGAAAACGCTCCTTGGTCGGATAAAACCAATAAGTGGCCACATTAGATACGATCAGACAGACATTAGCGAAATGTCAGCTGCAATCGACCATCCAAGCTACTTTCCGTATCTGAGCGGTAAACAAAATGTACAGGTCGTCGCGGCATTCTGGGGTCTGGATGTTGATCCTGAGTCGGCTTTGGATAGTGTGGGCATCGTCCGCGCTGCCCACGGGCGGAAAGCCAAGGACTACTCGACCGGCATGAAGGAACGGCTGGAGCTTTGTCTTGCTTTATTATCTAGACCAAGATTTTTGTTCCTTGATGAGCCACAGAATGGTTTGGATCCAGATGGCATGATCTCCTTGTCTGCGACGCTTCGTCGTTATCGGGACGAAGGGAACTGCGTTGTAATATCAACGCACCTCCTCCATGAGATTCAAGGCGTCCCGGATGAGTGTGTCGTAGTTCGTAACGGCAAAGCTTTGCATATCCCCGACCTCAACGGCGTGAATCTCGCGGACCTATATCACCGGGGGTAGGACCATGCGAATTACTTCAGCTATCCGTGCTTTGCTTACTTACTATTGGAACATCTGGTATTTTCTCGCGGCTATCTTGGGCTCAATGGCGTCACTATTCCTCGGTGCATGGATTTCAAGTGAGGCAAGCGGAACTCCAATAACAGGGGGATACAGCTTCTTCTTTACTGGAACGCAGCCACTAATTTCCCTCGCATTACTCTTTATACTTGATGCTAGGGTTTCCAAGGTCCACTACGGGGGTTTGCCTCAGCAGGTATACATTGCCTGGTTGCCTAGCGTCCTACGCACCATCTGTCGAACACTTTCAATAGTTCTTGTAAACCTACTTAGTGTGCTGCTATTCGATCTAACAATGGTTTTGTCTGGTTCGAAAATGCACTCTGGGCTAGCAACCCTGCTTTGCTTTCTTACCTTCCAAAGTATACTAATTGCTCTGATCTACTCGACATTAGAAAGTCTCTCAAAACCTCCGACTGCCGCGGTAATTTCAGGTGTTCTTCTGTACTTCTGGATAGTGCTACCCGGTAACCTAGCTGACAATGCTACCCCATACATATCAAACGCCCTCCACTCCGTAGGGCTGAATCTCAATGGTACCGCAATCTCGTTCGTAGATATCCAGGAGCAATCAAATTTCGGTTTCTCTGCGCTTATCCCGGTACCAATCCTAATTATTACCTATGTTCTTGTGGCTAGGTTTCGAAGTAAAGGAGCAGTAAGAAAATGAAGTCTTTGTGTTCTATCGAGCGAATTGCAATCATTCGTTGGGTCACGATCGCTTATCTCGGTGCACTAGTTCTTCCGCTGCTGTTTCTCCGTTATGGAAATACCATTGCCGTAGCGCAATCCGCGTTACTCATCATGCTCCCAATTGCCACGGCAGGTCTAGCTTTGTCGCATGCTAAGGTCCCTGCCTCGTACGTCTCGTTTAGTATTCACGATAAAGTTCTGCTCCGGTTCATTGCTAAATCGCTGCTTCTCGCACAAGTAGTTAACCTTTGTTTGAGTCTGCTTTATGTCTCTATCATTGGCGAGCTTGTTAATGAGCGACTGTCGAGTCATACTGCTTTAGTACTTGTTTTCTCTTCGGTTGTGCTAACTCTGGCCTGTTTTGCGCTTCGGCTTTGGACTACTTCATTAGTTTCATGGATTGTTATCATCTTTTTTGTGGTGGCAGGTCTTCCGATTAGCACAGGTGATTTTGCGAACTCACCGATCTTGTTTGCTGTCGTTCCCACGACTTGGATTTTAAAAGGCGCCACCTTTGGCTCCTATATATTTTCTACCGGGTTTCTGTTGGCTGCGATAAGTTCGGGGTTTTTACTAACGTCGGTGAAACGTGCATAGCTATACTTCACTTGGAAAAGCGTATGTGAGGATAGCTGCACTTCCAACGGATAGGTTTCCAAGTGACGGCAAAGCGAAGTCAGCGTTTGCTAAACTGTTCTATCGAATCCCAGTTTGAGATCGGTCCTTGCAAGTTCCACACCTTCGTTTTATTCCGCTATCACGAAGGCTATTTCCGGCTCTTCCGAGTTGAGTGTGGGTGACCAGGTATTGGTCGGGGGTTGTGGGTAGAGGTCGAGGTCCTTGATGATGAGCGGACTTCTACCACCGCGATCTTCAAAGGACCTCCTGTTGACTTCTTACCGTGACGGATCATGGGGCAGCCACACACAGAGCACGATGCAGTATTCACAGGAACGAGGCAAACACGACCAACTGAAAGAGTGACTTTCCCGCACCAGAAAGCCGAAAAGTCACCCAACCAGCAACACGTAGTGTCCTATAACCCAGAAAGAAAGCTCTCCCTGGAAGCCACTGAGGCTTCCAGGGAGAGCAGTCAGAGAGTGCGAAAGACGAATACACCGCTATCAAGCGTGAGGCGGCCGATGGGGGAGTCGTAGGTGGCGAGCGCCGGATCAGAATTGCTCGGGGTGATCGCGGTAGGCATACGCCCACACTGTCACGGCGACAGTCACAGCGCGAGTCCACGCGTCACGGACAGCGTCCAGTTCTGCGCCCTCGAAGCCCTCCGCCAGGAGACGGTGCCCGACCTCCACAGTCGGCGCGATGAAGGCGAGCACGTAGCGCAGAGGCACGAATGGCGTCGAGTCCGCCCCATCCGCCGCGTTCTTCGCCGCGGTCATGTGTCGAGCTCCGATCAGGTACTGGTAGTCCAACCACGCCTGATCCCGCTCGCGCGTGCACATGTCGATGATCCACTGGGCGAATCGGGGCTTTGACGCCTGCGCGTACTCGGGGTTCGGCTGTCCATCCGGATGCGCGGAATGTGCTGCCAGGTAGGTCTTTTGAGCCAAAATCCCGCGCCACGTGTCGACCATTTCCATGGCATGCGGCGCCAGGATGGGTTCTGCTCGCGCGAGCAGCTCTGCGTCACCGGGCTGGACGTGCGCGGCGGCCTCAATCTGGCGTAGATCCTCGAGTGTGAGCGGAGACGTGGGGACGGCATCGGTGCCGTAGGTGTACCCCGACGAGTGGTCGTAAGCGGTCATGCGAACCTCCTTGAACTTATGCGTCATTGTAGAACGTGCTCTTGCTCAGGTCAAGTCCTGTGGAGTGGTGTAATCGTTTTGTGTCCTTCGGGTTGGGTTATGCGCTGAGTTGGAGTGGGGTGTCCTCCTGCCCGGTGGGTTGTGGTGTGAGTCGTGATTTGGTGAGGATGTCGAGGCTGAGGTAGCGTCGGCCTTCGGCCCATTCGTCGTTTTGTTCGGCGAGGACGGCTCCGACTAGGCGGATGATTGCTTGTCGGTTGGGGAAGATTCCCACGGTGTCGGTGCGGCGGCGGATTTCGCGGTTGAGGCGTTCGTTGGGGTTGTTGGACCAGATCTGGGTCCACACCCCGGTGGGGAAGGACGCGAACGCGAGGACGTCTGCCCTGGCTTGATCGAGGTGATCACACACGGCGGGGAGCTTGTCGTGGACGTAGTCCAAGAGCCGGTCGTATTGAGCGTTGACCGATGCCGCGTCGGGCTGGTCATACACCGAGTGCAGCATCGCTTTGACAGCGGGCCATAGTGCTTTGGGGGTGACGGACATGAGATTAGCGGCGTAGTGGGTACGGCATCGTTGCCAGGTGGCTCCGGGTAGGTTGGCGGCGATGGCCTCAACCAGGCCCAGATGGGCATCACTGGTGACCAGGCGCACGCCGGTCAGGCCTCGGGCGACCAGGTCGGCGAAGAACTCCTTCCAGGCTGGAGCGGTCTCGCTGGTGGACACGCGCACCCCCAGCACTTCGCGGTGTCCGTCATTGTTGACTCCGGTGGCAACCAGAACCGCGCACGAGACGACGCGTCCTCCTTCGCGTACTTTCATGGTCAGTGCGTCAGCGGCGACGAAGGTGAAAGGCCCGGCATCGTGGAGGGGCCGGTTGCGGAACTGGTCCACGTGTTCGTCGAGGTCTGTTGCCATCCGTGAGACCTGGGACTTGGACAGTCCTGTGATCCCCAGGGTTTTGACGAGCTTGTCCATACGGCGCGTGGATACTCCTGCCAGGTAGCAGTCAGCGACCACTGTGATCAACGCGGTTTCACAGCGTTTGCGCCGTTGCAGTAACCATTCTGGGAAGTAGGTGCCTGAGCGCAGCTTGGGGATCGCCACGTCGATGGTGCCGACCCTGGTGTCCAGGGGCCGGTAGCGATACCCGTTGCGCCTGGTGTGACGCTGCGGGTCTTGTTGGCCCCACTGGGCCCCGCACACCGCATCAGCGTCCGCTGATAGCAACGCGTTAATGACGTGCTGGAGCAAGGAACGCATCAAATCTGGGGATGCCTGGGATAACGCCTCGCCAAGCAGGCCAGCAGGGTCGATAATATGAGGAGCGGTCATCGTTGTGCCTCCAAATCGTTTCGAGTCAGAAGTAGAAGAGCTTTCTCGAAGGATCACACGGTGACCGCACCCATCACAAGCAACGGGCCGATCACCACACGGTTACACCACTATGCGGGACGCTACTCTTTCACCGCTTAGTTACCGCCTGTTTGAGGCTAAGCGGTATATCGAAAACGTTGGTATATCAGTCAAAACATGGTGTGTTGCCGCCTCTACCGCCTAATTTCTAAAAAGTGTACACGCGAGTGTTCATCTTCCTACATATGCGTGTGTATATATAAAAGTTTTCGGTTTTAGGCGGTGAAGGCGGTAAAGGGTTGGGATTCGGTTGAGATACGAGGGAAAATGCTATACCGCTTTTGCATTTTCAGGCGGTAAACAGCCGGTATCAACGCCGATTAGGCGGTGAAAATCCTCCTCTGCAACCTCCCTCCCACGAGATCATGCACGAGCGAAGATAGTCATACGCCCCGAAGGGGCGTTGGATGATAGTCCTCGATGTTGGGTGATAGTCCCCCCTCCCCCCACCTCGACGACGGGCCTGAGTTTGGCTGAAAGGTAGGGAATAACATAGGGATTCGGTCTCGTCAGGGCAAAACAAAACCCGGTATCTCAGCGACTTTTCGTTGAGATACCGGGTTTTTCTGGTTGCGGGGACAGGATTTGAACCTGCGACCTCCGGGTTATGAGCCCGGCGAGCTACCGAACTGCTCCACCCCGCGGCGACTCATACAACTATACAGACCCCAAACCGGGCATGCAAGCCAAAAACGCGATTTGTAACCAAGCACACAAAAATAGGGGCTGTTGGGTAGAAAGCAGTTGGGTAGAAAGCAGTTGGGTAGGAATAGGGGCTACGGGGCAGTGCCAGGGGTAGAACATACAGGAACGGGGTGGAAGCGATACACTTCCACCCCGTTCCGTCAGAGACCGCTAGAGGTAGTCAGTAGGAGCCGTATCCAGTGCAGGCCCCGGTTCTAGAGCGAGGACGCTAGACCCGTGGACATCCGATCCGTGAGCATCCGGTATGCGCTACTCCCCCGCCGCCTCAGGCATCCTAGTGAGAAGTCGAAAGGCTCGCGCTGGGCTTAGCGCTAGCCGCTGCGCTCGGAGCCGCCGAGGCGCTGGGCGCTGCCGATGCAGAAGCCTTAGCGGACGCCGTGCTCTGCGCCTCCTCAGCCTCCAGAGCCTTCTTCACGGCTGCTTCCAGACGCTTCTGAGCCTCACCGTAGGCAGCCCAGTCGCCCTTCTTCATCGCCGCATCAGCATCGGTCATCGCCTTCGAGGCATCCGTCAGAGCCTGCTTCAGCTCCGAAGACTGCGAAGCCGAAGAACCTCCGGTCGAAGCACCCGAAGAACCAGAGGAGCCGGAGGCAGAAGCCGAGGGGCTAGCCGCCGAACCGTCCAGCTTCGCGCCCGAGGAGCCGCCGAACACCTGGTTCAGCGCCTCCTCCAGAGTCGGAGCGAAACCGACCTTATCGCCGAAGCTCACCAGCACACGCTGCAGACGCGGGTACTTAGCGTCACCGCTCGACTGCACGTACACCGGCTGAACGTACAACATGCCGCCGCCCACCGGCAGAGTCAGCATATTGCCGTTAATAACCTCGGACGAACCGCGGCGCAGCAGGTTCAGCTGGTTCGACACCTCAGCATCAGAGTTGAAAATGTTCTGAGCCTGGCCGGGGCCGGGAACCACCGAAGAACGCGGCAACTCCAGCAGACGCAGCTTGCCGTAGTCGGGGCTACGCTCGCCGTCCTTACCGGTACCGGCGTCGCCGTTAGCGGCCAGGAAGCCGTACATCACGTTACGAGAGTTCGAATCGCTCTGCTGAGGAATGAACGTCGTCGTCAGCGAGAAGTGCGCGCGCGAATCCCCGGGCATCTGCAGGGACAGGTAGTACGGCGAAATCGGCTGGTTACGATCGTTGGTCGGGTCGTTCGGAATCGACCACACGTCATCGCCCGCGTAGAAGCTGTGAGCGTTCGTCACGTGGTACTTATTCAGCATGGTGCGCTGAATATTGAACATGTCGGTCGGGTAACGCACGTGGCTCATGAGCGAAGCGTTCATCTCGTGATAGCTCTTCACCGTGCCGGGGAAGACGCTCTGCCAAGCCTTGAGCACCGGATCTTCCTCATCCCAGGCGTACAGGGTCACCGAGCCGTCGTAGGCGTCCACGGTGGCCTTCACCGAGTTACGGATGTAGTTCACCGACTTCGAGCGCTGAGCCCCCGCCGCGGTGGCAGAATCCTGCGAGCTGCCCTGCGCGTAGGGGAACTGGTCGCTCGTCGTGTAGGCATCCACGATCCACTGCACGCGGTTATTCACGATCGCCGGGTACGGCTTGGAATCCACCGTCAGGTACGGGGCCACCTTGCGCACGCGGTCCAGCGGGTTGCGTTCGTACAGAATCTGTGAGCCGTCGCGCACCGCATCCGAGAGCAGAATGTCGGAAGACTGGAACTTAATCGCGTAGGACAGACGGGCCAGCATCGAATCGACGCGGGGGCCGCCGTTACCCGAGAAGGTGTACTTCGCGTCGGAGGCTTTCGTCTCGTCAGCAGAGAGCGGACGGTCCAGCTCCAGGGTGTCGCCCCTACCGCCCACAATCGAGTACTCCGGCGAGCTCATGCCGAAGTAGATGCGCGGCTCGTAATCCTCGCTCAGGGTACCGGTCGCCTTAATGCCGGACTGCAAGAACTTGGGGTTACCCGCCGAATCCACCTGGTTACCGTACGCGGCAATCACGCCGTAGCCGTGGGTGTACACCACGTGGCGGTTGTACCAGGAATCGCCGTTGGTCTGCGTGGGGTTCAGCTCGCGGGCCGCCAGCACGGTGTCCTGCGTGGTGTTACCCACGGTGTAACGGTCCACCGCCAGCTGCGACTCGAAGCGGTAGTACGGGCGGAACTGCTGCATCTGCGCGAACGCGGAGGAAACCACGTTCGGATCCAGCAGACGAATGTTCGCGATGGTCGCGCTCGAAGAGCTCAGGGCACCGGCGCGAGTGTCGATGGTCGCGTCGTACGGGGTGGTCTCAATCTTGTCCAGGCCGTAGGCGTAGCGGGTCGCATCAATATTGCGCTGAATAAACTGCGACTGCGCGCCCTGCTCGTTCGGAACCACCTGGAAACGCTGCACAACCCACGGGTACAGGCCACCGGCCACCAGCGATACGACCGCCAGCATTGCGGTGCTAATCAGCGGCAGACGCCAGTGATTCTTCACCGCGGCAGCAATGAACATGAACGACACCAGCAACGCCGAAACCGCCAAGATGGCGCTCACGGGAATGGATGCGTTCACGTCCGTGTACATGGCGCCGGCCCAGCGTCCGGCCTGCTGCTGGGTGGACGAGTAACGGTCCAGCCAGAAGCTCACCGCGCGGGTCAGAACAAACACGACGGCAAGCACGGCCGCGTGACGGCGGAAAGCGTGAGTCGTGGTCACGCCGCCCGGCTGCACCTTAATGCCGCCGTAGAAGTAGTGCATGAACAGGCCGGCCACCGCGGCGAGCGCCACGGAGGAGGTCACCAGCGACACCACCACGCGCAGGAAGGGCAGCACAAACACGAAGAAGCCGTAGTCCAGGCCGAATTCCGGGTCGGTCTTGCCGAAAGACTGCTGGTTGAAGAAAAGGGCGACCGTGCTCCACTGCGACATCGTTGCCGAGGCAATAAACAGGCCCAGTAGCAGCGGAACCGCAATCAGCAAAAGCTTACGCGCCTTATCCACGCTCTCGTGGTAGCGGCGCATGCTATCCTCGGCACGCTGCTGGCCGAACACGTCGCGGAGCATCTGCTCGGTCGCATCCGAGGCGCTCGTCGGGACGCTCTGGTTCGGGCCGGCCTCATCCTTCGCGTTCTGCTCGCGGGTGGCGGGCAGAACATCCGCGTGGCGGACCGCGTAGGTCATGGAGGCCCACAGCGGCAGGGCCACCACGAGGGCGGCCACAACGAACACCGCGGCCTTCAAAAGAATCTGGGTGGTGAAGACGGTGCTATAGCCCAGCTGGTCAAACCACAGCCAGTCCGTGTACACCTGGGATAGTCCCACAAATGCGGCAATCAGAACCGCGACAACCACAATCGTCATCAGTAGAGGGCTGCGACGCTTCTTTGCTCGTTCCTTCTTCTGTGGGCGTGGGGTCTTATCGGTCGACTCAGACACAATTCCTCGCTCATCATTTCAAAATGTTCCTTACCTTAAGTATCGCAGAGGTTGGAGGAACGAACGTCGACATGACGTCAGAGGAGGGGTCGTTCGCCCGCTATCCCACTATTCGCACACACGCTCACCGGTCGCGAGGCGGTCACCGCGCATAACGAAGGCCCCGGCTCGAGTGAGCCGGGGCCCGAAGCCTCCCGGAGGGAAGCGCCCGCGTTCGTCAGGGGTTGCCCGTTAGAGCTGCACGTTAGGATCCGCAGCGCGGCAGCGAATCATCGGGGGCGCCAGACTTAATGGCGCCCACGACCTGCACCGCCTCGTCCAGCGTCGAAACCGGGACCACCACCATCGTGCCACGCACCTGGCCGGCATGATAGTAGTTGAGCATCGAGGGATCCTGCTCCTGCATCTTCAGGACCGAATCGCAATTCTCCTTGGGGGCCAGGAAGTAGCGCGCGCCGTAGCGGCCCGTCGCCAAAATCTTGTACTTGATGCCGCCAATCGCGCCAACATTACCGTTCGCATCAATCGTGCCGGTACCCGACACGTAGCTGCGGTAGGGGTCGCCGCCGGCGTCCTCGTCTGCCAGCAGGGTGCCCTCACTCAGCTTATCCACCGTGCCGAGGGCCAGCATCAGGCCCGCGCTCGGGCCGCCCACGCCGTCCAGGTTGTACTGCACCTGCGCCGGCAAATCGTAGCTCTGCTTCAGGCTGATGCCCACGACCCAGCGGTCGCCCTCGGCCGAACGCACCGGGTTCAGCGTCACCGTGCGCTGCTGGCCGTCGCGCTCAACCGTCACCTGAATCGGCGAGCCGTTCGAGGCGTTTACCGCCTGCGACACGTCTTTGAGGGTGGTGATCTGCTTGTCCCCCACCTTCAGGAGGCGGTCGCCGCTCTCCAGCACGCCCGCCGCGGGAGAACCCTCAACGGTCGTGTTCACCAGCACCTTCTCGGTCACCTGCATCTTCAGGTGACGCATGGCCGCGACCTTCGCCTGCGTCTGCGAATCGGCCATCTGCGCGCCGGTTTCGGCCGTGGCCGTCTCGTGGCTCACGTGCGGGTACAGGGCGTCGGTGGGCACCACGAGGCTGCGGTTGCCGTCAAAAGCCAGCCACCCGTAGAAAGCCTCCGCGCCGGACAGCTCAGTGTACGGGCCGCCCGCCACCGACACCGTGGTCATGTTGAGCTTGCCGTAGGTCTTATAGCTGGGGGCGCCCGAAACCTCGATGACGTCCTTATCCTGGTAGGTGCCGAGCACGTCAAAGAGCGGTCCGGGGCCCTCCTTCACGTACGAGCTGGGCAGGACAAACGCACCGGCCAGCAACGCGCAGGTCGCCACGGCGCTCACGGAACGCAGGTTGAAGCGGCGCTCGCGGCTACGCGATCCGTGCTTACGGCGATGAGCTGAGGACTCGGCGGAAGCCTTCGATGAGGACTTCTCGGATTCGGACGGTGAGGTGGGCTTAGTCATGTTTTCTAGACTACCGGATGAACGTCCTCATCAACACACCTTTTCTGGTCAATCCCCCTGCCGGGGGTAAGGTCGGGGGTAAACCGGGTGAAGACCCGCTTGTGAGCCCTCAGCTGATTAAGGCGCATCCGAGGCGCCGACACGGGAAATTCACAGCAAAAATCGGTAGGCTGGACAGCGAGCGGGCCGGCTGTGCCCACCTTCGGATTAGGAAAGGTTTCAGATGTCTGATCACCACCACGGCGACGCCTCCAACGAGCGTGACCCCCTCGAAGAATTCCTGAAGAAGATGCAGGAGCAGGGCTTCGACCCCTCCGCAGGGGCAACCGGCCAGGGCGGTAAGGGCGCCTCCTCCAACGCACAGAACCCCTTCGGCGCGCTCTTCGGTGAGGGCGGGCAGAACCCCTTCGGCATTAACATCGATCCCGAGGACCTCAAGAACATGGGCATCAGCTTCGACCCCGCTATGCTGCAGGGCATGTTCTCGCAGGTGCAGGCCATGTTTGCCGGCGCATCCGACGAATCCAGCCCTAGCGGCGTGAACTGGACCAACGTCAAGAACCAGACCCGCCAGATGCTCGCCTCCATGGGCGAAGACCCGGCGGTTCCCGAAAACCTCAAGCGCGCCGTCGAGGACGCTGCCAACCTGGCCGACCTGTGGCTGGATGCGGTCACCTCCATCGAGCGTCACAACCTGCCCGTGCAGGCCTGGTCCAAGGCCGAATGGGTTGAGGAGTCCTTCGACTCCTGGCGCGAGATGGTCGAGCCCGTGGCCGCCGAGGTCACCCAGGCCATGGTCATGCCCGGCCCCGCGGACGAGCTGCCCGAAGAAATCGCCGCCATCTTCAACAGCGGATTCCTGAACAACGTTGGCGCCATGATCTTTGGCGCCCAGATGGCCCAGGCCCTCGCGAAGCTCGCCGGTGAGGTGTACTCCTCCACCGATGTGGGCTTCCCCCTCGCCCCCGGCCACTCCGCACTGCTGCCCAACGGCTACCAGCAGCTCGCGGACGACATCGAGGTGCCGCCGCAGGAGGTTCTGCTCTACCTGGCCGTTCGCGAGGCCGCGCTGATTCGCCTGCACAAGGCCAACCCCTGGCTGCGTGAGGACCTGGTCCAGCTCGTTGCCCGTTTCGCCCGCGGTATTCGCGTGGACATGAACCGTATGCAGGACGCCGCCTCCCAGGTGGACATGAACGACCCCGAGGCCGTTCAGGAGGCCTTCGAGGGCGGCATGTTCAGCCCCCAGCGCACCGAGGACCAGGAGCTGGCCGTTCAGCGTCTCGAGGGTTTACTGGCCCTCATCGAGGGTTGGGTGTCCGTCGTGACCGAGGACGCCACCCGCAACCTGCCCAAGGCTCCGCAGCTGACCGAAATCATGGCCCGCCGCCGCATCGACGGCGGCCCCAGCGAGCAGGTCTTCGAGAACCTGGTCGGCTTGGAACTGCGCCCGCGCCTGGTGCGTGAGGCACAGCAGTTCTGGCGCTGGTACGAAAACTCCCACGGCATCGAGGCCCGCGACGGCCTCTGGGACACCCCGGAGACCCTGCCCACCCCCGCCGAGCTGGAAGACTTCACCGCATACGACGCGCGCATGAACGAAATCAGCCTGGATGACGTGGACTTCGAGTCTGAGCTGCAGAAGCTGCTGGACGGCGGCTTCGGCGAGGCTCCCGAAGAGAAGTAACCGCGGGGACTACCCCGATAGACCGGCAAAATAATACTGAAACCTCGAGCGGGGGTGGCTTGTGAACGCACAAGCCACCCCCGCTCGAGTATTTCCGGCTGGTTCTGCCGGTTTGTTTTTTGCTTATTAGTTTTCGGAAAAAGCCCTATCCGGCGCTGTTTTCGCCGCGCTCGCCGCGCGAGCCTTCGGCCCGCGAGCGCCCCATCGCGTACCCGTCCAGGAAGGCGCGGGCACGCTCCAGCTGCGGGTAACGCGCCTCCAGGGTGCGGAAGGAGCGCGAATGGTTCGGCTGCAGCAGATGGCACAGCTCGTGGTGCACCACCGAATCCAGCGCGTACTCCGGAACCCCCTGCAGCTCCGAGGAGATGCGAATCTGCGCGGTCGCGTAGGTCGCCGAACCCCAGCGCTGACGCTGGTTGCTCACCCAGCGAATCGAGAGCCGTTTGAACTGCTCGGTGCCCTCCAGCTCCGGCAGGTAGGCGCGCACCAGCAGGCTGGCCCGCTCGTGCAGGTACTCGTCGGTGACATTCAGCTGCGCGGCGTGCTCACGGCGGGCGGCGCGACGCTGAATACGCGGCAGCAGGCGGGCAATATGCTCGTCTATCTCCTCGCTCGTGCTCGCGGCGGGAATGAGCAGGCGGTACGCGGGGTTGCCGTGCTCGTCCACGCCGTCGCGCTGCATGCTGATGGTGCGGGTGCGGCGGGCCGAGCGGACCAGCTCAATCTGCGGGCGATCCGCCGTGGCCGGCAGAATCTCTCGTTTAAAACGCTGAGCCATAGTCCTCTCCCTTCTGGTGACGGCCCTGCGAGCGGTTCCCGTACGAGTGGTTCCCGCGCGCGCCGCGGGCCGCTCCTCCGTAGCCGCTCGAGTAGCCGCTTGCGGCGGGGCGGCGGCGCTTGGCCGGGTCAATGTCATCCAGGAAACGCGAGCGCTTCCGCTGACCGCGGCCGCCCACGGTGCGGGTCATGGTCCAGGTCAGCCACAGGTACTTGCGGGCGCGCGTGATGCCCACGTACAGCAGGCGGCGCTCCTCGTCCACCTCATCCGGGGTGGTCGCGAAGGTAATGGGCATGAGGCCCTCGTTGAGGCCGCACAGGAACACGGCATCCCACTCCAGGCCCTTGGCCGCGTGCAGGGAGGCGAGGGTTACGCCGTTCATCTGCGGGGCCTCGTTGAACTCGCTACGGTGGTTCAGGGTCGCCACGACCTCGTGCATGGTCAGCGGCAGCGGCTCGGGCACACCAGGGCGCGGGTTGGCGCGGTGCTCCTTCAGCTGCTCCTGACGGTTCTGCGCCATCATGTCGACCATGTGCACGAGTGCGGCGAGGGATTCCCACTTCTGGCGGGTGGCGCCTCCCGAGAGGGGGCCCTCCTCCTTGTAGCCGAGGCCGCCGAGCACGTCGCGGGTGTAGCGGGTGACGTCTTCGGTGCCGTCGGTGGACTTGGCTGAGCCGCGCAGGGCGAGCATGGCCTGCTTGACCTCGGGGCGTTCGAAGAAGCGCTCCGCGCCGCGCAGCTGGTACGGGATGTGGGCGGCGGACAGTGCCGACTCAATCGCCGCCGACTGGGCGTTCGTGCGGAAGAGCACCGCAATCTCGGCGGGGGCCGCCCCCTCCTTGTCGATGAGGTCGCGGATATCCTCGGCGATGCCGGCGGCTTCCTGCTCGTCGTCCGCGTAGCCGAACCACTCCACGTCCACGCCGGGGCCGCGCTGAGACATCAGTTCCAGCGGCGGTGCCCAGGAGTGCGGGCTCGAATCGGGGTGCGGGCGGCGGGCGGCCAGCAGGCGGTTCGCGAGCTCCACCACCTGCGAGTGGGAGCGGTAGTCGCGGGTCAGCTTGACCGTGTGCGCCCCGCGGTAGCGTCGCGGGAACTCCAGCAGGTAGCGGCTGGTCGCGCCGGTGAAGGAGTAAATCGTCTGGGAGGCGTCGCCCACCACGCAGATGTCGTCGCGGCCGCCCAGCCACACGTCCAGCAGGCGCTGCTGCAGCGGGGAGACGTCCTGGTACTCGTCCACCACGAAGTGGCGGTACTGCTGGCGCACGGTCGCAGCGAGCTTCTCGTCCTCCTCGAGCATGGCGATGGTCAGTAGCAGCACGTCCTCAAAGTCGATGAGGTTACGCTCGTCCTTGAGATCTTCGTAGGCTTGGAAGATGCGCTGCATGTTCTGCGGGGTAATCGCCGAGGGCAGCTGTTTCTCGCTCAGGCGCTGCATGAGGGTGTCGGGGGTGAGCAGCTGAACCTTCGCCCACTCAATCAGCGACGCCAAATCGCGCAGCAGGGAACGGTCTGTGCTGATGCGCAGACGGTTCGCGGCCTCGGTGATGAGCGCCGCCTTGTTCTGCACGATGGAGGGGAAGGTGCCGCCCACGACCTGCGGCCAGAAGTAGGTGAGCTGGCGCAGGGCCGCCGAGTGGAAGGTGCGCGCCTGCACGCCGAACGCGCCGAGCTGCTGAAGGCGGGTGCGCATCTCTTCGGCCGCGCGCAGGGTGAAGGTCAGGGCGAGCACGCGCGGGCCCTGGTAGCGGCCAATCGCGATGCCGTAGGCGATGCGGTGCGTAATCGCGCGGGTCTTGCCGGTGCCGGCACCGGCGAGCACGCGCATGGGCCCGTCGAGCTCGGTGGCGACCGCGCGCTGGTCGGGGTCGAGGCCCGCGAGGATATCGTCAGCGGAGAGTGCGTGCTGCGGCTGCGGGGGTAGTGCGGTCATCGTTCTCCATCGGGGCTCGGCGCGGTTGCTGGATTCGCGCTGAATCTGTGCTGGTTCTGCGGGCTGGGCGTACGGGATGTACGGGGCGGGACCGGGAAGGTCGGCGCCGCTATTGCCCGGTCTTCCATTGTATTCCCTGCCGAACATCGCAGCAGGCCCGGGCGCGCACCCGTTCACCGCAAGCGCGCCCGTGCCCCAAGAACCTGCCCCTTCGTTGCGCCCCTGCCCGCGGGGAACCGCAGGGAATCGGCCGCGGCGGCTACTTGCGGGCGGCCGTGCGCGGACGGCGAAATGCGTGGTGATGCGTTCCCCCGGGATTCCGCCCGCCGGCAGGCCGCGCATCACCCAAAACTTTCTTCACTAGTCAGCATAAACATACGGTGAAAGGCTCGGGGTGCTCATATGGTTTGGTAACCTTAACCCGTGACTTTATCTCCCCTTCAGCTTGCAGCCATCGTCTCTGCCGGAGTGCCCGGAATCTACCCCGTCGGCGCCGAGGCGGTCCGCGAAGATAGCGGCGACTTCGACTCGGCAATCATCGCCGACTCGGCCGGTCGCCGCTGGCGTGTGCGCGCCCCGCGCCGTCCCGATGCCAGCATGCGTCTGGAGGCCGAGCACCTCATCCTGCAGTCCTTCAGCCCCGGCCTGCGCGCCCGCCTGCCCTTCGCCGTGCCCACGGTCGCCGGCATCGTGCCGTACGCCGGCGGCAATGTTTTCGTGTACACGCACATTCCCGGCTCCGTCTACGACGTGGACCAGCTTGCCGAGCTGAGCCGCCGCGAGGTCGCTCAGGGGCGTCCCTCCCTGGCCGCGATTATCGCCAAGGATATTGCCACCCTGCATGTGATGCCCGAGGACATCATCTACGAGGCCGACCTGCCCTCCTATTCTTCGGAGCAGATTCGCCGCCGCAAGATTGCCGAGCTCGAGCGCGCCGCCGCCACCGGCAAGGTGCCCGCCGACCTGCTCGCGCACTGGCAGGCGGTCCTCTCCCCCGGCCCAATGTGGCAGTTCCGCCCGCGCGTGGTGCACGGCGATATGGGGGCCGAGAACCTGGTGCTGGAGGTGACCCCCTCCGAGGCGCGCATCGTCGAGGTGACCGGCTGGTCCGACGTGCACGTGGGCGACCCCGCGCAGGACTTCGCGTGGCTGTACTCGTGCGAGGATATCGACTTCACCGACGAGGCTGTGGAGGTGTACCGTCAGCAGATGCCGCAGCTACCCGACGCTTACCTGGCGCAGCGCGCGAACTTCTACGCCGAGTTCGCGGTGGCCCAGTGGCTCACCCACACGGTCGAGACCGACGATAAGGACGGCGCGACCCACGCGGTGTCGATGCTCCTGGATATTCAGGACGATTTGCGTTCCTCGGGCGAGCTACTCGGCCAGGAGGACACTCCCCCGCTCATGAGCGGACCGCAGGGCTAAATTACTGAGCAGTCCGTTATTGGACGGCGGACGCATGAGCCCCTCAGTGAGCGCCGCCGAGCCGCCGAGCCCCCCCTATTCTTTAAGATTCATGGCCCCCGGGAGCCTGCTTCGCGCAGGCCTCGGGGGCCATGAACATACTAATGGAGCGCTTTTCCGGAGGATTTAGGGCGTTCCCACCGAATTTTTTCAATGTATTTTCCAACACATTTTGAGCGCCGGTTCTGCATTTTTGTGCACGAAAAATTGCAATTAAGGGTGAGGGTTGAAGGTGTGATTTAAAAACAGAACACACCTCTTCGCGCAGAGTTTATTCACAAAATCCCACACAATCCAAACACCCAGAATAGGACTCCACAAGGCTTCAATTTCACCTTGAAACATGCTCAAAAACATGCATTTTAGGGCAATTATTTTACGCTTAGACTTTTTTGTCAAGTCCTGGAATACTTTTCCTGTGCCGTTCCACAGAGAACGAGCACAACCCCCAAAAGCGTACTGACCAGCGCCGATACCGTGGCAGTGGTATCGAGGGGGGAACGATTGGACGGGGACCGTGACCGGTCATGTCACACCCCGAGCCGGATTCATGCACCGCGCAACCAATCACCGATGGCAGAATTCTATAGAGGTACTTTCGAGGTTGTGTTTGAGAGTAAAGACGCACGCGAACCCCACGGCACGCAGACGGCGTGAGTGAGGCCGCCACGGCGGCAGTTGTCTGCGGATGATCCGAGCGTGCGAGGGCACGAGGTACCTTTATAGTTCTTCAGCGGCTGAGAACGCCTCCCCGCCCTAATGCAGTAGGGCCGAGAGGCGTTTTCTGCTATTCACTTCGAGAGTGAGAAAAGCCCGGGCCGACCCCGCGATGGGGTCGGCCCGGGCTTTTGCGCATCCGTTTAGGCTATTGACGGCCGGGGCCGGGCAGGGCTATTGGCGGCCGGGCCGGGAAGCGCGAGCGCCTACCCCTCGCCCGCGCGGGCCTTGCGGATCACCGCGGCCAACTGCGCCTCCGAGGGCAGGCCACCGCGAATCTGCTCGTCCCACACCTCCTCCACGCGCTTGCCACCCAGGTAGACGAATACCGTGCTGATGCGCTCCGGGTCAATCCCCATGATGCGGGAGAACGCGATGCGGTACAGGCCCAGCTGGAAGCGGCGCGCTTGCATGTCCGCGGCCTTCGGGCGGCGGCCGGTCTTCCAATCCACCAGAATCCAGCGTTCGCCGTCCCCGTCCTCGGTGCGGAACACGGCGTCGATGCGGCCGCGCAGACTCACGCCCTCCACGTGGGTCTCAACCGGGTACTCCACGGCCCAGATGCGTTCCTTCCATTCGGGGGAGCCCCACTCGCTCGCCGCGAAGCGCTCCCAGAGCGAACGCACAGAGGAATCCTGCTCGCTCTCCTCGGCGAGGGACAGCTCGTCGAAGAGGGCGTCTTGCGGAATATCCTCGGCGAACTCGAGGTGTTCCTCCCCCGCTACTTCCTCCGGCGCTGTCTCTCCCGCCGGCTCGACCGCGCCGGGCAGGGTCACGCCCAGCGTGTCCTCGGCCTCCGGGGCCTCAAGCGGATCGGCGCTCGGCACCACACCGAAGTGCTCCTCGATGAGGGCGTGCACCTCCGTGCCGATGGTCGCCGCACGCGAGGGACGCTGCGGCACCGGGCGCAACAGCTCGTGCACCGTGCCCTGCGGATCCTCGCTCAGGCGAATGAACGTGGAGGCCGAGAGGTGACCGGGCAGCTGCTCGGCCAGCACCGGCTCGGTGTGCTCGGCCAGGCGCATGAGCAAATCGGCCTCGCGCTCCCAATCCTGGGCGCGGCGGCGCAGGGCCTCGGGAACGGCCCCGGCGGGCTCGGGGGCGGTGAGATCCGCACCGGCAGCAAGCTGCGCCTCCAGCTCGGCGACCGCGTTTTCGACGGCCAGGGCGGCCCGTTCCACCGCCTCGCGGCGGCTCGTGGAGTTAATGGCAATCTCGCGGTTCAACTCCTCGTGGCGTCCGTGGCGCAGAATCGCCTCGGTGCCCTCGTTCAGGTCCTCCTCGGAGCGCCAGCGCCAAATCACGGGGCGTTCCAGCGGGTCGAAGGGCCACATGGCGGTTAGCACCGCACCCAGGTGCGGGTTTATCGTCTCGTAGGTTTGGGCGCTGAAACAGCCGCCCGCCACGACGGGCAGGGCCGCGGCCATCACGGGAGAATAGCCGGGGCGCGGAGGCTGGGATGCGCGCTCCGCTTCCTCGGCGGCCAGCTCGTCCAGCCACTCGGGCGCGGGCAGATCCAGGCGCTCGCAGTTCTCCCGCACCGTGCGCACGCGCATCGGTAGCGGCGAGAGCTGTACCTCGCGCATCAGGGAGGGAATTATCGCCCCCGCCAGGGCCCAGGCGTAAGGGACCTCACCCGCCTCCTCGGGGTCGGGCAGGCCCTCGGGAGTCAGCACCGTGCCCTGCGCCAGGGTCACCGGCTCCTTGAGGCGGTACCCCGTGTCGGCGATGAACTCAACCCAGGGGGTCACGTTATCGATCGGCTTCTTCTTGCCGTCGTCCGAGGGGTCGGCCACGACGAAGACCAGGCCCATGCCGACCAGCTGCGGGGCGGTCCAGGGGAACTCCACCGTGTCCTCGGCGTGCCGCCGGTAGGCCTCGGCCAGGGTCCACAGCAGCTCCATCCAGAAGGGCTGGACCGACTGCGGGGTCTTCGCGGTGCTCTTCCAGCGGAAGGCGCTCACGGCCAGCAGGTTGCGGGCGCGGGTCATCGCCACGTACATGAGGCGGCGGTCCTCCATGCCCGCGTGCTCGCCGGCGTCCCCCTTGTGAGCCTTCAGGTATTCCTCGAGCTTCTTGGCCTCCTCGAACTCCGCGATTTCCTCGGGGCGTTCCAGGATTGAGGGCAGGTACTCGCTATCGCCGCGCAGGGGCCAGGGCAGGGCCACGTTGGCCGTGATCTGCCAGAGGTTCGGGGTCTGCGCGCCGCCAACGGTGCCGCACAGGCCCGGCAGGAAAACACGGTCCCATTCCAGACCCTTGGAGGCGTGCATCGTCATCAGCTGAACGGCGTTCGGGTCGGGGTCGATGGAGCCCAGCTCCAGGCCCTTCTCCTCGTCGTCCGCGCGTTCCAGCCAGGCGAGGAAGCCCATCACGTAGCTCACGCCGCCCGAGGAGAGCATAAAGCGGCGAGCGCCCGGCTCCCCCTCCTCCGCGCTCACGCCGTCGGCGCCCGCGTAAATCATGGCGTTGATGCGCGGGGCCGACATTCCGTAGGCGGCGGCCACCTCGTGGAAGGCGTCCAGGTTTACGCGCGCCACCAGCGGGTCGGTGCCCGGGCGGACCGCCAGCTCAATGTCCAGGAGCATCGTGCGTTCAATCTCGTAGAGCAGATTGCCCAGGTCGTCGCTCAGGCCCGCGCGGAGCACGCGCATCTGCTCGGCGAAGGCGCGCAGGCGCTCCAGGCCCGCCGCGGAGAAGCGGCGGCCACGGTAGTGCTCGCCGTAGAGGGGTTCGCCGTCCGGGCCGTCCTGCGGCAGGTTCTCGACCGCCTCGATGAGCGAAACGTACCCCGAGGAGTCGTCCACCGCGCCCTTGAGCACCTCGTCCAGCTGCTCCTGTGCGGCGCGCAGATGCTCGGCGGTCAGGCGGCCGCGGGTACCCCGACCGGTCCCCTCGGCGGCGCCGTCCTCTGCCTCCTCTGCCTCCTCGGCGTCTTCGGCCTGCTCGAGCAGCCGCAAGGCCATCTGCTCCCGCAGGGCCCGCTCACGCTCGCGAACCAGCGACTGCGCCCAATCCCCCAGCGCCAGCAGGTCGGCACCGCCCAGGCGCCAGCGGGCACCCGTGAGCAGGCGGGCCAGCGCATCCGAACGGTTCGGGTCGGCCAGCACACGCAGCGCCGAGACCAGGTCCACGACCTCCGGCTGAGAGAGCAGGCCGCCTAGGCCCACCTGCTGCACCGGAATGTTCAGGCGCTCGCACTCCTCGCGAATCGTGTCCAGCTGGCCGTGGGAGCGGGCCAGCACGGCGACCTCGGGCATCTTCAGGCGCGGACGCACCGAGCCGTCGCCGCCGCGGTGCGCCGCGTAGGCCCGTTCGTACTCGCGCACGGCCTCGGCGCGCATCCCGGCAATCCGCTCGGCAATGCCCGCGGCCTCCGCGCGGTCGGAGTCGTAGTAGGTCATCTCCACGCGACCGGTCATCCCGGAGGCGGCCTCCTCGAAGGCGGGAGTGCCTTCCTCCCCGACCAGCACGCAGCGCGGGCGCAGGTCGGGTACCTGGTCGGCGCTGATATCGCCGCGCACCGCACGCACCCACTCGGGAACGTCCTTGAGCTTTTCAGCCACGTGGTTCGCCGCGTTCAGGATCGAGATGTCGTTACGCCACGCCACGGACAGGAAGAGCGGCTGCGCGTGCGGGGTCGGGAAGTGACGGTAGAAGCTGAACATCTGGCCGTCGGAGGCGCCGCGGAAGCCGTAAATCGACTGCTTCGGGTCACCCACCGCCATCACGGGGTGCGTGGGAATACCGGCCGCCTCATCGGCCCCGTAAATCGAGGAGAACAGGCGCATCTGCGCGTGGGAGGTGTCCTGGAACTCGTCCAGCAGAACCACCTTAAAGCGGGCGCGCTCCCCCTCGCGAATCGCCGGGTCGCTCTCGGCGATGCGCGCGGCCAGGCGCATAAGGTCACCGAAGTCCAGCACCTGCATGCGCGCCTTCACGCGGGCGTAGCTCTGCGCCATCTGCGCGTACACCCGGCGGTTACGCAGGAGTCGCTGAACCTTCTGAATGTCCCGTTCTTTCTTGACGGGGCGGCGAGAATCGGGCACCGCGGCGTAGGCGGCCAGCTGCTCGGTGCAGAAGTCGATGACCTCCTGCGGCTCGCGCAGGTGCTCGGCGCACTCGTCGGAAAGCTGCAGTAGCTGGTTAATCATGGTGGCCGCCGAGAGGGGCACATCACCCTGATCCTGCGGTAGCTCACCCTCCCAGTACTGCACGATCTGCGCGGCCAGCTGCCACTTCTGCGCATCGCCGAGCATCTGCGCGTCCTGCTCCACGCCCAGGCGCAGGCCGTACTCCTTGACGAGGTTGTTCGCGTAGGAGTGGTAGGTCAGCACGGTCGGGTCCGCGATGCCGTTGCGCAGTTCCTCCTCGGTCGGTTCGAGTCGGCGGCTGCGGCGCAGGGTGTTCAGGCCGGCGCGCATGCGGTTGCGTAGCTCGGTGGCGGCCTTGCGGGTGAAGGTCACGCCGAGCACTTCCTCGGGGCGCACGAAACCGTTATCGACCAGCCAGATCACGCGGTCGACCATGGTCGCGGTCTTGCCCGAACCGGCACCGGCGATGACGAGGGTCGGGGCGGGGCCGGCCTCAATCATGCGGATCTGCTCGGGTGTGGGTTTCTTGCCCTCGGGGCCGTTGAGCATCGCGGCGATGTCGAGGGCGCTACGGTAGCCGCCCGCGGGGGTTGCTCCTGCGGGCAGGTCGGCCAGGAGCGTGCCGTCGGCGAATTGCCAGGTGTTGCGCTCGCACCACTGGGCGGGGGTGAGCGGCTGCCCGGAGGCGGTGGCGGGGTTGGTCATGGGTCCTCATCTTTCGTCGTTGAGGGTGAGTGAATGGTTCGTGTCGTACCGGTGCCGGGGTACCGGCGTGCGCGGTCAGCGGGCGGTCTGATGGGTGGCCGGGTGAGTGAACTACAGCCACCCGGCGGGGGGCCTCTTCCGCTAGGGCCGCGCCGCGTTAGGGCTGAGTCACCTGGCGGCCGCGAGTGCATATCGGGCAGAGCTCGGGCAGGCGGCACCCGTGCCCGCGGTTGCCCTCGCGGTGGCGGGTCTGCACCTGCGCACCGGCGATGAGCTCGGCGGCTCGTTGCACCAGGTCCACGGCCCATTCGTCGTTATCCTCCAGCGCGGGCTGAACCTGCAGGCGGGCCTTGCTGTCATCGTTCACGTCCGAGACGCCCACCTGCATGAGTGCGGCACCGGCGGAACGCCCCGCGGAAGACTCGTAGGTCAGCTCCTGCGGACGCGCATCCGGGGCGGGTTCCCCGGACTCCGCCGCGGCGGCCTCGGCGCGGTACCGCTCGGCCAGCTGCTCGCCCGCGCCGGCCTCCACCGCGATCTGGTAGGCGGCCAGCTGCGGGTGCGTGGCCACGGCCGCCCCGTCCGGCTTGCTTTTGCCGGTCTTCAGGTCGACGATGACGAAGCGGCGGGTGCCGTCCCTCTCCGGTGCCTCCTCCAGGCGGTCCACGCGGCCGGTGAGCAGCGCATCCAGCTCGCCCACTTCCCCCTGCGGGTCGAAGGGCACGGGCACACGCACCGAGAAGGAGCCCTCGACGCCCAGGTTCTTCCAGCCCTGTGCGTCCATGTGGGTGCGGTAGTAGTAGCTCAGGCGCAGAATCATGCGCTTGGCCCGCTCGTAGAGGGCGTAGGCCTCCCAGGGCACGCGCTCGCGGTACTCCTCTTCGCTCTCGTCTTCCCTACGGGCGGGCACGCCCAGGGAGCCGATGCGCTCCTCCAGTGCGGTTTGGAGCTGTTCGAGGGTGCCGGTCGGGTACTCCTCGGCGATGGCGTGCACGAGGGTGCCCAGGGAGCGGGAGAGGTCGGTCTGGGCCTCGGCACGGGCGGCGGATACCAGCCAGTCCAGCGGGGAGTTGTGGATGGTTTCCAGGCGCGAGGGCGAGAGCGCGATGGTGCGTCGCCCCTCGTCGGCGCCATTTTCTGGCGATTCTTGGGCGGGGCGGGCGAAGAACGGTTCGGTGCTCGACAGCGGCAGCAGGCCCCACCACTGCTCGGGGGATGCACCGGGCGCCTGCACGCGGGCCAGGCGGGCCAGGGTGCGCGATGCGGCGTCGAAGCGGAAGGCCGCGGCCTCCGGGTTCAGGGCGGCTTCCGGGTTCTGGGCGTCCTCTGCGGTGTCGGGGGCCTCGGGGGCTGAAGCATCGGGCACGTGAGCTTCTAATCCAGGCGAGCCGGCCGCGTTCTTCAGCTCGGCGTCCTCGGCGCTCATGGCGGTGAGCGCATCCTCAACGAGGGTGCGGCGCAGCTCCGCCACGAGCGAGCGCAGGGTGGCGGGGCGGCGCACGCGGGTGATGGGCACCTCGGGCGAGTCGTTCTCGGCGTCGGTGGGTACCACGAAGTCGAAGAACTCGCCGGGAGCCTCGTCCTCGTTGCGCACGGCGGTTAGCACCAGGCGGGTACTGGCACGGGTCGCGGCGACGGCGAACATGCGCAGCTCGTCGTGGCGGGTGTCGCGCACGCGCTCGGGGTAGCTGCGAATACGTGCGGGCGGCACCTGCTGCCCTTCTGCCTGTGCGTCGGGGTTAGCGGGGGCGGGGCGGCGCATCCTGGCGTCGCAGATGTCCACCAGGTCGCCGGTGCCCAGCAGGGAGCCGCGTACGGTGGTGTTGGGCCAGCTGCCCTCTTGCAGGCCGCATACATATACGGTGCGCCAGGACTGCCCTGCGGCGAGCGCGGGGGTGAGAATCTCGACCGCGTCCTGGCGTACGCCGCGGGCGGCGAGGGTGTCCATGGGTAGGTCCTGCGCGTCGATGAAGTCGAGGAACTGCTCGGCCCCGGCGCCGCGCATCTGCTCGTCGAATCGGTCGGCGGCTTCGAAGAGGCCAATCATAGCGTCGAGGTTGCGGTGGGCGGCGTCGGCTTCGGGGCCCGCGCTGCGCGTCTGGGCGACCCAGGTTTTTTCGAGGCCGCTGGCTTCCCAGAGGGCCCAGAGCACCTCGGTGCTGGTGGAGTCGGGTCGGGCGAGGGCCTTGCGGCCCGCGGAGAGCACGGCGGCAATGCGGTGCACGGCGCGCCCCACGCCCTCTTCGGGCAGGGTTTCGGGGTGTAGCAGGGCGCCCAGCAGCAGGTCGTCGCTGGGGCGGTGGCCGCCGGTTTGCAGTTCGACGGATCGTAGCTGTTGGCGGAGTCGTCGCACGTCCATGCTGGATGCGCCGCCGAGCCGGGAGGTGAGCAGGGTGATGGCGCTGTTCGCCCCGTTGAGGGGGTTGGAACGGTTTTCTTCGGCGATAACGTCGTCGAGGCTCTTGCGCATGATCTCTTCGGCCTCGTCGGGGCTCAGGGCCTCGTAGCCCGCGCCGGTGACGGCGGGGTTGAGGGCCTTCTCGCCGCGCTTGCGGGCGTAGACGAGCAGACTGAGCGCGTCGAGGAAGGGGCGCACGGCGGGTTCGTCGCGCACCGGCACGAGGGCGGCGGAGGTACGCGAGGGAATACCGCTGGCCGAGAGCACCCGGCGGATGCGCGCCACGTCCGCGCCGTTGCGCACGATGATGGCGCTCTCGCGGTAGGGGCGGTTGCCGTAGATGCGGTCTTCGAGCAGCAGCTGGGCGAGCAGGTTTGCCTCGTCCTGGGCGCTGGCGAGCGCATACTTATACACTCCGGCGGGTGCGGTGCGGTAGTGCGCGGGGTCGAGGATTTTGCCGTCGGCTCCCAGGTGCAGCAGCGGTTCGTCGGCGGCGCCCCAGGTGAGGGCTTCGTCGGCGGGGGTGGTGTTGATGCGCCCGAAGGTTGCGGGGGGCTTCTGCCCGTTCTGCCCGTCCGTCTCTGCGGCGGGCACGTAGCGACTGTAACGCGGCAGGCGGCGGCGGATGTCGGCGAGCAGCGGCATCATGAGCGCCGGCAGGCGGTAGGAGATGGTGAGGGTGCGTTCGGCCAGGTGCGGGAAGCTTTCGGGTAGCGTGCGCACCAGGTCGGGGCGGGCACCGCGGAAGCCCTGGACGACGGCTTCGTCGCTGTAGGTCATGATAACTTCGGGCGCGGCGGCGAAGACGTCCGGGTGTTCTGCGGCCAGCTCGGCGGCGTCTGCGGGCGGCTCTTCGGCGGCGATGAGGCGCAGCAGGCGGTAGGTGGAGGGGCTGAGCTCCTGCACGTCGTCGATGAGCATGAGGTCGTAGCGGCGGCGCTCTTCAGCGAGGAATTCGGGGTTGCGCAACAGCAGCCGGCAGGCGTCGTTGATGAGCACGGCGGGGTCGTAGGCGTTTTTGGCGCGGAGGGCTCGCACGGCGCGGTATTCGGTGTGGAGCTGGGCGAGGGCGGCCCAGACGGGTCGGTTGTAGTCCCGGGCGAGGGCCTGGACGTCCTCGGCGGTGAGGTCGTATTCGGCCATGCGGTCAAAGAAGTCTCGGATTTCGTGGCGGAAGCCGCGGGTGGGCAGGGCTTCGCGGAGGGAGTCGGGCCAGGCGGGGCCGGGTGCGATACCTTCGGCGTGGTTGGCGAGCAGTTCGCCGATGATGACGTCTTGCTCGGGGCCGGAGAGGAGCTTGAGGTTGCCTTCTACGCCGGTGAGGAGCCCGCGGGTTTGGGCTCGTTTGAGCAGGTCGAAGGCGTAGGCTGCCCAGGCTCGGGTGGGTGCTACGGAGAGGCTGCGGTCGCTGGCGGCGGCGATGGTGTCTCGCATGCGGGTCGCGGCGGTGCGGGTGGGTGCGAGGATGAGCAGGCGGGCGGGGTCGCGCCCGTCGGAGAGGTAGCGCAGGGCGCGTTCGGTGAGGTGATGGGTCTTGCCGGTGCCGGGGATGCCGGTGAGCAGTTGAGTTGTCATGGCTTCAGTCTATCGGGTGGGCGGCGGGTCCGCCCCGCCGCCCGTCATTCGGGGCCCGCGTTTCGAGGGGGGCGTTCCTCTCCCCCGCTCCCCGGCTAAGGCCCGCGGCGGCTCGCGCCCTCCCGCATCTATATCTATAACGCGTGCGCGTAACGAACCGGCGCGCGCCTTCTTCGCCGCTGGGTTAGTCTTAAACCATGACCTGGATGAACGGCCTGCGCGCCACTTTTGACCTTGAGACCACCGGTGTGGACGTCACCACCGCCCGCATCGTGACCGCCTCCCTGATCCTGCTAGACGCTCAGGGCAACGTGGTGCGCCGCGGCGAGTGGCTGGCCGACCCCGGCGTCGAGATTCCCGCCGGTGCCGCCGCCGTGCACGGCATCACCACCGAGCATGCCCGCGAGCACGGCCGGCCCGCCCGCGAGGTCGTCTGGGAGCTTGCCGGCGCAATCGGCGCGCTCAACCTCGACGGCGTGCCCATCATCGCGTTCAACGCCGCCTACGACTTCTCGGTGCTCCACCACGAGATGCTGCGCTACGGCATCGCGAACGGCGAGCTGCCGCCCGGCGCGGTGCTCGACCCGTACGTTCTGCACAAGCACGTCATCCCCCGCAAGCGAGGCAAGCGCACCCTCGAGGTGCTCGCCGCCGAGTACGGCGTCTCCCTCGAGAACGCGCACACCTCCGCCGATGATGCCCTGGCCGCAGAGCGCCTGCTCGTCAAGCTCACCGAACAGTTCCCGCAGGTCCTCAACGTGGATGCCCACCAGCTGCATGAGCAGCAGATTCAGTGGGCGGCCGAGCAGGCGGCGAACTTCCAGGCGTGGTTGCGCACGCAGCCGGGCAAGGAATCCGAGGTCATCGACGGCCGCTGGCCCGTCCGCCGGTAAGGGGCGCCCCGCCGCTACCGCCGCCGCGGCATCTCACCTATCCTAGTGAGGGACGTACACGAACCCCAGCCCACTACACATACGACGGCGCGCCACGGAGTTTTTAATGGATCATCAGCCCAGCAACCCCTCAGATTCTGCAGAACAGTACTACGACACGAACACCCGAAGCATCTACCTCGGGTCGAGCCGCCTCGCCCACGAGCACCTGGTCGCGCAATCCCAGGTGGTGCTTCGGCTGGGACGCATCCTGATGAAGTCGGGTGCGAGCGCGTACCGCATTAAGGCGTCCATGTCGCGCCTGGCGAAGGCTGTGGGTCTGAAGGAGCACCACGCGCAGGTGACCTTCACCGAGATTTCCACCTCCTCGTACACCGAAGGCAACTTCCGCACCGAGGTGGCCGAGCAGCGCACCATGGGCATTAACGCCCACAAGATCGATCAGCTGGGCAAGTTCATCTCCGAACTGCCCGAACGCATCACCCCGGCGGAGGCGAACGCCGAGCTGGACCGCATCGATTCGGCCAAGCCGCTGTACACCCGCTGGATGCTGGCGCTGGCCTCCGCGGTGGCTTGTGCCGGGTTCGCGTTCCTGAACCGCGGCGGCCTGGTGGAGTGCTCGGTCGTATTCCTCGCCGCCGGTGCCGGTCAGTTTTTGCGTTCGACCCTTCTCAAGCGCGGGGTGAGCCACCTGGCCACCTGGATGGCCTGCGGCTTCCTGGCGGCCGGCCTGTACATTGCGGTTGTCAATGTGCTGGTTGCGGCGGGTCTGGTTAGCCCGAACCACATGATTGGTTTCATTTCTTCGGTGCTGTTCCTGGTGCCGGGCTTCCCCATGGTGACGGGCATGCTCGACATTTCCCGCATGGACTTCCTCGCGGGTATTTCGCGTCTGACCTACGTGGGTTTGCTGCTGCTGAGCGCGTCTTTTGCGGTGTGGGTTTTGGGTTCGCTCTTCCACCTGCCGTTGGCTTCCCCGGCTCCTCTGAATCTGGACCCGACCCTGTATCTGCTCCTGCAGATTATCTCCTCGGGTGTGGCGGCGGGCGGCTTCGCGATGCTCTTCGCCGCCTCCCCCGTGGCGTGCGTGTGGGGTGGCGTGATTGCCGCGGTGGCGAACCCCATCCGTATTCATATGGTGGAGGCGGGCATGCCCGCGCATATGGCCGCGACGATTGCCGTGTTTGGTGTGGGCATCCTGGCCGAGGTTGTGGCGCCGTTGCATCAGCGCAAGTACACCCGTATTTCCCTGTCGGTTCCGGCGGTGGTGACGATGGTTCCGGGTGTTCCGTTCTACCGTTCCATGTCGCACTTTGCCAGCGGTGACATGTACTCGGCGGCGAGCGGTTTCGTGCAGTCCCTGCTCATCTTCATGGCGCTGGGTATGGGCCTGGCCTTCGTGCGTCTAATCTTCGACAAGAACTGGCTGTTCGATCAGGACACCCAGGTTCTGAACCGCCTGGATACCGACCGGCACCTGCGCTAACCGCTACCGGTCCCCTACCGCGTAGCCCCCACGCGCGCGACCCAGCTGCGTTCCCCGTCCATTACCCCGCCCGTCAGACGTGTTTTGTCGTCACCTTTCGGTACATTCAGACGCTCGTCACCTGCGGTTTACCTGAAGCACCTATGATGGTTAGGGTACGGGACGTTAGCGTCGCGAGGGCTCTGCCGCCCGGCATGCCTCGTCCCCTGTAATTCTTGAATTCGCCGTCTCGTTTGAAAGGCACCGATACGATGACTCCCTCCCCCACCCACCCGCTACACCACGAAGCCAGCGAGAAGCTATTCGAGCGTTCCCGCGCGGTGATTCCCGGCGGCGTGAACTCCCCGGTGCGCGCCTTCAACTCCGTGGGCGGCACCCCTGCGTTTGCGGCGAGGGCTAAGGGCCCCTACCTGTACGACGCGGACGGCAACGAGTACGTTGACCTGGTCTGCTCCTGGGGCCCGTCGATTCTGGGCCATGCACACCCGCAGGTCGTGGAGGCCGTTCAGCAGGCCGCCGCGCGCGGCCTGTCCTTCGGTGCGGCGAGCGCCCCCGAGGCGGAGCTGGCCGAGCTGGTCATCAACCGCATTAACGCCGCGATCCCCGGCGCGATTGAGCAGGTGCGCATGGTGTCCACGGGTACCGAGGCGACCATGACCGCGATTCGCCTGGCCCGCGGCGTGACCGGCCGCGACAAGATTATTAAGTTTGCCGGCTGCTACCACGGCCACGTGGATGCGCTGCTCTCCGAGGCCGGTTCGGGCGTGGCAACCCTGGCGCTGCCCGGTTCTGCCGGCGTGACTGCCGCGACCGCCGCCGAGACCATTGTTCTGCCCTATAACGACCTGGATGCCGTGCGCGAGGCCTTCGAAACCCACGAGGGTCAGATTGCCGCCGTCATCACCGAGGCGGCCCCCTGCAACATGGGCGTGGTCGCCCCCGAACCCGGCTTCAACCGCGGCCTGCACGAGATTGCCCACGCCAACGGCGCGCTCGTCATTTTTGACGAGGTGCTGACCGGTTTCCGCGTCTCCTCGGCCGGTTACTGGGGCTACGCCGCCCCCGAGGACGGCGGCTGGGTTCCCGATATCTTCACCTTCGGCAAGGTCATCGGCGGCGGCATGCCCATCGCGGCCCTGGCCGGTAAGCGCCGCATCATGGAGTACCTGGCCCCGGTCGGCCCGGTCTACCAAGCCGGCACCCTCTCGGGTAACCCGCTGTCGGTGGCCGCCGGCATTGAGACCCTGACCCTGGCCGACGAAGAGGTCTACAAGACCCTGGACGCCCGCAGCGCCCAGCTGCGCCGGGCCCTGACCGAGGCGTTCACCGCCGCGGGTGTGGACCACTCCATCCAGAACGCCGGCAACCTCTTCTCGGTGGCGTTTGGCACCTCCGAGAAGGGCGTGCACAACTACGCGGACGTCAAGGCCTCGGCCACCGACCGTTACACCGCGTTCTTCCACTCGATGCTGGAGTCCGGCGTGTACCTGCCGCCGAGCGCGTTCGAGGCCTGGTTCGTCTCTGCCGCTCACGACGACGCGGCCATGGACCGCATCATCTCGGCTCTTCCGGCCGCCGCAGCTGCTGCCGCATCCGCCTAGACGCGAGCGAATAGAGAGAGGAGAAACCCATGGATTTGTCTGCCCTGGGAATTCCCCTGGAGCCGGTGCGTGATGTCTGGCTGATTGCCTTCATGGCGTACACCTTCGTCTGCCTGCTGGTGGATATCGCCTACCCGGTGAATATTCCCGCCGCCAAGGCGCGGGAGCTTTTCGTGGCGGTCAAGGGGGATCCCGTTGAGGCCGCGAGAATCCGCCTCGAGGATATGGCCGCGAGCGGTTTGCCGCTCTCTTCTGCCCAGAAGGGCTCGGTGACGAAGCGGGCAAAGAAGCAGCTGGAGAGCATCCCCGGCAGTAGCATCGTGGGCGGCTGGTTGCACGTACTGATGTACGCGTGGGCGTGGGTCGTGATGGTGTCCATCTTTACGCTGTACTGGGACATCGCCTACGACGGCATCCTGATACCCGCGCTGGCCCTACCGTTCCTCATGGTGTACGCGGGTGCCCGCTGGGGCCGCCGCAGCTGGCGTACGGCCCGCGGCTTCAGCGCCGATGAGCGCACGCTGGGCATGCCCCGCATCTACTCCGCGACCCTGGGTCGGCTGAGCGCGCCGTTCCGCGTGAAGGGTGCGGTTCCCGGCATCGGCCCGATTCGTCTGGACCGCACTGGGTTCTGGATTCTGCAGTTCCTGGCGGCTCAGGCCCTGCTGTACTTCCTGTACTCGCTCTCGGGGCTCGAGATGGAGGATATCGCCCTCCCCTACGTTGGCCACACCTCGATGCTCCTGGGAATCGGCGCGGTAATCTCGCTCCTGACGGCGTGGGCGCAGGTACGCAGCTATATTCTGTTCAACCCCGATTCCTTCGTGACCGGCCGCGTGCTGCTGCCGGCGAAGACCCGCGAGTACTCGACGCTCCGGGCGTTCCGAGTGCTCCCGAACAACCCGGACGCGATTAAGACGGACGCGAAGGATCCCGCGCAGTGGAAGGTGGAGGTGATGCTCCCCAACGGCAGCAAGCGCACCTTCCCGCTGAAGGACCCGAATATTGACTGCCTGATTGCGCAGCTCGCGTTCAAGCTGGAGCAGGGAGACTGGGCTCGGCTCGACTCCCCCGCCGACCGCGAGAAGCTGGCCGGGTACTTCCTGGACGGCCGCGCGATTTGCACGACCCTGGGTCACATCCCCGCGGGTAAGCACGCGGAGGAGGCGGCGCGCCGTGCGTCCTTCCAGAAGGCGCAGTACAAGTAAACCGATAGCCCGTATAACACTAAAGAAGCCACATGCTGTTCACACAGCATGTGGCTTCTCAGCGCTCAAAGAGGGAGGGATTTAGGCGTCCAGCTCACGGAGCCAGCGGGCCGCCTCAGTACCGTAGTAGGTCAGGATGACGTCCGCACCGGCGCGGTGAATCGAACGCAGCGACTCCAGCACCACGGCCTTACGGTTAATCCAGCCGTTCGCGGCGGCCGCCTCAATCATCGCGTACTCGCCCGACACCTGGTAAGCGGCCACGGGCACCGGCGAAAATTCCGCCACCTCGCGCACAATATCCAGGTAGCTACCGGCAGGCTTCACCATGACCATGTCGGCGCCCTCCTCCAGGTCAGCGCGCACCTCCAGCAGCGACTCGCGGCGGTTGGCCGGGTCCTGCTGGTAGGTCTTACGGTCGCCCTTAAAGGTCGACTCCACAGCATCACGGAACGGGCCGAAGAACGCCGAAGCGTACTTCGCCGAATACGCCATAATCGACACGTCCTCGAAGCCAGCCTCGTCCAGGGCGGCGCGCATGGCCGCAATCTGGCCGTCCATCATGCCCGAGGGCGAGACGGTGTGCGCACCCGCGCGAGCCTGCGAAACCGCCATCTTGCAGTACAGCTCCACGGTCTCGTCATTATCCACCACGAGCGTGCCGTGGCCGTCATCGACCAGCACGCCGCAGTGGCCGTGGCTCGTGAACTCGTCCAGGCAGGTGTCGGCCATGACCACCAGGTCGTCGCCGAACTCCTCGCGGCACACGGCAATCGCGCGGTTCAGGATGCCCTGCGGGTCCCAGGCGGTCGAGCCGATCTCGTCCTTATCCTCGTCGCGGGGAATACCGAACAGGTCGATGCAGCGGATGCCCGCCTCGTAGGCCTCGCGCACGGCGGGGATGATGCTCTCCAGGGTGTGCTGGTACTGGCCGGGCATGGAGCGAATCGGCTGCTTCTCGTCAATGCCGTCGCGCACGAAGAACACCTGAATCAACTGCGAGGGGCGCAGGGTGGTCTCGGCGACGAGGGAACGCATGGCTGCGGTGGTGCGCAGGCGGCGGGGACGGCGGGTGAGGTTCATGATCTCTCCTGAAAATTCTTGCGAAATAATGTGAAGTCTTAGATGAAGGACGCGCCTAAATAAGGGATACTGCGGCGCGCGCCAAATCCTGCGGTGAGGGCGAATCCGCCTGCACGTGGCGCAGGTTCAGGGCGCGGCATGCGGAGGCGGTACTCGCCCCAATCGCCACCACCGGCGGCACGGATTCGGGTCCTAGCGCGGGCGCGCCATCCAACAGGGCGTGCAGGCGGGAGGGTGCGGTCGCCACGAGCACGTCCGGGGCGGATGCGTCTGCGCCCCGCAGGAGGGCGCGGGCGGCGCTGAGGCTCAGCTCGCCGGGCTCCACCCGCTCGGCGGGCACCATGTCGTAGAGCACGCGCGTGGTCACCGACCAGCCCAGGTTTTTGAGGCCCTCGCGCAGGGTCGGGCGGGCGTTGGATCCCTCCAGAACCAGCACGGCGGCGGGCACGGTTGAGACAGGCTCGGTTGAGACAGCCCCGGCTGCGGCTGAATCGGTTGAGACAGAGCCGGCCGCGGGCCCTTCGAGCTCCGCAAGCATGCCGGCGGCGCTCTGAACGCTCGGTTGAAAGTCCGCGTCCAGCCCGAGCTGGGTGCGCACGGCGCGGGCGGTTGCCGCACCCACGCAGGCGATGCGCGCTCCCCCGGCGTGAACCGCGCGGGCGAAGTCCTCACCCCAGAGCTCGGCGCAGGCGCGCACCGTGTGGGCGCTCGTGAAGCTCACCCAGGCGTAGGCCCCGGATTCCAGGAGTGCGGGAATACCGCGCAACTCCTCGGTGGCGGGCACGGTGCGTGCCTGCTGCAGGGGCGCGAAGAGCACGCGAGGGGCCGCGGCGTTCCGCAGGCGGTCCTGCGAGGGGTCCCGCGGGCCCTCCCCGTTGTCACCTTCGCGGGTCTCTTCGCTGGTGCTTTCGCGGGCGGACGGTTTAGCGGCCCGCTCAGCCTCCCACTCCTCGGCGAGGGCGCGCGCGAAGGTCGCACCCTGGGCCGCCGAGCGGGTCAGCAGAACCGTGGCACCCCGTTCGGCGGGGCGTTGCTCCTCGTCCATGGCTACTTGACGTCCAGACCGGCCAGGGCGGCGGCACCCATCTGCAGCAGGTCCTCGGCCACGCGCACGCCCAGGCGCTCGGCGCCGGGCACATCCAGCTCGGAGGTCGCGGAGGTGTGACGCAGCAGGTCGGTGCCGTCCGGGGAGGCCACCACGGCGCTGAGCACCAGGTCGCCCTCAACGATCTCGGCGAAAGCGCCGATGGGGGCGGCGCATCCGGCCTCCAGGCGGCGTAGCAGGGCGCGCTCGGCGCTGACGGCCAGGCGCGTCTCGTAGTGGTTCGCGGCAATCAGCGCGCGGCCCAGGGAGCGGGTCGGTCGGGCCAGCTCAGCGTCGTCGAGCACGGCCGGATCGGGGTTGCCGAACTCGCTCTCGCGCACCTCCAGGGCCAGGGCGCCCTGGCCGGGGGCCGGCAGCATGCGGCTGGGGTCCAGGTACTCGGTAATCAGGTGTTCCTTGCCCAGGCGCTTGAGGCCGGAGACGGCCAGCACCACGGCGTCGCAATCGCCAAGGCGTTCGGTGCCCACGCCGCGGTCGGCGTGCTCGTCGGTCTCGGCATTCTGGCGGAGGACGACCTGCTTGCCGGAGTGCTCCTCGAGGCCCTTCACGCGGCCAATGCGGGTGCCCACGTTACCGCGGATATCCACGATCTCGAGGTCGGGTCGCAGGGCTCGCAGTTGGGCGGCGCGGCGCGGCGAGCCGGTGCCCACGCGGGAGCCCTCCGGCAGGGTGTCGACGGTCAGGCCGTCGCGAGCCACGAGGGCGTCGCGCGGGTCCTCACGCTTGAGGGTTGCGGCGACGACCAGGCCGGGGCAGGGCGCGGAGGGCAGGTCCTTCAGGGAATGAACGGCCATGTCCACGCGCTGCTCGGCGGGGGCGTCGGCACCGTCCAGCAGGCGCTGGCGCAGGGCGGCGGCGAACACACCGGTGCCGCCCAGGGTGGCCAGCGGGCCGGTGAGCACGTCGCCCTCGGTCTTGACGGTGCGCAGCTCAAAGCTCACGCTTTCGGCGGGCTCACCGCCCGGCTGATGCTCGGCGTAGAGCTCGGTGACGGATTCGGCCGCCAGACGGCTCTGGGTGAGCGCGAGCGCGGAGCCTCGGGTGCCCAGAATATACTCGCTGTGGCTCATTTCTCTCCTGCTCTAGTCCTCTTCGGACCGGTCGGTGCATCCGATGCAATATTCGGCGATGACGGGTTTCTCCGCGCCACGGCCCGGCTTGCAGCAGCCCGGCTCGCACTCGTCGAACCAGCCGTACTGGCCGCTCGCGCTCGGAGCGCAGACGCTCTCACGTCCGGGGCGCAGGTCGGCGGGAATGTCGTTTTCCACGCGCTCCTCAATGAGGCGGCGCAGCGACTCCACGTACGCCGGATGCGTACCGGGGGTCGGGGTGCGCACGGCCACCACGCCCAGGCGCTCGCAGGTGTCCAGGGCCTCGGTGTCGAGGTCCCACTTCACCTCCATGTGGTCGGAGACGAAGCCGAGGGGCACCAGCACGACGCCTTCCACGGGGGCCTCGCCGTCCTCGCCGGGGTTGGCGGGGGTGGGCAGCGCCTCCAGGGCGTCGTTGACGTCCGGTTCCAGCCAGGGCATGGACGGCGGGCCGGAGCGGGACTGGTACACCAGCTCCCATTCGACGTTCTGCAGAAGCTGCGGGGCCTCATCGCGCACGAGCGAAAGCACGGCGCGGGCGACCTGCAGGTGCTTCTCCACGTAGGCGGAGCCGCCCTCGTAGTTCACGCCGCGCGGGCCCGCCTCGTTTGCGGCGGAGGTGGGTACCGAGTGGGTGCAGAACATGATGCGTAGGCGTGGATTGAGCGAACCGCTATCGCGTGCGGCAAGCTGTTCGCGCACCGTGGCGAGGCCGTCCTTCAGCCCGTCGGCGAAGGCGCGGGCGAAGCCGGGAACGTCAAAGAACTGGCGGATCTTGCCCACGTGCATGCGGCCCTCCAGGCCGAGCTGCTGAAGCGCGATGCCGTAGTCCTCGCGGTACTGGCGGCAGCTTGAGTAACCCGGGTAGGCGCTGGTGGCCAGCACCAGCACGTTGCGGTGGCCGTTCTCGTAGGCCTCGGCGAGCACGTCCTTCACGTAGGGCTTCCAGTTGCGGTTCGCCCAGGTAATCGGGATGTGCGGGCCGCGCTCGGCCAGCGCCTGCTGTAGCGCGGCGAGCAGGGCGCGGTTCTGCTCGTTAATCGGCGAAACACCGCCGTTGGCGCGGTAGTGGGTGGCGACCTCTTCGAGGCGCTCGTCCGGGATGCCGCGGCCGGCGGTCACGTTGCGCAGGAAGGGGATGACGTCCTCTTGGCCCTCGGGGCCGCCGAAGGAGGAGAGAATCACCAGGTCGTAGGGGCGGGGTTCCTCGGCGCGAACACGGATGATGGTCCGCTCGCTGCGGTACTCCCCCAGGGTCTGCTCGGTCAGCCGCGCCGGGCCGTTGGAGGCCGTGTTGGCGGGATCGGTGCGGTTGGGGATGACATCATCGGGCAGGAGGGAGCCGTTCAGGGTGCCCTCGCCCGAGGGGTTTGTGTGTGCGGGGGCGAAACGCGCGGGACGCGCCGCCACCCCGGCCACGCCGGCGGCGGAGGACACAGCCGAGGTGTTCTCGGCGGCGGCCTCTACCGCGCTGGGCGAACCGGGGTGGGAGCAACCGCATCCGCGGGTAGCGCCGTGAGGCTGTTGGCTCACGCCAGAACCTCTGCTACTTCGTCGGCACCGATGCGGCGACCGGTGTAGAAGGGGGTGTCCTCGCGAACGTGCAGGCGAGCCTCGGTGTTGCGGAAGTGACGCATCAGATCGACCAGGTCAACCAGCACAGGTGCTTCGAGAGCCAGAACCCACTCGTAGTCGTTCAGGCCGAACGATGCGACGGTGTTGGCCAGAACCTGAGGGAAGTCGATGGCCTTCATACCGTGGTTCTTCAGCATCTCGGCGCGACGCTCGGGGTTCATGTAGTACCAGTCGTAGGAGCGCACGAAGGGGTACACGCAGACCCACGCCTCGGGGGCCTTGCCGCGGGCGTAGGCGGGCGCGTGGTTGCGGGTGAACTCAGCCTCGCGGTGAACGCCCATGGTGGACCAGACGATGGTGGTGCCGGAGAACAGCGCGGTGCGGCGAATCTTGCGCACGGCTGCCTGCAGCTTCTCGGGGCTCTGACCGTGGGTCCAGATCATGATGTCGGCGTTGTCGCGCATTGCGGAAACGTCGTAGATGCCGCGCAGAGTCACGCCCTCGGCGGCCAGCTGCTCGGCGACCTTCTCGAACTCGGTGCGAGCCTCGTCGGTGTTAGCCTCTGCCGGGCGTGCGCCGGAGCGTGCGAACACGGTGTACAGGGCGTAGTGCAGGGTTTCGCCCTCTTCGCGACCGCGACGGTTCTCGTCGGCTGCGGAGTGCTGAACAGCGTAGCCCTTGGGTGCGCCACCGTAACCCTGGCCGGGGTGGGTGTAACCGCCGGGGCCGTGGCCGCCCTGTGCTGCGTGGGGGTGAGACATGGTTCTTCTCTTCCTTTCCTCAGCGGTAACCCGCTGTTCGTGGTGCGAGGCTTCCGTAGCCGCGCACCGTTTGATTGGTGAATATTCTGCGCTCTTCCCGCCCGAAGCGGTAGGAGGCATCCCACAGGCGTGGGAAGTCTTTGAGGGATGCTACGCGCCCTTGGGCTTGGTGCCGGGGGCGGGCGCCGCATCCTGCTTGGGTTCGGGGGCCTTTACGCCCTCCCAGTTCTGGGCGGCGTGGGTGATGAGGCGGTCCATCTGCTCGTAGGTGTCGCGCACCGTGGCCACGAGGCCCGAGCCTGCGGCCCAGGAGCCGACGGTGCTGAGCGTGCCCAGCTCGCTGGCGCGCTCGCGGAACTCCTGCACGCGCTTGCGGTGACCCGGCGTGGAGGCGGGCAAAACACCGCGCCAGCGCACGACGTCCGCATCCACCAGATTGTTGCGGGTGAGCGGCACGTCCGTCATGCGGGTTGCGTCACGCAGGGCCAGGGTGATGAGCTGCTCGTCAGCCAGGGCGACCTCGGAGAAGCGGGAGTCCTCGCCGCCTCGGCCGTAGGACAGGCGCACCACGTGGCGGTCCGGGCCGGCCTCGTCGGCCACCCACTGCCACTTGGCGGTCGCGTGGGTCAGGGCCTTGGCGCGCACGGCGGTGGCCTGTTCCGAGACGAGCAGGCCGGTGCCGCGGGGGTGCTGGTTGAGGGCCGGCGCATCTACGACGAGGGTCACGAGGGCGACCTCGGGGCCGGGTTCCACGGCGGGCAGCGCGGTGGAGACGTGCGGGCCGATGAGTCGGGCCACGGTCGGGCCGTCGGTGGCGAGCACCAGGTAGTCGGCGTAGAGGGGCGTGTTCTCGCCGTCAGTGGTGTGGCGCTGGATGATGAACCACTGGCCGGTGGATTCGTCGCGGTCCACGGCGATGACGTCAAAGTTGGTCACGATGCGCACGCCGGCCTCGTAGAGTTCCTCCACGAGACGCTCGGAGAGCTGGTTCATGCCGCCCACGATGCCCGCAACCTGCGAGCCGGCGGGGGCCGCCGAACGGAAGGCGGCCGCGGCTGCCGAGAGGGAGCCGTGCTTGCGCAGGGCCGCGCGCAGGCCGGGGATGGTGGCGTCCACGTCGAGCTTGTCGGGGTGGGTGGAGTACACGCCCGAGACCACGGGTGCGACCAGGTTATCGAGCACCTTCTGGCCCATGCGCAGGCGCACGAGCTCGCCCAGGGTCTTCGCCTTCTCGCCCACGGAGGCGGGCAGGAGGCGGTCCAGCTGGGCACGGCGCAGGCCGCTCTTACCGATGACGGGAATCAGCGACTTATCGCTCACATTGCCGGGAATACCCATAATGCCGGTGCTGGGGGTGCGGCAGGCTCCCTGCGGCAGGTACAGCCAGGAACCGTAGGAATTGGGGGTGACAATCTGGTCGCCCAGGCCGAGCTCCTCGACGAGTTCACGCACGATGGGGCTGCGGGTTGCGAAGGATTCGGCGCCGGAGTCCAGCAGTAGGCCGCCGACTTCGTGCGCGCCCACGGCACCGCCGAGGTGGGGACGCTGCTCGAGCAGGGTCACGCGCAGGCCGGCCGCGGCGAGGCGGCGGGCCGCGATCAGGCCGGAGGGGCCGCCGCCGATAACGATGGCGGTGGGCGCCTTGTCGTTGGCGCGGTGAGCCGCTCGTGCCGCCAGACGTGCGGTGGAGGACTGTCCCTGCGCGGTGTATCGGTGCGCCTGGTTATCGTGATTCCCCATGGTTTTCTCCTTTGTCTGTCAGCTGGTGGCCGGTGGTCGTGGGTTCCCACGGTGCCGATTCTACGCCGGCCCCGCGAGTTCGTCGCCCTAGTTCGCCGTCTTCTCGTGAATGTAGCGAACCAGGTCGGTCAGTACCTGCGGGTCGGTGGTCGGGGGTACGCCGTGGCCGAGGTTCACCACGTGCGAGGGGGCGGCGTTACCTTCTGCGAGGACTTCGTCCACGTGTGCGTAGAGGCTTTCGGGGCCCGCGGCGAGCAGTGCCGGGTCGATGTTGCCCTGCAGGGGCACCGCGCCGTTGAGCAGGGTGTTTGCGGCGGAGAGCGGCAGGCGGTAGTCCACACCGATGACGTCCGCGCCGGCCTCGTGCATCGCGGGCAGCAGCGCGGCAGTGCCAGTGCCGAAGTGGATGCGCGGCACGCCGTACTCGCGCACGGAGTCCAGGGTCTCGGCGGAGTGCTGCTGCACGTAGCGGCGGTAGTCGCCCTCGCCGAGGGAGCCCGCCCACGAGTCGAAGAGCTGCACGGCGGAGGCACCCGCCTCAATCTGCGCGCGCAGGAACTGGCCGGCGGTGCGGGCGGCCCAGGCGGCCAGCTCGTGCCAGGCGGCGGGGTCGGCGTGCATCATGGTGCGCGGGCGCAGGTGGTCGCGGGAGGGTCCGCCCTCAACCATGTAGGCGGCGACGGTGAAGGGTGCGCCGGCAAAGCCGATGAGCGGGGTGTCGCCGAGCATTTCGACGGTGGCGGCGATGGCCTCACGGATGGGGTCCAGGGCGCTTTCGGTCAGTTCGGGCAGGGCGCGCACATCCTCGAGGGTGCGCACGGGGCGGTCGAGGACCGGACCCTTACCGGGCACGATGTCCACGTTGACGCCCGCGAGCTTCATGGGAATCATGATGTCGGAGAAGAAGATGCCGGCGTCGACCTTGTGGCGGTGGACGGGCTGCACGGTGATTTCCGCGGCCAGTTCGGGGGTGAGGCAGGCTTCCAGCATGGGGATGCCCTCGCGTACTCGGCGGTACTCGGGCAGAGAGCGGCCGGCCTGGCGCATGAACCAGACGGGTCGGTGGCTTAAGGGGCGGCCGGTGAGGGCCTGGAGCATGGGCGAGGATGCGGCGGTTCCGGCGCGCAGGGGGTGCTGCGCGGGCAGGTGCGCGAGCTGCTCGTCGGTGAGCAGGGGGCGTTGTGCATCGGTGGGGTGCGTGGGCAGGGTCTGCGAGGGTGCAGAGCTTTCGGCCGGAAGTGTGTGCTGCTGGTTTTCGCTCATAGTGTCTAGTGTGACAGGTTTTGTTAGGGGTTTTTATGACACTTTGTCACGCTTAGGTTCCCCCATGATTCACTATGTTACATATCAGGCTTACCTTATCTGGTCCGCGATGTAGAGGGAGCGGGGCGAGGCTATTCGCGGCCGCCCATGAATAAAACCCCTAGTGGGAGGCTTATAGGGCACTGTTTGGTGCACCGAGAGCCACCCGGAAGTGATTATTTATACATTGGGTCATATGACCCGCGACGACCCGCGTTTATTTTCCTTATCTCTCGTGCCTATTTTTTGGACCCTTTAGAAAGTACTTGCTCCCCGTTATTCCTCATCCGCACCCCGCCAACATGACACTTCATGAAGTCACTTAGGTTATGCGCGCTTTACAGCCCGTCACCCCCGGCGGTTATGATTAGTCACTAGTGAGTACTTATGCATTTGTGGCATCGCACCACACAGTAGATCTAACCACCGTCGCTGCCCTGAGCGCCGGTGCCTCTGGCATACCCGACGTCCTCTCTAGCGACGACGCCCGTCAGCTGGGCGTGACCGGTTCGGTGGTCCTGGCCACCTGCAACCGCCTCGAGATGTACGTCCAGCTCCCCATTGCCGCGCACCTGCCCGCCATCCGCGACATGATTACCTCCAGCATCTCCGGTCAGTCTGGGCTGGATTCCGCACTCGTCTCCGGCAGCTTCGACCTGTACGAGGGCGAGGACGCCGTCCGCCACCTGCTGACGGTCGCCTCCGGCCTGGAGTCCGCCGTCGTGGGTGAGCGCGAGATTGCCGGCCAGGTACGCCGCGCCCTCGCCTCCGCCCAGGAGAAGGCACAGCGGGATGAGCGCCCCCTGCCCGGCGAGCTGGTTCAGCTCTTCGAACACGCCGCGCACACGGCCCGCCAGGTCGGCCAGCACACCCTCCTGGGCTCGCAGGGACGCTCCATCGTCTCTGTGGCCCTGGATTTGGCCGACGAGGTGACCGAGAAGGACTGGCCCACCCGCCGCGCCCTGGTGTTCGGCACCGGCGCCTACGCGGGCGCCACGATTGCGGCCCTGCGCGACCGCGGCTGCACCGACATCTGGGTGAACTCCCGTTCCGGACGCGCCCCCGAGTTCGCCGCCAAGCGCGATGTTTTCGCGGTGCCCGAGGGCGGCATGGAGCAGGCCATGGCCGAGGCCGACCTGATTATCGGTTGCTCGGGCGGCTCCGCGCCGCTTCAGCCCGAGCAGATTCCCGCCGGTCACCACACGATCCTCGACCTGGCCCTCTCGCGCGACTTCGATCCCTCTGTGGCCGACCTGCCAAACGTCGAGCTGATTACGCTCGAGTCAGTGCGCTTGGCCGCCCCCGAAGAGACCGAGGAGGCCGTGGCCACCGCGCTGCGCATCGTGGAGTCCGAGCTGGCCGCCTTCCTGTCACGCCAGCGCGCCCGCACGATTGACTCGGCCATTGTGGCCCTGCGCTCGCACACGATGGCGGTGCTCGACTCCGAGTTGGAGAAGGCCCGCAACCAGTTCGGATGCGGTGCCGCCGCCGAGCAGCTGGAAATCGCGATGCGCCGCACCGTGAAGTCCCTGTTGCACACCCCGACGGTGCGCGCGAAGATGCTGGCGGCTCAGGGCCGCACGGACGAGTACGTGCACGCACTGGAGGTTCTGTACGGTATTCAGGTTGCTGACGACTAGGCGATAGAGCTTGTGTATTGGGCCCGGCGAACATGCGCGCCGGGCCCTTTCTGTGCCCGCTGTACCCGGCATATGCTCAGCCCAGCTCGCTCTCAGCCCGGGGCGAAGTGCCCGCGGCGGGCCGTACCGCGGGGCACTCGCGCGCTAGAGTAGAGGGTAGAGACAGAACGAAGCAGAGGCGCGCCCCGACCGCGGTTGGCCGGCGGCGAGCCCCGAGAGCATCCGCAAGGAGAACCATGGAAATCAAGATTGGCGTTCGCCACAACACCCGCGAAATCGTTGTCGAGACCAGCGAGGCTAAGGAAATTCTCACCGAGAAGGTCACCAAGGCCATCGAGGACGGCTCGATCCTGGAAATCATGGACGATAAGGGCAACACCACCCTGATTCCCGGCGGCCAGATCAGCTACGTCGAGCTCGGTAGCGACGCCAAGCGCCACGTGGGCTTCGGCATCGGCGCCTAATCGCCGCATCGTACCCTGCACGCCCCGCTCTCCGCGATTCACCCGCGGAGCGGCGGGGCGCTGCGCATCCGTGGGGCCTCTCGCAGTATTCCTCGCCCCTTTCCGCGTTCCTCCCGCACGCCTCCGCAACGGCCGCGAGGGGCGTACACCACAGCCTCCCGATGGTGCGTTCCGGAGCGATCCGGGTTAATATTGAGGGGTTAAGTGAATGACCGGTCGTACCCACACTGTACCCCGAGTATCACGCCGCAGCGCGGCACCGCACCCCGGCACCCCCTACGCCGGGCGGCGAGCCCGCAACACCGCACCGGCCCACCCGCCGGAGCGACCCGAGCGCGGCGTTCTCGACAGAATTTCCCGCACTAGAATTTCCCGCGGCCGGCTTTCGATATCGACCGGCCATTGCACAGCCCCGCTGGCACTGGCCCCTACCCCTTCGGGGAGACGACACACCCCGACCAGGGGTAGAAAGATACGGTCCAGTGACTGAAACGAATACGCAGGAAACCACTCAGACTGCAAAGTCCTTCGCCGACTTCGGCGTTCGCCAGGATATTAGCGACGCCCTCGCGGCGGTTGGCATCACCTCTCCCTTCCCCATTCAGGAGCTCACCCTTCCCGTGGCTCTGTCTGGTCAGGACATCATTGGTCAGGCGAAGACCGGTACCGGTAAGACCCTCGGCTTCGGTCTGCCCACCATCCAGCGCGTGGTCGGCCGCGACGACGAGGGTTGGGCCGACCTGGAGTACCCCGGCGCACCCCAGGCCCTGATTCTGGTTCCCACCCGCGAGCTCGCCATTCAGGTGGGCGACGACCTGGCCATCGCCGCGAAGCTGCGCAACGCCCGCGTCGCCACCCTCTACGGTGGCGTGCCGATTGAGCCGCAGGCCGAGCTGCTGCGCCGCGGCCTGGAAGTGGTCGTGGGCACCCCCGGCCGCATCATCGACCTGTACAAGCAGGGCTTCCTGAACCTCAAGCAGGTCAAGATCGTGGTCCTCGACGAGGCCGACGAAATGCTGGACCTGGGTTTCCAGCCCTCGGTGGAGAAGATTCTCAGCTACCTGCCCGAGAAGCGTCAAAGCATGCTGTTCTCCGCCACCATGCCCGGCCCCGTGATTGCCATGGCGCGCCAGTACATGACCAAGCCCATGCGCATTAGCGCCGCCGACCCCGAGGACGCTTCGAAGACCAAGGCGTCGATTCGCCAGGTCGTCTACCGCGCCCACCACCTCGACAAGGACGAGATGATTGGCCGCATCCTGCGCGCCACGGGCCGCGGCCGCACCATCATCTTCACCAAGACCAAGCGCGATGCCGCCCGCGTGGCCGAGGAGCTCGTCAACCGCGGCTTCGCGGCCGCTCCCCTGCACGGCGACCTGAACCAGGTGGCCCGCGAGCAGGCGCTGAAGGCGTTCCGCACCGGCAAGGTCGACATCCTGGTCGCCACCGACGTGGCCGCCCGCGGTATCGACGTCGACGACGTGACCCACGTGATTAACCACCGCGTGCCCGAGGACGAGAAGACCTACCTGCACCGCACCGGCCGCACCGGCCGCGCGGGCAACGAGGGTACCGCCATCACCCTGGTGGACTGGGACGACCTGCCCCGCTGGAAGGTCATCAACGACGCCCTCGAGCTGGGCGTGCCCGAACCTGTGGAGACCTACTCTTCCTCCGAGCACCTCTTCTACGACCTAAACATTCCGCTCGGTACGAAGGGCCGCCTGCCCCGCGAGGAGCGCGTGGCCGAGGGCATGGGCGACGAGTTCTTCGCCAACGCCCGCGAGGAGCGCGAAAGCCGTGACGGTCGCGGTTCCCGCCGCGATTCCCGTGGACGCGGTGGCCGTTCCCGCGACGGTGAGAAGGGCAGCCGCCGCGGTGGCCGTTCCCGCGATGGCGAGAAGGGTAGCCGTTCCGAGGGCCGCCGCCGCTCTGAGCGCTCTTCCGAGCGTTCCTCCGAGCGTTCGGGTTCTGAGTCCGAGGCACCCCGCGCCGAGCGTGCGCCCCGCCAGCGTCGCCGCACCCGCCGCGTTGAGGGCCAGCCGGTGGAGGGCAAGTCCGCGGAGCGTCAGCCGCGCCGCCGCACCCGCCGCCGTTCCTCCGAGCGTTCCGGCGCCGAGCGCCCCGGTGCCGAGGGCTAGGGTTGGGTATCTCAGCATCCCCGGCGCCCGCCGTGCCCTCCCCCGCCGAGCCGGGTGACGCCTCCGCGCAGCCCGGCCTGCGTTCGGGCACGTTCGACCCGCAGGGCCCCTCCCTGATTGTGCAGGCCGATAACCTGCATTACCTGCGCGAGCTACCCGACGGCGCGTTCACGGTCATCTACATTGACCCGCCCTTCAACACGGGCAAAAAGCAGACGCGCCGCACGCTGAGCTCGGAGGCCTCCGAGAAGGGCGACCGCACCGGGTTCAAGGGCAAGAGCTACTCGAGCACCCTGCAAACCCTGGCGAGCTACAACGACTCCTTTGAGGACTACTGGGCGTTCCTGGCCCCGCGCATTGAGCAGGCGCACCGCCTGCTCGCGCAGGACGGCACCCTGTACCTGCACCTGGATTGGCGCGAAGTGCACTACGTGAAGATCATGTGCGACATGATTTTTGGGCGTGAGAACTTCATTAACGAGCTGATTTGGGCGTACGACTACGGCGCGAAGTCCACGCGCCGCTGGCCGACCAAGCATGACAACATCCTCGTGTACGCGAAGGACCACCGCAGCTACTACTTCAACACCGCCGAGGTGGACCGTGAACCGTATATGGCCCCCGGCCTGGTGACCGAGGAGAAGGCCTCACGAGGCAAGCTCCCCACGGACGTGTGGTGGCATACGATTGTGTCGCCGACGGGTAAGGAGAAGACCGGCTACCCCACGCAGAAGCCCACCGGCCTGCTGCGCCGCATGATTGCGGCAAGCTCCCGCCCGGGCGATTGGGTGCTGGATTTCTTCGCGGGTTCGGGGTCGACGGGCGCGGCGGCGGCTCAGCTGGGCCGCAAGTTCGTGTGCGTAGACCAGAATCCCCCGGCGATTGAGGTCATGGCGAAGCGCCTGAACGTGGATACGGTCTCTTTCGAGGCGTACCGCGGCGTGCCCCGCGGGGCGAGCGTGCTGTTCACCCCCAAGCGCACGGTGGGCGTGCGCGGCGGTACGAGCCGAGACGCGCTGACGGCGGCGAGCCGCCACGCGCTCAAGGCTGTGCTGGAGACGCTGACCGAGACGACCCGCCCGGTTGAGGGAGCCTCGTGCAAGTTCGTGCGTCACTGGTCGATGGATGCGGTGGACCGGAAGATGCGCGTCGACGGGCGGAACGAACTGCGCCGTCAGCGCCAGCGCCAGGCGCGCGCGAAGGCTCGCGCGGCGAAGGCTGCGGAGGCCGCCGCCTCCACGGCCGATGAGGTGCTGCAGCACCGGGCCTCCCGCGAGAGCCTGTAACCGCGCGGCCGGTTCTGCTTTTCAGGCCGGCTCAGCTCGTTCGACCTGCCCGGTAATTCGGGCCGGCTTAACCGCGCCGCCAGAGGCGCAACCCGTATGCGAGAAGGGGCGGGACGGAATCTTCTGAGGTTCCGTCCCGCCCCTTCGTGGGTTCGTTGAAGAGACGTGAATAGGCGTGAATGGGTGCGGCCCGTCAGCCGCCCTACGCGATCTGTTCGCGGATGCGCGCCACCGTGGCCGCGTCCGTCGTGTTTTCACCCAGCAGGTTCGGCTTGCCCGCGCCGTGGTAGTCGCTCGAACCGGTCACCAGCAGGTCGGTGCCCGCCGCGCGGCGCTCCTCGATAAACTTCAGCAGGCGCGCGCGGTCTTCCGCGGAGTTCTCGCGGTGGTACACCTCCACGCCGGCCAGGCCCGCATCCACCAGCTTGCCCAGGTAGTCCAGGCTCAGGGCGGGCCCGCGCATCGTGCTCATGGGGTGCGCGATGACCGGCACGCCGCCGGCCTCGCGGACCAGGCGCACCGCCTCCACCGGGTCCAGGGCCTGCTGGGGCACGTAGTAGGGGCTGCCCGTGTAGAGCAGGCGGTTGAAGGCCTCGGTGCGGTCCCGCACGATTCCGGCGGCGACCAGCGCGTCGGCGATGTGCGGGCGGCCCACGGCGGCGTTGCCCTCCCCCACCTGCGCGAGCACGTCGTCCCAGGTCAACGGGTAGTCGGCGGCCAGGCGCTCGAGGATGGCGCGGGCGCGACCCTCGCGGCTGAGGCGAATCTGCTCCACGCGGTGTGCAAGCTCTGAGTGCACCGGGTCGAAGCCGTAGGCCAGCAGGTGAATCGTCTTCGTGCGGGGGCGGTCCTCGGTGTAGTGGTAGCGGCAGGAGAACTCGGCGCCGGGCAGAAAGTCCAGGCCGTGTTCCTCGGCCAGGCGGGAGGCCCTATCCCACCCGGATGCGGTGTCGTGGTCGGTCAGGGCGAACCCGGCCAGCCCGGTTTGGGCGATGAGCGGCACCAGCTCTTCAAGGCTCTGGGTGCCGTCTGAGATGGCGGAGTGGATGTGCAGATCGTAGCGTCCGTTGTGCTCTCGACGTTCCGGGGTCGTCGGGGCCGTCGGGTTCGTCTCTGCCTGGCTCATGTGCCGCTCCGTCTCCTCACCCCGTACGGGTGCCCGCGCCGCCTCACGCGGCGGGCCCGTTTCTCGGGGATTTGTGTCTGAATGGTGTCTACGGTGTCTTTCTCTTCTTCCACCCTACCAACATTGGTGGCGGCCCACCGGCTATTTGGTCGTGGGGACCCGAATATGCGCCCATCTGTGGCGAAGGCGATATGATTAAGGCATGACTGAGAACAATAAGAAGAGCACCGAAGCTCAGAAGACTGATCACCGCAGCACCCCCAAAGCGTCTGCGTTTACCGAATTCATCGCTAAGGACTGGGCCAAGGCCGAGGACGGCGGCTACACCCGCGAGCCCGTAGCAGACTACGCAGCTGAGCGCCGCGCCAAGATTTCCAAGGCTTTCCCCGGCGAGCGTCTGGTTCTGCCCGCAGGCCCGCTGAAGGTCCGTTCGAACGACTGCGATTACCGCTTCCGTCCGCACTCGGCGTTTGCGCACCAGACCGGTCTGGGCGTTGACCACGAGCCGGACGCCGTGCTGATTTTTGAGCCCGTCGAGGAGGGTACCGGCGACAACGGTTCCAACCACGAGGTGACCCTGTACTTCCGCCCGCTGGCTGGCCGCGACACCACCGAGTTCTACGCCGATGCACGCTACGGCGAGTTCTGGGTTGGCCCCCGCCCCACCCTGAAGGAATTCTCCGAGCGTTTCGGCATCCGTACCCGCGACCTGTCCGAGCTTGAGGTTGCTATCACCAAGAACGCCGGTAACCAGGGCCTGGGCGGCGTGAACATCCGCCTGGTCCGCAACGTTGACCCGGCTGTTGACGCTCTCGTTGACACCTCCCGCTACAACACCGGCGTGGAGCTGGAGCAGGCTGACAAGCTGGACTCCGAGCTGGCTGTGGCTCTCTCCGAGGCTCGCCTGATTAAGGACGCTATCGAGGTTGAGAACCTGCAGCGTTCCGTTGACATGACCGTCAAGGGCTTCGAAGAGGTCATTCGTGCACTGCCGAAGGCTAAGGAGCACCACCGCGGTGAGCGCGTGGTTGAGACTGCGTTCTTCTCCGTGGCACGTACCGACGGTAACGACCTGGGCTACGACACCATCGCAGCGTGCGGTAACAACGCAACTATCCTGCACTGGATTCGTAACAACGGCACCGTGGACGAGGGCAAGCTGCTGCTGCTGGACGCAGGTGTTGAGGACGACACCCTGTACACCGCTGACGTGACCCGCACCTTCCCCGTGAACGGCAAGTTCACCGAGGTTCAGGCGAAGGTCTACAACGCCGTGCTGGAAGCTGCTGACGCCGCATTCGCCGTGGCTAAGCCGGGCACCAAGTTCTACGAAATCCACGAGGCAGCCATGAACGTTCTGGCGCACCGCCTGGAGGAGTGGGGCCTGCTGCCGGTTTCCGCTGATGTTTCGCTCACCGTTGAGGGCGGTCAGCACCGCCGCTGGATGCCGCACGGCACCAGCCACCACCTGGGCCTGGACGTGCACGACTGCGCGCAGGCGAAGGCTGAGCTTTACATGTGGGCTGAGCTGGAGCCGGGCATGGTCTTCACCATTGAGCCGGCCCTGTACTTCAAGGACGAGGACCTGTCGGTTCCCGAGGAGTACCGCGGTATCGGTATCCGCCTTGAGGACGACGTGCTCTGCACCGAGGACGGCAACGTGAACCTCTCCGCTGCGCTGCCTCGCACCGTCGAGGAGATTGAGGAGTGGATGGCTAAGCTCTCCAAGGAGGCGTAACCCCATCCCCGCCGGACGTACCGGTTAATGCCGGTTGTCTATGCATGAGGAAAGCCCCTCACCGAGTGAATCGGTGAGGGGCTTTCGCGTCTCTTCTCAGTCGCCGTCTTCTCCGCCTGTTTTCCGCCGTTGCGGCTGGAGCCTATTCGGAGTCCTTCGAGGGCTTATCGCGTAGACCCTGCGGGCGCGGGGTGGGGCGCTCGGGCTTGGGTTGAATCAGTTTGGCGTATTCCTCCGGGTCGTCCACGCGCAGGCCGAAGCGCTGAGCCGGACGCTTCTGCGCATCCGGCTTCTGATCGGTCACCTGCACGCTGTTTACCTGTTCGGCGGTTGCTGCCTCCCGGACGGCGGGCGGAACGCTCTGCGCGGGCTGGAGGGGCGCGGGCATGTTCTGGGCCGCGCTCTGCGCCATCGTGTTCTGCGCGGTGGTATCGCGCTCGGGCAGGTTCTGGTTCGGGGCGGGCTGGCTACCGGCCTGCGAACGGTAGGAGGGCGCCTTCGGGGCACCGGTCGGAACCGGCGCACCGTTCATCGAGACGGTGCTCTGAGCGGCACGCGCCTGCGAAGCCTCCGGGGCGGTCGCCGCACGCGCGGCCGCAACCGCGGCAGAGAAGCGGGAATGACCGCCCAGCACGCGGCGCGCCTCCTGGGCGTACTCCGGCAGAGCGTACAGCACGGTACGCGAGGGAATCGCCTCGGTGCGCATGGGGTAGCGAACCCCGCGGCCGCGGCGCAGGTCGAATACGCGCCACAGCACAAAAATGGCCACTGAAATCGGCACCGTTGAGAGCAGCGCGCTCATAAAGTTCGTGCCGCCGGCCGCCACAAACATCGAGTACAGCAGACCGATCATGACACCCTGGATGGCGGATACCAGCAGGGCGCGGCCGTAGCCGGTCTGCACGGGGTACTCCACCTGACGGATGCCGTCGTTGACCAGGTACAGGGCAGTCACCGGGAACTGTTGCTCGTTCAGCACGTCAAAAGCGGATAGCGCGTCGTCGTGGCGCACGAAGGAGGCGACCGGCTCGCCGCTCGGCAGGGGGTGGCCGTTGGCCTGGGCCAGGCGCGAGGCCATAAACGAGGAGGGCGGGGTATTGGGCAGATTCGGCAGCTGAAAAGTCATGGCATTAATTGTACCGGCCTGTCCAGGGCCCGGCCGCGGGGCTTCCCTGCGGGCACCGCTGAGAACGAGAACGCTCAAAGTGCGATTCCAGGCGGCGGAGCGTACCCTAGAGGGGTGAGCAATTCTAAGTTCAGCGCCCCCAGCAAGATTTACATTGCCCGCCTTCTGGGCCTCGACGTTTTTGACCCCTTCGGTGACCGCCTCGGCCGTCTCCGCGATGTTGTCGTGCTCAAACGCGGCCTGGGTGCCTCCATTGCCGGCGCCCGCCCCGCCAAGGGCACCGAGCCGATTGTCGTCGGCATCATCGTTGAGGTGCTCGGCAAGAAACGCGTATTCATGCCCATGACCCGCGTGCGCAGCATCGACGCCTCCCAGATTATTTCGACCGGCCTGGTGAACCTGCGCCGCTTCGAGCAGCGCAACTCCGAGACCCTCATCGTCGGTGAGCTCTTCGACCGCCGCGTACGCCTGCTTGACGGCAGCGGCGACGCCGTTATCGAGGACGTCGCGATTGAGCAGCGCCGCAACGGCGACTGGGGCGTGACCGAGCTGTTCGTCTCCCGCGTCAGCTCCGGCTCCAGCACGTGGCGCCGCCGTTCCAAGGAGACCCTCATCGTCGACTGGGACGAGGCTCTGCTCTCCACCGATGTGGAACCGCAGGCGGCAACAGCGTTCGTGGCCAACCACGAAAACTCCAAGCCTGCCGACCTGGCGGATGCCATCCACGAGATGAGCGATAAGCGCATGGTCGAAATCGCCGCCGAGCTGCAGGACGAACGCCTCGCGGACGTTCTGCAGGAGCTGCCCGCCGAGGACCAGGTGCAGATTCTGTCGTACCTGGACGACGAACGTGCCGCGCAGGTCCTCGAAGAGATGGAACCGGACGACGCGGCCGACCTTCTCATCGAGCTCGACGACGCCCAGCGTGAGAAGCTGCTGGAACTCATGGAGCCCGACGAGGCAGACGACGTGCGTCGACTGCTCGAATACGACGAGGGTACCGCCGGTTCGCTCATGAACCCGGTGCCAATCATCCTCTCCCCCGAGGCGACCGTCGCCGAGGCGCTTGCGCACATCCGTGCCGAGGAAATTCCTCCGGCAATGGCGGCTGCCGTCATGGTGACCCGCCCGCCCCTGGAAACGCCGACCGGCAAGTACCTGGGTCTGGTGCACATGCAGAAGCTGCTGCGCGTGCCGCCGAGCGAGCCCATCGGCCACATCCTCGACACCGACACCGAGCCGGTCTCTGACCAGGCCAGTTTGGAAGAGCTGGCTCGCGTGCTCGCGACCTACGACCTGACCATCGTTCCCATTGTGAACGATTCGCACCGCCTGGTAGGCGCAGTGACCATCGACGACGTGCTCGATGCTCTCCTGCCCGAAGACTGGCGAACTTACGATGATGGAACTCCCGTACGAAAGGTAGGACGACGCTTTGCCTGATTCGAACCGCCGCGACGCAAACCGTACTGAAGAGAACCCCCGCATCGATAAGGCGCGTATTCTCAAGGACCGTCTGGAGAAGAAGTACGCTGAACGCAACCGCGAGCGCGGCGATTCCCGCCCGCAGCGCGGCGAATCGCAGCTGAGCACCCCCGGCACCCGCAAGCCGAGGCTGTTTGCCAGCCCCAACCCGGACTCCTTCGGCCGCATGACCGAGGCGTTTGCGCGCTACATGGGTACCCCGCAGTTTTTGATGTGGATGACCATTTTCTGTGGCGTGTGGCTGGCCTGGAACTCCCTGGCGCCGGAGGAGATGCAGTTCGACCCGCGTAGCCTGAACTTCACCCTGCTGACCCTGATGCTGTCTCTGCAGGCCTCCTACGCCGCTCCCCTGCTGCTGCTCGCGCAGAACCGTCAGGACGACCGTGACCGCGTGGTGGCGTCCGAGGACCGTAAGCGTGACCAGCAGAACCTGGAGGAGACCCAGTACCTGACCCGCGAGATCGCTTCGCTGCGTATTGCCCTGCGCGAGGTGGCGACCCGAGACTTCGTCCGTAGCGAGCTGCGCGACATTCTTGAGGAACTGCAGAACATTGCGCAGGAGCAGGAGCGCCACGCCGAGCAGCTGCAGGACATCAGCGAGGACATTGAGGACCTGGAGGAGGCCATCGACGATATTGACGCCTCCGACGGCCTCGAGGGTGAGGAGACCGAGGGTGAGGAGACCAAGGGCTCCGCGCACGCTGAGGACCCGGGCGAGCGGAAGGCGGAGAACCCTGCCAAGACCTCGGGCGATATCCCGGAGGGAGGCGCCCGTGAGCGCCGATAACCCGCTGCAGGACGCGCTCTACGCGGCCCTTGCCCGTGTGGAGGACCCGGAGTTGCGCCGCCCCATCACGGAGCTCGGCATGGTCGAGACCGCGCTCGTGCATCCCGAGCTGGATGAGCGCGGTAAACCGATTCCCGGCCGCCACTGGGCCGAGGTGAAGGTTCTGCTCACCATCGAGGGCTGCCCGCTGAAGAACACCATCGAGCAGCAGGTGCGCGAGGCCGCCGCCACCGTCGAGGGCATCGAGCGAGTGCAGCTGCAGGTGGGCGCGATGAACCCGCAACAGCGTTCCGCCCTGCGTTCGATGCTTAAGCCCGAACGCACCAACCCGTTCACCGCCCCCGGTTCGCTGACCCGCGTGTTCGGCGTGGTGTCCGGCAAGGGAGGCGTGGGCAAGTCCTCCATGACGGCCAACCTTGCGGCGGCTTTCGCCTCGCGCGGGCTCTCGGTGGGCATTATCGACGCGGATGTGCACGGCTTCTCGATTCCGGGCCTGCTCGGCATCACCGATGCCCCCACACGCCTGGATGACCTGATTCTTCCGCCGACCGTGGATGTCCCCGCCCCCGCCCGCCGCTGGGGCGATGCGCAGGTCGGCGGCGGCTTTATTCGCGTGATTTCTATCGGCATGTTCCTCAAGGGCAACGAGCCGGTGGCCTGGCGCGGCCCCATGCTGCACCGCGCGCTGGAGCAGTTCATCATGGACGTGCACTTCGGCGCCCTGGATGTGCTGCTACTCGATTTGCCACCCGGCACCGGCGATATTGCCATCTCCATGGCGCAGCTGCTGCCCAACGCGGAGCTTGTGCTCATCTCCACCCCGCAGCACGCCGCCGTGGATGTGGCCGAACGCGCCGGCACCCTGAGCCTGCAGACCGGCCAGAAGGTCGTGGGCGTGGTCGAGAACATGGCCGCTATGACCCTGCCCGACGGCACCGTGCTCGACATGTTCGGTTCCGGGGGCGGGCAGGTGCTCGCTGAGCGTCTCTCGGAGGCGCTCTCCTACCCCGTCCCGCTGCTCGGCTCGGTCCCCCTGGACGTGAACCTGCGTACCGGCGGTGACGAGGGCATGCCCGTCGTGTGGGGTCGCCCCGACTCCGCAACCGCCGAAGAGATCCAGTCCATCGCTTCGAAGCTTCTGCACTCCGGCGAGTCGAGGGCGGGACAGAGCCTGCCGCTCTTCGTCTAGAGCTAGAGCCTCTAGAAGCCGCCGATAGAAAGCTGACACTGAAAAGCTGATACAGAAAGAACCCCGCGCCGTGACCGGTGCGGGGTTCTTTCGTTTCAAAATCTTAGGTGGCGTCCACGTCGAAGGGGGCGTACGCGCCTCGCGGGAGGGAGTGGCTCTCAGCCTTCTCCTGCTCCTTCAGCAGCGCCTCCTCGCGGGCCTTCGCCTCGCGCTCGCGCTCGGCGTCGTCCTCGGCGAATGCCTGACGCACAATCACGCGGGGGTCGTACTGGCGGGGGTCGTACTGGCGCCAGTTGATGTCCTCCAGGCCCGTCTCGCCCAGGGCCTCTTTGAAGTCGTCCTTAGCGTCAAAGGCCATGCGGCGCACGGTCTTGACGAACTCGCGAATCTGACGGGCGTATTCGGGCATGCGTTCGGGGCCAATCACCACAAACGTGATGATGGCCAGAATAATCAACTCGGTGCCACTAATACCAAACACAGAATATAGATTATCAGCTCCGGGCCGGTGCCGCCGACCAAAAGGGCCCATACGAACGTGTCTTTAAGCTCTGGACCTGCGGGATGCGCGAGCTAAAGCCCCGCCGAAAGTATTGCGCCCTCGGCTAAGAATGCCACAACAGCGGTTTACGGCAGATAATCTCCACCGCCGGGTAAAACGCTGCGGCTCCTACCGCAGACACGCCCGCCTCCCGAACGCAAAAGACCGCCGGCAGCACACCGGCGGTCCCAAGCACCCGCTGGAAAGAATCAGCGGTTTACGGCGGATAATCTCCACCGCCGGGGAGCTGCTTCCAATGCCACAGCCAGCCCACCCAGCCCCACTGCGCGCACGCGCCCCCAACCAGCAACGCCCAACGGTAAGCCCGCGAACGGCTCAGCGCCGCCGCCACCACGACCAGCGGGAACAGCGGTAGCAGCAGACGGAACGTCGACGACTGCGGGTTGAGGAACAGAATCAGGTAGGCGAAGTAGCAGACGCACCACAGATTCAGCGGGGCCGCCAAAACGCTTCGCGCCACCGGGCTCAGGCACAGCGCGACGAAACCCAGGATCAGCAGAACCAGCAGGATCGGGGCCGCATACCCAAAGTACAGGTACCCCTGTGTCAGCCACGGCTGAATCGGCGCCAGATGCGTGCCTCGCCAGGCCGTCTCCGTGGCGGTGTACGCATCCACGCGGCCCGTAGCCGACCACGCAATCGCGGGCCACACCAGCGCGCACGCGCACACCAGCAGGGCGCTCACCAGCTGCCCCGCACGGCGCACAAACGCCGTGCCAATGCCCATAGCGCGACTCGACCGAACCCAGCAGGCGAACCACCACAGGCCCGCCGCTGCACCCAGCGGAACGCCCACCGGGCGGGAAAGGCAGGCCAGGGCCGCAACCGGCACCAGCCAGCCGTAACGCCCCTTCACGAGGCACAGTAGCGCACCGGCCAGGAACACCAGGTTCAGTGACTCGGCGTAAGGCACCTGAAGCACGGGAGCCACCGGCAGGAACGACACCAGGGCCGTGCCCCACAGGGCCAACGAGGAGGCGGGCTCAGCATCGGCGGAGTCAGATCCGGAACGCGCGAGGCGGGCCGCCTTCACCGAGGCGTCAAAGAGCAGGTAGATGATCCAGGCCGCCGCGAAACCGGCCAACAACGCGACGGTGGCGGCCACCGGGTAGTAGGCGATGCCCGTCAGGCGGCTGATTCCCTGCGAGAGTAGCGGAAAGATGGGGTAAAACGCCCACTGATTCTGCTGGACGACACCCATCGCATTGACCGGCAGCTCGCTCGGGTAACCGTTGAGCGCAATCTGCTCGTACCAGCCGGCATCCCAGGTGCTGATGAAGGAGAGGTAGCTCAGATGCTCACCCCAGGGGCCGCGCAGCTGCTGCTGGCCGACCACGGCGAACACCACGAAGCCCCACACACGCGAAATCCCGTAGATGAGCAGCACCGAAAGCCAGGCCGGCAGGGCGCGCAGACGCTCCCCCACGCGGCGCAGACGCTCGGCGGAGGAGGTGTACATCCATGTCAGGGCCTCGTCGAAGGACTCGGACCGGTTCTGCTCGACGCGGGATGCGGTATGCTCCGCCGGCTCGCTCGATTCGGTGAGCCCGGCGCGTGCGCTCATCGGGCCTCCCCGCTCTGCGGCTTCTCGGCGGAGGATACCGCGGAGGCGCCCGAGGGCTTGTCCACGTGGTGATCCACGAAGTCGTGGGCGCTCAGGGTCCGCTCAACGTTACCGGTATGCGGCACGGCCAGAGGAAGGGGTTCCGGCTCTTCCTGCACGGCCCGGGGGCCCTCGGCGGGCACGGCCTGCGATGCGGGGGCCCTGAAGGGCTTGGCGATGACGTCCAGGTCGTCGACCGTGTCGAAGACTCCCAGGCCGTCACGGCCCACGGCGTTGAAGAACGCTGCGCCGGGCACGGCGCGGTGGCCGCCGAGCGCAATCACCGTGAGCGAGGCGATGACCAGCAGGATCAGGGCGAGCAGAATCAGAAGAATGTTCAACTCTGTCCTCTCGAATAACGTGTATGGATACTCTCCATCTTAGAAGAGAGATGCGTTGTCTCCCCTTCTATGACGCTGTGAGATGCCGGCCGGCCGGGGCGACAACGCGGTGGCCGGCAGGCGGAGGGCTTTGGTCCGGGTTCGCGCACGGGGTTCGCGCACGGGGCCCATGCCGCCGTTCGGCACGCAACCGGGCCGGGAAGCGCCTCCTAGTCCTCGTCGTCGCGGTCGTTGAGTAGCCAGGCGCGCAGGTCCGCGTGGCAGCGGGTCAGCTGGCTGAAGCGTACGTGCTCGTTGTCGGTATGGGCCAGCAGGGCGTCACCGGGACCGAAGTTCACGGCCGGGATTCCGATTTCACTCAGGCGCGCCACGTCCGTCCAACCGTACTTCGGCTGGGGCTCCTGCCCCACCGCCTCAATCAGGGAGGCGGCCAGCGGGGTGTCCAGGCCGGGGCGGGCCGCCGGGGAGAGGTCCACGAAGTCCAGCTCGTACCCGGCGAACACCTCGCGAACGTGAGCGACCGCCTCGTCCAGGGTCTTATCGGGGGCGAAACGATAATTCACGTGCATCGCCGCCGCGTCGGGAATCACGTTGCCGGCCACGCCGCCAGAGATCTGCACCGCGTTCAGGCCCTCGCGGTATTCCAGCCCCTCCACGGCGATGGTCTTCGGCTCGTAGGAGGCGAGCGCCGCCAGCGCGGGCGCCAGGGCGTGGATTGCGTTCTCGCCGCGCCAGGCCCGGCCCGAGTGGGCGGCCAGGCCGCGGGTGCGCACGAAGAAACGCATGGTGCCGTTGCAGCCGCCCTCAATCGTGCCGTTGGTCGGCTCGAGCAGTACGCCGAAGTCGGCGTCGGTGATGAGCTCGCCGTGGTTGCGGATCAGGCGCGCCAGGCCGGAGAGCTCGCTCGCGACCTCCTCGTGGTCGTAGAAGATGTAGGTCAGGTTGTAGTCGGTGTCCCGCGCGGTCAGCTCGGCGGCAAGCTTCAGCTGGACGGCCACGCCACCCTTCATGTCGGTCGCGCCGCGTCCGTAGAGCACGTACTCGCCGTCTTCCTCGCGGACGGTTGCCGGCACGGTGCCGAGGGAACCCTCGACGGTGGGCAGGGGCACGGTGTCCAGGTGACCGGCCAGGATAATGCGGGTGCGTTCCCCCTCTTCACCGGGCATCGGCGGGAATTCGGTGCGGGCGATGATGGCGTCCCCGTCGCGGGTCAGATGCAGGTGCGGGTAGGCCGCGAGCGCCGCGTACACGGCATCGGCCAGGTCCTTCTCGTGGTCGGATACCGATTCGTAGTCGAGCAGGGCGCGGGTCAGCTCGGGCATGGATACGTTCAGGTCCAGGGGTGCGTGGTGATTCACAGTCATCCCTCCACGATACAGGCTGGGGGCGCCCCGCATCCCGGGGCTCGCGCATCTGTTCGTGAGACGAACGCCGACGATCCTGATGCTCGGTGTGCTACAGCCCATATAATGGTGTGCATGTCTGAAAACACTCCCCGTTACGCCTCCGGCGTCGCACTGGTCAATGTTGTTGTCTCTGGCGAGCACGCCGGCACCGTCCTGGATGCCTGGTTCCCCGCCCCCTCCCTCACCCAGACCCCAGACCTGTCCATCGCGGACGAGCTGGAGGAACTGGCCGCTGAGCACCCGGCGCGCAATGCTCGCACCGAGGTGCGCACCGCCTCCATCAACCTGGATGAGGCCCCCGAAGATGCACTCGACGCGTACCTGCGTCTGCACCTGCTCTCCCACACCCTGGTTCGCCCCAACGAGCTGAACCTGGATGGCCTGTTCGGCACCCTCGCGAACGTGGCGTGGACCAACCACGGCCCGGTGCTAGCCGCCGAGTTCCAGAAGCTGGCGATTGGCCTGCGCAAGCTGGGCCACCTGAGCGTGAGCCACATTGATAAGTTCCCGCGCCTGGTGGATTACGTGGTTCCCGCCGGCGTGCGTATTGGCGACGGCGACCGTCTGCGCCTGGGCGCGCACCTGGCCTCCGGAACGACCGTGATGCACGAGGGCTTCGTGAACTTCAACGCCGGTACCCTGGGCACCTCCATGGTTGAGGGCCGTATTTCTCAGGGCGTTGTGGTCGGCGACGGTTCGGATGTGGGTGGCGGCGCCTCCACGATGGGTACCCTCTCCGGTGGCGGCACTCAGCGCGTATCCATTGGTGAGCGTTCCCTGCTGGGCGCGGAGTCCGGTATCGGTATTGCCCTGGGTGATGACTGCGTGGTTGAGGCTGGTCTATACGTGACCGCCGGTTCGCGTGTGAGTGTTCTGCTGCCCGGTCAGGAGGCGCGCGTGGTGAAGGCTGCGGAGCTGTCCGGCGTGTCGAACCTGCTGTTCCGCCGCAATTCGCTGAGCGGCGCGATTGAGGTTCTGCCGCGTGCGAAGAACACCGTGGAGCTGAACGAGGCACTGCACCTGAACTAGTCTGTACCTGAACTAGTCTGGGCCAGCCTGGGCTAATGCCGGCCGCCCCTGCAATCTTTTGGGGTCGGGATGCGTGAAGCATCCCGGCCCCTTTTCTACGTTGTGCGCGGGGCTCGCATCCCATCCTCGATAACTTCACCGTCCGTAGCCCTTTACGTGCCTCCCACATGCTCACACCGGAGTGCACAAGCGCACAGTGCATAAAACCATTCTGTTGCTTCGACCCCTGTACCATTAGATACAGCTCAACAGCACATGCTCCGTCCGGTTCACTCCGGAATTTTTGCTCGAAAGGACATCATGAAGGTACTCGTTACCGGCGGTGCCGGCTACATTGGCTCGCACACCGTACTTGAATTGCTCAAGGCAGGCCACGACGTCGTCGTCATGGATAACCTCTCCAACTCCTCCGAAGAGTCCCTCAAGCGCGTCACCGAGCTGGCCGGCCGCGCTCCCGAGTTCCACAAGGTTGATCTGCTCGACCTGGAGGGTATGAAGGCCCTCTTCAAGCAGGTTCGCCCCGACGCCGTGATTCACTTCGCGGGTCTGAAGGCTGTGGGTGAGTCCGCCGAGAAGCCGCTGTGGTACTACCAGACCAACGTGGCCGGCACCCTGAACCTGCTCTACGCCATGGACGAGGCCGACTGCCACTCCATCGTGTTCTCCTCCTCCGCTACCGTGTACGGTGAGCCCGAATCCATGCCTCTGATCGAGAAGATGAACATGGATGCGCAGTCCTGCTACGGCCGTACCAAGGAGCACATCGAGGACATGCTGGTCGACCTGGCCGCATCCGACTCCAAGTGGAACATTGCTCTGCTGCGCTACTTCAACCCGGTGGGCGCGCACGAGTCCGGCCGTATCGGCGAGGACCCGGCGGGCATCCCGAACAACCTGGTGCCCTTCATCGCCCAGGTTGCAGTGGGTCGCCGCGACCACCTGAACGTCTTCGGCAACGACTACCCGACCGTTGACGGTACCGGCGTGCGCGACTACATCCACGTGGTCGACCTGGCCGACGGCCACCTGAAGGCGCTGGATTACATCACCCAGCACGGCGGCCTGCACACCTGGAACCTGGGTACCGGCAACGGCTACTCGGTTCTGCAGGTTCTGCACGCCTTCGAGGAGGCGTGCGGCAAGGAGCTGCCGTACAAGATTGTGGATCGTCGCCCCGGTGACGTTGCGGTCTCGTACGCCGATCCCTCCTCCGCCCTGGCTGACCTGGGTTGGAGCGCTACCCGTGATATCAAGACCATGGTTCGCGACCACTGGAACTGGCAGAAGAATAACCCCAACGGTTACGAAGCCTAAGCAGTTTTAGCCCCTCCTGCTGGGGTGTTGAAGGATGCCCGATAGGTGTTGTCTCACCTATCGGGCACTTTTCTGCGCTTTTTTCGAAATTTTTACCAAGTCGTGACTACCTCCCCAAAGGCGTTTGACACCTCGTGAGTGAGTAGAGATAGGGAAGAATATATTCCCTAGTCAGAGCCTTGTGTGAAGATGGGGTGTTTTTTACCCATATTTTTACGTCAAAAATACTATAACTATGCATTCATGCTTAAAAATTCACATTGCTTACACAGTAAAGTGAATATTTTGCAGACAGGAAACCGCATGAGGCGTAAGCTGAAAACTCAGCATACAGACAACCCGCATCATAGACGCACCTCACGTGAAAGGGTTCATCATGTCCGCACAGGCAGCTCCCGAAGCGCAGAAAAACCTCATCGAAATCGCCAACGTCAACAAGTACTACGGCACCAACCACGTTCTGAAGAACATCAATCTTTCCGTGGGAAAAGGTGAGGTCGTCGTCCTCCTCGGCCCCTCCGGATCCGGCAAATCCACCCTCTGCCGAACCATCAACCGCCTCGAAACTATCACCAGCGGATCCATCACCATTGACGGACAAGAACTACCCGAAGAAGGCCGAGCCCTCGCCAAGCTCCGCGCGGAAGTCGGCATGGTCTTCCAGTCCTACAACCTCTTCGCGCACAAGAACATCCTCGATAACGTAACCCTTGGACCCCGCCGAATCCGCAAGATCTCCAAGTCGGAGGCAGAAGCGGAGGCCATGAAGCTACTCGCAAAGGTCGGCGTGGATTCCCAGGTGCACAAGATGCCCGCAGAGCTTTCCGGCGGTCAGCAGCAGCGCGTCGCCATCGCCCGCGCACTCGCCATGAGACCTAAGGTCATGCTCTTCGACGAACCCACCAGCGCGCTCGACCCCGAAATGGTCAACGAGGTGCTCGACACCATGGTCTCCCTCGCGAGGGAGGGTATGACCATGATCGTGGTGACCCACGAAATGGGTTTTGCCCGCAAGGCAGCAGACCGCATCGTCTTCCTGGCCGACGGCGAGATCGTCGAAGAGGCGCACCCGGACGAGTTCTTCACCAACCCGAAGAGCGACCGCGCCAAGGACTTCCTCTCCAAGATCATCAACCACTAAAGCAGAGGGACCAACATGCAAAAATATTCACGCAAGCTCGCGGCACTCGCCGCAGCAGCATCCCTCGCTCTGACCGGCGTCCTCGCCGGATGCTCCAGCGCAGAAAGCGACCACAAGATCCGCATCGGCATCAAAGTAGACCAGCCCGGCCTCGGTTACCAGGACGGCAACACCTACACCGGTTTCGACGTGGAGGTGGCGCGCTACGTCGCCGGTAAGCTCGGCTACTCCGAAGAGCAGATTGAGTTCGTCGAATCCCCCGCCGCTAACCGCGAAAACATGCTCAATACCGGTCAGGTAGACATGATCTTTGCGACCTACTCTATCTCTGATAGCCGTAAGAAGACCGTGGACTTCGCCGGCCCCTACTACACCGCGGGCCAGGACCTGCTCGTGCGTGCCGATAACACCGATATTCACGGCCCCGACGACCTCAACGGCAAGAACCTCTGCTCCGTGACCGGCTCCACCAGCGCCAAGAAGGTCCAGGACAAGTTCGCCAAGAACGTGAACCTGGTCAAGCAGAATAGCTACTCCGACTGCGTGGTCGCCCTCAACGGCGGCGTGGTGGACGCCGTCACCACCGACGACATAACCCTCGCCGGTCTGGCAGCCACCAAAGCGAACAAGGGCAAGCTGAAAGTGGTCGGCTCCCCCTTCACGACCGAACGCTACGGCGTGGGCCTGCCCAAGGGCACCGACAAGTGCGAAGCCGTGAACAACGCCATCAACGAGATGGTTGCCGACGGTACCTGGGAGAAGCTCATCACCAAGTACACCGAAGGCACAGGCTACCACTACAACACCGAAACCAACCCGCCGCACCTGGGCACCTCCTGCGCCTAGGCCTCTAGAGAGGTTCACGAATGTCATTCTTTGACCAACTCGGCACCCTCCTGTCCAAGTACGATGTGGTCGGCGCCTTCATGACCAATATTGAGCTGACCTTCTGGGCGGCCATTGGCTCGTTCGTTCTCGGTACCGTGCTGGCGCTCATGCGCATCAGCCCCGTCCCGTCCCTGCGATGGGTGGGCACCGCCTACGTGCATACTGTCCGTAATACTCCGCTCACCATCATGATGACTTTCGCCATTTTGGGTGTGTGGACGCAGTTCCAGCTCTCCTTCTCACACGATTTCGACACGAACTTCTTCGTGTACGCGGTCATTGCCCTGTCGATTTACCATTCAGCGTTTATCTGCGAGGCGATCCGTTCGGGTGTGAACACCGTGCCGAAGGGTCAGGCTGAGGCGGCACGCGCTATCGGTCTGGGTTTCTTCGACACCGCCCGCCTGGTGATTTTCCCTCAGGCTCTACGCGGTGCCATTACCCCGCTCGGCAATACTCTGATTGCGTTGACGAAGAACAGCACTGTCGCCTCGGTCGCGTCGGTGGCTGAGGCCTCCGGGCTGATGAAATCCATGATTGAGTTCGACGCGAACATGGTGCTCGCTATCTTCATCATGTTTGCGATGGGCTTCGTCATCATTGTTGTTCCCATTGGTGCGTTGACCACCTGGTCATCCCGTAAGCTGGCGGTGAAGCGATGAAAAACCCTTTTATCAGTAATGACACCCGCGCCGCTTCTTCGGTGCTTTTCGATGAGCCGGGTCCTATTGCGCAGCGTCGTATCCGCATCTTCAACATTGCTGCGGTAGTCCTTTTCGCGCTATTTGCGGTGTATGTGCTGACCGTGATGGGTGAGAAGGGCCAGATGGAGCCGGAGAAGTGGACTGATCTGTTCACCGCCCGCGCCTGGAGCTCCTACTACCTGCCGGGCCTCGCCTCGACCCTGTCGGCGGCAGCGGTTTCGGTGGTTACCTCGGTTGCGTTCGGTGTGGTCTTCGGTATTGCTCGACTCTCCCAGTACCGCGTTATCCGCTGGTTCGGCACCGTGGTCGTGGAGTTCTTCCGCGCCGTGCCCGTGCTGATCATGATGATCTTCTTCTGGCTGTTCTTGGGCAAGTACAGCGGTCTTCCGCCTGCTCAGCTGCCCTTCATCGCCGTGGTCATTGGTCTGACCCTGTACAACGGTTCGGTGATTGCTGAGCTGCTGCGCTCGGGCGTGAAGCAGCTTCCTCGCGGTCAGGGCGAGGCGGGTCTTGCGATTGGTCTGACCCCGACCCAAACGCTGATTCGGATCCTGCTTCCGCAGGCGTTCACCGCAATGATGCCCTCGATGCTCAGCCAGTTCGTGGTGATTCTGAAGGATACCGCCCTGGGTTACATCATCTCCTACCCGGAGCTGCTCGCCTCGGCGCGCCGCATCGGTTCCGGTGACGGCAACGTACTGCAGACCCTGATTCTGGCGGCGGCACTCTTCGTGACGGTGAACTTCGTGCTGACGGCTGTAGCAACCGGCATTACGGACAAGCTGGCGTCGCGCACCTCCGCGAAGGTGACCCGAAACCTGATTCCGGACGCTCTGGATAACCCGAACCCGCCGACCGTTCAGATGTTCGTGCTCCCCGGCGACCGCAAGTAGGCACGGCCGAGGTACAGCAAAGCCCCCGCACTCCCCTTTCGGGAGGGTGCGGGGGCTTCTCTGCTATGCAGGTTAGGTCCCCGGCGAGAGGCTCGGTAACGCCGCGCGGATGGGCCGGCCAGTCTACTTAGCCGCGGAGGCCTTCAGACGCTCGGCGGCCTTGGCCACGGCCTCGTCGGAGGCGGTCAGGGCGATGCGCACGTAGCCCTCGCCGTCCTCGCCGTAGAACACGCCGGGTCCGGCAATGATGCCCAGCTCGGCCAGGCGGCCGATGGAGTCCCAGGTGGACTCGCCGAAGGTGGTCCACAGGTACAGGCCCGCCTCGGAGCCCTCGATGCGTCCGCCGGCGGCGGTTATGGCGTCCTCCAGCACCTCGCGGCGGGCACGGTAGCGGTCCTTCTGCGCCGCAACGTGCGCCTCATCGCCCAGGGCGGCAATCATGGCGGCCTGCACGGGCGCGGGCACGATCATGCCGGCGTGCTTGCGGCTGTTGATAATGTTCGGCATGAGCTCGGGGGCGCCGGCCACGAAGGCGGCGCGGTAGCCGGCCAGGTTCGACTGCTTGGACAGCGAGTAGACGGCCAGCAGGCCGGTGAAGTCGCCGTCGCACACTCGCGAATCCAGGATGGAGGGCACAGGCTTACCGCCGCGGGCCTCGTCCCAGGCGCCCCAGCCGAGCTCCGCGTAGCACTCGTCAGAGGCCACCACGGCACCGATTTCGCGGGCCTGCGCGACGATTTCGCGCAGCTGCTCCACGGTGCGGACCGTGCCGTTCGGGTTGGCCGGGGAGTTCACCCAGATCAGCTTCACGCGGCTGCGGGTGTCGGCGTCCAGCTCGCCCAGGCTGTCGGCGGGCACGGATTCGGCGCGGGCGAAGCGGGCACCCATATCGTAGGTGGGGTAGGCGATGCGCGGGTACACGACCACGTCGCCGGGGCCCAGGCCCAGCAGGAAGGGCAGCCAGGCTACGAGCTCCTTCGAGCCGATCGTGGGCATGATGGCCTGCGGGTCCAGGCCCTTCACGCCGCGGCGGCGCTCAAACCATTCGGCGATGGCCTCGCGCAGGGCGGGGGTGCCGTGGGTGGTCGGGTAGCCGTGGGCGTCGGATGCCTCGGCGAGCGCGTTGCGGATGAGCTCGGGGGTGGGGTCCACGGGGGTGCCGATGGACAGGTCCACCGGGCCGCCGGGGTGAGCCGCGGCGGTGGCGCGGTAGGGGGCGAGCGCCTCCCAGGGGTATTCGGGCAGGTTCAGGCCGTAAGTCATTGTGTCACCTGGTCGCTTGGGGATTTTTCGTCACTTCAGTCTATCGCCCGGGCTTCGGGGCTGACTAGAGGAAGAGCCCCCATCCCAGCGCCTAGACAGTTTGTCCAGGGGCACACCGCGTGCGGTGCGCATCGGCCGGGGTGGGGGCTCGTGCATCCGGTCACTCGCGCAATTACTCTGCGGGCGCGGATGCTTCAGGTATGGGGCTAGTTGCTCTGCGGGGGCAGTGCCGCGATGAAAGGCACGTCCTTGCCGGTGGGGCCGAGCTTTGCGGCGCCACCGGGGGAACCCAGGTCGTCGAAGAAGTCGGCGTTGGCGCTCACGTATTCGCTCCACTCTTCGGGAACGTCGTCTTCGTAGTAGATGGCCTCGACGGGGCAGACGGGCTCGCAGGCGCCGCAGTCCACGCACTCGTCGGGGTGGATGTACAGGGTGCGGTCACCTTCGTAGATGCAGTCCACGGGGCATTCTTCAACGCAGGCGCGGTCTTTGACGTCCACGCAGGGAAGCGCGATAACGTAGGTCATGGGTCGGTGCCTTTCTCGATGCTGTGCGCCCTGTGCCCGCCGGTCTGCGGGTCGCCTTCTCCAGGGCAGGGTCTGCAGAGTAAACCGCCGAGCGTGTGGTGCTCGGCGGGGAAGTCTTTGTATAGTCTATCGCGCGCTCGGTGTTTTATCGTATTTTCGTGGTGTATTAGACAGCGAACGGCGGCGGGCGGGGGCCTATTTTTTAGGCAAGCCTGCCCTGCCGCCGTTCATTATTTCACCTAGTCAGTGAATTATAAAAATACCCAAATTATATAAATGAAATCTTCGTCACATTAATTTGTGGGTGGGCACAACCTTTTTCCCACCGAGGAAAAACACGCAATAACGCATACTTTTTCTTCGCTATTTATCCCGGCCCTCGGCCTTGGCACGCGCACGCTGATGCGCCGAACGGGCCGAGAAGTAGCGCGCATCCTTCACCCGGTTGCGCGTGTACGCGAACATACCCAGCATCGCCGCCACCGGCGCGCCGAACCACCACAGCGCACCGTACAGGCCGATGGCCGAGTGCCCCGGGTTCACGAGCACGAAGGGCGAATCCGGGCGGCCGTAGGCCAGCCAGTACACGGTCACGAAGGCCACGCCGCCCACGATGGCCGCCGTCATGCCGCGGCGCAGGGCGAGCGCGCTCCACAGGGAGGCGAAGAAAATCGTCAGGTAGGCGATAAGCAAGCCCACGGGCAGGGCAACATCGCCTGCGTACACAACCCAAGCGTGGTAGATGGAACCGGCGACGGCCGCCACGGTGCCCAGAATCACGCCGGTCAGCACCGTGGAGACGAGCCCCGCCTCCTGCGGCTTCGGGTTGACCGTGCGGGTGGGGTCGCCGTCGAGCACGCGGTAGGTCTCAACGGCAGAAATCTTCTGCGGCACCTTATTCGAGTACTCGAAGGTCTTATCGTCCAGCACCGTAATCTGGGTGCGGTGCGCCTCCATAGCCTTTCGCTTGGCGGTGCCGTCGCCAAAGATAGCGGCCTGCACGCGGGTGTCCTCGGGGTTGTACTCGCCCTCAATGCCCCAGGTAAGCAGCGGTCGGTCCTCGTCATCCCCCAGAATCTCCAGGGCACGCTTCACGATTTGGTGCACGCGCACGTGGTCGGGATGACCGTAGCCGCCGTCGGCGTCGTAGGTGACCAGCACATCCGGCTGGATCTCGTGAATTGCGGCGACCAGGGCCTGCGCCTGCGGTTCGAGGGGCTGGGCGGTCAGCGAGGCATCGCTCGAGACGGGGTTGGCGATGGGCTTACCGTTCGGGCCCCAGGCCATGCCGGAGTCGCGGTAGAGGGCCGGCACGCCCTCGGCGGTGGCCGGCTCCTGACCGAGGAAGAGGTGGCGGTGCACGCCCAGAGCCTCGAGAGCACCGTTCAGCTCGCCCACGCGGTACTCCCCCAGCGCTTCGCCGTTGTCGGTGCATCCGGGCTTACCGACCTCCAGGTGCTGTAGCTGCTGCGGGATGACCTCGCCCAGCTCACCGCGGGTTGCGGTGATGAGGTACACCTCGGCGCCCTTCTGGGCGTAGTGGGCCATCGTCGCGCCGGTCGAGGAGGTCTCGTCGTCGGGGTGCGCATGCACGAAGAGGATGCGCGCCTGCTCCGAATCGTAGTTTGTGGGCAGCAGGTCGCGCTTGGCCCCGGATGCGATGCGCTCACCCTGCGTGGGGTAACTGGGGGTCGCGGCTTCCTGCGGCTTCTGCTGCTCGGCTTCCTGCGGGCTGTTGTCGGATGCGGACACGGGAATTCCCTCTCATAACGCACGGACTGGGATGTGCCTCTGGGGCTCACGCCTCACCCCGCGCGCAGGGCGTCTGCGGGGGTGCACGCTGTCTCAGCACACGGTCTTATCTTACACGGCGGCGGGGGTAGGCTCACCTCAGTATTGAGCGGTCCCGGTTTCGCTCCCCGACCTGCCCGAATACGCCGAGCCGCCGCCCTCTTCCTTCCGGAAGGTGGCGGCGGCTCTTCGAAACGCTACGGCCCGATGGTCGTATCGTCAGCGCAATTAGTTGGCGCGGGCGCGGCGGCGGAACTCGCGCACACGCTCGTTGGAGTCAAGGATGACCTTGCGGATACGGATGGCCTCGGGGGTCACCTCAACGCACTCGTCCTCGCGGGCGAATTCGAGGGACTCCTCGAGGGTCAGCTTCTTCGGCGGGGTCAGATTTTCGAAGTTGTCCGCGGTCGAAGAACGCATGTTGGTCAGCTTCTTTTCCTTGGTGATGTTCACTTCCATGTCGTCGGCACGGGAGTTCATACCCACGATCATGCCCTCGTACACCTCGGAGGTGGGCTCCACGAAGAAGGTGCCGCGCTCCTGCAGGTTGATCATCGCGTAGGGGGTCACCACGCCGGCGCGGTCAGCAATCAGCGAACCGTTGGTGCGGTACTCAATCTCGCCGGCCCAGGGCTCGGGTTCAATCGAGTACGAGGAGGAAATGCCGGCACCGCGGGTCTCGGTCAGGAACTGGGTGCGGAAGCCGATCAGGCCACGGGCGGGAACGGCGAACTCCATACGGACCCAACCGGTACCGTGGTTTGCCATGTTCTCCATGCGGCCCTTACGAGATGCCATCAGCTGGGTGACGGCGCCCAGGTACTCCTCGGGCACGTCAATAATCATGTGCTCCATGGGCTCATACACCTTGCCGTCGATGGTCTTGGTGACCACCTGGGGCTTACCCACGGTCAGCTCGAAGCCCTCGCGGCGCATCTGCTCCACAAGGATTGCCAGGGCGAGCTCGCCACGGCCCTGAACCTCCCAGGCATCCGGACGCTGGGTGGGCAGAACCTTGATGGACACGTTACCGATGAGCTCGCGGTCCAGGCGGTCCTTCACCTGACGCGCGGTGACCTTTGCGCCCTTGACGCGGCCGGCCAGCGGGGAGGTGTTGATACCGATGGTCATGGAGATCGCGGGGTCGTCCACCTTGATTAGCGGCAGGGGCTTGGGGTTCTCGGCGTCGGTCAGGGTCTCACCGATGGTGATGTCCTCGATACCCGCAACCGCGACAATCTCGCCGGGGCCGGCGGACTCGGCGGGAACGCGGTCCAGCGCCTTGGTGGCCAGCAGCTCGGAGATACGGACGTTCTTGATCTCGCCGTCGTGGCGTGCCCAGGCGACGGTCTGGCCCTTCTTCAGGGTGCCGTTGAAGATACGGACCAGTGCCAGACGGCCCAGGAACGGGGAGGAGTCCAGGTTGGTCACGTGTGCCTGCAGAACCTCGTTGGGGTCGTAGGTGGGGGCGGGCACGTGCTCGATGATGGTCTTGAACAGCGGCTCGAGATCGTCGTTGTCGGGCAGCTGGCCGTCAGCGGGCTGGTTCAGGGAGGCGGCGCCGGCCTTACCGGAGGCGTACACGACCGGAACGTTCAGCACGGCGTCCAGGTCCAGGTCGGGGACCTCCTCGGCCAGGTCGGAGGCCAGGCCCAGCAGCAGGTCCATGGACTCGCTCACGACCTCGTCGATACGGGAGTCGGGGCGGTCCACCTTGTTGACCACGAGGATCACGGGAAGCTTGGCGGCCAGTGCCTTACGCAGCACGAAGCGGGTCTGGGGCAGCGGGCCCTCGGAGGCGTCCACAAGCAGCACAACGCCGTCAACCATGGACAGGCCGCGCTCCACCTCGCCACCGAAGTCGGCGTGGCCGGGGGTGTCGACCACGTTGATGGTGATGGTCTCGCCGTTAGCAGAGGGGCCGTTGTAGAACACAGTGGTGTTCTTCGCCAGAATGGTAATGCCCTTTTCGCGTTCGAGGTCGCCGGAGTCCATGACTCGGTCTTCAACATCTGCGTGGTCAGAGAAGGCGTGGGTCTGCTGCAGCATCGCGTCGACGATGGTGGTCTTGCCGTGGTCAACGTGTGCCACGATGGCCACATTGCGAAGGTCGGGGCGCGAAGCGGTGTTTTCAGACATGCGTTAAGTTTCTCGCTTAAATCTAGGGGATAGTCTTGCCAGCGGGTGCGCTCTAGAAGGCGCGGGGGTCACGGGGGCAGTACCTTCAGATAGGTATCTGGGGGTGTTTGCCGGTTTGAGCGTTTGCCGACGGAGCCACTCTAAAGTGAGAGCGTTTCCGGGCACGCCAAAACGGACCCCCTCCGTTGGGCTTAGCTACCAGTGTATCACTAGGGCTTTTCCGCGAGCCACTCATCAATCATGCGGCGGGCGACAGCGTTCGTGCCGGGTAGCTCCAGCTTGGCGGGGTCGTCCTCGTTGCTGTTGCCGCGCTCCTCCGAAATAGCAATCGCCTCACGCAGCTCGGCGGCGGTGAACCAGCGTGCGGCACGGATTTCTCCGTCATGATGGGTGATGGTCTCATTCTCATCCACGCGCACCCGGTAGCAAATCATGAGCGAACGCGGGAAAGGCCACACATCGCTCACACGGTACTCGGTGCTGAGGGCGTGCAAGCCGATTTCCTCATAGACCTCACGGGCGATTGCTTCCTCGAGGTTTTCGCCAGGGTCAACGAATCCGGCGATGAGGGCGAAGCGGTTGGGGTGCCACTGGCGGTTATTCGCCAACAGCACGCGCTCGCCGTCGCGGCTGGTCACCAGCGCCATCACGGCGGGTTCGATACGGGGAAACACCATTTCGCCCGAGGCGGTGCGGCGGATTCCCTTCGAGCCGAGGGGCGCCTCCTCGCCGCTGTAGGCGGAGTAGCGCATCTCGATCAGGTAGTCGCGGCGTGCCAGGGCGGTGGCGTAGTGGGCGCGGCCTTCCGGGTCCTCGTGGACCGGGTAGTAGAGGAAGTCGCTATCTGAAACGTGTACACCGGGGATGCTCAGCTCTGCGGCAAACTGCGCGAGGGTTTCATCCTCGCAGTAGAGCACGTGCACCTCTGCCCCACTATTCTTCTGGGCGTCAGCACCGTAGGCGGCGGGGCGGATTACGCTGCGCGCAAGGATCGCGTCTTCGGTCAGCGGCTCGGCAGCATCGTGACCGGTCAGGTAGTGCACGGTTCCGTCAGCGGTGAGGAGGGTTTCTCCTGCGCGAGAAACGAGCAGGTAGCGTGGCGCGTGAGTATCAGCGGGCGTGTGTTCAGGTGAAGAAGTCATGGGGTTTACTCTACATCTTGATACTGCAAGGCCCACAATGACGTGCCAGGTTTCGATTTTTTTCGCCGTATCGTCCCATATCACCTTCGAAAGAGGTGACATAGGCACCCGAAAATAAGAGAATGGAACCATGACTACTTCTATTGACCCCACGACCACCTCTGCCTGGTCGGCTCTGTCCGCTCACCACAAGGCTCTCACCCCGAACCTGCGCGAGTGGTTTGCCGCTGACCCGGAACGCGCGCAGAAGCTCAGCTTCACCGCCGACGAACTGCACGTCGACCTGTCCAAGAACCTGATTACCTCCGAAACCCTTGAGCTGCTGCTCAAGCTCGCCGAAGAGGTCAAGCTGGAGCAGGCTCGCGAGGCCATGTTCTCCGGTAAGCACATTAACGTCACCGAGGACCGCGCCGTGCTGCACACCGCCCTGCGCCGCCCCGAGGGCTACTCCCCCGCCCTGACCGTCGACGGCCAGGACGTAGACGCAGACGTGCACGCCGTACTGAAGAAGATTTACGCCTTCGCCGATCGTGTGCGCAACGGCGAGTGGACCGGCGTGACCGGCAAGCGCATCGAGACCGTGGTGAACATCGGTATCGGTGGCTCCGACCTGGGCCCGGTCATGGTGTACGAGGCTCTCAAGCCCTACGCAGACGCAGGCATCACCGCCCGCTTCATCTCCAACATTGACCCGACCGACGTGGCCGAGAAGGTCTCCGACCTGGACCCCGAGACCACCCTGTTCATCGTCGCCTCCAAGACCTTCGGCACCCTGGAGACCCTGACCAACGCGCGTGTGGCACGCGAGTGGCTGCTTTCCGCACTGGCTGAGGCTGGCGCGCTGGAAGGTAAGGAAGCTTCCGAGGCTGTGGCTAAGCACTTCGTGGCTGTCTCCACCGCGCTCGATAAGGTTGCCGCATTCGGCATCGACCCCGAGAACGCTTTCGGCTTCTGGGACTGGGTTGGCGGCCGCTACTCCGTAGACTCCGCTATCGGCACCTCCCTGGCTATCGTTTTCGGCCCGAAGGTTTTTGCTGAATTCCTCGCAGGCTTCCACGCAATGGATGAGCACTTCCGCACCGCTCCCCTGGCTCAGAACGTGCCCGTTCTGATGGGTCTGCTGAACATCTGGAACGTGAACTTCCTGGGTGCTGAGACCCACGCAGTTCTGCCCTATGACCAGTACCTGCACCGCTTCCCCGCATACCTGCAGCAGCTGACCATGGAGTCCAACGGCAAGTCCGTTCGCGCGGACGGCTCCTTCGTCAACTACGCAACCGGTGAAGTGTTCTGGGGCGAGCCCGGCACCAACGGCCAGCACGCTTTCTACCAGCTGATCCATCAGGGTACCCGCCTGATTCCCGCGGACTTCCTGGCCTTCGCTAACCCGGTCCACCCGACCAAGGACGGCGAGCAGGACGTTCACGAGCTGTTCCTGGCTAACTTCTTCGCGCAGTCTCAGGCTCTCGCATTCGGTAAGACCGAGGAAGAGGTTCGTGCAGAGGGCACCGCAGAGCACGTGGTCAATGCACGTATCTTCAGCGGTAACCGCCCCTCCACCTCCATCATGGCGCCGCGCCTGACCCCGCGTGTTCTGGGCTCCCTGATTGCCCTGTACGAGCACATCACCTTCGTTCAGGGTGTTGTGTGGGGCATCGATTCCTTCGACCAGTGGGGTGTTGAGCTGGGCAAGAAGCTGGCCCTGGACCTGGTTCCCGCTATCGAGGGTGACCGCGAGGTTCTGGAGCGTCAGGATTCTTCGACCGCTTCGCTGATCGACTACTACCTGAAGAACCGCACCAAGTAGTAGCTCAAACTTACGCTCGAGGGTTTTATAACCTGCGGGCGTAAGATGCACAAACCGCCGGATAGGCTCCCACGTCGGGAGGCTATCCGGCGGTTTTGTTGTATCTTCTAGCTCAATACCGTGTTGCTAGTCCACCGCGGGCAGGGTGTCCGAGGCAATCTCGGCGATAATGCGCACCACGGTGGACTCGGGCAGGTACGGCACGCCCTGCTCGTCGCGAACCACGCCACCGGCGTCGCGGTGGGCGGTCAGCTCCACACCCTCGGTCGCCTCTTCACCGTCGGCATCCTCTTCACCATCAGCACAGATTGCGGGCACGTGCACGAATCCGGCGGGGATACTCAGCCCCAGTTCGCGACTGATGCGCTGGCCCTCGTAGAACACGTGGTTGCACACGTAGGTTCCGGCGGTGTACGAGATCTCGACGGGTTCCCCCGCCGCGCGCAGGCGCTCAAAGCTGGCGCGTACCGGCAGGGAGGAGAAGTACGCCTCCCGGCCGTCCGGAACAATCGGCTCGTCGCAGCGTCGGTCGCCGTCGTTATCCTCAATGCCCGCGGAGTCCAGATTGATGGCGACCTGCTCGAGGCTCACCACATCGCGGCCGACCGCCACGCCCAAGCTGATGAGCGCATCGGGCTGCACCTCCTGCAGGGCGGCGCGCAGTGCGGCGCTGGATCCGTCGTAGCTGACGGGCAGCTCGCGGGCCACGACGCGCAGGTCCGGGCGGGCGGTATTCAGCGCCCGCACGGCGCCTTCCGCGAGCGCCACGGTGGGGTTGACGGGCACGCCGGGGAACGGTCCGAAGTAGGTCAGTAGCAGGGTATTGGCCATGGCAGTTTAGCTTTCTGCGTTGGTCTTTGTGGCGGCGCGGCGCTCCAGGTCCTTGGCGAGCGCATCCAGCAGCTCCTCGGGAGTGGTCGCGATAATGAGTTCGTCCAGGTAGCGCTCGTTCAGCAGGCCGGTGGAGGCCATGTAGTGCATCGCGTCGATGAGCTTATCCCAGTAGCCGCTCACGTTCAGCAACGCAACCGGCTTGGAGTGGATGTCGAGGAACTGCCAGCTGAACACCTCGAAGAACTCTTCCAGGGTGCCGGGGCCGCCGGGCATGGCGACGAAAGCGTCGGCCTTCTCGATCATGGCGATTTTGCGCTGGTGCATGGTGTCCACAATGTCGAGGGTGGTCTGGCCGGGGTAGACGCCCTCCAGACCGACCAGCTTGTGGGTGACCACGCCGTAGACCACGCCGCCGGCATCCAGGGTCGCGCCCGCGACGGTGCCCATCAGGCCGGTGCGGCCGCCGCCGTAGACCACGCCAATATTGTTCCGAGCGCAGAGGGTGCCGAGCTCGCGGGCGCGCTCGGTGAAGAGCGGGTCGTTGCCGGAGCGTGCGCCGCAGTAGACGGCGAGGTTGTAGTCAGTCTTCTTCATGGTTCTCCTTGGGTTGTGCAGCGGGTGCGCGGCGTTGCGCCCCGCCTTCTATGGGTTGTCTGTTGTTGAGGGTACCGGACGTACCTGTGTACCTCATGTGTGCAGGGTAGCCCTGTGGATAAAACGGGGGCTCTAGGCCGCCGGGTCCGCCGATATGCTAGCCCCGCGGAACCGGAGTGGCCGCCAGCAGCGGGAAAATCTGCTCGGTATTCAGCGGTGCCTGCGCGGCGATATCTGAAGGGCGGGCCATGGCGGGATCGACCCAGCGCAGCTCGGCAATTTCGGCCTGCGGCACCAGCGTAGCCAGCTGCTCGTACTGCTCGTCGGTGGGGGCGTACTCGAAGGTTTCGGCGCGCACCGTAAAGCCGGACTCGTTGAGCGCGGCGGCCTCCAGGGTGCCGAGGTAGTGCATCCGGGCGGAGTCGGGGGTCAGGCCGATTTCTTCGCTCACCTCGCGGCAGGCGGTCTGCACGGGGCTCTCCCCCGGTTCGGGTTTGCCGCCGGGCATCATGAACCCGTCGCTACTCTTCTTGCGTACGGTCAGCACGTACCCCCGCTCGTCGCGGATGGCTACGGCGCACACGTTGACGACGCGGTGCACGCTGTCGATGGCGCTGTGCTCAGTAGCACTGTGCTCAGTAGCGCTGTGTTCGGCGGGCTGGGCTGCTTCTACTCGGTTCTGCGGGTTCTTCTGCGTGGGCATCTTTCTACCCTAGCATTTCTGTATCCTCTACCCGGCGCTGTGCGTGTTTGTCTTATTCATCCGCCCTATTGTGCGCCCTGCAGGCGTTGGTTTTATGTAATATTTCGGCGAGTTATCTTATGTCCGGTTCATGCGTTTAGGTGCGTGTTACGGTGTAATTAACCGCGATGTCGCGGTACCGTATACGCACTCGACTTGGCGCGATACAGGAAGAGTGCGGATCACTCAATCACCCATGTAGAAGGAACTTCATGATGGCTAACTCTTCTCGTGCCCGCCGCTACGGTAGCGCCGGCGCTTCTGTTCTTCTTGCCGCATCCTTGAGCTTGTGCGCTCTGCCTTCTGTTGCAGCGGCTGACACCCCGAATCCGGTTAACCCGCCGGTTATTACGGTCTACAACTACAAGGTTGAGACCAATACCCGTGAGCTGAAGACCGCCCTGCGTCTGAACAAGATTACGTTCAAGGCGACGAAGCTGCCCGCGAAAACTACTGCTTTTTCTCCGGCTTTGCATGAGGCAAACCATAGGGGTTTCCCGTTTCTGAACCCGATTCAGACGGTGCACGTTGCGGGCCCGTTCAAGGATGGCACGGCGACTGCGACCCATTACGTTCCCGGTAGCCTGATTGACCCGGCGAAGAACTACAGCTTCGTCGCTAATATCGCCGTTGATGGTTATTATTCGGGCGGCCAGGTGCTGCGCATGGACGTTGTGAAGGATAGCGCCGCACCGGTTCTGCACGTGGATTCGCCGCGTCTGAACACCAAGGGTGAGACTGTGTTGAAGGTGCGTGGTACCGGCTACACCGGTGAGGCGACCCCGCACGGTGTGCGCGTGGTGGTGTCTGATACGAGCGTGTGGGTTCCCGGTCGTTTTCCTCAGACGGGTATGCGCTTCGTGGCTGAGGTGACCGTACCTGCTTCGCAGATTCACAACGGTGCTTTTGAGACGGAGGTGAAGGTCCCGGCGGATGTTGCGGCGACGCTGAATACCTCTCACAAGTACATTGCGGGCACTATGGCAGCTGGCGTTGAGGGTGCTGAGTACGGTTCGTTTGATGCTCAGAAGCCTCTTGAGCTTTTCGCGCAGGAGCCCGTGGTGTCTGCGGTTCCGACCTATGCCCCGACGGTGGCTCCTCTGCCGGAAGCAACCGTTGGCGTGAACCCGACGGATGCGCCGACCGTGGCGCCCCTGCCGGAAGCAACCGTTGGCGTGAACCCGACGGATGCGCCCACCGTGGCGCCCCTGCCCGAAGCAACTATCGGTGTGAACCCGACCGATGCGCCCACCGTGGCGCCCCTGCCCGAAGCAACTATCGGTGTAAACCCGACCGATGCGCCCACCGTAGCACCCCTGCCGGAAGCAACCGTTGGCGTAAACCCCACTGACGCGCCCACCGTGGCTCCTCTGCCCGAGGCAACCGTTGGCGTAAACCCCACCGACGCACCCACCGTAGCACCCCTGCCCGAAGCAACTATCGGTGTAAACCCCACTGACGCACCGACGGTTCCTGCGCTGCCGGAAGCACCGGTTGCCGATAAGACCCCCAACGCTGACAAGCTGGAGGACGCAACCGTGGCGCATCCCAAGAATAAACCTGCTCAGAGCAAGCCAGCTCAGGAGGCTCCGGTGACCGCCGCCCGCTCGGCTATGGACACTCCGGCTAAGGACGGCCCGGCAAAGGACAGCCCCGCTAAGGATCATCTGGCTCAGGAGAGCAGCCCCAAGAAGGCTACCCTGGCGAACACCGGCGCATCCAGCGTTGGCATGATTGTTGGCATTGGCGTTGCCGCGATTTGTGCGGGTCTGGGTTTGAGCGTTCTGCGCTCGCGCCGCCACTCCTAAGAGCTGCAGGGCTTACAGCCTAGCTCTCCCGTGCGGAATAAACTGCAGATAGCAAAGAGCCGCCGGCTCCCCTCGGTCAGGGGGAACCGGCGGCTCTTCACGTATCAGCTCATTCAATCAGCTGACGCAATCGTTCGCGTTACTTCGAAGCCTTAACCTCGAGGCCGCTCACGTCCATTTCTTCCAGCGGAATCAGGCGGTCACGGGTCACGATGCGGTGGCCCAGCCACACGGCCGCCACGACGGGCAGGCCAATGTAGGAGCTCAGAACGCCAAACCAGTCGCCACTGATGATGGCCTCGTAGTTCTGGCCGCCAATCACGACCAGGCACATGAGGAACGCAATGATCGGGCCCACGGGGAAGAACGGCGCCACGTACGGCAGCTCCTTGAGGCTGTGGCCCTGCTTCAGGTAGGCGCGGCGGAAGCGGTAGTGCGCCACGGCGATGCCCACCCAGGTGATGAAGCCCGCCAGACCCGACACGTTCACGAGCCACAGGTACGCACCATCCGGCGAGAGCAGCGCGGCGATGAAGCCGACCGCGCCGATAGCTGCGGTTGCCAGCAGCGCATTCATGGGCACGCCGCCGGAGTTGATGCGGGTGAACATCTTCGGTGCCTTGCCCTCCTGCGCCAGGGAAAAGAGCATACGAGCCGAGACGTACAGGCCGGAGTTACCCGCCGAAAGCACGGCGGAGAGAATCACGGCGTTCATGACGGCCGCCGCGAAGGCGATGCCCGCGCGCTCAAAGATGAGGGTGAACGGGGAGATGTTCACGTTGCCGTCCGCTGCGGTCAGCAGGTTCGGGTCGGTGTAGGGAATCAGGAAGCCGATGACGACCATCGCGCCGATGTAGAAGAGCATGATGCGCCAGAACACGCTGGTGAGCGCGCGGGGCACGTCGCGGCGGGGGTTCTTAGACTCGCCCGCTGCCACACCGATCATCTCGGTGCCCTGGAAGGAGAAGCCTGCGACCATGAAGATGGCGAGCACGGCGGGGGCACCGCCCACGAAGGGTGCCTCGCCCACGGTCCAGTTGGAAACGCCCGGGGAGCTACCGCCCAGGATGCCGAAAATCATGGCGATACCGGCGATGAGGAAGACGACCACGGTGACGACCTTGATGGTGGCCAGCCAGAACTCGCTCTCACCGTAGGAGCGTGCCGAGAGGGCGTTGATGCCGGTCAGTAGCACGAGGAATCCTGCCGCCCACACCCAGGAGGGCACGTCCGGCAACCAATACCTCATCACCTCACCAACCGCGACGAGCTCGGCGGCCACGGTAATCGCCCAGTTGAACCAGTAGTTCCAGCCCATGGCGAAGCCGAAGGACGGGGACACGTAGCGCGCGGCGTAGGTCTGGAAGGCGCCGGGCACGGGCAGGTGCGCGGCCATCTCGCCGAGGGACTGCATGAGGAAGAGCACCATGACGCCGATGAGGGCGTAGGCGAGGATTGCGCCACCGGGGCCCGCGGTGGAGATGGTCTTACCGGAGGCGACGAAGAGGCCGGTGCCGATTGCGCCGCCGATTGCGATCATCTGCATGTGTCGGGCGGAGAGGCCTCGCTTCAGTTCACCCTCTGCGGGGGTGGCTTCCGATGCAGTGCCGGAAGTCTCTGTAGGCTGTGCCATGTCAGGTCTTCTTTCTGAGGCTATTGCTTCGTGCGTTTGCTAGGGGGATTGTGTGCTGTCCAGTCTAGCCCTGCCGTCGATGCGGCTGCCGAAGGTTTGTGCCTGGGTCAAGAAATTCTTCAATCTTAAGGATTTCTTACGTACCGTAAGTTTTCCTAATCTGAGGGTCAATCCTACCCGCTTTCCGGGCTCTTTTCCACCCCAAACCCACAAAAACACAGAAAAACCCTCCCGAGCCGCTCCATCACGAGCGGCACGGGAGGGCCTCAAGTCAGGCTATCTCTCCGGGCGTTTAGTCCGTCTAGCCTTTCTAGTTCGCCAGGTTGTGGAACGAAACCTTCGTGGGGTGCTCCACGGTGCGGGAGACGGTGCAGTCCTTCTGCTCGCTGAGCTGAATCAGGCGGTCCACCATCTTCTGGGCCTTGGCGCCCTGCTCATCCTCGGGGAATCGCACATCAAAGTCCACCTCAACGTCGTCGAGGCGCACCGCGCCGTCTTCGGTCTGCTTCAGCGCCGAGGCGAGCACCTCGAATACCTCGGGGGTGGAGCGGCGGGAGGTGCCCGCGTCCACGTCCACGGAGGAGCAGCCGGCAATCGCGGCGAGCAGCAGCCCGACGGGGGTCAGCAGGCCCTCGCCCACACCAAAATCGAGGGTTGCGCCGTTGGCACCGTGGGCACGGTAGCGCAAGCGGTCGATGCGCTCAATCTTGGTCTGGCGGTAGTTGTCGAGTTCGCGGCGTTCCTGCTGGCGCGAGTACACCTTCTTCTGCTCTTCTGCAGTCTGCACGGCGTTGTTCTGTTCAGCGTTGTTCTGCTCGGTCATTGAGGTTCCTTTCGGGTTGTCTGCACGGTCGCTAGGTTATTCAGTACCGCGTTGTTTAGCGTCATTCACTATAAGCGTGTTTCTCATTATTTTATTCCCGGACTCTTTTTCTCGTCGGTCAACCGCTGGCTCCTATACACTGGAAAGCCGCGGCGGGCGTTATCTTTGCCCGTCTGCAGGCAGACGAGGCATTTCGTAGAACGTAACGCATACGAGGAACCCACTTATGGCACAGACTCCCAAGCTTCGGGGCGCTCAGCGTCAGAGCACTCGATTTAAGGGCGCAGGCTCGCAGCATGATTTCCGCTTGGCTGTTGCGGATTCTTCCGTGGTGATGCTCGGTATCGCTGTGCTGGGTTTGGGTCTGGGTATTATCCTCAACGCGCACGGTCTGCCGATTTGGACGGCGCCGCTGCTATCCGCGGTGGTTTTTGCCGGTTCCGTGGAATTCCTCATGGTGGGCATGATCAGCGGTGGCGCGTCGGTTGCCTCGATTGCTTTGACCGTGTTCCTCGTGAATGCTCGCCACCTGGTGTACGGCCTCTCCTACCCGTTACACAGCGTGAAGGGTCTCTGGGCCAAGGCCCTTGCCATCCACACTCTCTGCGATGAGGCGTTTGCTCTCAACTCCGGTCCTGATCGCAATGAGCGTTCCGGCGCCCGCATCCTGTGGGTTAACACGCTGATTTACGTGTCGTGGATTCTGAGCGTGGTGCTCGGATACGTACTCGGCGCGAGCTTCCTAAACGACCTGAAGGGCGTGGATTTCGTGATGGTGGCTATCTTCACGGTTCTCGCCATGGACGGCTACCGCGCTAACCCGGATCGCGTGACGGCGCTCTTCGTTGCGGTTTCGGCCGCGATTGCGCTGATTTTTGCGTCTTCCTCGTTCCTGGTGGTGGCGTTGGGTTCGTACGTGGTGTTGCTGTTGGCGCGCTTCCCGGTGGCGAAGCGCCGCGGCACCCTGCCTGCCCACTCGGAGCAGAAGACAAGCGAAGTAACGGGGTCCGCTTCCGAGGATAATGGGGGTTCCGCCGGGGTGTTACGCGGCGGCTCGGAAAACCGTTAATATAAAAAGTGCGAGCCGCCTATTCGGCCCGCCCTTCTCTTTCCTGTTTCACGCGGAACCGGCCGCGATTCGCCTTTCCCGGCGCCATCTCGTGAGCCGCCGCCCACAGATTTGAGGTACCACATGCAGATGAAAGACACCGCCAAGGAAACTAGCGACGCAGAACGCTGTGCCGCCCCGGAGTAACACCGCACCGGGAGCGGCATCACCCGAGGTCACGCACGAGAACTACTGCCGCGCGCAACTACCCGCGCCGAAAACTAGTCTCATGCGGGAGGAACGTCCCTCCGCCTCGTTGTTCGCGGCTTTCATCTATTCACGTACCTATCGCACTACTCCCCCGTTTCCTCGGGCAGACCCGGCTCTCGGCGGTTGCTTTGAAGACTTTAACCGTTCGACCGTGTGTCTTTCACCTCCGGGGTTTTCTGAGTGGTGCAGAAAGAGACAACCCTCATGAACGGCGAAGTTACTGCCGGATATATTTTGACTGCGGTGTTCGTTGCTGCAGGTATTACTTTTATGCTGCGTCTTCTGCCTTTCGGTTTGAAGAAGGCGCTCGCCGGCTCCGAGCTGCTCGATGCACTCAGCCATTGGATTCCGCTCGGCGCAGTCGCGCTACTTGCTATCTATGCGGTGGCGAAGATTGATTATTCTTCCGTTGAAACGGCGGCACCGTACCTGGCGGGCCTGGTGGTGACCGTGGGTGTGCACCTGTGGCGTAAGAATATGGTGCTGAGCATGGTGGCGGGTACCGTCACCTGTGTTGTGCTGGCTAACTGGGTTTTCTAGGGGGCGTCATGACTTCATCTCAGGATTCTCAGCGTCACCCGGCGGATGCCTCCGCCCCCATCGTCGAGTCGGTCCACCGTACCGCGCCCGACCGTAGCGTGCAGCAGCAGGCACCCCACCAACGGGCGGAACCCAGCCAGGCAAGCCCGGAGCAGGTGGATCAGGTGATCGCCTCCGCCCTTCCGCTGACCGGCGTTATTCCCGTGGTCGAGGCACCCAAGGACTCTTCGGACTCCCAGCAGCCACGCGTGAGCGGTTTTGCCGAGGCGATGCGCACCGCCGGCGTGGTCATGGCGGGCCTGTTCTTCGTGGGTATCGGCCTGGGCGTGGTGATTCACAGCTACGGCTTCCCGATGTGGCTGGCGGTCGTCCTGCCGGGCATTGTCTTCGCCGGTTCCGTGGAGTTCGTGCTGCTGGACATGATGTCTCTGCACGCTTCGCTGGTGTCGATTGCGCTCATGACTCTGCTCGTGAATTCGCGTCACCTCATGTACGGCCTTTCCTACCCGATTGAGCGTGTGCGCCATCCTCTCGCGAAGTTCTACAGCGTGTACACGCTCACCGACGAGGCGTACGTCCTCAATAGCGGCCCCGACCGCCACACGCTGCGCGGCTCCCGCATCCTGTGGATTCACGCAGGCATGCAGGTGTCCGTCATCTGCGGTACTCTGCTGGGCTACGTGCTGGGCGTCAGCTTCCTGAGCGAGCTGAAGGGTCTGGGTTTTGTGATGACTGCGCTCTTCGCGATCCTGACCGTGGATGCGTACCGCGAATCGAAGGACCGTCTGACCGCCGTCATCGCGCTGGTGGCCGCGGCCGCGGGCCTGCTGATCGCCCCGCAGTCCATGCTTGTGGTGTCCATGGTCGTCTACCTAAGCCTGCTGGTGGCTCGCTACGCGGTGCAAAAGCGTCGCGGTACCCTGCCGGAGCACATGCTTGTGGCCGACCACGACGGCGGCTCCGAGCAGACGCGCTAGGTACCGGGGGGGCATACCGGCCCTTCGCACTCTGCCTAATGCATCGTTAAAACGCTCCGCCCACCCGTGATATCGGGTGGGCGGAGCGTAATGCTGTCGCCAGCCGCATGTGTGGGGTGAGACCGTACTCGTGCGGTGTAGCGTTCGTATCTGTTGTGTCGTGCACCGCGCGAGAGAAATAATCGCGCGGCGGTTATCACTATTTTAAAGCACCCCGGGCGCAAACCAGGGGTATGCGCGCCGGGGCGTTGAGAATCAATTGCTCATTCGCGAGGCGAACGAAACGGAAACTACTTGATGGCGGCGAGTGCTGCTTCGTAGTTGGGCTCGTTGGTGGTTTCGGGAACCAGCTCGGTGTAGACAACCTCACCGGCGGGGTTCACGACGACCACGGAGCGTGCCAGCAGACCAGCCAGGGGGCCGTCCACGAGCTTCACGCCGAAGTCCTCACCGAAGGAGGAGCGGAAAGCGGAGGAGGTCGCGACGTTCTCAATGCCCTCGGCTGCGCAGAAGCGGCCGATTGCGAAGGGCAGGTCGTTGGAGACGCACAGCACGACGGTGTTCTCCAGGCCTGCAGCCTGCTTGTTGAAGGTGCGGACGCTGGTTGCGCAAACACTGGTGTCGACGGAGGGGAAGATGTTCAGCACCAGGTTCTTACCTGCGAAGTCTGCGGAGGAGATCTCGGAGAGATCAGCCGCGAGAACCGAGAATTCGGGCAGCTTTGCGCCGACTGCGGGCAGGTCGCCGTTGGTGTGGATTACGAGTTCGTTCTGTAGAGTTACTTCAGCCATGCCTTCATTGTCCCCCGGATGCGGCGGGTGTGCAAGGGGATGCAGGCTCTAGTGGGTGGAGTTTCCGCATAGCTGATTTTCTGCGGTGCCGCTTCGCCTCAGCGGCACCTCTACAATGGGCAGGTGAGCATTTTGAGGCACGTATCTTCCCGCCTTGCGCCGCTGGCGCACCCCGTGACGAATTTCAGGGCCCTCCGCCGGGACCTGCGCCGTCAGCGGGTGGAGGGTCGTGCCCTCGTTGATCCGCAGCATACGTACCGCCCGAGCGTGCGGGCCGAGCTGCGCCGCATGTTCACGCGCCCCCTCCCGGTGGAAACGCAGACCCTTGTGTGTAACGCCCTGCTGGCGGCAATCTGCTGGTACCTGCTCCCGGACGTCTGGCGTTCGTGGCTGTTTAGCGAGTTTAAGGGCCCGGCCGGTTTCGCCCTGGTGATGGTCGGCTGGATGGTTGCGGACGTCACCTCCACAAACCTGATGGGTCACGACGAGGAGCATGCGCTGCGTGCGTTGCGCAGTAGCGACCCGCACGCCCTGCACCTGTTCGTGCGCACAAAGGCTATTGCGATTGGCATCATCACGGGTGTTTCCGGCACCCTGCTGGCGCTGGTTCTGCACAGTCAGGACAAGACCCTGACCCCCACGCTCATGATGTCCCTGTCCTTCTTTGTGGTGCCGGCTATTGTGGTGTCCCTGGGCTCGATTCTGGGCGTGATTTATCCGTACCGTCTGCGCGGTTGGCAGTTCCGCTGGGCGCACCGTAAGAACCTGCGGATGAGCGCCCGCTGGGTTCTGCTCTGTTTCGGTCCGGGCTGGGTGCTGGGTACGGTGCTGATGTCGCTCATGTTCCCTTCATTGTTCCTGGCGGATGCGCTCGCGCGCCTTCTCAACCCCGGCGTGGATCCGCACGATGTTGCGTTCCAACCGTTGCTGTTTTCGCTGACTTTGTGGGCTCAGGGCGCGATTAGTCTGTGGGTTTTTCCGCGGGTTACGGCACGTATTGCGACGGCGAGGCGCGCCTGGCTGGTGCACTACCTGACCGACGATAAGGTCTGCTAACCGGTTTTCTGCCGCCTACCGGCAATGGAAAAAGGCTACGGTAATGAACGGCGCTGACGCCCCGCACCACGTCAATGCGTCTTTTTCTCTATACTGGACGAGTTCACTGTTCACATACATCAGCTTGCGATGCGCCGCCGCATCGCGCGAGGAGTCCCCATGCGTTTGACCCGCTCCGCTCTATCCCTGCCCGCCCTGGGCGCGGCCGTGGCCCTGGCCGTCTCGTCCTGCTCGGCAAGCACCGATTCGGCGCTTTCCGGTACCGTTGTGTCTTCGTCCGCCTCGGCGAGCGCATCCGCTTCGGCTTCGCCGAGCTCCTCCTCGAGCGCCGCCTCGGCTATCTTCCCCACGGCTTCGGCGAGCCCTTCCGCTTCTGCCTCCGCCTCTGCCTCTGCGTCTTCGCCCGCCCCGGCTCCGTCGGTGGTGACGATTACGGTGAACCCCGAGCCGAGCGTTACGACCGTTCCCGCGAAGTCTGACTCCTCGGGCGATAAGAAGAGCTCCAGCTGCTCCAACGTGTCGGCTTCGTCCACGGTCTCGAAGGCTCTGAGCGATATGAAGAACAAGAGCAAGTGGAACCAGTGGACGAACGTTTCCCGCACGTACGAGGGTTTTGATCCCTGCGCCGAGCTGTCCTGGATTGACGCGATTCCGGGCTCCTCCCCGGACGAGTGCTGCATTTCCTCGATGGCCCATCACATCCTGCTCTTCCACTACGGCAAGTTTATTGGTACGGCAACCTACGAGCCCTACTCGTTCTCGCCCTCCATTACCCGTACCGCCGATAATTCGATTAGCGTGACCTACCGCTATATGAAGGACGATGAGAGCCCCGCCAACGCGAGCGGCCGCACGACGGCTACGTTCACGTGGAGCTCTTCTCAGAATAAGGTCGTGATGAGCGGCGAGGTTCCGCCCAGCGGCGAGTAGGTTCACCGCTCCGTCCGTAAATTCTGCGGATACGACGAAGCCCGCCCCTCGAATGTTTCGAGGGGCGGGCTTCTTATGCTTAGGATTATTACGCCCTGCGGGGCGAGATACCTTAGGCTGCCTTCTTCTTGTAGATGAAGAATGCGGCGCCTGCGAGTGCTGCGATGAACAGAATCTTCTTCATGGGGTTACTCCTTTGATTTTTGGTATGGTGCACCCGGTCCGTCCTGATCGGCGTCGGCTCGTGGGGAGCCACTCGTCGGTCGGTACCGCACGCGGTGCCATGCTTCACATCATACCCTGTTTGACGGGTCTTTTCCTCTTGAGGGGTTGGATTTGGACCTCGCCCGGTTGCGGTGGCTTCTGGGCTTCCCCTTCCGAGGGTAGATATTTTCGGGACTCGCCGTGAAGGTCAGCGGTTTCCTCTTCGTTGGAGAGGATACTGGGGGCATGAGCATTTTTAAGAAGAAAGAGTACAGCGCCGAGCGTTCGGCGACTCGTATGGCGCGCGGTCTTGCCGTGATGGGTGCGCTGCACTTCATTATCCCCGAGCCCTTCGATTCAATTATTCCGAAGTACCTGCCGGGCCCTCCGCATGCGTACACACACGGTTCCGGTGTGGCTGAGCTGGGTACCGCTGCCCTGTTGTCGAGCGATAAGACCCGCCGTGCCGGTGGTCTGTTGGCCGCGCTGCTGTTCGTTGCGGTGTTCCCCGCGAATATTCAGATGGCTCTGGATGCGCGCAAGCAGTCCGCTCAGCGTAAGGCTATCGCGTATGCGCGCTTGCCCCTGCAGTTGCCGCTGATTTGCAGCGCGCTGAAGATCTGGCGCCGCTCCAAGTAGTACATTTAATTTTGTGTTTTAGAGGGTGGCAGGTTGCTCTAAGCAACCTGCCACCCTCCATATTCGTGGTCCTAATTATAGAGATAAATCCCCTCGTAAATTATTATCATTTTGCAGTCTGCGCAGTTGATTTATTTGATTCAATCCATTTCTTGCGCCAATATTTTGACCAAGTTGCGAGTTAGATTTTTTCGCACCTTCAACGGATTCTTGGGGCGATTTAATTTCCAACCTATCAGAGATAATTCTATTTGCTTCTAGAATATATCCATTTTTTGCATAATATTCAGCAAGCATTTTTTCCTGGTCCCCAAGTTCATGAACCTCTTTATATATCCTATCCCTCTTCTGGGAAGTATAATTCTTCATAAAAATTGCCAGCCAGTCCTTTTGGCTTAACTCGAAATCCTGAGATACCTCAGAAGGCCTAAACTGAACTTGAATAGCCGCAGACCAGTTAATATACAGAGGTTTTCCTTTGCCGTTATAGTCAAGAGGTGGTATTTTCATCATATCTACCATGCGAACATCCTCTACAACAACTCCAGCATCCTTCTTTCTGTATCCGAGATCAATATAATACAGAGAGAAGTTAGGGTCTATATTTTTTGAAAGGCAGATTTCTGCCACCTTAGCCAGTTTGCGAGCAGACATGATATTTGGAGGCTGATCACTTTTACCCAAATCATGACTTTTAACGTCAATAAGAAAAACTGCCGACCCATCAAATAGAGAAGAGTCCGAAAAAAGAACTATATCGGCCGTATCGCTTTGCTTACCCGGAACCAGCTCTTCTGGCCAATTAGATAACGCTTTTTTTCCAGGGTTCACCAAAGAATCGACAGCTTCATTTCCAAAAACAAAGCCATCAGGCACTCTCCCCTGTACCACAGTCTCCGAGAGGTACTTATTAACCGCTTCATGCTGCTTGAAGGCTAATCCAGGGTAGGTCTTCGACAAAGCATTATAGACCTCTTCTTCAAGAGGAGTTGCTATCCTATGCCCAGAGGTTTCCTGATTCGGCTTTAAATTTAAATCAATATAGCCTCGATTCACAAAATATTCTCGAATAGCTTTTTCGACATCCTGCATTTTAAGAGTCACCCTTAGCTCCCCTCTGAAATATTAGTATCATAGTGAATGTTGCGATTCTTAACTGATTTAAACAAATTAATAATACGCACAATAATCTCCTCATAGGCTACATTTTCTGATACACTTTCTCGAATTGTATTCGTTACAAGGTCATGGAACGCGATATCTTCATCATCATCCCAGTCGATATATCTGAAAGGTATCGACGCGAGGGGCTTTTCCGAGAATTCAGCGATTCCGCCCTTCATAAGTCCCTTGTATCTGTACCAAGCCGTAACACGCGGATGAACCAAGTAAGCCAGGATATACTCTATTGATTCCTTCGTCCCCTCCAGAGGAGAGAAAGCTGTTACGTCCTGAGTTGCCACAACACCCGCGGGAACAAGGCAGAACCGTGCAGATTCTTTATTCGTGACACGCTCCTTACATGGAACGAAAATTTTAGGAATCTCCGTATAAAAATACTTTTGAGACCGTTTAAAAGCCCACTCCCAGAACGGAAGAGACCTCTGATACGAGTAACGTTCTACCAGCTTCTCTTTATAAGAAACTAGTTGCTCATACAGAGAGGGGTATTTTGAAGCTACGTCAGATTCCGTAAGGCCCTCCGGAATATCGATATACCTGCTACTTCCTTCCATGTAAACATTTTTAATATCTTTACCTTTAACAACAGTGGCCAAAGCTGCTTGTTCAGCTTCGTTCAAGTTATCAACAGGGGCATCCCAACGAAAGGCTTTATCCAATCCAGAAACCATTCCATTAGCAATATGCACATAATCACCCAATAAAGCCACACGCCGCATCTTCTCATCAAATAGATCATCGGTCTCCGTCATCATGGTGCATGCGTCTTCAAGTTCGGCTATATCGTTCAAAGTTTTCCGGTCAGCAAAAATCCATTGTTCCCCAGCGGTAAATTGAGGAATCATAAATTTCTTAAATTCATCACCATTTAGACTAATTGACTCAGAAACCTTTCGAGGGCCACCATATTCATAAAACTGAATTTCCTGAATCTGGGCATTTTTAACAAACCTAAAAATTATAATTGAGCTTGAAACCCCTTGAAAAACATTACTCTCACCAAAGTTAATAATGTGAGAGAATGTCCCCTGACTCAACATCCAAGACCGAAGATTCTCGGAGTGGAGCGTATGCATCCAAAAGCTTGGAGTAATAAAAATTAATTCGCCTCCGTCACGAAGGTTTCGTATAGCATTAGCTATGAATACAGTCAGGTAATCCGACAAAGAGTTAAATAGCTTACCCCACAAGGGATGTTCTTTAATCTCGTTTTTCTGGAATTCTTCAAGGTTCTTCCATCGGATATATGGAGGATTTCCGATAACGGCAGAGTATTCCCCGTCCTTCATCCACGAAACAAACGATTCATGATAAACAGTATGTATCACATCTTGCTTCAGCGAAGAGTCGATTTCAATTCCTTCAATATTCGAATAACCGGCTTCGTGAAGCACATCCAAAAATACCCCTTCTCCGGCGGAAGGTTCAAGTATTTTGCTTTCTCGGGGAGATTCAATTAAATCAACCATAATTCGAGCTATATGGGACGGGGTAAAGTACTGCCCCAAAACATTCTTTGCCATAAAATCCTCCTTCAATAGTTACACATTATACAGCAAATATTTATCCGCTTATGCCGAATTAAAATATTTCTCACCAGGCCACAAAATATTTAAACCTTATTACCAATAACGGAACAATCACAAAATGAGAAAAATATGAGAATCCCAAGCTACACCATTACCCGATCTTGTCACGGCAACACCGCCCCCTTCTCGCTTCCCTTTTTAAGATATGGGGATGCGCGCAAGCAGTCCGCTCAGCGTAAGGCTATCGCGTATGCGCGCCTGCCCCTGCAGTTGCCGCTGATTTGCAACGCGCTGAAGATCTGGCGCCACTCCAAGTAGCACCTTCGCCGTAGAACAACGGCACCTCGGTGTTTTACACGTAAAACACCGAGGTGCCGTTCACCTTAACATACCCGTTGTTAAGCCTCCCGTAACCGGCATTGCCTACACTTGATGTAAAGCCAACCTGTCACAGCGGCAGGTGCACGACCCTTGGAGACAACGATGGACGCTCTTATCACTATGGTTATTACCGGTGCAATTATCGGTGTGATTGCGCGCTTCTTCATGCGAGGCCGCCAGAACATTTCGATTCTTTGGACCATTGTCTGCGGCGCTATCGGCGCGGCTGTCGGCAACTGGGCGGCAACCCAGCTGGGCGTCGCCGCCACCGCAGGCATCGACTGGATGCGCTGGATCCTTTCGATCTTCGCGGCGATGCTGACCATCTCCCTGTACCTGGGCATGACCGGCAGGAAGTAACAATCTGAGCTATTGAGGGCTCACTGAGTCTCTCATGTACAAAGGCGGCGCCTCCCCTAGCGTGAGCTAGTGCGGGAGGTGCCGCCTTTTCTGCGCCTCACAGGAGGCGTTTTATGTCTTCTTGGCTTATATCGCCTTGGGCTATGCCTTCTTGGCTTATGCCTTCTTCACGACGGAGGACTTCAGGTACATCTGGCCTGCGCCGGGGACCTTCGCCTCAATGTCGTGGCCGTTCACGGGGGATTCGAGCAGGCGGATGCCGCGCACCTTGGTGCCAGCCTTGATATCTGCGCCGCCTTTGACCTTCAAGCCCTTGACGATGGTGACGGAATCGCCGTCGACGAGCTCGTTACCGACGGAGTCGAGAACCTTGGAGCCTGCTTCTTCTTCGGTTTCGCCTGCTGCGGTGCGTTCCCATTCGTGGCCGCACATGGGGCATGCCCAGAGTTCACCCATCTCGTAGGTGTAGTTTTCGCTGCATTCGGGGCAGGCGGGTGCTTCGATTTCGTTGAGGTTTTCGCTCATGGTTCCTTCTTCGAGCTGTACGGATGCGCCGCTCCCCTGCACCTAGTTACCGCGGCGTTGGGCGGTGGTGCTGCGGCGTATGGGCGCGCGTCAGCGAGGGCGGAGGTGCGACGGTGGTGGGTTGCGAGGATTCTCGCGTTCGTGCCGACTATACCATTTGGCGGGTGCGAACCGCATGTGTGGGGCTGGTTTTTACCGGTCTTTTGGAGTGGGTTCGGGGCGTGGGTGAAGCCGAAAATAAAATTTGCATGGTTCGTGCGTAATATTTACGAAAAATCGGGTTTTTGCTCATTATGCAGAAGATAAGGCGTGTAAAGTATCTAGAGCATTTGTACGTTTATTGAGTGAAAGGCACGGCTTCATGAAGCTTTCTGCACGTAACCAGTTCGCTGGCAAGGTTGTTGAGATCACCGAGGGTGCAACCAACGGCATCGTTAAGATTGAGATTGCTCCCGAGGTTGTTATCTCCGCTTCGATTACCAACGAGTCCATTAAGGAACTGGGTCTGAAGGTTGGCGAGACCGCGTACGCAGTCATCAAGGCTTCCAACGTTATGGTTGGTGCTGACCACTAATCCCGGCCGATAAGGCTTACACCCGGCGGCTGCCTGCTGTAGCGCGCGAGGGTTAATAGGGCGGAGCCCGCACTGTGTGTACAGTGCGGGGCTCCGCTTTTATGTTTTATCGCTTAGACGTTGAAGCGGAACTCCATCACGTCGCCATCATACTTGGCTATCCTCATGACTCTTTTCATCAGCTTCCTCTTTTGGAGGCATAAGATACAACTGAGCATTATAAAAAGCTCTCCGCATACCTGGATTGCCCCTTACAATATTCATCTGATTTTCAGAAGAAAATCCAAGCTCTTTCAAGATATTTAAAAGCACAACACACGTAGTCACTAAAATAATAGCCTTCTGCGCATTCTCATCATAATGTAATACATGCCCCTCATGAGAAATCTTATTGCGCGATTTTGCAGCCGCTTCTGCCCAATATTCGACATCAGGAACCACTAAAGAGATGATATTTTCACCAATACGATTTGCAAGCTCCTTAAGACGAACTTTTAGAAGTTTTTGCTTCCTGCCTTTATTTACCTTAGGCACAGATGCTACTCCTTCTTTCTGATTCTCGACATCTTTTTCACCTGATTTTTCAGTCCGAGACTCTCGATCCGACTGACATTCAGCCATCTCTTCAACTTCTGATATTTTTCCTTGCTTCTCCAAGTTAAAATGCAATATCTCAGCTGAGTTAACGGCAGTCAGAAGCGCATTTTTATCAGATATCTTAGGGGAATAATGTAGACTCAAAATTTCATTGGCAGCATTCTGTAATTGGCCATATAGCTCATACCAAAGAGGAAGAACTTTATCAACTGAAACAAGCTCACATGTAAAAAGAACACTCTGAGAATCCGCCCCTTTAGAATCAGTGCAACCGACATTGGAGAGAGAATAAAGAACATCAACAGGTTGACTTTGGTCCGAACTTTCACCTTCAGAGCTATAGAGACGAAGTGAAATAATGCCTACAAAACGAGAGACAGCGAACGAGATTAATTTCTGAAGTATTCCAACTTCTTCTAAGACTTTCTGTAAATTATTCGAATCAACATAGTCAACTTTCATGCAAACTTTATCGCTAATGGTACCAACCGTCTCTCCTGCTAAATACTCAATCTTACCCGGTGAAAAAGAGTGGATAATATTATATAAGTTACCGCTCACCACAGCAGCCGGCATCGGCTTAACAGATAATGAAATTCCACATTTTTTCTCTCCGATTTCATCAATATCTTCATATTTAAATTCAGATTTAGATGATTTAACCCAAAGATTTAAATCCTCTATACCTACTTCGAATCCACTAAAAATCTTATCCTCTTTATCCAGAATATGCGCGCCAACAATCGCTCTATCTACGACCGCAACCTGAAGTACTGCACCAGGATTTCCGGAGAAACTCACATTGGATTCAGTAGTAGAAACCCCAAATAGAGTAATTTCACTATTCCCAGAAGTTCCATAAACAATACCCCAATTCTCCAAGCCTGGGATATACAGATTTCCATCGGAATAGTTAAATCCACTAAAGCTACCAATTAGTTCAAGGAATATCTTGCCTTTACCGTCGTATTTAAGGACCCCCGGGACTAAATTTCTAGGGTTCTCTGGTAGCCACCAATAACCCTGCCACTCATGTTTTTCACAAAGCAATAAGGGTGATTTCATCATCCAAAACTCCTAAAATGTACACCTGCAACACGTATACATATACGCATTCAAATCAATGTTCATCGCATCCATCATAGACTATCGATTGTATCCTCTTCTCAATATCTCAAAAATGGTATCCACAAATATTTGCAGGGCCAGGTTTTATAGTCTGCTTGAAATTTGTTGGGGAATCTAATAATGAAAATGCACAAGAATTGTCAAAGTTCAGAATTAGACACCATTTCAGCTTGCATTTAAAGGGTACAAAAAATCCGGTGACAGTGAGATGAATTTCGTCATCCCTCCGTCACCGGAATCTCAAAGTCCTATCGACCCGTCAGACTTAGACGTTGAAGCGGAACTCGACCACGTCGCCGTCCTGCATGATGTAGTCCTTGCCCTCCATACGGACCTTACCGCGAGCCTTCGCCTCCGCCATGGAGCCAGCCTCATCCAGGTCATTGAAAGACACAACCTCAGCCTTAATGAAGCCGCGCTCAAAATCAGAGTGAATCACGCCAGCAGCCTGCGGCGCAGTATCACCCTTATAAATAGTCCAGGCGCGAGCCTCCTTCGGGCCAGCAGTCAGGTAAGTCTGCAGGCCCAGGGTCGAGAAGCCCACGCGAGCCAGCTGGTCCAGGCCGGACTCATCCTGACCGTTCATCTCCAGCATCTCGCGAGCCTCCTCCTCAGACAGCTCCACCAGATCAGCCTCCAGCTTCGCATCCAAGAACACAGCCTCAGCCGGCGCCACCATGTCACGCAGCTCCTGCTGCTTCTCCTCAGACGCCAGAATGCCCTCATCCGCGTTGAACACGTAAATGAACGGCTTAGCAGTCAGCAGGTTCAGCTCCTTCAAGTGAGACAGCTCCAGCTTCGCGTCCTTCGCACGAGAAATGATGGTGTCACCATCCTCCAGGATCTTCTGCGCGGTCTTGTAAGTCTCCAGCTGAGCGGCGTCACCCTTCTTAATCTTCACAGCCTTCTCCAGACGCGGAATAGCGTTCTCCAGAGTCTGCAGGTCAGCCAGAATCAGCTCAGTGTTAATGGTCTCCATATCGGAGGCGGGGTCGACCTTGCCGTCCACGTGAATGACGTCCGGGTCATCAAACGCACGCACCACCTGCGCGATAGCGTGCGCCTCACGAATGTTCGCGAGGAACTTGTTACCCAGGCCCTCACCCTCAGAAGCGCCCTTCACAATACCCGCAATATCAACGAACGAAACAGTCGCAGGCAGAATACGCTCCGAACCAAAAATCTCAGCCAGACGGTTCAGACGCGCATCCGGCAGGTTCACCACGCCCACGTTCGGGTCAATGGTCGCGAACGGGTAGTTAGCCGCCAGCACAGTGTTGCCGGTCAGAGCGTTGAACAGGGTGGACTTGCCCACGTTAGGCAGGCCAACAATGCCGATAGTTAGAGCCACAAGTTTTCCTTCGAATCATGTGCCGCGCCAAACACTCAGGATGCGCCGCGTAAGTGATGCGGCGGGTGCGGGCGGGCACAGGGCGAAAATGGTGCCCGCTTCCAAGCGCGGCACCGTCGGTCTCAGGAAGAAACGGGTGCGGGGCGCCTGCGGGCATAGACACTACCATTCTACCGTGTTCGCGCAGGAGCCGCCCCGAGTGCAAGGATAGGCACCGGTTAGGAGAAAGTGAGGGCGAAAAAACTGAGGCGAGGAAGCACCGCCGCTCCCCCGCCGGGGTCAATGAGAAAGAGATGAGAAGCTGCGGGCTAAAGCCAGCCGTTCTCCGTAGCGATACGCACCGCATCCTGACGGGTCGAGGTTCCCGTCTTCGCCATCGCCGCCGACAGGTAATTGCGCACCGTACCCGAGGAGAGAAAAAGCTCCGCGGCAATCTGCCGGGCCGTACCGCCCGACGCCGCCTGCCGAAGAACCTGCGCCTCACGCTCCGTCAACGGAGAAGCACCCGTCACCAAAGAATCCGCCGCCAACGACGGATCCACCACGCGCAACCCCGCATGCACGCGACGAATCGCCTCCGCCAACTGGCGAGCACCCGTATCCTTCACCACAAAACCACTCGCACCGGCCTCCAGAGCGCGGCGCACATAGCCCGGGCGGCCAAAAGTCGTCACAATCAGCGTGCGCACCGGCTCACCCGACTCACTCAAAGCACCCGCATCACGCAACGCCGCAGCCGCCTCAATACCATCAGCCAGCAAAGTACCGGGCATCTGCACATCCAACAGCACCACGTCCGGCTTCAACAGGGCGACCGCACCCAACACCTCATCACCACTACCGACCTGACCCACAATCTCCAGGTCAACCTCCAGGCCCAGCAGAGCGGCAAGAGCCTCACGGATGAGCTGCTGATCGTCAGCGAGCAGAACACGAATCATGGGAACCTCCCAAAGGGCGAAGACGGGGTGATAACGGCGGGCGGAACAACCGCGTGAGGTTGTCTACCACCACCATACAGGGGCGGGTAGCTCCCCCGTCCAGGGCGCGGCGCCAAGTTCCACAATCTACAGCAGCGAAGAATCGCCGTCCATGCTCACTCGGATGCGTGTGCCCACCCCACCGCCGGGGTTCTCCGCCAGCCACTGTTCGGGTGCCGGTTCAATCACCACGCTACCGCCGGATGCCGCCACACGCTGAGCCATGCCCGTCAGGCCGTTACCGCGCGCATCGCCCGCGCCCACACCGTTATCGAGGATGTCCAGACCGGTTGCACTCAGACGCACCCGCGCCGCGTTCGCGCCCGAGTGGCGCACCATGTTCGTGACCGCCTCACGCAGCACCCAGGAGAACAGCTTCGCGTTCACGCCAGCCACCGCGAGCGCGCTCTGGGCCTCCGGCAGTTCGGCGCGGATACCGGCGGTCTGCAGGGCACGGCCCGCACCCTCAATCTCACCCGAGAAGTCGGGCACGCGCAGGCGCGTCACGGTGGAGCGGACCTCCGCCAGGGATGCGCGGGACAGCTGCGCGATAGCCTCCATCTCGGCGCCGGCGCGGGCGGGGTCAATCTCCAGCAGGCGCTGGGCCAGCTCCGCTTTGAGGGTGATGACGGTCAGGGAGTGTCCGAGCACGTCGTGCACGTCGCGGGCAATCTCTTCACGTTCCTCGGAGAGCGCCAGGGAGGCACGTGCTACGTCCGCGCGTTCGCCCAGCTCAATCAGGTAGGAGAAGCCCAGCATGCCCACCATCGGCGCACCGATAAAGAGGGAAATACCGCTGTGTGCGGTGACGTCAAAGCTGGTACCCACCATAAAAATTAGCCAGCAGGCCAGGGCAATCGTCGCCGCTACACCCAAGCGCAGGCGGTACGGGGCGATTGTGCCAAAAATCCAGAACGCCACAAAGTACATGCTGAACGACAAGAACACCATATACGCCGATTCCAGCCGCAGCGCCGTCAGGCCAACCACAGGCAGCGCCATCAGTAGCGTCCAGATGACGCTTCGACGCACCGTGGAGGCGACCGGCACCAGCCACGGCACCGCGTACGCCGAGCAGTTCACCACCGCAAACAGTGCCACCAGCGCCACACCGGCCCAGCGCACCGGCCCCAACTCCGGGGTGGTGAGGAAGCTGTCCAGCGGCATGAGCAGAAACACCAGCCACGGGGCACTGAAGCCCAGCGCCAGCCAGTTCACGTTGCCGCTGCGTTCGCGGTGGAGGAAGCGGAAGCGGTGCTTGCCCAGGGTGCGCTTCGCGGCGGAGGGTGCCGCCTCGTTCTCCGTGTGGGGGTGTTCGTTCTCGTAGGAATGGGTGTGGGTTTCGGTCATGGTTCTAGCCTAACGTGCGGGTGCCAGGGGTCCAGGTGCCACGGGTGCAGATGCCACCGGCGCGGCGGTGTCAGTAGCGGCAGTGTTAGTAGATGCAGTGTGAGTGGATACGGTTTCCGCCGCAGCCTCGGGAGCCCCTGATACTACGGAACCCTTGAGACTGCGGCGGGAAGAATCATTTAGCGGCGGGTTGCGCGGCGCATCAGCAGGGCAGAAACACCCAGGAAGATTGCCGCCCACACGACCAGGCTCACCACTGCGTACCAGAGCGGCTCGGTCACGAACCAGTCCTCACCGCCCAGAATAATGGTCTGACCTGCGGTAAAGGGGTAGCGGGCAATCTCGGCGGCACCGTACAGCGGGGTGAAGCGGGCGTAGTTCAGCAGGTCGGTGCTCAGCGGGGAGAACACGGTACCGAAGAAGCTCATAATCACCAGCAGACCGTTCGCAATGGACACGGCGTTCTCGTTACGAATCAGCAGACCCATCATGATGCCGTAGAAGGCGAACACCAGACCGCACAGCACCGTCAGCGCGCCAGCGGCAAGCTGCTGGTTCACAGGGATCTCAACGCCGGTGAACATGCCCACAATGTTCACCGCAATCACCGGCACCGCAGAAATCACCAGGGCGGTCAGCGCCTTCGCGCCCAGGTACCTACCGGTAGTCAGCGGGGTCAGTGCCAGCTGGCGGTTCCAGCCGCTGGAGAGCTCGGTGACGGTGCTACCGCTAATCGCCACGGTGTTCTGCACGGCGCCGTACAGCGCCATGCCAATCATGACGTACGCTGCTACGTTGCCGTCACCCATCGGCTGGGAGGAGTAGTCCTGCATCGCGCCAAAGAGCAGGAAGAAGACGATGGGCAGTGCCACGCCGAAGAAGAAACGGTCGGTCGAGAGAATAGAAGCGCGGATGTCGTAGAGTGCGTAGCGGAGCATGATATTTTCCTTGAGGTGTGTAACGGCGGCGTAGCGTTTAGATGGTGTGGTGTTTAGGCAGTCTGAATGTTTAGGCGTCGGATGCCTTGGAGGCGGCGGCCTGCTCGGTCAGCAGGGTGAAGGACTCGTCCAGGGAGGGCTTGGTGACCTCCAGGTCGCTGATGCTGTAGTTGTTCAGCAGAGTGCGCAGTACCTGCTCAATCTCCAGCACGGAGATGCGGTGGCGGTACCCGCCGGACTCTTCGGTCACCTCGACCGGCACATCCAGGTCGGTGATGGGCGCGGGTGCGAGGAAGGAAAGGTGGCGGTGGCCGGTCAGGGCGCGAATCTCATCGGAGGAGCCGTCAGCGATGATGGAGCCGGAGGCCATGAGCACGATGCGCTGGGCGAAGTTCTGTGCTTCTTCCAGGTAGTGCGTCGCAAAAAGAATGGTCGTTCCTCGTTCTGCGATGGCTTCCATACGCTCCCAGAAGGTGCGGCGCGCATTCACGTCCATGCCGGCGGTCGGCTCGTCCAGGATCAGCAGTTCCGGCGAGTGCATGGTCGCCAGGGCGTAACGCAGACGCTGCTGCTGACCGCCCGAGCACTTGCCAACCTTACGCTTGGCGATATCGGTCAGATCGGCGCCGGCGAGTACCTCATCCACGTCAATGGGCTTGGGGTACAGCGCCGCAATCATCTCGACCGTAGCGCGAATCGTCAGGTCCTTGAGCAGGCCACCGGTCTGCTGCACCGCACCGAGCAGACCGGCGCGTGCCGCCTCGGAGGCGTTGCGACCGAAGACGCTCAATTCGCCGCCGCTGGGCTGGGTCAGACCAAGAATCATGTCGATGAGGGTGGTCTTGCCTGCACCGTTGGGGCCGAGCAGGGCGATGATTTCGCCGCGCTTGACGGTCAGGTCAATCGAGTCGACGGCGACCACGGTGCCTGCCGCACGGGTGGTGAAAACTTGGCGGAGGGAGCGGGCGGAAATAACGGTTTCTGCGGTGTTGTGCTTGCTGTTCTGAAGTGCTGCGGTGTTCATGTTTCTATTACACCGCCGGTTTTCGCGCCGTTGCGGTACAGAGTGTCATGACCTGCACATGACAAATGTCATGAGTTCGCGGAGAGGCTGTTATGACGCGGTAATTTCCGGGGTAATAGGCCCTGGGCAACGAGGCGGCAGCGGAGGCGGTCACGCGAAGCGGGAGCTCCGTCCTCAAGGCGCCTGTATCAATCGTTGTTGGGGCACCGCAGAGGGGGGGGCACTGCCTGCGGCGGAGGTGCCGGTTACGCGGAGCGGAGGCTCCGTCCTCAAGGCGCCCCAGCGCCGCAGAGGGGGCACTCCCCCGCGAGCGGAACCCGGCGCGTACCGCCGTCCCAAACAGTGCATCCCCGCACATCAGACGCAAAAACCCCGCGTCTTCTCCCCACGTAGGGAAGATGACACGGGGTCATAGGCTAAAAGTATTAGCGGTTGGGCTTAGCGCCGCGGCCGCCGAGCTGACGGCCCACGTTCTCGTCGTTCTTCAGGGCGGAACGCAGCTCCTTCGGCAGGGAGAAGAGAATATCTTCCTTCGCGGTCTCAACCTCTTCAATGGTGGTGTAACCGTACTCGGCCAGCAGAGCCAGCACCTCTTGAACCAGCACCTCGGGCACCGACGCGCCGGAGGTCAGGCCCACGGTCGCCACGCCCTCGAACCAGGACTCGTCCACCTGGTGTGCAAAGTCCACACGCTCGGCACGCTTGGCGCCGTACTCAAGTGCTACTTCCTTCAGGCGCACGGAGTTCGAGGAGTTTGCCGAACCCACCACGATGACCAGGTCTGCGCGCGGAGCAATCTCCTTGATAGCACCCTGGCGGTTCGAGGTTGCGTAGCAGATATCGTCCGAGGGCGGATCCTGCAGCGAGGGGAAACGCTCACGCAGACGCGCCACGGTCTCCAGGGTCTCATCCACAGACAGGGTGGTCTGGGAAATCCACACGACCTTCTCGGGGTCTCGGACGGTCACCTGGTCCACCTCATCGGGCGAGTTCACAATCTGGATGTGCTCGGGCGCCTCACCGGCGGTACCCTCGACCTCTTCGTGGCCGGTGTGGCCGATGAGCAGAATGTCGTAGTCCTGCTTGGCGAAGCGCACAGCCTCGCGGTGCACCTTGTTCACCAGCGGGCAGGTCGCATCAATCGTGTTCAGCGAGCGCTCGCCGGCAGCAGAAACCACCGCGGGGGACACGCCGTGGGCGGAGAAAACGGTCACGGAACCTTCGGGAACCTCGTCCACCTCATCCACGAAGATGGCGCCCTGCTTCTCGAGGGTCTCCACCACGTGGCGGTTGTGCACAATCTGCTTGCGCACGTACACGGGCGCGCCGTAGTGCTCCAGCGCCTTCTCAACGGCAATCACGGCGCGGTCGACGCCGGCGCAGTAACCACGGGGAGTGGCCAGCAGGACTTTCTTCTCGCCGTTCACGGGCGCGGCGGCTTCGATGTCGGCGCGGCTGCGACGTTCGCGAGGAACGGGCGGCAGGCCCAGGGCAATAGTTTCAGTGGACATGGTTACTATCCTAGGTTATTCGGACTTCTAGTGTGTGATGACTGTGGCATCGCTCGCAGTGGTGCGGCCCAGGTGGACCAGGTGCACGAGAATCCCCACCAGCAGCAGGATGACCGCCGCGGCGAGACCGTAGCTTGCCGCAGCTCCCAGGTGAGATGTCGCCAAGGGCCGGGTTACGTTCCACGCCCCGTCGATAAACGCGGTTCCGGCGGCGCTACGGCTGGTAATCCCCAGGGAGGCGGGGGTCTGGGCGCCCAGCCAGGAGGCGGCGCCCCAGCAGGCCAGGGCGTACAGCAGGGCGGAGGCGACCGGCACCAGCACGCGGCGACGAGGCGCAACCAGGACGGCCACGAAGAGCAGAACTGCCGCCAGAACAATCAGGGTTCCGGTGGCCTGCCCAATTGCGGCGACGCGTTTAATCGCCGAGTGGACCACCCAATCGCTATCCTGCGTTGCGCTCCCCTGGGCCACGCCGTCCCGGACCCTGTCAATGTTCAGGGTTTCGGGGCCGAGCTTCGTCAGGTCCGGGTCGAAGGGACCGATCGAGCCGACCTTTTCGTCCAGGGCCCGGTAGAAGGGCGTGAGCACGATAACGGCGGGCCCGTCGTGGCTCAGGTTGTACCGCCGAGTCTCTTCCGCGATATCGCGCCAGAGGCTTCGGTATTCCTCAGTTTTTGAGAGCTCACCGGCGGCGCGGTTGAGCATGGAGCGAATCCCGTCTTCGGTGGGCTTCACCAGAATGGAGTATAAGCCGCTTGCTTTGGTTCCGTCGAGGAAGGTTGTCATAGCTTCGCTCTTCATGAGGTCTTCGACCGCGCCGTCAGCGATGCGGGTGGCCAGCTGCTGGTCGCTGGCCAGGTTCGCTGAAATCTCCGAAAAGCCGGTCTCGGAGGCGATATTTGCCCTCACCCAGGCACCGCCCGTGGCGCCCAGGGCGCACAGCACCGAGAGCAGGCTCAGCACGAGGGCGATAACCGTACGCAAACCCGCCGCAACGGGTGCGTGCGCGGGAGGGGCCGCCGCGGACTGTGCGGCGGGGCTCAGTAAGCCGCCGGCCGGATAGCCCGATGCCGGCATCGCGCGCGTGGGCTGCAGGAGCGAGGTCTCTTCCTCGTCCAGGTTGCGGGTGGCGTTGTGATGATCTGGTGAACGCATGAGCCTAGCGTACCGCCTCAACCTTAAGGTCACGAGGCGACTCGATGAGAATGTGCCATCAGCTGAGGGATTCGCCCGCTCCCCGTTCCGCTCGCCCGGAGCCCCGTCACCGTTCGGCGGGCAGAAATTCGGCGTATCGGCGACAATAGGAACATGAACTTCTACAACCCCTCCGCAGCACGGCCGACGCTCGTGGTGCCGCCCGTGCACGAGCGGCAGCTTCCCGCGAAATCGCAGGAAACCACCGCCACCAACCCCTGGCCGCTGGCTTTGCTCGCGCAGAACCTCAAAAACTATGTGGACAAGGTTCCCGAGCTGTGGGTTGAGGCGCAGGTTGCCTCGCTCAACGGCCGCGGAGGCAACGTCTTCATGGAGCTCAAGGACGTTCAGGAGGATTTTTCCTTCACCCTCGCGCTCTTCGGCCGCGCCGGTAGCGGCCTCGCCGCCGACGTGACCGTGGGCTCGCGCATCGTTACCCGCGCCAAGCCGAGCCTGTGGAAGAACGGCAAGCTCTCCCTCATCGGCAAGGAAGTGTACGCGGTCGGCACCGGCAACCTGCACGAGCAGCTACAGCGTCTGCGTGAGCAACTCGCCGCCGAGGGGCTGTTCGCCGACGCCCGCAAGAAGCCGCTGCCCATGCTTCCCAACCGCGTGGGCCTGATTACCGGTCGCGACTCCGATGCTGAGAAGGACGTTATCCGCAACGCCTCCCTGCGCTGGCCCGGCGTGTCCTTCGAGGTGCGCAACACCCGCGTGCAGGGCGAGGGCGCGGCTCAGGAGGTCATCGCCGCGCTCGCGGAGCTGGATGCCCACCCCGAGGTGGACGTCATCGTCATCGCCCGAGGCGGCGGCTCCTTCGAGGACCTGCTCCCCTTCTCCGAGGAATCCCTCATCCGAGCCGTCGCGGCCGCCGTCACCCCGGTGGTCTCGGCGATTGGCCACGAGGCGGACTCCCCCATCCTCGATGCGGTGGCCGATTTGCGCGCCTCCACGCCCACGGATGCGGGCAAGCGCATCGTGCCCGATATCTCCGAGGAGGCGGCCCGCATCGCCGAGGCCCGAGCCCGCCTGGACCGCGCGGTACTCGGCTATGTGGGCATGCAGATGAGCTACATCGCGCAGCTGCGGAGCCGCCCGGTGTTCACCCATCCCGATTCGGCGCTGCTCATGCGTGCCGACGAGGTGAATCGCCTGCGCGAACGCGCCCTGCGGGCCACCGAGCACCGCATCGAGCGAGAGTCGGGAACGTTGGAACACACGATTGCGCGCGTGCGGTCCCTCTCCCCCGCCCAGACCCTCAGCCGCGGCTATTCCATCGTTCAGAATTCTGCGGGCGCTATTGTGCGTGACGCCTCGGTGCTGCACGAGGGCGAGCAGATTACGGTGCGTGCGGCGACCGGTTCGGCGCAGGCGACCGTGACCTCCACGAATCCCTCGAACATCTCCTAAACCTCGATACCCCTAAGTTTCACCCCCAGTTTTTACCCCTGAAAGGTTCCTCAATGAGCGAGAACATTAGCTTCAACAGCGCCGAGCTGGGCGCACCCGTCGAAACTCTCGGCTACGAGCAGGCCCGCGCCGAGCTGGAGCAGGTCGTGCGTCAGCTGGAGTCCGGCACCAGCAATCTGGAAACCTCTATTGCCCTGTGGGAACGCGGCGAGGCCCTGGCCGCCCGCTGCGAGGCGTGGCTGAAGGGCGCGCAGGAGCGCCTGAACGCGGTGCGCGGCGAGCAGGGCGGTCAGGAACCCACGGCCAACTAGCGCGCCCCTCCCCGGCTCCTCCGACTAACGATAAAACGGCCTGCCCCGCAGCTCTGATGAGCTGCGGGGCAGGCCGTTTATATTCCGGTAGGGTTCGCTAAGCGGCCGGCGAGATATCCCTCGCTAGTGCTTCTGCTTGTAGTCGGCCATGAAGTTACCCAGACGCTCCAGGGCGCTGGTGAGGGTCTGCGTATCGGGCAGGTACACCAGGCGGAAGTGGTCGGGGTCCTTCCAGTTGAAGGCGCGGCCGTGGCTGAAGAGAATCTTCTGGCTCTTGAGCAGGTCGAGAGCGAACTGCTCGTCATCGGTAATGTCGAAGCGCTCAATATCAATCTTCGGGAACAGGTACAGCGCACCGTCGGCGGGGGTGCAGCTGATGCCGTCAATCTCGTTGAGCATCTTGTGGGCCAGGGTGCGCTGCTCGTACAGGCGGCCGCCAGGAGCAACCAGCTCGTTGATGGACTGGTAGCCGCCAAGCGCTGTCTGGATTGCGTGCTGTGCCGGGACGTTGGAGCACAGGCGCATGGAGGCGAGCAGGTGGATGCCCTCAAGGTAGCTTGCGGCGTCCTTCTTCGGGCCGGTGATTGCGACCCAACCCGCACGGTAACCGCACACGCGGTAGGCCTTAGACAGGCCGGAGAAGGTCAGGCAGAGCACGTCGTCGCCGGTGAGGGTTGCCATGTTGATGGCCTCTGCACCATCGTAGGTAATCTTTTCGTAAATCTCGTCGGAGAACACGACCAGACCGTGCTCGCGAGCCACATCCACAATCTGCTTCAGAATCGAGCGCGGGTAGACGGCACCGGTCGGGTTATTCGGGTTAATCACCACGATGCCCTTGGTGCGCTCGGTAATCTTCGACTTAATGTCTTCGATATCGGGGTACCAGTTGTTTTCCTCGTCGCAGAGGTAGTGCACGGGCTTGCCGCCCACCAGCGCGGTGGATGCGGTCCACAGCGGGTAGTCGGGCATGGGGACCAGGATTTCGTCGCCGGTCTCGCATAGTGCCTGCAGGGTCATCGGGATCAGCTCAGACACACCGTTACCCAAGTAGATAGACTCGGTGTCCAGGTTCATGATGCCGTGGTTCTGGTAGTGCTGCACAATGGCGGTACGTGCGGAGTACAGGCCGCGGGAATCGGAGTAGCCCTGGGTTTCGGGCAGGTGACGAATAATATCCATCATGATCGCGTCCGGCGCCTCAAAACCGAAGGGGGCGGGGTTACCGATGTTCAGCTTAAGGATGCGGTAGCCCATCGCTTCCATGCGGTTCGCCTCGTCCAGAATCGGTCCGCGAATATCGTAGTGGACGTTGTTCAGTCGGGAGGACTGGCGGTACTTCGTCATGATGTTTTACTTTCTAGGGTGATCCAAAATGAATTGCGCTGCGTCGTCATCGGCGATGGGGTTGGATCCGCTGGTGAGCTGCAGCAGGAACGAGAGGTTACCCGTGTCTAATGTAGATGATACGCGGTTAACCGCGTTGCGAGCGCTATCTGGCAGGGTGCGACGAATAATCGGCACCAATTGTTGTTGCAACATGGCACTGGAGGGGTCCTCCAGCACGACCAGGCGGTTGTCGTCGATGGCCGGGTTCACGCTGTGCAGCAGGGTCACCTGCACGCTGTCGTCGGTGAGGGCACGCACGCGCTCGGCGGGGTCATTCTGCTGCGTGACGGCGCGGGCCGTGAAGCGGTAGAGGCTGCGCAACGACTCAATGCCGTAGGTCCCGACCGAGTAGCTATCGGGAATGGAGAAGCCCAGGGTGGATCGCACATCGCGCAGGCCGACCAGCGAGGTGAGCTTGTAGCGGGCGCTGACGGCGCGGGTGGTGACCAGCACATCCTTGTTGGTGGCGCTGGCGCCGTTCAGCAGGTTCAGCCCCTCGGGTAGGATGCGCGAGATGGCGTTAGTCATGTCGGTGGTGGTCATGGCGCGCAGATTGATGGGATCCGCCGAACGGGTCGCGGAGGCGCTGGCCGTCGGGTCGGCCGAGGAATCCGCGGAAGGGCTTGCGGTGCCGGAGGCCTCTCCGGTCGCTCCGCTACCGGAGGCCGTATCGCTCGGGGTGGGGCTCTGCGTAGGAGCCGGGGGCAGGGTCACGCCGGCGGCGGCCGCGGAGGCGGTCACCGAGGCCGCCACGCGCTCGTTCTGTACGGCGGCGGGGCTGAGCTTGCCATCATCGGTCAGGTAGAGCAGCAGGTCGCCGCTGTAGTCGATGACGATATCCAGCGGGTCAACGTCCTGGGCTTCGACGGAGGCGGCCCCGCGGTCCACGGGTAGCGCCTCGTAGGCGGCGGTGGCTTCGGCCTCGCTCACCTCGGGGGTGGTCGATTCGGTTCCGGTGCTTTCCTGGCGTCCCGAGGGCGCGAGGAGGGCGCGCAGGGCCAGGCTGCGGCTGTGGCCCGTTTCAACCAATTCGACGGTGTAGCCGACCCTCCGCAGGGCCTGAGCATACACGTGGGCCACTGCGTGCATTTCGCGCAGGGCACCGTAGCCGATGCGCAGGGTGCCGTAGGTGGGGGCGGAGGGGTCGACCTGCGGCATCGCGTCGTGGGTGGCGCAGGCGGCCAGTAGCGGGGCAAGCGCCGCGGAGCCCAGCAGGGCGCGGCGGGTTAGGGTGCGGCGGGTCATGAGGTGAGCTTCCTGGCGTTCTCATCGGCGAGAAATTCGCGATATTCTCGGGCCCAGCTTGCGGCGTTGGTGTACCCCATCATGGAGGCCACCTCGTCGATGAGCGTGCCGTAGCGAATCGTATCGAGCTCGGCGATGGGCACCCAGCGCGCGGTGTCGGAGGAGCCGTTCACCTCGTGGCGCAGTTCGCCGGTGACGATGTGGGCACGGAAAACCACCCGCAGGGCGCAGAAGGGTAGCGCCTCCGGGTCTTTTTGAGCCTGAGCCGAGCGCACGGGGAAGTGACCGGCATGCACGCCCAGGATGTCCTCAATAGCGACGCTGTATCCGGTCTCTTCGAGGGTCTCGCGCAGCGCCGTTTCGTCGGCCTGCTCGCCCGGTTCCATGCCGCCACCGGGCAGCGACCAGAGGGGGCTGAGGTTCCGGTCTTCGGGCACCCAGTGGGTCATGAGCAGCTTACCCTGCTCGATGATGACCGCGTAGGCCGCGGGTCGGGTTTCCATTGATAATGCCATGGTTCGATTTTACCGCCTAGCGCTTCTTACCCCGGCGCGCTGAGGCCGTCTTGGAGGTCTGGCGGGCGTTGCCGTTTTTCTTGGCGTTGGCGCGCTTCTTATCGCGTGCCTCGCGGCGTGCGTTAGCGGCGCGGGCCTTCGCCTTGGCCTTGGCCTTTTCCGCGGCCACGCGTTCGGCGCGTGCCTGGCGAGTTTCGGTGCCGCGATCGCTGCTGGCGGTACGCCCGCGCACGATGCCGATAAAGTCCTGCAGGAGAGCCTCGAGCTCCTCGGGGCGCGGCTCCCCCTTGGGCGCGCGCGGCCAGACCAGGTGCACCGGGTAGGTGTCCAGATCGGGCACAGGGCGGTAGGTGAGGTCCTTGCGGTGGTAGAAACGCGCGATGGACATGGGCACGATGTACAGGCCCACGCCGGCGGCCACCAAATCGATAGTCTCCTGGTCGTTCAACCCCTCGGGCACAATGCGGCCGGAGCTTTCACGCCAGGAGCGGGAAACCTCCTCGTAGGCGGGAATATCGGAGGCGGGCTGAAGCAGGAACTCCTCGGCCAGTTCGGCCACGGGCACTTCGTCGAGCACGGTGAGAACGTGGTCCGTCGGCAGGATGACCACGGGCAGCTCCTCGTAAAGGCGGATGCTGTGGTACTTCTCGCCGTCGGTGCTGGCCGGCTCGCGGTAGGGGCGCAGGATGCTCATGTGGGCGAAGGGGTTCTCGGGAACCTCCACTCGCTCGATAGGTGCGGGCTCTGCGTTTTCTGCGGGGCTTGCCGTTTCGGAGCCTTCCGCAGACTCCGGGTCGATCAGCTGCAGGTTCTGGTGAAGGGAGTCCAGTCCGCGCGCCTCGCGCACGGGCACCTCGGCCAGGGGCACGCGGTCGCCATAGCGTTCGTGCCAGCGGTTGAACCACTTGCCGGGCATAATGCCGGGTACGTAGCTCACGCGCAGGGCCGAGCGCTGCAGAACCGGCACGGGTAGAGCCTCCGGGGTCTGAATCGTGGCCAGCTGCTCGGGGTGCAGGTACACGCGGCTGGGAGCCTCGGAGGGCGCTTCGGCGCTGGCCGCCTCAAGGGGTGCCGTCTGCTCTGCATGATTCTCGCGGTGCTCTGCGGGAGCTGCGAGAGGCTGCTCGGGGGTGCCTGCGGTGGAGGTGTCGGTTGAATTCATCCCTCCACGCTAACACATTCGTCCGGCGAAACTAGTCGCGCTGGGTGCCGGTCCGAGGCAGAGCATCGGTGTCGTCGAGATCCTCGGCCGCACCTTCGCGGTCTAGGCGCTTCTCGCGCACCGCAGAGATGATAACCGCCCCGGCCACCACAAAGGCCAGGGCTACGGGGAACATCCAGGGTTCCAGGCCCAGGGCGGCGAGAATGGCAAAACCAATCGTGGTGTAGATGCCGGCCCACATGAGGGTGCCAACCAGCATTGCGGGAATCCAGCGGCGTAGGGGCATGCGGGTAAAGCCGGTGGTGACGATGACTGCGGTCTGAAAACCCACGGTCAGAAAGCACAGGGGCACGGCGATAACGCCCCATCGGTTAATGAAGGCGCGGGCCTTGCGGTAGAGGGGACGTTCCATTGCCTCGCGGATGCGGTGGAGGCGCGCGCTCCCCTTCGCGGCCAGGGCCGCCACCCAGTAGACCAGGCTGGTGCGGACGATTCCCACAATCCACATGAAGAGTAGGGCAACCTCAATCGGTAGAGAGTTAATCCATTCTTTCACCCGGCCATTCTCTCACGAACAGACTCGCCAGTCCTCCCCGAGCGCGAATATGCCTATTCCGTGACACGCATCGGGGATGAGCCTCGCGAAGCTCAGACGAGTGCCCAAGGGCGATTCGGCGAGCAACGTTTTCCGACGGTGTATACCCTTCTGATATGGCCCAACGAGCTTCGAGCGGCCTCCCGAAAATTTTTTTAAAGATTTTTATGCACCCTCGATGCCCCGCTCTTCCCAACAATGGCGCGGATTTTATTTAGGGCAACCTTAGTTTAGTGACAGACCGTCGCTATTTTCAGTTTGTGCACCCTCTCGAATTAGGTTATATTTTTATTACCGAATGGGGCTGGCCTTGTGGGAAGGCCTCCCCGATCGGTCTAGAAGACTTTCTTCCTGTGTGTGATGCTGGAAAGGGAGCCCCATTGACGGGGCTCCCTTTCTTTTTGTCTCTGCTACTCCCCCGACAAATAATCACGGTGATACACCACCGAATACGCAGAATGTCCCGAAGGACTCTATCCTTCGGGACATTCGTTCATGGGAGCTTCTAGGCAATGCACGCAACCGGCGGTAGCCCTCAGGTGCCTGCCCAGCTACTTCTTGGAGTTCTTCTCGTCGTTCTCGCGGTGCAGGGCGCTCAGAGGCTTGGGCAGCTGCACGGGGTTCCAGGTGTTGCTGACCGCCTCAAATGAGGAACCACCACCGGGATGACGGCTTCCCGCGCGACGGGATACGCCGAGCGACGAACCAGGCTGGGTTGCGGGGTTGTTCAACGAGGCGATATCCAGGGCGTCGAACTCAGAATCGTCCAGAACGTCCGGCAGGGGAATCTCCTCCGGAATCGGTGCGGGGGCCTGCTGAGGCGCCTGACGCACCGGGGAACCGTCGCGCAGGGCCGGACGCGGCTGACCCTGATTCGACTGGTTCGGGTGCGCCGCCTGCGGAGCCTGCTGAGCCGCTGGGCGCTCCTGTGAAGTGCCGGCAAGGCGAGGGGCGGAGAAATCGGTCGGCACACGCGGCGCGGGCTCGCGAGCGGGGGCAGCCTGGTGCACAGCCGGCTGCTCCGTGGCTTCGGCCCGGGGAGCAACGCGCGGGGCCTGCTGAGAGGCCGTCTGCTGAGGCGCCGCCTGCGGAACCTGCTGCGCGGGGTGGGGCTGAGCGGATTGCACGGGCTGCGTGTGCTGAGCCGCTACTGCTCGCTCGGCCGAAGACTGAGGTTCAGCAGCTCGAGGTGCTGGCTGAGAGTTCGCCCCGCTACCGCTCTCCTGGTCGAAGAGAACGCTACCGCGGCGGATGGGCTGGAATCGGCTCGGGCGCTGGGGGCGGCGCTGCGGATGCTGTGCGTGGCGCGAAGCCGCGGGACGGCCCTCTGCTCGGCGGTGGGCCGGCGCATCCTGCTCGGAGTCGGCACTCTCAGCGGCACGGGACTCATGCACTCGAGGCTCATGCACTCGGGGCTCGGGTGTGCGGGGTTCAGCGTCACGACGCTCAGCTGCAGGCACCGAAGTCTTCGGGGACGAAGCCTCAGAGGAACCCTCACGACGGACGGGCTGTGCGACGGGAGCCTTGGGGGCGGGAACCGGCGCGGGGCGAGCCTCAGCAGCCGAAGCGGGCTCTTCGGCTTCACGGTCAAGCTGCTCATCATCGAAGTCGACCTCGGAGCGCTCGTCTTCGTCATCGTCGCCCTCGCGGTGAGCGAGACGCTGACTCAAGGTATCTGCCAGACCAAAGCGGCCCGCGGCCCAGGCCAGACCACCCAGCACGGCGAAAATCACGAACCATGCCCAGGAGAACAGACCAAAGAGGGCCAGAAGCAGGCACAGCACTGCGGCAACGCCAGCCCCGGCGGCGACCAGGTAGGCCACACCAGAGGGGGTTGAAGTATCGAGGGAGGAGAGCAGGGACTGCTTGGGCTCTTCCACCACGGGAATCTCATCCGTATACGGGGTCACCGGGGAGGAATCGCGAACCTGCGAAATGGACGCTGTCTGCGGTGCCGCGCCGTCCCCCACCGCGTGCGAGGAGGAAGAGGAACGCGGAAGAGCAGAAGAGGGCAGGGAGGTACCCGGCGCCACGGCGTGGTCAGAAGACTGGTAGGCTTCCGATTCGTTCAGCAACACGCCGGCGGAGGCAAGAATGTCCTCAGCGGTGCGTTCGGCGCTAATCAGGGGTCGTTCGGGCTCAACCGTGTGGCCGGCGGGCGCGCGACGCAGGCTCCTGGGTACAAACCACAGCAGCAAAATCACGGTCAGAATTACCAATACACCCGAGGTGTTCAACAACGTCATGTTAGGTCGCCCTCTATCGTCCCTAAATCCCTAGACTTTAATCATACCCTTATATTCCCATTTCTTTCCATAAAAGGTAAAAATGGGATGGATGAGCGCATATACCCCGGACGGCATACACAACGTTATGCGCAATATCGCACGCATATTAGTCACTCCGTCTCCCCAAAAGACAGAACGACCAAATAAATTGAGGAAGGCGCCCCCGCTCGGCAAGCCGACAAGGAACGCCTTCCTCAGCGTATCAGGTGATTGATACCCCGTAACCGGGGTGGTGTTACGAAAGAACGGCCTTAGCAGTTCTCTGCGACAAAGTCCTTCAGCCAAGCGCGCAGGTCGTCGCCGAACTCGGGACGCTCAGCAGCAAGAATAACGTTTGCCTTCAGGTAAGACAGCTTGTCACCAGTGTCGAAACGGCGGCCGGAGAAGACCACGCCGTAGACACCCTCGCCTTCGCCCTCACCCTGAGCCAGGGTCTGCAGGGCGTCGGTCAGCTGAATCTCGTTGCCGCGGCCCGGAGCGGTATTCTCCAGAACCTCGAACACCTTCGGGCTCAGAACGTAACGGCCAATCACCGCGTAGTTCGAGGGGGCCTCGTCAGCGGCGGGCTTCTCTACCAGACCGGTGATCTTAACAAAGCCGTCTTCGCCTTCAACGGTCTCGATAGCGGCAGCGCCATAAGCCGAGATTGCCTCGCGGGGAACCTCCATCAGAGCAACGACGGAACCGCCGGTACGCTCCTGGACCTCCACCATGCGGGAGAGCAGGTCTTCCTTCTCATCAATCAGGTCGTCACCGAGCAGAACGGCGAAAGCCTCGTCGCCCACGTGGCGCTTTGCGCGCAGCACGGCGTGACCCAGGCCCTTCGGGTCACCCTGGCGCACGTAGTGCAGGTCGCCGCCAAGCTCGTTAGTCTCAAGGACCGAAGCCAGCAGGGCGTCCTTACCCTGCTCGGCGAGCTGACGCTCCAGAACGGGAACACGGTCGAAGTGATCCTCAAGAGCGCGCTTATTGCGACCGGTAATCATCAGAACATCGTGCAGGCCGGCACGAACAGCTTCCTCCACCACGTACTGAATCGCGGGGCGATCAACGACGGGGAGCATTTCCTTCGGAGTGGCCTTCGTGGCGGGCAGGAATCGGGTGCCCAAACCGGCGGCAGGAATAACCGCCTTAGTAACAGACTTAATTTCAGTAGCCATGCCACAAGAATACCCTAAGTTGTAAAGTACTTAGGTCGAATCGTGAAACTATGACGTGAAAAATCCCTAACGTGATTAACTGCATACAGGCTCGTGCAGATACCGAAAATATCAAAAGATCGGCACGCCGCTCTTTCTTTAAATCGTCCTATACTGAGAGAAGTGTGCCCCTTCACAAATCTCCACCATTCGCGAGATTTGGGGCCTACGCCGCGAGTCTGTACCTCATGTCCAAGACACCGCTCACCCCGCAACGACGATGGGACCCCCATGCACTTCAACACCGCAGTAGCCACCAGCACCTCCGATTCGGGCGCCAGCGCCGAGGATATCTCCCTGGATAAGAACATCCTCCGTTCGCAGATTCGTCCCCGACGCCTCATCGCTCGCAGCGAGCGCGGGCCCGCCGGACAGCAGCGAGTGCGGGACCTCTTCACCGAGAATATTCTGCGCGAGGTGCGAGAGCGTCTGCACTCCCCCGGTACGGTTGCCGCGTACCTACCCACCCCCTCGGAACCTCCCATCACCGAGGCGCTTACCCGCCTGCACGAGGCCGGACACCGCATCATCGTGCCGGTCGTCCGTCCCCGTCGAACCCTCGCCTGGGTTGAGTGGGATCCCACCATTGACCACCCCTGCAGCCCCATGGGAATCCCCGAGCCCGAGGGCGAAGAACGCGACGTACAGGCATTCGTCGAGGCCGATGTGCGCCTCATCCCCGCCCTCGCCTACGATGCGGCCGGGCATCGCCTCGGCCAGGGAGGCGGTTACTACGACCGAATCATCCCCCTGCTGAGCGAGGAACAACTGCGTGAGAAGACCCTCGGCATCGTCTTCGCCGAGGAAATCTACGAAACCGTCCCCTACGACCGCTGGGACAGTATCCTGCCGGTTATTCTGACCGAAGAAGGAACCTACCGCCCGGCAGAACGCACCGCGCAGAACCCCTCATAACGAATACGCCGCGTTACTTTTAGTCGTGGGAAGAAAACAAAATACCCCTCACGATTCAAAAGCGGTACACTCAAACCACGCAATTAACCGTAATCAACGAAATATCAATGGGCGAAGGAAGTTATGCCGGTTTACGTTTACCAGTGTAAGAATTGCAATCACGTATTTGAACAGCGCCAGTCCTTTAGCGACGATGCCCTGCGCGTCTGCCCCCAGTGCGGTCAGGAGACCCTGCGCAAGCGCTACAACACCGTGGGCATTACCTTCAAGGGCTCCGGCTTCTACAGCACCGATAAGAACTCAAACTAATAAGAATTCAAACCAGCTGCCGCAGAACGCGACGGATGGATAGCGCCGACCGGCTCGGCGTTCGATAACACGCTAGGGCGGCGGGTACCGAACAGGTACCCGCCGCCCTAGCGTATATTGGATGATGGCTCGCGGCCTCATGCCACCGAAGCCTAGACGATGTTGTTACCCCAGTGCGGGGGACGCTGCTGGCGCATCCACTCCAGGCGCTCCTTCTCCTCGGGGGTGAGGGTCTTCGAGGCGCCGTGGGCGGTGCGCTTCTTCCGCGAGCTACTGCCGGAGCCACCGCCGGAATCGGCAGTTTTTGGCGCGGCCGACCGGTCGCCGGGCACCGCGGCGGCGGGGGTCCCCGATGACGGATCCAGACCCGCAAGACGGGGTTCGGCACCTCCCACGGTTCCGCCCCCGCTCACCCGGCGGTTACCGCGTCGGGGTTTGGGCACGGGCGAATAGTTAGCCACGGTCCTCAGCATCCTCGTCCATGTCCAGGTAGTGTAGGATGCGCGCCACCACGCCGTCCGGGTCGGAGAAGACCTCCAGGGTGCCCAGCGTGATGTAGTTCCAGCCGGTGCGACTCAGGCGCTCGGGTAGCAGGCGCGTACGCTCGCGCACCGAGGCCCGCGCGTAGTTCTGCTCGCCGTCGGAGCAAGCCACCAGAGGCATCGCGGCGGGAGCGCTCGGGCCGGAGGAAACCACGGGAGCCACGCCCAGGGCGGGCACGGGCTCGGCCACGAGCTTTTCGGGGGCGTGCGCAATCAGCGCGATGTCACCCTCACCCTGCGTCACGCGTACGCCGCGGGCCTGCAAACGCGCTACCAGATCGTTGAGCAGCCAATCGCCCAGGTCGGGGGTTTCCTGCTCGTCGGTAGCCAAGAAGGCATTGCGCGGCAGAGTCTCGGGCACGCGCTGTGCCTTCGCCTCGGCCTCTTCGCGGGCCTGGCGCTCCGCGTGCTCACGCAGCAGGTGGTAGAAGTCGACCGCGCCGTGGTGTAGCTTCTGCGGGTCCAGCTCGGTCGGGTCGATGCACGAAACGATACGCAGGGCCCGGCGGGCGCGAGTCAGCGCCACGACAAAGCCCTGACGGCCGTGCTCGGTGGAGAGCTGACCCAGGTCATAGGAGGCCTGGCCCAGGCGGGCGCGTCCCACACCCAGCGAGAAGATTACGGTGTCGCGTTCGAGGGTCTCGGCGCGTGTCAGGTCGACCACGCGGAAAGACTCCTCGCCGGCGGCAAAGAACGGGGCGAGCTGCGGGTACAGGTTCAGGGCGTGACGCACCGATTCGGCCACGCGCTGAGCATGCTTGGGGCTGGCCGTCACGACCGCGAGGGAGCGGTCGGGGGTGCGGTAGGCGTGCTCCAGCACCAGGTTCGTGACGCGCTCGACCTCAACGCCGGGCGAATCAAGGTTCGCGTTATCGCTCACCTTGCCGCGAGTGTCGATGTACTCCACGGTCAGGGTTGCGGCCGGCTGCGAGGAGGCGCGGCTCACCGGGGCGGCGTGCAGCTGCGAATCGTAGAACTCACGGTTCAGGTAGTCGAGAATCACCGGGTCCATGCTGCGGTGCAGCATGGCCAGGGTGCGGTTCGGCAGTACCGTGGCGAGCACGTCGAAGGTACTGTCCAGCTGTTCATCGGCGGGGTCCGGCGCTCCGAAGGTCGGTGCGGACACGATGAACGGCGAGGGGTATCCCGAGTGCGGGTCGCCCAGGGCGATCACCTGGTCGGCGCGGGTGATAGCCGGCAGGTTGGCCGCCAGCGGGGTGGATTCAGAGTCCAGCAGGATGGCCGCGTCAAAACGCATCGAGGCCGGCACCTTGCGGGCCAGGGCGAAGGGGCTGGCGGTCCACAGGGGCAGCAGGGTGCGCGCCATGACGGGCGCGTGCGTCAGCAGCTCCTCCAGCACGAACTCGTAGCCGCGCAGCTGGCTCTTCAGGTAGGCCGCCTGGTCGTGCTCGGATTCGATGCGGTCGGTCCACACGCGCGCGACCTTTGCCAGAAGGCGGGCCGGGGCGCTGGTCATGTGGGCGTAGTCGGCGCGACGGAAGCGGGATTCGGTGTCTCGCAGGCGGTCGCCGTCCAGCAGTTTACCCTCGTGGCGTTCCAGCAGGTATTCCAGCGCGGACTGCCACCAGGCGAGCTCCAGCTCGGCCGCGACAACTTCGGTCGGTACCTGACGGGCGTACAGGTCATCCAGCAGCTCGGACAGGCCGCGTTCGTGAAGCTTCTGCTGGAGCGCGTCACGTTCGGGCAGGGTCATGAGCAGGACGCGGTCGTCCATGAGGGCGTCCAGGCGGGCGTCCAAAACGTCCAGGTCGGTGCGCACAAAGTCGGTGCCGTCGATCGTATCGGCAAGCACGATACCCAAGCCCGCCAGCTCGGACACCAGGGAGTTCAGGGCGTCGGCCAGCTGATCCAGGTTCTGCGGAATCTGCGGGGTGCGGGGTGCCTCGATATGGCGAATCCACTCGGCACGTTCGGTCTGCACAATCTTGAGCTGTTCGTGCAAATCCCCGATGTTCACGCCGGGCAGGATGTACTCCTTCGCCGCGCGACGCAGGCGGGAGCGCTGCATACTGCTCATCTCGATGCCGTTCTCGCGACGCCACGCACCGGAGGCGGTTGCGGCAATCAGATCGGTCACGGGGCGGTCGTACACATCGGCGCGGAAACGCTTAAGCGTCTCGCGAATGCGCATCAGGATCGCCAGCTGCGACTCCCACTCGGCGATGGTACGACCCGTGCGCAGACCCAGCATGGCGCTGGTGCGGTTCATTGCCTCGCGCAGGTTCAGCAGGGAGGACTTGAGGGTAATGACCAGGGCGTACGCCTCCGCGGCCTCCTCGTCATTGACCAGGCGGGCGCGGTACCACGGCGAGGTGCGCGAGGCCGCGGCGAATCCGTCAATCTCGCCCAGGCGCACGAGCTCGGCGCGTACCTGATCGCGTTCCAGGAGGGAGTCCAGCATGGGGCGGTCGAAGCGTACGCGGGTGGCCGGGCCGTCCTCGGATGCGGTCAGCTCGGCCAGACGCTGCAGGGCGGCGTACACCGAAATCTGCCAGTGCGGGTCCTTCGTGAGCAGAGCGCGGGTGTGGTCGATGAGGGTCTGGCGGGTGGCGCACAGTTCCTCGTTGAGGTCCTCGGAGTTCGGCTCCTCGGCACTTTCGTTGCGTACGATGGCGCGGATAAATTCGGCTCGCTGCGCCTCCGAATCGTGTTCGGCCAGCAGGTCGTAGCGCAGGCTGTCGATGCCGGTGCGCTTGAGCAGGGCCGAGAACTCGGCGAGCGTCGAACGCTTCTCGCCCACAACCAGCACGGATTTGCCGCGGCCGATGAGGGCGGAGGCAATATTCACGGCGGTGCGCAGCGGCTCGGTGCCGGGGGCCGCGGTCACGGTGAAGGAGAAACCGCTCACCGCGGTGTCGATAATATCCTGGGCGTTTGCGTCCGCGTCGAGCAGGAGCATCTCCTCGGCGGGGTCGCGCTGGTCCAGGGGCTGCTGCAGGTTGTGGGCGTTCAGCTCGCGCGGCTTCACGCCGGGCACCTTCAGCGCCGCCACGTCACGCACGAGCGGGGTGATGGCGGTGTGGGGTAGCTCGCCCAGGCTTTCCTTCAGGTCGGCAAAGGTCGAGATGAAGTACTTCGACTCGATGGTCATGCCCGGGATACGGCCGGCCGAGGCGCGCATGCGCTCGATGACCGGCTCCGGATCCAGACGAGACATGGAGTTCGCCAGCTGGGCCACGTCCATGGTGCCCAGGTCGATGCCGTACTCCTGCTTGATCTGGCGGACCATGGCGGGGTTCAGGCGCGCGGAGCCGGCCAGGCGCAGCTCGAAGTCGTCATCCTTCGGGTGCGGGGTGATGCTCAGCGGCGCCATGAGGATCGGCGCGATGAAGCGCTTCTCGTAGGCTGCGGCGGCCTCGCGGGTGTCGTGCGAAAGCCAGGATGCGGTGCCCGCCACGAAGTAGCCGGAGTCCAGACCGTGGTCGGTGGCAAGCTCGTAAATCTTGGTGCGCAGGGTGCGGGCGGAGCGCATGCCCGCCTCCAGCTGCGACTTTTCGCGCAGGATGGTGGAGAGGCGGGTCTTACGTCCGGCAAGTAGCTGAGCCAGGCCGGAGGGGTTCGCCTCCGACAGGTCGATGTGCACGTAGTCGACCTGGTTGAAGTCAAGCATCGCGTCGGGGCCGGTGTAGACGTCCATCTGTTCGGCCCAGCGTTCAAGCCCCGCCGAGGGGTCGAAGTCCTCGTGGGCGGGGTTCAGGTGCGGGGGAAGCTCGGCGATGCTCATCTCGGGTTCGGTCGTTTCGGCAAGCTGTGCCTGTTCTTCGGGGGTCGCCGATGCGACGGGCACCTCGGCGGTATCGCTCGGGGTTCCGTCGGTGTTCTGCATGTGAACAGAATCAGGAGTATGATTCACGTCTCGACTATCCTTGTATGTCAGTGTGATGCACGGCGTGCAATCCGGTGGTGCTTCGTGAGCGGTCCTCGCGCTCAGGCGTTCTTCAATCTACGATAGCGTCCTAGCCCAGCGTCATCGAGAGATTAGCCATGGTGAGCACCAAAGCCACCATGACATAAAACGCCACGGCCGCCAGCAGGACCCAGCGATACCTGGGGGCCAGTTCACCCTCCAGGTTACCGAAGCGCAGGGAACGGAAGAGGAAGAAGGACAGGAGCGCGCCGGGCAGGTTACCGATGACGGCCAGCAAGATAATCAAATACAGAGCATAGGCTCGTTCGGTGCGCTCATTCTCGATTCCCGCAAGCTTAAGGGTACCGCCCAGCAGCAGGCTCAAGCATCCGTTCATGAAAGCAACCGTAAAGAAGGGAATCTTCATGGCGTCCTGGAAGCTCATCTGGGAGTTTGCCGCACCCACGGCAATCCACAAGAAGAGGAGGGCCGGAATAATCATGAGGTACCAGAAAAGGTACTTACGCATCTTCTCGGAGTTATCAATCAGCGCCAGGATTGCGGTCACGAAGGTGTCTCTTTCGGGTTCTGTTCAGGAGGTAGATTCAGGGCAGCGGGAATAAATTGGCTCCGGGCAGGAGCGCCCGCAACTACGGGGTGGTTTCGGTGCCTCCGTCGAGGGCATCCTCAACCTGCTTGCTGAGGGATTCTCGGCGCGCGGTTTCCGAGTACTCAATGTAGCGACGCACCACGTAGTCCAGCACCACCCAGAGAGCCACGAACGAGTGGTAGGGCTTGCGCTGGGTGCTGATGTGGGTGGGGGTCGCCTGGTAGTGCAGGGAGTACTCGGCGTGCGAGGACATGTAGTTCACGCCAATCGCGGTCACCGCAACCATGGGAATACGGCGCAGCGACAGCATCTTGATGTGCTCGCGCATGTTCTCGGTCTGGCCCGAGAACGACACGATAATCACCACATCGTCCTGGGTCATGGTGTTCATGGCGCTCTCGAACTCGTTGCGAGCCGGAATAACGTGGCAGAATTTGCCGCAGGCCTGCATTGACTTGGCGAACTCCTGCACCGCGTTGCGCTGAGCGTAACCGGTGCCAAAGCAGTAGACGGTGCGCGCCTCGTAGATGCGTTTAAGCAGACCGCTCAACTCCATGTGGTCGAGGTAGTCGTAGGTGCGCTGAATATCCTCGCGACCGCTCTCGATGAAGCGGGGGTTGAAGGGCTCACTACGGCTAAGGGAAGACTTGATGAAGTACTTCAGCTCAGCGAATCCTGAAAAGTTCAGCTTCTTCGTCAGTCGAATAATCGAACTGGTCGAGGTGTAGGTTTTGTGCGCCAAAGAATTAATCGTCGACTCCGCGACGAATTCCTCGTTCTCCAGCATGAAGGCCAAAATTTCCCGTTCAGTTTCGCTGAACCGGTGCTGATTCGCATTCACGACGTCTTGTAAATCCACTCAGAGCTCCTGAATCCGATGGTGAGCAATATATAAATATTACACGCTTCGGATTCCACAGCCCGGTTCTGCCGTATTGTTCCCGCTCACGCAGAACCTTTCGAGAGAGGCCCACAACCGGGGCCAAGGATACCCAAGATACAGCTTCGCCGGCGGCACCGGATGTATCCGGTACCGCCGGCGAAGCGGATTATTCACTGCCCGATGCGCGAACTACGCGGTGAGCAGAGGGGAGATCTCTAGACGTTGGTCTTGGAGCTGTTCACCATGGTCTCGAAACGCTCACGGACCTGGGGAACATCCATACCGACGATCACCTGGAAGGCCTTGCCCTTGCGGACGACACCCAGGGCGCCAGCACTCTTGAACTCTGCATCCGAGGTGCTGACCAGGGACTCATCGGCCACGGAGACACGCAGGCGGGTTGCACAGTTGTTCACGGTGGTGATGTTGTCTGCGCCGCCGAGCAGCTCGAGGAAGCCAGCCGCACGGGGTGCGTACAGGTCGGCGCCTTCGGCGTCACCGGCAGCGGCTGCGCCGCCGTCCTTCTCAGCAGCCTTAGCAGCCTTGTACTCTGCCTTGCTGTAGAGCTTGGTCTCGCCGCCGTCCTCTTCACGACCGGGGGTCTTGAAGTCGAACTTCAGAATCATGAAGCGGAAGATCACGAAGTACAGGACGGTGAAGCACAGGCCCACACCAATCTGCATGAGGTAGGTGCCGGAGTGGTTTGCCCACAGCGGAATCCAGTTCTGGAACAGGAAGTCGAGCAGACCGCCACCCATGTAACCAACCAGACCCAGCTGGTACATGATTGCTGCCATGGATGCTGCCAGGATTGCGTGAACCAGGAACAGCGGGGGTGCCAGGAACAGGAAGGTGAACTCGAGGGGCTCGGTGATACCGATCAGGATCGCGGTGAGGCAGACGGGAATCATCAGAGCGAGAACTTCCTTGCGCTTCTCAGGACGAGCAGTGGTGTAGAACGCCGCTGCGATACCGATGGGTGCGAAGACCTTCGAGTTACCGTGCAGTGCGAAGCCGCCGCCGGGGAACAGTTCCTTCAGGGGCTTGTCGCTCTTTGCGAACTCGGTCAGGTGGGTCGGCCAGTCCTTAGCGATACCGTTCGGGGTAACAACGTTACCGAAGACGAACGGGGAGTAGATGAAGTGGTGCAGACCGGTCGGAATCAGGAAGCGCTCGAGGAAGGTGTAAACCCACACGCCGAGTGCGCCGGATGCGATGAAGAAGCCCTGCAGGGAGGAGATGCCGTGCTGAGCGTAGGGCCACAGCCAGGAGAACAGGAAGGCGATGGGCATCATCAGGAAGAAGCAGACGCCGTAGACGAACTGGGAACCCTGGAAGATACCGAGGAAGTCGGGCAGCTTCTTGTCGAACCAGCGGTTGTGTGCCCACACCACGATTGCGGAGATGATGATGGCACCGAAGATACCGGTGTCCATGGTCTTGATACCGGCGATCATCTTCAGACCGGTACCTGCCGCGCTCTCAGAGATGTCGGTGGTGTAGTCCAGGTCGAAGAAACCGGTGCCGCCCTTGCCCCATACCTTGAGCATGGTGCCGACGAAGTAGTTGAAGGTCAGGTAGACCATTGCAGCTTCCATCACTGCACGTGCGTTAGCGGTCTTTGCCAGTGCAATGGGCAGACCGATCACGAAGAGCAGTTCCATCTGGTTGAAGACGGTCCACGCACCGGACTCCCATACGGCCCAGAACTGGGACCAGAGGTTGTTCTTATCGGCGGCCAGGCCAATCAGCTGGTCGTTCTGCGCGATGATCGCGATACCGACCGCGAGGCCAGCGAATGCGAAGAGAAGAACGGGTGCCAGCATGGCAGAGCCGAACCTCTGTACTTTTTCCATCATGAGGCTATACGCCCTTTCGGGTATCGAGTGAGCGGGCGCAAGGGGCGGGCGGTCTTTGCCCGCCTGGGCTAACGCATCTTTATAAACACCCTTGAAAGTGTATGAGATGCACACCACACGACCTGCGCGCGCTAAGTGTCGAATGTGTTTTAGACAGAAATAATAATGCCACTTCATTCCGACCCATAGGCGCCCGAAGGACAGTTCTGAAAGAGTTTTTCACAACCTGAAACATATCCCGGCACCGGGTAAAAATACTGGGGAATAATCAAGCTTTTCCCCTGTCTGCCGGGGCCCAGACTCGATAGCATGAACATACTTGCGCGGCCGGAGACTGCCCTCCACCACTCAGAGCTTCCACAGGGAGAGCCATCCGACGCGCCCACCCCGTACCCCTACCCGAAACCCAATCGAAACTTATATATATGCGTTTCCTCACCCTCAACACCCACAGCTGGTGCGAAATCCATCAGATTGACAAGATCCGCACCCTCGCGCAGTTCATCGTTGATCAGCAGGTGGACGTTATCGCCCTCCAGGAGGTCAACCAGCTGACCTCCACCCCCGTGGTGGAACATCCCCTCCACTTCCGCGGCGGCGCGGGTATTCCGGTCCGTGAAGACAACTACGCCCTGCTCCTCGTGCGCGCGCTGGAGGCGCTCGGCGCCCGCTACGAGTGGACCCTCACCGAGACCCACCTCGGGTGGGAGCGCTACGACGAGTGCGTGGCCGTCCTCTCGCGCATGCCGATCCGCGGCATCAGGCCCATCGACATGTCCCCCGACTACACCTACTTCCAGGTGCAGCGCCGCGCCGCGCAGGCCGCCCTCATCGAGACCCCCTCCGGTCCTTTCTGGTGCGCCCCCACCCACATGTCTTGGTGGGACTTCGACGGTGAGCCCCTCTTCGCTCAGGAATTCACCCGCCTCTCACAGGCCCTGGCCGAATGTGCCGAAACCGCCCCCGTACTGCTCGGCGGCGACTTCAACTCCGCCGCGCACCTGCCCGACGAGGGCTACGCCTTCGTGACCTCTACCGGCCTGATCGATACCCGCACCATCGCGAAGCACACCAAGGGTGAGAACACTGTGCACCGCGAGATTGCCGGCTGGGAGGGCTCCTCGGATGCCAAGCGCATCGATTTCGTGTTCACCGACCGCCTCGTCGACGTGGCTTCCCACGCGGTGGTCTTCCGGGATAACTCCCCCGAGGCGATTTCCGATCACAGCGGCCTGCTCCTGGAGATTGACCCCGCAAGCTGGGCCCCTCAGAGCCTCCTGACGCCCCTCACCACCCAGCACTAAGGGCATCAGACTTTAGCCGCCCACAGAGCGGCCCCACACAACACTCATCCATACCAAGGAAAGGAAGAACAATGACGACCCAGACCCAGTGGTGGCAGGAACCCGTTGTCTACCAGATTTACCCCCGCTCCTTCAACGATTCCAACGGCGACGGCATCGGCGACCTGCCCGGCATCACCGAGAAGATTCCGTACCTGGCAGACCTGGGCATCGAAGTACTGTGGCTCTCCCCCATCTACGCTTCCCCGAACGATGACAACGGCTACGACATCTCCGACTACCGCGCCATCATGACCGAGTTCGGCACCATGGAAGACTTCGATGAGCTACTCGAAACCGCACACAAGCACGGCATCAAGCTCATGATGGACCTCGTCGTCAACCACACCTCCGACGAGCACGAGTGGTTCAAGCAGGCACGCTCCTCCAAGGACAACCCCTACCGCGACTACTACATCTGGCGCGACCCCAAGGGCTTCGACGAGGACGGCAAGCCTATTCCGCCGAACAACTGGATTTCCTGCTTCAGCCCCTCCGTGTGGGAATGGGACGAGGCGACCGGCCAGTTCTACCTGCACTACTTCTCCGTCAAGCAGCCCGACCTGAACTGGGAGAACCCGAAGGTCCGCGAAGAGGTCTACGACATCATGCGTTTCTGGCTGGACAAGGGCGTGGACGGCTTCCGCATGGACGTCATCAACCTGATTTCTAAGGACCTCTCCTTCCCCGAGGATCCGGCAGTCCTCGCTGGCGGCCTCGACAACTCCCTGGCTGTCGCAGCCAACGGCCCGCGCGTGCACGAATTCCTGCAGGAAATGAACCGTGAGGTCCTCAGCAAGTACCCGGTCATGACCGTGGGCGAAACCCCCTGCGTGACCGTCGACGACGCCGCGCTCTACACCGGTTTCGACCGCAACGAGCTGCAGATGGTGTTCCAGTTCGAGCACATGGACGTGGATGCCTCCGAGGGTGGCGTGACCGGCAAGTGGTCCGACCGCCGCTTCGACCTGGTGGACCTGAAGAAGGTGCTCACCCACTGGCAGGAGGGTCTGCACGGCCGCGGCTGGAACTCCCTGTACTGGAACAACCACGACCAGCCGCGCACCGTCTCCCGCTTCGGTAACGACTCCCCCGAGTACCGCACCGTCAGCGCCAAGATGCTCGGCACCGTTCTGCACCTGATGCAGGGTACCCCCTACATCTACCAGGGCGAAGAGCTGGGCATGACCAACGTCTTCTTCGACGATGTCAAGGACTACAACGACCTGGAGATTCACGACTCCTGGCGCAAGTACGTTGAGGAGTCCGGCCGCGTCTCCCCCGAGGACATGCTGCGCTACATCAGCGCCTCCGGTCGCGATAACGCCCGCACCCCCATGCAGTGGACCGCTGGCGAGAACGCAGGCTTCACCTCCGGCACCCCGTGGCTGAAGCTGAACCCGCGTTACACCGAAATCAACGCGGAGTCCGAGCTGGCTGACCCGGATTCGGTGTTCTACCACTACCGCGACCTGATTAAGCTGCGTCACGAGCACCCGATTGTCCTGACCGGCGAGTACCGCCTGCTGGATGAAGAGGACGACCAGGTCTACGCCTACCTGCGCGTGAACTCCGACGAGGACGCAGCCGCAACCGGCGAGCGCGCACTGCTGGTCGTCGCGAACTTCACCGATGACACCGTTCAGCTGAACTACGCGGGTGGCAACCTGGATTCGGTGGTGCTGACCAACTCGCAGGCACTCTCCCCGACCGAGCTGAAGGCTATCTCGAACGTTCCGCAGCTGATTAGCTCGAACTACCGCGATGAGAACCGCGAGTTCACCGACGAGGGAACCCTGCTGCGCCCCTACGAGGCGAAGGTGTACCTCTTCGGTAACGCCAAGTAGGCACGCCCCAAAATAATGGTGCGCGAGGGGGACCAGACGCGGACGTTCCGGTCCCCCTCGCCCTATACTTCAATCACAGACTCCTTTTTTCTCTTCGGCGTAACCCGCCGGTACAGAAAGGCAATTATGAGCAATTCCGAGGCATACCAGGTTCCCTCCTACGAAGGCCGCCAGTGGTGGAAGGAAGCCGTGGTGTACCAGGTGTACCCCCGTTCCTTCAACGACGCAAACGGCGACGGCATCGGTGATCTGAAGGGCATCACCGAGAAGCTGCCCTACCTGGCTAAGCTGGGCATCAACGTCATCTGGCTCTCCCCCGTGTTCGACTCGCCGAACGTGGACAACGGCTACGACATCTCTGACTACTTCGCCATCATGAGTGACTTCGGCACCATGGAAGACTTTGACGAGATGCTTGAAACCGCTCACAAGCACGGCATCAAGATTCTGATGGACCTGGTCGCGAACCACACCTCCGATGAGCACCCCTGGTTCAAGGAGTCCCGCTCGTCTAAGGACAACCCCTACCGCGACTACTACATTTGGAAGGACCCGAAGGGCTTCGACGAGGACGGCAACCCGATTCCTCCGAACAACTGGGCGTCCGAGTTCGGTGGCCCGGCGTGGGAGTGGGACGAGGCGACCGGCCAGTTCTACCTGCACATCTTCTTCAAGGAACAGCCCGACCTGAACTGGGAGAACGAGAAGGTTCGCGAGGACCTGTACTCCATGGTCCGCTGGTGGCTGGACAAGGGCGTTGACGGCTTCCGCCTGGACGCTATCAACATCATCTCCAAGCCCGAGGGCTTCCCGGATGACCCCTCCACCGACTTTGAGAAGCACACTTCCTCGATTCCGTTCGTCATCTCTAACGGCACCATGGTGCACCCGTGGATGAAGGAACTGACCCGCGAGACCTTCAGCCGCTACGACGTGATGACCGTGGGCGAGACCAGCGCGACCAGCCCCGAGGACGCTAAGCTGTGGGCTGGCTACCACACCGGTGAGCTGAACATGATCTTCCACTTCGATCACATGGGCGTGGATAACGACCCGAACGGCTCTCTGGGCGGCAAGTGGTCCTACGCGCCGTACAAGCTGACCGAGCTCAAGCGCATCCTGAACGACTGGCAGACCACCCTGGAGGGTAACGCCTGGGGTTCGCTGTACTGGAACAACCACGACCAGCCGCGTGTGGTCTCCCGTTTCGGTAACGATTCGGATGAGTTCCGCACCCTGTCCGCTAAGCAGCTGGCGACCACTCTGCACTTCATGCAGGGCACCCCGTACATTTACCAGGGTGAAGAAATCGGCATGACCAACGTGAAGTTCGATTCGATTGAGGACTACCGCGATGGTGACTCGATCCGCTTCTACGAGGACATGCACGTTGACCACAAGCGTCTGAGCCACGAAGAGGCGATGCAGGCGATCTACATCAAGGGCCGCGATAACGCTCGTACCCCGGTTCAGTGGGATGCTTCGGCAAACGCCGGCTTCAGCCCCGAGGGTGTGACCACCTGGATTAACGTGAACCCGAACTACCCGGCGATTAACGCTGAGGCAGTTCTGGCGGATGAGGACTCGATCTTCTACCACTACCAGCAGCTGGTGGCTCTGCGCCGCGGCGAGCTGAAGGATCTGATGGTTTACGCCTCCTTCGCTCCGGTGGATTCGGTTCAGGTTCCGCACGATGAGGACGAGGCCGTGTACGCCTACACCCGTACCGGTGGCGCGGATGGTTCCCCCGCGAACGAGTCTCTGCTGGTGATTTCGAACTTCACCGCCGAGGAGCTGGAGCGCGACTTCGCCGTGCTTGCTGAGGCACGCGAGTCTGGCGCCCGCGTCGAGCTGGTGAGCTCAAACTACAAGGACGACGCGGGTTCGACCCTGCGCCCCTACGAGGCAAAGGTCTACCACATCGTTCGATAGCGAAAGCTGTCCGACGGCTGCTGACCTCTAGGTCGGCGTAGAACCGCGGGAGGGCGGGGATTGTACGATCCCCGCCCTCCTTTTGCTGTACCCACTCGTTGTGTGCTCGTTTCGGCTCCGGCTAACCGGAGAACGCAAGCTGAAGAATCGGCACCGCCAGCGCGATAAGACCGACGCTGACGACCGCCCCTGCGGCGATGACGGGGGCTGCGGTGCCCTCGTGCCGGTAGTGGGTCTCAAGGATCACGATATTGGCGGCAGGCGGCAGGACTCCCAGGATGAAGAGCACCTGCGGGTAGGCCAGTAGCTGGTCGAAGTGTACGCCCGCCGCGTCGTGCGCCCAACGGGCGAGCGCCAGCACGCCGAGGCTGTAGACGCTCACGAGCGCGGTGCGGAGCACCCCCCATCCGGCGGCCCGGGTCAGGTCTGCGCGGTGCAGCTTGGCGGCCCCGAGCCACATGCCCAGCACGATCATCCCGATAAAGCTGAAGACCCAGGTCAGCACCCGGTAGAACCCGGCTCCGTGAACACTCAGGAAGTGCCCTGCGGGCAGGCAGAGCAAGCCGATTACCACGGCGATAACGGGTGGGCTCGTGCGCAGCCCTCGCAGTACCCTGCGGATGGTTGCGCCGCGGCTCGCGGCGGTAGCCGTACGGGGTGGGGAACCTTCACCCGATTCGGCCCTCGAGTCGCCCCGTAGCAGCGAGGTACCCAGAATATTGCCCATGATGGAGTTGCCGATATACGCGCCGATGTAGACGCGCACGGCCTCATCGCCCCAGATGCCCGCGACCACGGGGATGCCGAAGAGCCCGGCGTTTAGGTACACGAAGGCGAGCTTCTGCACGGGATCTCGGGTAATCCGCCCGGCACCGAGCACACCGAGGAGCATCATAACCATGGTGGACGCGGCAACAAAGAACAGCTCGGGGCGGCTGGTGGCAACCGTGTAGATGATGACGGCGGGAATAATCCAGCGGGTCAGCAGGGCCGAGGCCCATTCCTTGAGCCGTCTGCCCCGGTGCTCGGGCAGGGTGAGGGCCAGCGTCAGCCCTGCAACCAGGTAGATGAGGGGCAGGATGATTCCCACAAGACGCTCCTTCGGTCACCGCGTTGGCCCTTATTTTGGATGCGCACCGCGCCGTTGCGCTAAGCCGCCTTTCCATGGTCTCACGTTCGGGCACCGAGGACGGGCCGGCGAGGAATATTCTCGGGAATGTGAGCCTGTCTAATATCGCCCGCCTATACATTCAGATTAAGGTTGAGCATTTCACGGGATGCCATTTCGAAATTTTCGCGTCATATTGCATCATATTTGCCGAAACCCTCGTATTTTTTATACATCAAATTTACTCTAGAAATACGCAGAGATTGCATTTTCTACCGTATGAACTCGTCTGCCGTCCATACCCTCACGAAGCGAACTCAGCAGGATTGGTTCCCTTCAAGATCTCGCCGGGAGCACGCAATGCAGCAGCCTTACCTCTCCAGCCCTTCCGACTCCGGGGGTGTCCCCTCCCCCAAGGTAGCGCGTCAGAAAACCCCGCACCGCGCCGCCCACCCCCACGCCGGGGTGCGTATCCCGCGGCGTTCCGCGTCCGCCGCTACGAGCGCCTCAGCGGTTACCCCCGCATCCCGTGTTACACCCTCAGAAGCCCTTGTCGAGGAGCGCACGTTCAGGGTTCCGCACCCGGTACTGAGCCTACTGTCCTGGTTGATTGCGGTGGCAAGCGTCGTATGGCTTGCCGTTTTGGGCGTAAACCTGACTCACCTGGTACTCTCCGGCCTGGAACACGACTCCGATTTCCTGGTGCTGACCTACGGCGTGTACATGGCCTGCGCTTTTGGATTCCTGTGTTTTGGGGCCTTCTTTGGTCTGCATTTTGGCCTGGGCTCGAGCGCACATTGGCGTAGTTCGATTCGCCACCCGAATCGGCCGTATTAAATATTTCTGTCCCGCTTAGTTTTGCGGAATTTTCCGGAGCGTATTTCTTTTATTTAGACTCGCAGTTTAAAAAATAAGCGGTTTTCTTTAATTTCGAAGAAAATATCCGTTTCGCATTAATATTTCTCTGCCCCATAGCTAAAGCCGCCCGGCGCATCCACAGCAGGATGCACCGGGCGGTTCCTTCCTAATCTAAAACTCTGGAGAAGGACGCTGCAAAGCAGAGCGTGCCACCAAGGGGAATTCTTCAGGATTTTCTACGTCATCTGAAGAGCTGGGTAAGCTGGCGAAAAATTCATATAAGGAAGATTTAGTCTCCTGCTTTTGAGCGTGCTCTTCATCGATTTTCGACGTCATCGGTCCCTCCTTATGATGTTAGGCCAGCGCTCAGCATGTATCAGGCCAACATGCATATACACATTATATTTCCGTTCATCCTCGGCATCCGTAACACACATACGTATATAAGAAGCCGCCCGGCGCATCCACAGCAGGATGCACCGGGCGGCTTCTTCACGGGAGGAGCTTCACTCCCACTCGGGGATCACTCCCACGCAGGGATTACTCCCACTCAATGGTTCCCGGGGGCTTGGAGGTAACGTCCAGCACCACTCGGTTAACGTCCTTGACCTCGTTCGTAATGCGGTTCGAGATCTTAGCCAGCAGGTCGTAGGGCAGGCGCGACCAGTCAGCGGTCATCGCGTCCTCAGACGAGACCGGGCGCAGAACAATCGGGTGACCGTAGGTACGGCCGTCGCCCTGAACGCCCACGGAGCGAACGCCAGCCAGCAGAACCACGGGGCACTGCCAGATGTGCTCGTCCTGGCCAGCCGCGGTCAGCTCTTCACGCACAATGGCGTCAGCTGCGCGCAGGGTTTCCAGGTTCTCGCGGTTAACCTCACCGACGATGCGGATACCCAGGCCGGGACCGGGGAACGGCTGACGTGCCACGATCTTCTCGGGAACGCCGAGCTCGCGACCGATAGCGCGGACCTCGTCCTTGAACAGGGTGCGCAGCGGCTCAACCAGTTCGAAGGTCAGGTCGTCGGGCAGGCCGCCCACGTTGTGGTGGCTCTTGATGTTTGCGGTGCCGTCGCCGCCGCCGGACTCGACAACGTCCGGGTACAGGGTGCCCTGGACCAGGAACTTGATGTCTGCGCCCTCTTCGCCGGCCTCTGCAATCAGCTTGCGCTGTGCCTCCTCGAAGGAGCGGATGAACTCGCGGCCGATAGCCTTACGCTTCGCCTCGGGCTCGGTAACACCCTCGAGCGCGGAGAGGAAACGCTCCGACTCGTCGATGGTGATGACCTTAATGCCCATGGATGCTGCGTAGTCCTGCTCGACCTGTTCGCGCTCACCTTCACGGAGCAGACCGTGGTCGATGAAGAAGCAGGTGAGCTGGTCGCCAACAGCCTTGTGCACGAGTGCTGCCGCCACGGAGGAGTCAACGCCGCCGGAGAGCGCGCAGATGACGCGGTCGCTACCGACCTGCTCGCGAATCTTAGCGACCTGCTCCTCGATGATGTTATTGGTGGACCAGGTGGGCTTCAGGCCTGCCACATTGTAGAGGAAGTTCTCCAGGGCGACCTGGCCGTAGTCGGAGTGCTTCACCTCGGGGTGCCACTGCACGCCGCCGAGCTTGCGGGACTCGTCCACGAATGCTGCCACGGAGGCGCCGGGGGTCTTGGCCAGAACCTCGAAGCCCTCGGGGGCTTCGGTCACGGAGTCACCGTGAGACATCCACACGTTCTGGGTGGTGGGGGTGCCGGTGAGGAAGGAGGAGTTCTCAGCGCAGACCACAGCGTCGGTTGCGCCGTATTCGCGCAGACCGGTCTGGGCGACGGTGCCGCCGAGGGTCTGGGCCATCACCTGGAAGCCGTAGCAGATACCGAAAATCGGCACGCCAGCTTCGAAGAGGGCCTTGTCGCCCTTGGGTGCGCCATCGGCGTAGACCGAGGAGGGGCCACCGGAGAGCACGATGGCTGCCGGGTTCTTGGCGAGCATCTTCTCGGTGCTCATGGAGTGGGGGACGATTTCGGAGTAGATGCCGGCTTCACGCACGCGACGAGCGATGAGCTGCGCGTACTGAGCACCGTAATCTACCACCAGGACGGGACGCTCTTCGAGCTGGTCCAGGTTCACAGAGTTGGTCACGAAAATTACCTCAACGTGTTGGTACTAATCCGCGCACTTGCGCGGGGATATATCTATTTTACGCTATCGCGGTGTGAGCTTGAACGCCCGTGGCGCGGGGACTATTCCGCCTACGACCGTTCTTTTTACGCTGCAGATAGCAGGCACCGCCCGGCGGCCGCGGGGATAGCCCCGTAGCCGCCGAGCGGTGATTCATGACGCTACATTAGCCGCGGTAGGAAGGGACCACGGTCAGTTCGGCCTTCTGGAACTTCTTCAGCTCCAGGTAGCCGCAGTTAGCCATTGCGCGCTTGAGCGCACCGACAATGTTGCTGGTTCCGTCCACGTGGTGCGAAGGACCGTACAGGACCTCCTCCAGCGTGCCGACGACGCCCAGCGGGGTGCGCACGCCGCGCGGGAAGTCCAGCGAGTGCGCCTCGTTGCCCCAGTACAGGCCCTGACCGGGCGCCTCGGAGGCGCGAGCCAGCGGAGCGCCCAGCATCACGGCGTCAGCACCCAGTGCAAGCGCCTTCACCATATCGCCGGAGCGGCCCAGGGAACCGTCAGCAATCACGTGCACGTAGCGGCCGCCGGACTCGTCCAGGTAGTCCGAACGTGCCGCAGCCACATCGGCTATGGCGGTTGCCATCGGTGCGGAAATGCCCAGGCCCTGGCGGGTGGTCTGAGCGGAACCGCCGCCGAAGCCCACCAGCACACCGGCGGCACCGGTACGCATCAGGTGCTTAGCCTGCGAATAACCGGCCACGCCACCGACAATGACGGGAACGTCCAGCTCGTAGATGAACTTCTTCAGGTTCAGCGGCTCGTGCGAGGTCGAAAGGTGCTCGGCAGAGACGGATGCGCCACGGATGACGAACAGCTCAACGCCGGCCTTCACCACGGTCTCGTAGTGCTCCTGAGTATTCTGCGGGCTCAGCGAACCGGCAACCACCACGCCGGAATCGCGAATCTCTTCCAGGCGTGCGGTAATCAGCTCCGGCTTGATCGGCTCGGAGTAAATCTGCTGCATGCGGGTGGTTGCGGAGGCGGGGTCCGCCTCGGGCAGCTCAACAATCTCGTCGAGCAGCGGCTGCGGGTCTTCGTAGCGGGTCCACAGGCCCTCGAGGTTCAGCACACCCAGGCCGCCCAGCTTGCCCAGGGCAATAGCGGTCGCCGGGGACATGACCGAGTCCATGGGCGCACCAATAATCGGGGTGTCGAACTTGAAGGCGTCAATCTGCCAGGAGGTGTCGACATCGCGGCGATCGCGGGTACGGCGGGTGGGTACCAGCGCCACATCGTCCAGGGAGTAGGTGGGGCGGGCGCTCTTGGAGAGGCCAATCTGAATTTCAGACATGGGTGAATCCTTTCGAATTCGGTTTGAGGGGTGCCGCCGGGCGTTATTCGCACCGATGCCCGCCCCGGCACCCGGGAGGGTACGGGACGGGCTCAACGGCGCGCGGTGTGCACGCCGTGCGGCGAATCATCGTTGGTGATGCGTCTTAGCGACGGTAGTTCGGTGCCTCAACGGTCATCGTGATGTCGTGCGGGTGCGATTCCTTCAGGCCCGCGGGGGTGATGCGCACGAACTGTCCCTTGTTCTTGAGCTCTTCGATGGTGCGCGAACCGACGTAGAACATGGTCTGGCGCAGGCCACCTTCGAGCTGGTGAATCACGGCGGAGAGCGGGCCGCGGAAGGGAACCTGACCCTCGATACCCTCGGGAATCAGCTTCTCCTCGCTGGAGACGTCGGCCTGGAAGTAACGGTCCTTCGAGAAGGACTTGTGGCGGCCGCGGGTCTGCATAGCGCCCAGCGAACCCATGCCGCGGTACGCCTTGAACTGCTTGCCGTTCACGAGAATCAGGTCGCCGGGGGATTCGGTGGTGCCGGCCAGCAGGGAGCCGAGCATCACGGAGTCGGCGCCGGCCACCAGGGCCTTGCCAATCTCACCGGAGTACTGCATACCGCCGTCGGCAATCACGGGAACACCGGCGGGGATAGCTGCCTTAGCGGCCTCGTTGACCGCGGTCACCTGGGGCACGCCCACGCCCGCAATGATGCGGGTGGTGCAGATGGAACCCGGGCCCACGCCAACCTTCACGGCGTCGGCGCCGGCGTCAATGATGGCCTGAGCACCCTGGCGGGTTGCGGCCTGGCCACCGATGACGTCCACGTGTGCGGCGGCGGGGTCCTTCTTCAGGCGGGCAATCATGTCCAGCACGCCCTGGGAGTGGCCGTTTGCGGTATCCACGAAGAGGGCATCCACGCCGGCCTCGACCAGGGTCATGGCGCGCTCGTAGCCGTCGCCGAAGAAGCCGATAGCGGCACCCGCGCGCAGGCGGCCGTCCTCGTCCTTGGTGGCGCGGGGGTACTGCTCGGTCTTCACGAAGTCCTTGAGGGTGATCAGACCGGCCAGCTTGCCTGCCTCGTCCACGAGGGGCAGACGCTCAATCTTGTTGTGGGAGAGCAGGGCGAAAGCCTCGTCCTTGGAAACGCCGGGGCGGGCGGTCACCAGCGGCATGGGGGTCATGATGTCGCGAACGCGGATGTTCTCGAAGTCGCCGCGGGACATGTAGCGGATATCGCGGTTGGTGATGATGCCTTCCAGCACGCCCTCTTCGCTCACGACGGGCAGGCCGGAGACGCGGTAGTAACCGCACACCTCGTCGTACTCGGCGATGGTGGCGTCCGCGCCGATGGTCACGGGGTTGATAATCATGCCGGATTCGGAACGCTTCACGCGGTCCACGTGTGCGGCCTGGTCCTCGATGGAAAGGTTACGGTGAATCACGCCGAGACCACCCAGGCGCGCCATGGCGATGGCCATAGCGGAATCGGTCACGGTGTCCATTGCCGCAGAAATGATGGGGATGTTCAGGTTAATGCGCTTGGACAGGCGAGTGGAGGTGTCAGCCTCGGAAGGAATGACGTCGGTGTTGCCGGGCAGCAGCAGCACATCGTCGTAGGTCAGGCCGGTGAAGCCGAAGGGATCCTCGGACAGAGCGGTGGGGATGGTCATTGTCTACCTTTCGGATGGTGTGCTTCGCCGGTGCGATTTTGCCGTGGGGAAGCGTTTTATACGGTGTCGCGGTATGTACCCCACTCCCCCGGCGCGAGTACCGGGCGGAGGCCCACGCGGGTTCTGAGCGGGCGCGTCCGCCGGATGCTCCGGAGGGTGCGGAAACGGACAGTCTACCTTCTATGATAAGCCGCTTAGGGTTTCTTCGCTCGGAAGATACCGAGCCGCCCGAAGAATGGCGGCGGGCACCGGGTTCTTGCACGCGAAGACCCCGATGCTGCGGCGTTGAGGGGATAGCTAGTGCCCGGTACCGCCTCCAGTTCAGGGGGCAGTACCGGGCACACACACTATTTAGTCTTCTTCAGTTTCTTCGGGCTTCTCAACCACCAGGGTCTCGGTGGTCAGCACCAGAGCCGCGATGGAGGAGGCGTTCTGCAGGGCCGAACGGGTCACCTTCACCGGGTCAATCACGCCGGCCTCAATCAGGTCGCCGTACTCGCCGGTCTTGGCGTTGAAGCCGTGACCCACGGGCAGCTCGGAGACCTTGGAGACGATGACGTAGCCGTCCTCGCCGGCGTTCTCCGCAATCCAGCGCAGCGGCTGGACCAGGGCGCGGCGAACGATCTGCACGCCCACGTTTGCGTCGTGGTTATCCAGCTCCAGGCCGTCCAGCGCCTTCAGAGCGTGGACCAGCGCGGAACCGCCACCGGAGACGATGCCCTCTTCCAGGGCTGCACGGGTGGAGGACACAGCGTCCTCGATGCGGTGCTTGCGTTCCTTCGCCTCAACCTCGGTTGCGGCGCCGACCTTGATGACGCCCACGCCGCCGGCCAGCTTAGCCAGGCGCTCCTTGAGCTTCTCGCGATCCCATTCGGAGTCCACGCGCTCGATTTCGCGGCGCAGCTGCTGCACGCGGTCCTCGATGGCCTCGGGGTCGCCGCCGCCATCCACGATGGTGGTGTGGGACTTGGTCACGGTCACGCGGCGTGCCGAACCCAGGTGCTCCAGGGTGACCTGCGGCAGGTCAATACCGAGCTCGCCGGTCACGACGGTGCCGCCGGTCAGAATTGCCAGGTCCTGCATGATTGCCTTACGGCGGTCGCCGAAACCGGGGGCCTTCAGAGCAACCACGTTGATGGTGCCGCGCAGCTTGTTCACGACCAGGGCGGAGAGCGCCTCACCATCAACGTCTTCTGCGATGATGGTCAGCGGCTTCTTCGCCTGAACGATCTTCTCGAGCACGGGCATGATCTCTGCGATGGTGGAAATCTTGCCCTGGTAGAGCAGCACGAGGCTGTTCTCCAGCACTGCTTCGCCGCGCTCAGCGTCGGTGACGAAGGAGGGCGAGAGGTAGCCCTTGTCGAACTGCATGCCCTCGGTAATCTCCAGCTCAATTTCGGTGGAGGAGCCGTCCTCGATGGTGATAACGCCGTCCTGGCCGACCTTCTCGAAGGCGCGAGCCAGCAACTCACCAATCTGCTCGGACTGGGCGGAGATAGCGGCAACGTGCGCCACCTCGGGGCCCTGCACAGGGCGTGCGTTCTCGAGCAGGCGTGCGGAGACAGCCTCCACGGCCGCCTCGATGCCGCGCTTGACGTCGGCGGGAGCCGCACCGCTGGTCACGTTGCGCAGACCCTCGTTCACCAGCGCCTGCGCGAGCACGGTTGCGGTGGTGGTGCCGTCGCCGGCAACGTCGTTGGTCTTGGTGGCGACTTCCTTCGCCAGCTGGGCGCCCAGGTTCTCGTACGGGTCGTCCAGTTCAATCTCGCGGGCAATGGACACGCCGTCGTTGGTGATGACGGGCGCACCCCACTGCTTGTCGAGCACAACATTGCGCCCGCGCGGGCCAAGGGTTACCTTGACCGCGTTTGCCAGCTTATCGACGCCGGCCTGCAGGGATTTGCGGGCTGCATCGTTGAATTCAAGCTGCTTAGCCATGTGTTCGCTACTCCTAGTGCGTCACAGAAAGAAAATGAGGGGGCAGATGATAGCTCATGCGCCGCACCGGGTGAACGGTACGGCGCATGAGTATTCGAAGTAATTAGTCGACGATTGCCAGAACGTCGCGTGCGGAGAGAATCAGGTACTCCTCGCCCTGGTACTTGACCTCGGTGCCACCGTAGCGGGAGAACACGACAACGTCGCCTTCCTTGATGTCAACGGGGATGCGGTTGCCCTTCTCATCCACGCGGCCGGGGCCAACGGCGACAACGCGTGCTTCCTGCGGCTTTTCCTTCGCAGTCTCGGGGATGACCAGACCGGATGCGGTGGTCTGCTCAGCCTGTTCGATCTTGATAACGACGCGGTCTTCCAGCGGCTTGATGGCCATAATCGGTTCCTCCGGATTGTGGATTAACGTTTGATGCGAGACGGCGGCGCGGTGATGCGCCAAAAGGCCGCCTCGAGTGCTACCTCAACTCTAGTTTCACCGGTGCTTTCGGTCAAGAAAACCCGCCCTCCGCCGGAGCGTTTCACCGCAAGGCGAACAGGGGTCGGCACCGGGTCTGGGGCGGCCCGGCGGGCGGGCTCCGGCAGGGGGCACAACTCCCCGGGCGAAGGCCCGTAAAATGGGGACATGCCCCACAGCCCTAACGCATCCCCCGGAGCTCTTCCTGTAGAAGAATACCCGTTCGGTTTTTCTCCCGCTCCTCCGCTGCCCCTCAGCGACAACGCGCTCGCGGCAGCCGATGAGCTCTACCCGCTGGGCTCCGACACCCTCGGCGCCGTCACCTCCCTGCGTTCACGCGGGTTCAGCCCCGAGGAGTCTGCACAGATTATTTCCCTGGCGCAGGCTCGCACCCGTGCGCGCACCAAGTTCGGCGAGCGCGCCCGCACCCTCATGCTCACACAGGAGGCCTCCGAGCAGGCCACCCGCCCGGTGATTGCGCACTACCGCGCCGACCGCCTCGCGCGGGTTCCAGGACTCGTGGCCGATCTGGGGTGCGGTATCGGCTCGGATACCGCCGTCTACGCCGCGGCTCGCGGTTCCGTCGTGGCGGTGGAGCTCGATCCGCTGACCGCCTCGTTCGCCGCGGCAAACCTGGCGTTCTGCCCGCGGGCACGTGTGTACTCGGGCGATGTCACCGCCTACAACCCCGCCAGCGGTGCGGGCTCGGAGGCTCCCCTCACCGATAGCGCGGGCGCCTCCCCCGCCATTCTGTGGTTGGACCCGGCCCGCCGCGAGCTGCGCGGTGCGAAGAAGGCTCAGACGGAGCGCCTGTTTGATCCGGAGGCGTTCTCTCCCCCGTTCTCGTTCGTGCTGAATCTGGCGCGCACCGGCATGCCGATGGGTGTGAAGCTGGGGCCCGGTTTTCCGCACGAGGGTATCCCCTCCCCCGAGAATATTGCTTCGGAGGCGAACCCCGCACCGCGCATTGAAGCGGAGTGGATTCAGTCGGAGGGTTCCCTCGCCGAGTTGGTGCTCTGGTTTAACGCGCTGGCTCAGGAGGGCGTGGCTCGCACGGCAACCTCGGTGCGTGAGCTGCCCGCCGGCCCCGCTGATAGGGTACCGTCCGCAGCCGAGGCGGCCGGCAAGGTTGCCGACCTGCTGCCACCCTACGAGGCGGTGAGCTTCCGCAGCGCCCTCACGGCGGCCGAGGCCGAGCGGAGCGTGGAGGTTCCGGTATCCCTGCCGCAGCCGGGTGAGTACCTGCTGGAGCCCGCCCCCGCGATTGTACGCTCGCACCTGGTGGCCGAGTTTGCGCAGAGTATTGGCGCGCAGCTACTGGACGAGCACCTGGCCTATCTATGCTCAACCGAGCCGGTGGAGCATCCGCTGGTCACCTGCTACGAGGTACTGGAGGAGATTCCCCTGCAGGAGAAGCAGTTGAAGCGATGGGTGCGCGAGCAGGGTTTTACCGCGCTAACGGTTAAGAAGCGCGGCGTGGATATTGTTCCCGAGCAGCTGCGTGCGCGTCTACTGGGTTTGGCGGGCTCTAAGCCTTCTAAGAAGAAACAGAAAAAGAACGCTAATTCTTCTGGTGGTGCGCAGGAGTCCTCGTACCGCCCGGCGACGCTGGTCTTCACGCGCATCGGCGCGGGCAGAGATTCTCGCCGAGTCGGCTGGCACGTGCGTCCGCTCTAGCCTCGTCCAACCCCGACTGCCCAGTACCGTACTCGGTTACCGTTCGTGACGATTCGTTACGGTACCGGTTCCGGATTCTGCGCTCGACAGGGCGTTGAGCACCGCCAGACCGTACACTAGATACGGTGCCTAATAAAGATACGGGGCCTGATAAAGACATGCTGCCCAGTAGAGGTACTCCCCCGCGGAGTAGGCTCTCACCAGCTAGTCCCCTGCCGGGCAGATCTCACCGATAGCAAACTTCCGTAGTCGGCACTGTGTACGACACTATTTCCAGACGCAGGAAAGGTCCTATGATCGACTTTGCTTCCTCCCCTCAGTCTACCCTCGGCGTGGAATGGGAGATTGCACTCATCGACCGTGAAAGCGGCGAACTGACCCAGCGCGCCGCAGAGGTGCTCGGCATCCTGCGCGAGCGCCGCCCCGAACTGCTGGAGCCCGCCTCCGACCGGGCACACGTGACCGGGGAATTCCTGGAGAACACCATCGAGGTCATTACCGGCGTCTGCACGACCGTGGCGCAGGCCTGCCGCCAGCTGCAGGAGTTGACCGACACCATTCGCGAGATTACCGACGGGCTGGGTATCGAGTTCTACCCGGCGGGCACGCACCCGTTCTCCCGCTGGTCCGAGCAGCCCGTCGTGGCCAAAGAACGCTATCGGCGCGTCGTGGAGCGCGCCCAGTATTGGGGCCGCCACATGGTCATCTACGGCGTGCACGTGCACGTGGGTGTGGATTCTCGCGATAAGGTTCTGCCGCTCGTTGACGCGCTCACCAACTACGGGCCGCACCTGCTGGCGCTCTCCTGCTCCTCCCCATACTGGGAGGGCATCGACACCGGTTACGCCTCGCACCGCACCCAGCTCTACCAGCAGCTGCCGACCAACGGCCTGCCCTTCCACTTCGACACCTGGGAGCAGTACAGCGAGTACCTGGATTCACTCGTGGCGACCGACGTGATTAACGACCCGAGTGAGGACCGTTGGGATGTTCGCCCGGTTCCGCGCTACGGCACCATCGAGATGCGCTATTGCGACGGCCTGGCCTCCCTGCCGGATGTTGCCGCGGTTGTGGCGTTCACCCAGTGCCTGGTGGAGTACTTCTCCCGCCGCATTGAGGCCGGCGACAAGCCCGAGGTGCTGGCCCCCTGGCACGCGCAGGAGAATAAGTGGCGCGTGGCCCGCTACGGCCTGGAGGCAAAGATCGTGGTTTCCAACGCGCCGGAGCAGCGCACCTTGCGCGAGGACTTTGAACTGCTGCTGCCCGAGCTGGAGCCGGTGGCCCGCGACCTGGACTGCGAGGTGGAGCTGGCACAGGTGCGCCGCATCCTTGCGGAAGGTACGGGAGCCGACCGCCAGCGTGCAGTGTTCGAGCGCACCGGCTCGATGCGTGAGGTGGCGCTAGACGTTGCCGCGCAGTCTCGTGCGCGAGCGCTGCGCTAACCCCTCGCGGGAAGAAAACTTAGATACGTAAAATGCCTCGGCGCAGTCATCATGAGACTGTGCCGAGGCATTTCTACGAGCTTTTTTAGAAGCAGGCAGTTTAGAAGCAGACGGTGGTCACCGGCAGCGAGGAGTCCGTCGTGAAGTCCACGCCCGAGGGCTCGCGGCCCGCGGCGACCAGGCGGGCGCCCAGGGCGGCAACCATCGCGCCGTTGTCGGTGCACAGGGTGAACTTCGGAATGATTAGGCGCACACCCTCGGAGGCGCATCGGGCGGCCAGCAGCTCGCGCAGACGCGAGTTTGCCGCCACGCCACCGCCGAGTAGCAGGGTCTTCATGCCCTGCTCGCGGCAGGCGAGCATCGCCTTCTTGGTGATGACGTCCACGACCGCTTCTTGGAAGGAGGCGGCGATATCAGCAACCGGGACCTCTTCACCGGCGGCTTCGAAGCTCTCAATCACGCGCGCCACTGCGGTCTTCAGGCCCGAGAAGGAGAAGTCGTAGCGATGCTCTCCGGGGTTCTCGGCGGTGCCCATGAATTTGCGGTTCGACAGGCCGCGCGGGAACACGAAGGCGTTGCGGTTGCCCTCTGCGGCGGCGCGGTCGATGGCGGGGCCGCCCGGGTAGTTGAGGCCGAGCAGGCGGGCGATCTTGTCGTAGGCCTCGCCGGCGGCGTCATCCAGGGTTGCGCCGAGCAGGCGCACATCGGAGGTAATGTCGCGCACCTGCAGGATTTCGGTGTGACCACCAGAAACCAGAAGCGCGCCCAGGCCGCCCGAGCCGGCGTTGGCCAGCAGGTCGGAGCCGTCCTCGGTGCCGTTGTCCTCGAGCAGGCCAACGCCAACGTGCGCGACCAGGTGGTTAATGCCGTAGAGGGGCTTGCCGGTGGCGATGGCGAGCGCCTTTGCCGCGGAAACACCCACCATGAGGGCACCGGCCAGACCGGGACCCGCGGTCACGGCGATGGCGTCCACTTCGTCGAGGGTAATGTCCGCTTCGGCGAGTGCCGCCTTGAGGGCGGGAATCATCGCATCCAGGTGGGCGCGAGAGGCGATCTCAGGAATTACGCCGCCGAAGCGCACGTGCTCCTCCATCGAGGAGGAAATGGTGTTGCTCAGCAGCTGCGCGCCGCGCACAATGCCGATTCCGGTCTCGTCGCAGGAGGATTCAATGCCCAACACGAGGGGTTCGCGAGTGCTCATAGTTCGTCTTTCTGTCGCGCGGCCTCACGTCGGCCGCGCGTAGTAATGCTGTGGTGAAGAAAATGGCTGAGGAATGAGGGGGAATACCGTGCTATCTAGAACGCACATTCCATGATAATGGCGTCGGTCCCGTCATCGTAGTAGCGGCGGCGCACGTGAATCTGGCGGTAGCCGTTACGTTCGTAGAGGCGCTGGGCGCGCGGGTTGTCGGCACGCACCTCCAGCAGGATGCGCTCGGCCCCCAGCTCGCTGGCTCTCGCGTGCATCTGCTCGAGCATGGCCCGGCCGAAGCCGTGCCCCTCGTACTCGGGAAGCACACCGATGGTCTGCACGTCAGCGGTATCGGCGACCACCATGGTGCCGCAATAGCCGATAGCGAGCCAGGTATCTTCCCCATCGGTGAAGTACCGTTCGGTAACGGCCTCCGAGTCATCACCCACCGCGTTCTTCGCGGGGATCTCCAGCAGGTAGTACGTGCGGGTCGGGTGGGTGATTTCCGCCAGGAACATGTCGATGTGCCAGGCGTCGGCGGGGAATAGGGTGGTCTCCATGGCATGCATGGCCTGCACATCGGGCAGCTCAGCCACGCGCAGGCGAGCACCTATGGCCAGACCGTCCCGCACGATGTTTTCAGAGTTCTCAGTGGAGTTCTCGGCTGCGCTCATTAGCCCTCCCTCTGCCCGACAGTTTGTGCGGTAGCCCGTGCGGCCTGCTTCTGCTGGCGGGCCAGCATCGCGGCGGGGATCTTCGCATCGGAGTCACGCAGGTACAGGGCTGAGGTGTCGGGGCTCAGGGCGTCAAGGCCCCGTCGTGCCGCGGCAGCCAGCAGGTACTCGGCGTGGGGGTGGATTCCCTCCCCCGCTTCCACAAGATCCCAGCCCAATTCGCGCAGGGTTTCGGCGTACAGGCCGGCACCGTAGCCGTAGGCGTAGGAGGGGCCCTCACCGGGCAGAATTTCGGAGGCGGGGCTCACGGTCGGCCCGTCCACCAGGCTGTAGCCCTCGGCGTTGACGCGGTAGCGTGCGGAGTAGACCTCGCGGCGGCGCGCATCGGAGGCGACCAGCAGCTCAGCGCCTTCCGCCTCGCCGGCTCCCCCGCCCTGAGCGAATACCCGTTCTTGATAGGCACGCTCGGCCAGAGCGGTCAGACTCATCATGCCGTACACGGACACGGACCAAGCAAATCCCAGGGCGCGCGCGGTGACAATACCGGCGCGCAGGCCGGTGAAGGGGCCGGGCCCGGTACCGGTCAGAATCGCGTCCAGTTCCTCGCCGCGCACGCCGGCCTCCTGCAGGGCGGCGTGGGCGAAGGGGGCCATGACTTCGGCGTGGGAGCGGGTATCTTCGCTCTCGAAGCGGGCCAGAATATCAAAGGAAGCACCGGCTTCGGAGCCGTGCACGCGGGCGAGCGCCACGGATGCGGTGGCGGATGAATCAAGGGCAAGTACTAGCACCCTCCCATTCTAACGCGCACCCGCCGAGGCCCCCGGCGGGTGCGCCGGGAGCGATACGCGGTACCCGAGGGGCTCCGGGAGGCTTATCCCTCAGCGGGCCGCCCGCCATATCTGTGGGGGGGGGCTACGCCTCGCGGAGTCGGTCGGCGAGCTCCTCGAAGGTACCCTCCCAGCGGGGGCCGAAGGCGCGCACGCGCAGCAGGCGAGGCTCGGGCACATCCGCCTCGAGGTCCTCACCATCCGAGCCGTCCTCGGCTACGCTCTCATCTTCGTCGTCCCAACTGAATTCCTCCGAGTAGGCAAAGCGCGCATCGGCACCGGTCAGGCGGGTAAAGTCCAGCTCTAGGCGGGAATCGCTCAGGTGCTCGGCCTTGCCGCGACCCCACTCGATGACGGTCACCGAGCGCGGCAGGGAGAACTCCAGGTCCAGGTCGTCGAGCTCCTCGGCGCTGGAGAGGCGGTAGGCGTCCACGTGCACCAGGTCGGGTCCGCCGGGCCGGGGGCCCCCCGGCAGGTTCGGGTGCACGCGGGAGAGCACGAAGGTCGGGGAGATAACGCCCTCGCGCACGCCCAGCCCCTCCCCCAGGGAGCGGGTGAACGTGGTCTTGCCCGCGCCGAGCTCACCGGAGAGTAGGAGCACGTCCCCGGACTTGAGGTATTCCGCCAGGGCGAGCGCCAGGCGGCGCGTGTGCTCGGGCCCGGTCACGTCCAGGTCGAGGGCGGCAGAGACATACTCAGACATCTTTACCCCTCGCGCTCTTCGTTTGCGGTCTCGGCGGTCTCGGTGCCCCAGAGCCCGTCGAGTTCGGCCTCCACCCAGGAGCCGCCCACGTACACACGGGGCACGCGGTACGAAATGCGGGTCACGATTTCGTAGTTAATGGTCTGCGCAGCATCCGCCCATTCTTCCACGGGCGGGTTCTCACCGGCACCAAAAAGGATGGCGGGCGCACCCAGGTACCCCAGGGCGGGGTCACTCAGGCCAGGTTCGCCCAGGTCGACAACCATCTGGTCCATGGCGATGCGACCCACCACTCGGTAGTTCTTACCCTCCGGTCCCGCGGGGATACGCCCGGCCGCTTCGTCCTGTGCGCCGGGGTAGATGCGCACCGGCGCGTTCTCCGCGATGCGGGGCACGCCGTCGGCGTAGCCGAGGGGCACCAGAGCCAGGGTCGTGGGCTTCTCGGTGTGGTAGCGCAGGCCGTAGGAAACGCCCTGACCTGCGGGAACTTCCTTCACGTTGGCGATGTAGCTGCTCACCGTCATGGCCGGTTCAAGCCCCAGGTCCGCGGAGGTCGCCTCGGGAAGCGGAGAGAGGCCGTAGAGGGCCAGGCCGCAACGCACGCCGTCGACGAGCAGGCTCTCGTCGGCCTGCCAGCCGTCCAGGGCGGCGGTCAGGGTTGCGGGAGAGTTGGCCAGGTGCACGAGCTCGGGGGTCAAACCTGCATCCTTCGCCCGTGCGACGAAGCCCTCCAGAACCTTCAGCTGCTCCGCGGTTTCGGAGCGGAGGGGTTCGTCGGCCACGGCCAGGTGGCTGAAGATTCCCTCCACGCGGACCAGGCCCTCGCGTTCCAGCTGGGCGGCGCGGGCCACGAGGGCCGGCCACTCTTCGACCGTGGCGCCGTTGCGGCCCAGGCCGGTATCGGCCGCCAGATGCACGATGGCGCGCTCGCCGGTGCGTTCGGCGGCGGCGGCAACCGCCTCCAGGTCCCAGCCGGAGACGCCCAGGCGAACGCCCTCGCGCAGGGCCGCGTCAAAGTCGGTGGAGGGGGTGTGCAGCCAGGCGATGAGGGGGGCTTCGATACCGTCGGCACGCAGCTCCAGGGCCTCGTTGACGTGCACGAGACCGAGCATGTCGGCGCCGGCGGCCAGAGCGGAACGAGCCACCGGGTAGGCACCGTGGCCGTAGGCGTCCGCCTTGACGATGGCGATGAGCACGCGGGGGCCAATCAGATCCTTGAGGCGGCGCACGTTGTGCTCGATGGCGTCGAGGTCAATGTACGCGGTGCGTTCCTCATGCTCGGGGGTGCAGGGCGGGCAGTACAGCGGTGCGGCCTGTTGCTCGGAGGGGTGGGTCATGTCCGTCGAGGTCTTTCTCGTGGTGGGTTCTTTCGTGGGCCGCCGTGAGGCGGCTAGTCTGTACTAAATTCTAGACCTCCCGACGTGCGAAAGTCCTGTCGCGATACACTAGGCGGGTAGGTCTTTGCGCTGTGCTATAGAGAGGAAAGCGTCGATGAGTAGCCCCGAGGCAGTCCGAACGGTTCACGTGTACTCTATGCACACCGACCCCTTTGCACAGCCCGGTAGCGGGGATGCGGGCGGCATGAACGTCTACATCGCGCAGTCCGTGCGGGCCATGCTCACCATCAATCCTCAGCTGAAGGTCGAGGTTTTTACGCTGAACCGCACCCCGCAGGCTCCCGAACGGGCGCACGTCGAGGACCCCGAGTGGGGTTCGCGCCTGGTACGTCACTACATTGACGTTCCCGCGGCGCGCGAAGCGACAAAGAATGACCTTGCCGAATACCTGGAGGACTTCGCCCAATCCTGCGTCACCCAGGCCATGAATGTTCCCGATGTGATTCACGCGCACTATTGGCTCTCCGGCTGGGCTGCGGTGCAGGCAGAGGGCGCGTGGAGCCGCAGGCTCTTTCCCGGGCGGGTTCCCGACGGAGCCGACGGCTCCGGCAGCTCCGATGGTTCCGGCGAGCATCGCCTCTCGACCAGGGCCGTCGCAATTTTCTTCACCCCGCACACCACCGCGGCCGCTAAGGATGCGCGGCGCGGCCCGGGCGAACCCGCCGAACCGCGTATTCGCCACAGCATCGAGAACCGGCTACCGGCCTTCGTGGACGGGTACATTGTGAACACCCCGCTGGAGGCCGAGGAACTGGTGCAAAGCCACCCCAGCCTCTCCGGGCGAATCAGCATTATCACCCCGGGAGTTGATACCGACATCTTCCGCCCGCTCCCCGGCGTTCACCCCGATCACGACACCTCCGAGACCCGGTGCCGCATCGTGTTTGCCGGCCGACCCCAGCCGTTGAAGGGGCCGCACCTGCTCGTGGAGGCGCTCGCCCTGCTCCCCCGTGACCTCCAGGTGGAGCTCGATATTATTGGCCGTTCCGAGTCGGACTACGAGCAGCGTCTGCTGGAGCGCGCCGCCGAGCTCGGCCTCGCCGATCAGGTTCGACTGAAGGATCCGGTACCGCCGGAGGAGCTCGCCCGCATCTTCCGCAGTGCCGACATCGTGGCCTGCCCTTCCTCGTCTGAGACCTTTGGCCTGGTCGCTCTGGAGGCGCAGGCCTGCGGTGCGGCGGTCCTCGCCTCCGACGTTGACGGCCTGCGTTTTGCCGTGGAAAACCACCGTACGGGTCTGCTTGTGGCGCCCCGCACCGCCGAACGCTGGGCGGTGGCTATCGAACGCCTCGTGCGCGCCCCGTACCTGCGCCACTCCCTGGGGGCGAACGCGGCGGCCCGCGCCCGTTCGATGAGCTGGGAATCCACGGCCCGCAAGACTCTGGACGTCTACGAGACCGCTGTGCCGGTGCCTCGGCCCGCTGAAACATAGCCGCTTCGCGAAGCTTACATCACCCTCGACTTTTCTACTTCCACCAATTCCCCAAAGGAGCTTTCATGTCCTTTTCCATGAGCCGCGATGAATTCGCCGCTTACCTGGACTCCGCCCGCATTACCGGCGAGGTGGCAACCCCCCGCGAAAACAACCTGGACCATATTCAGGGTTTCCTTGACGGCAACGAGCACCTCGAGTTTGGCGTGCAGTGGACCCGCGATTGGGACTACGACTCTGTGTTTGAGGTGATGGTTCGCCGCGCCGGTCTGAACCCCGACCGCTCCCACACACACGGCCAGGACACGATCGGTGCGGAGCAGTGCATCAGCGCCCTGGAGGAGTACGCCCGTATCTTCGGTGATGCGGTGCGCTCCGGCTCCCGTATCCTGTTTGCGACCGGTCACCCGGCGGGACTCTTCCCAATTTATGCGGTGCTGGCCGCGGCGGCCCGTGCCGCGGGTGCCGAGGTCCTTCAGATTGAGGAGGGCGAGCGTTTTCTGGACGGCGATGTCCGCCAGATTATGGACGTCGTGATGTTCGAGCAGTACGGCAATCTGCAGCACACGCACTTCCCCGGCCCGATGCGCATCGCCCTGGATCAGTTGCAGGCCCGCGGCGTGGTCCCCGATCTGGTGGTTTCCGATCACGGCATGGCCGGCTACGCCTCGTCGACTCGCAAGCTGCTGACGATTGGTATCGCCGATTGTAACGATCCGGGCCTGTTCGTGGCCGCGGAGCAGGGGGATCTGCCGGTGTGCGTGCCGATGGACGATAACGTCCCGCCGCGCCGTTACGAGCCGATGATTGATTTCATCCTAGACCGCGCGGGCCTCGAGCGCCCCTAGTAGGTTCTCGCCGTTTTCATCATGGTTTACCCCGCTGATCGGGCTGCCGTGTGTAACTCGATACCCCGGATTCGCAGGTTCCCGCCTCGCGAGGTCCGGGGTATCGTTTATTGTCACTATTCCTCGTACCCGACCTACCGCGGACGGGCTTTTACGCTGTTCTGAGACCCCCCGGAAAGATGCACGCGGGTGCCAAATATAGCGCCCATCATTCGGTTATCTCCTAGTCGAGAAAGCTTATACATCTTTCACCCTCTGTGATTGATTTCATCACTATAGGCGACAGATATCGCTATCGTTCTTCGGGACGGAAGACCCATAAACCCGTAGAATAGTTTACGGAACACGTTATTGTGCTTCTTGCTCGATATAACGCTCCATTAGGCGCCTCACCAGCGCCTTTACCGTAATCCCTGCCATTGTTTACTCAGCACGGTTACTGTTCACTCATTCAACAGACAAAGATAAGAATACGGCTCCTTGCACCGATATTTAGGGGTAAATGTGCCTATTCGCCGCTCTCTGTCCGCAGCACAGGACAAATTTCCGGGGAAGATTACACCGTTGAAAGTACAAGATCGTCTCAAAAAAATGTGGGGTGCGGACTTCGTTGTTAAGCGAAGCTGGCACCCAAAGGTTCAGCGTGCCCTCTACCTGGGTGATTTTGCATCCATCACCCTGGCGGTTCTCGCTGCCCACCTTATTCGCTTCGGCCTAGAAAACGCAGACCTGCCCTACGTGAATGTCTGGCCCATTAACGTTCTGGACGGCCGAGTGCCCGCTCTGGATTACATTTTCCTGGGCGTCGGCATGATTCTCGGCTGGTGGGTTATCCTCCAGCTCAATGGCTCTCGTAGCCTGCGCATCATGGGCTTCGGCACCGAGGAGTACCGCCTCATCACTCGCGGTACTACCTATTTCTTCTGCGGGCTTATTATTCTGGCGTTCTTCCTCAAGGTTGACGTCACCCGCATGTACTTGCTGATTGCTTACCCGCTGGGCCTTCTCTTCCTGCTCATCGAACGTTGGATGATTCGTCAGGGCCTGGTGCGTTCCCGTATCCGCGGTCGCGCGCTAACCCGCGTCATGATTATTTCCGATGTGACGACCGGTCAGCACCTGTATAAGAACCTGGAGGGCGTGGTTGCTTCCGGCCTCTCCCCCGCAGCGTTCTATCTGCCCGGTTTCACCCCCGGCACCACCGTGGCCGGCGCTCCGATTCCGGTGCTCGGTTACAGCACCTCCCCGGCCGATATTATGGATGCTATCCGCGAGAACGATATTCACATGGTTGCTGTTACGAATGGTCACCACTTGAGCCCGGATCAGGTTCGCCTGCTGGGTTGGAAGCTCGCGGACGCCCACATCTCACTGATTATGGCTCCCGCTACGACCGATATCGCCGGCCCCCGTATGCACATGCAGCCGCTGAACGGCCTGCCGCTGGTGCACGTGTCGACCCCGCGCATCACCGGCTTGTCGGCCTTCTTCAAGCGCTCCGTGGACGTCATTGCTTCGGGCCTGGGTCTGATTCTGCTGTCCCCGCTGTTCCTGGTGGTTGCTCTGCTGGTTAAGCGTGATGGTGGCCCGGTCTTCTTCCTGCAGAGTCGTGTGGGTCTGAACGGTGAGCTGTTCAAGATGGTGAAGTTCCGTTCCATGCGCACCGATGCGGAAGAGGTTAAGAAGCGTCTCATGGCGCAAAACGAGGGTAACGGCGTGCTCTTCAAGATGAAGGATGACCCGCGTATTACCCCTATTGGTAAGTTCATCCGCAAGTACTCGATTGACGAGCTGCCCCAGCTGTGGAACGTGTTCATCGGCGATATGTCGCTGGTGGGCCCCCGCCCGCCGCTGGTGGAAGAGGTCGAGCAGTACGAGGACATTGCGTACCGTCGCCTGCTGGTGAAGCCCGGTATTACGGGCCTGTGGCAGGTGTCGGGTCGTAGCGACCTCTCTTGGGAAGAGTCGGTTCGCCTGGACCTCTACTACGTTGAGAACTGGTCGCTGACCGGCGACTTCATCATTCTCCTGCGCACCGTTCGTGCGGTCTTTGCGAAGGAGGGCGCGTACTAAGATACGCCGGGGTTTTCCCACCGGCGTGTATGCCGCTCTAGAAAGGTTGTCCCGGCACAGGCATCTCGAGCATCGCACGCCGATACGTAAATGCGTCGAAGGGGCGTGAACCCGTTGGGTTCACGCCCCTTCTGCGTTTATCTGCCGTATTCATGCTGCGATTGAAAGCCTCAATCGTTTAGGCAGTGGGCCGCGCGGGAGATTCTTTCCCTAATCCGCGAGGAGTCGTGCGATTACCTCCGGCAACATCTGAGCCACTCGAGTGGCAGGTGCGGGCCCATCCAGGGGGTCTGCGGTATTTCCGGTGACGCTGGCTCGGGCGGCCTGACCGTGCAGGTAGACGGCGAGGGCGCCCACTGCAGAGTAGGTGCACACCTCGATGGGCTCGTCGCCGGCGTTGAGCACTGCAATGGTTTGGGCCAGCAGAGCGCCGTAGATACCGGTTAGGGTATCTCCGCTACCGGCGGTGGCCAGCCAGGGGGTTCCGCCGGCCACGCTGTAGGTGGCGCCGTTGGGGGCCGCGATAATCGTGTATCCGCCCTTGAGCATGACGGTTGCGCCGGAGAGCTCGGAGGCGGCACGCGCCCAGCGGAAGGGTTCAGCGTCGATATCGCGGCGGCTGGGCACGATGGCATCCCCCAGATGAGCTTCCCAATCGCTGGGAGCAACCTCGTGCACGATGCGCAGGAAGCGTTCAAGCTCGCCGGCGTGCGGGGTCAGAATCTTGTGGGGTCCGAGGCGCTTACCGGTGGCCAGGTATTCAGCGGCCAGGTCGCAGGCACCTGCATCCAGGATGGCCGGCTCCGGCGCGTGCAGTAGGTAGCGGTTCTTATCCAGCGAGTCGTGGCCGGATCCGGAGCCACCGGCCCATACGGTCACCCGCTGCACTGCGGGGGTTCCGGAGAAGTAGACGGCCTCGGGGTTGTGGGCAATCATGAGCTGGCGTAGCTCGTGGGAGTTCGCGCCAAAACGTACCATACCCACGCCGCAATTGAGCGCGGCGCGCACGCTCATCAGGGCCGCCCCCGGGTACTCGAGGCTTCCGGTGAGCATACCGAGCACCCCGCGGGTGTACTTATGAGAGTGGGCGTTGGGGACCTCGAGGGTATCGCGGAAGTCTTGTCGTTCCATGACGCGCATGGCGGGCTTGAAGCGGTTGAGGGCTTCCGGCACACCCAGGGTGTAGAGCTTAACGTCGCCGGCGTGCTCGCTGTGAACGGTTCCGAGCGGTAGCTTACGGCCGATGAAGGTGACGGTGCGGTCAGCGCGCAGAACGGGTTCGTGAACGGTCCCTCGGTTGTTGTCGATACCAGAGGGGGTGTCAACGGCAAGCACTCGGCCGAGGCGGCCCTTCTTCTGGGTTGCGCACAGGGTACGCAGGAACTCCCCCGCTTCTCCTCGCACGGCCCCGCTCGAGCCAGTTCCGAGGATGCCGTCAATGATGAGGTCGTATTCCTTCACCTGTTCCAGGGCTTTGGCGGGGTCGAGCACCCGCGTGCCTTCGCCGCCCTCACGGGCGATAAGCTCTAGGTTCTTTTCGCTGGGTTCGAAGACCACGGCGTCCACACGGTGCCCGTTAGCGCTCAGCCGAGCGCCGGCGTAAACGGTGTCAGATCCGTTGTTGCCCGGGCCAACGAGCAGGAGTACGGAGGCTCCCTGTCGGCCATCGAGCAGGCCAATGGCTTCGGTAGCGACCGCGTCGGCGGCACGCTGCATGAGGTAGCCGTCGTAGTCGGGTGCCTCGATGTAGAGCTTTTCCGCTTCGCGAATCTGGGATGCGGTGTAGATAAGCTTCATTGCTGTCTCCTTAGTGGCGGCGGATGGACCGGGGTGTCGCGGGGCGCGGCGGGTGGGACCTGCGGCTAAACGATGGCGCGAAGAATCCTCTTCTACCCCTCGTCAGCGGAGGTTTCGGTGATGACGCTGAGCCGGTAGCTTTCGGGGTTGAACTTCCGCAGGTGCTCCAGCTCGGCGTCGCTCAGATACTCTGCGGTAGCGATGGCAATAGCCATGGGCTCATCGTGGGTGAGTGAAAGGTGGATGCGGTTAATCCCGAGCTTTCGAGCGCGGTCGGCGATAGTACCGCGAATGATGAGGTAGGGCTGCCCGCTTTCGGCGGTGGCGACCTCGCAGTCCTGCCAGTTGAGCCCGGCGGGCGCTCCGAGAACCTTGGCGACGGCTTCCTTGGCGGCGAATCGCACAGCTTGGGAACGCACGTTACGGCTTCGCTCGTTGGGGGTGAAAATGCGGCGTACGAAGGCCGGCGTTTCGGTGATGATCCGTTCGAAACGCTCAATATTGACGGTATCTACGCCGATTCCCATGATCATGAGGTACACCTTCCCTTGGCGGGTACTACGGCCGCGGTCGTTGCGGCTTCTCTTGTTTTAAGTCTAGCGAGCTTCCACGCTTCTGTACGGCTAAGCGTCAAATATGACGCGTTTCAAATCTCCTGATGTTCCTGTTCGGTTGCTCTGTGCGTTGTCTTGTACTCGTCTTTCGGATAAACGCAAAGGGCGGTGGTTGAGTTCCCTAGGGAACTCAACCACCGCCCAAGCGTTACAGCGTTCGAACCGTGTGATTACTCCACGGTCACTGACTTTGCGAGGTTACGCGGCTGGTCAACGTCCAGGCCCTTGGCTTCAGCCAGTGCGCATGCGAAGATCTGCAGGGGCACGGTTGCCAGCAGGGGCTGCAGCAGCGAGGGGCATGCCGGGACGGTGATGAGGCGGTCTGCGTAGGGCTTGACTGCCTCGTCGCCTTCCTCAGCAATGACGATGGTGAAGGCGCCACGAGCGCGCACCTCCTGGATGTTGGAGACGACCTTGCCGTGCAGGGAGTCGCGTCCGCTTGCGGAGGGAACCACAATAATCACGGGCTGACCCTCGTCAATCAGAGCGATCGGGCCGTGCTTGAGCTCGCCAGCGGCGAAGCCTTCAGCGTGGATGTAGGTGATCTCCTTGAGCTTGAGTGCACCCTCCATAGCAACGGGGAAGCCCACGTGGCGGCCGAGGAAGATGACGGAGGAGGCATCCTTCATCTCGACGCCCAGTTCCTTAACCGGTGCGTCGTTGTCGATGACCTTCTGAATCTTCTCGGGCATCTGCTGCAGCTCAGAGAGGATCGAAGCAATCTCGTCCTTGTACTTGTTGCCGCGCAACTGTGCCAGGTACAGGCCGAGCAGGTATGCTGCGGTAATCTGTGCCAGGAACGCCTTGGTCGAGGCCACTGCGATTTCGGGGCCGGCGTGGGTGTACAGCGCGGCGTCGGATTCGCGGGGCAGGGTCGAACCGTGGGTGTTGCAGATGGAGATAACCTTTGCGCCCTGTTCGCGTGCGTGGCGCACGGCCATCAGGGTGTCCATGGTTTCGCCAGACTGCGAGAGGGCCACAATCAGGGTCTTCTCGTTCACGATCGGGTCGCGGTAGCGGAACTCGTGGGCGAGCTCAACCTCGGTGGGGATACGGCACCAGTGTTCGATGGCGTAGCGTGCCACCTGGCCCGCGTATGCGGCGGTACCGCAAGCAACCACGATGATCTTGTCAATCGAGCGCAGCACCGAGTCGTCGATGTTCAGCTCGTCGAGGGTCAGATTACCATTCTCGTCGAGGCGGCCCATGAGGGTCTGCTCAACGGCGGTCGGCTGCTCGTGGATTTCCTTCTCCATGAAGGAGTTGTAGCCGCCCTTTTCGGCTGCGGCTGCGTCCCACTCGATGTGGAAGGGCTTACCCTCTGCGGGATTGCCCTCGAAGTCGATAATCGAGTAGTCGGTTGCGGTGATGGTCACGATCTGGTCCTGACCCATCTCCACGGCTTCCTTGGTGTAGTCGATGAACGCGGAGACGTCCGAACCGAGGAAGTTCTCGTTGCGGCCCAGGCCAATCACCAGCGGAGAGTTGCGGCGGGTTGCCACAACACGGTCCGGGTGGTCGGCGTGGATAGCCAGGATGGTGAAGGCACCCTCGAGGCGGTTGGAGGCGATACGCACGGCCTCGGTGAGGTCACCGGTACCGAGCTTGTTGTAGATGCTTGCGATAGTTGCGGCGGCTACCTCAGTGTCAGTCTGAGAAGTGAACTCCACGCCCTCGGCGAGCAGCTCAGCACGCAGTTCTGCAAAGTTTTCGATAATACCGTTGTGGACGACGGCGAGGCGGCCGTTGTCAACAACGTGGGGGTGAGCGTTGACGTCGGTGGGTCCACCGTGGGTTGCCCAACGGGTGTGACCGATACCAATCTGGGATTCCGGCAGGGGGTGTTCCTTAACCTCGTTCTCGAGGTTCAGGAGCTTGCCTGCCTTCTTACGGAATTCGATACCGTCGGGGCACACCAGTGCCACGCCGGCAGAGTCGTAGCCGCGGTATTCCTGGCGGCGCAGACCTTCGAGGACCACATCGTATGCGTTGTGGTCAAACTTGTTACCGTCCGGAGCAGTGTCCAGACCTACATATCCTACGATTCCACACATGCTATAAGTTTATCTCATGGTCCAGGTTATCCGCGCAGGGTGAAAATCTGTTATTCGTCACGCTGGGAGCCATTTTTCTAACGCATCTTTTATTCTCTTTTGCTGCGTCCTCCCTTATTTCTTTACGCTTCTCTTTTGCCGGGTTTTATCCGATTGTATTTTCCCCGTGGACGTAAAGTTCGTACACTTGTATAAATGAGCTCCGCACCGTATTTTTCCGGCGATGACCGCTTTATGCGTCTCGACCGCTCTCGCTGGTCGCACCTGGCCGATGAGATTTCCGTTCCCCTCAGCGCAGAGGAGATTGAGTCCCTGCGCGGCCTGGGCGAAACAGTTGACCTCGAGGAGGTTCGGCGTATCTATCTACCTATTTCACGTCTTCTGAACCTCTACGTCACCGCGGCGTCTTCCCTAAACCACATGACGAACGATTTTCTGCATCTGTCCCAGCGCAGGGTACCGTTTATTATCGGCGTGGCGGGCTCGGTCGCCGTGGGAAAATCAACCACGGCACGCATCCTACAAGCGCTTTTGAGCCGCTGGCCCTCCACTCCAAACGTTCAGCTGGTGACGACGGACGGATTTCTATACCCCAAGGCGGAGTTGCAGCGACGCGGCATCATGCACCGCAAGGGATTCCCGGAGTCCTACGATCGTCGAGCCCTGCTGGAGTTCGTTTCTAGGGTCAAGGCGGGCGCTGAGCGTGTCACGGCACCGAAGTATTCGCATCTGTACTACGACATCATCCCCGACGAGCGCATTGAGGTAACCGCCCCGGATGTCCTTATCCTCGAGGGTCTGAATGTCCTGGCTCCTTCGCACGCGGAGGGCCCCGAAACCTCCGATCTGACCCTCAGCGATTTCTTTGATTTTTCCATTTACGTGGATGCGCGCACCGAGGATATTGAGCGCTGGTACGTCGACCGTTTTCTGGCCTTGCGTTCTTCCGCTTTTACGAATCCCGAGTCTTATTTCAAGCGATATGCCGAGCTTAATGATGAGCAGGCCGTTGAGGTAGCAACGGGTATTTGGAAAAGCGTGAACGAGCCAAACCTCGTACAAAATATATTGCCCACCCGTGCTCGCGCCCACCTTATTCTTCAGAAAGGTCCGGAGCATACGGTGGATCAGGTTCTTTTGCGCAAGAATTAGTCCACCCCGCCTAACACAATACGTACGAATAGTTATCTTCAGGAGCTACCGTGGGACCGCACCCGCATCATCACCACTCTTCGCCTTTTCACAACAGCATCATGACCCGCCGCGCCGCTCTGAGCGTGGCGTTGGGGTCTGCCGGTGCGGCCCTGCTGGCCGCCTGTGGCACCCGGGGCTCCGAGGGCTCTTCTGCGTCTTCTACGGGTTCTTCCCCTGCCTCGTCGCCGAGCGTTTCTCCCCTTGCCTCTTCTGCACCTGCTGAAGGCTCCGCTACCCCAACCGAGAGCGCCACGCTGTCGGATTCTCCGAGCGCAACGCCGAGCGGTTCTCCGTCAGAATCGCAGACTGCCTCTGCCTCTCTGGCGGCTGCTCGTCCGAGCGTGGAGTCATCGCCCGAGTCTTTGCGTTGCATGGTGAATAAGATGCGCCCCTTCGCCCAGATAGATTGGGAGCCGAACGACCTCGTGGATTTCGAGGGTCAACAATTGCGGGCAGAGGCCGCGCGGGCCGCGCGCACCATGATGGATGCGGCCAAGGCCGAGGGCGTCACCCTCACGGTCTCGAGCGCGTACCGCTCCTACGCGGTGCAGCAACAGACCTATCAGCACTGGGTTTCGGTCAACGGCCAGCGGTTGGCGGATCAGCTTTCGGCCCGTCCCGGTTATTCGGAGCACCAGACGGGCCTTGCCATCGATTTTTCTTCCCCCGAGGGTTGCCGTCTGGAGGAGTGTTACCGCGATACGCTGGCTGGTCAGTGGTTGGTGAAGAATGCTCCGCGTTACGGATATATTTTGCGTTTCCCTGATGGTCGTCAGTCGGTGACCGGTTATCGTTTTGAGCCGTGGCATTACCGTTATGTGGGTGTGCAGATTGCTCAGGAGTATGTGTCTTCGGGTGCGAAGACTTTTGAGGAGTTTATCGGTACGGGTGCGGCACCCAATTATGCAAGTGCGAGCTAGGGTCTGGGCTAATCTTTCGGCTTTGGTCGGTGCGCCAAGTGGTGATGCGTGTCGTATTTCTGGCTTCCGTGTCAGAAATAAATAGGCACAGTAGATGCATATTTTTTCGCGTACACGCCGCGTAAATCCGCGATTTTTCGCAGGTTTCAGAGATTTTTACTCACCTTTATGTGACCTAGACCTTAAGTATTGGGTACCACAGAACCACTGTGAAGAAAAACACATGCTTTACAACGAAAATTTTCTCAGAATATGGCATTTTCTGAGGCGAAAAGGCGCTATTCTATATCTCATGCTTAAGGGTTTTAAAGATTTTGTAATCCGCGGTAACGTCATCGATCTCGCAGTTGGTCTGATTATGGGTACCGCCTTCACCGCTGTGGTGACCTCGCTTGTCCAGGCCGTCCTGATGCCGGCTATCTCCATGCTGGTTGGCTCCCCCAACTTCGACAACTTCCTGGTCTTCGGCCAGATCAAGGTTGGCGTGTTCCTGACCGCTATTGTCAACTTCATCCTGATTGCAGTTGCTGTGTACTTCGCAGTTGTTGTGCCCACTCAGAAGCTGACTGAACTCGCGCTGGCTAAGAAGAAGGCTGAAGACGAGGCTATTGAAAAGGAAGAGACCGAGCTTGACCTCCTGAAGGAGATCCGCGACGCTCTGGCAAAGAAGTAATTTCTCTGCTCTCTACCACTAATTTTTTAGACCCCCGTATCCCCTGTGGATACGGGGGTTTTCCGTATCCTCGTCCCCCCTCCCCCGCCCAAGATAACGAAGAAGGGCTGGGAAGGTGTTACCTTCCCAGCCCTTTCTCTATCCTCCATTCCGGTCTTCGCGCCGGAAGAGAATACGTTTAGAGTGCCAGTTCCTTAGCCACGACGTCAGCCAGCTGCTGAGCAACCTCATCGGCCTGTTCCTGGGTTGCAGCTTCAACCATCACGCGAACCAGAGGCTCGGTGCCGGATGCACGCAGCAGCACGCGGCCGCTCTCACCCAGTACGCCTTCAGCCTCGCTCACGGCGGTGGCGAGTGCCTCGTTGGTCTTGACCGCCGCACGGTCAACGCCCTTGACGTTGATCAGGCGCTGCGGGGTGGGCTGCATGCGGGCTGCCAGCTCGGAAAGAGTCTGGCCGCTACGAGCCACCTCTGCGGCCAGCTGAATACCGGTCAGCACGCCGTCACCGGTGGTGGCGTAGTCGCTCATGATGACGTGGCCGGACTGCTCGCCGCCCAGGTTGTAGCCGTGCTCGCGCATCGACTCGAGGACGTAGCGGTCACCCACGGCGGTGCGCTCAAGGTTAATGCCGTGCTCGCGCAGGTACAGTTCCAGGCCCAGGCTACTCATCACGGTTGCAACCAGGGTGTCCTTGGCGAGCTTGCCTTCGCGCTTGGCGGCAACGGCAAGAATTGCCATAATCTGGTCGCCATCCACCAGGTTGCCCTTCTCGTCCACTGCCTGGCAGCGGTCGGAGTCGCCGTCGTGCGCAATACCGAGGTTCGCGCTGTGCTCAACCACGGCTGCCTGCAGCTTCTCGGGGTGGGTGGAGCCCACGCCGTCGTTGATGTTGGTACCGTCGGGATTAACAGCCAGGGCAATGACCTCGGCGCCCAGTGCTTCAAAAGCAGCCGGAGATGCCGCGTAGGCCGCACCGTTTGCGCAGTCCAGAACAATCTTCTGACCGGCCAGGGGCTTGTCCTCAGAGAGGGTAGAGACCAGGTGCTTCACGTAGGCCTCGGTACCGTTTTCCAGGGGCTTGACGGTGCCCACAGCGCCACCGGTCGGGTAGCGGAAGGCCTTCTCGCGGTAGACGCGCTCGATAGCGTCCTCAACGGAGTCCTCCAGCTTCTGACCGCCACGGGCCAGGAACTTAATGCCGTTGTCCGCTGCGGGATTGTGCGATGCAGAAATCATCACGCCGAAGTCGGCACCGGTGTGCGCCACCAGGTAGGCTGCTGCGGGGGTGGGGACGATACCGGCATCCAGCACGTCAACGCCTGCGCTAGCGAAACCAGCCTTCATCGCAGAGACGATAAAGTCTGCAGAGGATCGGGAGTCATTTGCAATCACGGCACGGGGACGTACGCCCTCTTCTACCGTGTCAAAACCCAGCACAATAGAGGCCGCCTGAGCGAGCTCCATAGCGAGGGCGGGGGTAATTACATCGTTTGCCAGACCGCGTACGCCGTCGGTTCCAAAAAGTCGTTCAGTCACCCTTTTATTTTACGATGCGCGTAAGTTTCTCCGCGCCCATACACCGCATTTTTTCGAGATGAGATAGTGATTTTCAGTGCGTTCGTAGTTGCTTCTCAGCCCCAAACTAGAGCGGAAGTTCCTTTCGTCATCTCGATAGATGCTTAAGAGCTACTTCCTCTCCTCGCACAACAGAATGTCCGTTCACGACCCATAAGGGAACGGGAACGGACATTCTATGTGCAGTATGGTACGGATTGCGGCTAAAGGCTTTCCCGAAGGTTCGCACCGATGAGGGCAACACCTCAGCCTTTTAGACCGATGTGCCGGTTACTTGACGACGGGGAAGCCGTCGGGCGAGTCGCCAGACTCATCCTCAAAAACGTCGGATGCGGAGCGAACGATCAGCGAGTCGAGCTCGCCCACGACTGCCTCGTCCTTGGAGGGGTAGTCGAACTGGGAGAGCACGTAACGCATTGCTTCCAGACGTGCGCGCTTCTTGTCGTTGGACTTGATAACGGTCCAGGGGGCGTCACCGGTGTGGGTGTAGAAGAACATTGCTTCCTTTGCCGCGGTGTAGTCGTCCCACTTGTCCAGGGATGCCAGGTCGGTGGGGGAAAGCTTCCACTGGCGAACCGGGTCGGTACGGCGGGAGGTGAAGCGTGCGAGCTGCTCTTCGCGGGTGACGGAGAACCAGAACTTGATGATGTGGATACCGGAGTTCACCAGCATGCGCTCCAGGTCCGGAACTTCGCGCATAAACTCGAAGTACTGTGCCTGGGTGCAGTAACCCATCACGCGCTCAACACCGGCACGGTTGTACCAGGAGCGGTCCATCAGGACGATTTCGCCGCCGGAGGGCAGGTGCTTGATGTAACGCTGGAAGTACCACTGGGTCTGCTCGATGTCGGTCGGCTTCTCCAGCGCCACAACGCGAGCGCCACGGGGGTTCAGGTGCTCGGTGAAGCGCTTGATGGAGCCGCCCTTACCTGCTGCGTCGCGGCCTTCGAAGATAATCAGAATCTTTTGACCGGTGGACTTCGCCCAGAGCTGCAGCTTCAGCAGCTCAATCTGCAGGGCGCGCTTTTCCTTCTCGTATGCCTTACGGCTGAGCTTGGTGTCGTAGGGGTAGCCCTTCTTCCATGCCTGCGAGGTTTCGTCGTCCTTCTTGTCCTTGCCGAGGGCGCGGGTAAGGGAAGCCATTTCGTCCAGCTCTGCCGAGTAGTCCTCGACAACGGAGGTGCGGCGTGCCTGGGGCTTCAGGGCTTCCTTGATGGCTTGTTTCTTCTCAGAACCGGTGTGTGCGTGTGCGCCTTCAGCGGCATGGTGGTGGGATTCAGTCTGAGGAGCCTCCACTGCCTTCTCTTCGGGCTGGGTGGAGGGATTCTGCTCTGCCATGAGTACTCTTTTCTTCCTGTCTGCTTTGACTCTTTAACTCTACCGGTGTGCTCTTCGATGAACAAACGTAACAGTTAGGGGCACCCTATACCCTAGAGAGGAAATCGTCCGAGAGCTCTCGGTGGAGCAGACGAGACCCCAGTTCCTCCCCCAGTTCTCAGAGTTCAATCCGGGTACGCAAAACGCCCCGCTCTCTAGGGAGAGACGGGGCGTAACGCTTCGTGAAAACCAGCGATTAACGCTTGGAGAACTGCGAAGCCTTGCGTGCCTTCTTAAGACCAGCCTTCTTACGCTCAATGACGCGTGCGTCACGGGTCAGGTAGCCAGCCTTCTTCAGTGCGGGGCGGTTGTTCTCGCGGTCGATCTCGTTCAGTGCACGAGCGATACCCAGGCGCAGAGCACCTGCCTGGCCGGAGGGGCCACCACCGTTGATGCGTGCGATGACGTCGTATGCGCCCTCAAGCTCGAGGAGCTTGAAGGGCTGGTTGACGTCCTGCTGGTGCAGCTTGTTGGGGAAGTAGTCGTCCAGGCTACGGCCGTTGATGGTCCAGTTGCCGGAACCGGGCACAACGCGAACGCGTGCCACTGCTTCCTTGCGGCGACCAACTGCTGCGCCTGCAACAGTCAGGGCCGGGCGTGCTGCCTTAGCCGCTGCGGGAGCAGCGGACTCCGAGGTGTAGCTGGTCAGCTCTTCCTCGACTACGATCAGCTCTTCGTTCTGAGCCACGATTTCTCCTATTGTTTCTCGTAGGCCCGAATTACTGGGCGACCTGGTTGAATTCGTAGGTCTTGGGCTGCTGTGCCGCGTGCGGGTGCTCGGGGCCAGCGTAGACCTTCAGCTTCTTGAGCTGCTGTGCAGCAAGCTTGTTCTTGGGCAGCATGCCCTTGACAGCCTTCTCAACCGCGCGAACGGGGTTGGTCTCAAGCAGCTCTGCGTAGTTCACGGACTTCAGACCGCCGGGGTAACCCGAGTGGCGGTATGCACGCTTCTGCTCGAGCTTTGCACCGGTCAGGGCGACCTTCTCAGCGTTCACGATGATAACGAAGTCACCGGTGTCAACGTGGGGAGCAAAAGTCGGCTTGTGCTTACCGCGCAGCAGGATAGCGGTCTGGCTTGCGAGGCGGCCGAGAACAACGTCGGTGGCGTCAATGACGTGCCACTGGCGCTCGACTTCGCCGGGCTTAGGAGTATAAGTGCGCAAAATATTGGCCTTTGTCTCGAAATGTACATACGGCGCTTAGTTGGGTATCGCGCCTTTTACTTACGTGCATGACGAACACCCGGGTGAGGACCGAGCTGCCGCCCGTTCTGCCCGTACTCTAGACCGCCTTAACGTCCTGCAACTAGACAGCGGTTAGAGCGCGCTCGGGTAGAACACGCACAACATATCAAGACTATACAGGACGGGACGGCCTTAATCCACCGCCTTCACCTTAAAAATCGGGGTTTTTGGCTTAAAACACGTTTTAAATTCCATCCGTGTAATTCGAATGGAGGAGCTTAGGGCCCGGCGGCCAGGTGAAGGTCCCTCTCCCTCTCTTTCCCTCCCCTGCGTTGAACGTCATTGCTAGGTCAGCTCACTTTCCTCACGACGAGAGCGAGCCCTCTCTGCCTGCGTTCCGTAAAGCTCGGGATGCGGGTAGTAAATCTCCGCCAGAGCCAAGGCATGCGGAGGTGCCAGAGTCAGCGATGCCTCGCGCCCGGGATTCTCAATCCGCTCACGCAGCCAAGCCGCATCGCGCCTACCCGTACCGTACAGTACCAGGGCGCCAACGAGGGAACGCACCATGTGGTGGCAAAAAGCGTCGGCAACTACCCGCACCTCGATGATCCCGCTATCGTTGCGGCTAAAGCTCAGCTCCCGTAGCTCACGAATCGTGGTCGCGCCCTCGCGCGGTTTGCAGAAAGAAAGGAAATCTCGCAGGCCCAGTAGCTGGGTTGCGGCCTCGTTGAGCTGCCTACAATCCAGCGGCTCGGCAACAGCCCAGGTGTAGGTGCGGTGCAGGGGGTTCACGCCGTTAGCGCTCCCGTCAGCAATGCGGTACACGTAGCAGCGGCCCGTGGCTGAAAAACGTGCGTCAAATTCGAAAGGCACCTCGCTTACCGAGTGCACCTGAATCGCCCCCTGCAGAATACCGGCCAGGTTTTTTGGAAGGCCGAGGCGTTCCTCCGCGTCGTAGAGGCAACGCCTCAGAGCACCCTGCAGGCGGCGTGCCAGCGCGGGGGCAGGGTCGTCATCCCCGGTACGTCCCTTCAGACGATCCCAATCAGCCTCGGTCAAGTCGCAGTGTACGGTCTGCTCCTCGGCATGCACTCCGGCGTCAGTACGACCTGCAACCACCACACGATGCGGGCTACGCAGAATAAGCTCCAGCGCGCTCTCGAGCACACCCTGTACAGTAACCAGGTGTGGCTGAGCCGCCCAGCCGCTGAAGAGCGAACCGTCGTAGGCACAATCAATGCGCACGCGATGTGCAGCCACCAGGGGCCTTTCGACGGAACTATTTTCGGGTACGCCCTCTGATACGTTGAGCATAAATGCCTTTCGACGGTCGGTACGTTCGTGGAAGTAGCTCCATGATGCTTCGGTCAGATGTAGATACGCCGACCCGCCGCCCGCAGAAGCGGACGGCGGATCGGCAATATTTAGGCTAGGCCTACGTCAGAGGAATCCGAATTACTCGGACACCTTCTGAGCTGCTGCGCCACCGGCGGGGGCGTAACCTGCAGCCTCTGCAGACTCAGCGGAGTCGAACCAGATCTCAGCCTTGGTGCTGGAGTACCAGCGGGAACCGGGCACGTGGTACTTCATGGAGTCGGCGTTACCCTTAACCTCGAAGCCCTCGGGAGCCTCGCCGGACTCCAGGGGTGCGTGGGAACCGGCGGGCTGACCCTCAGCAGCCTCAGCCTTGGGGGCCTCAGCCTTGGGAGCCTCTGCTGCCTTCTCAGCAACCTTGGTTGCCTCGGCAACGGCGCCCTTGGATGCTACGGGCTCCATCACGAGCTCGATGACAGCCATGGGAGCGTTGTCACCCTTGCGGTTACCGATCTTGATGATGCGGGTGTAACCACCGGGGCGCTCTGCCATTGCGGGAGCAATGACGGTGAAGAGCTCGTGCACGACGGACTTGTCGGCAATCGAACGCAGCACGCGACGGCGAGCAGCCAGGTCGCCCTTCTTACCGAAGGTGATGAAGCGCTCAGCCACCGGACGCAGGCGCTTTGCCTTGGTCAGGGTGGTGGTGATGCGCTTGTGCTGGAACAGCTGCGCCGACAGGTTGTTGAGCATGTGGCGCTCGTGGGTCGGGGAACCGCCGAGGCGGGGACCCTTAGTGGGAGTAGGCATAGTTATTTCTCCATAGTTGCGTTCCCTAACGCCCCAGCAGCGGAGCCTCTTAGGGAATCAAGTTTGACTGATCCCGGGAGAACCGGGTGAACTATTCGGCCGAAATTATTCGCCGGAACCGTCTTCGTCATCAAGCGGGCGTGCGGCGGGCTCAAAGCCGGGAGGGGAATCCTTCAGGGCCAGGCCGAGCTCGGTGAGCTTTGCCTTAACCTCGTCAATGGACTTAGCACCGAAGTTACGGATGTCCATCAGGTCAGCTTCGCTGCGGGTCACGAGCTCACCCACGGTGTGGATGCCCTCGCGCTTGAGGCAGTTGTAGGAGCGGACGGACATGTTCAGGTCCTCGATCGGCAGGGCCAGATCGGCGGCCATGGACTCGTCGGCGGGCGACGGGCCAACTTCGATACCCTCAGCTGCAATGTTCAGCTCGCGGGCCAGGCCGAAGAGCTCGACCAGGGTGCTGCCTGCAGAAGCAACGGCGTCACGCGGTGCGATGGCTTCCTTGGTTTCGACGTCCAGGGTCAGGCTGTCGAAGTCGGTGCGCTGCTCAACACGGGTCGCGTTCACGCTGAAGGTAACCTTCAGAACCGGGGAGTAGATGGAGTCAACCGGGATACGGCCAATCTCGCCATCGCCGACCTTGTTCTGAGCTGCAGTCACGTAGCCGCGACCGCGCTCGATAACCAGCTCAGCGTTGAAGTTTGCCGAGGCGTTCAGGGTTGCCAGGTGCAGTTCCGGGTTGTGGATCTCCACGCCAGCGGGAACCTCGATGTCGCCTGCGGTCAGTTCACCTTCGCCCTGCTTGCGCAGGTAGGCCACGACGGGCTCGTCGTTCTCAGAAGAGATGGAGAGCTTCTTGATGTTCAAGATGATCTCGGTGACGTCCTCGGTCACGCCGGGAACGGTGCTGAACTCGTGCAGTACACCATCAATGCGGACGCTGGTAACAGCGGCGCCAGGGATGGAGGACAGCAGAGTACGGCGGAGGGAGTTACCCATGGTGTAGCCGAAACCGGGCTCCAGAGGCTCGATGGTGAAGCGCGAGCGGTTGGGCGCTACGACCTCTTCAGTCAGAGTGGGGCGCTGTGCAATGAGCACTTTGTTTCCTTTCGGTGAGCTCCGCTATATGAGCCCACAGGTTGGGGAAAACATATCTTAGGAAGCAGACGGGTGTCTGTGCTCTCCGGGTACGCTCCGTGGAGTGTACCCGTCGAGGGATTAGGCCGAAACCTAATTAGACGCGGCGACGCTTCGGAGGACGGCAACCGTTGTGTGCAACGGGGGTAACGTCCTGAATCGAACCGACCTCGAGGCCTGCAGCCTGCAGGGAACGGATTGCGGTTTCGCGACCGGAACCGGGGCCCTTGACGAAGACGTCGACCTTGCGGACGCCGTGCTCCTTGGCGCGGTTTGCAGCGGCCTCGGCAGCCAGCTGAGCGGCGTAGGGGGTGGACTTACGGGAGCCCTTGAAGCCCATGTCGCCAGCGGAGGACCAGGAAATCACTGCACCGGTGGGATCGGTGATGGAGACGATGGTGTTGTTGAAGGTCGACTTGATGTGAGCCTGACCAGCAACGATGTTCTTGCTAACCTTGCGGCGGTTGGTCTTACGAGCTGCCGCAGCGCGAGTCTTGGGAGGCATTTTTGATTCTCCTACAAAGGTTTACTAATACGTTGGTCGGGTAGAGATACCCAACAGAGCAACGTGTCTTACTTCTTCTTACCTGCGACGGTACGCTTCGGGCCCTTACGGGTACGTGCGTTGGTCTTGGTGCGCTGACCGTGAACCGGCAGGCCGCGGCGGTGGCGCAGGCCCTGGTAGGAGCCGATTTCGACCTTGCGGCGAATGTCAGCTGCAACCTCGCGGCGAAGATCACCTTCAACCTTGTAGTTGCCTTCGATGAAGTCACGAAGTGCCACGAGCTCCTGGTCGGTCAGGTCCTTGACGCGGGTGTCAGGGTTGACGCCGGTAGCAGCGAGGGTTTCGTGTGCACGGGTCTTACCCACGCCGTAGATGTAGGTGAGAGCAACTTCCACGCGCTTTTCGCGGGGAATATCAACTCCAGCGAGACGTGCCATACTGGCTTCTCCTTGTTGTTTTCCAGAGGTCTTTAGCATCACTGCCCGGGTTGTTCTGTCCCGGTCCCCGGCCTCTGAGTCCGGAGGTATCCGAAGTCGCCACATTGGACGCTACTTCGGAGCGGTGCCTATGACAATTCCGCCCGTAGGCGGTTATGAAGTCAGCTGCTAGGGATTAGCCCTGGCGCTGCTTGTGGCGCGGGTTTTCGCAGATCACCATGACCACACCGTGACGGCGGATCACCTTGCACTTATCGCAGATCGGCTTAACGCTCGGCTTGACCTTCATCGCATTCCTTTTGATTGCAACTTGATTACTGGCGAGATAAGAGGTTCCCTCACTTACGTTGGGGAACTATTTATCCCTTTGAACACGATTTAAACGCCGCCGGTGGGCGACGTTTATCTCGGGTTTACTTGTAACGGTAGACGATACGACCTCGGGAAAGGTCGTAGGGGCTCAGTTCCACTACCACTCGGTCCTCAGGCAGGATTCGAATATAGTGCTGACGCATCTTGCCCGAGATGTGTGCGAGAACCTTGTGGCCGTTGTCCAGCTCAACACGGAACATCGCGTTGGGCAGAGCTTCAACCACAGAGCCTTCGATCTCGATGACGCCGTCTTTCTTAGCCATATCCTCCGCTAACGTCGGTGCCCGGCGCAGTTGCGTCGGACAAATGTATCTTCTGTTTATGAGCTCACCGAGGTGAGGTGCAGGCGTTTTAAGGCGCACTTAACACCGGCATAAACAACCAACTCATAACTCTACGGCAAATCATCTTTAAAAACAACCGTGATATTTATGACATCTGGCACTTAACCCGCAATGCCAAGAGGTAAAGCATCCCGCATATCACGACTCCGCGGAAGACAGAAGGGCGGCCCCCTCACCCGGCTCATTCCCGAGCAAGTCCCCGAAAAACGCCTTGACATTTTTCAAGGAGGAGGGGCACCGCCCCGTCCACACGTCTGCTACTCTTCCTCTTCCTTAGCAGCAAGCTGGCCGCATGCACCGTCAATATCGGAACCGCGAGTATCGCGAATCGTCGTCGGAATACCGTGGGTACGCAGGCGCTCCACGAAGTTCTGCTCCACGCCCTTGCGAGAAGCCGTCCACTTCGAACCCGGGGTCGGGTTCAACGGAATCGGGTTCACGTGTACCCAACCGCGGCCGCGCTGCGCCAGTTTCTTGCCCAGCAGATCAGCGCGCCAGCCCTGATCGTTAATATCGCGAATCAGCGCGTACTCAATCGAGATGCGACGACCGGTCGTGCGGTAGTAGTCGTAGGCGGCGTCCAGAGTCTCGTCGACCTTCCAGCGCTGGTTAATCGGAATCAGCTCGTCACGCAGCTCATCATCCGGCGCGTGCAGAGACAGCGCCAGAGTGATGGGCAGCTTCTCCATCTCGAACTTGCGGATACCCGGCACCAGGCCCACGGTCGACATGGTCAGACCGCGCGCCGAGATACCCAGGCCCTCCGGAGCCGGATCAATCAGGCGGTGAATGGCGCCCATCGTCGACTTGTAGTTAGCGAGCGCCTCACCCATACCCATGAACACGATATTGGAAACGCGCAACGGACGGGTGTCTTCGCTACCGCCCTCGGCCTCCTCAAGGCCCTTCATCTGCTTCAGGTAGCGGGCGCCGGCCACCACCTGCTCCACAATTTCGGCGGTGGAGAGGTTACGGGTCAGGCCCTGCTGGCCGGTGGCGCAGAAGGGGCAGTTCATGCCGCATCCGGCCTGCGAGGAGATGCACATGGTCACGCGGTTGTCGTAGCGCATAATGACCGACTCAATCAGGGCACCGTCAAAGAGGCGGTGCACGACCTTGATGGTATCCCCACCGTCTGCTTCCAGCGTGCGTACCGGAGTCAGCAGTCGGGGCATGGCCTGCGCGACCATCTGCTCGCGTTCCTTGGCGGGCAGATCCGTCATCTCGGCGGGGTCGGTCACCAAACGCTCAAAGTAGTGCTTCGATAGCTGGGACGCACGGAAGGGCTGGTAACCCAGTTCCTTCAGAAATTCACGGCGGCCGGCCATGTCGAAATCCGCAATATGCTTCGGCGGTTTCGTGCGGCGCGGGGCCTTGAGGGTAATCTGCCCGGGCTTGGGGCGGGTGGTGGAGATTTCGACCGGTACCTTCGTCGAGGTAGGCTCGGTTTTCTCGCACCCGGTAAGAGTTTCGCTCATGGAGCTTCTTCCTGTGTGGTTGATGCTTGGGATGCGTCGCGTGGGCTACTTCCCACTGGCGACTGTATTAGGCGGGGATGGACACGGGGGTGATGCCGAAACGGGCCAGCTCGCTTGCGCCACCGTCTTCTGCAGTCAGAACCCAGATACCTTCGCTGTGCACGGCAACCGAGTGTTCCCACTGGCAGGCATCGGATCCGTCAACGGTCACAACAGTCCAATCATCAGAAAGGACCTTAGTTTCAATGGACCCGGTGACAAGCATCGGCTCAATAGCGAAAGCCATACCGGGCTTAATTCGGGGGCCCAAGTCGCGCACGGCGTAGTTCAGCACATCCGGAGCCATGTGCATCTGCGAACCGATACCGTGGCCCACGTAGTCTTCAATAATGCCGTACTTATCGCCGTATTCTTCGGTAACGTATGCTTCGATAGCCAGGCCGATTTCACCGACCTTCTTTGCCGTGGCCAGTGCGGCGATACCGTGCCACATGGCTTCGCGGGTAACGGCGGACAGCTCGGCGCGGGCTTCGCTCGCGTTGCCGATCAGTACGGTGCGTGCAGAATCGCCGTGCCACTGACGGTTGGTGGCGGGGTCAATCACATATGCGCCACCGTCAATCGAAAGGATATCGCCGTCCTTCAGAACATAGTCGCCGGGGATTCCGTGCACCACCTCGTAGTTGACGGAGGTGCATACGGTAGCCGGGTAGTCGTAGTACCCGTAGAAGTTGGAGGTTCCTCCCAGTTCCAGCATGGTGCGCTCGAAGGCCGCGTTCACCTCGGCCGTAGTCACGCCGGGGCGCGCGGCAGCGACAGCCGCATCGAGGGCGCGGCTGGTGATGACTCCGGCACGGGCCATCTGCTGAAGCTGTGCGTTGGTTTTGATTTCGACTCGTGCCACGATACGGCTCCTTCTGGGTTGGGGGGGGCTACACGCCCAAGCTTAGAACTCTACAGACAGCACTGTACCCCCGCAAGTCTTTGTGATGCATCAGGCACCACAATCGCGGGGGTACAGCAGAGGGTTACTTCAGTGCGTCGAGGATGCGCTCGGTCACCTCGGCGATTTCGCCCAGGCCGTTCACTTCCTTGACGATACCGCGCTCACGGTAAATCGCGATCAGCGGTGCGGTCTCTTCCTCATAGACCTTCAGGCGGTGACGGATGACCTCTTCGTTGTCATCGGTGCGACCCTGCTCAGCGGCGCGGTTGAGCAGACGCTCGACCAGCTCGTCGTTGTCGGCCACCAGCAGCAGAACGCGGTCGATCTTCTCGCCCTTGGCTTCCAGGATGGAGTCGAGCTCGTGCACCTGTGCGGTGTTGCGGGGGTAGCCATCCAGCAGGAATCCGTTGGAGACGTCGCCCTCATCGAGGCGGGCACGCACCATGTTGTTGGTGACAGAGTCGGGAACCAGGTTGCCGGAGTCGATGTACGACTTCGCTTCCTTACCGAGCTCGGTCTCTTCCTTAATGTTCTTGCGGAAGATATCGCCAGTGGAGATGGCGGGAATCTTCAGCGCTTCAGCAATCTTGACGGCCTGGGTGCCCTTACCGGCACCGGGAGGGCCAACGATGAGCAGACGGTTCATCGGAGCAATCCTTCGTAGTTTCGTTGTTGGAGCTGGGCGTTAATCTGCTTGAGAGTATCAAGACCAACACCCACCACGATCAGCAGCGACGCGCCGCCGAACGGGAAGTTCTGGTTTGCGTTGAACAGAATCAGCGCAACGAGGGGAATCATGGAGATGACGCCCAGGTACAGCGCACCGGGCAGGGTGATGCGGTTAAGCACGTAGCTGAGGTAACGCTCGGTCGGCTTGCCCGCACGAATACCGGGGATGAAACCGCCGTACTTCTTCATGTTGTCCGCGACCTCAACCGGATCAAAGGTAACCGCCACGTAGAAGTAGGCGAAGCCAATAATCATGAAGAAGTAGAGAACGATGTACAGCGGGTGATCGCCACGCACCAGGTATGCGTTAATCCAGTTCACCCAGTCCGGCGGGGTTGAGCCGTCGGTAGGGGTGTTGAACTGAGCCAGCAGACCGGGCAGGGTCAACAGGGAGGAGGCAAAAATCAGCGGAATCACACCGGCCATATTGACCTTCAGCGGAATGTAGGTGCTGGTTCCGCCAATGGTGCGACGACCAATCATACGCTTGGCGTACTGCACGGGGATACGGCGAACCGATTGCTCCACGTACACCACGGCAAGCATCACGACGAGGCCGATACCGCAGACCGCTGCGAAAATACCCCAACCGTGGGTCCTCTGGATGGAGCCCAAAGCATTCGGGAAGGAGGAGGCGATAGAGGTGAAAATCAGCAAGGACATACCGTTGCCCACGCCGCGCTCGGTAATCTGCTCGCCCATCCACATGATGACGGTGGTACCGGCGCACAGGGTGACGATGATGAGCAGAATGTGCATCACGTCGTCCTGGGGGATGATGCCGGGGCAGTTACCCAGCAGAACGCCGGAGCGCGCCATCGAGACGATGGTGGTAGCGTTCAGCAGTGCGAGAGCGATGGTGAGGTAACGGGTGTACTGCGTTAGCTTTGCCTGACCCTGGGCACCCTCTTCATGCAGCTCCTGGAATCGCGGGATGACCACGCGCAGCAGCTGAATGATAATGGATGCAGTAATGTACGGCATCACGCCGAGGGCAAAGATTGACAGCTGCAGCAGGGCGCCACCGCTGAAGAGGTTCACAATATCGTAGACTCCGCCACTGGTAGTGTTGGATTCAAGACACTGTTGCACGTTTCCATAGGAAACACCCGGTGCGGGGATAAAGGTACCCAAACGGTACAGCACAATCATTGCCAGGGTAAACAGCAGCTTACGCCGCAAATCGGCAGTCTTAAAGACTCGCCCCACTGCGCTCAGCACATGTCCTCCTGTAAATCTATGGGGCGCCCCTCCCCTCAAAGAGTTTTAGGGCGCAGTAAACACATCTTCCAGTCTATCGTGTTTGGGCGGATGAAAGATAACTTCTCACGAGAATATGTATGTTTTATATTCTTCTAGCGTGATTTTTACCTCTCACGCACTGTCAAAGGGCCTTCAAACAACCTATCCATATATACCAAAACAGATATATAGAACCGTCAGAATAACTTTTCACGCAAAAGCCCCCGCTCGAATCATCCGAGCGGGGGCTTTCAGTAGCTAAGACTACTTAACGGTTACGGAACCGCCAGCGGCCTCGATCTTCTCGATAGCGGAAGCCGATGCCTTGTCGACAACAACGTTCACCTTGACGGAGATTTCGCCGTTGCCCAGAACCTTCACGAGCTCGTTCTTGCGAACGGCGCCCTTGGCAACCAGTGCCTCAACGGTGACATCGCCACCGTTGGGGAACAGCTCCTGGATGCGGTCCAGGTTAACAACCTGGTACTCGGTGCGGAAGGGGTTCTTGAAACCGCGCAGCTTCGGCAGGCGCATGTGCAGCGGCAGCTGGCCGCCTTCGAAGCCTGCACGAACCTGGTAGCGTGCCTTGGTACCCTTGGTACCGCGACCTGCGGTCTTACCCTTGGAGCCTTCACCGCGGCCAACGCGGGTCTTTGCCTTGTGGGCACCCGGTGCCGGGCGCAGATCGTGAATCTTGATAGCTTCTGCCATCTTTACTTGACCTCCTCAACCTTCACCAGGTGAGCAACGGTGTTAACCATGCCAACGGTGACGGGGTCAGCAGTGCGAACAACCTTGTTACCGGGGCGCTTGAGGCCCAGGGAACGGAGGGTTTCACGCATGTTCTGCTTCTGACCAACATAGGACTTGACCTGGGTGATTTCTAGCTTTGCGTCGCTGGGCTGAATACGCTTGGCCATTACTACGCACCTGCCTTCTCAGACTTGGTGTTGCGCAGGTAGCTGGGGATAACCTCGTCGGTGGGCAGGCCACGGCGGGCTGCCACTGCCAGGGGCTCCTCAAGCTGCTTGAGTGCTGCAACGGTTGCGTGAACGATGTTGATCTGGTTCGAGGAACCGAGCGACTTGGACAGCACATCGTGAATGCCTGCGCACTCGAGTACTGCACGCACGGGGCCACCTGCGATAACACCGGTACCAGCGGTTGCCGGACGGAGCATCACAACGCCTGCAGCTGCCTCACCCTGCACGCGGTGCGGGATGGTGCGGTTCTCGATGCGGGGAACGCGGAAGAAGTTCTTCTTTGCTTCCTCGACACCCTTGGAGATTGCTGCGGGGACTTCCTTAGCCTTACCGTAGCCAACGCCGACCAGGCCGTTACCGTCACCAACGACGACCAGTGCGGTGAAGCTGAAGCGACGACCACCCTTGACGACCTTGGAAACGCGGTTGATGGTCACAACGCGCTCGATGTACTTGTCCTTCTCCTCCTCGCGAGCGCGGTTGTTGCGGCGCTCGCCACGGCCACGACGCTCGCCGCGGTTGTTGCGGCGCTCCTCGCGCTGGTTGGAGGTCTCAGCGGTTTCAGCTACTACTGCTTCGCTCACCTGAGTTTCCTTTACGTTCTGCTCGCTCATTAGAGTGCAAGACCCCCTTCGCGTGCACCGTCAGCAACGGCTGCAACACGGCCGTGGTACTTGTTACCACCGCGGTCGAACACGACTGCCTCAACACCTGCTGCCTTGGCGCGCTCTGCAACGAGCTCACCAACGCGCTTTGCCTTAGCGGTCTTGTCCAGGTCAGCTGCACGCAGCTCTGCTTCCATGGTGGAAGCGGATGCCAGGGTCACGCCCTTGACATCGTCGATAACCTGAACGAACATGTGACGGGTCGAACGGGTGACGCACAGGCGCGGACGCGCAGCGGTACCCGAAACGTACTTGCGGATGCGAGCGTGACGACGTGCACGCTGCGCTGCCTTCGACTTGATAGCCATGTTTACTTACCAGCCTTTCCGACCTTGCGGCGGATGTGCTCACCTGCGTAGCGAACACCCTTGCCCTTGTAGGGATCGGGCTTACGCAGACCACGAATGTTTGCTGCAACCTGACCAACGAGCTGCTTGTCGATACCCGACACGGTCAGCTTGTTAGCACCCTCCACTGCGAAGGTAATACCCTCGGGAGCGGTGATGTTGATCGGGTGGGAGTAGCCCAGAGCGAACTCCAGGTCGTTACCCTTCGGGGTCACACGGTAACCGGTACCGACGATTTCCAGCTTCTTCTCGAAGCCGGAGGTCACGCCGATGATCAGGTTCTGAATCAGGGTACGAGTCAGACCGTGCAGCGAGCGAGACAGGCGCTCGTCGTTGGGACGAGACACGACGATCTCGTTGTCGTTCAGAGCGACAGTGATGGGGGAAGCAACCTTGTGGGAGAGCTCGCCCTTTGCGCCCTTAACGGTGACCAGGTTGCCATCGACCTTAACCTCAACGCCGGCGGGAACCGAGATGGGGAGACGTCCAATACGTGACATTATTCTCTTCCTTTCTCTTCTAACCGACTACCAGATGTAAGCGATGACTTCGCCGCCCACACCCTTCTTCGCAGCCTGCTTGTCAGTCAGCAGACCCGAAGAGGTGGACAGGATTGCGATGCCGAGGCCACCCAGAACCTGGGGCAGGTTGGTGGACTTTGCGTAGGTACGCAGGCCCGGCTTGGAAATACGACGCACGCCAGCGATGGAACGCTCGCGGGACGGACCGTACTTGAGGACGAGGGTCAGGGTCTTGCCGACCTTTGCATCCTCAACCTTAACGTCGGCGATGTAACCCTCAGCCTTCAGGATCTCGGCGATGCGAGACTTCAGCTTGGAGTAGGGCATGGATACGGTGTCGTGGTATGCGGAGTTTGCGTTGCGCAAACGGGTCAGCATATCTGCGACCGGATCAGTCATAGTCATTGTGGGCTTGTGCCCTTCCTCGTTGTGGTTTCCCTACCCCGCGGTAACGGGGTCTGGACCTACAACGTAGTCGTTACTTGGTCTTGAACGGGAAGCCCAGTGCCTTCAGAATGGCACGGCCCTCGTCGTCGGTCTTCGCGGAGGTCACCACGGTAATGTCCATACCACGCACGCGGTCGATCGAGTCCTGATCGATTTCGTGGAACATGGACTGCTCGGTCAGACCGAAGGTGTAGTTACCGTTACCGTCGAACTGGCGATCCGAGAGGCCGCGGAAGTCGCGGATTCGGGGCAGTGCCAGGGTGACGAGGCGGTCCAGGAATTCCCACATGCGGTCGCCACGCAGGGTGACGTGTGCACCGATGGGCATACCTTCGCGCAGCTTGAACTGTGCGATGGACTTCTTAGCGCGGGTAACAATCGGCTTCTGACCGGTGATTGCGGTGAGATCGCGAATAGCGCCATCCATGAGCTTTGCGTCGCGAGCTGCCTCGCCAACACCCATGTTTACGACGACCTTAACGATCTTCGGGGTCTGCATGACGTTCTCGTACTTGAACTCTTCCTGCAGAGCGGGAACGACGACCTCAGCGTACTTGGTCTTGAAGCGGGGGGTGATCTTGGTTTCGGTCATTAGATGTCCTTACCCGAACGCTTAGCAACGCGCACGCGAACGGTGCGCTCCTTGCCGTCACGCTCTACAGTCTCGAGGCGGAAACCAACACGGGTCGGCTTCTTGGTCTCGGGGTCAACAATCGCAACGTTGGAAACGTGGATCGGTGCCTCAACCTTCTGAATGCCGCCTGCTGCGCCGGTCAGGGGGTTAGCCTTGGTGTGCTTGGTGACGACCTTAACGCCCTCAACAACCACGCGGTTTTCTTTGGGGAGAACCTTCAGAACCTTGCCCTGCTTGCCCTTATCTGCACCGGAAATAACCTGAACCAGGTCGCCGGACTTGATCTTAGCCATGAATTAGAGCACCTCCGGAGCCAGCGAAACGATCTTCATGAACTTCTTGTCGCGAAGCTCACGACCCACGGGGCCGAAGATACGGGTACCACGGGGATCACCATCAGTGTTCTTCAGGATCACTGCGGAGTTCTCGTCGAACTTGATGTAGGAGCCGTCGGGACGACGGGTTTCCTTCTTGGTGCGGACGACGACTGCCTTGACAACGTCACCCTTCTTTACGGTACCGCCGGGGATTGCATCCTTGACGGTTGCGACAATGATGTCGCCGATGCCTGCGTAGCGACGCGAGGAACCACCGAGAACACGGATGGTCAGGATTTCCTTCGCACCAGTGTTGTCGGCGACCTTCAGTCGCGACTCCTGCTGAATCATATTTCTCCTGTCGTCTCGCCGGTTCCGACTCACTTGAGGCGTGAGCCAGCCTTGCGGAACATTTTTACGGGATTGGTTGACGCCCCGGGCCCCAGCTCTAGGGAAGGGGTTAGCGGAAACGCCTGGGGCAAACCCATGCCAGAAGCATTTGGACCCGCGTGAAGCGGGCGTATCCACCCGTAATTAGCGGCATTATGCACTGGCACGAGAAGCCCGTGGTTGCGCGACTATTTGGATACAGCCGCACAGTCTTAATACTCTACAGGAACCACTCGGGCATTGCAAGGGTTTCACAAACATGATTACCGTCTCTTCTGCGCCTGTCTTACCCCAGTCTTACCGCATCATTGCAGACATCTTCCGCCCATGCATCGGGCCTAGAGGGGGTGAGCTCCTTATTAGACAGTTAAAGCAGGAGGCCCCTTCGTGTAGTTCCTGACGCATAAGAAACTGAAGGGGCCTCGAGAAATCTACCGCGCAATGTGTCAAACAAAGGTGGTAGATATTTATATTTTACTACTTTTTGATATATCCCGTGACAGGCTTGCCGAGGATACTTTAAATACATCGCGCATCCGGCCTATTTTCTACGCATCGCGAGCGCTATTCGCGCTAGCATCTCGGCCTCTTCCCACTGGAAAACACGGGCTGCCGCCCAAGGTTCAACGAGCCAGAGCCCTCTGAGTCCTCCGACTATTCCACCGTAACACGCACACGAGCCAACCCATCGCGAACGATAGAGTTCAGTTCTTCTCCGGGGCGTGATTCGTTCTTCGACTCGTAATACTGACCGCTACAAGCATCCAGCACGTAGGGTACGATAGCCGCGGGATAGTCTCCGGCCTTGTCGATAGCGATTACCGAGCCGTCGGAGAGCAGCACCTGATGATTGATGCGGGTAGGAGCTACTTGAATCGTCTCAACAACTTCTCGGGTCAAAGAGTTGATCACCGTGATGGTGCCACCACCGGCGATGGAGGGCTCTCCCTTACCGCCAAAGTCCGCGACGTAGAGCAGATGACGCTTCGAATCGAAGAGAATATCGGTGGGCATCCGGCCAAAGGGAATATAAGCCAGCTGTTCGCCCTCCAGGCTCAGAATGTACAGGCCGGAGTTCTTGCTTTCAGCTCCCTGTGCCGAAATATAAAGCTCCCCGCGGGCGGGGTCAATCTCCGCGCCGTGTACCATAACGGAGGTTTCAGCATCCTGACCACCCCGCACGGGAAAAACATTAACCCGCTCCCAGGTCTTCAGATCGATAACCCAGATTTCGTCCTTGATAATATTCGGGACATACAGCAGGCCGCTTTCCTCATCGGCGATGGGACCGAGTAGCATTGCGGGACCAAAATCCCGCAGGGGGCTGACGGTGCGCTCCCCCTTATCGTTAGCAGTAGAAATAACCTGGTAACCGCCGGCACCGGTCACGAGTACAGATCCGTCAGGAGCCACATAGAGCTCGCGCGGGGTGAGCATCTCAATATCCTCGGAGCGTGAATCCCACACGAGCGAAAGGTCATCCTGAGAGTACGCGGTGACCGTTTGGGTTCGGGTTCCTCCGGTCCATACCAGACCGCGTTGATTGTCGAGGGCCACCCCATAGGCGGCCTGAATTTGGTAGAGGCCTTCCTGGCCAGGGTTATGGTCCTCGACCACGGGCAGATACGCGGTGAGTTCAGTCTCCAAGGTGTGGGCATTCAGGCGTGCAAGAGTGGCGCACAGGGTGCCATGGGTCTTGGTGTGGTTGAAGCTACCGGTCACGAAGAGAACATCCCGTTCGGGGTTGTAAGCAACCTGATATTGCCCGGCTAGTCCGGGCTGTCGCTCCACGATCTGGCGAGCACCTGAGACTCCCTGCTGTGTTTCGTTATTCGACTGGGACATTCTTCCTCCGAAGGTCTGTGTGTAGGGGGAACAGATATGTGCAGCTCAAGTACCACAGCCGCAAGATGAGAGGCAGCATGGGTCTTATACCTCGCAATGTTGCTCTACATCATACGCTGTGGAGGACGTGACCGCGGGGATAAACGACCTCGGGTCGTCTGCGGCCCGGTGAGCCCACGCATTTCCAAAGGTTTCCGAAAACCATGGCCTTGCGGGGAACCCAAGCTTGAGAGCCACCTCTTCTACATCGGCTGTAGCCACAGAAGAACGGTGGGGAATCCGGCAGTGATTTCGTAACATTTCTTCAGATAACGGCCCGGGATATCGAGTTTCTGCAAAAATCGGCCAAAAAGTTTAGAAATTTAGGGTGATTTTTTCAAAAACCAAGTTTTTTGCCAAAAACTCCCGCTGAAGGTGCGAAATTTAGCGAGATGTACCATAATAGAAGAGACGCATGCGTCAAACAAGAGGTTCGGTCCTTATCGGACAGATTTCTTGGGTCCCTTTTTCCTCGCTAATCCGTTTGTCTAGGGACCGAACCTCGCTTTGACCATTAAGCCCGCACTTCGGTGCGGGTTTTCTTTTTGCCCGAGACATTCCTCCAGGCATAGCCCAGGGGCGGCTCCCTTCATAAGGAAGGGAACCGCCCCTGGGCTATTTTACGGTTTACGCAAACCGATTATGGAAGCATGCTCCTCCTCCCCAGAACAGCGCTGGGAAGACCGCATGGCTTCATCGACGTTTATGCCTTGCGGCGACGAGCCACCAGAATACCGGCACCCGCGACCAGAGCCAGGGCACCCAGGCCAGATGCAATCAAGACGCCGGAGGCACCGGTGTTAGCCAGCGAAGACTTCGAGGACTTCGAAGAGTTCGAGCCGTTAGAAGAAGAGGTGTTCTGCGACGAAGAAGCGGAGGTCTTCGAAGCGCTGTTGCCCTTCTCCTGGGCCGAGGGCTTCAGGGAATCTGCAGGAGCCTTGGACTGGTCCTTGGCCTGATCCTTCGACTCGGCCGGTGCGGAGGACTCAGGAGCCGAGGGGTTCACGGGGGCGTCCTTAGCTTCATCCTTCTTCGGCTGGTTTTCGGTCGTGAAGGTGTACTCGACGGCCATGCCGCCACGTGCGTTATCGTTCTCGGTCAGGGAGCCGGAGAGCAGATAAATAGCTACCTTATCACCGGTCTTGAGCTCTTCCTTCAGGTTGGAGTTGGCAACGGTCGGACGATCGATAGTCGCGGTGAAGTTACCGTTCTCGTCGGCCTTGATGTAGGCCCACACGCCCGAGCTGTTAGCTTCTGCACCCTCCAGCTTCGGCTCTTCCTTGGCTGAGATGGTGCCCTTGTTCAGCTTGACTGCGATAACCGATCCCTTGCCGTCCTTGGTCTTGAAGCCTTCACCGCGGAAGGTCAGCTTCTCGCCTTCCCAAGTCTTGGGGAAGTAAACCTTAGCGCCATCCTTGTACTCGTGTACAACCTCGTTCGAAGTGGCCGAATCGCTCGGTGCGGGGGTGGAGGGCTCAGGCTTAGCCGAATCACTCGGGGCCGGAGTAGTCGGCTCAGGCTTAGCCGAATCACTCGGGGCGGGGGTAGGCTCATCGTTCTTGGCGGTGGTCAGCGGAGTACCCGCAGGGTACTGAGTGGTCACACCGGAAGGAGCAGCAGCAACCTTGGAGGTTTCGACGGTTGCGCAGGTGGTGTCTGCGGCCTTCTGCTCGGTGACGGTTGCCTTCAGGGCCTCACCACCACGCGGGGTGTCGTTCTCAACCATCGAACCGGAGAGCAGAGCCACGGAAATCTGGTCACCGGTATTCAGATCGTCCTTCAGGCTGGAGTTAGCGGTGGTGGGGTAGGGCAGCTCGGCGGTGAAGTTACCGTTCTCATCGGCCTGAATGTAGGCCCACACGCCCGCGCTGTTGCCTTCCTTGCCGTTGAGCTTCGGCTCTTCCTTAGCGCTGATCTTACCCTTGTTCAGTTTGACGGCAACAACGGAGCCCTTGCCGTCCTGGGTCTTGAAGCCCTCACCGCGCAGCTTCAGGGTCTCGCCCTTGGTCCAATCCTTGGTGGTGTACAGCTTGGCGCCGTCGGTGTAGGTCTTCACCAGTTCCTCAGAAGAGGCCTGCGAGGCAGACTTTGCGGTGGTCTCGATGGTGGTATTGAGCTTCACCATGACACCGGGAGTAATCGGGCTGTCGGCGTTGTCCTTGCCCTTGGGTTCGGTGCTGGAGGTTCGGTATTCACCGGTAGCCGGGTCGATGGTGTAGTTGGTCTCGATCGGGGAGGCGTCCTCGGTGCTTCGAGCCAAGGCGTAGGCCGAGCCATCGGGAGTAACCAGCACGTCATTTGCGCCGCTAGTAGCGCCGGTGGAGACTTCGGAGACAACGGTGCCGGTACGCGCATCAATCACGCCCACGTTGCCGGTACCGTAATCGGTAACGTAGAGCAGGTCACGAGCTTCGTCAGAGGTGATGGCAAGAGCCTGCTTACCGAAGGGAATGGACTTCTTATATGCGCCGGTCTCCAGATCGTAGACGGTCACACCGGAGTTGGCCCCGGTCTTTCGGTCGCCCTGAGAGCTTACGTAGATTTCCTTCAGGGACTTGTCGATAGTGACGTCCGAGGCGTTCAGAGCGATATCTGCGCTGTCCTTGTGCAGCTCAATGGTCTTCTCAACCTCGAGAGTCTTGCCATTAATTACCTTCAGGGTGCCTGCGCTCAGGGTAGGGACGTAGACCTTGCCATCAGCGGAGTCTACGTGCATGTTCATTGCGGTGTCAGGTTCGCCCTTGGCATTGGTGAATTCGATCTTCTTGACCAGGGTGTGCTGGGTGGTGTCGAAGACGCTAATGCCGCCGGAGCCGGAAACAAAAGCTTTACCGGTTGCGGAGTCGATGCGCACCTCACGAGGATGATCAACTTCGCCTTCTGCGCTGGTCCAGATCACCTTCTTGGTCGAGGGATCCACCACGGATACGGTGCTGTTACGAGTCTGAGCCACCCACACGTAACCGGTAGCCTCGTCATAGCCGACACCGTAGGGGGATGCAATCTGCTTACCCGAGGGTTCGGTGGCTCCGCGAGGGGTGAAGTCCACGGTCGGGAACTGGTAGACCGATGCAAGGCTCGGTGTGGAGGAGACATTCCAGGAGCCCAAACCGCCGGTCAGGATCGGAGGACGGCCGGAGGAGAAGGAAGTGAACAGGGTAGAGGTAGCCGGTGCGTAAGCCAGCTGGTACTGGCCGGGCAGACCCTGATACTGGGTAGCGCTTACGCTAAAATGACGGCACTCGTCATTAGAGTTCTGTGCGCGGGATGCTGCGGGCAGGGAGGAATTGCCGTTAGCCGCAAAAGATGCGGGAATCATGGTCATCGATCCTGCGACGACGGAGAGGGCGCTGGCAACGGCGAGCAGCTTGCGTGAGGGCTTGGGTGAAGAAGTCATGGTAATCCTCGATGATGTGTTGATGATACTTCTCCAAAGGTCGTGCAACCTCCGGATTAGGTGCTCGACTACCCCTAATATATAGGCAAGGCATAGCTAAGCACTTATAGAGTCGATGATAAACACCTTCTCAGGAGGTTTTCAACCTATTTTCAGCTCTGTCTAAGTCTTCCCCCAGTACCTGTTGCCCATCTACTGCCCGTAAAATCTGCCTTTTCCCATATTTATCCAGGTCAGATCATTATTTATGCTCTACAGAAAGCCGGCCCCGGCAAAAGTACTGTTTCTATATATGACGACCAATCTCCAAATATGACGTTCTTTAGCTCGCGATGTTTCTCATCCCGGGGTATAACAATGGCCCCTCCCCCACAGTTGTGGGGAAGGGGCCATTATTGCTCTAGCAGATGATTCTGCGGAAAGGCTTACTTAGCCTTCTCCAGAATCTCCACGACGCGCCAACGCTTGGAAGCGGACAGCGGACGGGTCTCTGCAATCAGAACGAGGTCACCGATGCCTGCAGTGTTCTGCTCATCGTGTGCCTTGATCTTGGAGCTACGGCGAACAACCTTGCCGTACAGAGCGTGCTTCACGTGGTCCTCGACCTCGACGACAACGGTCTTGTCCATCTTGTCGGAGACAACGTAGCCGCGGCGGGTCTTACGGTAGCCGCGCTCTTCGTTCTTTACTTCACTCACTTGGACTCACCTTCAGTTGCGGGACGAATACCGAGCTCGCGCTCACGCAGCACGGTGTAGATACGTGCGATGTCGCGCTTAATAGTGCGGCGACGACCTGCATTAGCCTGACCGGTGACTTCTTGGAAGCGGATGTTGAAGAGTTCCTTCTTCGCTTCGCTCAGCTTTGCAGCCAGATCCTCGTTAGAGAGTGCTGCGAGCTTCTCGATGCTCAGGTCCTTGGAGCCTACTGCCATCTCGCTTATTCACCACCTTCACGGCGACGCACAATACGTGCCTTCATCGGGAGCTTGTGGATTGCCAGGCGCATTGCCTCGCGAGCCACCTCTTCGGACACACCGGCGAGTTCAAACATGACTCGACCCGGCTTGACATTTGCGACCCACCACTCGGGCGAACCCTTACCGGAACCCATACGGGTTTCGGCGGGCTTCTTGGTCAGGGGGCGGTCCGGGTAAATGTTGATCCAGACCTTACCGCCACGCTTGATGTGACGGGTCATTGCGATACGTGCAGCCTCAATCTGACGGTTGGTCACGTATGCGGGGGTCAGGGCCTGGATGCCCCACTCACCGAAGCTAACCTCGGTGCCGCCCTTTGCGAGACCACTACGCTTGGGGTGGTGCTGCTTACGGTACTTTACTCGACGGGGAATAAGCATTTATGCCTCACCGTTCTCTGCAGTCTTGGCCTCGACCTTTGCCGAAGCGTTCTCGTTGCGGCGCTCGCGACGAGGACCACGGTTGCCCTGGCGGCGGCGGTCACCATCGCGGCGGTTGCCACGGCGGTTGTTTGCTGCCTGCTGAGCTGCCAGCTCCTTGTCGGTCAGGTCGCCCTTGTAGATCCAGACCTTCACACCGATGCGGCCGAAGGTGGTCTTGGCCTCGAAGAAGCCGTAGTCGATGTTCGCGCGCAGGGTGTGCAGGGGCACACGGCCTTCGCGGTAGAACTCGGAACGGGACATTTCAGCGCCACCCAGACGGCCGGAGCACTGGATACGGATACCCTTTGCGCCTGCACGCTGTGCGGACTGGATTGCCTTCTTCATTGCACGGCGGAATGCAACACGCGATGCGAGCTGCTCTGCGATGCTCTGTGCAACCAGCTGAGCGGAGAGGTCGGGGTTAGCAACCTCGAGGATGTTCAGCTGAATCTGCTTGCCGGTGAGCTTCTCGAGCTCGCCGCGGATGCGGTCTGCTTCTGCGCCACGACGGCCAATCACGATACCGGGACGAGCGGTGTGGATGTCCACACGCACGCGGTCACGGGTACGCTCGATCTCGACCTTTGCAACGCCTGCGCGATCCAGGTTCTTTGCCAGCAGCTCGCGGATCTTCACGTCCTCACGGACGAAGTCTGCGTAACGCTCGCCGGGCTTGTTGGAATCAGCGAACCACTTGGAGACGTGGTCAGTGGTGATGCCCAGTCGGAAACCGTTCGGGTGAATTTTCTGACCCATTTAGCGGTCCTCCTCCTTCTCCGGGGTAGCAACTACCACGGTGATGTGGCTGGTGCGCTTGTTGATTCGGTATGCACGACCCTGAGCGCGGGGCTGAATGCGCTTCATGGTCGGGCCCTCGTTCACGAATGCTTCGCTGATGAACAGCTCTTCCTCGCGGAAGGGCAGACCCTGCTGGGTTGCCTTCTGACGAGCGTTAGCTACTGCCGAAGCAACGATCTTGTATACCGGTTCCGAAGCTGCCTGGGGGGCAAACTTCAGAATCGCCAGAGCCTCTTCCGCCTGCTTACCACGGATCAGGTTGACGACACGGCGGGCCTTCATAGGCGTAACGCGAACGAAACGCGCTGATGCCTTGGCTTCCATTGCCTATCTCTCTTTCGTCTATTGCCGAAAGGGAAACGTTAGCTTATCGGTATGAACCGATTAGCGACGCTTGCCCTTACGGTCGTCCTTCACATGGCTGCGGAAAGTGCGGGTCGGAGCAAACTCACCGAGCTTGTGACCAACCATCGACTCGGTGATGAACACCGGCACGTGCTTGCGACCGTCGTACACTGCGATGGTGTGACCGAGCATGTCGGGGATAATCATCGAGCGACGCGACCAAGTCTTAATTACGTTCTTGGTGCCCTTCTCGTTCTGAGCTGCAACCTTCAGGTAGAGGTGCTGATCAACGAAAGGGCCCTTCTTCAAACTACGAGGCATGTTTCAGGCTCCTTAGCGCTTCTTGCCAGTACGACGGCGACGAACGATGAGCTTGTCGCTTTCCTTGTTGGGACGGCGGGTACGACCCTCGGGCTTACCGTTGGGGTTAACCGGGTGACGACCACCGGAGGTCTTACCTTCACCACCACCGTGCGGGTGGTCAACCGGGTTCATAACCACACCACGGACGGTCGGGCGGATGCCCTTCCAGCGGTTGCGGCCAGCCTTACCCCAGTTGATGTTGGACTGCTCGGCGTTGCCGACCTCGCCCACGGTTGCGCGGCAGCGAACATCCACGTTGCGGATTTCGCCGGAGGGCAGACGGAGCTGGCCGTACTTGCCTTCCTTAGCAACCAGCTGGACAGAAGCACCAGCGGAACGTGCCAGCTTTGCGCCGCCACCGGGGCGGAGCTCGACGCAGTGAATCACGGTACCAACCGGGATGTTGCGCAGGGGCAGGTTGTTGCCGGGCTTGATGTCAGCTGCGGGACCGGACTCGACGATGTCGCCCTGAGCGAGCTTGTTCGGAGCGATGATGTAACGCTTGGAACCATCGACGTAGTGCAGCAGTGCGATGCGTGCGGTACGGTTGGGATCGTACTCGATGTGTGCAACGCGTGCGTTCACGCCGTCCTTGTCGTGACGACGGAAGTCGATCAGACGGTACTGGCGCTTGTGGCCGCCACCCTTGTGACGGGTGGTGATGCGGCCGGTGTTGTTACGGCCGCCGGTCTTGTGAAGCGGACGAAGCAGGGACTTCTCCGGGGTGGAGCGGGTGATCTCTGCGAAATCAGCAACGCTCGAACCGCGGCGACCCGGGGTCGTCGGCTTGTACTTACGAATACCCATTTAGATATTTCTTCCTTCGTTAAAGTGGTCTCCGCGGGGCTTATGCCTGCGGACCGCCGAAGATGTCGATGGTGCCTTCCTTGAGGGTCACAATCGCACGCTTGGTGTTCTTGCGAGCGCCCCAACCGAAACGGGTGCGCTTGCGCTTGCCCTGACGGTTGATGGTGTTGACGGAAGCAACCTTGACGTCAAAGATCTTCTCGATGGCCTGCTTGATTTCCAGCTTGTTGGAATCGGTAGCGACCTCGAAGGTGTACTTACCTTCGTCGAGCTGACCGTAGCTCTTCTCGGAAACGACGGGAGCAATGATCACGTCGTATACAGACTTGGTGGAAACGCTCATTACTTAGCGCCCTCCTTCTTCTGAGCTGCAGCAACGAATGCGTCGAATGCTGCCTTGGTGAAGACCACGTCGTCCGAAACCAGCACATCGTAGGTGTTGAGCTGGTCGACGTACAGAACGTGGACATTCTCCAGGTTACGTGCGGACAGAGCCACAACGTCCTCTGCACGAGCAATCACAAGAAGGATGTTCTTGCGCTCGGTGATAGCTGCGAATGCAGCCTTTGCAGCCTTGGTCGAGGGGGTCTCACCGGAGATGAAGTTCTCGACAACGTGGACGCGGTCGTGACGAGCGCGGTCAGAGAGAGCACCGCGCAATGCAGCGGCGATCATCTTCTTGGGGGTGCGCTGTGCGTAGTTACGCGGGGTCGGACCGTGAACAACGCCACCGCCAGTCATGTGCGGTGCACGGATGGAGCCCTGACGTGCGTTACCGGTACCCTTCTGCTTGAAGGGCTTACGGCCTGCACCGGAAACCTCGCCGCGGTTCTTAGCCTTGTGGGTGCCCTGACGTGCTGCTGCGAGCTGTGCAACGACAACCTGGTGCAGCAGGGGCACGGATGCCTGCGCGTCGAAAATCTCTGCGGGCAGGTCTACCTTAAGGGTCTTAACAGCCATGATGTATTAGGCTCCCTTCACAGCGGTACGAACCAGAACAACGCCGCCCTTGGGACCGGGGATTGCGCCCTTGATCAGCAGGACATTGTTCTCTGCGTCCACACCCTGGATAGTCAGGTTCAAGGTAGTGTGACGTGCTGCGCCCATACGGCCAGCCATGCGCATACCCTTGAACACGCGTGCGGGGTAGGATGCGCCACCGATGGAACCGGGCTTGCGGTGGTTCTTGTGCTGACCGTGAGACGCGCCAACACCCTTGAAGCCGTGACGCTTCATAACACCTGCGAAGCCCTTACCCTTGGTCTTGCCAACGACGTCGACCTTCTGGCCTGCTTCGAAGAGCTCAACGGTCAGTTCCTGACCGAGGGAATACTCAGAAGCATCTGCGGTACGCAGCTCGACAATGTGACGACGGGGGGTAACACCGGCCTTCTCGAAGTGACCAGCCAGGGGCTTGGTAACCTTGCGAGAGTCGATTGCACCGAAACCAATCTGAACAGCTTCGTAGCCGTCAGTCTCCTGGTTACGGATCTGGGTAACAACGTTAGAATCAGCCTTGACGACGGTGACGGGCACAAACTTGCCGTCCTCGTCCCAGACCTGGGTCATGCCGAGCTTGGTGCCCAGCAGGCCCTTCACCTGGCGCTCGAATTTGTTAGTCATTAGATGCGATCCTCTACAGCTTGATCTCGATGTTTACGTCTGCCGGCAGGTCGAGACGCATGAGGGCATCAACAGCCTTGGGGGTCGGATCAACAACGTCGATCAGACGCTTGTGCGTACGCATCTCGAAGTGCTCGCGGCTGTCCTTGTACTTGTGGGGAGAACGAATAACACAGTAGACGTTCTTCTCGGTCGGCAGCGGCACGGGGCCAACTACAGTTGCGCCTGCGCCCTTGACCGTTTCGACGATTTTCCGTGCCGAAGAATCGATGACCTCGTGGTCATAGGACTTCAGACGGATGCGGATTTTCTGTCCCGCCATCTGTCGGACTCTCTTTCTTGATGTATTCCCTGTATCGGAGCTTTTGCTCCTTTGTTATAGCGCTTAAGGAACGCGATATATTCATCACGTGCGCCACCCAGAACGGACTGAATCCGGCCTTGCCGGGTTCCTCACCCCGCCTGAGTACCGACCCCCGAACTCGGGCGTGTCGTCTATATTCTAGACAAACTCGTCCCGTCATCCTTCGGACCGGGTCATACGTGGGCCTATCTGATACAGATAGACACTTTGACAACGTCGTCAATTCTCTCAAATATTCGGGGGTTCTCGCAATGCCAACGTTCATTAAGTGGTTAAGAACACTTAAAAGACCTTCCTGCCCCTCTCCGTAACCAGACATCATCGCCCGGTGTGTCCTTCACAGAGACTTCTAAACCTACTTTCAGTATTTTCCATGCAGTTTATACCCCGAAATATAGCTTTCAAGCCTAGTAGTACTCGTATGGTAGAAGTACCACTTAGCCTAAGGAGAAATCATGTCTCAGCCGACACAACCTCACCGGGCACCCAGTCACACGCACTCCCCCATCAACCAACCCTATAACGAGCAAGCACCGTTCCCTCCCTCCCCTGCACCGTCGCAGGTCACCCGCGGAGAAATGTACTCTCATCAAACACCGCATCCTCAGCGGATGAATGAGGACCTCTTCCTCAATATTGTTCTGTACATCGGTTCGCTTCTGCTCATTGGAGCTGCTGCCCTTTTCATTACTTCGGTGACTTCCTCGACCGACGAGACGGCGCTGATTCGCGTCCTCGCGTTAGCGCTGGGGGCCGTTGTCTTTTACGGTGCGGGCCTGTTGACCTACCGTTTCGTGAAGCGTCTGCGCATCGCTTCCTATTCCTTTACGGCGACCGGCTTGGCTTTCATCCCCCTCACGGGTATTGCCACGTATATCCTCGGTATCTGGGATCAGGGCCGTTTCATCTGGCTTATCACTTCTCTGATTGGTACCGCCGCAATTATTGGAGCATGTACTCTGATGCGTAACCGTGTCATGGGTTATCTCCTAATTTCTTTCTTTATTTCAGATTCGTTGGCCGCCACGAGGGTGGTTGAGCTCCCCTTCGTTTGGTACTTCATTGTCCTCACGGTCGTAGCGATTGTCTTGGGACTCGTACTTCACTTTGTTCCCGAAGCCGCTCCACGGGGTATCCGCGAAGGTCTCGTTGATTCATCACGAATTTTTGTTCCGGTCACCGCGGCGTCCATTTTCTTCTTTACCTATGAGATGTCCTCTCTGGACATGGGTATCGCCTTCACGGTGATGTCTGTCCACGCTATCCTCTTCCTGTGCATGGAGGGGAAGATCGACTACTTTGTTCAGGCACGAATCTACCCGCTTATTGCTGTCCTGGCATTTGCTGATGGGTTGAACCAAATTGTCTGGACTCCCTCGATTTTTGCGATTACCGTACTCGTCACCAACATTGTTTCTGTGTACGTCTTCGTCCCCCGCGTGCGCACTATGGCTAATGCGCAACTCCCCACTCAGCATCAAGAGGCTACGGTATCCAAGATTCCTTGGAGCTCTTCTGCTGCTCAGTTGCCTCGCGAGAAGTTCGAGTGGCTTCCTACCTACGACGCAGGCTTCGGTCTCATCCTCCTTTCTTGTGCGTTTGTAGCCGCCCTCGCCATAGCTTCCCCCTATGTAGAAAGCGGCTGGGCCGAGCTTCTACCGTACGTGCAGACCCCCCACACGATCTTCCCCGCTTCCTGGGGTATCGGTATCTTCTATCTGATCAGCTGCCTGACCTACCGTAAGGCTCTTCGGCCGATGGCGTTGCTGGCCTTCTCGGCACTTCTCCCCTGCATCGCCCTCTTGATCAATATCGCGAATGGGAACACCCAGGGCGATTTCTACCTCTTCTTTGGCGCATCTACCATCATCTACATTTTGAGCCGCAGCGACATCAAACTACGCTTTGCAGGATCCATGATGAGTACCCTCGGGTATGCGCTAGGTTTCTTCCTGCTTGCGACGACCCTCTTCCCTGATATGCAGCCCATCGAGATGCGTCTGGTCTTCGCACTCGTATTTGCACTTGCGGGCCTGCTCATCTTCGCTCTTCCCTCCGCTGAGATTCAGGGGATCCCGGGTCTACGGAGAACCCCCGAGGGGCTGGCTTACCTGTTCCTTGGTTCTCTGTCGTTGCTCGCCTCGATGTTCGTGGACATTACCGTCAAGACGATTGCCCAGCATTTCTGGGCCTACTTCGGTATGTTCTCCGCAGCGCTTCTTCTACTCAGCCTTTTGGCTATTCTGCTGTTGGGGCGTATCTTCGGCATTTCAAACCGCGACGATATGCGCTACACCCTGCTGGTTCTGACGCGTATTGGTCTCTATGGGCTTCTTCTGATCGGCTTGGTCGGGACCCTGTACTACCGTAGCGCCCTCGCCACGGTGATAACAGGTACCTTGGATATCGCCGGGTACACGCTGTGGGTCGCTGTTCTCCCGACTTTGATCACCGTGCTATACGCGGCGCTCGGTCTTATGTTGCCCCCTCGTTCAGCAATCCGCACCGAGATTCTGACTGTTTCTCGTCTGCCTATCTGCTGGTCGCTATTGCTTCTGTCCATGAATAACGATGTGAAGACGATGGTCGTCCATTTCTTCTTCGTTGCTCTAATGGCTGCACAAACCCTGTACAGTGTTCTCCTCTATGCCCGCACTCGCCGCATTGCCGAGCTATACATCGCGACGGGAGTCTTTACGGTGGCGGCCTGCTACAGCGCTTTCACCGGCGGCCTGCTATATCTTGAGGATCCCCTTCTCTCCGTCGGTGCTCCGGCTCTGCTGATTGCTGTCTGGGGTGTTGGCGTTGCTCTGAAGGTTCCGTACCTACAGCCCGGTGCTTCTCTGAGCGTGAGCACGTTCTGTATCACTGCTCTCTGGAATGTCTCCGGGGTTCCGGCTCCTTCGGACCACGCCGAGTTCTTCGGCTACTCCGCACTTCTGGCTGTCGTTATTCTGTGGGTGTTGAAGGTCCTCATCCCCCGAGAGAATCCCGTTCTGCATCCTAACGTACGTCCTTCCATAGTCGTCCAGGCGGGATCTAGGAACGTTGTTCTTCCGATGCACGGTCCCCTGCCTGCACCCACCTCGCAGTTTGCGCCCCGCCTCCCCCTGGCTCAGGGTATTTTTGGTCCGATCAACTATCTGCTGATGGTGCCCGCACTGGGCGTACTCTATTTCGCCACGCTAATGGGCCTGCTAAGCTCCACTCACGTAGAGCTCAACGCCCTCCTATGGGGTCTAAGCACGCTGTGTCTGATGTCCGTATGCCGAGTGGAGCAGGTACCTACCATCGCAACGACGGCTTTCTGCCTCTCTATCTCCCGGCTGATGCTGCATTATTCTGATGCACCTCGCATCGTCCTGGTGCTGGAGATTGCCCTCTTGATTGTTCTCGCCATCGCTGCGGTTGATGTTTTCAAGAATTTGGCAGCGCATCGTCCCGTCAATGAACAGGTGTCGTCTACTCTCCTGTACTGCGCTCTGGGTCTTCAGGCGCTCCTGACGCTGGTTCTTTGGAGAATTCCGACCGGGGGCCCTGACGTTATCCTCCTCGTACTGGGCATTGGCCTGACCCTCTTGGCCGGTCTTGTACTCCCCAAGGCGTGGGCATACGTATCGGCCGTACTGGTGACGGTGGATCTTGCCATTTCGCTCAATGGTCTCAACCCGCTCTTCCTGCTCATCATCTCGGTGATTCTTATTGCCGGCGTCATTTGGAGGCTCCTTGCCCGTCAAAGTGGCCACCAGGATGACAGCGGCGTCCCGTCGACTCCGGTGGAGCAGACTCCGGTTTCTCAAGCTACCGCTCTTCCCCCGGCCGAGGGATATGTTGGGCAGTCTCCCAGCGGGCAGGCACCACAATCGGTGAATAGCCAGTCTATTCCGCCGGCGCAGACCCCGCCTCTCGGTGGCGGCTACTCCGTTCCTGAAGGGGACGGGCGTTCGGCGTAGTGACGTTGCCTCGCTAACGCCCTGAGAAGTCACGGTAAGCCGTGTTTTCCAAGGCGCCCCACCTTCAAGCGGCCCTCAGCTTCATACGGCTGAGGGCTGCTTCTTTGTCGCTTCCGCCATCCCCCATTGCGACGAGGAACAACTAGCAAGGTCTGCGGTCACAGGGCAGAACGTTTCCGAAGCCCCGCGCACTTTCGTGGCCTGTCCTCCGCCCCGTTGCTCTTCTTCTAGATTTTCTTCCCCCGTATTTTTCTGCGTGGTCCCTTCTAAATGCTCGGGTACCGTGAGGGGTTATCCGGCCCTGTCCTGCGCTGGTCGGCCTACGATTTTGTCTAGGTGCTATGGCAAGACCACTACGAGACCGGTTCTGGGCATAACAAAAGGACCCCCGCAAAACTGCGGGGGTCCTTAAGTATCGCTACCTGGTGGAGGGGAAAACCCTCCGGCAGGTCACCAGCGAATTGTCGTAAAGTTTACGGCAATTACTTGATGATCTTGGTAACGCGACCCGAACCAACGGTGCGGCCACCCTCACGGATAGCGAAGCCGAGGCCCTCTTCCATTGCGATGGGCTGAATCAGGTCAACGGTCATCTCGGTGTTGTCACCGGGCATAACCATCTCGGTGCCCTCGGGGAGGGTGATAACGCCGGTCACGTCAGTGGTACGGAAGTAGAACTGAGGACGGTAGTTGGAGTAGAAGGGGTTGTGACGGCCACCCTCATCCTTGGAGAGGATGTAGACGTTTGCCTCGAACTCGGTGTGGGGGGTGATGGAGCCCGGCTCCACGACAACCTGACCACGCTCAACATCGTCGCGCTTCAGACCACGCAGCAGCAGACCACAGTTCTCGCCTGCCCATGCCTCGTCGAGCTGCTTGTGGAACATCTCGATACCGGTAACGGTGGTCTTCTGGATCGGGCGGATACCAACGATCTCGACCTCGGAGTTCAGCTTCAGGGTACCGCGCTCTGCACGGCCGGTCACCACGGTGCCACGACCGGTGATGGTGAAGACGTCCTCGATGGGCATGAGGAAGGGCTTGTCCTTCTCACGCACGGGGTCCGGGATGTAGGTGTCGACTGCGTCCATGAGCTCCTCGATCTTAGCAACCCACTCGGGATCGCCTTCGAGAGCCTTCAGTGCGGAAACGCGAATGACAGGGGCGTTGTCGCCGTCGAACTCCTGCGAGGAGAGGAGGTCACGGACCTCCATCTCGACGAGGTCGAGGAGCTCTTCGTCGTCAACCATGTCTGCCTTGTTCAGTGCAACCAGCAGGGTGGGGACGCCAACCTGGCGAGCGAGCAGAACGTGCTCGCGGGTCTGTGCCATGGGGCCGTCGGTAGCAGCAACCACGAGGATTGCGCCGTCCATCTGAGCCGCACCGGTAATCATGTTCTTGACGTAGTCAGCGTGGCCGGGAGCGTCAACGTGTGCGTAGTGGCGCTTCTCGGTCTGGTACTCAATGTGAGCAATGTTAATGGTAATACCGCGCTGGCGCTCCTCGGGAGCGGAGTCGATCATGCCGAAGTCGCGCTTCTCGTTCAGGTCCGGGTACTTGTCAGCCAGAACCTTGGAGATTGCTGCGGTCAGGGTGGTCTTACCGTGGTCAACGTGACCAATGGTACCGACGTTAACGTGAGGCTTGGAGCGCTCGAACTTAGCCTTAGCCAAGAGTGTTCCTCCTAGAACGATTGAAAACATGCACGCGGATCTTCACTCCGGCGCATCCCGTTATAAAACGGTCTAGCGTCTACAATAGCGGATTACGCCGCAGAGATGAAACTGTCCATGCTCTCAATGATGGATTTAATGGAAAAATTTCGCTGTGGGCCACGGGTTTTACCCCGTGGCCCACGGGTGAGTCGCGAGAATTACTCGCCGCGGCTCTTCTGGATGATCTCGTCAGCGACGTTCTTGGGAACCTCGCCGTAGCTATCGAATGCCATCGAGAACACTGCACGACCCTGGGTCTTGCCACGCAGGTCGCCAATGTAACCGAACATTTCGGTCAGGGGCACGATAGCCTTGATGATCTTAACGCCGGATGCGTCCTCCATGGAACGAACCTGGCCACGGCGGGAGTTCAGGTCGCCGATCACGTCGCCCATGTACTCCTCGGGGGTACGAACCTCAACGTCCATCAGCGGCTCGAGCAGGACCGGGTTAGCGCGCTTAGCGCCTTCCTTGAAGACCATCGAACCAGCGATCTTGAACGCCATTTCGGAGGAGTCGACGTCGTGGTAAGCGCCGTCGAGCAGGGTTGCCTTCACGCCCACCATCGGGTAGCCAGCGAGGACACCGAACTTCATGGCGTCCTGGATACCAGCGTCGACCGAGGGGATGTACTCGCGAGGCACGCGGCCACCGGTGACCTTGTCCTCGAACAGGTACAGCTCTTCGCCATCCAGGGGCAGGGGCTCGAAGGAGACCTGCACCTTTGCGAACTGACCGGAACCACCGGTCTGCTTCTTGTGGGTGTAGTCGACCTTCTCGACTGCCTTCTTGATGGTCTCGCGGTATGCAACCTGAGGCTTACCAACGTTAGCCTCGACCTTGAACTCACGCTTCATACGGTCGACGATGATGTCCAGGTGCAGCTCACCCATACCACCGATTTCGGTCTGACCGGTTTCTTCGTTCAGCGAAACGGTGAAGGTGGGGTCCTCAGCGGAGAGCTTCTGGATAGCGGTGGACATCTTCTCCTGGTCGCCCTTGGTCTTGGGCTCAATAGCCACGAAGATCACGGGGTCGGGGAAGGTCATCGACTCGAGAACAATCGGGTGTGCGGGGTCGCACAGGGTGTCACCGGTGGTAGTGTCCTTCAGACCGATTGCTGCGTAAATGTGACCTGCGGTGATCTCCTCAACAGGGTTCTCCTTGTTGGAGTGCATCTGGAAGAGCTTACCGATACGCTCCTTCTTACCCTTGGTGGAGTTCAGAACCTGCTGGCCCTGAGCTGCCACACCGGAGTACACGCGGGTGTAGGTCAGCTGACCGTAGAACGGGTGAGCTGCGACCTTGAATGCCAGCGCTGCGAAGGGCTCGTCAGCGGATGCCTTACGGGTCAGCTTCTCTTCCTCGTTGGAGGGGTTGGAGCCGACGACGTCCGGAACGTCCAGCGGGGAGGGCAGGTAATCAATCACGGCGTCCAGCATGGGCTGAACACCGCGGTTCTTGAATGCAGAACCGCAGAGAACGGGGAATGCCTCGCCTGCGATCACGAGCTGGCGGATACCAGCCTTGATCTCGGGGATGGTCAGCTCGCCCTCTTCGAGGTACTTCTCCATGAGCTCTTCGCTGGACTCGGCAACAGCCTCCACCAGCTCGGAGCGGTACTGCTCAGCCTTCTCAACCAGGTCAGCAGGAATGTCCTGAACCTCGTAGGAGGCACCCATGGTCACGTCGCCCTTGGCGTCGCCGGGCCACACATATGCCTTCATCTCGAGCAGGTCGACAACGCCGATGAAGTCGCTCTCAGCACCGATGGGGAGCTGGAGGACCAGCGGGCGAGCGCCCAGGCGGTCGATAATGGTCTGAACGGTGAAGTAGAAGTCAGCACCCATCTTGTCCATCTTGTTGACGAAGCAGATACGGGGGACATCGTACTTGTCAGCCTGGCGCCAAACGGTCTCAGACTGGGGCTCAACACCTTCCTTGCCGTCGAACACAGCAACTGCGCCGTCGAGGACGCGCAGGGAGCGCTCAACCTCAACGGTGAAGTCGACGTGACCGGGGGTGTCGATAATGTTGATCTGGTTGCCCTTCCAGAAGCAGGTGGTTGCTGCGGAGGTAATGGTGATACCTCGCTCCTGCTCCTGAGCCATCCAGTCCATGGTGGAAGCGCCGTCGTGGGTCTCACCGATCTTGTGGTTAATACCGGTGTAGAACAGAATGCGCTCAGTGGTGGTGGTCTTACCGGCGTCGATGTGCGCCATAATACCGATGTTGCGGACCTTGCTAAGGTCGGTGAACACGTCAAGTGCCACGTTATTCTCCCTAAATGAGATACTCCGAAAGCCTGCCGACTCGAATCGACTCGGCAGGCTCTAAACGGAGAATTACCAGCGGTAGTGTGCGAAGGCCTTGTTGGACTCGGCCATCTTGTGAGTGTCCTCGCGACGCTTCACAGCGGCACCGAGACCGTTGGACGCATCCAGGATCTCGTTCATCAGACGCTCAGTCATGGTCTTCTCGCGGCGCTGCTTGGAGAAGCCAACGAGCCAGCGAAGAGCCAGAGCGGTGGAACGGCCGGGGCGAACCTCAACCGGAACCTGGTAGGTTGCACCGCCAACGCGGCGGGAGCGAACCTCGAGAGAAGGCTTGATGTTGTCCATAGCCTTCTTCAGGGTTGCGACCGGATCGGAACCGGTCTTCTTCTCGACGCCCTCGAGGGCACCGTAGACGATGCGCTCTGCGACGGACTTCTTACCGTCCAGCAGAACCTTGTTGATCAGCTGAGTGACCAGCGCAGAACCGTAAACAGGATCGTTTACGAGGGGACGCTTGGGAGCGGGACCCTTACGAGGCATTACTTCTTCTCCTTCTTAGCGCCGTAGCGGGAGCGAGCCTGGCCGCGACCCTTAACACCCTGGGTATCCAGAGCGCCACGAACGATCTTGTAGCGAACACCGGGGAGGTCCTTCACACGACCACCGCGAACGAGCACAATCGAGTGCTCCTGCAGGTTGTGGCCCTCACCGGGGATGTATGCGGTAACCTCGACGCCGCCGTTGAGCTTGACACGAGCGACCTTACGCAGTGCCGAGTTCGGCTTCTTCGGGGTGGTGGTGTACACACGGGTGCACACGCCACGCTTCATGGGGTTGCCCTTCAGTGCGGGCGCCTTGGTCTTAACGACCTTGGGAGTCCGGCCCTTACGGACCAGCTGCTGAATAGTAGGCACGTTTTCTCCGTTGCTTGATCGGGTTTCTCGTTGGAGAAGCCCGTATAAACTTACTGGCCCCCATCGCAGTGGATGGGTGCTCTCGGTTATCAGAAACGCTCGGGTGCACTGGGCACTCCGGTTGGTTTCTATAGGTTCCTCAACTCTCGGCGAGTTCTGTTTCCTTTTCATCTTTCATCCGAAGACGAAAAAGTTTTTGGGCACACGTAAAAATGGCATTTAGGCGTCAGCAAAAAGCAACGCCAAAGGACGGTATCCATACTGCCATTGATTCGTTTGCCCGTATCCTCGGAAAGTCCCGAGGGAACCCACCAAGGGTGGATCCAGTACACCGAGCTCAAGTACTTCGCATAAGACTATACAGGTTAAACTCGGCTTAATCTAGCGGGGCTGCACGGATTTTCCACTTTTAAGCAGATATGAAGGCAGTTTCCGGTGATTTACACCACTTAAATTACATGCTTGCAATTCTGTCCTTGTCGACTCCCACGGCATCACCCCGACACCCCGTTATACGAATATACGAAAAGTCGCCAAGAACCCGAGTTCTTGGCGACTTCTCATGTACCGGCAAAGGCGCAAGCGTCGCCCAATCCCGTTGCTGTCAGTATTTAGACAACCTGGAACTGGCGAGTCTGACCTTCAAAGTTGGTCTTCGCACCCGTAATCTTCTTTGCGGTGCCGAAATAACGAATGCGGTACTGGCCCTTTGGGGTATTCAAGGGAACCTTCCAACGAACCGTCACCTGCGAGGCGGCAATACCCATGCGCTTCCACTCGTAGAAAGTATCCGGGTTGTTATCGCCCGTGTAGTACTTCCACGTATTGCCCTCTCGACGCTCAATCACGAAGTAGCTACCGTCGTGATGAATATTGTTATTCGGGTGAGCGCCGACAAAGCGCGCGGAAACCTCCTGCCGACCGGCAATAGCGTCCTGCGGCTGCTGAGTGACCTGCCCATATCGCGTGCCAAACATCGGGCTGTCATAGACGACCTTACCCTGCAGGCTGGCCACCGGGCGACGATCCTGCGGACGATCGCCGATACTCAGAGAAGTACCGTTCTTCAGGGAGGTACCCACTTCGTTAATCGTCTGGCGGAAAGCGCTGGAGGTATAACGACCAAAGAGGGTTGCGCCGCCCTCATACTGCTGCGAATCGTACTCCTCGGGGGTCGTCACGTAGTGGTCATAGGCGTTGGTGTACCCCTGCAGAATAATATGCGACTCGGGCACACCGAAGAGCTTAGCGGCGTCCTGACGATACTGCACGCCCACCGCGCCGGTAAATTCGCCCGGCATACCCAGCAGATAGTAGTCACCAAAGCGCATAATCTGGACGGGGAACTTCTCCTGAATGATCGTTCCATTTTTAGCAGAGAAGAGGATACCCTTCGGTTTCTGACAGCTAATCTGAGCGGAGCTCGGAGTAAAAGCAAGGAATCCCAAAATCGAGGGACGTCCGGAACCTTCCTTATACACATCCCAGCCGCCACCGCCATCTTCGGTCGAGCCGGCACCAAAAGCGGTGCCCAAGAATCCCTGACAGGTGCGCTCATTACGGCCGGTTCCGGTGTACTTCGCGTCAACGTTCATACCTGAGAAGTTGAAGTAGGAGATTCGCGAATCCAGGCCGGTGCCCACCGGGTTACCCGCGCTCTTGAGCTGGGCGCGCACGGCATCTGCCTGCTTCTGCCCCTGAATCTTCAGGTTCTGATGGTCATCCTTGGTGGGCCCCTGACCCGGCTTGAGCCACGTATTCGGAGAAACATCACCGGCATTAGCATTTGCAAACGCCGCAACGAAACCATCACCGCTACCCGTGACGTTACGGTCAATGCCGTGATCCTGATTCTCCAACAGATACTCGGCGTAACCCTTGTTATCGCTTGAAATCAGGGTATTCTTCGAGGTCAGAGAAGTCGGGTGCAACGCGTACCAGTTCAGCACCGCACGAGTCTTACCGTTACGTTCCAGACGCAGGGTCATGTTAGTCGGGTCGGTACCGTTCGGAAGCTTGGAACGCAACTCCTGCGAATCTCGGTTATAAGCCTCGCGCGAACGGTTCACACCCACACCCGTGAGCTTAGAGGTCGAGACCGTCAGGTTGCCCGGGGCCAGATCCTTCGTTGCCTGACGCACGGCCTTCATGGTTCCCTCAACCTGGGCGTTAAAGGTGTCCTGGTGGAATCCCAGGGTTGTGATGTTGTACAGGCTCTGATGGGTAATGCCGCCCGGGGTAGCATGCGTATGAGTTGCGGTAATCATGATGTTCGATTCCGAGTATTCAGATCCATACTCGGCGCGGATACGCTTGACCAGCTCATCTCGGAGAGACTGCCAGCCGGTGAGAGCATCCAACACCACGATGAGGTTACGCTGACCGCTGGCACGGTCAACAGCAATAAAGGCGCGAGCATACTGACGGGTATGCACGCCACTACCCTTCTGGGAGGTCTCACCATAGCCCATGAAACCGACCTCGCCGGGTTCACCGGTGATATCGGCTGCGCCGGCACCCACGAGGTAGGGCGTGGCTTGGGAGGCTTGAGCTGCGGGGGCCGCCCCGGCCATCTGACCGGAAGGCAAAATTGCGGAGGCGGCAATCAGGCAGGCGGCGCCCACACGTGCCAGAGATCGCTTGGGCATGCCAAGTCGTGAAAACAGAGAGTTCTTGGCCTTCATCGCCGACGAGGACGCAAATACCTGCTGGAATGAGGGACACGGAGTGATACCGGAAGTATGCAGGGTGAAGATATTTCTCCCCGATCCGGAAGTGACTGGAGTGATATGCATGCCTTCAAGAGTAAATCCAAGTCAGAGCGTTTTCCAATCACCCAAGCATCCTAATATACAAGAATATATATTCTTTATATTGCTCAACAAAAACGAATGAATGGTCTATAAAGGGGTGTTTACTCTAGTAAACCCAGCAAATCTAACCGCTCTCCCCCACCGCAAAAATTTGCAATCAAGAGAATTTTTCTCTCTGTGTAAATTTCTGTTTCCACTGAGATTCTCCCAAAATATTTTGGAGAAACAACGAACGCAACGCGCACCCATATCAAATCTTAAAGATAGGATTCACAAAAACCTCAACCACTGCCATAACCATCATGATTAGAAAAGCCTGGGTTCCTTCTCTCTCATACCCCACCCACACGCGAATATGCAAAAGCGCGGATACCCGAGAGAAATCTCGAGTATCCGCGCTTTTATGAATGCTTAGGCTTCAGACCTAGCGAGCAGCAGGAAGCTTAGAGCTCCAGGCCACGGCCGTACTCATCCAGCGAAACGGCACGGAAACCGCCGTTGTTACCGTAGGAGTACACCTCGCTATCGATTTGGAAAGCACTCGGGTAACCGCCGCCGAAGGTGTCCAGAGACTGCAGACGCTCAGCGGTAGCCTGAGCGCTCGGCTCAACCTCAATATCGTTGTAACGTGCCAGACCGGTACCGGCAGGAACCAGCTTACCGATAATCACGTTCTCCTTCAGGCCGAGCAGCGGGTCGGTCTTCGCCTCCATAGCTGCCTGAGTCAGGACGCGGGTGGTCTCCTGGAAGGAGGCCGCCGACAGCCAGGACTCGGTAGCCAGCGAAGCCTTGGTAATACCCATCATCTCGGGACGACCAGCAGCAGGCTTCTTGCCCTCGAGCAGAGCCTTGCGGTTTGCGGTCTGGAAGACAATGTTATCGACCAGCTCACCAGGCAGAAGGTCGGTGTCACCGGACTCAATCACGGTCACGCGACGCAGCATCTGGCGGACAATAACCTCGACGTGCTTGTCGTGGATTTCCACACCCTGCGACTTGTACACGCCCTGAACCTCGCTCACCAGGTGCTTCTGAGCCTCACGAGGACCGCGGATACGCAGAACCTCCTTCGGATCAACAGAACCGGTAGCCAGCTGGTCGCCGACGTGGACGTAATCACCATTCTGCAGCTTAGAAGCCGCACGGCGCAGAATGGTGTAGGACTGGGGTTCAGAACCGTCGTCCGGGGTCACCACAATCTTGTAGGACTTCTCGGTATCCTCAATGGTCACGCGACCGGACACCTCAGAAATCGGGGCGACACCCTTGGGGGTACGGGCCTCGAACAGCTCCTGAATACGGGGCAGACCCTGGGTAATATCGTCTGCCGACGCCACACCACCGGTGTGGAAGGTACGCATGGTCAGCTGGGTACCGGGCTCACCAATCGACTGAGCCGCAATAATACCAACGGCCTCACCAATGTCCACCAGCACGTTCGAAGCCATCGAACGGCCGTAGCACAGTGCGCACACGCCGATAGCCGATTCACAGGTCAGAACCGAGCGGACACGCAGCTCCTTCACACCAGCCTTGAACAGCTTCTCGATGAGCTCATCGGAAACGTCAGCGCCAGCCTCAGCCAAAACGTTGCCGGCTTCGTCCTTCACGTCCACCGCGAGGGTACGACCGTGAATCGAAGTCTCAACGTCCGGGTGCAGGTTGCCGTCGGCGTCAACCAGCGGGAGCATCAGACCGCGGCGGGTGCCACAGTCATGCTCACGCACGATAACGTCCTGCGACACATCCACCAGACGACGGGTCAGGTAACCCGAGTTAGCGGTACGCAGTGCGGTATCAGCCAGACCCTTACGTGCACCGTGGGTTGCGATGAAGTACTCCAGAACCGACAGGCCCTCACGGTAGGAGGACTTAATCGGGCGAGGCATAATCTCACCCTTCGGGTTCGACACCAGACCACGAATACCCGCAATCTGACGGACCTGCATCCAGTTACCACGTGCACCAGAGGTCACCATACGGTAAATGGTGTTCAGACCGCCGTGAGAGCTCAGGTTCTCGCGCATAGCCTCTGCCACCACGTCGGTAGCCTCGGTCCAAACCTTAATCAGCTCCTGACGACGCTCTTCGTCATCGATGGTACCAATCTCGAAGTCGTCCTCAATTGCAGCAGCCTGCTTCTCGTAGCGCTCCATAATTGCCGGCTTCTCGGAGGGAGTAGCAATATCGGAAACAGCCACGGTCACGCCCGAACGGGATGCCCAGTAGAAACCCGCGTTCTTCAGGTTATCCAGGGCACGAGCCACAACATCCATCGGGTAACGCTCAGCCAGATCGTTAATCAGGCTACCCAGACCCTTCTTGTCTGCCACACCGGTGAACCAGGGGTAGTCCTTCGGCAGAGCCTGGTTGAACAGGACCTGGCCAACGGTGCAGTCCAGCAACACGGGGTCGCCGGGCTTGTAGCCCTCGGGAGCTTCCCAACCTTCGGGAGCAACGAACTGGTCGCCGTCCAGCAGGATCTTCACCTTGGTGTACAGCTCAATCTCGTGACGATCCATCGCCATCAGAGCCTCAGAAACCGATGAGAAAGCGTGGCCCTCGTTCTTCTGACCATCGCGAGGAGTGGTCAGGTGGTACAGACCGATGATCATATCCTGCGAAGGAACGGCCACGGGACGGCCATCCGACGGCTTCAGGATGTTGTTCGAGGACAGCATGAGGATACGAGCCTCAGCCTGGGCCTCGGGAGACAACGGCAGGTGAACTGCCATCTGATCACCATCGAAGTCAGCGTTGAACGCGGAGCAAACCAGCGGGTGCAGCTGGATAGCCTTACCCTCAACCAGCTTCGGCTCAAATGCCTGAATACCGAGGCGGTGCAGGGTAGGTGCACGGTTCAGCAGCACGGGGTGCTCGGCGATAACCTCTTCCAGAACGTCCCAAACCTGCGGGCGGAAACGCTCAACCATGCGCTTAGCGCTCTTAATGTTCTGAGCGTGGCTCAGCTCCACCAGACGCTTCATGACGAAGGGCTTGAAGAGCTCCAGCGCCATCTGCTTGGGCAGACCACACTGGTGCATCTGCAGCTGCGGACCAACCACAATCACGGAACGACCGGAGTAGTCCACGCGCTTACCCAGCAGGTTCTGACGGAAACGACCCTGCTTACCCTTGAGCATGTCCGACAGAGACTTCAGGGGACGGTTGCCGGGGCCGGTCACCGGACGGCCACGACGGCCGTTGTCGAAGAGCGAGTCCACAGCTTCCTGCAGCATACGCTTCTCGTTGTTCACGATGATCTCGGGAGCGCCCAGCTCCAGCAGACGCTTCAGACGGTTGTTACGGTTGATCACACGACGGTACAGGTCGTTCAGGTCGGAGGTCGCAAAGCGGCCACCGTCCAGCTGAACCATCGGGCGCAGCTCCGGCGGGATGACCGGAACAACGTCCAGAACCATACCCAGCGGGGAGTTGTTGGTGGTTAGGAAGGCGTTAACAACCTTCAGACGCTTCAGGGCACGGGTCTTCTTCTGGCCCTTACCGGTCTGAATGATCTCCTTGAGAGCCTCGGCCTCAGCTTCCAGGTCGAAAGACTCCAGACGCTTCTTGATAGCCTCGGCGCCCATGGCACCCTCAAAGTACATGCCGTACTTGTCCACCATGGAACGGTACAGAGCTTCGTTACCCTCGAGGTCAGCGACCTTCAGGGACTTGAAACGCTCCCACACGTTCTCCAGGTGAGCAACCTCGCGCTCGTAGCGCTTACGCACGGAGGCAAGCTGACGCTCAGCGTTATCGCGCAGCTTGCGCTTCTCAGCAGCCTTACCGCCCTCTGCCTCGATACGAGCCAGTTCGGACTCAACCTCACGGCTAATAGCGTTCACATCGGCGTTCAGAGCAGCCTCAAGCTCCTGCTTCTCACGGTCGTGAGCAGCCTGCAGCATCGGCAGATCCTCGTGACGAGCATCCTCGTCAACGCTGGTAATCATGTACGCAGCGAAGTAAATGACCTTCTCCAGGTCCTTCGGAGCCAGATCCAGCAGGTAGCCCAGACGGGAAGGAACACCCTTGAAGTACCAAATGTGGGTCACGGGAGCGGCCAGCTCAATGTGGCCCATGCGCTCGCGACGCACCTTGGAACGGGTCACCTCAACGCCACAGCGCTCACACACAATGCCCTTGAAGCGCACGCGCTTGTACTTACCGCAGTAGCACTCCCAGTCCTTGGTGGGGCCGAAGATACGCTCGTCGAAGAGACCGTCCTTCTCGGGCTTCAGGGTACGGTAGTTGATGGTCTCGGGCTTCTTAACCTCACCAAAGGACCAACGACGGATGTCGTCGGCGGTGGCGAGGCCAATTCGCATCAAACCAAGCGAAGATTCGTTGGACATATCGGTCCTAATCTCTTTCTGTAAGTTTCTGAAGACTTGGGTTTGCGGGTGGGAACCCCACAACGCATGCGAGCGCATGCGGGGTTCTCCACCCTAGAAGGAGGCGGTGCTTATGCCTCGTCGACCGAGCTGGGCTCGTCGTGGGTCAGGCTCACGCCCATATCTTCTGCTGCCCGGAAGCCTTCTTCCTCCGAGTCGCTCATCTCGATAATCTTGCCGTCGGTGGAGAGCACCTCGACGTTCAGGCACAGAGACTGCATTTCCTTGATAAGAACCTTGAAGGATTCGGGGATACCCGGCTCAGGGATGTTCTCGCCCTTCACGATAGCCTCGTAAACCTTCACACGGCCCGCCACGTCATCGGACTTGACGGTCAGGATTTCCTGCAGGGTGTATGCGGCGCCGTATGCTTCCAGCGCCCACACTTCCATCTCACCGAAGCGCTGACCGCCGAACTGCGCCTTACCACCCAGGGGCTGCTGGGTAATCATCGAGTACGGACCGGTGGAACGAGCGTGAATCTTGTCATCCACCAGGTGGTGCAGCTTCAGGATGTACTGGTAACCAACCGAAATCGGATCCGGGAACGGCTCACCGGAACGGCCGTCAATCAGACGTGCCTTACCGGAACGGTTGATCAGACGGTCACCATCGCGGTTCGGGTTCGAGTGGTCCATAAGGTCGAACAGTTCGTCCTCGTGGGCACCGTCGAACACCGGGGTTGCCAGGCGGGTCGGGCCGGATTCCTTCGGGAAGTTCGGCATGTGCTTAAGCCACTCGGGCTCGCCCTCAATCTTCCAACCCTGCTTAGCCAGCCAACCGGTGTGGACTTCCAGAACCTGACCAATGTTCATACGACCGGGCACGCCCAGCGGGTTCAGGATGACGTCCACGGGGGTACCGTCTTCCAGGAAGGGCATATCCTCGATCGGCAGGATCTTGGAAATAACACCCTTGTTACCGTGGCGGCCTGCAAGCTTGTCGCCGTCGGTAATCTTACGCTTCTGAGCCACGTAAACGCGGACCAGCTGGTTCACGCCCGGGGGCAGATCGTCTTCGTCGTTGTTCTCGCGGTCGAAGATGCGGATGCCGATGACGGTACCGGACTCACCGTGAGGAACCTTCAGAGAGGTGTCGCGAACCTCGCGGGACTTCTCACCGAAGATTGCGCGCAGCAGGCGCTCCTCGGGGGTCAGCTCGGTCTCACCCTTGGGGGTGACCTTACCGACGAGGATGTCGCCAGCCTCAACCTCGGCACCGATGTGGATGATGCCGCGCTCGTCCAGAGCCGAGAGAACATCCTCGGACACGTTCGGGATGTCGCGGGTAATCTCCTCGGGGCCCAGCTTGGTGTCGCGGGCGTCAATCTCGTGCTCCTCGATGTGAATCGAGGTCAGCACGTCCTCAGAAACCATGCGCTGGGAGAGGATGATCGCATCCTCGTAGTTCAGGCCTTCCCACGGCATGTATGCCACGAGCAGGTTCTTACCCAGTGCCAGCTCGCCACCGTCGGTGGAGGGGCCATCAGCGATAACGTCGCGGTACTCGACGCGCTGGCCTTCCTTCACCACTACGCGCTGGTTGTAGCAGTTACCCGGGTTCGAGCGGGAGAACTTCATGATCGGGTAGGTGGAGACAGAGCCGTCGTCGTTACGGACGATAACGGTCTTAGCGTCCACGGAGGAAACCACACCGGGCTTCTTCGCGAGCACGGAGTCACCGGAGTCCAGTGCTGCGTACTTCTCCATACCGGTACCAACCACGGGAGCCTCAGACTCCAGCAGGGGCACAGCCTGACGCTGCATGTTAGCACCCATCAGTGCTCGGTTAGCGTCGTCGTGCTCCAGGTAAGGAATCAGGGCGGTAGCAACAGACACCATCTGGCGCGGGGAGACGTCCATGTACTGAACGGCGCCGGGAGCAACCAGAACAGCTTCGCCAGAACCATCGCCTGCACGGCAGAGAACCTCGTTCTCAGCGAAGGTGCGGTCCGGGTTCAGAGGCGCGTTTGCCTGCGCGATAACAACAGACTTCTCGTCGTCAGCGGTCAGGTAGCGGACCTCATCGGTCACGCGACCATCGGTCACCACGCGGTAGGGGGTCTCGATGAAACCGAAGGAGTTGATGCGACCGTAGGTTGCCAGCGAACCAATCAGACCAATGTTCGGGCCTTCAGGGGTTTCGATGGGGCACATGCGGCCGTAGTGCGAGGGGTGCACGTCTCGCACTTCCATGCCTGCGCGGTCTCGGGACAGACCACCAGGGCCCAGAGCGGACAGACGACGCTTGTGGGTCAGACCTGCCAGCGGGTTGTTCTGGTCCATGAACTGGGACAGCTGAGAGGTACCGAAGAACTCCTTGATAGCTGCCACGACGGGGCGGATGTTCACCAGGGACTGCGGGGTGATAGCCTCAACGTCCTGGGTGGTCATGCGCTCGCGGACCACACGCTCCATACGGGACAGACCGGTACGGATCTGGTTCTCAATCAGCTCGCCCACGGTGCGGATACGGCGGTTACCGAAGTGGTCGATATCGTCGATGTCGACCTTCAGGGAGATTTCCTTGCCGTCGCGTACGCCCGGGATGCTGGTCTCGCCAGCGTGCAGAGCGCAGAGGTAACGGATCATCTGGGCGATGTCGTCCTGGCTGAGCACGGAGGCCTCGGGGGAATCCAGGGGAACGTCCACGCCAAGCTTACGGTTCAGCTTGTAACGGCCGACCTTGGCCAGGTCGTAGCGGCGCGGGGTGAAGTACATGTTGTCCAGCAGAGCCTGGGCAGCCTCAACCGTCGGGGGCTCACCCGGGCGCAGCTTACGGTAGATGTCCAGCAGAGCCTCATCGCGGTCCTTGACGGAGTCCTTCTCGAGGGTTGCGCGGATGGAGTCGTACTGACCGAACTCAGCCAGAATCTTGGACTCGGTCCAGCCCAGAGCCTTGAGCAGAACGGTCACGGACTGCTTACGCTTGCGGTCCAGACGAACGCCCACCTGGTCGCGCTTGTCAATCTCAAGCTCGAACCATGCACCGCGGGAGGGAATCACGCGGGCCGAGTAGATGTCCTTATCGGAGGTGCGGTCCGGAGCCTTCTCGAAGTAGGCGCCGGGGGAACGCACCAGCTGGGAGACAACCACGCGCTCGGTACCGTTAATCACGAAGGTACCGGCCTCGGTCATCAGGGGGAAGTCGCCCATGAACAGGGTCTGCTGCTTAACCTCGCCGGTAGCGAGGTTCATGAATTCAGCCTTGATATACAGCGGTGCCGAGTAGGTTGCGTCGCGGTCCTTGCACTCCTCGACGGAGTACTTGGGGTCGGCGAACTCGGGCTCGGAGAAGGAGAGCTGCATGGTCTCCTGGAAGTCGCGAATCGGGGAAATCTCTTCAAAGATCTCAGCCAGACCGGACTTTGCGGGAACAGAGGTGTCACCAGCAGCCTGCGCGGACTCCAGACGCTCCAGCCAACGCTCGTTACCTACGAGGCGGTCGAAGCTATCGGTCTGGATAGCAAGCAGGTTGGGAACCTTCAGCGGTTCGTTAATCTTCGCGAATGAAATTCGGCGCGAGACGTTCTCTGCGCCGTTAGCGGCGTCATGGTTAGAGGTGCTCGAAGCGACCAAAATGGGGATCCTTCCACAGACATGTCTGTTAGCAATCAGCCTCCCGGCGACTTTACCGGCGACATGACGACCTCGGCCCCCGCATAAACGGTGCTCGAAGCTACAGATGTCGGACGGAAAACGTCACCTTCAGCCCGTGCCCACCGCTATATGAAGGCACAAAGGTTAGGGAAAGCGTAAATACTAACGATACAGGAAGAAATCTATTTTGTCTACCACACCCAAAGAGCGAGTGCAAACCTAACACAGAAATGTATTTTCCACCCTGAAGAAGAACCATACACGAGTGGTCGCCGGCCGGTTCTCAAGGACTCATCCTCCTGAGAACCCGCCCGCTACCGCAAGGAACCTAGCACTCCACCACGTTAACGGCCAGGCCGCCCATCGAAGTTTCCTTGTAACGGTGCGACATATCCAGACCGGTCTGGCGCATCGTCTCAATCACCTGATCCAGCGACACACGGTGCATACCATCTCCGCGCAGGGCCATGCGCGCTGCAGTCACGGCGTTCGACGCGGCCATCGCATTACGCTCGATACACGGAATCTGCACCAGCCCACCCACGGGATCGCAGGTCAGGCCAAGGTTATGTTCCATTGCAATCTCGGCCGCGTTCTCCACCTGTTCGGGGGTTCCGCCCAGCACCTGAGCCAAGCCGGCAGCAGCCATCGAGCTGGCGCTACCCACCTCGCCCTGACAACCAACCTCGGCGCCAGAAATCGAGGCGCGCTTCTTGTACAGCACACCCACGGCGGCCGAAGCCAGGAAGAAGTCCACGATTGCCTGCTCACGGGCGGCCTGGCCGCAATGGCGGATACCCGGGGTGTAGTTCATCGCGTAGTGCAGTACCGCCGGAATAATGCCGGATGCACCGTTCGTCGGGGCCGTCACCACACGGCCGCCAAAGGCGTTCTCCTCGTTTACAGCCAGAGCAATCAGGTTCACCCAGTCAATCGCAAACTCCGGAGACTTGCCGGGATCCTCCACCATCAGGTCACGGTGCCACGCACCCGCACGGCAACGCACCTTCAGCGGACCGGGCAGATACCCCACACGAGCCAGAGAGGAGCCGATGCACTCCTTCATGATGCGATAGATATGCAGGATGCCCGCGCGCACCTCCTGCTCCGTGCGTAGCGAACACTCATTCGCCATCTTCAGCTGTGCAATCGACAGGCCAGCCTCGTTCGCCATCTCGACGAGCTCGGCACCCGACCCAAAGGGGTAGGGCGGGTTCGTGAGCGAGGCACCGCCGGTAGCTTCCTCGTCTCCCTCAACGATAAAGCCACCACCAATCGAGTAGTAGGTACGCTCCAGCAGTAGCTCCTCCCCCGCAAACGCGGCAATCTTCATGCCGTTCGTATGGCGCGGAAGAACAGTCAGGGGGCGCAAAGTCATGTCAATCTCACGGTAGTGCACCACCGGGCCGTATACCTTGTTCTCCTCACCGCCGGGAGCATTCACTCCGTACGAGGAGGAAGGATATCCGGCCAGAGGCAGGGTACCGTCAACACTATTGCGCTCAATCATCGCTTCCGCAGCGGCGATATCAATCGTCTCGGGAACGAAGCCGCACAGCCCCTTCAACGCGGCGCTCATCGTACCGTGACCGGCACCGGTTGCCGCCAACGAACCGTACAAATCGATATGCACGCCGGTCACGCGGTCCAGCAGACCTTCATCAATCAGCTCAGCCACGAAACGATTCGACGCACGCATGGGACCCACGGTGTGGGAACTGGAGGGACCAACACCAATACTGAACAGCTCAAAAACGCTGATGTCGTAGGGAAGGGCCTCCGCCTTTTTCTGGGCGCTGCTGGGGGTGCTCTGATTAATCGCCACGTTCTGTCTTTCGAAGTCATTGCGCCCTGCGGGGCGCAGTTGCGCGGAATATCGGTTACCGAAAACTATCCGGCTCGGTATTCCACCTAATTCATATGAGGTAGTGATAACGGACAGTCCTCCTTGACTAACCGCTCTAATCCTAACGCACTTCCGAGGATGCAGAAACTAAGGTGAGGGTACGCCTCGGTTCCTCCTCTCCCTCCCCTGCCGCTTCGGCGCAGTTGCCGCCCCGACACGCGAAAGGCGCCGTGTCCTCTCGGAAACACGGCGCCGTTCACCTCGCGGAGGTTACCTCACGCAGTATATTTCGTTACTTTTCGCGCTTGTAGAAGGGCAGAGCCACAACGTCGAAGGGTGCGCGCTTACCGCGAATGTCCACGTCAACGGTGGAGCCAAGCTCCGAGAACTCACGGTTCACCAGTGCCATAGCAATCGGGAAGCCCAGAGTCGGGGAAGGAATACCGGAGGTAACCTCACCAATCTCATTACCTTCAGCATCCACCAGCTTAGAACCGGCACGAGCAGGGCGCTTCGCCTGAGCCTTCAAACCAACCAGGATACGCTTCGACTCACTCTTAGCCAACTCAGTCAGAGCCTCACGACCCACGAAGTCGGAGGCCTTCTTCTCCAGCGCAATCTCAACCAGGCGGCCCAGGCCGGACTCGAAGGGGGTGATGTCCAGACCCAGCTCGTGGCCGTACAGGGGCATACCGGCCTCAAGACGCAGGGAGTCGCGGGAAGCCAGACCCGCGGGGGTCAGGCCAAAGGGCTCACCGGCGGCAGCCAGCTTGTCCCACAGCTCAACTGCGTGCTCGTTCGGTACGAACAGCTCGAAGCCGTCCTCACCGGTGTAGCCGGTGCGGGCCAGCAGAACGTCAACGCCGGCGATGGTCAGCGGTACGGACGCGTAGTACTTCAGCTCGCGCACGGCATTCTCGTCAGAGGCACCGGCTGCCAGTAGAATCTCCTCCGCGCGAGGGCCCTGAACAGCAATCAGGGAGGTCTGATCCGACTCGTTGACGAACTCAACGTTGAAGTCGCCCAGGCGCTCGCTCATAGCAGCGTAATCGGTGTCAATGTTCGCAGCGTTCGGAACAACCAGGAACTCTTCATCGCCCAGACGGTAAGTAATCAGGTCGTCAATCACGCCGCCCTTGTCGTTGACCAGAATCGAGTACTTTGCCTTACCGACCTTCAGGATGGACATGTTCGACACCAGAGCGTAATCCAGGAATGCGCCCGCATCCGGACCGGTCACGCGGAACTCACCCATGTGAGACAGGTCAAAAATACCGGCACGAGTACGGACAGCCTCATGCTCGGCAACGTCATTAGCGTACTTCAGGGGCATATCCCAGCCGCCAAAATCGGTGAAAGAAGCGCCAAGCTTCTCGTGGATAGAGTACAGAGAGGTCTTCTTGGGTGACATTAGATTCTCCTCACGCACAGCCTTGTGCTGTTATCGTTCAATCGTCATAGATTTCATTCACCCCCACAGACACAAAATACACTGTGGAGGCGACCCCCACCCGCCCCCAGAAATCTGAGGACGGGTGAGGCAGGTAGACCGCTACAGCCTACCCAGGAGCGTTATAGGCTCCTTATGCTTCCAGGTCGAAAGCCTCCATCGGGGGGCATTCGCACACGAAGTTACGGTCACCGCCGGCACCGTCAATACGGCCCACCGGAGTGAAGTACTTGTTGACGCGCAGGCTCGGAACCGGGAAGGCAGCCTGGGTGCGGGTGTACGCACGATCCCACTCGTCTGCGCTGACCACATCAACGGTGTGCGGTGCGTTGCGCAGGACGGAATCCTCAACGGCGACCTTACCCTCGGCGACCTCGATGATCTCGTCGTAGATGGTCTCCATCGCTTCGATGAAGCGGTCGAGCTCTTCCTTGGACTCGGACTCAGTCGGCTCAACCATCAGGGTGCCGGGAACCGGGAACGCCAGGGTCGGAGCGTGGAAGCCGAAGTCCATCAGACGCTTGCAGACATCCTCAGCAGTCACATGAGACTGATCAGTCAGCTGACGCAGGTCCAGGATGCACTCGTGCGCGACCAGACCGCCGGGGCCGGTGTACAGCACCGGGTACTTGTCGTTGAGCTTCTTCGCAATGTAGTTAGCGTTCAGAACCGCGTACTGCGAAGAGTCCTTCAGACCCTGAGCGCCAGTCATCGCAATGTACATCCAGCTAATCGGCAGAACGCCGGCAGAGCCGAAGAACGCCTGCGAAATCGGCAGTGCAGCATCGTTGGGGAGCTTACCCTCAGAGTCAGCGCGGTATGCGTCACCGGGCAGGAACTTCGCCAGGTGCTCACGAACAGCCAGCGGGCCAACACCGGGGCCGCCACCACCGTGAGGAATGGAGAAGGTCTTGTGCAGGTTCAGGTGCGAAACGTCGCCGCCGAACTTACCGGGCTGAGCGAAGCCCATCTGGGCGTTCAGGTTCGCGCCATCCACGTACACCTGGCCGCCAGCCTCGTGAACCAGCTGGCAGACCTCAGCAACCTGCTCCTCAAACACACCGTGAGTGGAGGGGTAGGTAATCATGATGCCGGCAACCTTGGGACCGTACTTCTCGATCTTTACCTTCAGGTCGTCAACGTCAATCGAACCGTCAGCCGCAGTTGCCACACCGGCAACCTTCAGACCAGCCAGAGCAGCAGATGCCGCGTTGGTGCCGTGAGCAGACAGCGGAATCAGAACGGTATCGCGCTCGTGGTCACCGTTAGCCTCATGGAAGGAACGGATAGCGCGCAGACCAGCGTACTCACCGGTCGCACCCGAGTTCGGCTGCAGGGACACAGCATCGTAACCGGTAATAGCAACGAGCCACTCGCTCAAATCCTTAATCAGCTCGTGCCAGCCCTCAGCCTGATCCTCCGGGACCAGCGGGTGGATGTTCGCGAACTCAGGCCAGGAGATGGGCTCCATCTCAGCGGCCGCGTTCAGCTTCATAGTGCACGAACCCAGCGGAATCATGGTGCGGTCAAGTGCCAGATCCTTGTCAGCGAGGTGACGCAGGTAGCGCATCATCTCGGTCTCGGAACGGTACTTGTGGAAAATCGGGTGCTGCATGTACTCATCAGTACGCAGCAGCTCAGCGGGCAGATCGTACTGTGCATCTGCCTCGCCCAGGGTGCCGCCCAGAGCCTCAACCAGGCCCTTGAGCAGCTCCTCACCGTGAGACTCACCTACGGAAATGCCAACACGGTTCTCGTCGAAGCGGCGGATGTTCACGCCAGCTTCCAGAGCCTTCGCAACCAGCTCGTCAGCACGGCCAGCAGCCTCCACCACGACAGTGTCGAAGAAAGTATCGTGAGCGATACCGTAGCCCGCAGCCTTCAGCGCAGTAGCAACACGAGCAGCATTGGTGTGCAGGCGGTCCGCGATAGCGCGCAGACCCTCAGGACCGTGGTACATCGCGTAAGCGCCAGCAACAATCGCCAGCAGAGCCTGAGCAGTACAAATATTGGAAGTAGCCTTCTCACGGCGAATGTGCTGCTCACGAGTCTGCAGAGCCAGACGGTAAGCAGGCTTACCGGCAGAGTCCTTAGAAACACCCACCAGACGGCCAGGCATGGTGCGTTCCATACCCTTGTGAACGGCCATGTACGCAGCGTGGGGGCCACCGAAGAAGAAGGGCAGACCGAAACGCTGAGTGTTACCCACAGCGATATCAGCACCCAGCTCACCCGGAGACTTCAGCAGGGTCAGAGCCAACAGGTCAGCGACCACAGTGACCAGGGCGTTACGCTCCTTAGCGGCCTTAATCAGCGGCTCAATATCGCGAATATCGCCTTCATTGCCGGGGTACGCCAGGACGATACCGTACAGGTCGCCCTCGGGCAGACCCTCAGAGAAATCGGTGATGACAAAGGGAATGCCGAGCATCTCTGCACGGCCGCGAGTCACCGAAATAACCTGAGGCAGGCAACGGGAGTCAATCGCGAAGAAGCCATTCTTCACCTTGCGGTTCGCACGGTGCATCATGACAGCTGCCTCAGCTACTGCGGATGCCTCATCCAGCAGGGAGGAGTTTGCAATCTCCAGGCCGGTCAGCTCCATCACGGTGTTCTGGAAGTTCAGCAGAGCCTCCAGACGGCCCTGAGAAATCTCAGCCTGGTACGGGGTGTAAGAAGTGTAGAAACCGGGGTTTTCCAGAATGTTACGGCGCAGAACCGCGGGAGTTACTGCATCGTAGTATCCGGCACCAATCATCTGGGCGAGAACCTTATTCTTCGCAGCATAGCCGGCAATCTTTGCCTGAGCCTCATGCTCCGACAGCGGAGCAGGCAGCTGCAATTCGCCGTCAAGGCGAATCTGGGAGGGGACGACAGCGTCCATCAGCGCATCCAGGGAAGAGTATCCCAGGGTTTCGAGCATCTGCTCTGCGTCTGCGGAACGGGGGCCGAGATGACGATCAATAAAGGACATAGGATTCTCCTATTGGTCGGCGCAAACCGTAGAGGGGTCACGTCGCGCTATTGCGACGAGTCGAACGCTTTAAGTGTCCCACATCTCCGCAAAGTTTCGCTAGCTTTACCAACATTTGACATGCCCAAACATCAGACTCTTCTGCCCCGACAAAGCTTACCCCTGTTAGACGAAAAACAGTAGAAAAGCACAAAGTCCGGCTCGTTCCCTCCGAAGAGAAAACGAGCCGGACTCAGTCAAAGCAAACTTCATATACACCCTGCAGAAGGATGTACTAGAAGAACCTACTTAGCGTGCTTAGCGTGGTCAGGCTTGCCACCGTGCGGCACGAGGAATGCCGACAGAAAGGCGAGGAACGCGGTCACGGCCAGCAGCATCAGACCGATGAAGTAGTTGTTCTCAGCCTGGTTGTAGGTTGCACCCATCACCAGCGGCGGGAAGAAACCACCCAGAGCGCCAGCAGCAGCAACCACACCGGACACCGCACCAACGTTCTTCGGATCAGCCGCACGAGCCACCCAGCCGAAGACCGAGCCGTGGCCCAGACCCAGAAGAGCAGCCATCAGGATGAAAACAGCACCGTACACGTGCTCAGCATCAGGCTGGAACGCGGTAATAACTGCCAGGATCACCACACCACCCAGGGAGATGAGGGTGATAATCTTCGGACCGAACTTATCAGCCAGCACACCACCGAAGGGACGAGCAATCACAGCAGCAACCGCAAAGCCAGCCGCACGCATACCAGCGTCGTTAGCGTCGAAGTGGTAGATGTTGCTCAGGTAAGTGGGCAGGTAGTTCGAGAATGCCACGAACGCACCGAACACAACTGCGTAGAGGAAGCAGAGCTGCCAAGTGGTCTTCACCTTGAATGCGCGAATAATCTTCGGCATCAGCGGGGTGACCTCACGGCCAATGGTTGCCGGGGAATCCTTCAGGAACACGAAAGAAATCACGGCGGTTACTGCACAAATCACAGCAATCAGAATGTGAGTCGGGAAGTAACCGATACCCTGCACCAGGCGGGGGGTAGCGAATGCGGAAACCGCGGTACCCACCATGCCTGCACCGAACACACCGGTCGCAAAACCCTTCTTGGAAGCGTCATACCATGCCGAGCTGAAGGGAATACCCACAGCGAACACGGTACCCGCAATACCCAGGAAGAAGGAGACAATCAGCAGCATGGGTAGCGAGTTCATCTGACCAGCAACACCAACCAGGAAGACCAGGGGTGCGCTAATCGCCAGAACAGCGGTGAACATAATACGACCACCGTAGCGGTCAGTCAGACCACCGACGGGAATACGGCCGATAGCGCCGATAAAAATCGGCATAGCCACCAGAACACTGGTCATACCAGCGTCCAGGTGCATCTGCTTGGCGTACAGCTTGGCCAGCGGACCAACAATAGTCCAGGCCCAGAAGCCGATGGTCGAGATGAACGTTGCCAGCAGAACGTTAAAAAGCTGACCCTTCTTTAGGTCGTAGCTCGGTGCAGCAGGGGTGCTCATATTTCCTCTTTTGCAATATGGATATGTGTATTAGCGGTCGGCACGCTCACGCGGGAGAGTACCCACCGGGTCCCAGCCTCGACGCGCACCCACACGCTGACCGCCACGGGTGCGGTACACGGTGTAGGGGCGGAAGACGTAGTGCAGCGGCACGGTCAGTGCGTGCACCAGGCGGGTGAAGGGCCAAATAATGAACAGAACCATAGCTACGACGATGTGAATCTTGAAAGCCACGGGGATGTTCACCATCAGGGCCACCTCGGGGTGGAAGTAGAACAGCGAACGGAACCATACGGCAATGGTCTCACGGTAGTTGAAGTGAACTTCGTGGCCATTGACCGGGGGCAGACCGCCCGACGGGTTCACTGCCGAGATCAGGGTAGCCGCGGTACCGGCGAGAATCACCAGAACCAGGACGATGTACATGAAAACATCGTTACGAGTGGTAGCCGCACGAACCTCAGAGTTCGTGGCGCGGCGACCCAGCAGAATAAACATACCAACGATGGTGGCAACAGCCGCTGCAGAACCTGCAACCAGCGCCACAATGTGGTAAGTCTCATCCGAAACGACGAGGTCAGTCAGGAACTTGGGGACCACCAGACCACCAACGTGGCCCATAAAGACGGCGGCCAGGCCGTAGTGGAACAGCGGCGAACCGATGCGAAGCCACTTGCCTTCGTAAATCTGCGACGAGCGGGTCGTCCAGCCATACTGGTCGGTACGGTAACGCCAAATGGTGCCGCCAATCAGAACGACCAGTGCAACATAGGGCAGAACGCCCCACAGCAGGATGTCTACGACGCCCGGATCGGCTACAGCGTGTGCAGCGTGTTCTGCGCTCTCAGAAGCAAGTACGTACACGTGTTGTCTCCTCAGGGATAAAACTAGTTAGAACGAGCCTGAGCCTGCTGGAGTAGCTGATGATCAGCGTAACCATTCAGGCCAACAGTCTCGACGGGCGGGCCGTAGCCGGCCATCCGCTGGACCTCTTCCTGGGTCTCGGGAGAGACGCCGGGAAGAGTTGCGCAGATGCTCTGCAACAACCCGTAGTGGGGCAAGCTTCCGTCCTTCATTGCAAGGCGGAGAAGCTCAAGGGAAGGACGGTACGCCTGCAGAGCCGAGCGACCCTTACGGCGATCAACCAGCGCGCAGAACTCGAGCACCAGCGGCAGGTAATCCGGAAGCTCACCGTTCAAAACGGTCAGCATGCCGGAGTCGCGGTACATCTGCTTGAAACGCAGAAGGGTCTCACCGCGACGGCGAGTATCACCATCAGTCCAGTACGACAGGTGCAGGGAGTGACGACGCGAAAGATCGTATTCCTGCACGTACTCAGACTGCACGTCCTCCAGATCCTTGGAGGTAAGCCACTTCTGCATCGCATCAACAGCTGCGATGAAGGACTCATCCTCAGTAGCTGCGGTGATGGCGACCAGCTCGGGGAGAACCTCCAGCATCTGCTCATCGGGATAGCCCAGGAGCATAGCGCTGACCTGGTAAATCACCGAGTCCTTGTCTTCGCCGGGTCCGTAGTCGATATCGAACGGATTCGCCGGCTGAGCCGGTTCCGAGGCCTGAGCCTCGGAACCGGCCTTGCCCATGAGCTTGGAAAAGAATCCAGCCACTTATTACTTCTTTCCGGTGGTATTCGGGAAGAGGCCGTCGGGGCGGGAAGAACCGTCCCAGCTGAACAAGCTGACCTTGTTGTTAGCCTCGTAGACACCGGTGGACACGGGGGTCGGGCGACCCTCCATATCGTTGAACGCATCGCCGTACATGCCGGGTCCGCCATCCACGCTCAGGGAGCAACCCATTTCCTCGAGGTTGTGGGCGTCTTCCATGTGAGCCTTCGGAATGACGTAACGCTCGTTGTACTTTGCGATAGCCATCAGACGGTACATTTCGTAGATCTGCTGACCGGTCATGCCAACCGCCTGAGCGATCTCCTCGTTGCCTTCGCCACCGAGGTTGATGTCACGCATGTACGAACGCATCGCAGCCAGGCGACGCAGAACGTTCGTCACGACCTCGGTATCACCTGCGGTGAACAGCTCGGCCAGGTATTCCACCGGAATACGCAGAGCCTCAATAGCACCGAAGAGGTTGTTGCTGTTCTCAGCGTCGTGGCCCTGCTCCTTGAGCAGGTCGACAATCGGGGACAGCGGCGGCACGTACCAAACCATCGGCATGGTGCGGTACTCGGGGTGCAGGGGCAGAGCCACCTTCCACTCCTTGGCCAGCTTGTACACGGGAGACTTCTGAGCCGCAGTAATCCACGAATCGGGGATGTCGTTCTTACGTGCCTGCTCAATCACGGCCGGGTCGTAAGGATCAAGCATCAGCGACAGCTGAGCCTCGTAGAGATCCTTCTCGTCCGGAACCGAAGCAGCCTCGGTCACGCGGTCTGCGTCGTACAGGAAGACACCGATGTAGCGCATACGACCCACGCAGGTCTCAGCACACACGGTCGGAATACCGGCCTCAATACGGGGGTAGCAGAAGGTACACTTCTCAGCCTTACCCGTCTTGTGGTTGAAGTACACCTTCTTGTAGGGGCAACCGGTGATGCACTGACGCCAACCACGGCAACGGTCCTGGTCCACCAGCACGATGCCGTCCTCGGCGCGCTTGTAGATAGCGCCGGAGGGGCAGGAAGCCATGCAGGAGGGGTTCAGGCAGTGCTCACAAATACGGGGCAGGTAGAACATGAAGGTCTGCTCGAACTCGAACTTAATCTTGTCCTCAGCCTTCTTGCGGACCTTCTCAACCAGCGGATCCAGGTGACCATACTCGGTTGCACCCGCCAGGTTGTCGTCCCAGTTCATACCCCACTCGATCTTGGTGTCCTCGCCGGTGATGAGGGAGACCGGCTTTGCTGCCGGGAAGTCATCACCGAGGGGCGCGGTGGTCAGGTTCTGGTAATCGTAAGTCCAGGGCTCGTAGTAGTCGCTGAGCTCGGGCTGAATCGGGGAAGCGAAGATCGAGAAGAGCTTCTGGAAGCGGTTACCGCTCTTGAGCTCCAGACGACCGCGCTTGTTCAGCACCCAGCCGCCCTTCCACTTTTCCTGGTCCTCGTAACGGCGGGGGTAACCCTGACCGGGGCGAGTCTCCACATTGTTGAACCAGACGTACTCGGTACCGGCTCGGTTCGTCCATGCCTGCTTACAGGTCACGGAGCAGGTGTGGCAACCGATGCACTTATCGAGTGCCATCACCATAGCAACTTGTGCCATAACGCGCATTAGAAAGTTACCTCCTGGGACTTACGGCGACGGATGTACGAGACGATGTCTCGCTGGTTACCGGTCGGTCCAAGATAGTTGAAGGCGAACGCCAGGTGAGCGTAGCCACCAATCATGTGGGTGGGCTTCAGCAGAATACGGGTCACCGAGTTGTGAATACCACCGCGCTTGCCGGTGATTTCAGACTTCGGGCTGACCATACGCTCCTGAGCGTGGTAAACGAAAGAGATACCCTCGGGGATACGGTGCGAGACAACCGCACGACCCACGAAGACACCGTTGGTGTTCACGCACTCAACCCATTCGCCGTCCTTGACGCCAATCTTCTCGGCGTCCTGAGGGCTCATCCAAGCGACCGGACCACCACGGAACATGCTCAGCATGTACTGGTTGTCGAAGTACTGCGAGTGGATAGCCCACTTGTTGTGCGGGGTCAGGTAGCGAACAGCAACCGAAACACCATCGGTCGTGCCGAGCTCGGGCTCGTTGTACAGACCGGTCATGTCCAGCGGCGGACGGTAAATCGGCAGGGCCTCGCCCATTTCGTGCATCCAGTCGTGGTCGAGGAAGAAGTGCATACGGCCGGTCAGAGTGTGGAACGGCTTCTTCTTCTCGATGTTGACAGTGAACGGAGCGTAGCGGCGACCGCCGGTCTCCGAACCGGACCACTCGGGGGAAGTCATCACGGGCTGCGGTGCGGCCTGGGTCATGGGGAAGGTGATACGACGTTCCTCGTTACCTTCTGCCAGGTCCATCAGGTGCAGACCGGTCTGCTTCTCGAGCTCCTTGAAGCCCTTGACAGCGACCGCGCCGTTAGCGGTACCGGAAATCATGAGGATTGCTTCAGAAATCTTCACGTCGGTATCCAGTGCCGGACGGCCTGCGCCCTTACCGGAGTCCATCACGCCGAATTCCTTAGCCATCTTCGCGACTTCGTCCTTCAGATCGTAAGTGATGAACTTAGTGGTGGCACCGAGCTTGTCGAACAGCGGGCCAACGGTGGTGTACATGTCATACAGTGCGCCGTAGTCACGCTCGACAGTGACGAAGTTCGGCATGTTCTTGCCGGGCACGCCCACCATACCGGGGGTGTTCTTCCAGTCGGGTGCGTGACCGCCAGGCTGAGCAATCTGGCCGGGGGTGTCGTGCAGCAGCGGGACCGAAACGATGTCCTTGCGGACGCCGAGGTGCTTCTTAGCCAGGCGAGAGAACTCGTATGCCAGAGCCTTGAAGGTCTCGTGGTCGGTCTTTGCCTCCCACGGCGGGTCAATTGCCGGGGAGAACGCGTGCAGGAACGGGTGCATATCGGTCGAGGAGATATCGTGCTTCTCGTACCAGGTAGCAGTCGGCAGAACGATGTCAGACAGCAGGGTCGTGGTAGTCATACGGAAGTCCGAGGTGACCAGCAGGTCCAGCTTGCCCTGGGGAGCCTCGTCAACCCACTTAACTTCCTTCGGGTGGGTCTCTGCGTCTTCACCCTGGACGTTGTCCATGCTACCGACGAGGTGCTTCAGGAAGTAGCTCTCACCCTTTGCAGAGGAACCGAAGAGGTTCGAACGCCACAGGGTCAGGGTACGGGGCCAGTTGACGGGGTTGTCAACGTCCTCGACGGAGAACTCCAGGTCACCGGAGTTCAGGCGCTGAGCAATGTAGTCTGCGTTCGAGGATGCCTCGCCACGTGCCACTGCCTGCTCTGCCTTGTCAGCCAGGTCCATCGAGTTCTCGGGGAACTGCGGGTAGAACGGCATCCAGCCCATGCGGGTGGAGCGTGCCACGACGTCAGCGGTGTGAACGTTGCGCAGCTCGCCCTTAGCCAGCGGGGACTGCAGGTAGTCGGTGGAGTATGCGTCCTGACGGAACTGGTCAGTGTGCATGTACCAGAAGCCGGTACCAATCATGTGACGCGGCGGACGGCTCCAGTCCAGTGCGTTTGCAATGTTGGTCAGACCGGTCAGCGGACGTGCCTTCTCCTGGCCCACGTAGTGAGCCCAACCGCCGCCGTTACGACCCTGGCAACCGGTCAGGTTCAGCAGGGCGAGGATAGCGCGGTATGTGGTGTCAGCGTGGTACCACTGGCAGATACCCGCACCGAAAATCACCATGGAACGGCCGCCGGAATCCAGGGCGCTCTTAGCGAACTCACGGGCAATGCGGATAACGGCCTCGGCGGGCACGGAGGTAATCGGCTCCTGCCATGCCGGGGTGTTCTGAACGCTCCAGTCGTCGTAGTCCTTAGCCCAGGTACCGGGCAGGCCCTCACGGCCAACACCGTACTGTGCCAGCATGATGTCGAAGACGGTGGTGACCTCGTGGCCCTCAACGTAGGCAACAGGCACACCACGGGTGATGACGTCGCCGTGACCCTTCGGGTCGTCGAAGGTCGGCATCTTAATCTCGACGGCAGCGGACTCGCCCTGGGGCAGGTCGCGGATCGACAGAATCGGCTTGCGGCCCTGCAGGTCCAGGTTCCACTTGCCCTGGTCCTCGGCTGCGTAGCGGTGACCCATGGTGCCGTTAGGAACGAAGACCTCACCGGTCTCGCGGTCCATCATGACAGGCTTGAAGTCGGAGTTAGTTTGCTCAGCCTCGCCAGCAAGCTTTGCAGCGGTCAGGAACTTGGAGGGGACCTTCACGCCGTCTTCGCGGGTTTCCAGGGTGACCAGGAAGGGAAGGTCGGTGTAGGTCAGGGAGAAGTCCTCGAAGAACTCGACACGCTGGTCAACGTAGTTCTCCTTGAGGATGACGTGGCCCATTGCCATAGCCAGTGCCGCGTCGGTACCTGCCTGTGCGGGCAGCCACTCGTCAGCGAACTTGGTGTTGTCGGCGTAGTCGGGGCTCACGGCGACAACCTTGGTACCGCGGTAGCGGACCTCGGAGACCCAGTGAGCATCCGGGGTACGGGTCAGCGGAACGTTTGCGCCCCACATGATGAGGTATGCAGCGTCCCACCAGTCGCCGGACTCGGGAACGTCGGTCTGGTCGCCGAAGACCTGCGGGGAAGCCACGGGAAGGTCGGCATACCAGTCGTAGAAGCTGGTCATGACACCACCGGTCAGCTGGATGTAGCGAACACCCGCGCTGAAGGAGGTCATGGACATTGCCGGAATCGGGGTGAAGCCGGTGTTACGGTCGGGACCGTAGTACTTGATGGTGTGCACGTGAGCAGCAGCCATCAGCTCAAGAGCCTCAGCCCAGGTCGAGCGCACCAGACCACCCTTACCACGTGCGTTAACGTAGCGTGCACGCTTGGCGGGGTCGGACACGATGGAGTGGAAGGCGTCCACGGGATCGTTGTGGATTGCCTTCGCTTCGCGGTACATCTCCAGCAGGAGACCGCGAACGTAGGGGTACTTAACGCGAGTGGGAGAGTAGGTGTACCACGAGAACGCCGCACCGCGGGGGCAGCCGCGGGGCTCGTACTCGGGGCGGTCGGGACCAACCGTGGGGTAGTCGGTTTCCTGTGCTTCCCAGGTGATAATGCCATCCTTGACATACACCTTCCAGGAGCAGGAGCCGGTGCAGTTCACGCCGTGGGTAGAGCGAACTTCCTTATCGTGGCTCCAACGGTCGCGGTAGAAGGCGTCACCTTCACGGCCGCCTTCACGGAAGACGGCGCGGCCGTCTTCAGTCTCATCCCAGCGGGAGAAGAACTTACCGAACTTAATCAGCTGATCGGTAAGGGGGCCATCCGGGCCCTTAATCTGTGATGCTTGTTCCATACTGCCCAATATATCTGAAATTTGGCATGGAAAATACGAGATAAAAACCTTGCCTAATTCATGCGAAATAAGGGTGTTTTAGACCGTAAGCCAGGCAGAAATTCCGCCCTCCAACATATACACAGAACGCCCTACCAAAGGGGCAATTTCGCGAGCCGCCTCAACCGTTCTAGCGTATCCAGTGCAGTAAATAACGATTTTCTGGGCATTTGCGGGGATTTTACGCTCAATCAAGGCCTTTAAAACACTATTCCGACCGGCCTCCAGCAACTCAGTCAGAGGAAGATTAATAGCGCCATCAATAGCGAAAGCTTCGAATTCCACCTGCTCACGGACGTCCAAAAGGGCAATATTTTCATCCGATGACAGCTTTTTAAGGTCCTGGGCACTTATGGGACGAGGCGTCGAATCAGTAGAAGAGCTAGTAAAATCCTGAGAAATATTACGAATTGTTACATAATTTTTGGGCTTATAACTCGTTTCTTGAGGCAAAACGACACTTTTCTTAGGTACAGCTTGCACGCTAGCTACAAGAGGTATATATTCCCACCTCCCACTTAACGCCGAATATAGGCCAACCTCACCCATGAGCGGCTCCCCCCCCCCGGTCAACAGCTTCACTGCCTCCATAGCCATCGCAGCGCCCACCACACCAGTCATAGCGCCCACCACGCCAGCGGTACTACACGAAGGCACACTGCCAGCGGCAGGAGCATGAGGGTACAAATCCTCATACACCGGACCGTGCCCCGCCCAAAACACGCTCAACTGCGCATCAACACCAAGAATCGCAGCCCACACATGCGCAATCCCAGCACGCGCAGCAGCCGCCGAAACCACATACCGCGACTCAAAATTATCGCTACCATCCAGCACCAAATCAGCACCAGACAGCAAATCATCAACATTCCCCTCCGTCAGACGCTCACGCACCGGAATCACCTCAATAAAAGGATTCAGCGAGCGCAAAGACTCAGCGGCAGACTCAGCCTTAGAATTACCCACCCTGGCGTGCGTATGAATCACCTGGCGATGCAGATTCGAAGCATCCACGACGTCATCATCAACCACCACAATCTGACCGACCCCGGCACCCGCCAGGTACAGCAGCGCGGGAGCACCCAAACCGCCAGCGCCAAGCACCACCACTCGCGCACGCTTGAGTGCCAGCTGAGCTTCGTACCCCATTTCGGGCAGAATCAGCTGACGAGAGTAGAACGCACGCTCAGCGGCAGAGAGCTCGCTCGCGCTACGAGAGGTGTGAGAAGACATAGGGGTTCCTCGCATCAAATAGTAGAGATGGTTTGAATTTTAGGGGTCCAAGCTTCAAGGAGAATAAGCCTGCCCGAGAGAAATCCCCCTGACAGGCTTATATTCAGAATATTCAGAAGGCTAGACGGACGAAGTATCCACGCCAACCCACTCGATGCTTCCATCGAGCAGTTCCTGTTCCTTCCAAATCGGCACGCGAGCCTTCACCCGGTCAGCCACCAGCTCGCAGGCATCAAACGCGCGACCACGGTGAGCAGCCGCCGCCATCACGGTCAGAGCCGACTCGCCAATAGCAATCGGACCCACGCGGTGCACAGCCCACAGACGCACGCCATCCAGCTCGGCGGCAACCTCAGCGGCAACCTCGGCAATATACTCACGAGCCTGCGGATGCGCGCTGTAAGACAGCCCGCGCACCGCGCTACCGTGATCATGGTTGCGCACAATGCCGTCAAAAATTACCAGGGCACCCATGGCGTCAGTCATAACCTCAGCCTTAGCCGCTGCGTACAGCGGTTCCAGGGGCGCCTCCGTAATATCGGTGAACACCACGGTCGAGCCGCTCGGCTCAGCACCGTGCGCGCCCGAATGATCCAAGGGTTCTTCCTTCTGCGGCTTAGTGGTCATGGTAGTCCTCCATCTGACGGCAAATGTGCTCAACAAGCGGATCGAGGGTTGCCACGCCGTCCTTCACGCCACCGCGCGAACCGGGCAGAGTCATCACGAAGGTACGGTCAATCACGCCCGCCACGCCGCGTGAAAGCACCGCCGAGGGAACATTCTTCAGACCGTTCATCCAGAAGGCGTGCATGATGCCGGGCACTTCCTTATCCAGGTGGGGACGAACCGCCTCCACGGTCTGGTCGTCAGAGTTTAGGCCGGTACCACCGCTGGTCAGGATGAACGTCGGCAGGTTACCGTTCTTCTTACCCTCGGCCACCAAGGTGTTGAAGTAATCGATAATCTCGCGGTCCTCAATCACCACGGGATCCGGGGTCTCGAAACCGCGCGAGCGTAGCCACTCCACCGCGATGGGACCGGACTTATCCTCGTAGATACCGCGAGCCGCACGCGTCGAGGCGACAATCACCAGACCGGTCAGGTTCTCAGGCATCGTGAAATCGTCAGTGCTCATTGAATACTTTCCTCCTTTGGGACGGCGCACCACTACGCCAACCCCGTTTCTTCATTCTACGAATCTGCGCGCACGGACCAATCGCCGGACTTACCGCCGCTCTTCTCCAGGACCCGAATATCGGTAATCACGGCGTGCTTGTCAACGGCTTTAATCATGTCGAAGACGGTCAGCGCGGCCGAGGAAACCGCGGTCAGCGCCTCCATCTCAACACCGGTCACACCGCGAGTCTTGACGGACGCCTCGATACGCACAAAGTCGGGTCCGCGCTCGAAATCCACCGTAATCTTGCCCAGGGGCAGCGGGTGGCAGAGCGGAATGATCTCGGGAGTGCGCTTGGCGCCCATAATGCCCGCAACGCGCGCCACAGGCAGAGCATCGCCCTTGGGCAGGTCGGCATCAAAAATCTTCTCGATGACGTCCGAGCGGGTGTGGACGGTTGCCTCAGCCACCGCGGTGCGGGTGGTTACGGATTTTTCCGTCACATCGACCATGTGTGCCGAGCCGTCGGCGCGCACATGGGTGAGGTCCTGTTCGGGGGTAGAGGTCATCGTGTCTCCTGGAATCTATAAATTGACGTATCGTGTTCGTCGATACAGCACCGTAGGGGCTACCTCGGCGCGTCTCAAGGGGTGTCTATTAATCGTCGGTAAGGCGGATACGGTGGTAGGGCACGGCCTCTCCCCCGGTGTACGTCATGCCCGGGGAAAGTTCGATGAGCACGTCGGCCTGGGCGGCACGATGTAGCAGGTGCGAACCAGAGAGGACGTCCGGATACAGCTCCACGCGGTAGGTGCCCGGCTCGGTTTCCACCATGGCGAGGGTGCCGCGCAGGAACTGGCGCTTAGTCGGCGGTGCGGTGAGCGAAGTATCGGTCACCAGCACGCCGCGGGGTGCGTTATCAAGGGTGGCCTGCTCGGAGGCTACCGCGTGGGGTACACCGTAGGGGCCGCCAGCGCGCAGGTAGGGGCGCAGAATCAGCGCGTAGGAGATGAGGGTACTCACGGGGTTGCCGGGGAAGGAAATCATGGGGACGCGGTGCCCCTTGAAGTCCAGGACGTTCACGCCCTGGGGACCGCCGGGCTGCTGGCTCACGTGGCCGAACCATGAGACGGGCACCAGGATGTCCGCCTCGTGCGCCTTAGCGATGGCGTTACGCACAACCTCGTACTTGCCGTGGCTAATACCGCCGGACGTAATAATGATGTCCGGTTTGAAGGATTCGTACTCGGCAGCCAGACGGTGTAGCAGTTCAACGGGGTCGTCACCGATTGCGATGCGGCGAACCGTCGCGCCGTCCTCACGTAGCATGGCGCTGAGCATCGGACCGTTGGCGTCAAAAATCTGGCCCTGCGCGAGGTCGTCCGGGGAGGCGTTGTCCTCACCGGCGGTACCGGAGCGAATCTCGTCGCCGCCGGTGCACACCAGCACGCGAGGACCCGCCGCAACGGTCAAACGTGCGTACCCCTGGGAGGCGAGCGCGCCCAGCAGAGCGGGAGTCACACGCTGTCCGGCGCGGGCAAGCACCTGGCCGGTCACAACGTCCTCGCCGCGGCGGCGCACGAACTGCCCCACGCGGCCGGTGGCCAGCTTAATCTTCTCGCTGGGACGACCGAAAGACTCGGGAAGGTCGGGGTACTCGATACGTTCCGACTGCTCCACGGGAATCACCGCATCGTATCCCTTGGGGATGGGAGCGCCGGTCATAATCGGGTAGGTCAGGTCATCGGATGCGCGGGAGCGCTGCAGGGGCCGACCCGCGGGAATCTCGCGGCCGACCGTAAAGATGCGGTCCTCACGATCGACGGCAGCCGCGGTGAGCGCGTAGCCGTCCATCTGCGAGTTGTCGAAGCTGGGCACATCCATGCGGGCGGTGACATCCTGGGCGAGGATTCGGCCTGCCGCATGATCGAGAGGAACGGTCTCCGCCGTGCCGATGAAGACCTCCCTCAGGAGAAGGGCCAGGTAGGCGCGGTATTCCTCGGTGTTGGGAGTTCCGTTGAACTCAGGAGCGATCATTGCGGTTCCTATCGTGCGACATACGGATATAAACAGTGTACGGTGCACCCGGGGGCGGGTAAATACAGTGCCACCTAACGGCCTGCCCCCGTAACTTGGCTACCCGAGGCGCTCGCGTAGCTTCTTGAGCGTGCGAGCCAGGCCCAGCACGCCAAAGATTCCCAGGTAGAGGCTGATGAGGATGAGAGCACTACCCAGGGCGCTCGGGAGGTCACTACTGTTGATGGCCAGGTCAATCGCGAGGGGAATAGTCTGGGTTTTACCCTGCACGTTACCGGCAAAGGTAACGGTTGCACCGTACTCACCCAGCGCACGAGCAAAGGAGAGCAGAAAAGCGGTGGCAAGACCGGGAGCCGCCAGGGGCAGGAGCACCTTAAAAGTCACCTCGGCGGGACCGGCACCCTCGACCAGCGCGATTTCCTCGTACTCGCGGGGAATGGCCTGCAACGTGGTAACCGCGGTGGCCACGAAGAAGGGAAGAGCCACAAAGGTCTGCGCAATAATCACGGCGTTCGAGGTGAAGGGAATCGAAATACCAGCCTGATAGAGGTACGAGCCGATTAGACCCTTACGGCCCCAGAAGAAGAGCAGCCCCAGACCCGAAACCACCGGGGAGAGAATCACCGGGGTGTAGATGATGGCGTAGAGAACCGCACCGAATCGGTGCAGGCGCGAACGATTCAGCACCTTGGACAGGAGCAGGGAGATGGGGGCACCCAGAAGACCGCAAATCAGGGTTGAGACGGCAGCCGTTGAGAGCGAAAGATTAGCCGCGCCCATCACCTGCGGAGTGAAGACGGTCCCGAGCTGGCTCCACGGGACGTTAAGGAACAGGCCCAGGAGCGGACCGGCAATCACCAGAAGACCAATGAAAGCCGGGATGGTGAAGGAGCGAGGAACCGACGCAAAAAGACGAGCCGAAGATCGCGGCGCGCGACGGGCAGAAGAAGATGCAGACATAGATTCGTGAGGGGTTGGGGGCGAAGGCGGTGGATGGGAGTGGGTATCCCGCGAGTAGTGGGTAAAAGTTGGGACGGGATGCGGTGGCACACTTCTATAAGGTGCCACCGCATCCCGGCTTTTCGCGCTAACCCCGCTGAGCGGGCGGGTTAGCGTTTACAGGCTACTTGGTGGTGTTGAAGCCGTAGTCAGCGAGGATTTTCTTGGCCTCGTTGGAGGTCTTCAGCCACTCGTTGAACTTCTTAGCGGCATCTGAGGATGCGCCGGTCTTGCTCAGCGCTGCGGGGTATTCGTTGGGCTCAACGTCCGGCAGGTCGACAGAGCCGAGGTTTACGCCCTTCTTCTTGGCTGCTGCGAGGTCGGTGGTGTAGATGAAGCCCGCATCGGCGTTACCGGTGGTGACCTTGGTGGCCACGTCGGTGACCTTACCCTCGGTGGTTGCGTTCTTGAGGGTGATGTCGTGCTTCTTCAGCTCTTCGTGTGCCAGGGTGCCGCAGGGGACGTCTTCCTTGCAGACTGCGACGACGCCTTCGGTGGTCTGCAGGTCGTCGAGGCTGTTGATCTTACCGGGGTTGCCTTCAGCGGTAACGAGAACCAGCTTGTTGGTGACCAGAACGGTGGAGTCGGATCCAGAGAACTCGTCCAGCTTCTTAGCCTTGTCCATGTTCTTGGTGTCTGCGGTGATAAGCATGTCGGGGGTTGCGCCCTGCTCGATCTGGGTGACGAGCTTTGCGGAGCCCTCGTAGACGAAGGTGATGTCAACGCCGGGGTTAGCTGCCTCGTAGGCCTTCTCCAGGTCGGCGCCCGCATTGTTCAGGGATGCTGCGGCGAAGACCTGAATCTTGCCGGAGGATGCCTGAGATGCAACGGAGGAAGAGGCCTGGGAAGAGCCGCAACCGGTCAGAGTCAGGGTTGCAGCAGCCAGTGCGCTAAGAGCGGCGAGAGGAGTCTTCATGAAAGTACTTTGTCCTTGAACTAGTCGTGTTAGTTGCATGAGGTGAGGTGCTCCACGCGAGGCTTTTGTGACAATTTATGTACGCCCCCTAGCTTGCGTACACCATGACACGTTATCGCGGTTTCTTTGGGTCACCGCGAATGTAACTTACCCTTCACACACTATGTAATGGGTCTTCGAACGTGGAATAATCATATTGTTACCCGAAATATACTAATTTTCTACATAGGTTTTCCATGGCGTACACGGCAGATTCTGGCCGCTCTCAGCTGATTGCAGGCCCTTTGTTAAGCACCTTATCTTCTGCGGATAACAGCGGTGTTGCTTTTGTGACGCCCGAAAAATCTGAGACCTCCACAAAGCCGCGGAGGAAGCTCCCAAATATTACGAACAGCGGTCCGCTCCTCGACCGCTGGGGACGCACCGCAACCGACCTGCGCATCTCATTAACCGATAAATGTAATCTTCGTTGCATTTATTGCATGCCGGCCGATGGACTGCAGTGGCTCCCCAAGGAAAACCTGCTTTCCGCCGAAGAAATTGCGCGCCTTGCAGATATTGCTATCTCCCAGCTGGGCGTCGAAGAGATTCGCTTCACGGGCGGTGAACCCCTCGTCCGCGCTGATTTGGTCGACATTATCTCCCGCATCCATCAGGAGCACCCCGAGGTTCCCCTGTCCATTACGACCAACGGCATCGGCCTGGACAAGCGGGCCGTAGCCCTTGCCGAGGCCGGGCTGACCCGCATCAACGTCTCGCTGGATACCATCTGCCGCGAGACCTTCGCCGAGCTCACCCGACGCGACAAGCTGGAGGCCGTGCTCAAGGGTATCGACGGCGCCGCCGAAGCCGGCCTGTGGCCCATCAAGATTAATGCCGTGCTCATGCCCGGCCTCAACGACGGGCAGGCTCCCGAGCTCCTCGAGTGGGCGCTCAAGGGCGGCTACCAGCTGCGCTTCATCGAGCAGATGCCCTTGGACGCAGACAACCGCTGGACCCGCGAGGGCACCATCACCGCTGCTGAGATTCGAGAGAAGCTTTCGGCCGCCTACGTGCTCGGTTCGGTACGCGAAGCACGCGGCGATTCCCCCGCCCGACTGTGGGAGGTCTACCCGCTCGGCACCGTGCTGGATGAGGCGGGGTTCCCCGTCGACGGCGCCGAATCCCTGGGCCGCGTGGGCATCATCGCTTCGGTGACCGAGTCCTTCTGCGGTGCCTGCACCCGCACCCGCCTAACGGCCGACGGCAAGATACGTTCCTGCCTCTTCTCCGATACCGAGACTGACCTCATGCAGCTATTGCGCTCCGGCGCCACGGACGATGAGCTGGCCCTGCGCTGGCGTGAAGGCATGTGGTTCAAGCCGCGCGCCCACGGCAAGGAAGACGCAGATTTCGATATTGAGGAATTTGCCAAGGCGAGCCGCTCCATGAGCGCCATCGGAGGCTAACCCCTCTCGCTGTCCCGAGCATCCCCTTGTTTTTCGCGCCCCCTCGTATAGCATTAGGAGCATGATGCAGGTTCATTTCTTTGCTGCCGCGCGCGCGGCGGCGGGTACCGCCGAGCTGTCGGTGGCCCCGAGCGACATTGATTCGCCGACCCTGGGCGCGCTCATCGCCCACCTGGGCCGGGAGCTTACGGGGACCACCCCCTCCGGCCTGACCCTGGCCCAGGTTATGGGGCAGTGTTCCTTCCTGGTCAACGGCACCCGCTCCGATGCCGACGCGCCACTAACCGATGGCGATCGAGTTGATGTCCTTCCCCCCTTCGCGGGTGGTTAAGATGAGCGATTCTTCACCGTCGCCCGCCGCGATTCCCCCGATTCTTCCCGAGTACCCCGAGTTCTCCTGCGCCGCGGTTATCGTGGCCGGCGGGCAGTCCAGCCGCCTAGGGCATGTGCCAAAGGCCTCGCTCTCGGACGGCACGAACACGCTTCTCGACTGTGCTTTGCAGGCGGTACGGCAGGCCTCGCCGCGAGTTGTGGTCGGGCCCGATACCCTGCCCGTCCCCTCCGACGTTCTACTCACCCGAGAAAACCCACCCTTCTCTGGACCGGCCGCGGCCATTCACGCAGGCCTAGAACGTGTGGCGGCCCAATGCGAGGGCTCAGGTACCCCGACGCCGAAATGGTGCCTCATCCTGGGTGTTGATACCCCGCGCATCGCTCCCGCGGTACAGCGACTTATGCGTACCGCCGCGGCCAACGATGCGACTGCCCGACCTCTCGATTCCCCCGCATCCGAGGGCTTCTGGGGGGTTTCTGAGGGCATCTACCAGCCACTGGTGGGTATCTACCGTTATGAGAGCATCCGTTCGGTGTTTTCAGAGGGCACCACCGACGCCTCCGTCCGTTCCTTCCTGCGCCGTCTCAACCCGGTCAGCGTTGAGCTCTCCGCCCAGCACACCGCCGATGTCGATACCTGGGAGCAAGCGGAGCGACTGGGGTACACCACTTCCCTGTGGTCTAGCTACTAGACCGCCCCGCTACCACGGGCATCTACTTTCAGCGGCCAACTAGCGCCGCTTCAGCACACACGAGGTACCATGTCCCACCATATTCCCGCCGTCTCATGGGATCAGGCGCGCGAGCTGTTGCACGCCGCCGGCACACAGGCCGCCCCGGACACCAAGGCCGAGGCTCTTCCTCTCTTAGCGACGATTGACCATTACCTATCCGAAGACGTGCACGCCATGATGCCGGTGCCGCACTACAGCTCCTCCGCGATGGACGGCTACGCTGTGGCGGGCAACCCGCCCTGGCGTCTGGTGAGGCCTTCCTACCCGGAGGATTCTCGAGCCAATATTCACCGTCTCACCGTGCCGATTAGCCCGGGCGAGGCCACCCCGATTCTAACCGGCGGCCTGATTCCCGAAGGCACCGAGGCCATCGTGCGCGAGGAGCACACCAGCAACTACGAGGGAGCCGATTCCCTGGCCTCCGCCGATACCCGAGCCAGCATCCACTACCTGGAGATGGCTGAGGGATTTGAACCGCCCGCCCCCGGAACCGATATTCGTTTCGCCGGTGTGGAGCTACAGCACGGTGATTACCTGGCTCGCCACGGCGAGCGCATCTCCTCCCGCATGGCAGCGTTTCTGGGCACGAACGGTTTCGATGAGCTGCCCGTCTACGCGCCCATCCCGGTGCGTTGCGCTTTCACCGGTAACGAGGTGATTACCTTTGGCCTGCCCGACCCGGGTCAGGTGCGCGACGCTTTCGGAGGTTTCGTGGAGCACGCCATCGCCGCGGCCGGATGCGAGGTTCGCCCCTCGGCCCGCCTGGCCGACGTCGAGTCCGAATTCTCGACCTTCCTGACGACCTCCACCGCGCGCATCCTGGTGTTTACGGGCGGCTCGAGCACCTCGGGCGTGGATATGGTGCGTAAGGCCCTCAACGATTTGGGAGCGACCTATATCTTCGAGTCGGTGGATGTGCGTCCGGGCCACCCGGCCCTGGCCGCAAGCCTGCCGGTACCCGAAACCGGGCCGAACGCCGGTCACCAGCGTTTCGTACTGGGCCTTCCGGGTAACCCGTTGGCCGCCTATACGGCTCTCTACTCCTACCTGCCGCCTCTTCTGGCCGGCCTGCGCTCCATGCCCCTGCCCGCAGCAGACGCGGCCGTTCTTGCCGAGGATGTTCCCACGTTGCGCAAGGCTGTGACAACTCGCCTGGTGCCCGTCCGGGTGACCGAGGGCGTTGCCTATCCGCTACCGAAGTCGGCTTCGCACATGCTATCTTCCCTGGCAGCTGCCACGCACTTTGCGGTGCTCGACGATTCCACGGTAACCGGCGGGGCGCATCCTGCGGGTTCACGCGCGCGCATTATTCCGGTCTTCTAAGCCTGGGACACTTCATGCGGGGTGGGAAGGCTGGTTTCACCGTGGGTGTTATCGGCGTTCCCATCCAGTAGAAGGTATAGTTGATAGAGATATGTCAATCGTTTAGCATATCCTGTCTCAACCACAAAGGAGCCCCGTGGCAAAGCCCAAACTCAGCGACGTTGCCGCACTGGCGGGCGTCTCCCCCACCACCGTATCCCGAGTGCTCAACAACCGCGGTTACCTGAGCGAGGCCACCCGCACCAAGGTGCACGAGGCCGTCCAGCAACTCGGCTACCGGCCCAACGCCATCGCCCGAAGCCTGCAGGGTCAGCGTTCCCAGACGGTGGGTCTCATCTTCCCCACCGTGGCCAACCCCTTCTACGGAGAGATGGTGTACCAGCTCGAGAATCACCTGGCCGATGCCGGGTACAGGGTGATTCTCTGCAATAGCGAAGACCACCCCGAGCAGGAGAAGCGCTATCTCGATATGCTCTTCGCCAATCAGGTGGACGGCATCATCACCGGCGCCCATTCGGATGCGCTCGTGAACGTCCCGCATGCCCAGGCCCCCCTGGTGACGGTAGACCGTCGCGAGACCGGTTTTTACCCCAACATCCGCTCCGATAACTACGGCGGCGCACACGCGGCCACGGAGCACCTTATCGCCACGGGCGCCCAGACAATTGTGCACGTAACCTCCACCCTGGGCGAGCACAATGAGCGTCAGCGCGGTTACCGCGAAGCAATGCTCGATGCTGGCCTGACCCCCGAGTTTGTGGAGCTTGGCTTCCGCCCCTCCCTCGGCCTTAAGCGCGAGATGCTATACCGCTACTTAGACGAGCGAGCCGATAGCGCCGAGCCTGTGGATGCAGTGTTCGCCTCCAACGATAACTACGCCGCGCTGGCCCTGGGCTGGGCGCGCACGCGAGGTATCCGCGTTCCCGAGGATTTCCAGGTCATCGGCTACGACGGTACACAGACCGTTCAGCTGCTCATGCCGGAACTCGCAACCGTCATTCAGCCCATCGAGGGAATCGCTCGACGAGCCGTTCAGCGCCTGCTGGAGCTCATCGAAAGACAGGATGCATCGACCGCCTCCGCGGCACCCGCAGATTCGCCTTCCGAGGGTTCCGCGTACCTTCCCGGGGATGTGCTGCCCATCGAGCTACACCTGGGGGTCACCGTGCGAACCATCCCCGATCTCTCGCTCGTGGAGCCGGACACCTCGGCGCCGGACGAGCTGCAGTAGCTCTCCCCCGCTTTTCTTCCAAAGATTCGCCCCGCCACTCCACATTTGTGGGGCGGCGGGGCAAATCTTTACGTTTAGGATTTTGTGGGGCTCTTGAGTACCCGAATTACGACCGGGCCGTCGCGCTAGGCCTGACCGGCGGCACGGGCGACGACTTCCGCGGGGCCGATTGCGGGATACACCATGCCGACCGCGTGAGCCTTCGGGAAGATACCCCCGAGAGGCCCCAGGGAGAGGAAGCCGCGACGCTCGTAGAGGCGAGCGCTATCGTAGGTCGACGCTTCGAGGTAGGCCGGGTAGCCTTCAAGACGCGCGGTGCCGTAGTCGAGGAGCTTGCTGCCGATACCGCGGCCGCGTAGCTCCTCCAGCACGCCAATGTTGAAGAGATACCAGTGCTTGTACGAGGGGCGATACTTGAGCAGGTGTAGCTCCATCATGATGGCGCGAACCAGGGTAACCGGCCCCAGTCCACGGTAGTAGGCGCTAATCTGCTTGATTTCGTTGAGGAATGATCCCTCCTGGGACTCCGGGTTATTCCAGAGGCAGACGCCAACAATCTTGCCCGAGGAATCATCCACGGCAACGTCGATTCGTCCGCGGTCCTTGAAATTACCGTAAACCTGCAGGGTCATAATAGCGCGGAGCTTTTCCATCTCCTTACGGCGGTTTTTGCCACCGATGATGGCCATCATGGCGGGGTCACCGTCAAAAGCCGAGATAAGCACCTCCACTACCTCCGAGTACTCGTGAGGTTCGGCGGTGCGGACGGTATAGGATTCCGAGGACATATTCACCCTTTACGAAAGCTTGAAGTCTACATAAATATTAGCTGTATTCCGTCCTCATGGCTAACGAATCGTGCCTAATCAAGACATTTTACATGCATATGCACAGACTCCCGACAGCAAATATTGCACCATTATGCATAATTTATATGAATAGTTATTCACCCTTTCTATTTAGCTGCCCATAAAAAATTTGAACACCCCGCATCATTTCAAGGAAAAGATACGGGGTGTTCAAAAATGGAGAGTTTATCTACTCACTCTGTGTACAGACTATGCGTTAGCCTTAGCCTTCAGAACAACCTTCAGCACGGAGTCAGCGTTGGTCACAGCCGCGCCGGAATTCTGAGCGTCCTGCACCGACTCGGCCAGCTTCTTGGAGTTCGTGATAACCAGCGGAGTGGCCAGCGGGTAGCCGGCTGCCTTGATCGCGGGAATATCAAACTCAGCGATGACATCGCCGCGCTTGACGGTGTCGCCCTTAGCGACCTTCGGGGTGAAGTGCTTGCCGTCCAGTTCCACGGTGTCCATGCCGATGTGCATCAGCAGGTCCAGGCCGTCCTCGGTGCGCAGACCGTATGCGTGGCCGGTGGGGAAGGCGACGGTGATCTTGCCGTCAGCCGGTGCGTAGAGCTTACCTTCGGTGGGCTCCACTGCGGTGCCTGCACCCAGTGCGCCGGAGGAGAAGGTGGGGTCCTTGACGTCTACGAGAGGCACCACAGTACCCACCAGGTGAGCGCCCAGCTCAACGCCTTCGCCGGAGGTCTCAGCAGAAGCTGCCGAAGGAGCCTCGGCGGAAGCTTCGGTAGCTACAGGAGCGGCAGGTGCCTCAGCTTCCTCAGTGTTGCCTGCCTCGACCTTCTTACCCCAGATGAAGGAGGCAACGAAAGCGATGATGGTGGTCAGAATGAGGCAGCCGAAGAAGCCAGCCCAGCCCGCGCCGGTGGAAGGAATAATCGAGGGGAAGCCAATGTAACCAGCGGCACCCAGAGCCTTAGCCTTCACATTCAGGATGGAAGCAAGCATTGCACCGATACCAGCGGAGACGATTGCAATGTAGAAGGGCCAGCGCAGAGCCAGGTTCACACCGAACATTGCGGGCTCGGTAATACCCAGGAATGCGGAGGGCGCAGATGCCGAAGCAATACCCTTAATCTTCTTGTTCTTGGTGGTCAGTGCGACGCCGGCTGCGGCAGCACCCTGAGCCACGTTAGAGATGGAGGCGACGACGAAGATGAAGGAACCACCGGTAGCCCACAGGCTCATCTCGATGGGCGGGAATGCCTGGTGCATACCGGTCATCACGATGAATGCGTAGAAGGTACCGAAGAGCAGACCGCCGAGCGGGCCGGCAACGGTGTAGAGCCAGTTAATGCTTTCACCCAGCCAGGTACCCGCCTGGAACATCGGAGGACCGACCAGCAGGAAGGTCAGGAAGCCGGTAATGAGGATGGTGAGGGTCGGGGTGAAGATGAAGTCGATGGTGCCCTTGAGAATCTTGTGGAAGAACTTCTCAATGTGGGAGAGGATGAAGGCAACCAGCATGATGGGCAGCACGGTACCCTGGTAGCCCGCCTGCTGAACCTGCAGACCGAAGAGGTTCCAGTACTGCATAGGATCCGCCCCTTCGACGCCTGCCAGCGACTTTGCGACGCTGTAGCCGTTCATCAGGGCGGGGGATACCATTGCGGCACCCATGGTCATACCCAGGTAGGGGTTACCGCCAAAGACCTTGGTGGCGGAGAATCCGACCAGCACGGGCAGGAAGGCGAAGGGAGCTGCGGAGAGCAGGTTCACGATGTCCGCGAAGCCCTCCCACTCGGGGTACATCTCGATGAAGGGCTGCGGACCGAAGATACCCTCGGAGGTCAGCACATTGTTGAGCGCCATCAGCATACCGCCACCGACCAGCACCGGGATTAGCGGGACGAAGATGTCGGCAATGGTTTTGATGAAGCGGGAGACAATGCTGCTCTGCTTCGCGGCGATGCTCTTGAGTTCATCCTTGGACGCCTCGGGTGCGCCAGCAGCGATGAGGTGCTTGTGAACCTCGTTGACGTCGCCGGGGCCGACGATGATCTGGAACTGGCCAGCGTTGAGGAAGCTGCCCTTGAGGTCTTCGTCGTTGTCGATTGCCGTCTGGTCGACCTTGTCCTGGTTCTTCAGGACGAGGCGAAGGCGGGTTGCGCAGTGTGCGGCTGCAACGATGTTGCCGGCGCCACCGACGTCCTTCAGCACGCGCTGTGCCACTGACTTGTGGTCCACGCTCGCTCTCCTTTGCTTGGAGCACCACCGTATGATGCTTTGTGAATGAGGTGAGATATGTCTGTGTGTGCATGTCATGCATATGTCATACGTTTGACATATCGGCTGTAAAACATGGTATCACGGGAAAGTTCTTAAAAGCGAGGGCCCACCCTCCACATGGAGAGTGAGCCCTCAGACATATTCAGAAATTACCGGAAACCACCCGTGCGGGCGGCTCCTAACGTGTAGAAAACGGCTTAGAGACGGCCGTACTCCAGGGACAGCACCTCGCCACCGGTCAGGCGGACGCGGCGCTTATCCCCCTTGAAGAAGGTGCGAGCCGTCATAACCTCTGTACCCATAGAGGCGGCCAGCTTGCCGCCCACGTACAGCTCGGTTGCCGAGCCGTCCACCAGTAGGTCGAACTCACGAATCTTCGAACGTTTCAGGCTGCGACGGCGCAGGCTACCACCCTCGGTGTAGCGGGTACCGCCGCGGTCCATCTGCACAAAGTCCTTATCCAGAACGATGCTCAGGGCCACGCCGTGAGTGTCCTTAATCTTGATCTTCACCCGTTCATCAGCCACGTTCACGCGGCCGCGCAGGCGGAAGGTCAGGGCGTTCTTCAGCTCGACGAGCTTGCCCTTCTCCTCCTCGCGGTACAGCGGCTTCATCTCCATCGCGTCGTTCAGCTGCGGAACCGGACGCTGGAAGAGCTTACCGTTGCGCAGGTGTAGCTCACGCGGGTAGGTGAACATGTGCACCCAGCGGTGGCTCCACGAGGGCAGGTCATCCTGATCCGCGTTGCCGAGCCAGGCGATCATCACCGGGGCATCGCCGCTTGCGGTGTGCGGTACCTCCGGGTCGGCGCTCAGGCCGGTGCCCGAGATGGTCTGCGGGGCGTAGAACTCGAAGCCTGCATCCAGCTCGGTGAAGGGGGTCTCCACCTTAAACTTGAGGGTCTTGTTATCCAGCGAGCCCACAATGTAACCGCTCTGGAAGATATTGTTGTACTTCTCCCCCAGCGGCTCCAGTCCCTGCGGGCTAAAGATCAGCACATCACGCAATTCGCCGGTCAGCTCATCGCGCATGCTCAGCAGGGAGGGGCACTCGTACATGTAGGTGCCCTTGAGGGTCTTATCCTTAATGCCCAGCTCACCGCGGAAGGTCCACTCGCGGCGATCGGCGGAGGTGTACACGACCACGGCACCGGTCAGGTCCTCACGCTGAGCGCCGATGACCATCCACCAGCGACCGTCACGCTGGAACACGTGCGGGTCTCGGTAGTGGGCGGTGTAGCCCTCCTCGGGGCCGGAAATCAGCGGGGGCAGCTGACGAGTCGGCTTGGCGTCCTCACCGGCGGTGGCAAGAATCTGGTAGGTCTCGCGGTTGCCCTTGGAGTCCTTGACGTTACCGGTGTAGAAGAACTCAAAACCGCCGGGAACCTTAATTCCGGAACCCGAGTAGCAACCGTGCGAGTCGTAGCGGCTGTCCGGGACCAGTGCGGTGCCCTCATCGGTCCAGTGGGTCAGGTCCTCGCTCACGGCGTGACGCCAGTACACCATGCGCTCGGGGTGCAGGGGCGAGTACTGGTAGAAAGCATGGTAGCGCTTGCCGTCAAAGACAAGGCCGTTCGGGTCGTTCAGGCGACCGACCGGAGGAGCCAGGTGCAGGGCGGGGTAGTCGCGATCTTCGCGAACTCCGGCACCAAAAGCATCCAGGATCTGCTGTGCCTCTGCCGCCAGGTCACGGGCGGGGCGGGGCGAGGACTTCTGATTCTTTTTCTTCTGCTCGCTCATGTCTTATCCGTTTTCGTCAGGAAGAATGTCTGGGTTGTCTCATCCCATCATACGGCACCCCGGAGCCCCGTACCGGGCCAAGGAGAGAGGCACCACAGAGGACGTTAAATGCCGCAGGGCGGCACATCCAGTGGATGTACCGCCCGCGTAAGAATCGAGAAGAAGTCGATTACTTGAGGGTGACGGATGCGCCGGCAGCCTCGAGCTGCTCCTTAGCCTTCTCAGCGTCTTCCTTGGAAACGCCCTCGAGCAGGGTCTTGGGAGCGCCGTCAACCAGGTCCTTTGCTTCCTTCAGGCCGAGGGAGGTCAGGGCACGAACTTCCTTGATCACTGCGATCTTCTTGTCGCCAGCGGACTCCAGGACAACGTCGAACTCGGACTTCTCTTCAGCAGCCTCGCCTGCTGCGCCGCCTGCGACAACTGCAACGGGAGCAGCTGCGGTGACGTCGAACTCTTCCTCGAATGCCTTGACGAACTCGGAAACCTCAACCAGGGACAGTTCCTTGAATGCTGCAATGAGTTCTTCGATGGACAGCTTAGCCATTGTTTGGCTCCTTCACTATCTGTGCGGGTCGCCCCGCTGTGTAAATCTTGGGTACCCACCCCGTAGGGGTCGGTCAAACTAAGGGTGCGCATACGCTGTTGCGTTGTGCGCTGCTGAGTATCTCAGCGGCTGGTGCAGTAGCACGAAGGGGCTTATGCCTCCTCCGAAGCCTCCTCGGCAGCAGCGGGAGCTGCGCCTTCCTGCTCCTCCAGCTTGACGCGCAGTGCGTCCACAACCTGTGCGATGCGTGCGATGGTAGCCTTTGCACCACCTGCAACCTTGGACAGCAGAACCTCGCGGGATTCCAGGTCAGCGTAACGCTTGACGTCGTCCTCGGACAGAGCGGCACCTTCGTAGTAACCGTTCTTCACGATCAGCTGGGGGTTAGCCTTGGCAAAGTCACGCAGGCCCTTGGCAGCATCGATCAGGTCGCCCTTGATGAATGCCAGTGCGGAGGGACCGTGGAGGTGGCCTTCGAATGCGTCGATGCCAACTTCCTTAGCTGCGATAGCAGCCAGCGTGTTCTTCACCACGGCGTATTCGGTCTCTGCACCGAGTGCGCGACGCAGCTCCTTGAGCTGTGCAACAGTGAGACCGCGGTATTCGGTCAGGATGACTGCGTTCGAAGCTTCGAAGAGTTCCTTCAGCTCGGATACTGCAGCGATCTTTTCCTGAGTCGCCATGGTAGTTCCTTCTTCCGATTCTTGTAAGGTCGCCGGTAGAGCCTCGAAGCACTATTGCAAGCAATAAAAAATGCCTCGACGCGCAGGCGTACGAGGCACGATAGACGAAACCCTCATGGGTTTGCGTCTATTCACTTCGAGTCACCTACGCGGGCGGCGATTTCTTGAGGGAAATCAGCTCTTATCAGAACCCTGTTCTTAACCTCCACCAAAGTGGGGATAAAGGACATAGTTCTAGACCGGCGGTCTTTGGTTTGTTTATCATCTCAGGTTCTCGGGCAGGCCGCAAGTTAAAACAGGAAAATCCCGCCGTTAAGCGGGGTTAATCACTTAAAAGCTCAGAACCTCCGCCAACAGCGGGATTTACCAGCCTCAGCTCGACGTCGAAACAACACCGAAACTCGAGCTATCCGCCCAGGTAGAAGCGTTTGCCCCCGGAGAAGAGGAAGCACCGCTGCGGAGCAACACCCAGCTGCACATCGCTACCAATTGCGTAGGAGATTCCCCCGGCATCAGAGAGGAAGAATTCCAGCTCCTGACCGGCCGGCACACGCACCGAGTACTCAGCATTTTCAACATTCGAGGGTTCCACGGGATGACCGTCCGCCCCCAGCTGTTCCGAAGCCACAGGCAAAGTTGCGGTCTCACTCAGAGCCGCGCGGTAGAGCATACCGCCCACCAGGTGACGCTGCCCCAGAACCTGCGCCGACAGGACACCGTGCAATTGTTCGGATTCTCCCCCACCCAGTTCGTAGAAGGAGGAGGCGCGAATCACCAGGCGGCAATCGGCGGGCAGGGAATCCTCCGGTTCGATATCCAGCAGATTCAGCGCGGGGGCCGAAAGCAGCTTCGCCACCTGCAGGGTGTGAGGATAGTCCAAAAGACGACCCGGGGTATCCACCTGCACCAGGTAGCCGGAGTCCATGACCGCCACACGATGACCCAGCATGAGCGCCTCATTCTGATCGTGAGTCACGTACAAGCCGGTGAAACCGTAACGCTCGTGCAGGCGCACAATATCGGCTCGGATGCTCGCGCTCATCTCCTCGTCAACGCTGGCCAAGGGCTCGTCAAAAAGAACCACGGGAGCACGACGGATAAGGGCTCGGGCAATGCCCACGCGCTGGGCCTGACCGCCCGACAGCTGCGAAGGCTTGCGGTTCTCCAAGCCCTCAAGCTTCAGGGCTGCCAGCAGCTCGCGGTAATAGTCAATATCGACCTCACCGGAAAAAGCATGCAAACGCGTGGGGAAAAGAATATTATCCTTCACGCTCAGGTGCGGGTACAGAATGGGACGCTGAAACACCACACCCACAGAGCCGCGCTCCAGAGGCTGACCGCCGTAGGTCACCCGACCCGTCGTGGGGTCCTCCAGGCCGGCAATAATGCGAAGAAGCGTTGACTTACCGGTACCCGAGGAACCAACCAGCGAAATCAACTCGCCGGGGTGCACATCCAGGTCAATCTCATTCAGAACCGTCGTACCGGTGCCAAAGGTCTTCGCGACGCCTCGAATACGCAGGCCCTCAAAAGGCTCCGCCGCGGCAGAAGAATAGGATGCAGAAGTCATTCCCCCATTATCGCCGAAACCCACCCACGGCATAGGCGCAGAAGATAAGCGCCGTCATACAACAGCGCACTAACTTCACGCCGGCACCTCACACGGGAACCTTAGTTCGGGCGCACCAACAGGCGTCCCTTCACAGCCAAGTACAGCGTGCCCGCCCACAGGAAAATCAAGAAAGCAGTACCCGCCACAGTCAAGACGGGGCCCACGAACCCCAGCGAGCCAGCAGCGGTCAAGCGAATACCACTCGCCGCCATGGAAGCCATACCGAACGAGAAACCCCACATGCTCATCGAGAAACCACCCTCAAGAGTCCACGGGAGCAGACGCATCAGGAAAATCAGCTGCAGAATGCCGTAACCGGTCAGCACCAGGAAGAACCAGTCCACCGTGCCGCCGTTAGCCGCCAGGTACGCGTTACCACCAACAAAGGGCGGGGCCATCTGAATACCAATAATGCCGCGCTCCCCCTGCGGCAAGGGGGTCAGGGTGCGCAGGCGGCTCAGAATCGCGCCCTCAATGCTAAACCACGAAATCAGGCCCGCACCGAAGAAGAGCATCGCCATATCGTGCCACCCCACAAAACCCATCGCCGTAGCGGTCGCAAAATTTGTCGCCACAGTCGGCAGATACAGCACCGGCGAGGCAGCCTCGGGCGCATACCCGCCACGCCACGTACCCGCAATGCGGTGAGAGGCAAAGTACAGCTGGCCCACGCCTCCCAGTACCACCAAAGCGAGAGCCGGAGTCTCCGCATAGGGGTAGAGAGCCGCACCCACCTGCGCCGTCGTTGCCGGAATCAGCGAAAAGAAGCAAGTACGTGCCGGATGCTCCCAAAAACTGCACACCCACGCACGATACTTCACCACCGCGTGAACCAGGAAACCCACAAGGAGCAGCCACACCACGGCGTTAAAAGCCAGGATGCTCTCACCCACCCAATCAGGCGCCATTCCCTTCGAAGCACCAGTACGCCAGGCAGCTCCCAGGGCCCCGGTGCCCAGCGCCACCGCAAAATAATTGACCGGTACACTGAGTCCGCTACGAGCGTTCTGCTCGCTCTGAAGGGAAGAAGGCATTAGGTTTTACCTCTCATGGTCGTAGGGCAGGATAAGGGCGTACAACCCCGTGTATTTGTTTCGACGGTGCCGGGACATGGGCAACACCATAGGAACCAGGGACCAGAAAATCATTCTATGTTTTAAGCCTATACAAGCTGGAAGTCCGTGACGTACTTCAACTGGCCCCGGTTACACATGTCTTGAATCTTCACACAGACAAAATCATGCACAAAAAATCGCCCCCGACGCCTAAACGTCAGGGGCGATCACTAGCGAATGCTAGACGCTACAGGTGCATACCTTAGGCAGCAACGGAAGCCGGATCAACGGGGATACCGGGGCCGAAGGTGGTAGCAACGGTTGCCTTGGAGATGTAACGACCCTTAGCCGAAGAGGGCTTCAGACGGTTAATCTCTTCCAGCGCTGCCTGGAAGTTCTCCTCGAGCTGCTCAGCGGTGAAGGAAGCCTTACCGATGATGAAGTGCAGGTTGGAGTTACGGTCAACACGGAAGTCGATCTTACCGCCCTTGATGTCTGCAACAGCCTTTGCAACATCCATGGTCACGGTACCGGTCTTGGGGTTCGGCATCAGGTTACGGGGACCCAGAATCTTACCCAGGCGACCAACCTTGCCCATCATGTCGGGGGTTGCAACCGCTGCGTCGAAGTCGGTCCAGCCGCCGGCGATCTTTGCGATCAGGTCGTCGGAGCCAACGAAGTCAGCGCCAGCTGCCTCGGCCTCAGCAGCCTTGGGGCCTGCTGCGATAACGACCACGCGAGCGGTCTTACCGGTGCCGTGGGGCAGGTTCACGGTACCGCGAACCATCTGGTCTGCCTTACGGGGGTCAACGGACAGACGCATTGCAACCTCAACGGTTGCGTCGGTCTTGGTGGAAGAGGTCTCCTTCGCCAGGGCGACTGCCTCGGCGGGGGTGTAGAGCTTACCCTCTTCAATCTTGGCTACAGCTGCCTTGTACGCCTTGCTGCGCTTTGCCATCTGCTTTTCTCCTTATGCAGTTGTGGTCTCGTGAGCCGCGCTCGGCTCTGCCACATCCCGTCACTCGACGGGCATTTACAAGTTCTGTGTAGAAAAATCTACGGTGCCGATCACTCGGCTATTCGGTGAACCGAAATTACTCGACGGTGATACCCATGGAACGAGCGGTACCTGCGATGATCTTGGATGCTGCATCCAGGTCATTTGCGTTCAGGTCGGGCATCTTGGTCTCTGCGATCTCGCGCACCTGAGCCTCGGTCAGCGAGCCAACCTTGGTGGTGTGGGGAACAGCGGAACCCTTAGCAACGCCAGCAGCCTTCTTGATCAGCTGGGCAGCCGGAGGGGTCTTGGTGATGAAGGTGAAGGAGCGATCCTCGTAGACGGTAATCTCAACGGGGATGATGTTACCGCGCTGCGACTCGGTTGCAGCGTTGTATGCCTTGCAGAACTCCATGATGTTCACACCGTGCGAGCCCAGTGCGGGGCCGACGGGGGGAGCCGGGTTAGCGGCGCCTGCCTGGATCTGCAGCTTAATGAGGCCAGTGACCTTCTTCTTGGGAGCCAATGTAGGGTCCTTTTCTTAGCTGGGAACCGACGCACAGGAGCGTACGCCGGCAGGGTGATGACCGTGGCGCGGCCATCGACGTGCGCGCACGAAAGCGTGACGTGCGCATACACAAACCAACATTCTAGCGTTAATCCGCTGCTTAATCCAGTGTTCACCGGTATTCGCTAATACCGGAGGCACGCGCCGGAACGAACGACCGGCGGCGGGAATGAAAAGATGCGGGTTAACGCAGAGCGAGCCCGGCCCCTTTCGGGTACCGGGCTCGCTCATGCGCTACAGCCTCGCTAGATCTTCTCAATCTCGGTGAAGCTCAGGGTCACGGGGGTGTCGCGGCCGAAGACGGAAATCATCACGACAATCTGCTGAGCCTCGGCCTTAATCTCGGACACGGTGGCGTCCATACCCTCGAATGCGCCGGACTTCACGCGGACGTTCTCACCCACGGTGTAGTCGGACTCAACGACGGGCTTGGAGACGGGCAGGCCCTGGCTCTGCTGCTGCTCCTCGAAGACGGGCAGGAGCATCTCGAAGACCTCCTCCATGCGCAGCGGAACCGGGTTGTACGCATCCTGGCCCACGAAGCCGGTCACGCCCGGGGTGTGGCGCACAACGCCCCACGAGTGGTCGGTCAGTTCCATACGGACCAGCACGTAGCCGGGAACGCGCACGCGGCGGATGGTCTTCTTCACGGTGTTCTTGAACTCGACCACGGTCTCCATGGGAACCTGGACCTCGAAGATCTCATCCTCGGCCTCGAGGTTCTGGATACGGGTCTCGATACCGGTCTTCACCTTGTTCTCGTAACCCGAGTAGGTGTGCACCACGTACCAATCGCCCACCTGACGGCGCAGCTTCGACTTGAATTCTTCCAGAGCGTCGACTTCCTCAGCCACCTCGGCAACTTCCTCGGCTGCCTCAACAGCCTCGGTAGCCTCCTCGGCCAGCTGCTCGACAGCTTCGGCCTCTTCGGCAGCCTCAGCAGCGGCTACCTCGACCTCTTCAATCTCGGATACCAGTTCCTGCTCGGACACGTCGCTCCTACTTTCTATCGCTTACGATCTGGCTACGCTGCATACGCAGCACCGATCAATAATCCGGGAAAAATTATGATACTCGGCGCAACACCCCACCGGGGATGCGCTCGGTATCGGTTGGCTAGTTACGCTGAATCGTTCCGTTACCAAAGATCCAGAATGCTCCCTGGCCGAACAGATAATCCAGGCCGGAAATCAGCAGGAGCATCACCACGACGAACAGCAGAACCGCGAGGAAGTAACCAATCAGCTCGCGTCCGGTGGGAGTGGTAACCTTCTTCAACTCCGCGATAACTTCGCGAAGGAATGCAAAAATACGGCCGAAGAAACCGCGCTTCTCATCGCTCTTTGAGGATGCGCCAGACTCAGCAGCCTGAGTGGCAGTAGCAGACGATGCCATTTCTTCTGCCCCTTTCTGTATCTAAAAAAGTACGCCCGGAGTGCGGGCGTACAATCGTTTATTGAGGCAATTTGAGCAGGGCGGACAGGACTCGAACCTGCAACCTGCGGTTTTGGAGACCGCTGCTCTACCAATTGAGCCACCACCCTTTGAAGCCTGAGCTTCGGTGTGAGAGTTGCTTCTCACTCGTTCGCTCCTCCATTGCCTCCTAAGCCAGTGGGCTTTAGAGGGGCAAACAATTACACCCTTGCGGGTGCAGAACTAACTCTAAACCATGCCGACGCGCTCGTGCAACTCCAAAACGCAATATTTTTTCAGAAAAAGGCGGTCCATTCTTTCTTTCGGGGGTATCCTATCTCCGGCGATGCCCCGTATCCTATAAGGAAGAACGCATCTTTACACACGAGGAACGTACGAGGTGACGCACCCGTACGCCCTCCAACGGGCCCGCCGGCTACGACCTCACCGGCGTTTCGCCCCCGCTACACACAATAAGAGAGAAGAGAGCCCCCCATGGCGCGCATTTCCAGCCGTATCGGTGCCATTGCACCCTCCGCAACCCTTGCCGTTGATGCAAAGGCCAAAGCACTCAAGGCTCAGGGACGCCCCGTCATCGGCTTCGGCGCCGGCGAACCCAACTTTGCTACCCCCGCACACATTGTGGATGCCGCCCACGAAGCGCTGAAGGACCCCAAGAACTTCCGCTACTCCCCCGCCTCCGGCCTGCCCGAGCTGAAGAAGGCCATCGCGGACAAGACCCTGCGCGACTCCGGCGTTGAGGTCGATCCCTCCCAGGTCATCGTGACCAACGGCGGCAAGCAGGCCGTGTACCAGGCCTTCGCCACGGTCATTGACGAGGGCGACGACGTTCTGCTGCCGGCTCCCTATTGGACCACCTACCCCGAGTGCATCCGCCTGGCCGGCGGTAACCCCATCGAGGTTTTTGCCGGTAGCGACCAGCACTACAAGGTCACCGTCGAGCAGCTCGAGGAAGCCTACACCCCCGCAACCAAGGCGCTCATCTTCGTCTCCCCCTCCAACCCGACCGGTGCCGTGTACACCGAAGAGGAAACCCGCGCCATCGGCCAGTGGGCTCTGGAGAAGGGCATCTTCGTCCTGACCGACGAAATCTACGAGCACCTCACCTACGATGGCGCCGACTCGGTCTCGATTCTGAAGGCTGTGCCCGAGCTGGCCGATCGCTGCGTAATCCTCAACGGTGTGGCCAAGACCTACGCCATGACCGGTTGGCGCGTGGGCTGGATGATTGGTCCTCGCGACGTTATCGCGGCGGCTTCTAACCTGCAGTCGCACATGACCTCCAACGTCAATAACATCGCCCAGCGTGCCGCCCTGGCCGCCCTGACCGGCCCGCAGGACGACGTGAAGGTCATGCACGCCGCCTTCGACCGCCGCCGCCGCGCCATCGTCGAGGGTCTTAACGCTATCGAGGGCGTGCACTGCCCCGTTCCCACCGGCGCGTTCTACGCCTACCCGGACGTTCGCGAGTTGCTGGGCAAGGAAATCGACGGCGTACGCCCGCAGACCAGCGCCGAGCTCGCCGAGCTCATCCTCGAGAAGGCCGAAGTTGCCGTTGTTCCCGGCGAGGCCTTCGGCCCCAGCGGCTACCTGCGCCTGTCCTACGCCCTGGGAGATGATGACCTGGCCGAGGGCGTTGCCCGCCTGCAGGAACTACTGGGTCGTGCGCGCGATTAGTCGCCTCTCGCGAGTGCGTTTCATGAATCGTTAAATATTTTTTTGAGCGCCCGGGGCCTGTCTCTACCGTCGCGGCGGAGGCAGGCCCCGGGCCTCTCTTCGTTGTCAGGGCGCGGATGCGGCAATCACTCGCTCAAAATATGCCAGCTGAGGGTGTAAAGCACCTGAACTTTTATGCCGGAATGAGGCCATTCCCACCCCAATCCACCACTACCCACACATCCCAAACCTCGCTAAAATAGAGACCAAGAGAATGACCTCCCGAGCGGCACTTTCGTGCGTGCCGACTTCGTGGAGGCCATAGTTATATACGCGCGCAACACACCCCCGACGCGCAGACATTCACAAGGAGCCAACATGAAGATCGGTCTGCTTACTTCCGGCGGCGACTGCCCCGGCCTGAACGCTGTCATTCGAGGTGCCGTGCTCAACGGTGTCAAGAAGTACGGTTACGAATTCGTCGGCTTCCGTGACGGCTGGCGAGGCGTCGTCGAGGGCGACTACATGGATCTGCCCCGCCAAAAGGTCCGCGGCCTGGCAGCCCAGGGCGGTACCATCATCGGCACCTCCCGTACCAACCCCTTCGACGGCCCCAACGGCGGCCCCGAAAACATCGAAATCATGATGGAGCGTCACGGCATCGACGCCATCGTCGCCATCGGCGGTGAAGGCACCCTCGCCGGCGCCAAGCGCCTGGCCGACGCCGGCCTGCCCGTCATCGGCGTGCCCAAGACCATTGATAACGATCTGCGCGCGACCGACTACACCTTCGGTTTCGATACCGCAGTCTCCATCGCAACCGAGGCTATGGACCGCATCCGCACCACCGGTGAGTCGCACCACCGTTGCATGGTCGCAGAGGTCATGGGTCGTCACGTCGGCTGGATTGCGCTGCACTCCGGCATGGCGGCAGGCGCACACGCCATCCTGATTCCCGAGGTCAAGGTCTCCATGGACCAGGTCGCCGAGTGGATCACCGAGGTACACGACCGCGGCCGCTCTCCCCTGGTCGTTGTTGCCGAGGGCTTCATCCCCGAGGGCTTCGACGATGTCATGGCCAACAAGGGTACCGAGAAGGACGGTCGTCCGCGCCTCGGCGGCATTGGTGAATACGTGACCCACGAAATCGAACGCATGACCGGCATCGAGACCCGTAACACCATCCTCGGCCACATCCAGCGCGGTGGCGCCCCCACCGGCTTCGACCGCGTGCTGGCAACCCGCCTGGGCATGGGCGCCGTGGACATGGTCGCGCAGAAGCAGTGGGGCAAGATGGTTTCGGTCCAGGGCACCGTCGTCAAGTACGTGCCGCTGGAAGAGGCTCTGGACGGCCTGAAGTCCGTTCCGCAGGAACGTTGGGACGAGGCCTCCGTTCTCTTCGGCCGCTAAGCCGCTCCCCGTACACAAAACCGCTGAGGCGGGCACTCCATCGCGAGTGCCCGCCTCAGCGGTTTCTACGCTTCCAGAAAGAACAGAGAGTCGGTTTCTAACGCTTCAAGAACTCCTGGCCGGGGAGGGAGCGGCGCGCCACCTCGCCCGAATCGGGCGAAACCACAGTCGTCTGAGCCACCGCATACTCCGTGGCCGGTGCCGGGGACCCGTCGGGCAGGAAATCCCCACCGTCTACCGCGCGCAGGGGCGCCTTCGGATCAACGCCACGCTTAATGACGGCCAGGGCGATGGGCCCGGCCTCGTGGTGCAGCGCCACCGAAGTGATACGGCCAACCGGGCGGGCCTTGCCCTCCACGAAGAGCTCACTACCGACGGCCGGCAGGGTGTGCTCCGAACCGTCGATGTCCAAGAATACCAGGCGGCGCGGCGGGCGGCCCAGGTTGTGCACGCGCGCAACCGTCTCTTGCCCCTTGTAGCATCCCTTATCGAAGTGCACCGCAGTGCGGGAGTAGTCCAGCTCCTGCGGAATACTCTTGTCATCCACCTCGGTGCCGTAGCGGGGACGCCAGGCCTCGATGCGCAGGGCCTCGGCGGCCCATACACCCGCGAGGCGAACGCCCTCGCGGTTCTCCGCCAGGACGTTCAGCACCCCGCGAGGAACAATCGTCCAGAACCGCACGTAGTCAGCTCCCGGGTGCGCATCCCCGGCCTCGTCGTAGCGGTAGCCACCCGGGGCGGGGGTATTCCAGGGGTCCTCCCACACCGGCAGGCCTTCGGCGGAGGCACCGGCGAGCGCCGCGGCCAGGGCCGGATGTACTACTCCATCAGCACCGCGGGGATCGCGGCTCGTCTCGAGCACCGCGTACTCGTCGCTGAGATTCTGAATCTCGACGCGCAACATGAACTTCATACGGTTGAGGTACTCCTCCAGGGATTCGGCCTGGTCACCCTCGACGATGAGCCAGAGGGCCTCACCGTCTTCGAAGGCTGCGGGGGCGTACTCGATGCGTCCCTGCGGGGTCAACAGCAGGAATTCACGGCTATCGCCGGCCTTCATATCGCTCAGAATCTGCGAGGCGATGGAGGTCAGCCAGGTCAGGCGGTCCGGGCCCGTCACTCGCACGATACCCAGGGACGAGCGGTCTACCACCACCAGGGGTTCGTCCGCCCCGGCGGAACGGTCGCGGCTCAGAGCTCGCTGCTCGTGGATGGGGTCGCCGTAGTGGGCCGCCACACCCTCGTCGGGGCCGCCGGCGGCGAAAGCCCCGCTCACCGAAAGCAGGGGGCTTGCGAGGCGTGCGGTCCGGTCCTGTTCGGCCCGGACCGGGTCGGTCAAAGATTCAGTCACGAAGAATATACCTTTCACGCAAAAGAACCCACCCCACCGGGGAGCGGGGCAGGCTCTGATGATTGGCACGAACTATTCGGCGGCGGGCTTATCAGAAGGCTCGCCGGTGGGCTCTTCGCCGTCCAGGGAACCGAACATTGAAGTTCCCAGGGAATCGCCGGTCATCGAGGAGGTCTTGCGCAGCTCGGCGGAAGCGTGCTTGTGCAGCTTGCCCTCGGCGTCCGCAATCTCCCAGTCCCACATGAGGTTACCGTTGACCAGGCCCCACAGGCGCACCGAGCCGGCGTACTCGTGGGAAATCTCGTCGCGCAGCAGGTTGCCGGTCTGCATGCGCACGACCGGGCCCTTAACCATGCCCACGTAGTTCTCGCTGATACCGCCGGGGTGGGCGATGGTTGCGAGCAGGGAGAAGCCGTCGTCCTCGTTACGCAGGGTCTCGACGCTCTCCGCGTCGGCGAAGGCGGGAACAACGTCCTTGGGCACGATGCCGAAGCCGCCGTCGGCATCGGTGAGCGGGCGATCGATCTGCCAGAAGCCGGTCTCTACGGTGATGGGACGGAGCTTCTTACCCTCGTCGTCGAGGAGGAAAGATTCGGCGCGGTACTCAATGAAGGGCAGGCCATCCTGCTCAAAGGTAATAATCTGGCCGAAGGGGGTGTTTTCCTGACCCTCGTACCACATGGTTCCGGTGCCTTCCCAGGTGCCGAGGAGCCACGCAAAGGGAACGAGTTCAGGGGTTAGGTTGGAAGGAATTTCAATAGCCATACCCACATTTTACCGGCTAGGGTAGGCAACGGATAGAGATATGTTACGAGTTCGCCAGCGGCCCAGAAGCCTACCGCCGGTAGCCCACCGGAGAAAACAGGCATAGGAAACCCCCGCCCGGATGAACCCGGACGGGGGTTTACGCCGTCATTGGCGCGGGCGGCTCGCGAACCGCCCAATGCCCTATGTCAGGCTTATGCTTCTGCCCTTATCGGAAGATTACTTCTGACCGCTGAAGAGGCCGCGCAACACCGCGAAAGCACCGATTGCGATGCACACGGAGATGATAGCCATCAGCACCATGAAGAAAGCTTCGAGAGCCATAAGATTGTTATCCATGTCTTAAAGCTACCACACGCCCCAGCGCGAAAGAGCGCACGAGAGGCTGGCGGGGCGGGGTGTCCTTAGTCTGAGGCGGGCGCCGCTCCCGGCGGTTGGGGGCCGGGCGGGTACACTAGAAGAGATTTATCAAACCGCCGCGTGACGTGTAGGAAGGGAGAGAACGTGTACCGTATTGCGCTTCTGAGCGACACCACGGCTCAGGACGTCGTTCCCTCTCTGAGCCTCCTCAGCCACCGGGTGCAGCTCTTCCCCCTCGACACGGCGCATAAGGTCCTCGAGGATCAGGGGTTTGACCTGGTCATACTGGATGCCCGCACCGCGCTCGTGCAGGCTCGCCACAGCGCCCAGCTGCTCCGTGCATCCGGCCTACAGCTCCCCCTCATCGCGCTTCTTAACGAGGGTGGTATGGCGGCGGTTGCCTCCTCCTGGCAGGTGGACGACATCGTTTCGGATCAGGCTTCCCCCTCCGAAATGGATGCCCGCCTGCGCCTGGCCATCGTGAGTGAGGCCGAGCCCCAGGACGAGCCGATGCAGGAGCGCATCATCCGGGCCGGCAACCTGGTTATCGACACGCAGGCCTATTCGGCACATCTCTCCGGGGCCGCGCTCAACCTGACCTTCAAGGAGTTTGAGCTCCTCAAATTCATGGCCATGCACCCGGGCCGCGTCTTCTCGCGCGCGCAGCTGCTCTCGGAGGTCTGGGGCTACGATTCCTACTACGGCGGCACCCGCACGGTCGACGTGCACGTGCGTCGCCTGCGATCGAAGCTGGGCACCGAGCACGAGCAGATGATTTCGACCGTCCGCAACGTGGGATATTCCTTCAGCTCGACCCGTTAACCGACACTCGAGGGGCGTAGGACGGTCGGTTCCCGTCATATTCGTTCGTAACCTAGACCAAACTCTTCAAAGAACAATATTCCCCGGTAGAGTTAAAGGGAAGGCTACGAAAGAAGGCAATGATGGACACCAGTCAGACAACCCCTCCCTCAACCGACCTTGTCTACACCGAACCCGCACTCACCGCCGAGCTGCTGGACCGTTTCGATACTTTTGCCCGCGAGGTTGCGCTCCACGACGGCGTCTCGGCGTTCTCCGAGCAGACCCGCATCGAACTCACCAAGGCCCTGCGCGAGCGCACCCTCACCCCTCCCCGCATCTTCCTGGCCGAGGACGGCGGCACCATCGCGGCCGCCTTCGTGGCCCTCGCTCCCGTCTCCGATGAGGACGGCGGCGTCATCGAGGCGGCCGTGGCTCCCGCCTACCGCGGTCGCGGCGCGGGAAGCGCGTTCTTCGAGCACGCCGTCCGTCAGCTCGGGGAGGACGCCGTGCGATACCGCCTCTGGGTGCACGGAAGCGCCAACGACACCGGCATCGAAACCCCCGCGCATGCCTTCGCGACCCTGCACGGGTTCAGCCCGGTGCGCGTTCTGTACAAGATGGTTCTGCCGCTGGACGAGTCAACCCGCGAGGACCTCGTTGAACGCTCCGACGCGCGCGCCCTCCCCGAGAACCTGCGGATGCGAACCTACACGGGCGCGGACGAGTTCCCCTGGCTGCGGGTCAACGCGGCCGCCTTTGCACACCACCCGGAGCAGGGCAAGCTCACCCTGGCCGATTTGCGCGAGCGCACCGGCTCCGATTGGTTCCGTCCCGAGGGCTTCTTCATCGCCTCCGAGAAGGAGGACGACGCCTCGATTGCTGCGTTTACCTGGACCAAGATTCCGACCGGGCAGGTGAGGGGCGAGCTCTCCCCCGCCGGCGAAATCTACGTGGTGGGAGTGAACCCCGACTCGCAGGGAGGCGGCTTGGGCCGCACCCTGACCCTGCGAGCGCTGGCCTACCTGGCGTTGGCCGCCGACGAATCGGGCGAGCCCCTGCACGCCATCGAGCTCTACGTGGATGCCGACAACACCGCGGCCTACTCGCTGTACACCTCGTTGGGATTCAGCGTGGCCACGGTGGACCGCATGTACGCTTCCGGTCACGCCGCCTAGCCCTCCCGCACGCGAGCCCGCTCAGGCCTCATTGCATGCCGGGCCCGCCCCGGTGCGCCGCCGCGGGTGCGCCCACCGATTTAGCTAACCACTACACAGGAAAGGAAGTACAGTATGGCACCCGCCCCTAACGGTCTGAATAAGGCACCCAAACCCAAGCCCACCGAGCCGGCGCCCATGACCGGCGTTATCCACATCGGCAACGACATCTCCAAGATTGAGCGCGCGGACTCCCGCGGCGACCGCATCGAGAAGGGCGAGAAGCGATCCTACTTCAGCCTGGAGGAAGAGTTCGGCCCCGAGCGTTTCTTCGACCGCGAGAGCAGCTGGCTCGACTTCAACACCCGCGTGCTGGAGCTGGCGGAGGATCCGGACCTGTACCTGCTGGAGCGCCTGAACTTCCTGTCCATCGTCGCTTCCAACCTCGACGAGTTCTTCATGGTGCGCGTGGCCGGCCTGAAGCGCCGCATCGCCACCGGGCTGGCCGTGCCCTCCGCCGCCGGTCTGAGCCCCGAGGAGCAGATGGAGGAGATCGCCGAGCGCGCCCACAAGCTGCAGGAGCGCCACGCCAAGGTATTCCACGAGCAGGTGCTGCCCGCCCTGGAGGAGCAGAACATCCGCATCGTGAGCTGGGAGGATTTGGACACCGACGCCAAGGTACGCCTGCGCCAGGATTTCATGCGCGACATCTTCCCGATTCTGACCCCGCTGGCCGTGGACCCGGCTCACCCCTTCCCCTACATCTCGGGTCTTTCGCTCAACCTTGCCGTGCTGGTGCGCAACCCGCAGACCGGCAAGGAGCTTTTCGCCCGCGTCAAGGTACCCGATCAGCTGGACCGTATGGTCTCCGTGGACGGTGCCCGCGCCGCCAACACCGCCGGCCGCGAGAGCCGCTACATTCCGCTTGAGGACATCATCGCGGAGCATCTCGACACGCTCTTCCCCGGCATGGAAGTTGTGGAGCACCACGTCTTCCGCGTGACCCGTAACGAGGATCTCGAGGTGGAAGAGGACGACGCCGAGAACCTGCTGAAGGCCCTGGAGAAGGAGCTTCTGCGCCGCCGCTTCGGCCCGCCGGTGCGTCTGGAGGTTGAGGATACTATTAACCCCACCATCCTCGACCTGCTGATTTCTGAACTGAACATCGACGAGTCCGAGGTATACCGCCTGCCGGCCCCGCTGGATTTGCGTGGCCTGAGTGCCATCGTGCGCGCCAACCGTCCGGCGCTGCACTACCCCAAGCACATTGCGCACACCTCCCGCTGGCTCAACGCCGCCGAGACCGCCAAGGAAGCGGATGTCTTCGCCGCAGCCCGCGACCACGACGTGCTGCTGCACCACCCCTACGATTCCTTCGCCACCAGTGTGCAGGCTTTCCTGGCTCAGGCCGCCGCCGACCCGCGCGTGCAGGCCATCAAGCAGACCCTGTACCGCACCAGCGGCGACTCCCCCATCGTGGACGCCCTGATTGAGGCCGCTGAGGCCGGCAAGCAGGTCGTGGCGCTGGTCGAGATTAAGGCCCGCTTCGACGAGGAGGCCAACATCTCGTGGGCTCGCAAGCTCGAACGCGCCGGCGTGCACGTGGTGTACGGCATCGTGGGCCTGAAGACGCACTGCAAACTCTCCCTGGTGGTGCGCCGCGAGGGCAACCACCTGCGTCGTTACGCCCACATCGGCACCGGTAACTATCACCCCTCCACGGCCCGTTTCTACGAGGACCTGGGCATCATCACCTGCGACGAGCAGATTTGCGAGGACGTCTCGCGCCTGTTCAACCAGCTCTCCGGCTACGCCCCGAAGACCAGCTACAAGTCGCTGCTGGTTGCACCCCGCTCCCTGCGTAGCGGCCTGATTGAGCGCATCGACCGCGAGATTGAGAACCACCAGGCGGGTAAGCCGGCCAAGATTCAGATCAAGTGCAACTCGATGGTGGATGAGGCGGTCATCGACTCTCTCTACCGCGCTTCCCAGGCGGGCGTGCCGGTGGATGTGGTCGTGCGCGGTATCTGCGCCCTGCGCCCCGGCGTTCCCGGTCTGAGCGAAAACATTCGCGTACGCTCGGTTCTGGGTCGCTTCCTGGAGCACTCGCGCGTGTTCGCCTTCGAGAATGCGGGCGATCCGGTCGTGTACATCGGCTCGGCCGACATGATGCACCGCAACCTGGACCGCCGCATCGAGGCGCTCGTGCAGATCAAGGATCCGCGCCACATCAAGTACCTGCTCGATATGTTCACCATCTACATGAGTGATTCTTCGCGCACCTGGCATCTGGCCGCGGACGGCACCTGGACCCGCCACAACACCGATGGCGAGGGCAAGCCTCTGCAGGATGTGCAGTCCTACTACCTGCGTTCGCGCTCGCGTAAGAACGTGGACAAGGTCTAGGCCGGTATCCCCCCTTCCACGAGGAGCCCCGCTTCCCACCCCGTACGGTGGGAGCGGGGCTCCTTCGCTATCCTGCCTTGGTTTGCCGGTTCCCGCACGCCCACCCAGACATAACCCGGATGCAACCCGGACGCAAAGGTGAACAGAAGGTTACGTCAAGGTGACAGGTTGTGGTTTTTCTCCCGTACAATAAGACGCGGAACTCGGCGCTCCCACCGCGCCGTGCAGACCCAACCACCAAGGACTAGAGAGACATGGCCCCGCAGGATTCCTCCTCCATCTACTACTCGGCCCGACGCTTCGACGCGGTGAACAGCGTCGACCGTTCCCCCGCCAACACCGCAGAAATCGTTGCTGCCGGCGCGCTGATTTGGCGCGTGCGCGACGATGTCTTCGAGGTGCTCATCATTCACCGACCCAACTACGACGACTGGTCCTGGCCCAAGGGCAAGCAGGACCCGGGCGAGTCCCTCGCAGAAACCGCAATCCGCGAGATTCGTGAGGAAGTGGGCCTGCAGGTGACCCTGGGCGTGCCGCTGGCCGTCACCTCCTACCCCGTGGGCGGCCGTCCCAAGGATGTCTTCTACTGGTCCGCTCAGCTTCCCGAGGGCGCTCGCGCCCTGGCCGATGAGGGTGAGGTGGACGAGCTTCGCTGGGTGACCCCCGAGGTGGCCCGCGCCCTGCTGACCAACCGTGATGACCTGGGCCCGCTAGATTCCCTCGAGGCTCTGCGCGAGGCGGATGCGCTGCGCACCCGCCCCGTCATCATTGCCCGCCATGCGAAGGCCAAGCCGCGTTCGCACTGGGCCGCAGCCGAGGATGACCGCCCGCTGGCCGGCACCGGTAAGCGCCAGGCCCTCGCCTCCAGCGGCCTGTACGCCGCCTGGGCGCCCAACCGAATCCTCTCCTCGCCGTGGCTACGCTGCCTGCAGACGGTGACCCCCTACTCCGTGGAGCACGGCGTGGCGGTCAAGGAGAAGAAGTCCCTCTCGGAGGCCGGCGCTCAGCGTCACCCGGCGCGCACGACCCGTACCGTGGCCTCCCTCTTCGAGAAGGACGCCCCCTCGCTGCTGTGCACGCACCGCCCCGTGCTGCCCATCGTCATGGAGGTTCTGGGCGAGCACCTGTGGGAGGGATCGCCTGCCGATATCCTGCCGGCCGCCGACCCTTACCTGGAGCCCGGCGATGCCCTGGTGCTGCAGGTGACCGAGGGTGAGAACCCGCGCATCGTTTCGGTGGAGCGGGTACGCCCGGCCCTGGACTAGCCCTCCGCTTTTAACTTCTGACCGCGAACGCGCCGATTCTTACTCCTCGGCGCGTTCGCGCGCTTCTACAATGGATAAACGGCCCGGCACAAACCGCGCCCGGCCATCCCGCACGGACTACCACGAAGGTTCATCATGAGCGACACACCCATCCCCACCCCGTACGAAGATCTTCTGCGCGACATCCTGGAGGAAAACAAGGACGCCATCGCCGCCGACGCTCAGCGTTCCGACCGCACCGGCACCGGCACCTTCGGCGTGTTTGGCCGCCAGATGCGCTTCGACCTGCGGGATTCCTTCCCGCTGATTACCACCAAGCGCGTGCACTTTAAGTCGGTGGCAATTGAACTGCTGTGGTTCCTGCGCGGTTCCTCGAACGTCCGCTGGTTGCAGGAGCGCGGCGTGACCATTTGGGATGAATGGGCCGACGAGAACGGTGACTTGGGTCCGGTGTACGGCGTGCAGTGGCGTTCCTGGCCGACCCCCGACGGAGGCACGATCGATCAGATCGCCAAGGTCATCGACTCGCTCAAGAACAACCCCGCCTCGCGCCGCCACATCGTTTCGGCGTGGAACCCGGTCGAGGTGGACAACATGGCGCTTCCGCCCTGTCACGCGCTCTTCCAGTTCTACGTGCACGAGCGCCCGGACGGCGTGAAGGAGCTCTCCTGCCAGCTGTACCAGCGTAGCGCGGACATGTTCCTGGGCGTGCCCTTTAACATCGCCTCCTACGCCCTGCTGACCTACCTGATTGCCGAAGAGGTCGGCATGGTTCCGGGCGAGTTCGTGTGGACCGGCGGCGACTGCCACATCTACTCGAACCACCTGGAGCAGGTGAAGAAGCAGCTGGGCTACGGCACCGACCCGGAGGGCAACCCCTACCCGCCGCGCGAGCCCTACCCGTACCCGAAGCTCGTTATTAAAACCAAGAAGCCTTCTATTTTCGATTACGAGTACGAAGACTTCGAGCTGGTGGATTACAAGCACCACCCCGGTATTGCCGCCCCGATTGCGGTCTAACTGCAGGTAGCTCTAGGAGGCATGATGTATTGTCTGGGTGCTATTTGGGCTCAAACTGATGCCGGAGTCATTGGCCGCGCGGGGGATATGCCCTGGCGCGCCCCGGAGGATTTGGCGCACTTCAAGGCGGTTACCCTGGGGGCTCCGGTCATCATGGGGCGCCGCACGTGGGAGTCCTTCCCGCCGCGTTTTCGTCCCCTGCCGGGCCGCACGAATATTGTGATTAGCCGTTCGGTCACCGAGGCGGAAGAACGCGATGGTGCACTGTGGGTTCCCTCGCTGGATGCGGCGCTGTACGCGGCTCGTGACGCTGCGGGTGCGCCGGTCGAAGCTACCCCCGCAGATACCGCCGCGGTTGATGCTTGGATTATTGGTGGCGGCTCCGTCTACGCGGAGGCACTCTCCCGCACCGACCTGCCCGCCTTCGGTCGGGTGGAGACGGTGGAGCGGACCCTCTTCTACTGCCAGGAAGGTAACGAGATTACCGGCGATACGCGAGCGCCCGAACTGCAGCTCGCGGACTCCAGGGGTAACTGTGCGGCTGGCTCCTCGAACGGGTGCTGGCGGACGGTCTCCGAGACAGCCTGGGAGAAGAGCGAGAAGGGCTACCTGCTCGATGAGTCGGGCACGAAGAACCCCATGTACTTCTCCTTCCAGAGGCTCGAACGTCTCCCCTAAAGAACGCATCCCGTAAACTGCATCTCAAGCCCGCGGATACTTCGCCCGGAGTGCCGCGGGCTTGAGCGTTTAACCCGCCCCGAGCGCCCCGAGGATAAGCCCCGGCGGTAAGCTCCGCGCCTCCGCGGGATGTTCCGTTCCGAATACCAGATTTTTTGTACGGTGTTATCCCGGATGCGCCAACCTGAGAGTACACTGGGAACCATGAACTTTAATCCCGGTGACTCTGTAGGTTTTGTTGGCTGGCGCGGCATGGTGGGCTCGGTCCTCATGAAGCGCATGGTTGAGGAAGGCGACTTCGAGGGCATTACCCCCGTTTTCTTCACCACCTCTAACGTTGGTGGCCAGGCGCCCACCTTCGACGGCGTTCTCGAGCCGTCCGAGCTGAAGGACGCCTACGACATTGATGAGCTGCGCAAGCACTCGATTATTGTGACCGCTCAGGGCGGTGGCTACACCGAGGCCGTGCACCCGAAGCTGCGCGCGGCCGGTTGGGACGGCCTGTGGATTGACGCCGCCTCTACCCTGCGCATGAACGATGACTCCATCATCGTGCTGGACCCCATTAACCGCGACGTCATCGACCGCGGCCTGGCCTCCGGCGTGAAGGACTACATCGGCGGCAACTGCACCGTCTCCTGCCTGCTGATGGGTCTGGGCGGTCTCTTCAAGAACGATCTGGTCGAGTGGGCAACCTCCATGACCTACCAGGCCGCTTCCGGCGGCGGCGCCCGCCACATGCGCGAGGTGCTCGCACAGTTCCGCGACCTGGGCAATGAGGTGGCCGCCGAGCTGGACGACCCCGCATCCGCAATTCTGGACATTGACCGCAAGGTTCTGGCTAAGCAGCGTTCCGGCGAGCTGGATTCCACCCAGTTCGGTGTGCCGCTCTCCGGCTCCCTGATTCCCTGGATTGATTCGGATCTGGGTAACGGCCAGTCCCGTGAGGAGTGGAAGGCTGAGGTCGAAACCAACAAGATTCTGGGCCGCTCCGCCGACGATAAGGTCACCATGGACGGCCTGTGCGTCCGTATCGCCGCGATGCGCTCGCACTCTCAGGCGCTGACCATCAAGCTCAAGAAGGACCTGCCGCTGGAGGAAATCGAGCGCATCATCGCCGAGGATAACCCCTGGGTTCGCTTCGTGCCGAACGAGCGCGAGGCCTCGATGGAGCAGCTGACCCCCGTGGCCGCCTCCGGCTCCCTGGAGATTCCGGTTGGCCGCGTGCGCAAGCTGGCCATGGGCCCCGAGTACATTAGCGCGTTCACCGTGGGTGACCAGCTGCTGTGGGGTGCAGCCGAGCCGATTCGCCGCATGCTGCAGATTGCCGTGGGCAAGCTCTAAAGCTCGCTGACTAGAACATACGAAAGCCCTCGCTTTCCATCCCCGACGGATGGAGGCGAGGGCTTTTGCTCTGTCAATAGCGCCGGCGGGTGGGATGCAGGCGTGAGACGGGCTCTAGCGTTGCTGAGCTCGGGCCGCCTTGCGTGCGGCTTTGCGTTCCTTACGCTGCTGGCTCCAGGCGCGGTAGCGGTACCAGGCGGTGAGCACCACGTGCTTCATGAATCGGTTGGCGCGGCGGGCCCAGGTAAATTCGGTGCCCCAGATGCCCAGGCCGATGAAGATGAAGAGCCAGCCGGGGCCGGGGGTGACGAGCATGATGAGCCCGGCGATGAAGCAGAAGGCGCCCACACCGATCACGAGGGGTTTGTAGAGGTGCCGCAGGACCGGATGCGCGTTCATACGCTCCTTGCGGGCTTCGAGCCAGCGGTGAAAGCGGCTGGTTTCGCTTTCCTTGACTTCGTCTTCGATGGTTTTCAGGGGTGGTCCTTCCAAACGGGCGGCGAGTTTCGCCGAGCGGCGGGCTGGTTAGAGAATATCATCTGCTGCTGGGCGGGGGCTGTGAAGGATTTCTTAATCTATGAGATTTTTTGTCATCTTCACGTTTTTTTGTTTCTATAGTGTTCAAGTCGAAAATACCTTTATACACTGTAAGGGAAACAATTCACCGGCATTACGCCTAAACACTAAGGAAGCGACCCACCACCGTGTCCTCCTCCCGTCCCGTCTCAACGGACTCATCCAGCACCAACGCCGCTGCGCCCGCCACGGAACGCAACGCCGCACCCACTCTCAACGAGCGCCTCGAAAACCTCCCCTTCACCCGCGCCCACGGCAAGCTCCTGGGCATCTCGGGCCTCGGCTGGGCACTCGACGCCATGGACGTAGGCCTTATCTCCTTCGTCATGGCCGCGCTCCTCAAGGAATGGCACCTCAGCCCCACCGAGGCCTCCTGGCTCGGTTCCATCGGTTTCGCCGGCATGGCGCTCGGCGCAACCTTCGGCGGTCTGCTCGCCGATAAGCTCGGCCGCCGCTACATCTTCTCCCTCACCCTGCTAATCTACGGCCTGGCGACCGGCGCCTCCGCGCTATCCACCTCGCTGGGATTGCTGCTGGTCTTCCGCTTCCTGGTCGGCCTGGGCCTGGGCGCCGAGCTGCCCGTGGCCTCCACGCTCATCTCCGAGTTCTCGCCCCGTTCCATCCGCGGTCGCGTCGTGGTCGCTCTTGAAGCATTCTGGGCCGTCGGCTGGATTCTGGCCGCCGTCATCGGCACCTTTGTCGTTCCCCAGGCCAACGGCTGGCGCTGGGCCCTGGCCATTGGCCTGATTCCCGCCATCTACTCGCTGGTGGTCCGCATGGGTACCCCCGAGTCCGTGCGCTTCCTGGAGTCCGTCGGCAAGCACGATGACGCCCGCCGCGTCGTCGAACGCTTCGAAGCCTCCCCCGCTCTCTTCCCCAAGGCGCAGAAGGCCGAGGAGACCGCCGTCCACGGCACCGAGGAGAGCACCGACAACGCCGAATCCGCCAAGGTCCACTCGATTTGGGCCGCGGGTCAGCGCCGCAAGACCATCGCCCTGTGCATCATCTGGTTCTGCATTAACCTCTCCTACTACGGCGCCTTCATCTGGATTCCGGCGTTGCTGAGCGCTCAGGGCTTCAGCCTGGTCAAGTCCTTCGCGTTCACACTCATCATGACCCTCGCGCAGCTGCCCGGTTACGCCGTGGCCGCCTACCTCATCGAGAAGTGGGGCCGCCGCGCCACCCTGGCCGCCTTCCTGATTGGATCCGCGCTGGCCGCGGCGGGATACGGCCTGGCACACTCCGACGTGTTCATCATCATCGCGGGTTGCCTGCTCTCCTTCTTCAACCTGGGTGCTTGGGGTGCGCTCTACGCCCTGAGCCCGGAAATCTTCCCGACTCACCTGCGCGGCACCGGCACCGGTGCTGCGGCCGGTATTGGACGCCTGGCCTCGATTGCGGCACCGCTCATCGTGCCCCCGCTCGTGGCCTTCGGCGGAACCCCACTGCTGTTCACGCTCTTCGCTCTGGCCTTCCTGACCGCCGCAACCACGGTGTTCTTCCTGCCTGAACGTCGCGGCCAGTCGCTCTAACCGCGATTCGCTGTAAACCCGCACGCCGTGCCCTCCCGCAGCTGTTGGGCGTGCCCTCCCGCAGCTTTTGGGGAGGGCACGGCGTTCTTGTGGGCCATAATGGTTGAAGACCTAGAATACGTCTGTGAGGGGTCACCTCAATGCTTGATTCTTTTGTACCCACCGCCTACCGGACAGAGTTCACGCCCTGGCCCGTGAGCGAGCGCTACGCCACCGCCCGCCGCGCGGGAACGCCCGAGGCCCAGCTACTCCCCGGCGAGTTCACGGTGCATCGCGGCGACGGGGCTTCCATGAGCTACTACCTGGACTGGCCCGAGAACTTCGGACCCGCCGATAAGCCGATTGCGTTGAGGCCCCGGTACAAGAACTCCTACCCGCAGGACTTCGTGCTCACCGTGCAGGTGCGCGATGCGCAACTCCTCTTCAGCGTGTCCTCGCGTAGCTTCTGGGAGCAGCGCGACGGTCGCGCGGTGGAGCGCGGGTTGATAGCCCGCGGCTACCTTCCGCTGGATGCGCCCGGAACGCCCCGGCGCGATGAGAACCGGGGCAAGGAGAATCTACGCCAGGAAGGGGATTCTTCCCCCGCGGTCTCTTCCGCCCCGCCCCTGCTCGGCTGGGATATCACCGACATCTACCCGGCCCGCATGGCGCTGATTCGTGCACTCTGTGAAGGCCTCTGCGCATCTCTCGCGGCACAGGCCTCTGTTCTGGCCCCCGGCGAGGCCCGCGTGGACGAGCTCGGGGACAGGCTGCGGGCTGTACATCTGAATCCCTCCGAACGCCCGGATGAGGCAGAGGCGGGCCGAGAGGTTTCCGCGGGCATGGTGCGCGCGCTCATCATTGAGCAGGATGAATCCGCGGGCGGCGAGGCCCGCGCCTACTACGCCAACGTGCTCTCGCCTGTGCCGAACGAGTTCGGCAATATCGTCTGGTCCACCCGCGAGGACGCCGAATACTTCCCCTACCGTCCCGTGAGGCACAAGCCGATTTTCCACGTCCCCTGCCCCCGCGAACGGGTCCCCTTTGCTGTACAGGCACTCGTGCGGCATCTGCCCGAGGCTCCCGCAGCTACCGGCCGCGAGGCCCCTCCGCGGAGCCAGACCCTACCGGCCCCCGGCGAATCTCCCTCGGCCGATCCCCGTTAGGTTGCATCCGGCACGGTCACTTCCGGCACAGTCGCTTGCGGTCAGGCAGGCTCCGGGCGGAATAACCGCTTCCCCATAAACGCACGATGCCCCGGTTCCGCTTCACACAAAACGGAACCGGGGCATCCTCACTACAATGGCGTCTAAATTTCGCCGTTGACCACGACAGGCTCAGGAACCAGGGTCACGCCAAAACGTTCACGCACGCCGTCGCGCACAGCGCGGGCAATAGCGAAGATATCCTCAGCGGATGCGCCGCCGCGGTTCGTAATCGCCAAGGTGTGCTTGGTCGACAGACTTGCGCGGCCCTGAGCAATCTCGCGGGACTCGCCCTCCAGACCGAAGCCCTTATCGAAGCCTGCGTGCTGAATCAGCCAGGCCGCAGAGAGCTTCACGCGGTCCGGATCCTCGGTGCCGGGGCCGAAGGGGTTCATCTTGGTAATGACCGGGAAGTTCGGGGCGCCCTCGGGCAGGGACTCCAGGGTCGAGCGGGGCACAATCGGGTTGGTGAAGAACGAACCGGTGGAGAAGGTGTCGCGGTCCTCGGGGTTGAGCACCATGCCCTTGGAGCCGCGCAGTTCCAGAACCTTCTGGCGTACCAGCGCGGAGTCGGCGCGTTGACCGGGCTCCACGCCCAGGCTCTTAGCCAGCTCGGAGTACTTAATCGGGGAGGAGAGGCTACCCAGGGTGAACTGGAAATCGACGGTCAGCACCACGTAGCGGGGCGAGCCGTTGACGGTTGCGCGCTTGAGTACCGAGTCGCGGTAGCCGAAGCGCAAATCTGCGCTCGCGAAGGTCTTCTGAGTGTTCTTTTCGCGGTCCCAGGTGCGTACGGAGGCGATGAACTCGCCCACCTCAACGCCGTATGCGCCGACGTTCTGCACGGGGGTTGCGCCCACAGTGCCGGGAATGCCGGAGAGAGCCGCGGGGCCAACCCATTCATTCTCGATGCTGAGCTTCACGAAGTCGTCCCAGATGGTGCCTGCCTGCACGCGCACGTTCGCGCCGCCGCATGCGGGGATGGGCAGAACCTCTACGCCTTCGGAGGCGATGTGCACGACGGTTCCGTTGAAGCCTTCGTCGGAAACCAGCAGGTTGGAGCCGCCGCCCACGATGAGGACGGGTTCGCCTGCGGCGTCTGCAGCGGAGACTGCTTCGATAATTTCTGCTTCGGAGGTGGCGCGGACGTAGGTCTTAGCGGGGCCGCCTACCTGGGCGGTGGTCAGTTCGCTCAACAGCTTTTCAGTCATAGGTTAAGAATACCGGTCGTTGTGCGGGGTCAACACCCGCCACACGTTAAAGTCACGAAAACCTTATGGTGATTTTGTCTTCATTTTCCGGCGAGCCTCCCACGAAAAAGAAGCGCCACCACCCGCCGGCGAGCGCGCAGTCGAGCGCACAAAAGCCCCGGCACCACCGCATCAGGTAGCGCCAGGGCTTTCACACTGTTGCTTTTACACAGTTGCTTTCACACGGCTATCTGCAAGCGCAGAAACTCTATGCCGAGAGACGAACCACAACCTGGCTCTTCATCAGAACCTTCTGTTCCTTGCCTTCCTCATCACGAGCGGTGACGGTCAGGTCAATGCGGGCGGTGCGCTCTTCTTCATTCAGGGCACCCACCTTACCGCTGATGGTCAGGGCGTTCGTGGGGGTATCGGGGTTTTCGCCGCCGGGTGCATCCGCCACGGGAACGGGCTTGGTGAATCGAGTCTGGTAGTCCACAATCGCGCCGGGGTCGCCCACCCAGTCGCTCACGAGCTGCACGGCGGTACCCATGGTCAGCATGCCGTGGGCGATCACGCCGGACAGGCCCACGGACTGGGCAAAACGCTCGTTCCAGTGAATCGGGTTGAAGTCACCGGACGCGCCAGCGTAACGCACCAGCGAAGCGCGGGAAAGCTCCACGGTACGCGAACCAATCTCCTGGCCCTTTTCAAGATCTTCAAAACGCACCATTAGTTTTCCTCCTCAGCACGAACCAGCAGGGAAGAGATGCAGGTGGTGACCGGCTCGCCCTGCGCGTCAACGATTTCTTCGCGAGTGGTCAGCATGGCGCCGGCACCCATGACGCGTACGGAGTCCACGTGAACTTCGGTGCGCAGCTCATCACCGGCAACGATGGGGCGGTGGTGGGTGAAGCGCTGGTCGGCGTGCACCACGCGGGAGAAATCAATACCGGCGGAATCGTCGTTGATGAGTGCCGCGTCAGCTGCCTGTGCCAGGATAATGGCGAAGGTCGGCGGGGCAATCACATCTGCGTACCCTGCCGCGCGGGCTGCCTCAACGTCGTGGTGGAGGGGGTTTTCTGCGTGAACTGCTCGGGCAAATTCGCGGATCTTTTCACGGCCGACAACGTAGATGTTCTCGGACGGGTAGACTCTGCCCACAATCTCAGGGTTAATGCTCATGATTTCAGTCTACCGCTCTTATGCACAGTGTTCAGCTCGAACGCACAGAGTGGACAGACCATAGAGTGGACAGACCATAGAGTGGACAGACCGCTGTGCAGGTAATCGCCATGCAGGCAACCAGAATGCAGGCGTGTAGTATTTCGTCGCATTTTTTACCTGCTAGCGAAGGCGCCCGGCGCACCCCTACCCCTACAGCCTGAGCAGGCGTAGGCTGAATGAGTACCCGCAATCAATCAAGAAGGAAAAGTTATGTCTTCCAATGTAAAAATTTCGGTACTTGACCTGATGCCGCACCGCCCCGATCAGCGTCAGCACCAGACCATGCTCAACACCATCGATGCCGCCCGCGCAGCTGAGTCCTACGGCTACGAGCGTTTCTGGGTCGCCGAGCACCACAATGCCGGCTCCCTGCTGTCCTCGGCGACCGTCGTGGTCATGGCGGAGATTGCCGCCGCAACCGAGCGTATTCGCGTGGGTTCGGGCGGCATTATGCTCCCCAACCACGCACCCTACGTGGTGGCCGAGCAGTTCGGTACCCTCAACGCATTCCACCCCGGCCGCATTGACCTGGGTGTGGGCCGTGCGCCCGGCACCGACCCGATGACCGCCGCCGCTCTGCGCCGCGATGATTCTGCCGCCATGAGCTTCCCCGCTGAGGTGCAGCAGCTACAGCGCTTCCTGGGCGAGCCCTCCCCCATGCACCGCGTGCACGCCATCCCGGGCCAGGGTTCGAAGGTTCCCATGTACATTTTGGGTTCTTCCCTGTTCGGTGCGCAGCTTGCCGCGCAGCTGGGTCTGCCCTACGCCTTCGCCTCGCACTTTGCGCCCGCAATGCTGCAGGAGGCGGTGGACACCTACCGCGCAAACTTCAAGCCCTCGGAGCACCTGGAGCAGCCCTACGTCATGGTGGGTGCCACTGCAATGCTCGCCGATACCGATGAGCGCGCACGCTACCTGTACACGAGCCAGCAGCAGCATTTCCTGGGCGTGGTGCGCGGCAATCTGTCTTTCGCACCTCCCGTGGAAGATATGGACGCCGTCTGGACCGACGCGGAGAAGATGCACGTTGAACGCATGACCGCCGAGGCAATCGTAGGCTCTCCCGCCACCGCGCAGGCTCGTATTGAGGACCTGGTGGCACGCACGGGCGCTGACGAGCTTATCGTCATGACCGAGGCGTGGGAGCACGAGGACCGCCTGCGCTCCTACGAACTGCTGTCCCAGCTGCCGGTGGTGCGCCGCGCCTCCTAACGCTTAGATCAGAGCATAAAGACGAAGCCCCCGAGTTTTTCTCGGGGGCTTTGCTATACCCGGCATGCTCTACCCGGCATTGAGCCGTGCACTGAGCGCATGCAGACCAGGCTTTAGGCAAACAAATAGGTAAACAAAAAAGCCTGCCTCCGAAGAGACAGGCTTATCTGAGCCCCGACCGGGAATCGATCCCGGGACCTCCATCTTACCAAGATGGCGCTCTACCACTGAGCTATCGGGGCGTAGCGGTGGACGGGCTCGATCCGTCGACCTCACGATTATGAGTCGTGCGCTCTAACCAGCTGAGCTACACCGCCACATCATTAACGCCGCATAACGGGCTAATGACAGAGCCCCGACCGGGAATCGATCCCGGGACCTCCATCTTACCAAGATGGCGCTCTACCACTGAGCTATCGGGGCAACAGGTAAAACTATACATGGCTTTGGGGGCACCCGCAAGCGCGAATAGTATGGCATACACCACAATTTTATCCTCGGGAATCCACTCCTCCATGCTCCCCGCCATGCCGCCGCAATCGGACGCGCGAGACAAACAAAAGGCCGGCGGAGAAACGGATAATTCGTCCCCCACCGGCCTGGATGCTTTGGGTCCTCCCCGCGCTACGCGACGCTCCGGTCACGCGGCGCGGGATACGGCTTCCGGGCTACAACGCCCGCTTAGTAGCGTTTGCCGCGACCGCCGCGGTAGCCGTCGCGACGGTTATCGTCACGACGGTTATTACGGCCGCCGAAGTCGCGGTTACCGTACTCGCGACCGCCGCGGTCATCGCGGCGAGCACCGCGGTCGTCACGACGCTTGAAGTCGCGGTCGCCGCCAAAGTCACGACCACCGTCACGGTTACCGCGGTAACCACCCTCGCGACGGTTATCGTCACGACGGTTATTACGGCCACCCTCACGGCGGTCGAAGTCGCGGTATCCGCCCTCGCGACGGCCGCCGCCGAAGCCGCGTCCGCCACCCTTGGGGCCGTTGTCCTTACGGATGTTGATGAACTCACCGGCAATCTTGGTGTCGCGCAGACGATCGAAGAAGTCGCGCGGCAGGTCCTGGGGCAGGCCCACAATGGTGAAGTGCTGACGGATATCAATCGAGCCAATCTGCGAACCCTTGATGCCGCCCTCGTTAGCCAACGCACCCACGATGGCGCCCGCGGTCACGCGGGAGGAACGGCCAACGTTCAGCTTGTAGTTGACCATGCCCTCGTCGTTGTGCACGCGCTTGCCCTTGCGGCCGCCGCGGTCCGAATCATCATCGGAGAAGGGGCGGGAGTTGCGAGCGATGTCCTCAGACTCGTCCAGGAAGAACGGGCGACCCTGCTGAGCGATAACAGCCAGTGCGGCCGCAATGTCCTCAGCGGTGGTGTCGTGCTCGTTCTCGTAGTCTTCAATAATCTGGCGGAAGAAGCTCAGGTCCTCGGACTCGATGGTCTCGGTAATCTGCTCGGCGAAACGCTGCTTACGGGTCTCGTTCACGGCCTCCGCGGTCGGCATGTGCATGGGCTCGACCTTCTGGCGGGTAGCCTTCTCGATCTGGCGCAGCATGTACTTCTCGCGCGGGGTCACGAACAGAATGGCGGCACCCTCGCGGCCCGCACGGCCGGTACGGCCAATGCGGTGCACGTAGGACTCGGTGTCGTGGGGGATGTCGTAGTTGACGACCAGGGAGATGCGCTCCACATCCAGGCCGCGTGCCGCCACGTCGGTTGCCACGAGGATGTCGATGCGGCCGTCGCGCAGTGCATCCACGGTGCGCTCGCGCAGCTGCTGGGGAATGTCACCGTTGATGGCAGCCGCCGCAAAGCCGCGGGCCTTCAGCTTGTCGGCGACCTCCTCGGTCTCCTTCTTGGTGCGCACGAAGACGATAATGCCGTCGTAGTTTTCAACCTCGAGCACTCGGGTCATGGCGTCCAGCTTGTGGGAGTGCATGACCTGCATGTAGCGCTGGGAGATATTGGCGCTGGTGGTGGTCTTAGCCTTCACGCGAATCTCGACCGGATCGGTCAGGTACTGCTGAGCGATCTTGCGGATCGAGTTGGGCATGGTGGCGGAGAACAGGGCCACCTGCTTACTGTCGGGGGTGCCTTCGAGGATCTTCTCCACGTCTTCGGCGAAGCCCATGCGAAGCATTTCGTCGGCCTCGTCCAGAACCAGGTACTGCAGGTTGGACAGGTCCAGGGAGCCCTTTTCCAGGTGGTCAATCACGCGGCCGGGGGTACCGACGACGACCTGCGCACCGCGGCGCAGGCCGGCCAGCTGCGGGCCGTAGGGGGAGCCGCCGTAAATCGGCAGCACGGTGAAGTCCTCCATATGGGTTGCGTAGGAGGAGAAAGCCTCAGCAACCTGCAGAGCCAGCTCGCGGGTGGGAGCCAGGACCAGCACCTGGGTGTCGCGGGAGACACCGTTGATGTCGGCGAGTTCAGCCATGCGGGAGAGGGCCGGCAGCGCGAAGGCTGCGGTCTTACCGGTACCGGTCTGCGCCAGACCGACCACGTCGCGGCCCTCGAGCAGCAGCGGGATGGTCTGTTCCTGAATGGGGGACGGCTTCTCGTAGCCGACCTCTTCCAGAGCGGCCAGGACGCGGGCGTCCAGGCCCAGGTCGGTAAAGCGCACGCCCTCTTCCTCAGCCTTTTCGGTGGGGGCGTCTGCGGTGGTTTCTGCGGTAGTCTCCGCAGCGGTTTCTTCTGCGGCGGGGGTCTCAACGTTGTTCTCAGCGGTCACAACGGTCTCTGCCTCGGCGTTCAGTTCGGCCGGGGTAGCGGTATTCTCAGTCAATTTTTCCTCGTATACGGTAGGGGTGGATAGCGCACGCTCTTCGGCGCTTACCGGGTGTCCCCTTCACGGCCCAGCCACATGCGTCCGGCGTATTGTTCAGCCGACGGTTTCACCGCACACACCCGGTTATCCCCTCGCGCGGGGCGCAGAGGGCACAGTGAGGGTGTGAGGGTTACTGCTGGGAGCGGTCTTGAATTTCTCGCTGCACAATTGGAGACTCGTACGTCATCGCGCCGAGAACGCGCACCGGGCGCGCGGGGCGGAGAGGGGTACGGTCAATTGTGCTCACATAAGGCGTCACGTATTCCTGGCGTGGGGCCTCACCCGTATGGTGTATCAGTCTGTAACAGCAGACGCGTCAGGAGGCTTTGACCAGAGATCGTTCAGAGAAGCCCGAGTGCGGCGGAGCCGCAACTTTCGGGGCGTATCAATCGGTGATGGTGAGTACGGCGCACTTTCCAAAATGACACCACCTGGGGTGCTCGGTGCGCACAAGACCTTCATCGGGGGTTCCCGTGTTTATACAGTGTACCGCAGGGTCCCTTCCTCGGCTATAAAAAGGTGCTTAAAACCTCATCTCTTAGGCACGAGCGCCCACCCTCACTCTTGGAGGGTGGGCGCTCATCTAGAGGCTTAGCCGAGGGGCTAGTCGACGCGGCGCACGATATCGATCGTGCCGACGGTCGCGTGCTTAGCGTAGGAGTGGCCGTAACGGTCAGCGGCGTACTGGGCCACATTCGCCGGAGGATTACCACCCCAGGAGTTATTGCTGCGGTCAATCACCACGTACTCGGGGGCCGGCTCGCCGGTATGACCAATCCAGTAGACGGTGCGACCCGGAATCAGCTGCGTCAGAATGGACAAATCCGAGGCCACGGTAACGCCCTCGGGCACCTGCTGCACGGCCTTGAGCTTCATCTGATCGCTGGAAGTCAAAGCAGAGTCGGTAAACTGCGAGTTCGCCAGGGCTGCGAGAGGCTGCGTCGAGCCCGGCACGAAAATCGGGGAAGCGGCCAAGAAAAGCGCTACGACAGGAAGAATCCACACCGGCAGGTTGCGAACCCGGATGCGGCTGCGACCGGAAGGCTCCTTGGGGGCGTCGGGAACCTCGGCGGGCTCCGCGAGTTTGCGGGCCGGAATCGCACCGTAGCGCATCCGTAGCACGGTATCCAGCAGGGCGCAGAAGACGACCGGCATCAGCACCAGAGAGTAGTGCCAGGTGCTGGCCCAGTAGGACTCCATCGTGGAGAGCAGACGCCACGCGATGGTCGGCAGAGCCACCAGCGCAAGGGGCGAGCCAACCCACAGCACCGCACCCGTGATGAGTAGCAGGCCCAGGGTCGCCATCTTCGTGTTGTTATTCATCATCTGAATCAGGGAGCCGAAGGGATCCCCAACGGCAGCGGCAACATTCACCTTGTCGGCGTAGTCAAAGGTTCCGCCGCTGTTGAAGTAGGGCAGAATCACGGCGATTGAGACCACCGACCAGAAGATGCCCCACGCAATTACCATGCTCGACTCGGCAACCGCGCGAGTGCGGGCCCAGGAGTGGTACAGGGAACGCAGGCGAACGCGGAACGAAGCCGGTTCTCCCTCAGAGAGGCGGGGCAACAGAATATCGTACGCGACACCCAACCAGCCGCTACGAATCAGGGCCACAACGCCGATGACGGCCACGGTTACGCCCATATCCTCCTTGACGAAGGCGATGGGCAGCGCCCACCAGCAGGCGCGGGCAAGGTATCGGTTTCGTTCGTCGCCGCTCACGCGCGAGGCGAGCACCAGATAGCCCAGGCTCACGGTCAGCAGGGGCACAGCAAAGGCCACTTCGTGGAACTGCGCCGCGACGGCCTGCTGCACGCCAAAGCTCAGGGCGAAGCCCGCACCGAGCAGAAGACCGGTCAGCGTCGGCACGAACCGCTGGAACCGGGACGGCTCAGATTCCTCACCGGTTCGGGAGGCTCGAGCCAGGGTAAAGGCACGCTGGGTGAAGAAGACGATGGCACTCGTTGCGGCCGCAATTAGGGCGTTCTGCACAACGAGCAGGGTCGTGGGCGAGGGAAACATCCCGTAAATCGGCCCCAGCAGCATCAGAATGGGGTGGAAGTGATCGCCCCAGAGGTTAAAACCGGGCCCCTTAACCGGCACGATTGGTGCGGAGAAGTGCGAGTACGCCTGGGCCATCTGCGTGAAGATTGCCAGATCCCACGAGGGGGTCACCCAGTGCTTAACCTGCTGCAGCGAGTAGTAGGTGTACAGCGCCATAACGGCCACGCCCAGCACCAGTCCGGGGAACAGGTCAAGCAGACGGATGCGCTTGAAGCGCTCGCGGAGGCCCCCGGCGACGCCCGACCGGGAAGCTGAGCCGCCGGTGGTTCGAGGCCTCGTCGGAGCCGCGCTCTGGGCGGCTACTTCAGTCTCTTCCGATGCCATGGGCGTCCTTCCCTCGGGAGCGCATCCGTCGAAGCCCGGGTTTCACCGCCAGCCCTGTGATGCACTGTACACACTCCTTATCACTCTAGGGTAGCGTATGAGTCCGGGACGCTCCATCGCCGGGCTCCGTCGGCTCGAAGCCCAGAACCCGGCCGCGTAGACTGGTGCTGTGAGCACGCAACCCTCCTCAATCCCCCGGACGCTGCCCCCGGCGCCGGGCGCTAACCCGCACCCGCTGGCCGCGGCGCGCCTGCCCTATGCCCCGGGACCGTTGAGCGCCGAACCGCGCGTGACGATTCGCTCGCTCTCCCCTGCGGGTACGCGCTCCCTGCCGGGCACCCTCGCGCCCGAGTCCTGCGAGGTTATCGTCGAGCCGCAGGTTCCCGTGCACCTGGCGCAGACGCTGGGCGCGCTGAGCCGAGGCGCGAGCGATCCGGCCTACCGCGCGCTCAGCCGAGAGGCCGGAGCCGAACGCATCTGGATTACGGCCCGCACGCCGGAACATAGCTTTCCCGCGGTGCTCTTCGCAGAGCGCCTTCCCGATTCCGCGACGGGCTCTCCCGATTCCGCGGCGGCCGCCCTTCCGGCCCTGCACCGGCTGCTGATGCGCCCCGTCCGCGTTCGCATCTGGGCTTCCTACGACTCCGCCGAGCGGCAGCTGGCGGCACGCCACGACGTACGAGCGCTGGCCGATGAGATGACCTACTGGCTGGGTCTGCACGACCGTCCCGAGGATTTCGCGTCCCTTCCCTCGTTCGGGGAGCTCCCCGAGCGCGTCCGTACCGCGTGGCGGGCCAACCCCGGGCTACGGCTAAGCGCCTCGGGCCAGCTGGACCGGCACGTACTCAACGCCATTGTGGAACAGCGCATCACGCAGACCGAAGCCTTCAGGACGTTGCGGTGGATTCTGTACCGGCACGGCGAACCTGCCCCGGCAAGCGGCCTCTCCGCTCAGCCCGAGGGCATGCGCGTCTACCCCACGGCCCGCACCCTGGCGGCCATCCCCACCTGGGATTGGCACCGGGCGGGCGTGGATAAGAGCCGCTACGATGCGGTGCGCGCCTACGCCAGCTCCGCCCCCGCCATCGCTCGGGTCGCCGGCACCGGCGATGTCACCGCCCTGGCCCGGGCGCTCAACACGCTACGCGGAGTAGGCCCGTGGAGCATTGCCGAAACCCTCCAGCGCGTCTGCGGGCATCCGGACGCTATCAGCGTCGGCGATTACCATCTGGCCCACTCGGTTGGCGAACTGCTCGGGGGCCGCCGCACCGATGATGCGGGCATGCTCGCCTTGCTCGCCCCCTACAGCCCGCACCGGCAGCGCGTGGTGCGCTACATGTACGCCTCCGGCTTCTGGAAGCAGCGCTTCGGCGCGCGCATGAGCATTGAGGATCACCGCGAGCGCTGAGTGCCCGGTGAGAGCACAAGCAACGGGGCGCACCCTCCGGTTAATCCGGTGGGTGCACCCCGTTCAAGCTCTGATGCGTGGTTGAGCTTACTTCTTCTCTGCGGAACCTTCAGCCGCTGCAATCTCTGCACGGACCTTGTCCATGTCGAGCTCGCGAATCGAACCGATTACGGTCTCCAGCTGGTCTTCGCGCAGTGCGCCAGCCTGCTGGTAAACCAGGATACCGTCACGGAAGCCCATGATGGTGGGGATGGAGGTGATGCCTGCTGCCTGAGCGAGCTGGCCCTGGTCCTCGGTGTCGACCTTGCCGAAAACAATGTCGCTGTGCTTCTCCGAAGCCGCCTCGTAGACGGGGGAGAACTGCTTGCAGGGACCGCACCAATCTGCCCAGAAGTCCAGGAAGACGATGTCGTTGCTCTCGACGGTAGCAGTCAGGTTCTGCTGAGTAATTTCATTAGTAGCCATGAGATAAAGCTACACCCTCAAGACCCCAATCGCTAATTGTTCGCTCTGGGATTCAAACATTGTGAAAGATATGACAAGCAGCCGTCATAGTTAGCTCTTTACGCGGTAGTTTCCGCCGAGTTTTAGGCGTGTCGCGGGAACTCCGGTGAAGGTTCCTGTGGCCGATTGTGGAGGCGCGCTACCCGGCAGGCACAAACCGTACCGGGACTTCGCTGAGGAGCATCATCGCGCAGATGCGCCTCACCGCTAAGCTTTTGGTTTTAGATACACAAAAGCCCGGTTACTTTCGTAACCGGGCTATTTGTGGCAGGTGAGGGATTCGAACCCCCGTAGGCAGTGCCAGCTGATTTACAGTCAGCCCCCTTTGGCCGCTCGGGTAACCTGCCGCCTAGCTAGGTGCTAGTTGCTCGCTCACGCGAACAGAGACTACTCTACAGCAGATTGCGAGCCGTGTACACTTCAGAGCTAGATTTGTGACGAAGGTTATACTCGATGATGGCTCTTGGTCCGGAGCCCCGTAAGAACGGCAAACCTCACGACTATCAGTCTGGGAGGCACCCAGCCTAGAAGGAACGGGAGGGTATATCGCCGTCTTGCTCAAGCAACAGCACAATCTCAAGGTGCTCCAGGTAGCGGCGCGCCTGCTCAACCGTGCACATGCCGCCGGAAATTTCGCGCTCCAGGTCGCGACGAACGCCGCAGAATCGAGCTACGAGCGAAGGCTCCGTCAGGGTGATACCAATACCGTCGAAGGGGGAGGGCTCAGCATCTTCCCCATACAGGTCAAGATGAATCTCGTGGTGGTCAGATTCATTGAGACGCTCAGCCTCAGGAATACCCTCGGGTTCAGGACTCAGAGAATTATGCAAGTCCATAAAGAGAAGGGTCTGCAGGTCTCGAGCTTCTTCGCTCGCTTGCACGTCCGTCACGGACAGGTCATAAGTGGTCATGCTTCTATTATCCTCTTCAAAGATTAGAGTGACCTGTAAAACAGGTCGGCATTTCTGTTAGTTAGCTGTGAACAACTCCGCAGACCCGGTAGGCTAGTACTAACCGGTGCCTGTAGCACCTCATTCACGAAAGGAATATCCATGGCTAGCGAATCTTCGTTCGACATCGTCTCCAAGGTCGACAAGCAGGAAGTATCCAACGCCCTGCACCAGGCACAGAAGGAAATCTCCCAGCGCTACGACTTCCGCGGCGTCGGCGCCGAAATCGACTACTCCGGCGACAAGATCCTCATCAAGGCCAACGCTGAAGAGCGCGCCCTGGCAGTGCTCGACGTTTTCCAGTCCAAGCTGGTCAAGCGCGGCATCTCCCTAAAGTCCCTGGACTCCGGCAAGCCCTACGCATCCGGCAAGGAAACCCGCATCGAATGCTCCATCAAGGAAGGTATCGCTCAGGATCAGGCGAAGAAGATCTCCAAGATGATCCGCGAAGAGGGCCCCAAGGGCGTGAAGGCAACCATCCAGGGTGATGAACTGCGCGTCTCCTCCAAGTCCCGCGATGACCTGCAGGAAGTCATTACAATGCTCAAGTCCGCTGACCTTGAGGTTGACCTCCAGTTCGTCAACTACCGCTAAGCGCTCGGGGTCCAATGGAGCCGGCGGATGCACCCGTCGCATCCGACGCGCACCATCGAGCGCAAAAATCCTCGGGACGACTACTTCCACAGTAGCCACCCCGAGGATTTTTGTCTGTAGTCCCGTCATCGCGGGTCATAATCGTCACGCCGAGTCATCTTCCGACTCGGCGGGTTTGACGAAAAAACTATACGGGCTTGCTCAGCCTAGTACTGACCCATTTCGCGGGCCATCTGCTGCAGGCGCGCAATGCGCTGATTCATCGGCGGGTGGGTGGACATCACATTCTGCAGGGAACCGAAGGGGTTCGCAATCATCATGGCGCTTGCAGCCTGGGTGCTACGGTCGTCCGGATTCATCGGGTATAGAGAGACGCCGCGCTCAAGCTTATTCAGAGCGGAGGCCAGGGCGATGGGGTCGCGAGTCAGGCGTGCGCCATCCTCGTCCGCGTCATACTCGCGGGTACGGCTAATGGCCATCTGAATCACCTGCGTAGCAATAGGGGCCAGCAGAGCAATCACGAACGCCGCGAGGGGGTTGGCCCGGTTATCGTCGCGGTTCGAGCCGCCGAACATCGCACCAAAAGAAAGCACCTGGGCGATTATGCCGATGATGGAGGCGATACCCGCCGCCACGGAGGAGGTCAGAATATCGCGGTTGTACACGTGCATGAGCTCGTGGCCGAGCACGCCGCGCATCTCACGCTCGTCCAGCAGCTGCAGGATGCCCTCGGTGCAGCACACGGCCGCGTTCTGCGGATTACGGCCAGTCGCGAACGCGTTCGGGGTCATCGTGGGGGCCACGTAGAGGCGGGGCATCGGCTGGCCGGCGGTGCGTGAGAGCTCCTCCACGATGTCATAGAGCACCGGCACCTCATCGCGGGTGACCGGGTAGGCGTTCATCGAACGCAGAGCCAGCTTATCGGAGTTCCAGTAGGTGTACGCGACGCCGCCCAGGCTCAGCAGGCCCATAATCCAGATGAAGGATGAGGATTTAAAGGCTGCCGACAGCAGGCCGCCAATGAGCAGCATAAGGCCCACCATGGACCCCATAAGAAGGGTGGTTTTAAGGCCGTTGTGGTGACGATGCATGAGGAACCTCCTGAGCTCCAAAGTGCGGGTGGACAGCGCGGGTAGACCGCGCTTGACTCTTCAGGATACGGAAGCGGCCCGCCGGGCGCATCCCCAAAAGCGGCAGATTCACCCAGAGCGTCAGAACGGGGCAGGACGGCTAGGGTATAGCCCCGGGGATAGTCACGAGCGGCACCTGCTCCAGAACCTGCGCGGTTGCGGTAGGAAAGATACCCAGTATGAGGATGGTGCCGTAGGCTCCCAGAAAGATAATGAAGAGCAACCCCAGCATAATTTGCCCCTCCAGGTCAAATCCTGACCTGACGCTACGGTACTGGGCGTAGAGAACGGGAGTTACAAGGGGCGCACCAAAGAGCAGAACCATCAGCAGGATATAGATGGGGTTCGTGAAGTTGTAGACCACGTTCGTACCCTCCCCGGTGGTTCCTTGACGGTTTATCGGTCGCGCCTTCATTGCGCGGTCCTTCGTTCCCGATTGTACGGCATCGGTCGTCGCAGGAACGGGAGATACCACCAGTTCCTCGAGGACTGGAAAGAGGACCGAAAATGGTGAGCCGCTGCTGAGTCCCCCCTAAGGATTTATTATGAATTCATAATAATATAATGATGAATTCCTCATAATAACGTGTAGAATGGGATCATGACCGACGTACACAACACCACAGACGTTAAGACAACCCCCATCCCAGAACAACAACTAGCCGGGCCCGGATGCGCACACCTCACCGGGCTACCCGTCCTCTCCCCCATGAGCGACGAGCAGCTCGAGGAAGCCTGGACCACCGGCCTGCGCACCCGCGGACGCCGCGTCACCAAGCAGCGACTCGCAGTGCTCCACGCCGTGCAGGACCACCCGCACTCCACCGCGGACACCATCGTGCAGGCCGTGCGCGAGCGCATCCCCGCCATCACGGTCCAGTCCGTCTACGTCATTCTCGCGGACCTGACCGATATCGACCTGCTCCGCAAGTTCGAACCGCCCGGAACCCCCGCCCTGTACGAAACCCGTACCGGCGACAACCACCACCACGCCTTCTGCGTGCGCTGCGGCAAGGTTGAGGACGTCGACTGCGCCGTGGGCTCCGCCCCCTGCTTGACCCCCAGCGATTTTCACGGCATGGCGCTCTTCAGCGCCGATGTGCTCTACCAGGGCGTCTGCACCGACTGCCAGACCGAGGAAGAGGCCAAGCTCGCCCGCGCCCAGCGTGAGGCGGCGGCCCACCTGCTGGGTAACTAACCGTTAAGCGCGGCGGCGCCCCGCATCCTACGCGTCGGCTGGATCCCGGAGCGCATCCGCCTGCTAAAAGACTGACCGCTAGAGACGACCATCGGGTCGCCGCTAGCGGTCAGCTGTTTTAAGTATGTTGAAGCTACATGCCGGGACGGGGCTGCGAATCCACGATCTCCAGCAGCTCACGAATCTGCTGGGCGCTCAGCACGGTCGAGGGGTTAATCGCGTTTACCTTCACGCTCGGGGCGCCAATCTCCAGCGCGTAGCGCAGAATCTCCAGGGCGTTCGCCGAACGCACCTCAATATGCGGGTCCAGCGCCGCAATCTCAATCGGCGAGGTGAAGACCAGCAGACTCTGCGGGTTGCCGTTCTCGTCGGGATCAAACACGAACGAGGAACCCGAGGGGTCGTTCGGGTCCACGCCCACCAACAGCACCGAGGCAGGAGACACGAGCGAACCCAGCAGCATCTGCATGTTGTCCTGGGTCAGCGCCATCTTCGCGCCATCGTTGCGGGGAGAGGTCACAATCCACTGCACCTGAGCGCGCTCAATGTAGCACTCGTGATCGGTTCCGGGATCGACCACAATCAGGTCGAGCGCCTCGTTCGCGAGGAAATCCATGAAGACCTTCATCGCGGGCTCGCGAAGAATCAGCTCTTCACCCTCGGATTCCTGGCGCACGTAGCTCTTACCCACGTGCTCCGAGGATGAGAAGACGCACAGGGCCTGCATGCCGGTCTCAGGCATGCGAATCACCTGGTGGGTCAGCACGGATTCGGGGCCCATCGGGTCGGTCTCCGAGGGAATCAGCAGCGAACCGGTCGCGTCCAGCAGAACATCGCCGCCAAGCATCGTGCGCACCACGTTAATGAGGGTGCGCTCCTGCACATCGTTCCGGAAGGTCTGCAGCGCAGCCACCAGGTAGGGATTCGGAATCTCGTGCTCGCTCGAACCCAGAGCCGCTGCGGCCGAGTGGCGGGCGCGCCCCTCCATACGTTCGCGGGCCCACTCGGGCACGCGGGAAGCGTCACGCGGGAACTCAGCCAGGTGCTCGCGCACGTCCGTGGCGGTCAGGGTGCCTTCGTTCTTCCAGTTGTCCGGCTCGTCGTCGCGGTTGTACGATGCGCCCACGCTGAACTGCGGGTTGGGCCAGCCGGTAGCCGCCACCACGATAGATGCGGTGAACCAGGTGCCGCGGTTACCGTCGTAGGCTGCGCGCTGCAGCTTGCGCACCTCAGCGATAATGGGCGAACCCTCCTTGAGGGGGCCAACCGTACCGATGTACTCCTCGCCGTCACGGAATTCGCGTACCCGCACAAAAATCTGCCCCGCGAGAGGCTTCACGTCGAGTACCATTTCGCTCCAGCCGGGGTCGGCGTTCACAACGTCGAGCAGCCAGCTACCAATGTTATTGAGCGCGTCCTGGATGCGCGCAGCGCGGCTACTCGTCTCGGTGAGGCGGGGTTCAGTCATGTGTTCATACATCCTTGAGTGTTGAATTACGGCGCGGCAGAGTGCATCCGTGATTGCATGTGAAAGATTTATGGGCTTGCAGTGGTGCCGGAAAAAGCCGCTCACTTCGATTCTAACGAACGTGTCAGCTTCACGGTCATAGTTTACGCCGAAAGATGTATGTTCGCCCTCTCCTCGACGCTCCTTAAAACCCCGAATCAGACCCCCGCCCTCAACCTCAGCAAGAGGCTGAACCGAGGTCCGCGGCCTCCTCCATCGAGCCCTGCCCGCCACGCATCCGTCGAAAGAGCGCCCGAAACGGGGGATACAGGGCAGATACACCCTCAAAAGGTTGATAATCTTAAATCATGACGAATTCTCTGCAGGATCTTATCGACGCATCGATTTTTATCTCCACCGAGTACCAGGCTCGACTCGCCGAGCTCGTGGGTACCTCCGAGTGGAACGTGGACTTCACTTCTCAGTCCCTGGACTTTGAGACCGTTCCCCCGCTCTCGCTCAAGCCGCACCTGCTGGGCACCGAATCCGAAAACCGCGGCACCTGGATTTGGTCCTGGCAGCAGCTGGGCTACTTCCCCGACTCCGTGGTTTCCGCAGCCATTCAGGCCCGCGAAGCCGGCGAGCGCGACGGCCTGGTCGAACTGACCACCGATGAGCTTCCCCTCTCGGAGTCCCTGGCCCGCCGGCTCACCCTGGCGGCCAAGACCCTGAGCGGTCTCTACGCCCACTACCCGCTGCCCGCCGGTGCCGGTGTGCGCGCGTGGACTCTGCTGGAGGGTCACGAGCTGGCCCTCGAGGCCCCCACCTACAAGGGCATCGGCCGTGTTATCGCCAAGACCCTGCAGAGCGAAGAGATTCACAACCAGGTTCTGGCGGTGGATTCCTACGCCCAGCAGCGCGGCTTCCACATTGCCTGGGATACCGAGGCAACCGCCGTGCTGACCGCAACCGACGGTGCACTGCGCCTGTGGTTCGACGACGGTCGCATCAGCGGTATTGAGGAGGCCGAGCCGCAGGTTGGCCCCGAGGTTCTGGAGCAGTGCGCCGCCGCCGCTGCCCAGCGTCGCGAGTCGCTCGCAGCCGCCCGTACCGAGATTGAGCGCATCGCCGCTGCCGAGGCCGCCGCTCAGAGCGCCCAGCGCGAGCAGGAGGCCGCCGAGCGCGCCGCCGCCCGCGCCGAGGCCGAGCGCGCCGTCGAGATTGCGGAGCACGCACCGGTTGCTGATACCTACGAGGCACCCGCCACCGAAGCTCACGAGGAGTACGAGGCACCCGTCGCCGAGGCTCAGCCCGCCCCGGCGGAACAGCCCGTCGAGGAGCACGAGCCCGAGCAGGCCCGCGTCTACACCGACGCCTCGATTGGTGCCGAGGACGAGCAGCACGTTGAAACTCACGAGGCTCCCGCCGAGCAGGCACCGGCAGAGCAGCACGCCGAGGAGCCCGAAGCTTACGAGGCACAGGGCGAGTACACCGAAGAGGAAATCGCCGAGTACGTGGAGCCGATTCACAACGCCGGCGACGCCCCCGACCTGCCCGCCGAGCGCGAAGAAGCCGCTCACGAAGAGTACGAGCGTCAGCACTTCGAGGAGCGCCGCGAGGAAGAGCAGCAGAAGCCCGAGCCCAAGAAGAAGGGCTTCTTCTCCCGCTTCTTCGGCCTCTAAACCGAATACACAACACCCCGTCAGGCGCGGTATCCTCGTGGTACCGCGCCTGACGGCGTCCGGAGCACCTCTATCCGGTCCCCACGAGGATGTCTGCAGTGCGCGGGATTGATTGTGTGCGGCCCCAACCCGACGAATAACGCTCAAAGAACACGCACAGAAGAAAGTAGCTCAAGAAGAAACCATGTCAGAGACGCAGAAACACGCCACCCGTAACGGGTTTATCACCATCATCGGTACCTACCTCATCTGGGGTCTGCTCCCCCTCTACTTTGTGGTCATGGCGCCGGCCGGGCCGATTGAAATCGTCGTGGCCCGAGTGGTCTTCTCCCTCATCTTCTGCGCCCTGCTACTACCTCTTGTTCGGGCAACCGCCGACTTCCGCCGAACCCTGCGGAACCGCCGCATCATGCTGGTGCTGACGGCCGCCTCCATTCTCATCTGCGCAAACTGGCTCATCTACGTGGTGGCGACGACGACCGGCCACACGATTGATGTGTCGTTGGGATATTTCATCAATCCGCTGGTTTCGGTGGTGCTGGGCGTAATTTTCCTGCAGGAGCGGCTGCGCGCCGCGCAGTGGGTCTCGGTGGCGATTTCCTGTATCGCTGTGCTGATGATGAGCCTCATCTACGGGCAGGTGCCGTGGACCGGCCTGGGCGTGGCCTTTACTTTCGGCATCTACGGCCTGCTCAAGGCCCGTATCGCCCATGAGGTGAGCCCCATCGTCTCGCTGTCCCTCGAGACGCTAATCCTGGCTCCCTTCGGCGTTATTGCGCTCTTCGTCCTCAACGCACAGGGTCAGATGACCCTCTTCAGCGAGGGCACCGGGCACTTCTGGCTCCTGGCTTCCACCGGCGTGGTCACCGTTGTGCCGCTCATGCTCTTTGCGGCGGCAACCAAGGCCCTGCCGCTCTCGGTCATCGGCATGGTGCAATACCTGGGCCCGACCATCCAGTTCGTTCTGGCCATCACCGTGCTGCACGAGCACATGAGCCCCGATAAGGTGCTGGGCCTGGGCCTCATCTGGGTTGCGCTCATCATTTTCACGGTGGATGCTCTGCGTGCCTCTCGTTCCTACCGCGCCTCCGCGCTGTCGGATCCGGAGACCGGCATGATTCCGCTGGTTCAGGCGGAAAACGTACAGGCTGAGGATGCGCAGATTCTTCTGGAAGAGCAGGAGCAAACCCAGCGCTCCGAGAACAAATAGTTCCCTCCCCCGTTCTGTCCCCTCGGCACGCTCAACACCCGCATAAAATACAGTGATGCCCCGCCAACTATAAGCCGGCGGGGCATCACTGTATGTCGCGTTTACGCTCTAGAGCTCGGAGCCCTGAGCCTCAGCCGCTTCGTCCAGGGCATCCAGGTCCGGATGGCGGTGCAGGTTCAGCATCGCCAGGCCCAGGCCACCCCAGATAATCAGGATGGCCACAATCAGCATCACAATTGCAGAGATAGACATGAGGGCTCCTAACGGGTAATGGTCGTATCGACGTGGTCGTGCTCCACCTGACCGGCAATCACCGGAGGTGCCGGAGGCTTCTCAGCGGCACGAGACTTCTTCGACCAGGGCAAGAGAGAAACAACGATCGCGCCGACCAGCAGGAGCGCGCTCATACCCCAGCCGAAGATTGCCAGCATATCTGTCGGGTAACCCTCGTACGGAGTCTGAATCAGCTTGATGACGCTCTGAATCAGGGAGTAGCCAAGAACCAGCGGGGTCACGACGGCCAGCAGAACCATCCAAATCTTACCAACCTTGATGGAGGAGTAACGGTTCAGGTGCTCGGCCAGGGCGGGCAGCGCACGCACCACGTACGCCACGACGATGATGGCGCACAGGCCGGCGGCCAGAATACCGAAGAGGTTCACGAAGTTATCGAGAATATCGAGCACGTACAGGCCGGTAGTGGTCGGCATCAGCAACAGCGAAATCACGGCGACCGGAATAATCACCAGGGCGGTGGAAGCAAGACGCGAGGTGGCGAACTTGTCCTGAACACCCGCAATAATCACCTCAAGAATCGAGATGAGGGAGGTGAAGCCCGCGAAGAGCAGGGAGCCGAAGAAGAGAATACCGATCAGCACACCGCCGGGAGCCTGAGAAATAATGGTCGGGAACGCGATGAACGCCAGACCAATACCGCTGGTCGCGACATCGCTCACCTGGGTGCCCGCAGCCTGAGCCATGAAGCCCAGAGCCGAGAACACACCAATACCCGCAAGCAGCTCGAAACCGGAGTTTGCAAAGCCAACCACGGCACCCGAACCGGTCAGGTCAGCCTTGGGCTTCAGGTAGGAGGAGTAGGTGATCATAATGCCGAAGCCAATGGACAGCGAGAAGAAAATCTGGCCGTAGGCGGCAACCCACACATCCGGGTTAGCCAGCGAATCCCAGCTGGGGGTGAACAGCGCGTTCAGACCGTCAACTGCGCCGGGCAGGGTCAGGGAGTAAATCACCAGGCCCACGAACATGACCAGCAGCAGCGGGATAAAGACGATGTTGGCCGCGCCAACACCCTTCTGCACGCCCAGAGCCATCACAGCCAGCAGCACACCCCAGACGAGAACCATGGGAATCAGGATGTTCATGTTGAAGTCCAGGGAGACACCGGGGGTGTCCGCAACCTTCAAGAACTCACCCTGGAAGAACGCCTTCGGGTTATCGCCCCACGCATTGGTGAAGGAGAAAACCATGTAACGCAACGACCACGCCACAATAGCGGCGTAGTAGATAGCGATCACGAAGTTAATACCCATGTGCCACCAGCCGATGAACTCGGTCTTGCGGTTCAGGCGGCGGAAGGCCAGCGGCGACGAAGCACGCGCACGGTGACCAATGGCGTAGTCAAAGAACAGGAAAGTCAGGCCGGCGGTCAGCAGGGCGACAATGTAGGGGATCATGAAGGCGCCGCCGCCGTTGTCGAATGCGATGTAGGGGAAACGCCAAATATTGCCCAGACCAACAGCAGAACCGATGGCGGCAAAGATAAAGACGCGGCGGCTCGAGAAGCCTTCGCGCTTCGCGGGCGCCTTAGGGGTAGATGCTCCCATTGTTGTAAACCTCTAGATGTGGGGACGCGGATGGTTGGTGCGAGGGGAACCGCGGGTTGGCGGGACTTGCTCGCGTCCAAGAGAAGCGACGGCCCGTCCAACGCGGGGTGGGCGAGGGAGCCGTCGGGGGTCCAGAACGTGGTGGCACGTTTTAGACATGACTCTCAGGTTTACCTTAAAGAGCGAGAACCGGTCAAGAAATTCCCGCACAACCCCACCATGCGAAATATCGGAGCCCCGTTCAAACGAGACACGACACAAAATTCTGCCCGCAGATACGCCGTGAGGCCCCGCTCGTCCTGGTGGACGGGCGGGGCCTCACGGTCAAGAATCAGAAGGCAACCCTTTAGCTGAGACTAGCCCTCGCGGTGAACTACGGCGTGGGCGAAGGACTCCAGCGCAGCCTTCGCGGTGGAATCGGGCAGCGGAGCGATCGCCTCAATCGCGCGATCGGCCCAGTCGTAGGCAATCTGCCAGGCTTCCTGGGTGACCGGGTGGGCCGAGAGGGCCTCAACGGCCGTCTCCAGGGCCTCGTCGGAGCTGAGGTCGGCGTCCAGCAGGGCGCGTACCTCGCGGGCAGACTCGTCGCCGGCCGCCACAGCGCGGTCCAGCAGGATGGTCGGCAGGGTCGGAACGCCCTCGCGCAGGTCGGTGCCGCGGGTCTTACCGCTGGTCTTGCCGTCGCTAACAATGTCAATCACGTCGTCCGCCAGCTGGAAGGCCACACCCACCAGCTCGCCGTAGGTCTTGACCATCGAGATGACTTCCTCGGAGGCACCCGAAAGCAGGGAGCCGTACTCGCCGGCCGCGGCAATCAGGGAGCCGGTCTTGCCCTCGATGACGGCGATGTAGTGGTCAAGTAGGTCCTGGCCCTCGCGCGGGCCGGTGGTCTCGAAGAGCTGGCCGAGCACCAGGCGCTCGAAGGTCTGGGACTGGATCTTCATGGGGCGGGTACCCAGCTCAGAGACCAGCAGGGAGGCGCGGGAGAAGATCAGGTCGCCGGTCAGAATTGCGACGGAGTTACCCCAAATCATCTGGGCGCTGTCCACGCCGCGGCGCTTGGGGGCGTCGTCCATGACGTCGTCGTGGTAGAGGGTTGCCAGGTGGGTCAGCTCAACGACCACGGCGGCTTCGATAACCTCGTCGTTGATTTCGCCGTCCACGGCTGCCGAGAGCAGGGCCAGCAGCGGGCGCACGCGCTTGCCTCCGGCCAGAAGCAGGTGGCGGGAGGCGACGTCTGCCAGGTGGTCGGTCTGCGCGATGGCCTCGCCCAGGCGCTCCTCAATACGGGCGAGGGACGAGAGAATCTGCGGACCCAGCTTGGGGTCTGCGGCGATCAGTTCGAATCCCGCGGGAAGCTTCAGATCGAGGTCTCCCAGCAGGTCGGTGGCGGCGATGGGCTGCTCTGCGTTGGTCACGGTGTCTTCTATCTTCTTGGTGTTTTCTAGTGGTCCGTCCCTCGGAATGTCCTATCGGGGCGGCGTGAAAACGGTGCGGTGGGTATGTCGGGGTGGTGTGAACGTTATGCGTTGGATTCCGCAGGCTTGAAGCCGCGGTGAATGGCAACGATACCGCCGGTCAGGTTGCGGTACTGCACCGAGGTGAATCCCGCCTCCTTGAACTTTTCGGCCAGTGCCTGCTGGTTGGGCCAGGCGATGATGGACTCGGCGAGGTACTCGTAGGACTCGGGGTTGGAGGAAATTGCGCGCGCAATCGGCGGAATCGCCTTCATGATGTAGTTCTTATACACCGCGCCGAAGGGGGCGAAGGTCGGGGTCGAGAACTCGAGAATCACGATGCGGCCGCCGGGCTTGAGAACGCGGTAGATTTCGCTCAGCGCCTTGGGGTAGTCTGCGACGTTGCGCAGGCCGTAGGACATGGTGACCGCGTCGAAGGTGCCGTCTTCAAAGGGCAGGGCGGTGACGTCGGCCTGCACGAAGGTCATGTCGGGACGGCGACGACGACCAACGTCCAGCATGCCCTCGGAGAGGTCGGCGGCAATGACGTCTACACCTGCGTCGACGAAGGGTTCGGATGAGACGCCGGTTCCTGCGGCTACGTCCAGGACCTTCTGGCCGGGGTGCGCGTCGACGGCGGCGACGGCCTGCTTGCGCCAGTAGATGTGCTGGCCGAGGGAAAGGATGCCGTTCATCAGGTTGTATCGTTCGGCGACGGTATCGAACATTGCGGCGATGTCGCTGGTCTTCTTATCCAGGGTGGCGCGGGTGGCGCGGGTATTCTTCTCTGCGTTCACGCTCTCAATTGTGGCATGGAGGTTGGGGGATTCGATAGTTGGGTGAACCGTAGTTACGTCATGTGAGGGGTTCGCTGGCTCGCTCGGATGATTTTTGGGCCGCATAGGCGGGGTTTTATTCATCCTTCGAGGGTAAATTTATGTATATTCAGCAAAATATTATGAATATTTATGTATATGCTTGCATTTTTTAACATGCAGGCGCACAATAGACTCTAGATTTCATAGAACGCGCCGCTCAACGAGTGAACGCACACCGCACATAGGAGCACCCCGATGAACACCGCAATCCTCAAAAAGGCATCCCTCAAGCCGCTGGCCCTGCTGGCAGTACTGCCCCTAGCACTGACCGGCTGCGTCTCCACCGCCAACGAAAACTCTGACGCCAACGGCGAGGTCAGCCTCGTCAAGTCCGGCGTGCTCAGCGTCTGCACCAACACCCCCTACAAACCCTTCGAATACGAAGAGAACGGCACCATCGTGGGCCTGGACGCAGACATCGCCAACGCCATCGCCTCCGACCTGGGCGTGAAGGCACAGCTGACCTCCATCAGCTTCGAGGGCCTAGACTCCGGCACCGGTCTGTCCACCGGCCAGTGCGACATCGCGCTGGCGGGTATCGGCGTGACCGATGAACGTAAGAGCAAGATGGGGTTCACCACTGTCTACTTCGACGACAACCTGGCCATCCTGGTTCCCAAGGGCTCCTCCATCACCTCCGCAGCCGACCTGAAGGGCGTGGCCGTCGGTGCCCAGCAGGCTACCAGCGGTGAGACCTACGCCAAGGCTAACGGCGCAGAGGTCATCCAGTACGAAGACACCTCCCTCATGTTCTCCGCTCTGAAGACCGGTCAGGTCAAGGCCGTCGCAGCCAACCTCTCCGTGATTTCCGAGGCGCTGACCAACGACCCGGACTCCTTCAAGATTGCCTACCAGGATTCCGAGAACACCGAGGAAATCGCGGCAGCCGTCTCCTCCAACAACAAGGCACTGCTGGCCAAGGCCAACGCCACCATTGACAAGCTCAAGAAGAACGGCGAGCTCGACAAGATGAAGGCCAAGTGGGTGGGCACCACCTCCTCGGCCTCCGCGAGCGCCTCCTCCTCCGCGTCCTAACTCCCTCATCGGTTAGTTCCTCCCCCAATTCAGGAGTACCCTAATACTTTTGGGTTGGGGAGGTCCCAGCCTTTTTCCGCGAGCGTTTAGTACGCTCTTGACCGAACAGCACTCGATAAGAAAGCGCATGTCCTCTAAACTTTCACCCCGCCAGAAGCAGAAGCTCTTCCGCTACGCACAGTACGCCATCCTGGCCGTTATTGCCCTGGCTGCCATTCTGCTGGCTGACTGGAAGACCCTCAGCCAGCAGGTCTTCAACCTCGATGTGGCAGCTAAGCAGTTCCCCGACGTCATCACCGTGGCGCTGAAGAACACCCTGCTCTACACCGCGCTGGGCTTTGTTGTGGGCCTCTCCGGCGGTCTACTGTTGGCGCTCATGCGTATTTCCTCCATTGCCCCGTACCGTTGGATTGCCACCCTGTACGTTGAGCTCTTCCGCGGTATCCCGGCACTGCTGGTCTTCTTCGCCTTCGGTTACGGTATTCCGCTGGCCTTCAAGATTCGCTTCGTGGATAACCTAATTCCGGTGACCCTGTCTCTGGGTATGGTTTCGGCTGCCTACATCAGCGAGGTGCTGCGCGCGGGCCTGCAGGCCATTCCGAAGGGCCAGATGGAGGCGGCACGCTCCCTGGGTATGTCCCACACCCGCGCGATGATCTCGATCATCATCCCGCAGGCCTTCCGCGTGGTGCTTCCCCCGCTGACCAACGAGGTTATCCTGCTGACCAAGGACTCCTCCCTCGTCTACTTGCTGGGCGTGACCGTATCGCAGTACGAGCTGGCAAAGTTCGGCCGTGAGGGCCTGACCGCCGCCAATGCGGGCCTGACTCCCCTGGTGGTCGCCGGCCTGTGCTACCTCATCATCACCGTCCCGCTGGGCCAGCTCTCCGCATACTTTGAGCGCCGCACCCAGCTGACCGGCCGCAAGTAAGCGCAACGACGAGACAGAACGGATTACGGATACTATGACCGCTTCAATTTCATCCATGGCCGCCTCCTCGGTGCGCATTTCTAACCTGCACAAGTCCTACGGCAAGGTCCAGGTGCTCAAGGGTATCGATATGGAGGTCGCCCCCGGCGAGGTCGTGTGCCTCATCGGCCCCTCCGGTTCGGGCAAGTCCACCCTGCTGCGCTGCGTGAACCTACTGGAGGAGCCGAACGACGGCACCATCATGGTGGGCGATACCGAGGTCACCGACCCGGACGTGGACATTAACCGCGTGCGCACCCACATGGGCATGGTGTTCCAGCAGTTCAACCTCTTCGGTCACCTGAACATCCTGGATAACTGCACGATTGCCCAGATTAAGGTGCTGGGCCGCTCCAAGGAGGAGGCGGAGGCTGTGGCCCTCGAGCAGCTCGCTAAGGTGGGCCTGGCCGGCAAGGAAGACCGTTTTCCCGCTCAGCTTTCCGGCGGCCAGCAGCAGCGTGTGGCCATCGCCCGTGCGCTCTCCATGCACCCCGACCTGATGCTTTTTGACGAGCCCACCAGTGCGCTGGACCCGGAGATGGTCGGCGAGGTTCTGAGCATTATGCGTAACCTGGCCGACGAGGGCATGACCATGATTGTGGTGACCCACGAGATGGCGTTCGCCCGCGAGGTGGCCGACAAAGTCGTCTTCATGGCCGACGGCGTGGTCGTGGAGGAAGGCCCTGCCGACCAGGTGATTGGCGCCCCCAAGCACGAACGCACCCGGGCTTTCTTGGCTCGAGTGCTCGATCCGACCCACGCGGTTGTAAACTAGTAGTAGCTCTTGAAAATATAGCGGGCGGTGCTGTACGAAACATTCTGTTTCGCGCAGCACCGCCCGCTTTTTAATGCTCTAGTTCGCCGCTATTTCGGTTCTAGAAGATACGGCGCGCCACCTTGTCAAAGAGACGGTCCGGTAGCACGGTATGCAGGAACACGGAGGGCTTAGCACCGAAACCTACCAGGTAGCGGGTCTTGGGGCGGCGCGCTTCCAGGGCTCGCAGAATAGCGTTAGAGATAACCTTGGGCTCTGAAAGGTTGGAGGACGGCGAGTAGAGCTTACGCATATTTGCCGCAACGCGCTGTGCCTGAGCCGCGTAGACACCGTTTCGGGAGGATTCCTCGAGGTGGTCTGCCGCGATGAGCCCCCAGGGGGTCTTGATGCCGCCGGGCTCGATAATGACCACGTCAATACCGAACTCTTCAACCTCCATGCGCAGCGCAGCGCTGAACGCCTCGAGAGCGTACTTGGTGGCGTGATACCAGGCGCCCAGGGGCGAGGTAATACGCCCCGCCATTGAGGAGATGTTCAGGATGCGCCCGCTGCCCCGTGCGCGCATATGCGGCAGCACCAGCTGGGTGAGGCGCGCCAGGCCGAAGAGGTTCACCTCGAACTGGCGGCGTGCCTCGTCGATGGGGACGTCTTCAATGGCGCCGTAGGATCCGTAGCCTGCATTGTTAATGAGCACGTCAATGCGACCTTCTGCCTCAATAATCTGCTGTACGGCGGCTTCCATGGATGCTTCATCGGTAACGTCCAGGCTGAGCGCCTTCACGCCTTCGGAGGCGAGCTCTTCAATCTTCTCAACGCGGCGGGCGGCACCGTAGACGGTGTAGCCGTAGCGCACCAGCAGCGGCGCTACGTCGTAGCCGATACCGGAGCTGGCGCCGGTGAGAAGAACGACGGGGCGTTGCAGTGACTTGGGCATTGCGTATCCTTTCGGGTTGCTCCCTGTGAGGTTAGCGGGAGTGTACTTCTCAGGGTACGCCCGCGCGGGGGCGTATGAGCATGCAGAAAGCTCAGGGCGTAGCGTGAGGGTATTCTCGCCGACATATGTGAGGGCAGGAGGACAGAGAAAAAGCTCGCCGCGGCATCCTGTGCAGATGCGGCGGCGAGCTAAGGTTTTGGGGTCAGGGGTTTAGAGGCCGGGGTTTAAACCTCTTCCACCTCAACGGTGAGCTTGGGCTCGGGGTGCGATTCACCGGTCAGCATGGTCACCAGCAGGGTGGAGTCCTTCACGGCGCGCAGGGAGTGCAGAAGTTTGGCGGTCACGTGAATCGGCTTGCCCGGGACCAGGGTAATATCGCGATCCTTCACGTGAAAGATCACCTCGCCCTTGAGAACCTGCACGAAGATGGGGTGCACGCTGTGGTGCTCGTGCCAGGACTGGCCGGCCGCCAGCTCCATGAGGGTCAGGTTGCCGCCGTCGGCGTCCACAATCTTGCGGGCCTGGGGCTTGTCTTCGAAGGGCTTTAGCTCCTCGGTGAGCTGGGGGAAAATGATGACGCGGCCTTCATGGGTACCTGCCATGGTACGCACCTTTCTACTCGAGCCGGGCGGAGTATGCGGCCCGGCAGCTAGTCGCCAATACTGTTATTTGGTATCAAAAATACCAATTATCTCCATTGTATTCTGCGCTCCCCCGCGAGGCAACGCCCACACACAAAGCCAATAAAAACGCGTGCCCCGCCGTATGAGGGCGAGGCACGCATTTGGGTTACGCCTGACGCTTGCTATTGCGTGCGCGCAGCAGATTCACCGTCAGCGCCGTCGTACCGAAGCTCACCGCCACGATCATGCAGGTCGCTGCGGTAAACGCGCCTCCCGGGATGGGCGAGAAAATCGCAATCAGGTACAGAATCACGGAACAGAAGGAAAGGAAAAGCGTCGCAATCGTCAACAACGGCACCAACACCAGGCCGCCGCGCGAGGCAATCGTAAAGTCACCGCGACGCACGTAGCGCAGCAGGGCCATGCCCAGTACCGTCCACATGGAGGTCACGAGAATCGCGGTCACAACATCCACCGGGCGGTGCCAGCCGTTAATAATCGTGGAGGCACCCGTCAGGCAGGTCGCGACCGCCGCCAACAGGGCCACGGTCGGACGCATCAACCGGGGAGCCGCCAGGAAGAGGGCTGCACCGGCCGCCGCCGCGAACGTCGTGTGGCCGCTGGGCGCCGAATTGCTCACCGCCTCCTGAATACCCCAGTCGGGCTTCACGATGATGTAGTTCTTCAGCGCGTAGGTCGTGACGCAGGCTCCCACGCCGCAGAGCACCCCCACCAGTGCCGGGAGGAACCGGTGCTTCCATACCAGCACCGCAATCAGGCCGAGCACCGCCACCACACCGACAATCGTCGGCAACGAGTCCAGCGCGGTCAGGGTCGGACCGCGATAGTTGAGGAACTGGTTCGTGTACTCGGCGTAGGCCTGCTCATCCACCTGCTGGCCAACGTGCGTGTAGATGAAGAAACGGAAGGCCCCGAAAAGCGAGGCCCCCAAGAAGAGCAGGGCAAAGAGATGCCGCATCAGAAGGCCGGTACTCGGGAAGCTCTTCGGGTCGCCCTCACCCGGGCGGATTGGGTTGCCCATGGGGCTCATCGAGGTCACTCCAACCTGGGAATAGACGTTGCCCGTTTGAGAAGCGGGAGGGAAGGCCTCGTTGGGGTAGGGAACGCCGGAATACGAGGCTCCCCCGTAGGAAACGTTGGGGTTCGCCGCGCGAGGCGGCACCGGCGCGGCGGGTGCAGCCGGAGTCGCGGGCTCAACCCTGGGGGCCGCATAGGGCGAGCGAGAAGCCTGAATGGTCGGCTCCTCAAGCGTCTGGGTGGCCTGCATGAGGCGGGTGGAGCCGTCAGTGTTCGACAGCAAGCGGGTGTCGGGGCTTCGGGCGGGGAGCACCTCGGTGGGGTCCTGTGCATCGTGCGCGTACGCGCGCGCGGAAGAGGAACGGGTAGCCGAAATCGGCTGGGTCGCAGAGATAGGCTGGGTATCGGAGAGCTCGGCCGCGCGGTCCGCGACGGCCTCGGCGGAGAAGGGCAGGGTAGGGGCATTATCGCCGGTCTGAAGCGGGCGGGTTGCCTCAGAATCGCTCACCGCGCCGCTCGCGACGGTTTCGTGCGCGTTCCATCGATAGCTCATAAGCCCCTCCACACTTCGTTTCGTACCTTCTCCCTCATGGCGTTACCTCGCTGCGGTCCACCCGGCGGCGAAGACCCCCAAGCCTTCGCGCGAGTCGAATGCGGTCACCGCGCTGATAGAGTAACTACCTCACTATCTCAGGTTAAGCTATGAAAAGGTAAAGTTTTTGGGTCGCTAAGCTGAGAGTTTCCGCAAAATACGCAGGCTTAACGCGAGAGGTATCGAAAGTTCCCCAAGCCCCCCATTAAAAGCCCTGGTCAGCGGCGTGCCGAGCGCCCGGTTCGAGTTGGGACGTGCCCCATATCGAGGGGCTTGAACCGCTAAAAAAATTTTTAGCGGGAAAGGACAACAGTAAGCGTGCATCACAAATCATCACCCGCAGAGTCCACCCCGGGCGGCGTGCCGCCCCTGGGCTACGGTTTCCGCCTCGCGGGGCTTCCGCTACCCCCGCTGGACGAGGTGCTCGAATGCCTAGCCGTTGTTGATATCCCCATGAACGTCACCTTCCGCGGTGTGAACCGTCGCCAGAGCGCGCTCATTCGCGGCCCCCGAGGCTGGGGCGAGTTCGCGCCATTCCTCGAATACGGCGACGAAGAGGCGGCCGCCTGGCTCGCCTGCGCCCTCGAAGCGGCCTGGCTCCCCGCCCCCGAGCCGGTGCGCGAAAGTATTCCGCTCAACGCGACACTGCCCGCCGTCCCCGCCGAACGCGTGCCTGAGGTACTCGCCCGCTACGACGGCACCATCCGGGAGCTCAAAATCAAGGTCGCGGAGAAAGGCCAGAGCCTCGCCGACGACGTGGCCCGCGTGGCCGCCGCGCGCGAGGCGCTCCCCGAGGCTCGCCTCAAGATCGATGCGAATATGGGCTACACCCCCTCCGGCGCTCTTGAGGCGCTCCGCAAACTCTGCGAGTACGGCCTCATCTACGCCGAGCAGCCGGTCGCCACCATCGAGGACATGGCGGCGCTCCGTTACGCCGTGGCCAAGGAGGGACTGCCGGTCCGCATCGCCGCCGACGAGTCGATTCGCAAGGCCGAAGATCCGTTGCGCGTGGCCCGCGCCAATGCCGCCGACCTCATCATCATCAAGGCCGCTCCCCTGGGCGGTGTTCGCCGTGCCCTGGCCATCGTTGAGCAGACCCAGCTTCCGGCCGTCGTCTCTTCGGCCCTGGAAACCTCGGTGGGCATCGCAACCGGCGCCGCCCTGGCGGCCTCCCTGCCGACCCTGAAGTACGGGTGCGGCCTGGGAACCGTCTCGCTCATGGCCGAGGACGTCGCCGAGGACCCCATGATCGCCCACGACGGGCTCATGCGGGTGCGAGCCGTCGAGCCCGACCCGCAGCGCCTCGAGCGCCTGGCCGCCGACGAGCCGACCCGCCGGTGGTGGGCTGAGCGGGTGAGCCGCTGCTACCGCGTGCTGGAACGCATCCACCGCGGCTAGACCGCCGCTAGAGCATGGGGGCTTGAGCCTCTCAAGAACCGCGCGTCGTCACGAGCCCGTGCGTCATGAACCAGCGCGCGAAGGTAACCCATACCGGCCCGATATGGGCGCGGCATTAGAATGGTACGGTGACTAAACATCGCTCCATCCCCGCCATGCTGACCGCAATTTCCGTGCTCGACTCACTGATTCGCGCCGGAATGCGGCATATTGTCGTGTCCCCGGGCTCCCGCAGTGCGCCCCTGGCCTACGCCATCGCCGCGGCCGCCGAAGCCGGAGCACTCATCGCTCACGTGCGAGTGGACGAGCGAACCGCCGCCTTCACGGCTCTCGGCATCGCCAAAGCCTCGGGCCGCCCGGTGGGCCTTGTGTGCACCTCCGGTACCGCCCTGGGCGAGTACATGCCGGCCGTCATGGAGGCCTACCATGCCGGCATACCCCTCGCGATCATGAGCGCAGACCGCCCCGAGCGTCTGCGTGGAAGCGGCGTCAACCAGACCACCCACCAGGCCGGGTTCTTCTCTCCCTTTGTGCGCGCCGAGGCCGACCTGACCGCTTATCCCGAGCAGGAGGAAGGCGAGCAGACCTTTGCCTTCGCTGCCTGCCTCAACGCTTTGACCGGCCGCGCCGCAGAAAACTGGGCCCGCCCCTCGGCTGAGCCCATCGGCCCGGTTCACCTGAACCTCTGCTTCGATACGCCGCTCACCCCTACCGGGCAGTTCGCGCACGCCCTGCCGCAGTGGGCCCAGAGCCTGCTCGAGGACTACGACCCGCAGGAGGAGGCTCGCCTGCGCGCCGCCCGTGCCGAGGGGTCGGGGCTTTCCGCGCTAGAAAGGGAGTGGCTTCTGAGCTCCCTCAGCACCGGGGCCCAAACCATTGAGGCGAAGGCCCCCGCACCCCCCACCACCTCGCGTACCGTCGTGGTGGCCGCCGACGGGGCTGGGGAATTTGCCGCCGAGTTCGCGCGCGTGCTGAACCTGCCGCTACTGGCCGAGCCCTCCTCCGAGGCACGCCACGGCGCGACCGCCATTCCACACTACCCGCAGCTGCTCTCCTCAGAGGGATTCGAGCCTGCCGCGCGTATTGAGCGCGTGGTGCTCTTCGGTCACCCGACCCTTTCACGCCCCGTGACCGCTCTACTGGCCGACGAGAGCGTGCCCTGCGCCTACTACGCGCCGCGCCGCGCCAGCTGGTACGAGCCCGGAGCGCGTTCCTTTATCGAAATCTCCAGCCCGCAGCAGCTCGCCGAGTTCGCGCGCGGTGTCAAGGACGCCCCGGCCAAGGGCACCGACCCCGCAGAAGAAGAAACCGGTGAAACCGCCGAGGCCTGGGTCCAGCAGTGGATGCGTGCCGGCAAGCAATTGCAGCAGGCCGCACTGCGCGAAATTGAGACCTACGAGCACCGCGCGGACGGTGCCTCGGGCAATAGCCCAGAGGATGAGGAACGCTACCTCGACTACCGCAATCGCACCGCCGGACGCTCCTACGCCCGCCGCGTTTGGCGGGAAGCCGTGGAGCAGAAGCGGCTCCTCGTGCTGGGCTCCTCCAACCTTGTGCGTGATTTGGAGGCGGCGGCCCCCGCCCTGGGCGAGCCCGCCCCCGCGCGCGTCTTCGCCAACCGCGGTCTGGCCGGTATCGACGGCACCACGGCAACCGCCATCGGCGTTTCCCTCTCGGGCTACTACCCCGCCGGGACGGATTCCGAGGGCCGCCCCGTCATCGGCGGCTCCGCCCTGCCGGTGACCCTGCTCTGCGGCGACCTGACCTTCCAGCACGACATTGCGTCGCTCAATCTGCCGAGCACCGAGCTGCTACCCGACCTGCGCATCGAGGTCTTCGACGACGCCGGCGGCGGCATCTTCACGACCCTGGAACACGGAGAGCTGGCCCGCGACGAGCAATTCGCCGCCGCGGTGAGCCGCTTCTTCACGGTCGCGGCCGCCCCGAACACCAACCTGGCGCGCATGGCCGCCGGGTTTGGCGCCGAATCGGGTATCGAGGTGCGTATTCACACACCCTAGCGGGCGAGGCTGAACCCCGGAGAACCACGGGCTGCGGATATACTGAAGACTGCATGCGCCCCGCCGCGGGTTTACCCGGCAAATACCCGGTACCGGGGCCGCCGCAAGGGATTTTCCCGCTTAAATATCTGTCGTCCGTCCGCCCCGGGAGCGTGCCGCTCGTCCCGCCAATTGTGATGAGCATTGCGCGCATTTTCCCCGGCCGGATCCCTCTCAAGGAATCTTATGAGCTCACTCGATATTATTGTTGCCGTCCCCTCCGGCGCCGGTTGGGTTCCGGTGCACGCCATGGCGGACCTCCTGGCCCGCTACACCGGCGGCACCGTCCACACCGTCGACGTGGGGGCTTCTCTGTCCAAGGAAACGAAGCTTCTGGCTCGCCTACCGCGGCTCAAGGGCGGCTCTCGCCGCTGCGTGGTCATCGCCTCCGACCCCGGCCAGCTCTACGCCGTCGCGCAGCGTTCCTTCGCGTTCCGCCGCTACGGTGCCATCTACGGTTGGGTCATCGACAGCTTCTGGGACGACCGTATTCCCGCCATTGCGAAGTCCTCGGTCTACGACCGTATCTTCGTCGCCGACGCCGACGACGTCCAGCCCTGGACCGCGGCCGGCGTGAAGACCCCGGGCGTGCTGCCCTGGGGCGCGGACGTGTGGAGCTCCTTCTCGGAGCGTCTTGCGACCCTGCCCTCCAAGACCACCGATCTGCTGCGCGTGGGCCGACAGCCCGCCGCCTACGAGGACGACGAGGCAACCGCCCGCCTGGCCAAGGAGCTGGGTTTGAGCTTCGAGGGCCGCCCGCCCTTTGGCGCGAACGACCGCGAGTCGGCGCAGCACCTGCAGGATTCGCTGAACCGCGCGAAGTTCCTGCTGGCCTTTTCCACCTCGGTGAGCCCCGCCCCCTACACCCACCCCACGAAGGAGTACATCACCGGCCGCTGGACCGATGCTCTGGCCTCCGGCGTCACCGTGGTGGGTCAGGTTCCGAACACGAGCACCGTACGCGAGATTCTCTGGGACGGCGCGACCGTCGATATCGATCACGCGGATGCTTGCGCGGGCCTCGCGCAGGTTGCCGAGGCCGCCTCGCGTTGGACCCCCGAACAGGGTGAGCGTCAGATTCGTCGCGCCCTGGAGCACCTGGACTGGCGCCACCGCTTCGTGGAGCTCTGCGGCGCGATGGGCGAAGTTCCCGCTGCGCTGAAGACCGATTGTGAGGCCATGCGCGCGGAGTACGCCGCGGCGTAGATCCCCCTAGCGCACGACTGATATATAACGCAGGTGCGGGCCGGTTTCTGAGAAGAAACCGGCCCGCACCTGCGTTTATGCCGTATCGGCTATATTGAATACGCTGAGGCTCCGGCAAGGCGGTGGGGCACTCTACGTTCCCCCACCCATCGCGGAGTACAGGGCCTAGTAGGCAGCCTTGCCCAGCGTAATCGGGCCCGTAAAGCCGCTCGTGTCCGGGTGCTCCACGTCGAAGCTCTCAGAGTCGGGGGCGTTCTCGAGCTGGGCCAAACGGTCCAGCAGGAAGCGGGTCGCGCCCGGCGCATAGGGCAGCTGGTACATTGCGGCGGTGGTCGCCTCGTCCTCGCGGTCCAGGGTCGAAGCACGAATAGACTTGATTGCGCTAATCATGGTGTTGCGTTCGCGCTCCACGAAGGTGCGGTCCACGGGCTCGCCATTACCGGGCACGAACACGCGGTAGCGGTCGAATTCCAGCACGGCACCCAGGGTGTCAATCCAACGATCGGGGAAGGAATCCTCGAAGTACGGGTCGGTGCCTTCCTCAATGAGGCCACCCATAAAGAGCACGTCCTCAACGCCGACCATGATGTCGCCGTCCGTGTGGCCGGGACCCATGTACATGAGGGTTGCGCTACGTTCGCCCAGGTCGATCGGGGTGAAGGTGATGCCGTCGCCGTTGTTAGCGACCAGGTGGTTGGGCACGACGATATCGGTGGCGGCACCCTGGTGGTGCGCCATCTCGGGTTCGAGGGTCTCAACGTAGGATCGCTGCGCCGCGCCGTACTTGCGGATGGCGCGAGCGGCGCGGGGGTGCGCCCAGAACTCCTCGACCCCCATAGCCGCGAAGACGTCGTTACCAAAGAATCGTTCGTAGTGGCCGTGGGTGTTCACTACGGTAATCGGAAGTCGGGTGAGGCGGCGAACCTCATCATAAATTTCGGTGGCCTGACGGGGACCGGCGCCGGTATCTACGACCAGTGCCCGTTCCAGTCCGAGAACCAGTCCGGTATTGAGTCGGTAGTTATCCGTCGCGATGCGATACACGCCGTCGGCAAGTTCAATTGTGCGAGCCATAGATACAACCCTACTGGAATTTTTGAGCGATGTTGCGCCATTGCACTCTCAGAGAGCAAGATTTCCCTTTTTGGAAAAGGAAATTGGGCACACTCCGAGAGGTTTTCGGGTTCCGGAGCCCCAGCCGCCCGGCCCGGATCCGCCTTGGTTGCAGTGCTTTCCGCGTAGGATGGAACCATGATTTCTCCAGATTCTTCGAACGATGTTTCCGGTGCGGTTTTCCCCAGCGGCACGGGACGCTACGCCCCCTCCCCCTCGGGCGACCTGCACCTGGGTAATTTGCGCACCGCGATTCTGGCGTGGGCGATGGCTCGCCGCGGCGGTAAGCCCTTCTACGTGCGCGTTGAGGATTTGGACCGTGTGCGGCCCGGTGCTGCGGAACGCCAGCTAGCCGATCTGCAAGCCATGGGCCTGGATTGGGATGTCAGCCCGGGCAGCGCGGCAGAGAGTACCGAGGGTAAGAGGGCCGGCGTCCTCTACCAGAGCACGCGCCTTGCCGCCTACGAGCGTGCGGTTCAGCGCCTGCGCGAGGCGGGCCTCGTGTACGAGTGCTACTGCACCCGTCGCGAGATTCAGGAGGCCTCGAGCGCACCGCACGGCGCCCCGGGCGCCTACCCGGGCACCTGTCGCGGACTGAGCGAGGCGCAGCGCGAGGAGCGCCGCGCCCAGCGTCCGCCGGCTCTGCGCCTGCGCGCCGAGCGCACGAGCTACACGGTGCATGATGATTTTTACGGCCCCTACACCGGGCTGGTGGACGATTTCGTGCTGGTACGCAACGACGGCACCTACGCGTACAACCTGACCTCCGTGGTGGACGACACTTTCGTGGGGGTTGAGCAGATTGTGCGCGGCGATGACCTGCTGCCCTCCGCGCCTCGCCAGGCATATCTGGCGGGCCTGCTGGGTCTGCCGCAGCCGCGCTACGCGCACGTTCCCCTGGCGCTGAACGAAGAGGGTAAGCGCCTGGCCAAGCGTGATGGCGCGGTCACCCTGCCTCAGCTTCAGGAGGCGGGGGTGACCATCCCCGAGGTGCTCGGCTGGATTGCAGCCTCCATTCCGGTGCTGGACGATTCGGGCCGCCCGCATGAGGCTCGGGTTCCGGTGCCGGATGCTTCGGTGATTCTGGAGCGTTTTGACCCGGCCCTCATGTCGCGTGAGCCCTGGGTCGTGCGTAATCTTTAGACCTTCACACCACGTAACGCGGGCTCTTCCTGCCCCGTACCCCCTTCTATGGGCGACACGTTAGACGACACCCCGTCAAGGTTTTTAAACTTTTCGTTTTCTTCGTTTGCATTGAATATGCCGATGCGCGTTTGTGTTGCCTTTGCATAGCTAAGCCCGTGGCACAATGCCCGAAAGCCCTATCACCCCGGGTTTTCGGGCATTTTTTCACACAGATTCCCACTGTCTCCCACACATACGGTTACCCGCAATATTCTATTGATGCATATTTATTTGTTTACCGCATAACTAAATTTCGCAACGACGGTTTTATTTTCCGTTCTGAAGAATCTAGAATGTATCCCAGACCACTTATAAAGTTATGGAGTAGCGTATAAATACACACAGACGCTCACCAACACCAGGAGAGAAGGAAAACAATGGCCGCGAGTACATACCAAATCATCGCGCTGGCGATATATTTTGTCGCCATGATCGCGATTGGCCTGTGGGCCAATAGCAAGAACAACAGCCTCGACGACTACGTGCTGGGTGGACGACAGCTCTCCCCCACCGTCGCCGCACTCTCGGCTGGCGCATCTGACATGTCCGGCTGGCTCCTCATGGGCCTGCCCGGCGCCGTCTACCTCAGCGGCCTCTCCCAGGCTTGGCTCGCCGTCGGCCTGACCATCGGTGCGTGGTGCAACTGGAAGTTCGTGGCACCGCGACTGCGTAGCTACACCGAAGTTGCCGGCGACGCAGTGACCGTCCCCGTCTTCCTGAGCAACCGCCTCAAGGACACCAAGCGTGTGCTGCGCATCGTCTCCGGTGTCGTGATTCTGGTGTTCTTCACCTTCTACGTCTCCTCCGGTATGGTGTCCGGCGGCCTGTTCTTCAAGTCCTCCTTCGGCCAGGAATACCACACCGGCATGCTCCTGCTGGCGGGCATCACCGTGTTCTACACCCTCTTCGGCGGCTTCATGGGCGCCTCCTACACCGACATGGTTCAGGGTCTGCTCATGCTTGCAGCACTCATCGCCGTGCCGGTCATCACCATCATCGATCTTGGCGGTGTAGGCCCGGTGGTTGAATCCATCAGCCAGGTTCGCCCCGACGCCCTCAGCATCTTCGCGGGCACCACCTTCGCCGGTATTATTTCATCCCTCGCCTGGGGTCTGGGATACTTCGGCCAGCCGCACATCATCGTGCGCTTCATGGCAATGCGCACCTCCGCCGACGCAAAGTCCGGCCGCCGCATCGGCATCAGCTGGATGGTTCTGACCGTGTTCGGTGCACTCAGCGGCGCATTCATGGGTATCGCGTACTTTGCACGCCACCCCGAAGCATCCCTCACCAACCCCGAGACCGCAGAGTCCGTGTTCCTGGACCTCTCGCAGATTCTCTTCCACCCCTTCATCGCCGGTCTGATTCTGGCGGCGGTTCTGGCGGCTATTATGTCCACCCTCTCCTCGCAGCTGATTGTGTGCTCCTCCGCTCTGGTGGAGGACCTCTACGGCATCTTCTCCTCGAAGAAGCTCAGCGCCGGCAAGTCCCTGTGGCTCGGCCGTGCAGGCGTGGCAATCGTGGCGCTGGTCGCCGGTGCCCTGGCATGGAACCCCAACAGCTCGATTCTGCAGCTGGTCGCATTCGCTTGGGCTGGCTTCGGTTCGGCCTTCGGCCCGACCGTTCTGCTCTCCCTCTACTGGCGTAAGCTGACCACCCAGGGTGCACTGGCCTCCATGATTACCGGTGCCGTTGTGGCATTCGCATGGGGCCAGAGCCCCATGAAGTCCGTGCTCTACGAAATGGTTCCCGGCTTCGCTTCGGCGCTGCTTGTCGCCATCGTGGTTTCGCTCATGACCTACAAGAAGAACGACGCCATTGACGAAGAGTTCGACCGCGCGGTTGAGCTCGCCAAGGTCAAGTAAAGAGTCTCTTCCCCAAGGCTCGGGCCGCACACACGCGGTCCGGGCCTTGGCCTGTTTATAGGGTCTTAACTTGCCAAGATACAGGTATGAGCGCAAGGACAGAGACCCTTCCCCGCGCATCATATTCTGCTATTGGAATATTATGCCGAGCGTGCTTCGTTCCCCGGCCTCGACGAGCCGCACCGCGGGCACCGTAAAATAGGGTCTATGACTGCACAACTTCCCGAAAAGGTCTCGGACATCTTCAACCCCGCCGACTGGCGCGTCGTCGAAGGCTTCGAAGACTTCACCGACATCACCTACCACCGCCAGGTTGAGCGCGACGAAAACGGCGAAATCCTACGCGATCTGCCCACCGTGCGCATCGCATTCGACCGCCCCGAGGTCCGCAACGCATTCCGCCCGCACACCGTGGACGAACTCTACCGCGCCCTCGACCACGCCCGCATGACCTCCAACGTAGGCACCGTACTGCTCACCGGCAACGGCCCCTCCGCCAAGGACGGCGGCTGGGCATTCTGCTCCGGCGGCGACCAGCGCATCCGCGGCCGCGACGGCTACCACTACGCCAGCGGCGAGACCGCAGAAAGCATCGACCCGGCACGCGCGGGCCGACTGCACATCCTGGAAGTGCAGCGCCTCATCCGCACCATGCCCAAGGTTGTTATCGCCCTCGTCTCCGGCTGGGCAGCGGGTGGGGGCCATTCCCTGCACGTGGTAGCTGACCTGACCATCGCCTCCGAAGAGTACGGCAAGTTCAAGCAGACCGACGCAACCGTCGGCTCCTTCGATGCCGGCTACGGTTCGGCGCTGCTCGCACGCCAGGTGGGTCAGAAGTTCGCCCGCGAAATCTTCTTCCTCGCCAAGGAATACGACGCACAGCGCATGTACGAAATGGGCGCGGTCAACGACGTCGTCCCCCACGCAGAGCTCGAGAACAAGGGCCTAGAATACGCGGCGCACATTGCCCGCCAGTCCCCGCAGGCAATCCGCATGCTCAAGTACGCCTTCAACCTGCCCGACGACGGCATGCTCGGTCAGCAGGTCTTCGCCGGTGAGGCAACCCGTATGGCGTACATGACCGACGAGGCCGTGGAGGGTCGCGACGCGTTCTTGCAGAAGCGTGACCCGGACTGGTCCAACTACCCGTACTACTTCTAAGAGATACTCTTACGCAGAAGTAGTTTCAGATGCATAGGCTCGGAGCCGGATTCAACCCTGAGAACCTCAGTTAAGAATCCGGCTCCGGCGCGTTGTTGGGCGCGTTATTGCAGCCCCGGCGCATGACACGCCACTAGAGCACAGCCGCTACGAACAGCCGCTAAGGACTTTCTATGATTACCACCCCCGTACCCGGGCTCGAGCCCCTACCCGCCCCCGGGGAGGATGCCCTGCACCCTCACGCGGTACGCTTGCGGGCCGATCGACCCGCCGATCCGCGGGCCCTTCTGGATTCTTTCGGGCGAATCTTCGCGGGGAACGATCAGGATTCCGTCGCCCTGCTCGTGGGTACCTCCGGTTCCACCGGAATCCCCAAGCACACCGCGCTGAGCGCCCGGGCCCTGGGGGCGAGCGCGGAGGCTACCGAGGGCTTCTTCAAGAGCGCGGGAAGCGAGGCCTCCCAGTGGCTTCTAGCCTTACCCGCGCACTATGTTGCGGGCGCCCAGGTTCTGGCCCGCTCGGTGCTGGCCGGAACCGAGCCAGTCATCGCACGCTCCGTGACCGAGCCGGTGCACTTTAGCCCCGATGTCTTCCTGCGGGCGGTCGAGCGGCTGAGCTCCACCCGTCGCTTTGTTTCGCTCGTGCCCACCCAGCTGCACAAGCTTCTCGAGACGGCCCGGAACCAGCCGCGCACGGGCGAAGAAATTCACGCCGCGCTCCGCTCCTTTACCGGGATTCTGCTCGGAGGTGCCCCCGCCAGCGCTGACCTGCTCGCAGCCGCCCAAGAGCTGGGGCTCAACGTCGTGACCACCTACGGTAGCGCCGAGACCGCCGGCGGGTGCATCTACTCCGGCCGGGCGCTGCCCGGCGTGCGGGTGGAGCTCATCCCGGAAGAGGGCATGCCGAGCGTGCCCTCCGCGGGTATGGAGCTAACGAATGAGGACCCGGCGCATGAGGATCCGCCGCAGGTTGGTCGCATCTGGATCAGCGGCGCGCATCTGGCGCAGGGCTACCTGGGCGACCCCGGTCGTACCGCAGAGCATTTCTTCGCCGCTGCCGACGGCACCCGCTGGTACCGCACCGACGACTACGGCCTGCTGAGCACTCACGCCCCCGGTGAGCCGTGCATCCTACGCGTGCTGGGGCGTAGCGACGACATCGTCATCACCGGCGGCGTCAAAATTTCGGCCCGCGCGGTAGCTGAGGCTCTTGAGAGCCACCCCGCCGTGCGCGAAGCCCTCGTGTGCGGTCTGCCGGATGCACGCTGGGGCTCCGCCGTGACGGCCGCCCTCACGCTCGTGTCCCCGGCCGAGGGCGCGGCTACGGCCCTCGCCGAGAACGCGGCTACGGCCCTCGCCGAGAACGCGGAGCTACGCGAGGCCCTGCGGAGCCTCTGCATCAAACGCCTGGGTGTGGCGGCGGCGCCCAAGCTGTTGAGCTTCCTGCCCGACTTCCCGCTTACCAGCACTGGCAAACCGGACCGCCGCGAAATATACAGTATCCTGGACAGGGACTATCGGGAGGCCTCGCGCGGATAGTATTCGCGCCGCGGTTCTGCCTCACGGCGCCGTCCCGTACCTCCCGTAGCCCTCCTCACCGCAAACGCATCAACCCCTGGAAGGAACCCCCGTGGCCACTGCCGCTCAATGGATTGAAGGCGCGCGCCTGCGCACCCTGCCGCTTGCCGTCGCTCCCATTATTGCCGGTTCGGCCGCTGCCTACGAGATTGGCGAGTACAAGCCGCTGTACGCCTTCCTGGCCTTCCTGGTCGCGTTTTTCCTGCAGGTGGGCGTGAACTACGCCAACGACTACTCCGACGGCATTAAGGGTACCGACGAAGACCGCGTGGGGCCCCTGCGTCTGGTCGGTTCGGGCGTGGCCAGCCCCCGTTCGGTCAAGTACGCCGCATTCGCGTGCTTCGGTGCGGCAATGCTGGCGGGTCTGGTGCTGGTGGCCCTGGCAAACCAGTGGTGGTTCCTGGCGATTGGCGCCTCGAGCGTCTTTGCGGCCTGGGGCTACACGGGCGGCAAGCACCCCTACGGCTACATGGGCCTGGGTGATGTGTTCGTCTTCGTCTACTTTGGTCTGGTCGCCACCCTGGGCACCCTCTACACGCAGGCCCACACGCTGACCCTGCTGGGCTGGGTGGGGGCTATCGGTATTGGCCTGATTTCCTGCGCACTGCTCATGGCGAATAACGTGCGTGACATCCCCACCGATATCGAGGCCGGCAAGCTGACCCTTGCGGTGCGCCTGGGCGAGCGCTGGTCGCGCGTCGCCTACATCGCAGAGATGGCCCTCGCGCTGCTCCTGACCGTCCTGCTGCTCGACCAGAACCCCTGGTTCATGCTGGTCTTCGTGCTCGTGGGCCCGACCGTTCACTCCTGCATGACTGTGTGGATGCGTGGTGGCCGCGAGCTGATTCCCGTGCTGAAGCAGGCTGGCATCGTGGCGCTCGTGTACTCGGTGCTCCTGGCGCTGGCCGTGTGGCTGGGTTCGCTGGATATCATCAGCCACGAAATTCAGGTGTTCACCGGCTACTAAGCCGCCGGAGCCCTCCCAAAGTTTTGCTCCTTCGATACCGCACGGCGGCGGTGGATCAGTCCTGAGCTGACTCGCTTTTGGCGACGACCCGCGATATGTCATAGTGGTTCTATGTTTCGAGCCATGCTGATTATTGGTGCGGGCGCCCTCGTGGTGGGCCTGACCATCTACGCCCTTCTGGATGCCGTGCGCACCCCCGCGCGCGAGGAGCGTACCCTGCCCAAGTGGCTGTGGGTTCTCGTCACCCTGTTCTTCCCTGTGGTGGGTCCCGTGCTGTGGTTGCTGCTGGGCCGCCCCAAGCGGGAGCGCGGCGCCCGCGGCTCTATCTCTCTGCCCGGCGCGGCTCAGCGAGGCAACACCCCCTCGATGGCTTCCCCCGACGACGATGAGGCCTACCTGCGCTGGCTCAAGGCGAAGGCCGAGCGCGAACGCGCCAGCCGCGAGGCGGAGCGCGCATCTCGAGAAGCCGGCACCGACGGGCACAAGGATTCTAACCCCGAACATAAACGGCCCGAAAATGAAGGGACCGAAGGCGAACCTCCCGAGGACGACCCGAGCCGATAGCCCGGTACGATTCCCCATTCTTAACGCAGGCTGCGGGGCGCATCCCTCAATGGATGCGCCCCGCAGCCTTAGCTATACCCGCGAATAACGCGCGTGACTTAGCTTCCGGGAAGCTGGATAACGCCACCGTACAGCGGTGCGGCAGGCTCGGAGTAGCCCGCGAAGCGCGGCATCTCGTGCTCGAAGTCCACGGTGCTGAACGCGAGGGTCGTAATCGAGGCGAGGTTACACTCGCGGGAACGCGGGTCGTGCTGCAGCAGGCGACCCTCCACACCCAGGCGAGTAATCCAGATCGGTAGCTGGTGCGAGACGATGATCGCCTCCGCACCCTCGCCGCCGATTTCGTAGGCGCGACGGGCGGCGTCCTGAACGGCCGCGGCCATGCGGCGTACCTGCTCCAGGTAGGACTCGCCCCAGGAGGGACGGGCCGGGTTGTAGAGCTTCGTCCAGTGACGCGGGTTGCGCAGAAGCTCCTGCGCGTTCACGTGCAGGCCCTCAAAGTAGTTATCGGCCTCGATGACGCGTTCGTCAGGCTGGGCGGTCAGCCCCAGCAGCTCCTCGACGGGTGCGGCCGACTCGCGGGTGCGCTGCAGGGGTGAGCAGACCAGGTGCACGAAGCGGGCGCCGTCTTCAGCGCGTGCCGCGAACTCCTCGGCGCTCAGACGCACCATCTGCCGGCCCTTCTCGGACAGGCGGTAACCGGGAAGGCGGCCGTACACGATACGTTCGGGGTTGTGCACCTCACCGTGGCGCATGAGATGAACTTTAACGGTGTGAGTTTCAGTCATGGGTCCAGTCTCTCAGATAGCGGCCCCCACCCCCAAACAGCGAGAACGCGAAAGCCCCGCTCCTCGTGCAAGAGGGCGGGGCGAAAGAAGTCTATTTACTTCTTGTTGCGGCGCTGGTGGCGGGTCTTACGAAGCAGCTTGCGGTGCTTCTTCTTGGACATACGCTTGCGGCGCTTCTTGATAACGGAACCCATAGGATTTCCTCACTTTACTCGTACCCGGCCGAGCCATTCGACTCGGTAGCTACCCGGGAATATGTATACCGGTATAACCGATCCGGAACGCATTTTAGGCACAGAAATACCCTGCGTTTCGGAGCGCTACCTACCTAGAGTACTAGGTTTGCACCCATTTTCACCATTCGAGAGCCGGTTTTGAGGAGTTTTTCCCCGTTTTTCCGGATCTTCCCGGGGCTAAGCCGGGCTAAAACGGTGTTTCCGAAAGCCTAGCGACGCTTCTTCTTGGACTTCTTCGAGCCCTTGGAACGGCCCTTCGACAGGGCGGAGCCAGAGGTGTGAGTTGAAGAAGCGGCGTCGGCGTTTGCGGGTGCGGAGGTTTCGCCGGGCTCGACGGATTCGACCGGCTCTGCCTCGGAGCCCTCCACCGCGGGCTCCTCGAGGGCACCAGAATCAGCGGTAGCGAGCTCGGGCTCCTCATCGGCGGAGTCCTCGGATGCGGCGGCGTGGAAAGCCTTGAGACGCTCGGCGCGCTCGGCCTCGGCACGGGCCAGGGCCTCGGCGTCCGGTGCGGTTACCTTCTCCTCGGCGTCCTTTTCTTCAGCCGGTTCGGGGGCCTGCTCCGCGTCACCGCGCGAGGCGGGCTCGTACACGTCCACACCGAAGAATCGCTTCATCTTGGACAGCAGACCGCGGCGCTCCGGCTCCTGATCCTGCTCGTGCGGGAGCATCGCGTAGGTATCTTGAAGCGTCGCGGCCGCCTCTAGACGGTTCGAGAGCTCGGCCGAGGGCTCCTCATGCGCCTGCTGAGCGGCCGGCTGGGCGGACTCGGGGGCGGCGGCCTTCCGAGCGGGTGCCTCCACGCTTTCGCGCGAGGGAGCGCGCAGCACGCGGTCGCCGGAGGAAGCGGCGGGCTCGGCGGCGCGGGACGCAAGCACGCTCGGGGCAACCAGGGTGCGGCTACGATCCACGGGCTTGATGATGGTGGCGCGCACCGGGGAAATAATCTGGCCGCTACGGCGACGGGACGTACCGGATGCCGCACGCAGAACCTTTGCGGGTTCCGCCGGCTCCTCGGCGGGAGCGGACTGCAGGGTCCGCTGAGCGTCACGGGCATCGGCCCGAGCCGGCTCGGGGGTGTTCTGCGCGGAAAGGTTCTGCGCGGAGCCGCCCTGCCACGGGGCGCCGGCACTCTGCGCGGGCTGGGCTACCTGAGCCTGGGGAGCACGGGTCGCCGTGCGGGGGCGCGGGGTGCCGAAGCTCAGCGGCACATCCGCGCTCACGGAGCGCGCCGAGCGGGCGGGGGCCTCGGCGCGCGGAGACTCGGCCTTCTGGGGCTCGGTCTTCGAGCGGGCGGGCTGCGCCTGAACCGACTGTACGGGCTCGGGAGCCTTCACCTCGGCAGGTGCGGGGGCCGAAATCACGGGCGCAACGGTCTCACTCCGGGGTTCCTCCGCGGGACCATCCGAAACGGGCTGTGCATCGCCGGAAACCTCAACGCCGGCAACCGCAAAATCTGCATCCGAGAATGAGGGGTCATCGGCAATGGCCTCGTCGAAATCTTCAACCAGGTCGTCGGCCTCAAAATCCTCCAGCTCAACCGGGGCGAAGGAGGCCGCCGCCGGCTCACCGGGTAGCCCGTTCGCGGAGGTCGCTTCTTCCTCCAGGTCAATGCCCGCCTCGGAATACATGCCGCGTAGCTGGCCAATCACCAGTGCGCGCGCCGTCGCAGCATCGCCGGCCTTCAGGGCCTCGGCAATGGCACGGCTCTCGGCGCGCAGACGCTCCACGGCGCTACTCCACAGCGGCATGCGGCCAACCAGGGAGAGCATCGATTCGAAGCTCGGCTGACGCACGGACGCCAGAAGACCGACCAGTAGCTCGTTGCCGGCGCAACGCATCACCTGGTGGTGGAAGCTCAGCAGAAGCTCCAGGAAATCGCGGATGGACAGGTCGAAGTCTTCCATCTGGGCGAGGACGTCGTCCATCTCGGCAAAGGACACGGTCTTCGGATCAATACGCGCAATCGCCCAGCTCTCCAGCAGAATTCGTGTCTGCACCAGGTCACGCGTGGGGTAGCGCGAGCTCGACATGTGCAGGCGCAGGGCGGCACTTGCGGCGGCGGCAGGCTCATCACTCAGGTGAACCAGCATCTCCTTGCCACGACCGGTGTAGAGCTGCACCAGGTCCATGTCTTCAAGGGTTCGCAGGGCGTCGCGGGTGCGAGATCGTCCCACGCCAATCGCGCGCGCAATCTCGCTGTCCGTGGGCAGGTCCTGGCCCAGCTGAATATTACCTTCGAACAATTCGTTCTCGAGCCAGCGCAGAATTTTACGATGAATAGCCACGTGTATGCTGTCTTTCGCTTAAAGAGGTGAGTGAGAGTGGGTGTTTGAGGACAGGGGGTAGCGCGCAGGGCGCAGGATGCGTAGGCTAACGGCGGCGGCCACGCAGGAAGCCGAAGAGGCCACCGCGGTGTTCCTTCTCCTTGGACTCCTGGGCGGGGACGTACGCCGAGTTGTAGGCGGGCATCGTCTGGTATTCGGGTTCGCTCTGCGCGGGCTCGGCAGGTGCGGATTCGGGTTCCTCGGGGGTTTCCTCGGAGGCTTCTTCAGAGCCCTCGGCCTGTTCCGACGCCTCTTCTGCCGTCGCAGAATCCTCTGCCGGAGCAGCTGCGGAATCTTCTGCGGGTTCAATTGCAGGAGCCGCTACGGTAGCTTCTTCGGAGCTCTCGGAGGAGTCTTCCACGGCGGCGCTTGCCTCAGCGGTGCCTTCCTCAGCTGCGCTTTCCTCGACGATGGGCTGAACCGATCCGCCCACCACGGCAGCGGGATCGATGCCGTAGGAAGAGGCCGAGTCGAAGCCGTAACCGGAGGACACGGAAACCGCGGGGCTCTCCGTCTTCTCGACGGGCTTTTCGCTCTTTGCGGGTTCCTCGACGGGTTCTGCGGTGGCAGTGGGAGCAACCTGCACCTCGGGGTGGGCGGTGCGGCCCGCGTCGTAGCCATAGGAGGCGGGGGTGAAGGGACGCATCGGGGTGCTGTCTACCGCTTCCTCATGCTCGGGGATGCCCTGAGATTCAGAGTCTCGAGTGGTCTCGCTTGCGGCGGCGGGCGATGCTTCGGCGGGTGCCGGGTGCGCCGGGCGGGCGATGATGCGCGTGTTGGGGGTAATGTACTGGGCGCGGGCACGACGGATTCGCTCCTGCTCCAGTTCCTCCGCGGTGGGCTGGGCCTCGGCTGCAGGCTGCTCTGCGGACTGTGCCGCGGGCTTTTCCTCGGGGGCTTCAACAGCCTTGGGCTCGGCGACCTTCTCGGCTGCCGGCTCGGTGGCGACGGCTTCGACCTTTTCTGTGGGGGCGTGCTCGCTAGACAGGGTGGCACCGCCGGGCAGGGCCACCGGCGCTTCGCTGGCGCGGCGTGCAATCTGAACCGTCTCGTTAATCCAATCGGTGACGGTTGCGAACACCTCGGGGTTCAGCGAGTAGAGGCGACGCTGCCCCTCCACCGTCACGGAGACGACGTCTGCATCGCGGAGGACTTTAAGGTGCTTTGAGATGGTCGGCTGGCTCATGCTCAGCTTTTCAACAACAGCACCCACCGTATGGGTTTGCTCGGCGAGGATACGCACGATTCGACGACGGGTAGGGTCCGCGATGACAGAAAAAACATCAGAATGCATATAGCGATTATGACATATAAAAGGGGCACCTCAAGCTAAGAATGAGGGTGATGCGGAGAATCCCCTTAAATTTTTTATGCTCTGCACCCCATAAGAACCTCTCGCACGTTCGTTTCGGCTCGTCTTCTCTAGAAATCTCGACCAGATCCACGGCACATGCTCTTTTGATAGCCACCAAACGTTTCAGAGCATTAGAAATTGGGCATACACGGTTATCACGGCAATTTTTAGACAGAATATTCTTATAAGAGAATATAGTGTTTCCCGTGGATTTCTGGAGGTTCCGAGGCTCAATAGCCTTCGAATTCCCAAAAGCGCGAAGGCAAGCCCGCAGAAGAACCATCGGCCCCGCGCGAAGACTCCCGCGTCGTGTGCCTTCGCTCCTGTCCATCGCCTCGGTTCTGAACGCTCGGCGCGATACACTAGGAAGGCACCATTTTGTGCTTTTCTCTATCCTCGCACCCGCATCGCGCACCCCGTCCACGAGCTCATGAAGGAGGCGCATGGGAAACATATTCCGTCACCCACGGCGCCGTCCTCGACGCCCTTATCGCAGCCGCAACGGCTCGCAGAATCTTCTCAACCCCCGTTGGAGCTCCCTCAGCGGTATTCAGCATAAGTACCGCCCCGGCGAGCATAACGAGAGCTACCGCGAGCGCATCGAAGAGCTTGAAGGCCTGAGCGTCCTCGCGAGCGTCCCGGGTCTCAAACTGGACAGGTTGCCCGCGCTCCGCGACCGTCACGAGCACTCCGGTACCCGCCGTCAGCCGAAGGGCCCTCTCGGGTTCAACCGGTACACTCTCGAACGCTTCCGCGATTTCATTGACGCAACCGTTCTATCCTCGCCCTCGCGTACCGCAATCGGCGCGTTCCTTCTGGTCATCATCTTCTTCACGCTTGCCCTGCTACTGCCCATCTCTTCCAACGATGGGCAGCCGGCCCCCTTCCACCACGCCTTCTTTACCTCTACCAGCGCGGTGACCGTTACGGGTCTGACCACCGTCTCCACCGCCGAGCAGTGGTCAACCTTCGGGCAGGCCATGATTCTGGTGGCCTGCCAGGTGGGCGGTCTGGGTACTCTGACGATCACCTCGCTGCTGGCACTAGCCATCGGCCGCAAGATGGGCCTGCGCACCAAGCTCATCGCGCAGGAAGACCTGAACATCAGCCGTCTCGGCGAGGTCGGCGGCATCGTCAAAAGCGTTTCCTATGCTTCCTTCTCCATTGAGGCGATCATTGCGCTCGTGCTGATTCCGCGTTTCCTGACCCTGGGTGAAGACCCCTTCCAGGCCATCTGGCACAGCATTTTCTACTCTGTCTCGGCCTTCAACAATGCCGGTTTCACCCCGCACTCCGACGGCATTGTGCCCTACGGCCACGATCTTTTCCTACTCGTACCCATCTGTATTGCCGTGTTCCTGGGGTCGCTCGGTTTCCCCGTTTTCATTGCGATTCAGCGCAATCCTTTCCGCCCCCGGCACTGGTCGCTCACGGCTAAGCTGACCACCGTGACGACCCTGTTCTTTTTCGTCTTCGGCGCGTTCTTCTGGGGTCTTTTTGAATGGAATAACCCCGCCACCATCGGCGGCTACTCCCCCGGAGAGAAGGTTCTCAACGCGATATTCGCCTCCGTGATGATGCGTTCGGGCGGTTTTAACCTGGTCGATATGAGCAGTATCGCCCCCGTCTCCACGCTCCTGACGGATATGCTCATGTTCATTGGCGGCGGCTCCGGCTCCACCGCGGGCGGCGTGAAGGTCACCACCATCGCGGTCATTGCCCTGTCGATTCTTGCCGAAGCGCGAGGCGATCAGAAGGTCGTCGCGTTCAACCGCACCATCCCCGAGTCCTCCCTGCGCATTGCCATCTCCGTGATTGTTATGGGTGCTACCGTGGTGGGTGTTGGCTCAGCGGCAATTCTGATTATTAGCGGCGCGGACCTCAAGGAAGTAATCTTCGAGGTCATCTCCGCCTTCGCGACCTGCGGCCTCTCAGACGGCCTCTCCTCCAACCTGCCGCCGGCGGGCATCTACGTTCTCAGCGTGCTGATGCTCATCGGCCGTGTGGGTACAACAACCGCCGCGACCGGCCTGGCGCTACGTTCACGCCGCCGCCTCTACAAGTTCCCCGAAGAAAGGCCCACCATTGGCTAGTGCACATAACGATCCCGTCCTCGTGATTGGCCTGGGCCGCTTCGGTTCCGCGGTGGCCGCCCAGCTGCGCGTGCAGAACAAGGAGGTCCTCGCGATTGAGAAGGACCCCGAGCTGGTGCAGAAGTGGTCGGGCGTGCTGACCCACGTGGTCTCTGCAGACGCGACCGATATCGACACCCTGCACCAGTTGGGTGCAGATGATTTCGGGTCCGCCGTGGTGGGTGTGGGCACCTCGATTGAGGCGTCCGTGCTCATTACCGCAAACCTCGTGGACCTGGGCGTGGAACGCATCTGGGCGAAGGCCATCACCCCCGCGCACGGCAAGATTCTGGAGCGCATCGGCGCGCACCACGTGGTCTACCCGGAGGCTGACGCCGGCCGCCGCGCCGCGCACCTGGTCTCGGGCCGTCTGCTGGACTATATCGAGTTCGACGACGACTTCGCGATTGCGAAGATGCGCCCGCCGAAGGAGACCCACGGCTTCACGCTGGCGGAGTCGGATATTCGCGCAAAGTACGGCGTGTCCGTGGTCGGCATCAAGTCCCCCGGTGAGGATTTCACCTACGCGGACGCAACCACCCGCATTCATTCACGTGACATTCTGATCGTCTCGGGCCAGGTGGACCTGATTGAGCGCTTCGCGGCGCGGCCCTAAAAGCACTTTTCCTCGCTACTTTGAGGAGCCCGCGAATATACATAGAAAACAGCCTCTTCCCGAAGTTCCGGGAAGAGGCTGTTTTCATAGTTTTGCCCAGTAGTTTTACCCAGTGCGGGTGGCGCTACCGAACGGTATTAGTCCTCGTCAGCGGTATACAGCTTGCTCATTTCTGCCGAACGTTCCGCGCAGGCGCGCATCGCGTCCTCGGTCAGCTGGAAGAGGCCACCGTCCACGAAGGTGTTCAGCGCACGCTCGGTGGTGCCGTTCGGGCTGGTCACGGCGCGGCGTAGGGCGGGCGCATCCGGGTTGGCGTCGAGCAGGTAGCCCGCGCCGGCAACGGTTGCGCTGGCCAGCTTGAGGGCGGTGTCTGCGTCCAGGCCGAGCTTCTCGCCGGCGGCTGCCATCGCCTCCGCAAGCAGGAACGCGTATGCCGGGCCGGAACCGGAGACGGCGGTGACCGCATCCATCTGATCTTCGCGGACCTCAACGACCAAGCCGACGGTACCCAGGACCTCTTCGACGAGCTTCTTCTGCTCGTCCTTCACGGTGTCGGTGGTGGAGATGGCAAGCACGCCCTTGCCCACGGAGGAGGGGGTGTTCGGCATACAGCGAACAATGGGCTGACCTGCGGGAAGGCACTCGGCGAGGGTTTCGAGGGTCACGCCAGCAGCAACGGACACCACAACAGCGTTAGGTGCGAGGGCGGGTGCGATATCGCGGGCAAGCTCAACGATGCCGTAGGGCTTCACGCCGAGCAGCACAACGTCCGCGTGGGCGGTTGCCTTGTGGTTGCCGTCGGCTTCGCCGCCGGTGGTGATGATTTCTACCTTGTCGCCGAGGCGCTGGGCGAGGGCGGCGCGGGATTCTTCGCTACGCACGGTAGCGCGGATGTGTGCGGGGTCGTGGCCTGCAGCGAGCAGGCCCGCGGCGATGGAGCCGTTCATGGAGCCGGTGCCGAGAAAAGCAATAGTTGCGGTCATCGTTGATCCTTCCGTATGTGGTGCCTGCGCCGGGTGCCGCCGGTGTGTTCCGGGGCTACTGTTCTGTGCGCGGCGGGCGCGTGGAGGCGTACCCTTCCAGCATAGCGGGTGCGGCTACGGGCATGTGACCTGGCTCGTGTTTCTTCCGCGTTTTCTGGGCGGCGGCTTCACCTCATGCTCCACGACCCAATGCGCGGGGCTCCGCTTCTCACGTTCTGGCATGCCGGGGAGGGCGTAATTCTGCGGGCGTAGAATGAAAACAGCTCCACCCGCGGCAGTTTGTGCCGGGCATGAAGCCTTCAAACCACACAGCACGCAACACGCAAACCCCTTTTTTCTATGTCTTCTCATACTGGTTCTTCCTCGAATTCTTCCTCGAATAGCCCGCAGAATTCTGCGGGTTCCCGTTCTTTTTCGTTTCGCCTCCTGCTGGGGCTGACCCTCGCTGCGCTGGTCACGGGCGTGCTCAGCGGCTTGGGCGCGATTGCCCTGCACTATGTGCTGGACTTTATGCAGGAGCTCGCGTTCGGCCATTCTGAGGGCCACCACCCGATGGTGACCGACGGTGCCGACCCGGCACGCCGTGCGCTGGTGCTCGCGGCGTTGGGCCCGTTCGTGGCGCTGGTCTGGTACTACCTGCAGTCGGGTGGTCGGCGCGTGGTGAGCGTGAAGGCGCAGATTGCGGGCGCTACCGAGGAGGACCTTAAGCCTTCGCTGTGGCGGCAGATTTCCCATTCGGTGATTCAGATTGTTGCGGTGGGTGTGGGCTCTCCTGTGGGTAAGGAGGTCGCGCCGCGTGAGCTGGGGGCCCTGGCCGCGGGTCGATGCGCGCATCTGCTGGAGCGTATTGGCGGCACCCGTCCGGATGGTTCGCTACTGCTGGGCGATCGCGAGCGTCGCCTGCTGGTGGCGGCGGGTGCGGCGTCCGGCCTGGCGGCTGTGTATCAGGTGCCGATTGGTGGCCTGGTGTACCTCATCGAGGCGATGGCCGCGGGTCTGAGCCTGTGGTCGCTGTATGTGGGTGCGGTGACGGTGTGGACGGCGACGGTCACGGCGAATCTGGTGATTTCGAATGCGCCGACGTACCCGGTGCCGCAGCTTCCGTTGGATGGGACGACGCTGACCGTGGCGGCGTTGACGGGTGTGGTGTTGACTCCGCTGGCGTTGGGTTTTAGGGCGCTGTCGCAGCGTGCGGAGAAGATTAAGGCGAAGGACCGTTCTCTTCTGTGGCGTATTCCTGTGGCGTTTGCGCTGGTCGCGGTGGTTTCGCTGTGGCTTCCGGAGATTCTGGGCAATGGTCGTCTGCTGACTCAGCACACGTTTAATGTGTCGTTGGATGCGACGGCTGGCGGTCTGTCTGCGGCGGCGGCAGTGTATGTGTTGGCGTTGGCTGTTGCGAAGGCTGCCGTGGTGCTGTTGAGCCTGCGTTCGGGTTCGTACGGTGGCACGCTGACGCCGGGTTTGGCGTTGGGTGCGGCGGCCGCGTTTAGCGTGGCGGCGTTGGTACTGTGGGCGTTCCCCGCTTTGGGCGGGGTGCCGGGTGGTGCGTCGATGGTGTTATATGCGGCGGCGCTGACGGGCACGGCGGCGTTTTTGGGTATTTCGATGAATGCGCCGCTGTCTGCGCTGACTCTGTTGATTGGTTTTACGGGTCAGGGTGCGAGTGCGTGGCTGCCGATGGCGGTTGCGGTGGGTACGGCGGTGCTGACCCGCTGGGCGTGGACGCGAGTGTTCGGAGTCAAGAAGTAGATTGCAGAAATAGGGGCGGCCCCGGATGCGTGTGCGTCCGGGGCCGCCCTGATTTGTTGTGCCGAAGAACTGCCTTAAATTTGCTTTGACGGCTTTGAAAGGAATAGCAGATAGATTCCGAAGATGAGCTTAATCGCCGCGTCGATATATGCGATTACTTCTAACGGAATGTTGGTAAAAATATATCCTGCAAACACGTTGATGGCACAGATAAGACCCAGATATATCATTGACTTTCCATGCACAAAATAGTACGGGAAGAAATGCAGCGCGGTTGCCATCAGTGCTCCCAGCCAAATCAGTCTCCAATTTTCAGTTGCGAAGAATGGGCCGCCTAGCAAAACCATTAAGACAAATAATAGAATAACGGCACGTGAAGATACTTTCTTTTGAAATTCACTCGAAGGGCCATCGGATAGTCTATTCAGTACCTTTTTATTCATGTTGATTGAGAAAAAGCTGACGACGTACCCAATGCTGAATACTTGCATGTTTATTATTTGCTTTCCTCCAGCCAAGGTGGCTATTGCTATAACTGCCGCCACCACAATTAGCCACAACCCGCAGGCCCTCTTATAGTTAAATTCTAACTTTTCGTCTTTGTTATAGCCTAGAAAAGCCATCAATGCCTCCGATAGTCTCTCGTAAAATTAGCTCTCTTGTCGCGCCACTACGTTTTATTGTGAAAAATTCTGCTATGCATTAATATGCTCTACCCCTTCTTTCTGCTAATTACGCCCTCTGCAATTGTATCAAAATGGCAATAAAATTCCCCCAAGAAACGAGGGGTCAGCCCCGGATGCGTGCGGGTCCGGGACTGCCCCTCTTTACCGTGCCGTGCTGAAAGTTGTGCCATAGGTTAGCGTCTTTGGTCGTAGTTAAAAACCATGGCAGAAGACGCTAAACCATGGCACAAATTCTGCACGAGTTACGACCATCCCCATAGCGAAGAATCACTTAGGAAGAGAACCCAGCCAAAATTCGCTAACTACGATTCAAAGATTCCCACTTTTTAGAAATCCATAGAGCTATCCGCCTACTAATAGAAGTCTTTTTATCTTTCAGATTTCCATCTTGCTCGGCTTGTTCATCCTTCAAACTTTCCTCTGTAATTCCAAAAATTTCCGGTTTATACTCACCGTAGTTATAACCATTCTTCTTATATCTGAAATTCAATACCCAATAAGGCAAAGCAAGAACGAATGGCTGGAGAAGCAGCATGTATTTACCCTTCAATCGTTCGGGGTAATATATAGTCTCCCTATAGCCAGCATCCATAATCCCAAAATAAAGTCTTTGAGAATTATTAGTAACATTAGAGGAAGCTTTAACAATTTCCATAAATTTATCAGCCTCATTCTTTTCTTTAAGTAGGCACATATATCCATACTCTGCGAACTTCTCGCCGGAAACGCCAATACGCCAAGAGTCCCCCACGTTAATCAGGAAGTTAACCAATCCTATTAATAGTACAGAAACCACAAAGACTCCAACCGCTTCCCACATATCAAAAATAACATTTCCCTTTCCCCATGGGAATTTTAAATCGATAAATAAAATAAATTCCGGAAAAATCCAATAAATTACAGGATGAATAATTGAAAACCAAACAAGATATATAGATAGAAAAATCAGAATTACCGATAAAGGTACAACAACCAAAACTTCCGCCAAGAAAATTTTGCCCGACCTAAAGCTCGGAATATTTTTAGGAAAACCACCATTCTTAAAATCACTTATTATAAAACTTGGGGAAATTGTCATAAGGCACTTCTGGCCATTAATATCTGGACACGCAGAAATCACTTTGCGTTCCCATGCAGCACGGTTCAAAGCTACTTCTCGTAAACGTTCAATCTCTTTACGCTCTTCCGAAACCTCAGAAGATTCTACGTCTTCTTTGGTTCCCACAAGCTCTTTATAATCCTTAGAGATTTCAAGCCATTCCTTATAACGGGTCAGCTCAGGCGGTGTAGCTTGTTTTGATATTTCTATTTGTCTATCAACTCTGCGACCGCCCCACCACGCAACAAGGAATGATCCTAGAAGCGCAATAACAGCAGGAACCCAAGTCGCCCATACTGGCGCGCTCGATGCCTTAGCCTCCTGATTCCCATCAGCAACCAAATGTGCCAATAGCAGTAAGTCCATGTCTCTTTTTGTTCCTTTCCGACAACTTTGTTGGTGGATAAATTTCCTAGACAGCCGCGTTTTACATCGCTGTACAGCCGTCAACGTTCACAGATTATCACGAAACAATAAAGTACAACTTGAACCCCGCAGGCCGGTGCCCATTACACACCAGCCTGCGGGGTTCAGCTGTGGCTATTCGGCCACGTCACGCACCGGTTACGCGCCCAGGAGGGTCTTCGGGTTGACCGGAGTACCCGTACCCTCCGCCAGATGCTCAATACGCTTCAGAATCAGGCCCTCACGCAGCGCCCATGGGCACACGCGCATCGTCTCAATACCGAACGCCTCCATCGCCGCCTCCGCAGCGATAGCGCCCGCCAGCATCTGCTCCGCACGAGCCTTCGAAACACCCGGCAGGTCAGCACGCTCAGAGACAGTCATCGCCTCCATGCGACGAGTCCACAAACGCAAATCCTGCAGGTGCATCTCACGCTTCACGTGCGGGCCCGCCGAATACGGCGCCGCACCGCAAATACGCGCCAACGAACGGAACGTCTTCGACGTACCCACCGTCATATCCGGCGCACCATAACGCAACAGATTTTCCGCGACCGGGGCAATCTGCTCACGCACATACTTACGCAGACGCTTCACCTGCTTCGGCTTCGGCGGCTGCTCATCAAAAAACTCACGGGTCAGACGGCCCGCCCCCAACGGCACGCTCATCGCCGCATCCGGCAATGCATTCGTACCCGTCGAAAACTCGAAAGAGCCGCCACCAATATCAAAATCAAGGATGCGGCCCGCGCCCCAGCCCTGCCAGCGGCGCACCGCAAAGTACGTAATCGCCGCCTCCTGATCACCCGAAATACCGTTCAGGCTCACGCCGGTCTGCTCACGCACCTGATGCAGCACCGCCGCACCATTACCCGCCTCGCGGATAGCGCTCGTGGAGAACGCCAGCAGGTCCTCCGCCTCATTCTCTATCGCGAAGTCACGGGCACTGGTCACGAAGCGGGTCAGTGCGTCCGCGCCCTCCTGCGAGATGTTGCCCTCAGCGTCGAGGTACTGCACGAGCTGCAGCGGAATTTTATGGGACGCGTACGGTTCGGGGCGCGCTCCAGGGCTGCCGTCAATCAGTAGCAGGTGGACCGTATTCGACCCGACATCCAGAACTCCCAGGCGCACGATGCGCTCCCCTCCCCCGCCCGCGGCGGGATACTATCTGTGTGCGGTACCGCAGGTGCGGCGCCTCTCCCAGTCTGTCAGAGGCGCGGCTCACTCCGCAAACAATCCGGGCGGATGCCCAGCATCAGCACAGCGCGGGCATAAAAACGCGCCGAGCACGCAAAAGGCGCAGGAGGCGCCCCACCCCACTAAGGGGTTCGGGACGCATCCTGCGCCTTCAAGTAGAAACGCTACTCGGCTGGCAACGCGGCAGATTACTCGGCGGTCTTCTTCGCCGCGGTCTTACGAGTGGTCGTCTTCTTCGCGGTAGTAGACTTTGTGGTCGTCTTCTTAGCAGTCGTCTTCTTAGCCGTGGTGGTCTTCTTCGCGGCGGTCTTACGCTTGACCGGGCCCTTCGCACGCTTGTCAGCAAGCAGCTGCACCGCACGCTCGTGCGTCAGCGACTCGACCGACTCCGCACGCGGAACCGTAATGTTCGTAATACCGTCGGTGATGTACGGGCCAAAGCGGCCGTCCTTCACCACGATCTTCTTCTCGCTGACCGGGTCCACACCCAGCTCAGCCAGCGGAGGCTTAGCCGCCGCACGACCGCGCTGCTTCGGCTGGGAGTAAATCTCCAGCGCCTGCTCCAGCGTAATCGTGAAGATCTCGTCCTCGCTGCCAATCGAGCGGGAGTCCGTGCCCTTCTTCAGGTACGGGCCAAAGCGGCCGTTCTGCACGGTAATCTCCACGCCCTCAGCGTCGGTACCGAGCACGCGCGGCAGACTCATCAGCTGCAGTGCCTGCTCCAGGGTCACGGTCGCCAGGTCCATGGACTTGAACAGGGACGCGGTACGAGGCTTGGCGGGCTTCGGCTTCTTCTTCGGCTTGGGCTTGCCGTTCTTGTAGTATTCGGTCGGCTGCGCGTCCAGGTACGCCTGAATCTGCTCCTCGGTCATCTCTTCGATGACTTCGGTGACGTAGGGGCCGTAGCGACCGTCGCGAGCCACAATCTGGTTGCCGGAAACCGGGTCCACGCCGAGCACGCGGCCGTCGGACTTGCCCTGTTCGAGCAGTTCGCGTGCCTTCGCTTCGGTCAGTTCGTCCGGTGCCAGGTCGGCAGGTACATTCGCGCGGACCGGTTCGGTCAGCTCGCCGGTCTCGGTGTCGAGGGTGCCTTCGGCCTCCAGGTAGGGACCGAACTTGCCCACGCGCAGCACAATGCCGTCCGCAATCGGGATGGAGTTGATGCTGCGGGCGTCAATCTCGCCGAGGTTGTCGACGATGGGCTTTAGGCCGCGCTTGGAGTCGCCGCCGAAGTAGAACTCGTCCAACCACTCGACGCGGGACTCCTCACCGCGCGCGATGCGGTCGAGGTCTTCCTCCATCTGGGCGGTGAACTCGTAGTTCACGTAGGGGCCGAAGCTGGATTCGAGCAGGCGCACCACGGAGAACGCGGTCCAGGAGGGAATCAGCGAACCAGAACGAACGTTCACGTATCCGCGGTCCATGATGGTCGAAATAACCGCCGCGTAGGTGGACGGACGGCCAATGCCCAGCTCATCCAGGGTCTTCACGAGGGACGCCTCGGTGTAGCGCGGGGGCGGCAGGGTCTCGTGACCGGCGGGCTCAATCGCCTCTGCAGTCAGAGCCTCGCCGGTGGTCAGGTTCGGCAGGCGCTTCTCGGCATCCTTCGCCTCACGCTCGGCCACGCGAGATGCGTCAACGCCCTCCTCGTAAGCGGCGAGGAAGCCGCGGAAGGTGATGACGGTGCCGGATGCGGCGAACTCGGCGTCCTGACCGTTGGAGGCCACGGCGCCCAGGCGCACGGAGGCGGTGGAACCGGTCGCGTCGGCCATCTGGGAGGCGACGGTACGCTTCCAGATCAGCTCGTAGAGGCGGAACTCGTCGTTGGACAGGGAGCCGCGCACGGCGTCCGGGGTGCGGAAGGTGTCACCCGCGGGACGGATTGCCTCGTGGGCTTCCTGTGCGTTCTTGCTCTTGGAGGTGTACACGCGCGGTGCGGAGGGCACGAACTCGGCGCCGTACAGCTCGGAGGCCTGGCGGCGAGCGGCCTTGACGGCCTGATCGCTCAGCGCAACCGAGTCGGTGCGCATGTAGGTGATGTAACCGTTCTCGTACAGGCGCTGCGCAACCTGCATGGTCACGCGAGAGGAGAAGCGCAGCTTACGCGCGGCTTCCTGCTGCAGGGTGGAGGTCGTGAACGGCGCTGCCGGGCGGCGCTTGTACGGCTTGGTCTCGACCGAACGCACCGAGAACGCCGCTGGCTGCAGGGCGGCGGCGAGCGCGCGGGCCGCCTCCTCGTTCAGGTGGGTGACCTTGGAGGAGCTGAGGGTGCCGTCATCAGCGAAGTCCTTGCCGGTGGCGATGCGGTTGCCGTCCACGGCGACGAGCTTGGCGTCGAAGCCCTCGGAGGTCGCGTTCAGGAAGCGGCCGGACAGGTCCCAGTAGTTGGCGGCGACGAAGGCCATGCGTTCGCGTTCGCGCTCGACCACGAGGCGGGTCGCGACGGACTGCACGCGGCCTGCGGAGAGGCCGCGACCGACCTTGCGCCAGAGCACGGGGGAAATTTCGTAACCGTAGATACGGTCGAGGATGCGGCGGGTCTCCTGCGCATCGACCAGGTGCAGGTCGATGTCGCGCAGTTCGCCGAAGGCACGCTGGATGGCTTCCCGGGTGATTTCGGGGAAGGTCATGCGGTAGACGGGCACCTTGGGCTTGAGGACTTCCTTCAGGTGCCACGCGATGGCCTCACCCTCGCGGTCGCCATCGGTTGCCAGGTAGAGCGCGTCGACCTCTTTGAGCTTGCGCTTGAGCTCGGTAACCTTCTTCTTTTTGTCGGGGTTGACCACATAGTAGGGTTCGAAGCCGTCTTCAACGTCGACCGCGAACTTGCCGTAGGGCCCCTTCTTGAGGTTTTCGGGCAGCTCGGAGGGCTGCGGAAGGTCACGGATATGACCCATGGACGAGTCGACCAGGTAGTCCTCGCCGAGGTAGCCGCTAATGGTCTTGACCTTGGAGGGGGACTCCACGATTAGCAGGGCTTTTCCATTCTTGGCCTGAGCGGGCACGGCACTCCTCTATCTATGTGTTGTCGCTACGTATTCAACCATAACCCACACGAACGCCCGGTCCGGGCGGTCGGGGCGGTTCAATACGATGGGTGAGGTGTTTCGTTGAGCGATTAGTGTGTTGGACTCCCGGAGCGGGGGTCGAGGTTGCGCCCTGCACCGTGTGTGCGCTGAGACGCGGTGGTCGCAGGGTACTCGCTCCATCATACGGTACCGGTGGACTGATTGGTGCACGGGGCACCCGTTGACGTGCTCACCGGGGATCCCGCGGGGCCGCGTTTTCCGGGCTGTGGACGCTAACCGTTACCTCGTGAGGGTGTCGGAGTCCGGCTGGGTGCCGTCCAGGTAGGTGGGCAGCAGCGGGTATTCGCGGCCGTACACGTTTCGGGGTACGATGCGCACCCACTGCATTTCGTGCGTGTCAGAGTCCGGCAGGTCGAAGGTGCGCACGATCTGCGGGGTCATCTCGGGCGGGAGCCAGTGGGCAACACCGACCACGATGACCGAACGGATGCCGTCCTCGAGGGTTTCGTCGATTTCGAAGGCGACGCGGCGGCTGACCACCACGGAGGAGAACTTATTGCCGCGGGTGGTGCGGATGTAGATTTCCTGCTTGTCGTCTTGGCTGGCGACGGCGTAGAGCACGGGCAGCACATCGACGTGCTGCCCGTCGGTCATGACGAGTCGGCCGAGGGTGTTCGCGTGCAGGCGCTCCCAGCATTTCTCGGCGCTGATGCTTTCATCGGGGTAGAGATTGCTCATGCTCTACAGTGTATGCGATGTTGGGCCCGCGTCAGGGCAGCGGCGGGTCGCTGTGGATAACGGGAAGGTGGTGTGGGCCCGGTGCGTAGAATGGTGTGCATGACTATTTCTGCCCCCGACTTCGCCCCCGAGTACGCCGCTGTTGCGGATGCGCCCCGCAGCGACGACTACGCCCGCCTCGTGCGCCTGCGCGAGCGCCTCACTGTCCTGAACTACACGTACGACGCCGTGCAGGAGCTTCTGGGCGCGAACGCCGCGGATGCGATGGCCCGCGACCAGGTGGTCCCCGGAATTTGGCGTGTCGAGCAGATTTTGCGCGGCGAGTACAGTGCGGAACAGAAGAACCTGGCGCGCCTGCTGGCGTTTTTCCTGCTGGCCCGCCCGCTGACCGAGGTGGAGGCCGCAGAGGTCTTCGGCGAGACCCTGCAGGACTTCGCGGAGGCATCCCTGATTGAGCGCGACGCGGCAGGTCGCTGGACCGCGAGCGTTGACCTGCGCCCGCACGCCGCCGACGACGGCACCGAGATTTACGTGGCCGCAGACCTGGGCGCGCATCAGCGTCCCGGCGTGCTCCGCAAGGATCACGTGCTCGGCATCGGTCACGCGTCCCTGACCCTGGCGCAGATTACCGAGCGCACCCCCGTCAAGCGTGCCCTGGATGTAGGCACCGGCTGCGGTATTCAGACCTTCCACCTGCTCGCCCACGCTGAGCACGTGACCGCCACCGACATTTCGGAGCGCGCCCTGGCCTTCACCCGTTTTAACCTGCTGCTGAACGCTCCCGCCCTTGATATTGACCCGCAGAACCCGCAGGATCGCGTGAGCCTGCGTGAGGGTTCCCTGCTGGACCCGGTGGCCGGTGAACGCTTCGACCTGGTGGTGTCGAACCCGCCGTTCGTGATTACCCCGCGCGTGGCCGGTGAGAGCGCCGAGGAGCAGTTCACCTACCGCGACGGCGGCCTGCCCGGCGACGAGATTGTCAGCACGATGGTGCGCCGCCTGCCCTCGGTTCTGGTGCCCGGCGGCCGCGCGCAGATGCTGGGCAACTGGGAGATTATTCGCGATTCCGAGGACCCCTCGCAGCCGCGTTCCTGGGACGAGCGCGTGCGCGCCTGGGTTGAAGATGCCGCCGCCGAGGCCTGGATTATTCAGCGCGAGACGCTGAGCCCCGAGTCCTACGCCGAGACCTGGCTGAAGGATGCGAGCGAGAACCGCGACCGCAAGCACTACGAGCAGACCTACCTGGCGTATCTAAACGACTTCGAATCCCGGAACGTTCATTCTATTGGCTTCGGCATGATTTGGCTACGCCGCCCCAGCGAGGTGACCGCGGCAGGCGTGACCGAGCCCCTGCAGCGTTTCGAGGAGATTACCTACCCGATTCAGCAGCCCATCGCCCGCGCCCTCACCGAGTCCGTGCGCCGCTACGACCGCCTGGCCGCCATGGACGACGAGGCGCTCCTCGCCGCGCACCTGGAGGTCGCCGAGGACGTCACCGAGGAACGCCACGGCCGACCCGGCGCCGAGCACCCGAGCGTTATTCTGCTGCGTGCCGGATCGGGTCTGTGCCGCACCCAGCTGCTCTCCACCGAGACGGCGGGTTTCACTTCCGCGAGCGATGGCGAGCTGGCCGTGGGCCAGATTGTGGCGGCCCTGGCGATGCTACTCTCCTGGCCCGAATACGACGAGGCGGCCGCCGCCTCGCGCGGTACGCAGGAACAGCATCCGCGCGACACCCTGCTGCACGCGGTGCGCGAGCTGGTGCTCAAGAGCTTCCTGCACTTTAGCGACGAGCACACGGGCGCAGCATCGGCTGGTGAAAATGCCGCTGAGGTATATGTGGCAGAAGCACAGGGCTAGGCGTGCGCATTTGGTCCCTTCACCCCTATCTGCTCGATCGCCGCGCCCTAGTCGCCTGCTGGCGTGAAACCCTGCTGGCGCAGAAGGTTCTGCGGGGTCTGACTCGCGGGTACACGAACCATCCGCAGCTGATTCGTTTTCGCGCGCATCCGCAGCCGCTGGAGGCGGTTGCCGCCTACCTGTCCGGGCTGGCGGATGAGGCGGATGCCCGCGGCTACTCGTTCAACCGTGCGCTGATTGGTGCGGGCGAACACGGTGCGGGCGAAAATAGCACAAACAAAAATAGCGCAGGCAAAAACGGCACAGGTAAAAACTGCGCCGACAAGGCAGGAAACCCGTATCCTTCGGTCGCGCATATTCCCGTTCCTTTGGGTCAGCTGGAGTACGAGCTCGCCTTTCTGCGGCACAAGGTGGCCGGGCGCGACCCCGAGTGGGAGCACCGGTTGAGCGAGCGCCTGGCGGCACGCGGGGAGCTGGCGGCGTGTGCGCATCCGCTCTTTGAGGTGGTTCCGGGCGCTATTGAGCCTTGGGAAAAGACGAAAGACTTTTAGACAGAAGGATTTCTAAGAACGTGAGCATAGTAATGCCCCGGCAGAACCCTTGCGGGTGCCTGCCGGGGCATCGCTGTATGTGTGGCTCACACTGCATGGGAACAAACATCTCAGCGCGTTACAGAGCGATGGAAACAGCTTGGCAAGGGGTCTTTACCCCAGGACCTTCACCTCATGGTCTTTACTTGGTGGTCAGCGCGGGCTTAATCTCCTTCACGATTGCCTCAAGCATCTTCAGGTTGAAGTCCACACCCAGCTGCAGTCGACCCGCCGCAATGAGATCGGCCATGGAGGCAAGTTCAGCCATGTAGAGCGAGTTTTCGTAGCGCATGTCTGGGTTGCAGCACTGGCTCTTCATCGTCGGGTGACGGGTCAGTCGTCTTCGAGGTCCTCTAGCACTTCGAACGGCGACTCGACGTCGCCGCGCCAGGCCTCCAGGCCTTCGCGCACCGCGAGCACCGCCACGACCAGCGCCGCGACCGAGTCAGCCCACCACCAGCCGAACAGGCTGTCGAGGACGAGGCCGATGAACACTGCACCGGAGAGGTAGATGCACAGGATGAGCTGCTTGGCGTCGGCCATCACGCTCTTGGAGCCCAGCTCCCGCCCGGTGCGGACCTCAATCCACGCCAGCAGAGGCATGACGACCAGGCTCAGCGCGGTGATACCGAGACCCAGCGGGCTGCGGTCGGGGCCCTCCTGGCCGACCAGGGCCAGCACCGCGTCGATCGAGACGTAGGCCGCCAGCGCGAAGAACGCGATGCCGATGGCCTTGACGGTGACCGTTTCCCACCGCTCAGGGTCCTTGCGGGTGAACTGCCAGGTGACGGCCGCGGCCGAGAGTACCTCGACAACCGAGTCGAGCCCGAAGCCAATGAGCGCCGCGGACGAGGCGAGGACGCCTGCCCAGACTGCGACGATTGCCTCGATTACGTTGTACGTGATCGTGAAGCCGACGATGAAGCGGACGCGCCGGTGCAGCATCGCGCGGCGCGCGGTGGTCAGGGTCTCACTCATGCTCCCGCCGCCGTTCCACAGCAGCCCGACACCGAGCATGCCGGGTCGATGCACGGCGCGGCCTCGTCCACCGCGAGCGTGACGTCGATCAGGGACGTCAGCGCCGCGGCGAGGTGCGGGTCGGCGATCTCGTAGCGCGTCTGGCGGCCCTCGGGCTCGGCAACGACGATTCCGCAATCGCGCAAGCAGGTCAGGTGGTTGGACACGTTCGAGCGGGTCAGCTCCAGCTCGCGCGAGAGCACGGCTGGATAGCTCGGGCCGCCGAGGAGGGTCATCAGAATCCGGGAACGTGTCGGGTCGGCCATGGCGCGGCCGAGCCGGTTCATGACGTCGAGGTGTGAAGCAATAGTCAGCATACGATGACTATACAGTGATAACTGACCAATTGTCCACTTGTGCGGGCTGCCGCACGTGCTCCGCGCCCTTGCCCTCGGGAGGCGGCAGAGTTCGCGCTCATCAGCGACCACCGCCCATCACGGAAGCGACGGCGGCACGCTGGCGGCACGCGGCGAGCTGGCGGCGTGTGCGCATCCGCTCTTTGAGGTGGTTCCGGGCGCTATTGAGCCTTGGGAAAAGACGAAGGACTTTTAGACAGAGGGATTTCTAGGCAGAGGGATTCTAGAACTTCTGCATCTGAAAACACTTGCGAGAGCTTTTAAAGCGCGGTAAAGCCCCGCTCCCAAGCTATGGGGGCGAGGCTTTACCGATGTGACTGAGGGCTGTCTTCTACACCGGGTATCTACCGGGTAGCGCCGTGGTACGTCACGTATGACACAGGTTTTTACCCCGGTCCCTATCGGCTGAGTGTGAAGGTGACAGGGCTTGAAAACCATTACGTTTGCGCATGATCTGACAGATTCTGAAGGTGCGTGATGAGCCCGGAGCGAGGTTTATTCTTCCTCTAGCTTCCGCACCCCCATTTTTCCATTTCATTCAGGGTGTCAACATTCGGGGCACCAAACACCGTCTGCCTGCTCTGATATGCTCCGCGCGGTCACTCTCATCCACAGGGTGCAACTTCTACAGGAGCGGTGCATATACCGTCGTCCGCGTAGCGCTTGATGTACCATCTGCGCCGAACATCGGCGCCAATATATTCCCTGTTTTCTTCCTCTCAACTGCCTAATGTAGAAGACTTATCCCTGGGATTAGCAGCTACGAATAGTAGCGGTGGTCTGTAGCTCGTTATTCAGCTGAACGTTCGGCACCTCAGCACCCGAGTAGGTGATGGTAGCCGATTCCACCTGCGAGGTCAGGGAGAAGCTCTTAAAACCGTATGCCGGGTAAACTTCAATCACACCGGGCAGAATAACAACCTGACCGTAGTACTTAGAACCGGTCTGAGTCAGAGTGTAATCTCGGCTGGTCGTGTAAGTAATCGTGCCGGTAAAGGTTGCGGTGCCGTCGCCGTTATCCTTGATGGTCGGCACAGAAGCATTCCAGGTGCCAGCCACGTTCGCGGTACCCAGGTACGGAGCGGTAGCGTTCAAATCAGACATACGGCCGTTGAGAGCCTTAGTCCACTTCTGAGCAGATTGCTGAAGGGCAATATTGTTGAGAGCCCACTTCCAGTTGGAGGTAGTCGGGACGACCACGGTCACCAGGGTGCTGAAACGCGCACCCGCCTTCAGAACTGCCTTAGAACCAGAGACGTAACCGGTACCGGTCTTCACCGCAGTGGTGGGTACAGAGAACCAGAAGCCGGTCGAGCTAACATAACCACCGTTAGAACCGTTACCAGAGTTGGTCACAGGAGTGTAGCTACCCGCGCCAACCTTTGCCATACCATCGGTGAAGCAGCCTTCAGAAGTAACATTCATGGTCGGGGTATAGGTGCCACCGTTAGCCCAGTATGCCTGGGGGCTGGTGGGGCCGTTAAAACCAGCGTCATCACTGTGGGTATAACCTACAAAACCACCGTTATAAGCGGTGGTCACGAAGAGACCGTATTCGCTGCCGGCAGTATCACCGGTGCTGGCAGCATATGCCGGAACGACAGCGGATGCGGCGATAACGGGGGTTGCCCAGGCTGCACCGGCTGCCAACTGGCGGCGGCTCAAACCGGGCTGCTGAGCCTCGATAGAGGATTTTTCAGAAGTCATGAGGACTAGTCCTTATCTCGTATGTTGAGTGATAATTCACGATGCACTACCGAAGATGCTCTGAAAGGGTCGGTACAGGAAGAAGTATCCACCTGGAAGAACGCTCTTATCTCCGGGCTTTCCGGATGAGCACTCGATCTACCCTTTTCACGACGGTTCATCGTCGTTGGAAAATCCTGGGTGGCGTGTTAAGACTAGGCATATTCAAAAGATAATAAAAATGCATTGAGATGCATTAAATAAAATTTTTAAATAAATTGCATTTATACGCTTTGAATTATTTATTTTCAGTGCGGAGAAATATGTGGCTTTAATACGACCCACAACAGGCAATGCCCCTTTTTCCGGGTATTCATTCTTGCAGAAAGCCACAAAAAACCACGCTCTTCACCCCCGAAGCCAACATTTACCTTCAGGCAGAAGAAGAGACTCGCCGCTATTATCGTGACGTTTATCACCTTTGCCTACCCAACACAAATATTACTCGAAAGTGCCGCCCTGCACCGTCAAATCAACAAGTCGGACGACTTTATGAAACGCAGGAAAAACCCACTCCCCCACCCTTGAAAGGTTCAGGACGCAAGGCAACAGACCTTCCACCTAGGATGCGCCTCGATAGGATGTGCCCCGACCCCACATATTCTCAACCCTCACATGCGGATTCAAATAGCCCGATAGCACACAGATCGCCCCGGAATCATAGCTCCGGGGGCGATCTTCATAATGAAAATTAGTTTAGGGAATAAAGTGCAAACTTACACGTGGACGATACACCCAGACAGCATACTGTTTTTACACCGTTCTGCACCCTATTTATTTACCAATAAATATTTCTAAAATAACCAATAAATTCAATAATTTTATGATATTTACTTGGTGGTCAGCGCGGGCTTAATCTCCTTGACGATGGCATCCAGCATCTTCAGATTGAAGTCCACGCCCAGCTGGTTCGGTACGGTCAGCAGCACGGTGTCCGCTGCCTGAACCGCCTCGTCACGAGCGAGCTCCTCGGCAATCTCCGCCGGGTCACCAATGTAGCTACGGCCGAAGCGAGAGAAGCTGTTGTCGATAATGCCGGTGTAATCCTGTGAATCCTCCGCGGCGCGGCGACCGAAGTAGCGCGCCGAGGTCTCATCAACCACCGGCAGCACCGAGCGGGAGACCGAAACACGCGGAACACCCGAGTTACCCGCCTTCACCCACTCGGAGCGGAAGAGGCGAATCTGCTGCGCCTGCTGCTGGTCGAAGGGAATACCCTTATCTTCAAGCATCAGAGTCGAAGACATGAGGTTCAGGCCCTTCTGCGCGGTCCACACGGCGGTGCTATCGGTGCCCGCGCCCCACCAGATGCGGTCACGCAGGCCCGGCGACTGCGGCTGGACGGGGGCGTACTTGCCGGGAACGCGAGCACTGGGTGCCATACCCTCACCCTCGATTGCCTTGAGGAAGATGTCGAGGTGACGGCGCGCCATGTCGCTCTCGTTTTCACCTTCTGCCGGGTAGTAGCCGAAGCTCTCAAAACCGCGAATCACGGATTCGGGCGAACCACGGGAGACACCGAGCTGCAGTCGGCCCGCCGCGATGAGGTCTGCCATGGCGGCAAGTTCTGCCATGTAGAGCGGGTTTTCGTAGCGCATATCAATCACGCCGGTGCCCAGTTCGATGCGTTCGGTCTTCGCCGCGATGGCGGAGAGCAGCGGGTAGGGGGTTGCCTGCTGCTGGTCGAAGTGGTGCACGCGGAAGAACGCGCCGTCCAGGCCGATGTCTTCGGCCCCTACCGCCAGGTCGATGGCCTGGTGCAGGGATTCTGCGGCGTTCGGTACGCGGGAGCCGGGAACCTCAGCCCAGTGGCCGAAGGAGAGGAAGCCGAGCTTCTTTTCGGTGCCAGCCTTGGGTTCGAGGTGGCTGATGCGGATGGACTCGTCGAGTTGCGGAGTGCCGGGGTTGGTGGGGGTGCTCATTGTTTTTTCCTTTGCGGGTTGTGCCCGATTCTCTTGTAGTGCCGGGCTGGTGTTTTAAATCTAACCCCAAATACTTTACATGTCAAGTATTTTATTTCGGAGTATTACACCCAGAGCACCGCTCCCCAGCTTTCGCCGCACGCCTCACCCGCACGGGGCACACATACCGCCACAAAATACCGCTACAAAATACTGGCGCAAAATATAGTCGAAAAGGGCGCAGAAAAGCCCGGTGGCACGAACACATCGCACCACCGGGCTCTTCTACTCAACAGCTAAAAACTGCAACTATAACCGCAGAAACAAGCTACATTAGGAACGCTTCGCCAGCGGAACCCACAGTTCCATACGGTAATCAGCCGCCTGCATATCGCCGCGGCCGTAAACCTCCAGGCCACCAACCGGGCGGTACTGCGGATTCTTCGCGAAGAACGCCTCCTCAAAGCTCGCAAAGCCAGCCGGAATGGACTCCGAAATCGGGCCGGTCACCTCAACCACCGCATAGGTGCTCGCAGGCAACTCCAGCACGCCCAGACCTAGCTTCGCCGCGCTCGCCGGCTCCGACACCAGGAAGCCCGCGGTGTAGCGGACCTGCCCCTTCGGGTTCGGCTGAGTGCACACGCCCAGGTACTGGGTCACATTCAGAACGTCCAGCATTGCCGGGGAGGCCTTCTGATTCAGCTCATCCCACAGCGGGGAGAAGTCCTCATCCAGGGAAAACACCCGCGAAACGCCGGCAACGACCATCGCCGGGTGTTCCTCAACGCGGGGCTCTGAAATCTGAACCGCGTTCTCCTTGGCGGAGGCCATTAGGCCCTCACCTCGGCGGCTTCGCGGTCCACCGAGCACTCGGGCACGCAGTGGCGCTTCGCATCATCAGCTGCGCACTCGGGGCAGAGCAGAACCAGCTCACGGCAGTTCTCGTTGGAGCAGTTCTCGAACTTATTCGAGGGCGCGCCGCACTGTTCGCACTTGCCGATGGTGACGGTGTCGGGGGTGAACTCCATGTGCATGCGCTTGTCGAAGACGTAGAGCGAGCCTTCCCACAGTTCCTTATCGCCGTACTTCTCGCCGTAGCGCACGATGCCGCCGTCGATCTGATAGATCTCCTTGAAGCCGCGGTTCTTCATGAGCGCGGAGAGAATCTCGCAGCGGATGCCGCCGGTGCAGTAGGTGACGACCGGCTTGTCCTTAATGTCGTCATACTTGCCGGACTCAATCTCGCGAATGAAGTCGTGGGTGGTGCGCACGTCGGGGACAATGGCGTTCTTGAACTTGCCAATCTTCGCTTCGAAGGCATTACGGCCGTCAAAGAAGACCACCTCGTCGCCGCGCTCTTCAACGAGCTTGTTGACCTCTTCGGGCTTCAGGTGCACGCCGCCGCCAACGACGCCGGTCTCGTCCACCTGCAGCTCGTCGGGAGCGCCGAAAGCCACAATCTCGTCGCGAGCTTTCACGGACAGGCGAGGGAAGTCCTCCGCACCACCCTCGGACCACTTGAACTCCATGTTCTTGAAGCCGGGGTACTTGCGGGTTTCCTTGGTGTACGCCTTGACCGCGTTAATCTCGCCGCCGAGGGTGCCGTTAATGCCGTGCTTGGAAATCAGGATGCGCCCGCGCAGGCCGAGCTTCTCGCAGAGGGCACGCTGCCAGAGCATGACCGCCTGCGGGTCGGCGATGGGGGCGAACTGGTAATACAGAATAATCTTATTTTGAGCCACGAAACTATTTTAACGTGCAATACCCTCAATACATACAGAATCCTTGATGCGTGCGAACCCTCGGCACAGAAATACGCCCGATGCCCCGGAACGCCTCCGACCGAAGACGGATGGGCCCGTAACGAACGAGGGAGTTCGCGCGCGAGCCGAGACCTACAATTGAAGCCATGCCCCAGCACGCAGCTCATCACCCCGCAGACCCCCAATCCGCGAACGTAGACCGTTCGGGCCCACCGGCGGCACCCGGCGTGCCCCGCCGCCTCGGCGACCTTCCGGGCACCACCCAGCAGGCTCTGAGCGCCCTCCTCCCCGAGCTGTCGCCCGCCTCCGCTCTGCCCGAGCAGATCACCCACGTGCACGCCATCCCGGCCCGCGAGGCGGAGCACGCCCCCTGGCCGCAGTGGATGCATCCGCGCGTGGTGGAGGCCTTCGAATCTCTCGGTATTTCGGAGCCATACGCTCACCAGGTCGCCGCCGCGCAGGCGGCCCACGCCGGTCTTGACGCCGCCCTGGAGGCGAGCGCCGCCCGCTACGGCTGGCGGAGCGGGCACCCCACAGCTTCGCCCGGCGACCAGATGTCCGCGCCGGGTCGCGCGCACGCGGAGGGACCGGGTAGCGGCGGGCACGTTATCGTTGCCACGGGCACGGCATCGGGCAAGACCCTGAGCTACCTGATGCCCACGCTGGACGCCGTTTACCGAGCTTCGTGCGGCGAACCGGTGAGCTCAACTTCCGCGTATTCCGGGGCTGAGAACCTCAATAATAGAGCGAATATTCTTTATATTTCTCCGGCGAAGGCACTCTCCGCAGACCAACTCACCGCCCTCACCTCCTACAATCTTCCCGGGCTTTACCCGGCCAGCTACGACGGGGACACCCCCACCGGCGAACGCCGCTGGATTCGCGAGCACGCCAACTTCATCCTCACCACCCCGGACATGCTCAACTACTCGATTCTGAGCAACCACCGGCAGTGGGCCTCCTTCCTGCGCGGGCTGCGCTACGTGGTGCTCGACGAGGCCCACAGCTATCGAGGGGTCTTCGGCGCGCACATCGCCAATCTGATGCGCCGTCTACGGCGCGTCTGCGCCCTTTACCGCAGCGTGCCCGTGTTCTACGGCGCCTCGGCCACCAGCTCCAACCCGGTCGAGTCCTTCGCCAAGCTCATTGGCGTGCCGCAGCGGGCGGTCACCGCCATCACCGAATCCACGGCTGCCCGCGGCGAGACTGCGGTGGTGCTCTGGGAACCCGAGCTACTCCCGCCCGCAGCAACCGACCGCCTGGCCGCCGGTGCCCGCAGCACCCAGCAGGAGGCCCTCAAATCCGAAGCCGAACAGAATGCCCCGCGCCGCCTCTCCCCCATCGAGCAGGGTGCGCAGATGCTCACCGACCTGGTGCTATCGCGCACCCGCTCGCTGGTCTTTGCGGGCTCCCGTCGCAGCGTGGAGGTCCTCTCACAGAAGACCCAACGCTACCTCGACGAGGTTGAGCCCGGCCTCGCCCACCGTGTCGCCGCGTACCGGGCAGGATACACCCCCGAAGAGCGCCGCGAACTCGAACGCAGGCTCCGCAACGGCGAGCTGCTGGGCCTGGCCAGCACCTCCGCACTGGAGCTGGGTATCGACATTTCCGGGCTGGACGCGGTCATCGTGGCCGGCTGGCCCGGCACCCGCGCATCCTTTACCCAGCGCATCGGCAGAGCCGGACGAGGCGGCCAGGACGCGCTCGCCGTTCTCATCGCCGACGACAACCCGCTCGATACCTACCTGGTGCACCACCCGGAGGCGATTTTTGGGCAGGACGTTGAAGCCACCGTTTTCGACCCAACCAACCCCTATGTGCTCTCCCCTCAGCTCTGTGCGGCCGCCCAGGAGGCCCCCATCCGCGTTGAGGAGCTGAACCTTTTCGGCCCACACACCGAGGCGCTCCTGGATCGCCTGGTGCAGCAGGGGTACCTGCGCCGCCGCGCCGACGGCTGGTTCTGGACGCACGCCGAGTCTGCCGCCGACCTGGTCGACATCCGCGGAACCGGTGGTGGCCCCTACCAGCTCATCGACGGGCAGGAGGGTACGCTCGTCGGCACCATGGACGCCGCACACGCCATGAGTCAGGGGCACCCCGGAGCGGTATATATTCACCAGAACGTTCTCTACGTGGTCGAATCCCTCAGCGAGGACGAGCGCGTGATTCTGCTCAGCCGCGCCAACCCGGACTTCTACACGCGAGCTATCGAAACCACCGAGGTGCGAGTGCTCGCCGAGCGGGCGCGCGTACGCTTCGAGGAGGCCCGCAGCGTAGGCCCCGGCGAAAGTTCCGACACCGTCCTCACGATGCACCGTGGCCAGGTTCAGGTCACCAACCAGGTGACCGGCTACAAACGTTTCTCGGTCTACGGCGGTGAGCACCTGGGTAACGAGCCCATGCCCATGCCCCCGGAGGTGCTCATCACCGAAGCCGTCTGGTTCACGTTCGAGCCCAGCTACCTCTTCGGGGCCGGAGTGACCGAAGAGGACGGCCCGGGCGCCCTGCATGCCGCCGAGCACGCCGCCATCGGCCTGCTGCCCCTCATCGCCACCAGCGATCGCTGGGATCTGGGAGGGCTCTCCACGCTCTACCACGTCGATACCGGCCAGCCCACGATCTTCGTTTACGATGCCGCGCCGGGCGGTGCGGGCATCAGCGAGCGCGGCTTCAACGCGGTTCGGCGGTGGCTGAGCGCCACCCTCGAGGCCATCGAAAGCTGCGGATGCGAGCAGGGGTGCCCCTCCTGCGTACACTCGCCCAAGTGCGGTAACCGCAACGAGCCCCTCAGCAAGGCCGGCGCGATGGCCCTGCTGAGGGCCATGCTGAAGAGCATCGACGGAAGCACCGATACGGAAGAGGGGGCGACTCCCGGGATAGTCGCCAGGGATTAGAAAGCCGTCGAGGGCTAGACTCCCGAAGCTCAGTCCGTCGGTGGCGCTTCCTCCGCGGGCATCTCCTCGGGAGGGTCCTCAACCTCGGGGACTTCCGGGGCGTGCTCCCCCAGCGGGTGCGCGGCTCCCGCCCGGGCTCGCGCTCTCGCCGGGCCCAGCACGCTCATCGGGCCGCTGACCGGCACTGCGACCGTCACCTCCACGGTTTCGGGTCGGTCCGGGAAGATGCACGCCTCCAGCCGGGCACCGTTCTTGACGGCCCATTCCTTGGCCACCTCGCAGGGGTCTCCGGAGGCAAGACCCCTGTAGGCGTCCGCCGCGGCCAGGGCGCTGAGATCGGCTGCGGAGGAGGCCCGTCGATTGGCGGAAACCGCCCCGATGAGTCCGGCCACAGTCACCGTCATAATCAGCAGAACGGCCACGATGCCCAACGCGAGAACTGTGCCGCTGCCCTCCTCCCGGGACCCCGCGGATACCGGGTCGCCCACCCTAGCCGGGGTCGCCAGAGTCGGCGCTGTGCCCTCCCGGTTCTTCCGGTTCATCGATGCCTCCTTCCTGTCGGGCATGGGCCTCGGCTCGCAGGGTCCATCCCGTCGCGGAGCCGATAACGCCGGGAGCGGGGCGGGTCACCACGACCTGCACCTGCGAGACCTCACCAGGCTCCCCGTTCGCCGCGCTCACCTGCACGCTCTGCGCCGGGTCGATGCGTTCGACGACCGCACGAATCTCGGCTTCCGAGTCGCCCCGGGCGGCTGCACGGGCCGCCGCCCGGGCCGATTCTTCCAGCTTTACCTGGGCCACGCCGGTGGAGGCTGCCCCCAGGCAGAGGGCGAGCACCGCGGTCACGGCGGGCAGGGCCACCGCGAACTCGGCGGTTACGGCGCCCAGTTCCTCGGGCCGAGGGTTGCGCCTCCGAGACCTACCCACAATACGACCTAAAATGACACGAACGGTCATTCTTTATTCCTCCTTTCTGTGCTGATATTCCAGGTGTTTCTACCGGTCACAATTAGGCCTGGCCCAATATCTTATAGCCCTATATCAGGCCCGTGTTTCCCGCAATCGAGAGGGCGTTACGCACGATGTCCAGGAGCATTGAACGCACCTCGTCCGATTTGAGGATGACCACCAGCAGCCCCGCGAAGCCGACCGCCGCAAGCATGACGATTCCGTACTCCGCGGTGGATGCACCCTCCTCCACGTCACCGGCGGGGGCGTAACGTTCGGCTTCGTGCGTTTCACGCTCCGCGGCACCGAGAGCAGTGGAGAGCTCGAGCGGTTCGTCCCCGTATGAAGTCCCGTAACACCCGGTCGAATCAGCGACCGCAGTCCCATCTCCCGCAGCGCGCGAGCTACGTTCTTCACCTTCGTCAAGCGCGCAACCCAGCGCGCAGCAGGTGGGGCCACAAGAGTCTAGGGTGCATCCCTCGGCCAGGGCACGGGCAATATTCAGAACGCGTTCTTCGCGCCGAGCCAGCTCCTGCGGGAGCCCCATCGGGGCCTCGCTCGAGGCGCCGGGCAGGGTAATCTTGGGGGCCTTCGTATCGGGCAATTCATCCCCGTCGAAGAGGTCCGCACATTCCTCGCGCAATTGTTTGAGGGTCGTGGCGATAGCAACCGAGAGCGGCACGGGCCCGAGGATAGTCTGGGCAGCCTCCGCCTCGTAGCGGTCGGCTTCGTTCTCTCCACGTCGTTCGGGGTAGGTGGGGGTCAGAATGTTCGTCATTGGTCTTCCTTTCTCAAGGTATTTGGGATTGCGCACCGAGCGGTTCGTTCAACTCGGCGCGAGAATGTGGGATCGTTCCCGCGGGGCCTACCCGGTGAGGGTCGGCAGGAGCGAAATGAGGATGGGCACGATGCCCAGGCAGATGAATGCCGGTAGGGAGCAGAGTCCGAGGGGCACGACCAGGGCAACCGAAAGTTTTCCGGCGGCCCGCTCCGCGGCGCGACGCTCACTCAGGCGTTGCGCGTCGGCGAGGGCCCTGAGCAGGGGCGCGCTCGGGCTACCGGCGGTGTAGGCCGGGGCGAGTGCGTCCCTCAGCGGACCCCAGCTTCCCGTGGCGGTTCCGGCCCAGGCCGCCTCCCAGGTGGCTCCCATCTGCAGTCGGCGGCATATCGCTCGCAGTTGCCCGCTGTTCAGGGCCTCGGCGAGAGCCGTCAGGGCCGAAAGTGGCGAGAGCCCGGCCCTCAGCTGCGCGGCGAGCAGCTCCAACATGAGAGCTGTGTCCACTCCGGGTGGAGCGCAGGCTTCCGTGTGCCCCAAAGACGTGTGCCCCAAAGAGCCGAAGCGTCGAGCCTCACGACCGGTCGGTTCCCTCGCGAGGTGCCCACCGAGTCGGACGGGCTGAGCGGCCGGGGAGCTCCTGCCCTCGCTCTCCTCCTCGGCCCGGCGCATCAGCCGGGCCGTCCACCCTCGCCCTATCAGGGCCAGCGCGAGTCCGAGCAAGCCCGCGAGGGCACCAGCCACCGAGCCGGTGAGCACGCCCAGCGGGTCGCTGCCCATCAACATTCCCAGCCCCAGCCCGATGAGCGGTAGCCACGAGAGGATTCGACCGGTAGCTCGAGGCGCCGCCAGCGCGCTCTGCCGTCCCAGGAGCGCATCGATACGTTCCTCGGCGTGCTCGGCGGCTCGCTCCAGACTGGTGGCCAGGGGCGCTCCGGCGTTTTCGCTCATGCGCAGGCTGAGGGACAGGTCGCGCAGGCGTTCTCGGCTGTGAGGTCGCAGGCTGCGTTCGCCCTCGCTAAGAACCTGTTCGCAGGCCAGATGCGGCGATAGTCCCCAGGCCGAGGTGGTCTCCAGAGCCCGGATAAACCGGCGAATATCTTCACCGATCCGTGGGTGCTCTTCGGGGTACGAGAGGGATTGCACCGCCTCGTGCAGACTCATCCCCGACCGCAGGTTGAGGGCCAGGGAACGCAACACGAGCGGCCATACGCGCATCTCGTCGGCATCCGCTACGCCGGGGCGGCGATTCTTCCAGCGCTCCCGCAGGTTCAGCGATGCGGTTCGTGCGGCTCTCATGCTCTCCCCCTTTCCTGGGCGCCTCCGGCTGACTCGGACGGGGCTACCCCTCGATCGGACTCCGGATTAATGGGAATCCTCCGCACCCGCAACCGCTCTTCGGGCCCCTCAACGTGCAGGCTATACACGCCCTCAATGCGGCGGCGGCCGCCCTGCTGCTCGAGGTGAATAATGCGCTCAAAAGCCGTCACCGTATGCAGAGCAACCGTTCTATAATCCAGGCCCGCGAGCGCGCCCAGGGCAATCAGTCGGCGAGGCACCGCCTCGGCGCTATTGGCGTGCAGCGTGGTCCCGGCACCGCGGTGACCGGTGTTCATGGCGGTCAGCAGGTGCACCACCTCCGCCCCGCGGCACTCCCCCACCACCAGGCGGTCCGGGCCCATGCGCAGGGCTTGCACGATGAGTTCGCCCAGGCCGATAGCGCCCGCACCCTCTGAATTCGCGGCTCGGGTTCTAAGGGCAACGACCTGCTCGTGTTCGGGGGCGAGCTCCGGGGTGTCCTCCAGAATGACGATGCGCTCGGCCGGTTCACACAGCCCCAGCAGGGCGTTGAGGAGCGTCGTCTTACCGGTTCCCGTACCGCCGCTGATGACGAATCCACGGCGCTCGGCCACCATGCGACGCAGGTAGTCGGCGGTTGCGGCATCGCACAATCCGGCGCTGACGAGGCGGTTTAGGCCAGGGCGTTCCCTTGCCGGCAATCGGATGGACAGGCGGGTGCGCTCGCTCAGGGGCGGAATGATGGCGTGGATGCGTCGCCCCACCTCGTCGCTGACGTCGGTAGCCGGATGCGCGGTATCCAGTTGCCCACCGCGGCGGCGAATAAGGCGCTCGGCCAAGGCACGCACTCGCTGCTCGTTGCCGAGGCTCAGGGCGACGGGGCGAACCTCACCGCCGATGCCCGCCCAAATATCGCAGGGTGAGTTCACATAGATATCGGTGATGGCGGCGCCGAGTTTTTCCCCCGCTTCGAGGAGCAAATCGAGCGCGCCAAACCCGTAGAGCTCAGACCCCAGGTAGCGCAGAGCCAGTTCTCGGTCGACGGGTACGTGTTCGACGCTGGGGTAGCTCCACGGGGCGGTCCCCCGTTCGGCGGCGCGCGGACCTGCGGGATGTGCAGTAAAAACGCCCGGCAGCTTCCCCGGCTTTCTCCGCAGGGAGAGGGTACCCGAGAAGACCCGGGGCATAAAACGGTGCAGAATCCCCGGGGCTACCCGGGACGGCCCCGGGAGCGCACCGGGCGGCGGGGCTCCGTCTATCTCGGCGATAACCTCCTCCACGACCCCCTCGAGGAGAGGACGCAACGGCGACTCGAAGAAGGGCTGTGCTGATGAGGGCCCGTTGAAGGCCGCGGCTCCGTCGAGCGCGAGGGAGCTGAATTCCGGGGAACGCAGGATGCGCTCCCTCGCCTGTACGGCCACGGCGCGGGCCCGGTAGTCTTCGGGCACCATCAGCGCGGAAACACTCGCCCCGGCAGACACCCCGCTAGGCATAGGCACCCCGTGAGGCGCCCCAGCTGGCGGTGTGGGGGCAAGGCCCTGTTCCGACTCCCGCGGAGGAATCTGCGCCCTCACGCGCGGCGAGTCAGCGAGTAGGGTGCGCTGCGGGTTCTGTAGCTGGTCGGTATTCTTCATGGGTTCATCACACCACGTGAGGAAAACCCCCAAATATAGAACAATCGTTCTGTGGATAATTCCGGCTTAAACCCCGAAAAATCCGTTATCCACAGGGCGTTTTCGCCTCGTTTTGGCCGCTCAGCCTCCGTTCCGACGGCTTTATGACGAAACGCGAAAACCGCACAGCCCCAAAGTCGTCCGCCCCAAAACTCGCTTACTCCAAAACTCACCCGCTTCAAGACCCGCCCCCGCTTCGCACAGCACCCCTGTCTCACACGGCATCCCGGCCTCGCACAGCGCCCCCAGCCTCGCACAACCCCTTCAGCCGCTCAGCCGCTCCTACTATCCACAGGCTCGACGCCCCGTCACGGCCCGCACCCGGTCGTCACCGATAATGGAACTATGTACATCCTCCTCAGCCCCGCCACCGGTGCGGACATCACGGCCCGCACCGGCACCGCGAATCAGCCCGTCACCGCCCGCATTGCGGCGGGCGTGCCCGCGCGCGGCCGGGCGGAGAGCCCGGTGACGTCCTGGGGAGCTTTCCACTACGAAGACCCCACCGCCGAGCAGCTGGCCGACCCTTCCTTCATTCCGCAGATTCTGCGCGCAGACCGGGTCAGCGCCGCGAACCTGGCGGCCTACGTGCGCGAGGTTGAGCGGAGGGCCGAGCGGTCCTCGGACCGCCGACCCCCGCGCTGGATCTGGGCCGATACCCGCCACATCGCACCCCTGCTATTACGGCGCGGGGTGCGCGTGCACCAGTGCTACGATCTGCGGCTCGTGCAGCGTATTCTGCGGACCGCAGCCACGCATCCCAGCCGCTTTGTCAGCTACGAAACCGAGCTGGACCTCTCGGAACTCGCCGAGGCTCTAGAGCCCCAGGGATACCTGCCAGTGGCCCGCCAAATTCAGGGGCAGGAGGAACTATTCGGCGCGGATTTCCTGAGCGGTGCCGCTCAGAAGAACGCCGGTTCAGCCGGTGCTTCCTCAAAGAATCCCACGCAGGCCTCGGGGACCCACGATCTTCTTGAGCCGGCGCCTCACGAGCCTTTCGAGGCACAGCTTTCGGCCGGGCCCGTCCGTCTTTTGCCGGAACACCCCGTCGTGCGCGCCCTCATGGGCGAATGGCTGGCCCAGGCGCGGGCCATCAGCTCCTCGAAGCATCCCGAACGTCTGCGATTGCTGGCGGCGGCCGAATCGGCGGGCGCCCTCGTCGCTGCCGAAATCGGGTACTACGGCATCCCCTTTAACGTGAGGGCTCACCACGAACACCTGCAGGAACTACTGGGCCCCCGGCCCGAGCCCGGCCAACGCCCACAAAAGATGCAGGAGCTGGTCGAAGAGATCCAGCGCATGCTGTTCATGCCCACGCTTAACCCCGACTCACCGCAGGAGCTTCTACACGCCCTGCAGTCGGCGGGTGCCTCGGTGACGTCGACCCGGTCCTGGGAGCTCAAGAGCTGGGCGAAGGCCGTGCCCTCGCAGCGGCAGAAGCGGCAGGCCCTCATTGAACCGATTCTGCGCTACAAGAAGCTGTACCGCATCTGGACCGCCAACGGCTGGGCGTGGTCCGACACCTGGGTTTCTGAGGGCGCTTTCCGCCCGCACCTTGAGGTGGGCGGGGCCGCGACCGGGCGCTGGGGCGCTTCGGGCGGCGGTGCCCTGCAGCTTCCCGCCGAGATTCGGCAGGCAATTCAGGCCCCCGAGGGGCAGATTCTGACGGTGACGGACGGCTCGCAGATTGAGCCGCGCATCCTGGCGGCCCTCAGCCGGGATGAGGCGCTCGCATCGGCCGGACGAGGCGCCGACCTGTACGCCGGCATCGCCGAGTTGGCGCGTCTCAAGGGCGTGGGGTTGACGGAGCGCGCCCATGCCAAGGTGGGCATGCTCGCCATCATGTACGGCGGACGCAGCGGCGAGATTGGGGCGCTTCTTCCGCACGTTGCGGCCCTCTTCCCGCAGGCCATGGAGTTCACGGAGCGGGCGGCGCGCATCGGTGAGGCGGGTGGTCAGGTGACGACTTTTCTGGGGCGCACTTCACCGCCGGTGAGCGATCGTTTTCGCGAGATTGTGGCGGATCGTTCCTCACCGGCGGCCGAATCGCGTGCGGTGTCGACCGCGCGTGCTCACGGCCGTATGACCCGCAACTTTATTGTTCAGGGAACCGCCGCGGAGTGGGCGCTGTGCTGGATGGGTTCGGTGCGCACCCGCCTGCTGACGGAGACGATTTTCGGCATGCCCATGCGCACCCGCATCGTCTATTTTCTGCACGATGAGCTGCTGCTGTGCGGTCCGGAGCTGGAGGCCGAGCGCGTGGCTCGCATCGTGCGCGAGTGTGCGGCGGAGGCGGCACGTCTGCTTTTCGGCAGGGTCCCGGTGGATTTTCCCGTCTCGGTGCACCACGTGCACGATTACTCCGAAGGTAAATAACCCGCGGCGGGCTGTGCGGGCCGCCGCGGGGTGGGGCCGCGTTCGTTTCCACCGGCTGGCCGGCACGCCATACGACCGGCGGGTTCTAGGGCTCGTACCCGGGTGCCGGACGTAGATCGTTGCGGTTCCAAGGCACGGTCCAGCCGAGCGAGTCGAAGATGCGGTCCAGCAAAATCGCGGTGAATCCCCACACCGTGAACTCCTCACCGCCGGGCATGCGCACATCGAAGGCGGGGGTGCGGTGCGAGGTGCGGCCGCGTTTGATGTAGGCGGTGTGCCGGTTGGCGGGGTTCAGCAGATCGTGCACCGGAACCCGCGCGATGAGGGCCGATTCGTTGCGGTCGACCACGCTGACGGGCACGGGGCTGTTCCACCAACCGATGACGGGGGTGACCATGAAGTCGCTGATGGGAAGCGGCAGGGTGCGTAGCTGGCCGAGGACCTGCACGCCGGCGGGGTCCAGGCCGGTCTCCTCCACGGCCTCGCGCAGTGCGGCGATGTGTGCGACCGGTTCGCCCGTGGACTCGGCGAGCGTGTAGTCTTCGGGGTCGATTTTCCCGCCGGGGAAGGCGGGCTGACCGGCGTGCGCGCGAAGTGTTGCGGCGCGCACGAGCAGAAGCACGTCCAGGTCGGCACCCACGTTCTCGGGGCATCCTTCGAATTCGCCGGTGGAGGGCGAGTCATCGAGAACGCCGAAGAGAATCAGCACGGCGGCCTCCTTGCTCAGGGGGCTGGCGGGGGCGCTGCGTAGCAGGGCGTCCACGTCAAATTCGACCCCGCCGCTGGCGAGGGCCTCGAGAAGGTCACGGGCAGGGTGCTCGGTTCCGCTGGTCACGGTCATAGTTGGTTGCTCTCCGCATCGTATGCAGGCGTGGGGTTGTGCTCGTCCATGGCTCGCGCTATCCGGGCGGGCCGTCTACGGCGATTTCACCAGTGTACGGCAGGGGCCGGCTAGGCGCTGAGCGGGTACCCCTCGGCCTGTAGCTGGCGGCGGGTTGCGCCCTGCAGAAAGCGAAGGTGCAGGTCCTCGCGGCCGGGGGCCATTTCGTATTTCATGAGCTTGCGGGCCTTCTGCTCGTTGGTCTCGCCGATGCCGTAAGAGGGGCAGAGATCTGCAACCGGGCATACGCCGCAGGCGGGCTTCTTGGCGTGGCAGATGCGGCGGCCGTGGTAGACCATGCGGTGCGAGAAGATGGTCCAGTCCTTGCGTTCGATGAGCTCTGCAACGTCTTTTTCGACCGCTTCGGGGGCCTCGGCGGTGGTGAATCCCATGCGGCGGGCCAGGCGGCCAAAGTGCGTGTCGACGGTCAGTCCGGGCACGCCGAAGGCGTTGCCGAGCACCACATTTGCGGTTTTGCGGCCGACTCCGGCGAGCTTGACGAGCTCCTCGAGGGTGGAGGGCACCTGCCCGCCGTGCTCCTCGACGAGCTGGCGCGAGAGGTTCACGATGGAGCGTGCCTTGGCGCGGAAGAAGCCGAGGGACTGGATGTAGGGCTCGACCTCCTCGTAGCGTGCGGAGGCGAGCGCGGTGGCATCCGGGTAGCGGGCGAAGAGCGCACCGGTCACGGAGTTGACGCGCACGTCGGTGGTCTGCGCCGAGAGCACGGTGGCGATGAGTAGCTCGAAGGGGGTGTCGAAGTCGAGTTCGGCGACCGCGTAGGGGTAGGTTTCGCCGAGGATGCGGTTGATTTTGCGGGCGCGGCGCACGGTGGCGAGGTGGCTTTCGGGTGCGCGTGCGCTGAGGCGGCGTGCGGCGGCTGCGGCTTTGAACTCTGGGACGACGCGAATCTGCAGGAGTGATTCGGTGTTGTCTGCCGCAGTGTCTTGGGCCGGGGTGTTCTGTGCGGCCGTTGCGGGGTGGGTGGCGTTCTCGGTCATAGCGTGAGGGTACCGGGCTTTGGGGTGCGGACGGTAGCGAGGTTCACCGTAGTTGGCCTCCGTCTTCTATACCGCGTCATTTTCTGGGCAGTTCGCGTTGGCTCGTACTGTGCGGGTGCCTGCTGTGCCACACTGGTTCTATGTCAGATACGATTTTTGTGCTTAACGGCCCGAACTTGAACCTGCTCGGGCATCGCCGCCCCGAGGTGTACGGCTACACGACCCTGCACGATATTGAGCGTTCAGTGCGTGAGCGTGCCGCCGCCCACGGTTTCGACGTTGAATTCATGCAGTCCAACCACGAGGGTGTTCTGGTGGACGAGATTCAGCGTGCCCGCACGCGCGGGGCCGCCATCATTATCAATCCGGCGGCGTACACGCATACCTCCGTGGCGCTTCACGACGCTCTGGAGGCGGCGGAGCTTCCGGTGGTTGAGGTGCACCTGTCGAACGTTCACCGCCGTGAGGAGTTCCGTCACCGTTCCTTCGTATCCCCGCAGGCCACCGCGGTGATTGCCGGCGCCGGCGCTTACGGTTACGTCATGGCGGTTGATTTCCTGGCGCAGCATCTGGCGGAATAGCAGCGCAGCATCTGGCGGAATAGCAGCGCAGCATCTGGCGGAATAGCAGCGCAGCATCTCGCTGAGTAACTTGCCCTCCCCCGTTCGTGAAATAGTTCAGGCTCCCGTTCCTCGTGCGAGGGCGGGAGCCTGATCTGTTGTGCCACTGTTCCGCGGCTCGACACTAGCTACTTACGGCAGGATCCAGTGGAGACCGCGGCGGTGTTGTTACCGCCCTCGGCCAGGGCCTGCTTGAGGGTGGTCGCGGTGATGGCGTAGCCGGTCTGGCCGGTGGTTGCCTTACCGAAAATCACGCCAACCACGTTGCCGTTCTCGTCGAGGACGGGACCACCGGAGTTGCCGTGCTGAACGTCGGCTGCCAGCTGATAGACCTGGCGCATGGCGTTGGCTCGGCCGGTGTCGGCGTCGATGGTCTGGGTGTTGCCGATGCCCTGCACGGTGGCGGGCAGCGCCTTGAACGGGCCGCCCTTGGGGTAGCCCATGAAGGTCACGAGGCTACCCGCGGAGGCGTTCTTACCGATGGTAAGCGGCTTCAGGGGAAGCTTCGGCACGCTGATGAACGCGAGGTCCTGTTCACTATCCATGTAGACCACGGTGCCGGGCCAGGTGCGTCCGCGGGAGTCCTGCACGACCGGTGAGGTCACGCCGGCAACCACGTGGGCGTTGGTGACGACCAGGCCCGTGTCGGCCACGAAGCCGGAGCCGGTGGAGGTGTAGCCGCACTGCTCTGCGGCTCCCAGGATCTCCACGACGGAGGCGCTGGCGGCGTCAAGCGCATCGGACTCAACGCTCTGGGTCGGGGCGGATGCTTCGGGGGCGATGAGCTCGCTGACCTCGGGAATGGAGGTGGAGGCGAGCACGTTGTTACGGACCGAGTCAATCTGGTCTTTAAGGGCGTCGGGGGTGCTGGTGACCATCCAGGTCAGGGTCTTGGACTGGCTGAGCGCAGTGTTCAGCTGCGGGATGGGCACGGTGCGCATCGAGATGGTCAGCACGACCAGCACGAGGGCGCAGGCGGCGAGGTTGAGCACGCCGCCGAAGAATCGTTCGATGCCCTTCAGCGGGGTAACGTCGGTGACCTTCCGGATGGTACGTCCGGCGACGATGCCCAGCCACTGCCCGATGGTCAGGCAGAGGATGAGCACGCCAACCGCGGTGATAAGGCTCCACTGGGTCCCGACGGAGGCGACGGCCAGGGGCACGAGCCAGGCAGCGGCGCAAACGCCCAGGCCGAGGCCAAGGAAGGTGCCGAGGGTCGTGAAGAAGCCGCTACGGATTCCGGCGAGGAAGTAGAGCAGTAGAAGAATGGGGATGACGATATCAAGGGGGTTAATGTCAGCCATTTTGACGGGGCCTCCTTGGGGGTGGGTAGAAATGATCAGGGATGCACCCACGATATGCGGCCCGTCGGTGGGCACACCCAATGGACCGATAGTAGACCCATAAGCTGTGCTAAACCTTAGAATTTACCGGGAATGAAAAACTTTTGTTGTAAAGCTCCGGATTCTGAGTGCTTAAACCAAAATTTTAGGGTACGCTCTTATCAGTTGAATATGTCACACCCGCTTGAGCCGTCTCACACTGCAGTCGTGAGATACTTTACATAGGTTCAGGCTCACTCACTGAACATCACGGGCTTCGGCTCTTCACCTCATATCTAGGAGAACTTCATGGATCTCGAGATCCTCCGTCGCACCCCTCTTTTTGCGAACCTTGACGACGCAGCATTTGCCCTGCTGACCGATGACATTCAGGAGATTGACCTCTCCCGTAACGCCGTCCTCTTCTACGAGGGTGACCAGGACGATCAGCTCTTTGCCGTACTCTCCGGCAAGGTGAAGCTGGGTCGCACCGCCGCCGATGGCCGCGAGAACATGGTCGCCATCATGGGCCCCGGCGACGTGTTCGGCGAGATGGCTCTCTTCGATCCTTCGCCCCGTTCGACCAACGCGGTGGCTGTTTCCGAGACCCGCCTGGCAGCTATTAAGCACGAGTCCTTCAAACGTGCCCAGCAGCTCGACCCCTCGATTTCCGACCAGGTTATCAAGACCCTGGCTCGCCGCCTGCGCCACGCTAACGAGGCCCTGGCCGACCTGGTCTTCTCCGATGTTCCCGGCCGCCTGGCCAAGGCTCTGCTGGATCTGGCCGACCGCTTCGGCCGCCCCGCAACCGACGGTGTGCTCGTTGCACACGAGCTGACCCAGGAAGAGCTGGCACAGCTGGTTGGCGCATCCCGCGAGACCGTGAACAAGGCTCTGGCCGAGTTTGTTTCCCGCGGCTGGATTCGTCTGGAAGCACGCGCCGTGGTCATCCTCGACCTGCCCCGCCTGCGCCAGCGTTCCCGCTAGGCGGTAGCGGCATAACCGCTATCATTCTTCGACCTTGCGGTCTTTCGTCCCGGCTCTGCCAGGCAGGATGAGTGCCGCAACGTTACGCTTTACATACGGCAGGAGCCGCCTCCTTTGCATGGGGAGGCGGCTCCTGCCGTTAATTTATGCGTCGAGCGGTGCGGTCGAGGCGACCTGAGCCTCGGTAATGGTCGGTCTGAGAGTGTACATGCCCAGCGTGCGCAGGCCCGAGGCTATGCGACGCGTCCGTCCAGCTCGCTTCCGGTCTGGGGCACCGCGCCCAGGCCTCCGGTGAAGACCGGCCCGGTCGGAGCGGGAGGCTCCACCTCGGTGAAGGAGAGCATGCAAGCGCCGTTATGGCTCACGAGCACGGCCTTGCGCACCTCGATGCGGCGGCGCTTCGACAGCCACGCCACCGAGGTTTGGGCCCTCGCGAGAGACTCCAGCATGCACATGACGCCGGGGGTCACGAGCTCTTCCAGGCGGCGACCCACAGTATTGGGCTGGCCGATGCGGTCGCCCAGCTCGCTCGTATCGCGCGCTTCCAGAAGCTCACGCACGTTCAGCCAATCACCCCACACGCCCTTGCCGAGCAGCAGCTTCGGGTCCTGCCCCACCGGCAGGGCGGTGGTGAAGTAGGCGATGTCGTAGCGCTTGAGGAAGAAGTCCGGGGACTGCCAGCGCGCTACGGGGCGCAGCAGGTCAGCGCGAATACTGAGTCCGCTCGAAGACAGGAAGTGCGCGAAGCTCTTGTCCTGATCGGCCACGGCCTCGCGCCAGGCCATCAGCTCGGGGGTGCTGGAGCGTTCCACGACGTCCTGTTCATCCTCGCCGGCCAGTAGAATACCCGTCTCCTCGAAGGATTCGCGCACAGCGGCCATGACGCTGCGGCGCGCTTTCGTCACGTCGGAGTAGTGAAATTGCTTCTGCCAGTATTCGGCTCCGGGGCCCACCCAGGAGGCGGATTCGTCGTCACCCGGGAGCGCGGTACCGCCGGGGAAGGCCACCACGCCCAGCGGCGAAGTGCCCGGGCGGTAGGTCAAGATGGTCTCCAGGCCGTTGTCGCCGTCGCGCACGAAGATGACGGAGGCCGCCTGGCGCATCGTGCAACCGGGGGTTCCCTCGTTACCCTCTTCGCACCAGCTTTCCGCGGCGGCTCGCATGAACTCCGGGATCACGTAGAGGCGCTGAATGGCCTCGGTGCGGGGTGCGGGCGAGGAGTTGCGGCCCGTGAACATGCGGGGATGTTCGGGCTCGGCAGATACCTCCGCGGTGCCGAATCGGCGCTCCTGCACGGGCAGGGGCAGCGTCTTCAGGTCGTGGGCGCCGCCGGGAGTCTCAACCTGGCGACCTTCCTGAGAGGCGCGCTGCGCCTGGGCCGCGCGGATAGCCGACAGCGGCAGTGCGCCGGTGTACAGCTGATTAGACATATTCAACAATAATCTCGACCTCGACGGGCGAATCCAGGGGCAGCACGGGCACGCCCACGGCGGAACGGGCGTGCTGGCCAGCCTCGCCGAAAATCTCGCCGAGCAGCTCGGATGCACCGTTGATTACGGCCGGCTGAGCGGTGAAGTTCACCTCAGAGGCCACGAAGCCCACAACCTTTACGACGCGCTGAACGCGGTCCAGGTCACCAATCACGGACTTAACGGCGGCCAGGGCGTTCAGCACGCTGATGCCCGCGTACTTCTTCGCGTCCTCGGGGTTCACGAAGCCCTCTTCACCGGAGCCGGAGACCTTACCGGTGGCGGGCAGAACGCCGTCGACGAAGGGCAGCTGGCCGGAGGTGTACACGTAGGAGCCGGAGGTCACCGCGGGAACGTAGGCGGCGACGGGGGCGGGTGCGACGGGCAGCTCGTAGCCGAGTTCGCGGATGCGGGCTTCGATGCGAGATTCAGTCATGATTACTCCAGAAGGATTGCGGGTGTTCACACCCGGACGGTGATGAGATGTGTGCGTTGCGTGCCGTTATACAGTTCTTTCCACGGGTCCGCGGTGTACCCTTCACTTTTCGAAGGGTTAAACGGCTAACCGGCGGCCCGCCTCAGCTATTCCCAATTGCAGCCACGTTTTCGGCGCGGAGCGAAGATAGCTGGGGGAGCCGCCGGAGGGGCGACGTTTAGTCGGCCTTCTCGCGCTTAAAGTAGGCGATGGGGTTACCCTGAGTGGGCGCGACCATGTTCGATGCGGGGGCTGCGCCGGCGGGTGCGGAGGCACCGGGGAGCACGGTGACGAGCTCCCAGCCGTCCTCGCCCCAGTTATCGAGGATTGCCTTGGTCGTGTGGATCATCAGCGGTACAGTTGCGTATTCCCATTTCTTCATACCCTCTAGCCTAGCTTTCGGGGCCCTACTTGTAAAAGGGATTGTCACATTGTGTTTTTCACGTGCTGCGCCTCCCTTTCCGCGTCTCCGGCGGCTATCTAGCGGTCGGAAAACCCGAGTGAGCGCCTCAACCGAGGTTCTCTCCAGAGAGGGCTTCCTCTCACAGCTTCATGGGTTAAACTGAATGAATGGCTTCATCTAAGAAAACCCGTGCGCGTCGCCGCCCGGGAGATTTTTTGCAGTTCCTCGCGTTCAGCGTGATTGCCGGTTTCCTCGCGGCAATCATTGTCGTGCCTCCGGCCGTGAGTGCCGGCATGGTCGCGAACGCATCGATGTCATGGTTCCAGGACCTCCCCGAAGATATTGCGGAAGGTCCCTTCTCGCGTCCCTCGACGATTTACGCTGCGGACGGCACCACCGAAATCGCGACCTTCTTCGACGAGAACCGCGACCCGGTCAAGCTGGACCAGATTTCTCAGCACATGAAGGACGCCATCGTTTCGGTTGAGGACCGCGACTTCTACAAGCACGGTGCGGTCTCCGCGATCGGTATTGGCCGTGCGTTCCTCAACAACATCGTTAACTCCAATAGCGGCCGCCGCCAGGGTGCTTCCACCCTGACCCAGCAGTACGTCAACAACCTGATCGTGGACGCCGCGGTGTCCCGCGGTGAGGACGCTACCGCGACCCTCAACGGTAACAAGACGTACGCTGCAAAGATTCGCGAGATGAAGCTTGCGATTTCGATGGAGCAGAACAAGTCCAAGGATGAAATCCTTGAGGGCTACCTGAACATCGTGAACCTGGGTGGTTCCAACTACGGTGTCGAAGCTGCCGCACAGTACTACTGGGGCATCTCCGCTAAGGACCTGAACGTGGCCCAGTCCGCGCTTCTTGCCGGTCTGGTGCAGGCACCGAACGTGTACGACCCAACCGTGAACCCCGAGCTGGCCCGTGAACGCCGCGACGTGGTGCTTGGCACCATGCTGCGCGACGGCAAGATTTCCGATAAGGAATACAGCGAGGCTATCGCCAGCGATATTAAGCTCGACGTCCACCCCAAGTCGCAGGGTTGCTCCCTGAGCGGCGATAAGGCCTTCTTCTGCCGCTACGTGGTGAACTACCTGCTGCAGGACGAAAGCTTGGGCGCTACCGCCGAGCTGCGCAACACCGCGATTAAGCGCGGCGGTCTGAAGATTGTGACCACCCTGAACCCCGAGGCTCAGACCGTGGCCAAGCAGGCTGTGGACTCCACCCAGCCGGCCGCCACCAACTGGAACGACGTGAACTCCGCGCTGACCAGTGTCGAGCCGGGTACCGGTCGCGTGATTGCCATGGCTCAGAACACCGAGCTCGGTACCCCCGCCGACGCGAACGACCACTCCAAGACCGAGTACAACTACAACGTTGACGCGGCCTACGGCGGTACCAGCGGCTTCCAGCCCGGTTCGACCTTCAAGCCGATTATTCTGGCTCAGTGGCTGATTTCCGGCCGCGGTGCTAACGGTACCGTGAACGGTACCCAGCTGTTCTGGCCCACCAGCTTCGGCTGGAACGCCCGTTGCTACGACGGCGGCAAGTACTACTACACCGGCCAGGCAAACGGCTGGTCCTACAAGAACGCGTTCAACGGTGGCCTAGGCTACAACACCGCGGCGTACGGTATCCGCCAGTCGCTGAACTCGTACCTGTACGGCATGCTCTCCCAGCTGGATTTGTGCGATGTGCACGACCTGTCCATCAAGATGCACGCGCTGGACGGTACCGGCGAACCGCTGCACAGCATCCCCGACCTGGGTACCAACATTGGTGGTACCAAGTACGGTATCTCCCCGCTGACCAGCGCTTCGATGTACGCGATCTTCGCTTCCGAAGGTAAGTACTGCACCCCGCGCCCCGTCGATAAGATTCTGAAGAACAACGGCGACACCATGAAGGAATACCAGAACCAGTGCGAGCAGGTTCTGGATCCGGATATCGCAAACGGTGTCAGCTGGGTTCTGAAGGGCGTTATCCAGCCTGGCGGTTCTGCTTCTCAGCGCGGTATCGGCCTGCCGAACGGTTCGGCTGCGAAGACCGGTACGAACGATAACTCCTCGCAGACCTGGCAGGTGGGTTACACCCGCGGCCTGGCCACCGCATCGTGGGTTGGTTCGAACAACCTCGGTTTCCGCTCTCTGAACGGTGTGGGCATTAACGGTCGCGTGCTGAACTACGTGGATGGTGCAACCTACGCTGGTGCCCAGTGGCAGACCTTCATGAAGGCCATCGCCCCGAAGTACGATACGAAGGACTTCACCATCCCCAGCGATAAGGTTCTGTCTTATAACTCCAACCCCAGCTAAGGCTGAGGTTTGAAAGGCGATTGATGATGTGTGAAAACGCAGTCAACGCCCGCGTCCCCGTGGCGGTCCCCGGCGCACGCGGCTCCTCCCCGCTCCTGAAGAAGGTTGCGGGGGCGGTAGCCGCCACTGCAGCCTTGGGGGCCGCCACGGCGGCATACGGGCACTTTGTTGAGCTGAACAATTTTCAGCTCCGCACCGAGTCCCTGCCGGTGCTGCCCGCCGGTAGCCCCGACTTCAGGATTCTGCACATCTCGGACATGCACATGATTCCGGGGCAGCGGAAGAAGAACGAGTTTATGCACTCGCTGGCCGCACTCGAGCCGGATCTGGTCATGAACACGGGCGACAATCTCTCTCACGTGGGCGGTATGGAGCCGCTGTTGGAGGCGCTCGACCCGCTGATGGATTTCCCCGGCGTGTTTGTGCCCGGCTCGAATTGCTATTTCGCGCCCATTTTCAAGAATCCGGCACGCTACCTGTGGCAGCCGCGCACCCCTCAGACGATTGAGGAGGGTTCGCGCGTGGCCCTGCCCATAGAGCAGATGCACGAGGCCTTCGAATCGCGCGGGTGGACCGGCCTGGTCAACCGCTACGATACGCTGAAGCTAAACGGTCTGCGCCTGGAGTTCTCGGGCGTGGACGATCCGCACCTGCGCTACGATAAGCACCCCGGTTTTGCCCCCGGAGCCTTCGACGAGAGCACCGAGCCGAGCGTGCGCATCGGCGTGGCCCACGCTCCCTACATGCGCACTCTGCACCGCTTCGTGCAGGACGGCGCGCAGGCCATCTTTGCCGGTCACACGCACGGCGGCCAGGTCTGTCTGCCGGGCGGTCGGGCGCTGGTCAGCAATTGCGATTTGCCGGCCTCGCGCGCCAAGGGCGTGAGCGAGCAGTCCGGCATCCCGGTGCAGGTTTCCGCCGGCCTGGGCACCTCCCGCTTTGCGCCGGTGCGCCTGTTCTGCCCGCCCGAAGCAGTCCTGGTGACCCTGACGGCCCGCGACGCCGGTGAGCCCGCCGGCACGGCGGGTGGTCGCCGCTAATGTCCGAGGCTTCAACAACGCACACAGGAAAGCAACGCCGCAACCCGTTCCTCGAGACGGCGCCCGAACCGATTCCCGCGCCCATCGACTACGCCGAGGGCAACCGGGCTCCCCGCACCCTGGCCGCCTACGCGCGTCCGATTCGCCTGCGCTGGAGCGTGGGCCTGCTGGTGGCCTTCGGGGCCGGCGTGCTGGAAATTTCGATTCCGCAGGTGCTCCAGATGATTGTGGATCACCTCTCGCACAGCGCCACTGAGAGCGCCATCTGGGCGGCGGGCGGCCTGGTGCTGGTCCTAGCCATTGCGCATGCATCCTTCGCGTACTGGCGACGCTGGCTGCTGGTGGATCCGACCTCCACCATCGAGATGTCCATGCGCATGAACTTCTTCGATCGCCTGCTCAGCGCGCCAATTGCGCTGCTGGACCGTTGGCCTTCCGGCCAGCTGCTGACGCGTTCGATGAGCGATTTGGGCACGATACGCCGCTGGCTTTCTTTCGGCATCGTACAGCTGCTGACGGTGATCGTCATGTTCCTGGGCGGCGCCTTCTACATGCTGCAGTCATCGCCCCTGCTGGCGCTGGTCTTCGTGGTGACGGTGCCGGTGCTGGTGCTGTCGCTGGTGAACTTCACGCGCAAGTACTACCGGGTCTCCCATGAGATTCAGCAGCTGACCGGTGACCTTTCGACCCGCATCGAAGAGTCGGTGCGCGGCATCCGCGTGATTAAGGCGCTGGGACGCTCCCCCGAGCAGATTCGCGGCTACGCCCAGGCCGTGGATGCTCTGCAGGAGCGCGAGTACGGCAGATCGATGCTCGTGGCCCGCGTGGCGCTGAACCAGACCCTGATTGTGGGTATCTCCACGGCAGTCGCGCTGGCTCTTGGCGCTTCGCAGGTCGCCAACGGCGCGCTGAGCCTGGGCGCGATGACCGCCTATTTTGCGGTGCAGACGACCGTGCTGAGCCACGTGATTCGTTCGACCTCGCTCATGTCCGCGTACCTGAGCTATAAGGTGGCTCTTGAACGTCATAACGAGGTCATGGACGAGCCCGGCTTTGAGATTGTGCGGCTGATAGACCCGGCGAAGGCCGACGAGTACTCCCCGAACCCCGCGAACGCTCAGGATTCCGCGCAGCGCTCTTCTCTTTCTTCTCATCCTTCTGACGCCTCTGGAGCGGCACGCTCCGGAAAGGAAAGCATGCAGTACCCCAGCGGTGGCGCCGTATCGGTGGCCTTTAACCAGGTTTCCTTCAGCTACGAGGAGTCCGCCCCCGCGCCCAATCCGGCGGCTGATTCTTCGCTGGGTGTACAGCTTCCGCGGGCTGACGTGCTACACGACGTGACGTTCAAGGCATTCCCGGGCGAGATTCTAGCTCTGGTGGGTGCAACCGGTAGCGGCAAGTCCACGGTGCTCTCGCTGGTGCCTCGCTTCTACGAGCCGACCTCCGGCTCGCTCCGCCTGGGCTCGCACGATATGGCGGATCTTTCGGTGGAGCAGGTGCGAGCGCAGACCGCGTTCGTTTTTGAGGAGGCGGTCCTCTTCTCCGGTTCGGTGCGCGAGAACGTGCTGATGGGCGTGGCCGACCAGTACGAGGGCGGCACCTCCGACGAGGATTACCCCGGCAGCGACGAGCTGGAGGCAACTCTGAACACCGCGCTGAAGCTGGCTGCCTGCGAGTTCGCCTACGAGCTGCCGCAGGGGCTGGACACGATTATCGGTGAGGAGGGTCTGAGCCTTTCGGGTGGCCAGCGTCAGCGCCTGTCCCTGGCGCGTGCCCTGGCGAAGCGTCCCTCCGTGCTGCTGCTGGATGACCCGTTCTCTGCGCTGGATGTTGATACCGAGGAGCGCATCATCAACGGTCTGCGCGAGGGCCTGGAGGGCCTGGGCGGCGCCACGACCCTGCTGACGGCGCACCGCCCCTCGACGGTGGCCTTGGCGGACCGCGTGCTGCTGATGGTTGACGGCACGATCACGGCAGAGGGTACCCACGCCGAGCTGATGGAATCTTCGGAGCAGTACCGCCGGCTGATGACCATGGAGGAGGGCTAATGCCAGCCCATTTCCCGGTGCCTTCCGGGCGGGAAGCCAGCCCCGAGGAACGAGCCGAGACGAGGAGGCGCTCCCTCGCCCTGCTGAGCCACTCCCTGCGTCCGCATCGCGTGGCGCTCATCGTGTCAATTCTGTCGGTTTTTGTGGTCACGATTGCCTCGGCGGTTCAGCCGTTGCTGATTGCCCGCGTGCTGGACAGCGCCATCGCGCCCCTGCGTCAGGGGGATTCGGGGCCGCTGACGGTTCTCGTGGTGCTCTTCGCGGTGACGGTTGCGGTGGGCGCTCTCTGCAGCTGGCTTAACGTGGCCTGCACGGTGCGGGTTTCGCTGGGCGTGGTGGTGTACCTACGCAAGCGAGTCTTTGCGCACGCCCAGTCGCTGAGCGTTTCTTTCCACGAGAAATACACCTCGGGTAAGGTTATTTCGCGCCTGACCAACGATATCGATACGGTGCGTTCCTTCCTGGACAGCGGCATCAGCCAGCTGGCCATCACCCTGCTGTCGATGGTTATTTCTGCGGCCGCTATTTTTGCGCTGGACTGGCGAATCGGCCTGCTGATGATGTTCATGGGTGTACCGATTTACTATCTGACGCGCTGGTTCCAGAGCCGTGCTACCCCGGTGTACCGCCGTATGCGCACCGAGTCGGCACGCCTGACGAGCCGTTTTGTCGAGACTTTTGCCGGTATCCGCGCGGTCAAGGCTTTTGGTGCGGAGGCGAAGCTCCGTTCCGAGTATGCGCAGACGGCAGAAAGCTACCGTGTGCGGGTCATGGACTCGGTTAAGGTCTTCGGCATCTACTCCCCCGTGCTGATCCTTCTGGGTGATGTGTTTATCGCGGCGGCCCTGGTGCTGGGCGGTTACGCGGTGCTCGGCGGCGATATGCAGGTCGGTACCCTGCTGGCGCTGGTGATTTACGCGCGGCGCGTGTTTGAGCCGGTCATGCAGCTTTCGGAGTTTTACAACATGTTCCAGTCCGCGATGTCGGCGTTGGAGAAGCTGTCTGCCTTCCTCGCGGAGAAGCCCGAGGTCGCCGATCCCGAGAATCCCGTTTCTCCCGTTCTCGAGAAGACCGGTCCTGCGGTTTCTTCGCCTGAAGACTCGGCACACGGCGCCCTGGTGGAGTTGGATAATGCGGTCTTCGGCTACACGAGTGAACGCCACGCCCTGCAAAAGACGAGCCTGCGTATCGAACCGGGTACGACGGTGGCTCTGGTGGGTCCGACAGGTGCCGGCAAGTCGACGATTGCCAAGCTCGTGGCGCGATTCTACGACGTGTCCTCGGGTGCTGTTCACATCGACGGTGTGGATGTGCGCGACCTGACCGACGCGCAGCTACGCCGCGAGGTGCTTATGCTGACGCAGGAGGTATTCCTGTTCTCCACGAGTATCCTAGAGAACATCCGCATGGGTAACCCGCAGGCGAGCGATGAGCAGGTGAAGGCGGCCGCGAAGGCGGTGGGCGCCGATGCGTTCATTGAGCGGCTACGCGATGGCTACGACTCGCTTTTGGGCCGCGGCGGTATCTCCCTGTCCGCGGGTCAGCGTCAACTGGTGTCCTTTGCCCGCGTTTTCCTTGCCGATCCGCGCCTGCTGATTCTTGACGAGGCGACCGCCTCACTGGACATTCCGAGCGAACGCGCCGTGCAGAAGGCCCTGCACACACTGTTGAGGGGGCGCACGGCCCTGGTGATTGCCCATCGCCTCTCAACGGTGCTCAGCGCCGACCGCGTGCTGGTGATTCGGGATGGCGCCGTGGTGGAGGATGGCTCCCCGCAGCAGCTGATTGCCGCCGGTGGTCGCTTCGCGGCGATGTACGCCTCCTGGGATGAGCTGAACCGGGCGCCGGAGGAAGGCGAATAACCCGGCTCCGAGGCTTGCTTCAGCCTCTAGCACGGGTCGAGCGATTTTTTGGTTGCTCTGTTTGCGTTCCGTATTTTTTTGGGTTATCCTAGGTGAGTTGCCTACGGTATTCGCCGATAGGTTAACCTCGGGATGTGGCGCAGCTTGGTAGCGCGCGTCGTTCGGGACGACGAGGTCGCAGGTTCAAATCCTGTCATCCCGACAGATAGCCCCGGTCATGGTTTCATGACCGGGGCTTTGTCGTATCTGCGGTATTCTTCCCGAGCAGATTCTGGGCATATACAGACGACCCCCTACCCGCGGTACGCAGATAGGGGGTCATCGTTCACGCTATGTTTCTAGCCGCGCCCGGAGATAAGGGCGAGGATTGCCTCCAGGGGGCCGCGGCCGGCCAGGGAGCGCGCCATGCGGGCCCAGAGTGCGCAGAATCCCACCGCGATGATGATGCCCAGAATCAGGAAGGCGGTCCAGTACACGGCGGTGCCCCAACCTCCCGTGGCGATGTAGTGCTCACCCACGGTAAAGGCCTTGATGGTGGGGCCGGCGTAGATAATGAGCGCGCTCAGCACGATGGAGGCGCTCAGCGACATCTGCCCGAGGCGGGCAACGGGGGTGAGGGCACCCGCCTGTGCGGAAAGTAGTCGCGCACATTCGGCCCAGAAGTAGAGCGTGGCGGCCAGGCTGAGGGTCAGCTGCACGTGGGGCGCATCCAGCACGCCGAGCCCGGTGTAGGGGTTGAAGACGCGGTAGACGGAGAGCGCCAGCACTGCGAGCACGACGGGCACCGCGATCTTGGCCCCCAGGCTCGTGTAGAGGCGCACCAGCAGAATACCCAGGCACATGACCCAGAGCAGCTGGGCGCTGGCGGTAAGGTTCAGACCGTTGGCTTTGAGGAAGGGAAAGGCACCGGCGCTCCACGCATCGGCCCGCGCTGCGGCTTCGAGGAGAATGTCGTGGGTCCAGGAGAGGTACGGGCTCGCGGCAATGGTCAGCACGGCGAGGACCCAGAGCGGCAGGTACACGACGGCCAGGGTCAGCAGGGTCAGGATTGCCAGGTGAATGAGCATATCGAAGGGCAGCGAGTATGCGAAGCCCTGGGCGGGCGTGGTCACGCCCGGTAGCGGAACGTAGGCCGCGCCCTGCACGACGGCGACGCCCAGCACGAGCAGGGCGAGGAAACGCACGATGGTCCCGGCGAAGAGCTGCGGGAAGCTTGCGGTACGCGCGTAGTGCCAGGCCGCGGCTCCAAGGATGGCGGCGAAGAGCGGCTCGGCGGGGGTGACCAGTTGCGGCACCCAGAACCTCCACGAGACGGGGATAAGTTGCAGCCAGTACCCGAAGGCGATGAGCAGGGTGAGCACGGCGTAGGCGCGGGCCAGGTCGAGTCCGAGGTCGCGTCGCGTTCCGCCGAGGGAGGCGGCACGCAGGGTGGAGCCGCCGGAGGTGGTGGGCGCTGTGGTTCGTGCTGCCATGTGTCGCTCTTTCGGGTGGTTCGGTGTGGTGAGTGCGCACCGGGTGGCGATGCCTCCGGCACAGGTGTTAAGTGTAGCGTCGATTGCTGTGCGAGCCGGGGCGCGACCGGTGGAGCCCTCGTCACGTTGCCCGATGCTTCTTGTGCATCGACTTGCGTGTCGGTCTGCCGATATCCCATGGAGTGACGAGGTGAGAGGCTCTCGAATAGGAACGACGGTGTGAAGTATGTAGTATAGGTAGGTTCTTTAATGGCGTTCCCGGACACCGCCCACTATATTCTTTAGTCTGCATATGAGGTTCTATGTTTCCTACTCTGCCATCCCTTTTAACGGTGGCCCCGGAGGTTTCCGGTACTGTGCTCGCTTCGGGAACTACCCTGAGCGACGCCGCACCCGTTGAGAGTAACGCCCAGTTCATTTCCATTTTTTGGATTACGCTGGTCGCGTTGATTTCTCCGATACTCTCGCGGCTGACGGCCAAGCGCATCCCCGATGTGGTGTTCCTGCTCATTTTTGGCATGCTCATCGGCCCGAACGTGCTACATTTGGCCGGTACCGAGGGCGGCATCCCCCTGCTGAAGGAGCTGGGCCTGGGTATGCTTTTCCTCATTGCGGGCTTTGAGATTAACGTTTCCTCCCTGCGTAGCCGCCAGGGCTCTACCGCGCTGGTGACCTGGGGTGTGTGTTTTGGCTTGGGTATGTTGGGCGCAGCGCTGATCACCGGTTTCTCTCACGAGGTGAATACCTATGTCGCGGTAGGCGTGGCGCTGAGCTCCACGGCGCTCGGCACCCTCTTGCCGATGCTGAAGTCGCACGGTGCGGCCGGCACGGCGGTTGGCAATGCGGTGCTGGTGCACGGAGCGGTGGGTGAGCTTCTGCCGGTTTTTGCTATTTCTCTGCTGCTTTCTTCGCGATCGCCGGGCATGGCGTTTGTGGTGCTACTGGCATTCATGGTCGTGGCTCTGGTGACGGCTCTGATTCCGCATCGTCTGTTTACGCACCTGCCGGGTCTGCGCCAGATTATTGCGGCTGAAGCCAATACGACCGGCCAGACGATTCTGCGTCTTGCGATGTTCCTGCTCGCGACCCTTATCATGTGCACCGCTCTCTTTGATCTGGATGCGGTGCTGGGCGCTTTTGCGGCGGGCATTATCCTGCGTTCGCTGACTCCTCCCGCGGCTCTGCACCTGATTACGCGCCGTCTGGAGACGGTGGGTTTTGCCTTCACTATTCCGCTCTTCTTCGTGGTGAGCGGCATGGGCATCAGTGTTTCCGCAGTGGCTTCGAATCCGTTGGGCCTGGTCGCGGTGGTTCTGGGTATTCTGCTCTGCCGCGGCGTACCGGTGTTCCTGGCCGATATGCTGGTGGATACCCGTTCGGGCCTGACCTCGAAGAGCCAGAAGGCCCAGATGGCTCTCTATTCTGCGGCCGGTCTGCCCATTATCGTGGCGGTGACGGAAGTTGCGACCAGTTCGGGTCTTCTGGAGGAGTCCACGTCCTCGCTGCTGGTGGCAGGTGGCGCCCTAACGGTTCTGCTCTTCCCTCTGCTTGCACTGTCCATTCGTCGCGCTTTGGGTGATTCGGATTCCGCCTCGGAACCGCCGAGCCGTAAGGAGCAGATGAACGCAAAGAAGGCTCAGCGTAACGCGCAGGTGAAGCTGACAACCGGGCTCATCCCGACGGTCCGCGCCGAGGGCACGGCGCAGAGCCGCGATGAGGAGGGTGCCCCCACCCGCGCTACCGCGAAGAAACGTGCGGTTGCGCGCTCCTCTTCTCGAGATTCTTCACGCAATCTCTCGGACTAGGTTCCTCCCGACCACATAGAGTGGCTGTATTCCTACTCTGCGCCCATCGCGCTGAGTATAAGGTTACATCCACTCTATGTGGTTTTTGTCTATAAAACCCAAACACTCGCTATTCCTTGCATAATACCTCTATTCCCTCAAGTTTTTGCACTCCAGGCACTGAAGTAAACTTTCCAGGATGCTCTTTAGTGGACAGCTACCCTTGAGAACCCTGTTTATTCCTGCCTTCGGAGCCCTTTTTTCATTAAATTCGGATTTTTCACGCAAATATTACGAGACATGACGTGTCTTAGCTTTTGCGGGTGACAGCCTGTCTTATAAAATTGAAAGTACACAGGGCTCGGTCCCTAAACACACATAAAACAACTACATACGCAGAGCCGCTTCTGCCTTGGCAGGAGCTGGTGCGCACCCTCTCACACGGGGTGTGCTCTTGCCGGAGATATAGCACCCGTTATACCCCCGAAGGCTCTCAATGATGAGGAGGAATATATGAGCGAGAGAGTTTACTCTCCTTAGATAGCACCTCTAGGCCTCGCACTGAATCCTAACGATTGTCTGCACACACAGTCACTTCCGAAGGAAATATCATGCACCAACTACTCCTCACCGCGAGCACTGGTGGCGTAGAGCTGGACTTCCCGTCATGGCTCCGAATTACGCACTTCATCAACTTCATTATGATGGGCTTCCTGATTCGTTCAGGTTGGGAAGTTCTCGCCTCTCACCCCCGTCTGTACTGGAACAACCACTGCACCCCGGGGTCCGAGTGGATTAAGTTCACCAAGGACAAGGTCCCTACCACCCCCGGCGCATATACTGCCCGTGACGATCAGCGTTCCCTGTCGCCGCTCATCTCTCTGCCCGGCAAGGGCCAGATTGGTCTGGGCCGCGCATGGCACGCACTGGTCACCTTCATCTGGATTGCTAACGGCCTGATTTACGTGGGCCTGCTGTTCCTGACCGGTCAGTGGCGCCGCATCGTCCCCACCAGCTGGGACATCATTCCCCAGGCTTGGGAGTCCATCCAGATTTACGCTGGCCTGCATATCCCTTCGATTGAGCACTTCCAGCCCTACGATGCTCTGCAGCAGATTATGTACTTCACCGTGGTGTTCATCGTCGCACCGCTGATGATTGCAACCGGCCCGATTATGAGCCCGGCCTTCTGCGGTCGCTTCCCCGGCTACGTGCGCCTGTTCCGTAACCGCCAGACCGCCCGTTCCATCCACTTCCTGGGTATGGCCTTCTACTGCGTGTTCACCGTCATCCACGTGGCTCTGGTGTTCGTTGTTCACCCGCAGTACAACATCGCCCACATGATGCTGAACAAGCCCTACAACGAGATTGACGCTGCTCAGTTCGCACAGGCAGTGACCATGCTGATTGGCGGCATCGTCTTCGCTGTGGCCCTGTGGCTCCTGGCTTCCTACTGGTCCCTGCGCGACCTGCGATTCACCCAGACCTTCATTTGGGGTCTGACCCAGCCGATTCGTAACGTCCTGCTGGATCGCATCTCCTCGCGTCAGGTTCAGAAGAAGACCTTCACTGATGCTGACATCTCCCCCTTCCACTGGGTCAACACTCGTCCCCCGACAGAGCGTGAGAGCACCGAGTGGAACCGCTTGAAGGAGCAGGAGTTCGTTGACTACCGCCTCGAAATTGGCGGCCTGGTCAAGGAGCCGAAGTCCCTGAGCATCGACGACCTGAAGAAGCTCGGCAAGGAAGTCAACATCACCATGCACACCTGTATGCAGGGTTGGACCGGTATTGCTAAGTGGGAGGGCGTGCGCCTGCGTGATGTCCTCGCACTGGTAGAGAAGACCGACGAAGCTCGCTACGTTATGGTGACCTCCTTCGGCCACGTGGGCCACACCTACGACGGCCGCCCGACCGAACCCTACTACGAGTGCCTGGACGTCTCCATGGCAATGGAAGACGAAACCATCCTGGCATGGGGCATGAACGACAAGCCGCTGCCCGACGTTTACGGTGGCCCGCTCCGTCTGCGTGCTGACTCCATGCACGGCTACAAGATGGTGAAGTGGGTCAAGAAGATCGAGTGGATTAACGATTACCGCGACGTTGGCGACGGCCAGGGCGGTAGCCGTGAGGACTCCGGTCTGCAGCACTTCGACGCACGTGCCTAATTCGTAGCGCATCCTCTCAGACCATTCGGTCCGTGTGTATCTGGCGGACCCGGCTCTGAGGAGCACACACCCTGGGCGGGGGAAGAGCAATCTTCCCCCGCCCTTGTTTTGCGTCCCTGCGCCGCGCATAGCCCAGCTGTCGATCCCCGGGGAACCCGCGAACAACTCGGCGGCCGTTCCCGCACCGGATATTTCGCGCAGAAGCGTCTATGCAGGAGCGCCTGTACAGGAGGTATTCTCTCAGCAGGAGCCTCGGCCGGAGCGCCGCAGCGCTGACTCGAGCACTCCTAAAACGCCATAGATTCTCCGCTGACGGCCTGAGATATATCGTGCGATAGAAGGGGATAGGCATAAACGTAAGGAACCGCCTAGCGGGCTTTGAAAGCCTGCTAGGCGGTTCCTTATCTAGAGGTTCCGCTTACTTGGCGTCGTAGATGATGACGTCCAGGGTACGGGGGCCGTGCACACCCTCCACGCGAATCAGCTCAATATCGCTGGTTGCGGAGGGGCCGGAGATCATGGTCACCGGGCGGGTGTAGGTGATACGCTCAATCGCCTCGGGCACCAGCTCCACCACGGTGGAACGCGGGACCACACAGATGTGGTGGTCGGGCACCAGGGTGATGGCGCGGCGGCCTTCCTCCGGGTTGGTGTTCAAGAAGATGGTACCGGTCTCTGCGCAAGAGACAGTCGAACCGGTCACCACGGCGTCCACGGCGTCCAGTTCCTTCAGGCTCAGGCAACCGGGCTTGAGGGTGCTACCGGAGTCGGTGACGTGCTTACGCTCGGCGGTATCGGCGGGCAGCCACTTCTTATCCAGGCCCTCGGGCACCACGTAGGTGGACTTCTCACCCAGGCGCTCCGCGATAACCTCGGAGATGTTCTCCGGGGTGGCGAAGAAGACGTTAGCCTTGTAGTCGATCAGACGGCCGACGAGCATGTCGATGGTCTGCTCCTCGGTCAGCTCGCTGACGCGACGGTAGTTACGAACCGGCTCCGGTGCGGGGCCTACGCCCTCGAGAGAGGAGCGGATGCGTGCGAGGATATCTTCCTTAGCAGAGGACATTAGTTGTTCTCCTTAGCTTCGCGGGCTTCCTGAGCAGCCTTAGCGTTTGCAGCCGCTTCAGCTGCCTTACCCTTGTTGGCCTCGATGAGTGCCTGAATGTCAACGCGCGGTGCGTTATCGCGTGCCGGAGCCTGACCCTTCTCCTTCTTCCACCAGTTGCGGAAGGATTCCTTGGGGGGCTCGGGGATGTCGCGGTACTCGGTCCAACCGCCGACGATACCGGGAACAGCGGTGATCTTGTGCTTGCGACCGGCGATGAGGCGGGACATGGGCAGACCGCGCTCCGCGACCGACATCATCTTGCCGGAGGTGAAGAGCTTCTTCGCGCCGAGCATCATGGCGTCCATCTGCGAGAAGGGAGCCTTCTTGTTGCCCTCGAACTCGCGGACAGCGTGCTGGGACTCAACATCCTTAGCGCGCAGATGCACGAGGACTTCAGGGAAGTTAATCTTCACGGGGCAAACCTCGTAGCAAGCGCCACAGAGAGAGGATGCGTACGGCAGGGAGTTGTTCTCTGCAGCCTCGATACCGGAGAGCTGCGGGGACAGAATCGCGCCGATGGGGCCCGGGTAGGTGGAGCCGTAGGCGTGACCGCCGGCGCGCTCGTACACGGGGCACACGTTCATGCAGGCGGAGCAACGGATGCAACGCAGAGCCTGGCGGCCAACCTCGTCGGCCAGAACGGCGGTACGACCGTTGTCGATGAGGATGACGTGCATGTTCTGCGGGCCGTCACCGGGGGTGACGCCGGTCCACATGGAGGTGTAGGGGTTCATGCGCTCACCGGTGGAGGAACGGGGCAGCAGCTGCAGGAAGGCCTCGTAGTCCTGGAAGGTGGGCAGAATCTTCTCGATACCCATGAAGGTAATCAGGGTGTCGGGCAGGGTGAGGCACATACGGCCGTTACCCTCGGACTCCACGATGGTCAGGGTACCGGTCTCGGCGATGCCGAAGTTAGTGCCGGAGACTGCCACGGTGGTGTTCAGGAACTTGTTGCGCAGGCGGTTACGGGATGCCTCTGCCAGTTCTGCAGGCTCATCGGTGATGTCCGGGTTGATACCCTCAATCTCGCGCAGGAAGATGTCGCGAATCTCGCGGCGGTTGCGGTGAATTGCGGGCACCAGAATGTGGGAGGGGCGGTCGTGGCCCAGCTGCACGATTTCCTCGGCGAGGTCGGTCTCGATGGCGTTAATGCCGTTTTCCTCGAGGAACTCGTTCAGACCGGTCTCTGCGGTTGCCATGGACTTGATCTTGATGATTTCGTCCACGCCCTGCTCGCGGATCAGGTCCAGGGCGATCTGGTTTGCCTCGGAGGCGTTGCGGGCCCAGTGCACGTGGCCACCGGCAGCGGTGAAGTTGCGCTCGAACTGCTCGAGCAGCTCGGGGAGGTTTGCCAGAACGTAGTTCTTGACGCTCTCACCGGTGTTGCGCAGCTCCTGCCAGTCGGGCAGCTCTGCGGTGACGCGGGCGCGCTTGTTACGAATCGCGTGGGTCACGAAGCGCAGGTTGGAGCGCAGCTGCTCGTTCTTGAGCTCTTCCTTGGCGTACTTGGGGAAGGGGATTTCTTCGAAAATGTTGCCCTCGCCGTAATGAACGACCTTGGGCATACCAAGCTGAATAGCGGTCATGAGGTCTTGTCTTTCCTTAGGCGATCGAGAGCTCGATGTTCTTCGAGTCAATCTTGAGCGGGTTTTCCTTGGTGGAGGCGAGGATCTCAGCGAAATGGATGGTCTTCACGTCGGAGCCGCGGCGCGAGAGCGCACCACCGATGTTCATGAGGCAGGAGCAGTCGCCGCCGGTGCAGATGGATGCGCCGGTTGCCTCGACGTTGTCGGCCTTGTCGTTGACCATGGCGCCGGAAACATCGGGGTTCTTGAAGGAGAAGGTACCGCCGAAGCCGCAGCACTGGTCCATGCCCTCAATCTGGGTGTACTTGATGCCCTCAACGGTGCGGACCAGGTCCTGCTGACGGGTGCCCAGGCGGAGCAGACGCATACCGTGGCAGGAGCTGTGGTAGGTGACGTGCTCGGGGAAGTAGGAGCCGAGCTGCTCGGCTGCGTTGGTGATGCCGAGGACGTCAATCAGCAGCTGGGAGAGCTCGAAGGTGCGAGAGGCAATCTGCTCAGCCTTCAGAGCCAGGGCCTCGTCGCCGCGGCTGCGGGCTACCATAGCCTGCTGGTCGCGCAGGGAGGCAACGCAGGAACCCGAGGGGGCAACGGCCACATCCCAGTCCCAGGAGTCGAAGGCCTCGACGTGGTTCTTGATAATTTCGTAGCCGTCGTCGAAGTAACCCGAGTTGACGTGCATCTGGGAGCAACAGGTCTGGTTCGGGGGGAAGACAACCTCGTGGCCCAGGCGCTCAAGAATTTCGACGGTGGCGCGAGCTACGCGGGGGTACATGCCGTCAACAATGCACGTGGAGAAGAGTGCAATACGCATGACTTGCCGTCCTTTCCTCTGTATTCAGAGTTTCTCGGTCTCACCGCCTGCGTCTGGGGCAGGCGGAGCATTGTTCTGCGTACTTTGCCGGGCCGTTGGTGGGATACCCATAAGCACGAACAGACGGTGCACGCCCCAAGTGGAGGTGGGATGCGGTGGGATCAGAAACCGTGGTGATGTCTTATCTAGTCCTTGCTATTTAACACTGTTACGTTTCTTTTCTCTACTCGGAATAGGGCATACTTTCCTTGTTAAATAAAGGGTTAGGTCATCCTGACTCTAAGGTACACTTTCTTACCTTCCGGTATATGTGACCCCATCTCTTCTTGAATCGCGAATCAGAGCATCTCGCCGGAGCGTATTTGAACGCTCATCAAACGCAGATATACAATGTGAGAATTCGCGGAAAATAGGCACAAACCCCCTTTCTTTCAATGTTTTTAGGGGCATTATTTTTCACGAAACCAACAATCGGTGTGCATTTTTCCCGCGTCACATTCGATTCCCTGACGTACAGAAATGGGTACCCTTAGGTCGGTCTCGCGAGTTGTGTGTCAGAACCTGGAATTAACTATCAGCGCCGCAACATAGCGGCAAATTCACAGAAAAATTTCGAGCCCGACCCGCTCGACGACCCGTAACGAAGCTGTGTGCTTTTGGCGAAACCGCAATACGTCGGGTATGGTTCTATACATGCGATGAATGGTCTGACCACATCCCCCGCGAGAGAACAAAGATCCGTTCGCTCACGCACCGTTAAATGGTCAGACCATACACAAGACACACCCTGAACCAAAGGAGTTCCAGTGGAAACTTACACCGCTGTAACCAACGCAGTTGGAGGTAGCCTCGGGCTAAGCGCGCTCGTCGCAACGATCCCCCTCCTCACCTTCTTTGTCATGCTGCTGGGCGTCAAGGCACGCGCCCACTGGTCCGCAATCGTGGCCCTGGTAGCATCCATCCTCGTGGCAGTCCTCGGCTTCCACATGCCCGCAGATCTCGGCGGCCTGAGCGCCGTCCGCGGCGCCATCTACGGCCTGGTCATCTGCTGGGTGATTCTGGGCGCCATCTGGTTCTACCAGATCACCGTTCTCTCCGGTCGATTCGAAGACCTGCGCCGCGTGTTTGACCGCCTCGGCGGCGGCGACCTGCGCATCCAGGCCATCCTGATTGCCTTCTGCTTCGGTGGTCTGCTCGAGGCGCTGGCTGGCTTCGGTGCCCCCGTCGCGATTACCGCAACCATGATTCTGGCCCTGGGCGTTAAGCCCCTCAAGGCCGCTATTACCGTTCTGCTCGCTAACACCGCTCCCGTGGCCTTCGGTGCCGTCGCCGTCCCGATTACCACCGCAGCTGACGTCGGCGGCAAGGACGCACACGTTATCGCAACCATCGTTGGTCACCAGGCTCCGTTCCTGGCAATGCTCGTTCCGCTCATCCTGCTCGTCATCCTCGACGGTATGAAGGGCCTGAAGGACGCTTGGCTGCCCGCACTGATCATCGGTGTTTCCTTCGCAATTACCCAGTGGGTCACCGCTGCTACCCCCGCGTTCAACCTGACCGACGTTGTTGCTTGCATCGTCTCCATGGGTGTTGCTGTTATCTTCCTGCAGTTCTGGAAGCCGCGCGGCGTCGAGGGCGTTCGTGAACGCTACGGCCTGCCCGCACAGGCTGAAGAGAAGGAAGCTCTGCCCGCCGTTCGCGTCTGGATGGCACTGCTGCCCTACGTCATCGTCGTTGCAATCTTCGGTGTTGCTAACCTGCACGCTGGCCTGAAGGCATGGCTGAAGAGCTTCGTCCTCAAGATCGACATCCAGGCTCTGAGCTCCCGCCTCGTCACCGCCGACGGCAAGCCCGTCAAGGATGCAGTCTACAACTTCGCGTGGATGTCCAACCCCGGCACCCTGCTGATCATCTCCGGTCTGGTTGTTGCTGTGGTCTACTTCTTCTTCAACGAGAAGGGCCGCTACGCCTTCAAGTTCCCGGCAATCTTCACCGAGTTCGGTTCCGTTGTCTACCGCATGCGTTGGTCCATCCTGACCATTGCTTCGGTTCTGGCACTGGCATACGTCATGAACTTCTCCGGTCAGACCATTGCTATGGGTACCTTCCTGGCAGGCCTGGGCACCGTCTACGCGTTCCTCGCACCGGCTCTGGGCTGGATCGGTACCGCTGTGACCGGTTCGGACACCAGTGCGAACGCACTGTTCTCCAAGCTGCAGGTGTCTGCTGCTGAGAACCTGCAGCACGCAGGTATCCACGGCGCAACCCCCGAGCTCATGCTGGCTGCTAACACCACCGGTGGTGTGGTCGGTAAGATGATCTCCCCGCAGTCGCTGGCTATTGCTGCTACCTCCGTGGACATGGAAGGCAAGGAATCCGACATCCTCAAGGCTGTCCTCCCCTGGTCCTTCGCTATGCTCCTGTTCGTCTGCGTCCTGGTCTTCCTGCAGACCAACGTTCTGTCCTTCCTGGTTCCCTAATCTGAGGCTCACCCCTTAGAGAGTTCTTGAGGTGAAAGCCTCAAGGGCCGTAGGACATTCGCCCCGGTATTTTCCGGTGGCCACGGCGGGGCGGCGAACCTTCTCGGTTCTGCCGCCCCGCTTTCTTTGTCCCTCGGCTTCCCTTCACTTCGCTTCAGCCGCTCGGAGCTTCCGCTCTTCCATACTCCCCCCCCTCGTTATTAGGAGATTTCATGCCGCAGACTTCTCAGGATGACCTTCGGCCCGGTGCCTCCCCATCCGATGCGACAGCGTCCGAGCCGGTCCAGCCTGCGCGGCTCCACGCTCATGAACCAATACTGAAGGACCGCAGCTACAGCATCGTTCTGGAGACTTTTGAGCGTCGCCTGCGTCTGGGTGAGCTACGCGTGGGCGATAAGCTCCCCTCCGAGCGTGAGCTGGCGGCGCGGTACGGCATTTCCCGCCCCTCGGTGCGTGAGGGGCTGCGGGTTCTAAATGCGCTGGGTCTGATTCGCTCGAGCACGGGTTCGGGCCCGAAGTCGGGTGCGATTATCATTTCGGAGCCGTCGGATGCGCTCAGCTGGGCGCTACGCATGCACATTGCGACCCGTAGCCTGCCGGTGAAGGACGTCGTCTCAACCCGCCTGCTGTTGGAGGGCCCGGCGGCGCGTGCGGCGGCGGCTGCACCGGATTCCCCGGAGCGTGAGGCGGCGTTGGAGCGGGCGCGCGTACACCTTACGGAGATGGATGAGCAGATTAGTGATGAGCGTTTCCATTTCTGCGATACGCGTTTTCACTATGAACTGTCGAAGCTTGGCGGCAATATTGTGCTTGATACGGTCATTGACTCTCTGCACATGGCGACGATGAGTTATGTGCAGGAGGCGGTTCCTTTCCTGAAGGATTGGGAGGCGGTCAAGCGCACGTTGCAGGAGCAGCATTACGGCATTATTGAGGCGATCACTTCGCACGATGAGCAGGCCGCCTATGAGCGGGTGTGCGAGCATATTACGTGGTTCTATTCGCTGTCTGACCGTGCTGCGGAGGAGCGGGCACGGCAGCATCCGGCGCGGGATATTCTGCACGAGGATTTGTGCCACGAAGGTGTGCACGATGAAGACGCTCACGACGGCTAGGCTTTGCCCCTCAACCGCATAAACCCATATAGCTAAAGGGTGGTGCCCCGGAAGAATGACCTTCCGGGGCACCGCCCTTTAGCTATCTCTAAGACTTATTTCAGCCCGAAATATTGAGTTTAGAACTTCGTGCCGGTCAGACGCTCATACGCCTCAACGTAACGGGCACGAGTCTTCTCCACAACCTCCTCAGGCAGGTGCGGCACGTTATCCGAACCGTCCCAACCCGACTCCGGCGAACGCAGCCAGTCACGCACATACTGCTTATCGAAGCTCGGCTGCGGACGACCCGGCTCGTACTGCTGAGCGTCCCAGAAACGCGAAGAATCCGGAGTCAGAACCTCATCACCCAGAGTAATCTCGCCGCGGTACGAATCAGTACCGAACTCCATCTTGGTATCCGCCAGAATAATGCCCTGCTCGCGAGCAATCTTCTCCGCAGTGGTGTACAGGCTCAGGCTCAGCTCCTCCAGGCGCTCGCCCACCGGCTGACCCACCTCAGCGTACAGCTCCTCACGAGTCACCAGCTCATCATGCTCACCCACCTCAGCCTTACCGGTCGGAGTGAAAATCGGGGTGTCCAGGCGGGAACCATCCACCAGGCCCGCAGGCAGCTTCACACCAGCAATCTCACCGGTCTCGTTGTACACAGCCAAACCCGAACCGGTCAGGTAACCGCGCACAATGCACTCCACCGGGAACATGTTCAGGGAGCGGCAAATCATCGCGCGACCAGCCACAACATCCGGAACGTCAGTGGACAGCACGTGGTTCGGAACCTGCTTAAGCTGCTCAAACCACCACAGGGACATCTGAGTCAGAATCTTGCCCTTATCCGGGATCTCGGTGGGCAGAATACGGTCAAAAGCGCTAATACGGTCCGAGGCGACAACCATAACCGAACCGGCACGCAGCTCAGCGTCATCATTGACGGTCAAGCCGGTGGCGTCAAAACGTTCCTCATTCGGAACATACAGGTCGCGGACCTTGCCGGAATAAATGTGAGTCCAGCCAGGAATTTCCACGGGGTTAGAACGAGAAGTCATGAGAATTTCTCCTGATGAGGTGGTGTGATGTGGATGCAAAAAGTCTGTGTAATTACAATACCGCGACAGGCACGGCTCCCGATAGTGCCAATTGAGCATCAATACGGCACAATCTTGAGAACCCCACCTGCCCCGGTCGTCGCCGCCAGCACCCCCGAGCCGAGGAAATGAACCCGGGAAAAGCTGAGGCGGCGAGGAATAAAGAAGCGAGTGGCAAAGAAGCGACCGGCTCCCCCACCCTCAAGCGGGGAAGCCGGTCACCTTAGGTTTTAGTCGCGCGGGGCGGGAATGTGGATGCGGTTCTCCACAGCCTTCAGCGCAATATCGGTGCGGTACTGCGCGCCAGCCCAAGAGATAGCGCGAACACCCTCGTAGGCGGCGTTACGGGCGGCAGCCAGGTCATCGCCGAGAGCAACAACAGCCAGCACACGACCGCCAGCAGTCAGCACGCCCTCCTCGGATGCGACGGTGCCCGCGTGAATCACGTGCACGCCCTCCAGGGCGTTCGCCTTATCCAGGCCGGAGATGACGTCACCCTTGCGGGGAGTGCCCGGGTAGTTCTCGGCGGCCATGACCACGTCCACCGCGGTGCGGGGATCCCAATCCAGCTCGGTACCCTCAGAAATCTCGCCGCGAGCGGCCGCACGCAGCAGCTGACCCAGCGGGGTGCGCAGGCGCGCCAGAACCGCCTGAGTTTCGGGGTCGCCAAAGCGGGCGTTAAACTCGATGACGCGCACGCCGCGGTTGGTCACAGCCAGGCCGCAGAAGAGCACGCCCACGAACGGGGTGCCGCGCTCAGCCATGCGCGCTACGGTCGGGCGGGCAACCTTCTCCACGACCTCCTGCACGAAGCCCTCGGGCAGCCAGGGAAGCGGGGTGTAGGCGCCCATACCGCCGGTGTTCGGGCCCTCGTCGTTGTCGAAAATGCGTTTGAAGTCCTGAGCCGGGGACAGCGGCAGAACGTTCTTGCCGTCAGAGATGACGAAAAGGGACACCTCGGGGCCGTCCAGGAACTCTTCGATGACCACGGTGCCGCCAGCGTTGAAGCAAGCCTGAGCGTGCTCCAGTGCCGCGGTGCGGTCCTCGGTCACCACAACGCCCTTACCCGCAGCCAGGCCGTCGTCCTTCACCACGTAGGGGGAGCCGAACTCGTCCAGCGCTGCCTCAGCCTCGGGGAGAGTGCGTGCCTCGTGGGCGCGCGCGGTCGGCACGGAAGCCTCTTCCATGACCTGCTTAGCGAAGGCCTTGGAGCCCTCCAGCTGCGCGGCAGCTGCGGAGGGGCCGAAAACGTCAAAACCCGCCTCACGCAGTGCATCAGAAACACCTGCGACCAAGGGCGCCTCCGGGCCAATAACGACCAGGTCGGCGCTCAGTTCGCGCGCCAGGGCGGTTGCCTGGGCGGGGTCATTCGCATCAATTGCGTGGACGGGAACATCCTGGGCAATGCCGGCGTTGCCGGGGGCGCTGTGCACCTCGGTTACCTCAGGGTCGCGCAGAAGCGCTCGAATAATTGCGTGTTCGCGGCCGCCGGGGCCCAGTACCAAAACCTTCATAGTATTTAGGGTACCCGGTACCCTCTCAAAAATGTGAGCTGGGCTCACTAAAAATGCGGCTCTTCTCATGTAGCGGCACATTCGTAAGAATGAGCGCTAGAGAAGAGCCGCACAGCTTACGTAGCCGAAGCTACCGAATCAAGCTAAAGCCTTAGATAAGGGCGGTAATAGAAGCCAGGCCGCCGAAGACAATACCGGGAGCGTTCGCAATAATAATCGGAATGTCCTTCTTGGGGCGCCACAGACCGTACAGAACCCACAGGGTGCAGTTCACGGCAGCAACCAGAGGCTGAATCCAGTCACCCTTGTGACCGTTCAGGTTACCGATAATCTGCGGGAAGTAGAACACGTACATGAGCACTGCAGTTACAGAAGCAACGCGAGCCAGGATGGGGAAGAACTTTGCATGGAATTCAGAATCCACGCCCACGCCGCCCTTGGGGGAGGTGTTCTGTGCGGAGGTGGTTGCGGAGGTGTTGTTCTGCTCTGCCATGGATGTACTCCTTTACATGGTTTGCCGCTCACCATCAAGAGTGAGTTGAGGGGGTGAGGGGCACTAAGGATGCATACTCGTACCGGGCCGCGCCTAACTAGTTGCGCCTAGACGTGGGGACCCGGGGGGGTGCATCACTTGCGTGCTGAATACATATTACGCCCGTTCTCAGACTGCATATCGGGGCATGTCAGAGATGATGAACCGTGGATACACTCATAGCTCATCGACTGACGGGGTTGGGGTTTTGCTCATCTGCCGCTGCCTTGGTCATCGCCGTATTCATGAGGCGGTACGTCGAGACGCCGGAATGGTTCGTCGGGCGTCGATCGCGGTCGGTCCTATGCGGTGCTGGGTTCTTTGGTTCGTGCGGGCGGTGCCTCGCTCACGTACCTTGGTCTTACCCGTAGCGCTTGAGCACACTTCAATTATAAAAATGAATTACTCATAACTTCAACCCGCAGTGAAGGTGAATCTATTCACACGTCCCTCCCTCGACCGCGCCAGCCCATCCTAGCTCCGCGCCACCAGACACAAATAGGGGCAAGCCGCACACCCCGTTTAAACTAGAAGAATGACCAACAGCACCACCCCACAGGCAACCACTCACACCACCAACCACAGCAGCGCCTTCGACGTAGAACTCGCGCAGCTCACCCGCAACAACTTCATTGAGGCACGCCACCGCGGCCGCCTCATCCTGCTGGACCCCGACGGTGATGTGCAGCTTGCCCTCGGCGATATTCACGAGCCCTTCTACCTGCGCTCCGCCGCCAAGCCACTGCAGGCCATCGGATCCATGAAGGCGGGCGCGCCCCTGCGCGGCTCCCAGGTCGCTATCGCCTGCGGCTCGCACCGCGGCACCTTCGAGCAGATGCGCGCCGTGCAGGACGTACTCACCCAGGGCAGCACCGAAACCACCCCGCTCACCCCGGCGAACCTGGCGCTCAAGCCCTCCTACCCCTCCGACTCACAGGCGTACAAGGCCATGATTCAGGCGAACCTTGCCGCCACGCCCCTGGCGCATCCCTGCTCCGGCAAGCACGCCGCATTCCTGTGGGCGTGCACCGCCAAGCTTGAGCGCGGCGACCTTGAAGAGGGCTCGCAGAATTGGACCCTGCACAACTACCTCGACCCCGCGCACCCGCTGCAGCAGGTCATCACCGAAGAAATTGAGGCGTTCACCGGCGAGCCCGTAGCCGCAATCGGCGTTGACGGCTGCGGTGCGCCCGTGCACGCCGTTTCCCTGACCGGTGCCGCACGCGCCTACTCGACCCTGGGTGCGGCAATCCGCAACCTCGGGGCGGATGCGCGCGCCTCCACGGTCGCGACCGCCATGGTGGACTACCCCGAGCTGATTCAGGCGCCCGGCTCCCCCGACACCGTGCTCAGCGAAGAACTGGACGCGATCGTCAAGGGCGGCGCGGAGGGCGTGCTCTGCATTGGTCTGCGTTCGGGCGCGTCCGTGGTGGTGAAGATGAGCGACGGTTCGCACCGCGCCATGTACGCCGTGGCTCTGCGTGCTCTCGCCGCTGGCGGCTACCTGAGCGCCGAAGAATGCGAGCGCCTGCTGCCGCTCGTGGTGCGCCCGGTGACCGGCGGCTACGTGGACGGCAAGCCGGTTGAGGTGGGCGAGCTGCGCGTGCATGAGGAGCTTTTCACCCGCGAGGATTTGGTTCCCGGCACCCCGGAAGAGGACTAATCGTGGCGATTCGACGTAAAACTTCCGAAGCAGACGGCATGGCGGCGGTACGCGAAGTGCGTGCTTTCTTTGAGGCGCAGCGTGCGGCAGCCGGCGAGCCTGTGGATTCGCACGCCCGAGGCGAGTACCTGCTGAGCGCCCCCGAGGTAGAGCAGGCGTTCGCGACACTCCCCCGCTCCGTGCGCGCAACCTTCGTGCGCTTTACCCTCGAAGAACTGGCCACCCTCGCCCCCGGCAATAGTGTGGAGGTGCGCGTACCCCCGCTGGGCGTGACCCAGTGCGTGGCGGGTCCTCGCCATACGCGCGGTACCCCGCCGTCCGTGGTGGAGGCGCGTCCACTCGTGTGGGCGGCGCTGGTTCTGGGTGCCTGTTCGTGGGCGCAGGCGGTGAGTGCCGGTGCGCTGGATGCGTCGGGTGAGCGTAGTGACCTTTCGGGTTTGTTGCCGCTCTTCTAGAATTCGCTACGAGCTCACAGGTCCACGCAGTTTTCGTGATTTGGCGTGTTTGGTGCCTGTTCTAGTGGTCCATCCTGAGGTATTTAGCGCATCTTTCACCGCATCGGCTCCGAAACCCGGTACACTTTTAAAGGTCTGGTGTATGCTACGGCACACACAGGCAGGTGTGAGTGCGGCAACACGCCCTAATCTTGCGCTTGCACAGACGCATCCGCAGTCCCATCGTCGAAAAGAAGTGAATTGATTCGCCCCGACGGAAAACTCACTCACGACCTCGATCCGATTGACCACGGCCCCAAGGACGCCTGCGGCGTCTTCGGTGTCTGGGCTCCCGGCGAGGACGTGGCAAAGCTAACCTACTACGGCCTGTACGCGCTCCAGCACCGCGGCCAGGAATCAGCAGGTATCGCAACCAGTAACGGCAAACGCATCCACGTGTACAAAGATATGGGACTGGTCTCCCAGGTCTTTGACGAAGCCACCCTCAGTTCCATGCCCGGCGACCACGCTATCGGCCACGCCCGATACTCCACCACCGGCGCATCCCACTGGGCTAACGCGCAGCCGACTCTCGGTACCACCCCGCACGGCACGCTCTGCCTGGCGCACAACGGTAACCTCACCAACTCGGCAGACCTCTACGAGCGTCTGATTGAAAAGAACGGCGGCAAGCCCCCCAAGCACGGCGAACTCGCCCAGGGCAACACCACCGACACCGCACTCGTCACCGCCCTGCTGGCGGAGCACGACTTCGATTCCCTCGAAGAAGCAGCACTCGACCTATTGCCGACCCTTCGCGGTGCTTTCTGCCTCACCTTCATGGATGAGCACACCCTCTACGCTGCACGCGACCCGCAGGGTGTACGCCCCCTCGTGCTCGGTCGTCTGGAGCGTGGCTGGGTTGTCGCATCCGAAACCGCGGCACTTGATATTGTCGGTGCGTCCTTCGTGCGTGAAGTGGAGCCCGGCGAGCTCATCACCATTGATGAGAACGGTCTGCGTTCCCAGCGTTTCGCAAAAGCTAAGCCCGCCGGCTGCGTCTTCGAGTACGTTTACCTGGCCCGCCCTGACACCTCCATCGCCGGCCGCAGCGTCTACGAATCCCGCGTAGAAATGGGCCGTCAGCTTGCCCGCGAACACGCTGTTGAAGCTGACCTGGTCATGCCCACTCCCGAATCCGGTGTTCCGGCTGCTATTGGTTACGCCGAAGAGTCCGGCATTCCCTACGGTAACGGCCTGGTCAAGAACGCCTACGTGGGCCGAACCTTCATTCAGCCCTCGCAGACTATCCGCCAGCTCGGTATTCGACTCAAGCTGAACCCACTCAAGTCTGTGGTTGCCGGTAAGCGCCTCGTCGTTATTGACGACTCCATTGTTCGCGGTAACACTCAGCGTGCCCTCGTGCGTATGCTCCGTGAGGCCGGCGCGAAGGAAGTGCACGTGCGCATCTCCTCCCCGCCCGTGAAGTGGCCTTGCTTCTACGGTATTGACTTCGCCTCCCGTGCGGAGCTGATTGCGAACGGTCTGTCCGTGGACGAAATCGCGTCCTCCCTGGGTGCCGATTCGCTCGGCTTCATCTCTCAGGACGGCATGATGGCAGCCACCGAGCAGCCCGCCGAAAACATGTGCACCGCATGCTTCACCGGCAAATACCCGATTGAGTTGCCGAGCGAGGAACGACGCGGCAAGTCCCTCTTCGACTCCTCGGAGAAGGGCAAGGGCGGACCCCTCGCCGGTAAGGCAGCTGAGGTGACCGTGGAGCGCCCCGTCCCCTCCAAGCCTGAGCATGCTGAGGCCGTTTCGATTGACACCCGCGAAGGCACCGAAACTCTCGAAACGAAGTTCGATCCCTCCGCAGTACAGGTTGCCGCAGACGACGCCGGTATGGGCATGTGCAGCCCCGGCCCCGACGCCGATCTCGAGGGCCTGCTGACCGAGGCGGACCGCATCCCCGCAAGCTCCTCCGCTACCGCTACCCCGAAGGAATCCTAATGAGCGAGAACACCACCACCGTAACCTACGCGAGCGCAGGTGTTGACGTTGAGGCTGGCGATCGCGCCGTTGAGCTGATGAAGGGCGCTATCAAGGCGACCCACAACTCCTCCGTTGTTGGTGGCGTGGGCGGCTTCGCGGGCCTGTACGACGTCTCCGAACTCGTCAAGTACCGCAAGCCCTACCTGGCCACCTCCACCGACGGCGTGGGCACCAAGGTTGCCATTGCTCAGGCCCTGGATATTCACGACACCATCGGTTACGACCTGGTTGGCATGGTTGTAGACGATATCGTGGTTTGTGGCGCCAAGCCCCTGTTCATGACCGACTACATTGCCACCGGCAAGGTCGTTCCCGAGCGCATCGCCGATATCGTGCGCGGTATCGCTGGCGCATGTGCACAGGCCGGTACCGCCCTGGTTGGCGGCGAGACCGCCGAGCACCCCGGCCTGCTGGCCGAGGACGAGTACGATGTCGCCGGTGCCGCAACCGGTCTGGTTGAAGCGGACGAGCTGCTCGGCCCGGACCGTGTGCGCGAGGGTGACGTGCTGATTGCCATGGCCTCCTCTGGTATTCACTCCAACGGCTACTCCCTGGTCCGCAAGGTCCTGAACGTGGCCGGCTGGGGCCTGGAGCGCCAGGTGGACGAGCTGGGTCGCACCATCGGTGAGGAACTGCTCGAACCCACCCGTGTGTACGCGGCGGACTGCCTGGATCTGGCGGCTGCCTTCCCCGTCAACGGCGAGGACGGCACCACCGGTAGCGGTGTGCGTGGCTTCTCTCACGTGACCGGTGGCGGCCTGGCTGCTAACCTGGCACGCGTGCTGCCCCAGGGCCTGGAGGGTCGCGTGGACCGCTCCACCTGGCAGATTCCCGCCATCTTCTCCCTGATTGGTTCGCTGGGCAACGTGCCGCTGGCCGACCTGGAGCGCACCCTGAACCTGGGCGTGGGCATGATCGCCATCGTTGACCCCTCCGTGGCTGAGGCTGCTACCAAGCGCCTGAACGACCGCGGTATCCCCTCCTGGATTATGGGTGATGTTGTTGTTGCCGGCGAGCCCGAGGCTAACAACCCCGATTACGTTCAGGGCGCTAAGGGCGTGGATGGCGGCGCGGTTCGCCTGCTGGGCTCTTACGCCTCCTAACGTACTTGAGCGGTCATGAGACCGTACCAAAGGGCCGGGGTGGCTCCACTCGTGTGGGACCACCCCGGCCCTCTGTGTACCGGCCCTCTGTGTACCGGCCCCTCCTGTACTTTGGGTCTCCTGTACTTTGGGCATTCCACCATTTTGGCTTCCCCTGGGAATCCCCCCTATTTTCGAGGCACTCTTAGTTTTACTTCACGTTCTTTTAATTCTCTTTATTTTAATGACAAGAACATTTTCTCTGCATTAAAGTGCTTACACTATAGTGCTAATAAGCGCCCAGGTTCGAATCGGGACTGCACCACCCACCTATTGAGTACTTAACTTTCAACCTTAAGCTCAGAATTCCTTCAGCCGCGGGCAGGCTATTCCATTCCACAAGGAAAAATTCACATCTTGATATAAAAAATATAGTAGAGATATACCTCAATCTCTTCTTTAGGTGATAGCTTAATGAGGTACCTTTATACGCCATCCAAAAGATATGCGCGATTCCATGCTTCTTAGCGTATCGGCGGAAAATCTTTTCCTGCGTTCCTCGGTTTACGTCGCTTAGCAATACCTAACCGTAGACGAAAAACGCAGGACGGCTCCGGTACACACCACACTATCCGCGTACTCTCAACTCTTCAGGAGATTTCTCATGAAGCTCCACTGGCCCGTGCCCTCAGCTGGCCACTCCACAGCGTCACACAGAGCCAACCATCCCACCGTCATGAAACCCTTCCGCGCAGGCCTCGCCCTGCTGGCCACAGGCTCCCTCATCTTCGGCGGCAACCTTCCTGCAGCCCTTGCGCAGGCGCCCCACGAGGATGCCACTCAGGCCGACCAGACCGAGGCTGCCACTCCCGCTTCCCCCTTTAGCGTTCCCACCAACGCGGGATCGCCCCAGGGTGCTCCGCGAAGTGCCGCTCCCGGTTCCCTTCCCCAGCAGAAGTTTGACCAGTTCATCGTCACCTACACCGACGATGCAAAGCAGCGAGCCGAGGAGCGTAGCGGAGATGCCGAGGTGGCCGGAGGAGTAACCCCCGGTGACCTGGACAGCGGCATCCAGCAGACCATCGACTCCTCCGCGGCTTCTCTCGAAACCAGCGGCGGGGTTGTCCGCACCACCACTTCCAACGACGCAATTGTCCAGACCTCCAAGAAGCTGGATAAGCAGCAGGCCCAGGAGTTCATGGACCGCTTGGCTTCCAACCCCAACGTGGCCTCCGTGGAGCCCGACTACGTCAACTACCCGGCGGTCGAAAGCACCTTCGTCTTCAACGACCCCCTGTACTCCAAGCAGTGGAACCTCACCAACCCCACCGTCGGCATCGGCAACACCGGCAACGCGCGCCTGTATCGCGGCCTGAAGACGACCGTTGCGGTGATTGATACCGGTTACACCCGCCACCCCGAGCTCATCCACTCTCTAGTGCCGGGTTACGACTTCATTAGCAATCCGGTGAGCGGCCGCGACGGCAATGGCCGCGACGCCGACCCCACCGACGAGGGCGATCAGGCTCCCTTCAACCTCTGCGGCGACATGCAGAACGCGCAGATTTCAACCTGGCACGGCACGCACGTTGCCGGCATCATTGCCGCGCGCGGCCAGAACCGCCAGGGTATTGCGGGTGTCTCTGACTTGGCCGCCATCCAGCCGATTCGCGTGCTCGGTCGATGCGGTGGTCAGACCTCCGACATCGCCGATGCCATCATGTGGGCGGCGGGCGGTCACATCAACGGCGTTCCCGATAATAAGCATCCCGCACAGATTATCAACCTGTCCCTGGGCGGCGTTCGAGCATGCCCCAACGCCTACCAGAAGGCCATCAATTTCGCGCTCTCTAAGGGCGCTATCGTGGTCGCAGCCGCCGGCAACGCCGGGATTGATGCCTCGCAGTTTGCTCCGGCCAATTGCAAGGGCGTCATCGCGGTGGGTAACAGCACCAAGAACGGCACCCGCGCATCGGACTCGAACTACGGCAAGACCGTTACCGTCTCTGCCCCGGGTACCGATATCCTCTCTCTGGGTATTGACAGCATCAACCGCCCCAACGGCAAGTACAACTACGTCTACAGGAGCGGCACCTCCATGGCGGCACCGCACGTGTCCGGTATCCTGGCTCAGCAGTTTGTGAACGGCGCAAACGTCAGCCGCCAGAAGGTCTACAGCTCCGCTTTCAACGCCGCGGCCAACCCAATTAAGTGCGACAAGGGCTACTGCGGACGCGGTATCATCAGTAGCCGTAAGATTGCTCAGTACGTAGGCAACCTGGACGCGCAGGGCAAGATGTCCTTTAGCCGCCCGCGCACCATTTACACCTCCAGGGTAATTACCTCCGCCCACCGCACGGCCCTGTCCGATATTGATGCGCAGGATACCTCCGTTGAGGTTCAGGGCGGACAGGCCCCGGATAGCGCCGAAGAGCCGGCTACGATGACCAACGATAACGCAGAGGCCATCAACCCCGATGCCGTCTCGGCCGACGCGGATTCCTCCGAGGAATCCGGCACCCAGTCGCAGGATGCGAACGACCTGAGCGACGACGGGGACTCCCAGCAGGATGGGGACTACACGGTGACTTCCCCCGTGCAGAAGCCCCGTGAGGCCGGTGAACTCACCCTGGTGAGCTAAGCCCCCCCACATCGGGCAGGCTCTACCTTCTGGACGAGCACTTTAAGCGCTTCATCCCGCAAGCCCGGTTGTGCGTCAGGCGGGGC
>NZ_JVSP01000002.1:42463-91076 GCF_001061665.1 Rothia mucilaginosa | reverse complement strand
CTTCACCGAGCCCCGCCTTTGCCGTTCCCAACCTAACGCCCCGCGCTCTCGGTGCTCTCGGTCCCCTCATGCCACGACCCATCAGGTGGTGTTCATGCACTACCCGGCGGAATGGTGCTTGCGATAATGCGATACTTTATTCCTAAAATATCAATTCTGCTATGCAACTATTTATGCCGGGCTGAGGAATATCTAAATCTTTACTTTAATCTCTCAATATTGTCTTGACTAGGCAATTCTTTATTTTTATCCCAAAATCAAAAAAATACATTAGCTGTGCCACATTCCCGGTTTTTGGAGCTTTGCCATGAGGGAAAGGTGCTAGGATAGCAATATCTCACCGCATAAACCACTTCCGAAATAAACTCCTCCAGGGGCTTAGAAAACATTGCACATTAATGCAGTAATGTGCATTTTTCTTTCCGTTACCGCACTGCCAACGCGGCGCACAAAGAAATATAAATGTTTTCCGAAAAGTGCATTTATGTGAGTGGGTCATCCTCACCAACTGCCGCTTCCGGCACTCACATATGCAAAGGACCCCGATGTCTTTTACCACTCATCCCTCCTCGCGCCGCATCGCACGCGTCGCACTGAGCATGGGAACCGCCGCAGCACTCGTGGCCTCCCTGGGCGCACCCGCAACCTTCGCGGCTCCCGCCCAGACCAGCAACGCAGCTCGCGCCGCAGCACACACGACCATCTCCTCCCTCAGCTCCGATCAGCAGAAGGCAGGTTTCAACCGCTTCGTCATCACCTACACCGATGACGCGTTGAACGCCGGAGGCATCAACTGGGCAAGCCCCGCGGGCACCCATGTTGCCACCTGGAGCGATTCTCTCTACTCCGGCATCACCGCCGACGTGCAGAAGATCGACGACCTGCTCAATGTCAAAACCAACTACGTGCGCACCACCTCCCAGAAGGCAACCGTGGTGACCACTTCTTCCAAGCTCACCGCAGAGCAGGCGGAGAAGTACATGGCGGCGCTGAGCTCCAACGCCTCCGTCGCCTCCGTCGAGCCCGACCTGATGCGCCGCTCCAGCGCGCGCCGCCAGGCCACCAGCACCCTGGCCAAGGCCGCAAGCGCTTCGAAGAACCAGGCGGCCGTCACCCCGAATGACACCCTGTACCCCCAGCAGTGGAACCTACACGACGCTAAGGGCATCTCCGCTCCCGAGGCCTGGGCCACCACCCAGGGCTCCGGCGTGACCGTTGCTGTGATTGACTCCGGCATCGTCAAGCACCCGGACCTCGACGCGAACGTTCTGCCCGGCTACGACTTCATCACCGAGCCCTCCATCGCCCGTGACGGCAACGGCCGCGACGCCGACCCCACCGACCAGGGTAACTGGGAAGAAGCCGGCGTCTGCGCCGCTGGCTCTGAGGCCTCCGAGTCCAACTGGCACGGCACCCATGTGGCCGGTTCCATCGCCGCAATCATGAACAACAAGCGCGGCATCGCGGGCGTGGCTCCCAACGCCAAGATTCTGCCCCTGCGCGCCCTGGGCATGTGCGGCGGCTATGACTCCGATATCGCGGATGCCATGGTGTGGGCCGCGGGCGGCACCGTTGAAGGCGTGCCCGCCAACACCCACCCCGCCCAGATCATCAACCTCTCCCTCGGTGGCGAGGGTACCTGCCCCGCGACCTACTCCAAGGCCATTGCCGAGGTGAATAAGCGTGGTGCCATTCTGGTGGTTGCCGCCGGTAACGACGATCAGGACACCTCCAAGATTGCCCCCGCAAACTGCGGCGGTTCGATTGTGGTTGGCTCCACGAATCAGAAGGGCCAGCGCAGCGATTTCTCCAACTACGGCAAGATCGTTGATGTGAGCGCCCCCGGCGACGGCATCATGTCTACCGTGGACCTCGGCACCACCGTATCCACCGGTGCCGGCTACACCGAGTACGATGGCACCTCCATGGCGGCTCCCCAGGTGGCCGGCATCATCGCCCTGATGAAGTCCGTGGATCCCTCGCTGACCGCCGATCGTGCAAAGCAGGTTCTCAAGCAGAGCGCAAAGCCGCTGACCTGCGATGTGAATGCATGCGGCGCGGGTATCGCGAACGCCGCGAGCGCTCTTGAGGTCCTGCAGGGCAAGAACGTCACCCCGGCGCACCCCAAGCCCAAGCGTGCACCGAAGTACCCGACCCGTGCGGCTCGCACCGGTTACGTGACCAACCCGACCACGAATCACAACCCGCCGTTCCTAATCACCCCGCACGGCCTGATTCCCGGTCAGTAATTCGGTGAGCTCTCACCCCTCAGTCTTCCGGCGGCGTTAGCCGTGGGAAACCTCAAAGAATGACAATCACAAAGCCCCCGCCGGGTACGTCCCGGTGGGGGCTTTGCGTGAACAGAACGCTGCCGCATTTGGTGCTGCAGCTTGCTTCTCCCACCCACCCTCACGACTGACAGGTGGGAGAAATCTTGGGGTACGCCCCTAGCGAGCTGGACGCTAGGGTAGACGAGCTAGGGGCGTACCTGGGAGGCGCGCACACCGGTACGGATACCGGTTGCCTCCACGCGAGCGGACTCGTAGCTGACCGCACGCAGACCCGAGGGTGCGTTGGTTGCCGTTGTCTTTTCTCGCGGGTTTTCCTGACGCTGGGTGGGTAGAAAAACCCAGCGGCGCTGAACCGCAAAGCTCACCGGAATCAGGATGAGCTCGGTCAGGATTTTGGCGACCAGCAGGGATACGCCCAGGCCGGTCAGGGTTTCCATCAGAGCCGCGTTGGCTGCGAGGATACCCACCGCCAGCACGGTGTAACGTACCAGCGAGGAGGATGCCGAGGGGCGTGCGCCTCCGTCGTGCATGAGCATTCGGTTGACGGTGAAGTTCGTCAGCGCCGAGATGACGCGGGCACCAATCACGGCTGCCAGCAGCGGAACGCCCAAGCCCACCAGGACGAAGAGGGCGATAGCATCCACCAGGAAGCCGGTCACAAACGAGGACGCCAGGAAGGCAAGCAGCGGTGCGTAAATCAGCGCCGAGTCCTGCAGAGGCCTAAAGTGGCTGGTCGGGTTGCCCGGCTCGTAGACCTTCACGATGGGTACCTGCACCAACTCCACGTCTGCGCGGGTTGCGCGCAGCAGCATGGAGAACTCGTACTCGTACTTATCGCCGGGAATCTGCAGCAGCCAGTCCAGGATCTGCGGGGTGAAGCCGCGCAGACCGGTCTGGGTGTCTGCCACGCGGGCGCCGGTCGCCAGGGCGAAGAAGCCTACGGTTGCGCTGTTGCCAATTTTGGAGCGCAGCGGCACCTTCGTGCCTTCTTCGCCGGCGTTCGGGTCGGGCTTGGTACGCACGCCGAGGATGATGGTCCGCTGCCCTGCCGCCGCGGCGGTTTCGGTGCGCACACCCACACGGAAGATGTCCCGAGGGAGGTGCTGGCCGTCCGCATCGGCGGTGACGATGACCTCACCGGGGCGGTTTGCTTTCGCCCAGGCGATGCCGGTACGCAGGGCCGCGCCCTTGCCTCGGTTGACGGGGTGGGTCCGAACGATGGCCCCATCCAGGTGCAGCTCGGCAAAAATTGGCGCATAGGTGCTACCGGATCCATCGTCGATAACGAGAATCTCTGCGCTCGCGTCTTGCGCCTTTAGAGCGTGCACAAGACGGACAAGAGACTGGTCAGGCTTATATGCGGGAATTAGAATAATCATGATGCGCTCCCGGCAATGTAGAGAATGTCGCTGGTTCCACGCTCCTTCGTGCCACCCTGGGGGCGGTTGACCAGCTGGTTGTTGAAGACCATGGCGGAGGAGCCACCACCGTCCAGGTTGTAGGCGCTGACGCAGCCCAGGTCCTTGAACATCTGCGCGAACTCGGTCATGGTTACGCCGCGCGAATAGTTGGTGGAACGGCCATCGACCACGATGAAGACCAGGTGGTTGGCGCCGAGCACACCCACACCGGTTCGAGGCTGGTTACCCTGAATCGAGTGGTTACCGAAGTTGGTGTCCACCTCAACGCTGTCGATGCCATCCACGATGGCGGAATCCTTCACCAGGGCCGGGCCGAAGGAGAGGGTGTTCCACACACCCTCGTTGACGAGGGTCTGGGCGTTGGTTGCGGTTTCGTCGTAGAGCTTGACGGAGCCGTCGCGGTAGAAGGCGAGGCCTTCACGTGCACCGGAGTCACGGTAGACAACACCGTTTCGGATCACGATGCCGGTGGTACGGAAGCCGTAGTAGTCGCCGTTAATGGCCCAGATACCGTTGTGCTCCGAGGCGATATTCGAGGGGGTACCAATGATGTTCTGGCCGAACTTGTTGTTCGCAAAGGCGCTACGCAGCAGGGTCGCGTTATCGAGCTTGATGTCCGCGACGAAGGAAACAACCGCGTCGGAGCCGCTACCGGTGGTGGTGGAGGTGATGGTAATCGAGCCTTCGTTAGCGGTGAGGCTCTGGCCATCGATTTTCACCCCGGTCAGTTCGCTAGGGCTTGCGGTGGCGGAGCCGGATGCCGAGGCGTTCGCCTGGGCCGCGGCCGCCTCGTAGGCGGTGGTATCTTCGATCTCGGTGTGCTCTGCCAGGTAGCGGTTGTAGGCCCAGCCCGCGCCGCCGCCAACAACGGCGAGCGCGCCGAGGCCGCCTCCGATAAAGATACGGCGGGTGAGCTTCTTCTTGGCGAGCTTCTGTTCTACTGCGGCTTGCTCTGCGGCGGTTTGTTCTGCCGCGGCCTGGGTGGTCTGGTTGCTGTTCTGAGTCATGTTCTGTTCGTTATTCATGACTCTAGATTGCCCGTGTACTCTCAGCGCCAGGCATGACTAAGCTGTGCCTCAGCTATGTATGCTTATTCAGCCGAAATTATTTTATGCAGGGGTGTTCCGTCTTTCGAGGCCTCCGGCTGAGCGGTCTCCTTCGTGTTTTTCTCGGTTACGCGTCCTCTTATCCGCGCTCCTCCCGGGGCTCGCCCTCTCGGCTTGGGGTCTTGAGGGCACGAAAAAACCGGCTGAGCACCCCGTGCGGGGCCTCAAGCCGGTTCATCATCTGTAGAATACGCTCGGTCGATACCTACCGAATCATTCCGCGTATCCCTATGCCTCATCCTCGTAGGAAGCGTACTTTTCAGCGTATGCCGAGTAGTCGTCCTCGTCGTCATAGCGGCGGCGGGACGAATCGGAGGACTTGGTATTCTTCGCGCTGCTGAGCTCACGCTCGAGAGCACTGTAGTCGGTCTCGGGGCTGAAGTACTTCATCTCCCGAGCCTGCCTTGTTGCTTTAGCCTTCTGACGGCCGCGCCCCATGGCGTGACCCCCTCTTTCATCCTGTCCGAAGCTACGGGCGCGCGGGGCACGCCCTCCCTCGGATCGTTCTACAGTCTTTACTACACTATAGAGTACCCTGTTTTGACGTTCAATGTCGCGCTCTGCAACACGTATTTTACGGAGCGGAGCACCCCTATGCACCAGAACATCCGTTTTATTTTTCTCGCTCTCGGCTCTCCACGCACGGAACCCCGCGTCGAAGGCATACTCAGCTTCGAAGCGGGGTTCGTGTCTCTCGGGCGGCTCACTCACAAGACCGGCATCGAGAGAATCAGCCGCACCGGTCATGACCTCCGGCGCGGGGTCTATGGGATTCCCAAGTTCCGGGCCCTAGCTTGCGGTGAAACTACCCAGCGAGGTGGCGTTCGAGGCCACGGAAGTGCTGGAGGCATCCACGCTATCGGTCGTGGTGTACACCGTGTAGCTCTGGCCCTTGGTGATATTGGCACTGGAAACCAGGATCAGTGCGGTGTTGGAGTTGGTCACCTTGTAGTTGGCCACCACCTTACCCGAGGAATCGGCCACCTGAATGGTCGTGCCGCTGCTGACATTCGACAGATTCGTCAGCTTCACGTAGCCGCTGGTGGAGGAGGATGCGGGCGCCTCGAACATGTCGCCGGAGTTACCCGCAACCACGGTCGTACCGTTGAGCAGTAGGTCGCCGTTGGTATCCAGCGAGGTGTTACCGCCCGTGAACGGGCCGTTCACGACCAGGGTGCCGCCCGAGAGGGTTGCCGTACCGTTGGAGTCGATGCCGTCGCCGTTCGCGTTCACGGTGACAGTACCACCGGCAATGTTGATGGTCGCGTCGACAACCTCGAAGGTGCCGCCGCCACCGCCCATGCCACCGCCGCCACCGGCCGGGGGCTGACCCATGTTACCGGAGGGCGCCTGGCCACCTGCCGGGGGCTGACCGCCCTGACCGCCCTGCGCTGCATTACTCTGTGCAGACTGGCCGCTCTGGGTATTCTGCGCGGTCTGGTTGCTCTGCGTAGTGGAGCTCGACGTCGACTCGGTGCTGGATGAGCTGGAGGTGCTGTACGAGGCGTTGATGCCGTCATCGGAACTGGTCACGTTCACGGTACCGTCCAGGATGTTGATGTACTGCGCCTCGATACCCTCGTTCGACTCGGTGATGTTCAGGGTACCGCCCGAAATCTCCAGCACGCGCTCGGCCTTGAAGCCGTCGTCACCGGCGGAGATGTTCACGGTACCGCCGCTCAGGCGGACCCAACCGCGGTTGCCGTCGGTGTCATTGGTAGCCTTGATGCCGTCCTTGGTTGCGGTCACGGTTACGGTGCCGTCCAGGATATCGACGTAATCCTTACCCTTGATGCCGGTGTTCGCGGCGGTCACCTCCAGGGTGCCGGAGGCGATGACCAGGCCGTCCGTGGTGTGGATACCCTCTTCGTAGTTGCCCTCAACCTTCAGGGTGCCCTCGCCGGCAAGGGTCAGGTCACTCTTGGAGTAGATGGCTGCGTCGGGGCTGCCGCTGGCGGTATCGGAGTAGGAGGAGCCGTCAGAGACGGTGTTCGTGTTACCCGAGGCGGTGTAGATAACGACCTCGTCCGCCTCAACCACGTTGATGGCCGCGCCGGTGGAGTTGGTGATAGTCGCGTTATCCAGGATCAGGCGGACCATGTCGCTGTCGGCTGCCTCAACCTTGACCTGGCCGCTATAGGTGCCGGTGAGCTTGTAGTTGCCCGCCTTGGTGATGGTGATGACGCCATCGCTGACGGTCACGCCGTCGGTCGCGGTCGGGTTAGAAAGATCGATGGTGACCTCGCTGGAGGAATCCCAGGTCAGATCCTTCGCGGAGTAGTGGGTGTCCTCGGCGAGCTTCGCGCCGTTCTTCACGTCGGTGGAGAAGGAATCGGCGGTCTTCGACTTGGTGTCGGAATCGCTCGAGGTGGAGGTGCTGATGGCGCTCGTCGCGCTGGTGTTCGATGCCGAGGTTGCCGAGCAGCCGGTCAGGGCCAGGGCCGTCAGGAGGGTAATGGAGGTTGCACTCTTGATCATATTGCTCTTTTTCACGGTATTCCTCTTCGTGGTTCACAAGCACTATGTAGTGCCGCTGCGGTTTTCGGGTAAGTCTTTGGGGGGGGTCAGGCGTACTCTTAGCGAATCCTGTTGGTGCCTGCGCCCGGTCAGGGCTATGTCTGGTCAGGATCCGGTTCCATCCGCGCGGGTAGAGCCTGCTACCCTACCCGCGCATCCGGGGTGACGGCCCTAAGCGGCCGCGTAACATTCGGTCAGAAGCTTGCGGTAGTCTTCCTCGGTCAGCGCATCCACGTCGGGACGGGTGCCGTTGACCGGTTCCAGGTGCATCCAGTTCTTCAGGGTTTCTGCCCACTTGTTGCTTGCCAGCTGCGGGTTCAGCGCCGCCATACCGGTTGCGAACTTGGAAATCTTCGCGGGGGTGATGCCCGCATCCCAGAGGTGCTGATCTGCCACGGAGGGCTCCACACCGGACTTGGTTTCGATGATGACCGTGTTCGGCAGGCCGTAGGTGGTGCCGACCAGGTTGCCGTGGAAGTTACGGTAGTTCACGCCCGCCATGAGGATGTTCTCGGACATGGGGGTCCAGGTCAGGTTGGTGTCCACCGTCATGCGGGAGGCGACCGGGTTCTTCTCGCTCTGCGGCAGGAAGACCGTGGTACGGCGGTACCCGGTGGTCAGGACCGCCTCCAGCTTGTGCACGGGGCCCGCGAGGATGTCACCAAGTGCCGCAGTGATGTACTCGTGGCCTTCAGCGGTGAGCGTATCGCGCTTCTCGAAGGTGTACGGGATGCGCTTCTTGACGGTCATGTCCTGCTCACCGTCGGTCTTGACCTCCAGGAAGGTCAGCTTCGAGTCCAGGTAGCTACGGGTACGGATTTTGAAGGTATCGTCGCGGCTGTAGGCTGCCGAGTGGTAGCTCTGCATCTGCGGGGTGTCGAAGTAGACCGAGTCGTAGGCGAAGTCGCGCCGACCCTTGATGTCCATGACGGAGGCGTCTGCGTCAAGCGTGGAGAGTACCTTCGCGGCGGTTTCCGCATCGACGATGTACTTGCGGTCCACACGGGTCTGCATGGCTGCCTTCTCGTTCATGGCTTCGAGACTGATGCTCTTCCACTCTGCGGGGATGATGTTTGCGGCTGCGTTCGTCATGGTCCTATCCTTCTGGGGTTCCGCCTCGATTCGTCGAAGGCGGCGGGAGTAGTGCGTCTGTCGTGGATTTTAGATTTTGGGGTGGTGCCTACCGGGCTTACTTAGCGACGGGAGTCCGCTGGAGCGGCATCATCCGGGTATCCAGCGTGGCGTACGCCTCGGCAGTGGGCGCTATCGGCTGAGTTGCCGCGGGCTGGCGGGTTGCGGTTACCTGCGGTGCTGCTGCCTCCACCGCTGCGGGGGTGCCGCCCTCGGTGGTCTCCTTGGGCTGGTAGGTGATGGTAGCTCGGGTCAGGTCGTTCACCAGGTCCAGCTCGGTCACCTTGACCGAGGTGATGGCGTAGCCCAGGCGGGCGCCCAGGTAAGCCTTGAGCTCTTCCTCATCGCTAATCGCGCGATCGGCGGTGACGGTCTGGGCCTGTCCCTTGACTGCGGGGGCGCTACGCGCATCCAGGATTGCGATGAGAGCCACCAGGGCCGCCATCAGGATGAAGGCTATGTACGCGGGGCTGATGTTGATACCGGCGATCATGCCGACCGAGAGTGCTACGAAGTAGTAGCCGACTTCTCGCTGGCTCAGGGCGGTGGAGCGCAGTCGAATAATCGACAGAACGCCGAAGAGGCCCATGCCCATGGCCGAGGCGTTTGAACCCGCCGAGACCAGGGCCACCGAGACGGTGAAGATACCGGCGTTGATGACCGCGTAGGAAATCATCATTTCGCGGTTGCGGTGACGCACCAGGTAAAGGGTGCACAGGATTGCGATCGCGAGGGCGTCTGCAATCGCCATGGTCAGGATTGTCATGGGGTGCTCCAGGTCGTGGGGTAGGTTTCCAGCTTCCCGAGCCGTCTGTTCTCGGCTCCGGCGTGAGTACCTACGTGTTCTGCTTGGTTTCTAGAATCCCGTCCGAAGCTGTGTCACGCCTGTGCGCTCTGTAATTCTCACTTATGTCTTCGCAAACACCGATTAAATGACTGGTCAGAGCGTTTTACCTTTAAGGTTTTTTCAATTACCGGGGCGCAGTGAGGCGGTCAGCCGCGCCCGGATACAACAAATGGGGCCCCCTCTACATCAGAGGGAGCCCCACTCGGGTTTCTAGGGAGTAACCCTAGAATTCAGTATGTACTTATGCCTTCTTACGCATGCGGGTTGCCACGATGGTTGCACCACCGGCACCCAGAGCAATCAGACCCAGGCCAGCAGCGGTCATCGCACCGGATGCACCGGTCTTAGCCAGGGATGCAGAGCTCTTGGAGGATGCGTTGGAAGAGCCGGAGCCCAGGTTGTCACCGGAGCCGGAGCCCAGGTTGTCATTGTCGGAGGAACCCAGCACGAGGTTATCGGAATCCTTGGAGCTCTTGGGAGCTGCGGAATCGCCCTCAGCGTGGTCGCCCTCGGGAGCGGCCTGGTCCTCAGACTTCTGGTCGTCAGACTTCTGCTCGTCAGACTTCTGCTCGTCAGACTTCTGGTCCTCGGACTTCTGCTCGTCAGACTTCTGGTCCTCAGCGGGCTTGGTCTCCTTAGCGTCCTCAACGGCGGGAGCGGAGGTCTCTTCAGCAGGCTTGGGAGCCTCGGTGGTCGGAGCCGGGGTCGGGTCCTCGGAAGGAGCGGGGGTCGGGTCCTCGGAGGGAGCCGGGGTGGGCTCGGTGGACTCGCTCGGGGCCGGGGTAGGCAGCGACTCGTTAGCGGCCTTAATGGTCACGGTCGCAGCCTTGCCGCCGCGAGGCACGTCACCATCCTTAAGGGAGCCGGACAGCAGGTAGAGGTCAACCGAGACGTTACCCTGCAGCTCGCTCTGCCAGGGAACGGTGACGGTGAAGTTGCCGGCTTCGTCAGCGTGGATCTCCAGGTAGTCCTGGCCATTAATCTTCACTGCGCCCTTGTTCAGCTTCAGGGCCAGCACGGAGCCGGAAGCGCCGTCAGCGGTCTTGAAGCCCTCACCTGCAATGATCAAGCCCTGACCCTCAATCCAAGTGTCGGGGGTGATGAGGCGTGCGGAATCCGCGTAAGTAAAGGAAATCTCCTGTGCAGCTTCGTCAGCGAAGGTAGCGGGGACGGTAGTAGCGACCAGGCCACAGCTAATCAGGGCGGTGGCACCGATGCGTGCGATGTTGTTTCGAATGCTCATGCCCCCCATTCTAACGACCGAACCTGACAATATCGGGGTGCATGATGCCGATTTAACATGAGCTGACTCACTTAATGGGCCCTTCTTGAAGAATTCTTGAGGGGCGAGTTGAAGAATCAATCGCATATTCAAAGAATTCGAACGCTACCGGCGCCTTGGAATCCGGCGTTAGTTTAGACGGTTTTCCGTCCGTAAACCCACTCAACGCCCTGCCGCTCGGGACTCCGTTAAACGCAGAATCCCCCACGCCCGCGAGGCGAGCGAGGGGAATCCTGGAACAACGCATCCGATGCCCGGAGCACCGGATTCCTAAACTCTAAACTTAGGAGTTCTTGCGACGGAGCACAGAGGTCACGCCCGCAACACCCAAGCCGACGGCCACCATTCCCAGGCCGGCCACGGTGAACACGTTCGAGGCGCCGGTATTAGCCAGCGAGGAACGCTGCGCGCGACTCGAGAGAGAGGCGCTCGACGAGGAAGAGCCGAGACGGTCCTGGGTGCCCGATCCGCTGGAGCCGAGATTGTCCTGCGAGGAGGAGCTGCCATTCGAGGAGGAACCACCGTTCGAGGAGGAGCCGCTGTCGACAACCTCGCAGCCGAGGCCGTTATTATCGGCGTCGAACTGCTTACGGAAGTCCGGGTGGCTCGAAGAAATGGGGGCCAGACCCGCGGCGGCGACCTCGGAGCAGTTAGCGAAGCGGGTGCTCTCAGGCGAAGGCTGCTCGGTTGCGGGAGCCTGGACGCTCGAGGAGCCACCCAGCTGATCCTGCGCGGCGGGAGCCTGCTGGGAACCGTCCTTCTGCTCGGCCTTCTGGTCGTTCTTAGCGGTCGATACCTTCTGGTCGGCCTTCTTCTCGTTCTTTACCTCAGCGGAGGCAGAGGGAGAAACAACGGTAGACGCGGAAGCCGATGCGGTGGCGCTCGGGCTCACCGAGGCGGAAGCGGAGGCTTTCTCATCGGCACGGTTCTTCACCTCGGCATCTACCGAGGCAACGGTCTCGTCAGCTGCGGTAGCCGATGCCGAGGGGCTGGCAGAAGAATCAGCCTTGGATTCCTTCTTCGGCTCAGCGGTAGCGCTGGGGGATGCAGAGGGCTCGGCGGTAGCACTGGGGGATGCGGAGGGCTCGGCGCTTGCCGAAACGCTTGCCGAGGCACTGGGGCTCTCGGGGGCCACGGAACGAGCCTCAATCTTCACGGTGGCTGCCTTGCCGCCGCGAGCGGTGTCATTATCCTTCAGGGAGCCGGAGAGCAGGTAGACGTCAACGGAGACGCGATCTTCCAGGTCGCTCTGCCAGGGGATCGAGACGGTAAATTCGCCCTTATCGTTGGCGGTTACCTCGAGGTAGTCCTTACCGTCGATCTTAATGGCGCCCTTGTTGAGCTTAATGGCGATGGTCGAGCCGGAGGCGCGGTCCTGGGTCAGGAAGCCCTCGCCGGAAATCTCGAGGGTTTCGCCCTTGTACCAGACCTCGGAGATGTGGGAGGCGGCACGGTCCTGGTATTCGTGAGTGACGGTCTCGCCGTCATTCTGAGCGAAGGTGGCGGGGATGGCGGTCACAACCAAACCGCAACCGATGAGGGCCGTGGCACCGAAGCGAGTGATAGTGTTTCGAATGTCCATTCCCTCATTCTAGCCCCGGGTTCCAAGGTATTTTCACCAGTCAAGGGTGTATTTGCAATGAATTGCAACACAACCGCGGGCGGGTGGTCGCAGCGGCCGGACCATCGAGAGCCTAGCTGTCAATCGCATCAAGCATGAGCTCCAGGGCCTCCCCCACCCCGGTGCGCCACAGGAAGGTGGCCTTCGTATCCGCACGGCCCGGGCCGCCGTTGATGATTGCCACCGGTTTGCCGGCACGCAGGGCCTCCAGCACAATCTTGTAGCTGCTCATCACCGCCACCGAGGAACCCACCACCAGCAGCGCCGAGCACTCGGCGAGCATGGCGTCCTTGCGCGCCTTGCGCTCGGCGGGCACGGACTCGCCAAAGTACACCACATCCGGCTTGAGGCGGGTCGAGCCACACCCCAGGCAGGGCACCATCCGAAAATCTTGGATGTACTGCTGGTCCAGCTCCACGTCACCATCGGGGTTTACGCGCAGGTCTTCGTCTTCAAGGCGCGCCAGGTAGCCGGGGTTCGCGGCGTCCAGGCGCGCGTCCAGGCTCTCGCGGCCCTCATCCTGACCGCAGTCCAGACAGACGATGCGCGATAGGTCGCCGTGTAGCGCCAGCAGATTGTGACTTCCGGCGCGGGCGTGCAGGCCGTCCACGTTCTGCGTGATGACGCCATTGATAGCGCCCAGCTGCTCGAGCTCGGCGAGCGCGTAGTGAGCGCGGTTCGGCTGGGCGCGGCGCATGCGGCGCCAACCCACGTAGGAGCGCGCCCAGTAGCGCTGACGGGCGGCATCATCGTAACGGAATTCCTGGTAGGTCATGGGACGATGGTCGTGCAGGGACCCACCCGGGCCGCGGTAGTCGGGGATGCCGGACTCGGTGCTCACGCCCGCGCCGGTGAGCACGAGAACCTTACCCGCCTTGAGTAGCCGCGCGATGCCCTCGGCGGCATACCCCTCCTCGTGGGGTTCGGCGGTATCCGCCACGACCCGCTGGATAGAGCGAATCGCGGCCCTATGCACGGAGGCAATTTCTTCGCGCTGTTCACCGGCGGCGGCGAAGTTCTGGTGGTCGGTCCAGCGGTCCATTCTTCTCCCATGCTCTGTGTTCTCTATACATTAAAAGGCTGTGGGGCGCCCCCTTTCGAGGGTACCCCACAGCCTATTTTCTATTAGTTCCAAACTCGCGGACTCAGCCACAGGCTAAGCCCGCTGAGCCAATCGGCTCCGTCCGGCTAACCGGTTGAGCTTAGTCCTCAGCCTTCTGCTCACGCTCGGAGGTCACCGACAGGCCGTCGCTGGCAACGTCCGGGTTCACATCCACGGTCACGGTGTCGCCGTCGTGGATGGCACCGGAGAGGATGCCGCGAGCCAGGCGGTCACCGATCTCGCGCTGAACCAGGCGGCGCAGCGGGCGGGCACCGAATGCCGGGTCGTAGCCGGTCTTGCCCAGCCACTCGAGGGCTGCCTCGGTGACGTTCAGGGTGAGGCGGCGGTCCTCCAGGCGCTTAGCCATGCTCTTGACCTGCAGACCCACAATCTGACCCAGGTTCTCAGCCGACAGGGGCTGGAACATGATGATGTCGTCCAGTCGGTTGAGGAACTCGGGGCGGAATGCCTGGTGCACAACCTCCATAGCCTTCTCGGAGCGCTCGTCGAAGGGCAGATCCTGGTTGACCAGGTACTGCGAACCGAGGTTCGAGGTCAGGATCAGGATGACGTTGCGGAAGTCCACGGTGCGGCCCTGACCGTCGGTCAGGCGGCCGTCATCGAGCACCTGCAGCAGGATGTCGAAGACCTCGGGGTGTGCCTTCTCAACCTCGTCGAGCAGGACCACCGAGTAGGGGCGACGGCGCACGGCCTCGGTCAGCTGACCGCCCTCTTCGTGGCCGACGTATCCGGGAGGGGCACCGACCAGGCGGGAAACGGTGTGCTTCTCGGAGTACTCGCTCATGTCGATACGCACCAGGGCGCGCTCGTCATCAAACTGGAACTCGGCCAGCGCCTTAGCCAGCTCGGTCTTACCAACACCGGTCGGGCCCAGGAAGAGGAAGGAACCAATCGGGCGGTTCGGGTCGGAGATACCGGCGCGGGCGCGGCGCACGGCGTCGGAGACAGCCACCACGGCGGCTTCCTGACCGATGAGGCGGGCACCGATGCGCTTCTCCATTTCGAGCAGCTTCTCGGACTCACCCTGCATCATGCGGCCTGCGGGGATACCGGTCCAGGAGGAAATCACCTCGGCGATATCGTCCGCGGTGACCTCTTCGGAAACCATGGACTCGCTCTTGGCGGTATCCTCGGCGCGCTGTGCTTCTTCCAGTTCAGCCTGCTTTGCGGGAATCTCACCGTACAGCAGGCGGGATGCCTCGGCGAGGTTACCCTCACGCTGTGCGACCTCTGCGCGGGAACGCAGCTCGTCGATCTGGGTCTTGATGTCGCCCACGCGGTTCAGGCTTGCCTTCTCGGCCTCCCAACGAGCGTTGAGGGCGTCGAGCTCTTCCTTCTTGTCCGCCATATCCTTGCGCAGGGCCTCCAGGCGCTCAACCGATGCGGGATCGGTCTCGTCGGCCAGGGCCAACTCCTCCATGGTGAGGCGGTCCACGGCGCGGCGTAGCTGGTCGATTTCCTCCGGTGCGGAGTCAATTTCCATGCGCAGGCGGGATGCTGCCTCGTCAATCAGGTCAATTGCCTTGTCCGGCAGCTGACGGGAGGGGATGTAGCGGTTAGACAGGGTTGCTGCGGCAACCAGCGCGGAGTCAGCAATCTGCACCTTGTGGTGTGCCTCGTAGCGCTCCTTCAGGCCACGCAGAATACCGATGGTGTCCTCGACGCTGGGCTCGCCCACGTACACCTGCTGGAAGCGGCGCTCCAGGGCGGGGTCCTTCTCGATGTTCTCGCGGTACTCGTCCAGGGTGGTGGCACCAATCAGGCGAAGCTCGCCACGAGCCAGCATGGGCTTGAGCATGTTGCCCGCATCCATGGAGCCTTCGGAGGCGCCAGCACCGACGACGGTGTGAATCTCGTCGATGAAGGTCACAATCTGGCCTTCGGACTTCTTGATTTCCTCGAGGACTGCCTTCAGGCGCTCCTCGAATTCACCGCGGTACTTAGCACCGGCGACCATGGAGCCCAGGTCCAGGCTAATCAGGGTCTTGCCGCGCAGGGATTCGGGCACGTCGCCAGAAACCATGCGCTGTGCCAGGCCCTCGACCACGGCGGTCTTACCGACGCCGGGCTCACCAATCAGCACGGGGTTGTTCTTGGTGCGGCGGGAGAGCACCTGCACGACGCGGCGAATCTCGGAATCACGGCCGATGACCGGGTCGAGCTTGCCGGCGCGGGCAATGGCGGTCAGGTCGGTGCCGTACTTTTCGAGCGCCTGGAAGGTACCTTCGGGGTCGGGGGTATCCACGGTGCGGTCTCCTCGGACGTTGGGGATGGTCTGTGCGATGAGCTCTGCGGTTGCGCCAAGGTTGTGCATGGCGGTCGCGGTGCTATCGGTTCCGCTGGCGATGCCCAGCAGAATCATTTCGGTGGAGACGTAGGTGTCTCCGAAGCCCTGTGCGCGAGTCTGCGCAGCCTGCAGAGCGGCGAGTGCGGAACGGCTGAAGGAGGCGTTCTGCACGGAGGTGCCGGATGCCTTGGGCAACTTCTTGATTTCTGCGGAAGCAGCCTCGGAGATAGCGTCGACATCCAGGCCTGCTGCCTTGAGCACGGAGACTGCGATGCCTTCGCGCTGGTCCATGAGGGCCTTGAGGATGTGCGCGGTTTCAATAGTGGGGTTACCCGCCGTTTGCGCATTGGTGTTAGCGGCGGAGATAACTTCTTGACTCTTGGTCGTGAACTTAATATCCATGGTGTCCTTTCGTATTTCGAGGGGTTTATCCTATGTGTCCCTGCATTACATAACTTGAGTCTACTCCGCTCAACTATGTTTCGCAACCCTCTTGCAAAAAATTTTTTCGTATTTTTCACCCCGCCCCATACCCCTGACCCCCAAGCAAAAGCCCCCACCAAAACTCTCTGTCAAAGCCCCCACCAAAACCCCCAGTCGAAGCCGCATTGCTATACTGACCGGATTGGGCGCTTATAGGTTCCCATAACAGCTAAAGATTGGGGACCCCACATGAAAATACTGGTTCTCGGCGCAACCGGCCGCACCGGCCGCCTCTTCATCCACAAAGCCCTCGAGGAGGGGCACTCGGTCACCGCCTACGTACGCAATCCCGATAAGGCGCTAACACTTTTGGGAACCCACCCGAACCTCACGATTACTCCCGGCGACCTCAACGATACCGAGCGGCTCACCGCAGCCTCCGCAGGGCAGGACGTCATGGTCAGCATCCTGGGCCAGAAAACCACGGTACGAGAGTTTCTCTCCTCCACGTTCATGCAGGAGCGCCTGCCCCTCATCATGGAGGCGGTCACGGGCGCAGGCGTGAAGCATTGCGTTCTGATGAGCGCCTACGGTGTGGGCGATACGGTACGGACCGCGTCCCTGCCCATGCGCCTGGTATGCAAGGCCATCATGCGCGGCATTTTCACCGACAAGGTTAAGGCGGACGCCCTGGTTGCCGAGTATCAGCCGTATATTTCGCGTGCTCATCCGGGCAGACTAACCGATAAGCCCGGTAAGGGCGGAGTGAAGGTGTTTGATATGGCGAGCGTCGAGCGAACTCCGGGTATCCCCACGATTGCCCGTGAAGACGTCGCCGATGCGCTACTCACTATCGCCAAGAACCCCCAGAATGCGGGCACAGATTTTCTGGTGACGACTGGGGACGCTGTCCTACGCTCGCCTCAGAAATAAACCGGTAGGCTTAATGACATGACGACTACGAACACCTTCCCCGCCGCCATTCTTTTCGACCACGACGGAACCCTCGTGGACACCGAACCCGTATGGGCTGCCGCAAAGGTTGCTCTCGCTGCAGAATTTGGCGGCACCTGGACTGAGCAGGACACCCTCGACTGCCTGGGCCTGTCAATGAAGTTCACCTTGGATCGCCTACGCGAGCGCGGCGTCGACCTGCCCGACAAGCAGATTAACGATTTGCTCGTGGGCAAGGTGCGCGAGGCTCTTTCCCACCGAGAGGTTGAATTCCTGCCGGGCATCGAACCCTTCCTGCGCGAGGTGCGCGACGCACACATCCCCGCAGCTATCGTCACGAACGCCACCACCTCCATTGCGCGCCGCACCGCCGATGCCGCACCCGAGGGCACATTCTCGGTCGTTATTGGCAACGACGAGACCACCCACCCCAAGCCCAATCCGCAACCCTACCTTTTGGCAGCCGAGCGCCTGGGCGTTGACCCGACTCAGTGCGTGGCAATCGAGGATTCCCCCTCGGGTGTGCGCAGTGCAACCGCGGCGGGTATGCGCGTAATCGTGGTGCCGGGCGAGCTGGACGTTCCGGCAGAACTGGGCACCGCACGCATGAGCCACGAGGAGCTGAACCTGGAGGCGGTTCGCGCGCTAGTGAACCAGTAGGATTCCACTACACCCCATCATGTGACGATTTATTACGAATTACTCATAATAAAGATTGACATTGGGTTCCCAGGATGGTTAACTCGATAGTGACGCTTCGACTCGGGCGACGGTAACCTCCGCGGGCCGAAACGAACTGTAATAGCACGACGCGACATCTCAAAGGAGAACGCATATGGCATTCGCAAAGTACACCGCTCCCGGCCTGACCCTCGAGACCGGCAAGGAACTCTCCGACGTCCTTCAGGCTCGTCTGCACGACCTGAACGATCTGCACCTGATTCTGAAGCACGCCCACTGGAACGTGACCGGCCCCGGCTTCATCGCAGTTCACGAAATGATTGACCCCCAGGTCGACACCGTTCGCGAGTTCGTCGACGCTATCGCAGAGCGTATGGCAACCCTGGGCGCAACCCCCAACGGCCTGGCTGGCGCGCTGGTTGCACAGCGCCCCGTCGAGGATTACCCCGTTGGCCGCGCACGCGTTGCCGACCACCTGCGCGCCCTGAACGACGTGTACACCCGCGTGATTGAGGCTCACCGCAAGGCTCTGGCCTTCGCGGGCGAGGCCGACCCCATCACCGAGGACCTGCTGATCGGCCAGACCGCCGAGCTGGAGAAGTTCCAGTGGTTCATCCGCGCATTCCTCGAGAACAGCGCAGGCGAGATCTCCGAGTAAAGCTGGCGATAATCGCTAAATTCATCCCGGCCGCTACCGGCCGGCTGAGCGCTCCCGGCCCATAGCCGGAATAGCTGCTTACCTTCGGGCAGGCGTTCCCACACACTGCGTGGGAACGCCCGCCCGTTTGCACACCCGCGTCGCGCTATCTACCCCTCTTTCCCGCAGCCTACCAACCGCATCGTTCCGGCACTTCGACCAGGAAAGATTCCTCGACGCGGGGGCTCCCAAAAGTACGTTGGGGCGAACTTCAACACCCGGTGGAGCCGTCCTAGATTTCCGATTCCAAGTGCTTTACAGTGGTTCACTGGTCAACACAGATTTGAACGCATTATCAGCGCGCGCGGGGCCGGACGCACCGCACGCACCGCATCCGCGGAAGGGATTTATGAGTACGCACGCACCCTACGAGCACGGCGCTGAAACCGAGATGCTCCAGAGCGAGCCGGCACGCCACCGGGCGGTTACCGACCCGACCCCGGCGCAGATTAAGCGTTGGCGCCGTTACCTGGCCGACGAGGAATCCGAGGCGCGCATCTATCGCTACCTGGCGAAGCGTGCCGAGGGTACCGACCGCGAAATCTTGCTGCAGGTGGCGGAGGCAGAAAAGCGTCACCAGCAGCACTGGCGTGACATGCTCGGCGAGCACGCGAATGTGCACATGCGCCCGTCCATGCAGTCTCTGGTGTTGCAGTTCTTGGCGAAGAACTTCGGTTCGGTGTTTATTCTGGCGATGGCGCAGCGCGCGGAGTCCCGCTCCCCTTACGCTGAGGACCCGGACGCTACCGAGGAAATGGCGGCTGACGAGGCGATTCACGAGGAAATTATCCGTGCCCTGGCGACCAGCGGCAGGGAGAAGCTTTCGGGTAATTTCCGTGCGGCGGTCTTTGGCGCTAACGACGGTTTGGTATCAAACCTGGCGTTGACTATGGGTATTACCGCCTCGGGCGCGTCCAGCTCGATGGTTCTGCTCTCGGGTATTGCGGGTCTGCTGGCGGGTGCACTGTCGATGGCGGCGGGTGAGTTCGTGTCGGTGCGCTCTCAGCGTGAACTGCTGGATGCCTCCCAGCCGACCCAGGTTACCCTGCGTGTTGCACACGATTTGGATTTGGATTCGAACGAGCTGGAGCTCATCTACCGCGCCCGCGGCATGGACCCGGAGGCTGCGCATCACCGTGCCCTGGAGCGTTTCGGCTACCTGGACTGCGATTGCGATCCGTCCCTGTCGCATCATGACGATGATGAGCGCGAGGAGAACGTGGCTCTGGGCACCGATATTGGTGCCGCCGCGGCGTCTTTCTCGTTCTTCGCCTCGGGCGCGCTGATCCCGATCCTGCCCTATATCTTTGGCATATCGGGTGTGGGCGCGATGATCTTGTCCCTGCTGTTCGTGGGTGCGGCGCTGGGCCTCACCGGCGGCGTGGTGGGCCTGCTCTCGGGTGCGTCCCCGCTCAAGCGCGGTATTCGCCAGATTCTGATTGGTTACGGTGCGGCGTTCGTGACCTATCTGCTGGGTTTGGCGTTCGGTACGACGGTCGGCTAACCTCATCCTCTACATAAGCTTTAGACAAGTGTATATAGCCGCTCAGGTATGCTCTACACTCCCCCGTGAGTGCCGCATTCTGAGCATACAGAAACCCCCGACGAGTGAGTTGAACTCACCCGTCGGGGGTTTCTTTACGCCTTTACCCGAAGCTCTTACGGGTTAGCCCGATTACGGGTGAATCTCCGCGGTGGTGGCCTGACCGGAAACGCTCTCCGAACCGCTCGCGCCGTTGCTCGAGTAGGTCAGGTTTGCGACCTGCACGCTGGAGGTCTGCTTGTACGAAATCCAGCCGTCGTTCGCCGGGAATCGCAGCTGCGCCGGCATGAAGTTGGTCTGGCTGTAGTACTTGGTGCCGGACTGCTTCATGGTGTACGCCTTGCTGGTGGTGTAGACGATACGACCCTTGAAGGTGTAGGTGCCGTCAGAGTTTTTGGTGACGGTCGGTACTTCTGCGGTCCAGGTGCCAGCGGTCTGCGCGACGGACAGGTACTTCGCCTGGCCTGCTGATGCGACCAGCTCGGTGGTCTTACCGGTCAGCTGGCGGCTAGAGGGGCTCCAGGACTGGCCGTTGATCTTGCCGAGCTTGGTCAACGACTGGGCGCTGGCGGAGACGGTGTACTCAACCTCGGTCACGAAGGTCGCACCCGCTGCGAGGGTGACGCTGCCGCCGGGGATGTAGCCGGTGCCGGTTGCGGTGTCCTTGGTCGGTACGGACCACCAGAAGCCGCTGGAGGACATGTATGCGCCGTTAGCGCCGGTCTGGGAGTTGGTGACGGGGGTGAACTTACCTTCGCCGTTGACGTAGGTGGTGTACTTGGGCTTGGAGGTTGCGTCGTCCCAGTTGATGTCGGAGTCGGGGTTGGTGGTGGCGGTGAAGTGCGCCTCGGGGGTCGCCGGGTTGATGGTGCCGGTGTTGTTGGAGGACGCGTAGCCGACGTAGCCGCCGTTGTTCTGTACGCTGACGTACACACCGTACTGAACGCCGGGGGTTTCCTTGGATGCCGCGTATGCGGGAACGGCTACGGAGGCCGCGACGACGGGTGCGGACCAGACGCCTGCCTTGGCGATAGTGCGGCGAGAGATGGGCTGGGTCATGAGTGTGGTGATCTCCTGTGAGTGGTGGTGTTTCTTGGAGCCACTCAGAATGATTCTGACTAGGCTCAATGCACTCCAGTATACAAAGGTTGAGGTTATATCTGCACCTTAATTAGGGCGGATGTGCACAATCTTACTTTCTGTCGCAAGTTCTACCGCTATGGTTCAAACACCTCAAAAGCACCCTCAAATCCCAGCACTGTTCGACAGCTGGAGCGGCTCAACCCTCCTCTTTTCCCCGGCGCATCCCCAGCGCCTCCAGTATTTTCCAGCACGCTGTCCCGGTTGAGCTCCCGGTTAAAGCACGGATGCCGGCAGTCTTTCGACTACCGGCATCTGCCGCAATACTATGCTGTTTACTTCGCTGCGAAGATTTCGCGCATCAGGTTTGCAGCCTCGGAGGGGGTCTTACCGACCTTCACGCCTGCTGCTTCCAGAGCTTCCTTCTTCGCCTGAGCGGTACCGGAGGAACCGGAGACAATAGCGCCCGCGTGGCCCATGGTCTTACCCTCAGGAGCGGTGAAGCCTGCAATGTAACCAACGACGGGCTTGGTCACGTTTGCCTTGATGTACTCTGCAGCACGCTCCTCAGCGTCACCACCGATCTCACCAATCATGACGATTGCCTCGGTCTCGGGGTCAGCTTCGAAAGCTTCCAGAGCGTCGATGTGGGTGGTGCCGATGATGGGGTCGCCACCAATACCGATAGCGGTGGTGAAACCGATGTCGGAGAGCTCGTACATCAGCTGGTAGGTCAGGGTACCGGACTTGGAAACCAGACCAATCTTGCCCTTGCCGGTGATGTTCGCCGGGATAATACCGACCAGGCACTCCTCGGGGGAGATGATGCCGGGGCAGTTGGGGCCGATGATGCGGGTAATCTGCTTGCCGTTCTCGTCCACGGATGCCTTAGCAGCCGCCCAGAACTCTGCGGAGTCCTGAACCGGAACGCCCTCGGTGATGACGACGACGAGGCCAATCTTAGCCTCGATAGCCTCGAGAACTGCTGCCTTGGTGAAGGCCGGGGGAACGAACACGATGGAGACGTTCGCGCCGGTCTTCTCCATGGCCTCAGCCACGGTACCGAACACGGTCAGCTCGATGTCCGAGCCGTCCTTCGCCTTGTGGGTGACGGTAGTGCCGGCCTTGCGGGCGTTCACGCCACCCACAATGTTGGTGCCAGCTGCGAGCATGCGTGCGGTGTGCTTGGTACCCTCGCCACCGGTGATGCCCTGAACGATGACCTTGGAGTCCTTGTTCACAAAGATAGACATATTACTTCCTTGAAATCCTTTGCTGGCGATTACGCCTTGTGAGCGAGCTCTGCTGCCTTGTCAGCGCCGGAGTCCATGGTCTCAGCCAGAACAACCAGCGGGTGGTTCGCCTCGGAGAGGATGCGGCGACCCTCAGCAACGTTGTTGCCGTCCAGGCGCACAACCAGGGGCTTGGTTGCTGCGTCGCCCAGAATCTCCAGAGCCTTCACAATGCCGTCTGCCACTGCGTCACACGCGGTGATGCCGCCGAAGACGTTCACGAAAACGCTCTTGACCTGCTCGTCGCCCAGAATGATCTCCAGGCCGGCAGCCATAACCTCAGCGGACGCGCCGCCACCAATATCAAGGAAGTTAGCGGGCTTGACGTTGCCGTGGTTCTCACCAGCGTATGCAACGACGTCCAGGGTGGACATAACCAGACCTGCACCGTTACCAACGATGCCGACCTCGCCGTCCAGCTTCACGTAGTTCAGGTCGAACTGCTTTGCCTTAGCTTCCAGCGGGTTCTCAGCGGACTTGTCCACGAGAGCCTCGTGCTCGGGCTGGCGGAATTCTGCGTTGTCGTCCAGGGAGACCTTGCCGTCCAGGGCCAGGATGGTGCCCTCGGGGGTCAGAACGAGGGGGTTAACCTCAACCAGGGTTGCGTCTTCCTTGCTGAAGACCTCACCCAGCTTGACGAGGACGGGAACAACCTTCTCCTGCAGTTCTGCGGAGAAGCCTGCTGCCTTCACAATCTCCTCGGCCTTAGCCTGGTCCAGGCCGACCAGCGGGTCAACCTCAACCTTGGCCAGCGCCTCGGGACGCTCAGCTGCCAGCTGCTCAATTTCCATACCGCCTTCAACCGAGCACATTGCCAGGTAGGAGCGGTTTGCACGGTCCAGCAGGAGGGAGAAGTAGTACTCTTCAGCGATGTCTGCGCCGTCGGCGACCAGCACGCGGTGAACGGTGTGGCCCTTGATGTCCATGCCGAGAATTGCCTTAGCGTGCTCGTAAGCTTCTTCGGGGGACTTTGCGAGCTTCACGCCGCCGGCCTTACCGCGGCCGCCGGTCTTAACCTGAGCCTTGATGACGGTCAGGCCGCCAATTTCCTCAGCTGCTGCCTTTGCTTCTTCAGGGGTGGTCGCAACAATGCCCTTGAGCACGGGAACGCCGTGCTTGGCGAAGAGCTCGCGCGCCTGGTATTCGAAAAGGTCCACAGGTGTCCTTCTTCTTCGAAGTGGTGCCGAGCGCGGTGTACGCTCGGCCTGGTCATTAGAGGAGTATTCCCCATGTGCCCGCTACGGTGCGATAGGGGTTTCTCGCACCCGGCGCACGCGCATCATTGACGCGGGGAATTTCTCTCGTTTCTACTCTATCGGATTCGGCATGAGCTCGCACTCACGGAGCCCGAAATACGGGATTTTAGCGACTTAGGTCACAGATATTGCGGGGTGGATATCACCGCGTATCGCATGCCGGGAAAAGGTTTAGGAGCCATGCACCTAAAGCACGCGCAAGGCAGGGGCGGACACCATCGGATGCCCGCCCCTCCACGTTTATCACCGGGCAACGTTAGGAGACCTTCTCCAGCGGCGCGTAACGCAACAGCAGGCGCTTCTCTTCCGAACCGAAGCGCACCTTCGCCACGGTCTTATCGCCGCTACCCTCAACTGCGAGCACGCGACCCTCGCCGAACTTGGTGTGGCGCACGGTATCGCCAACCGCCAGGGTCGGGATTTCCTTACTCTGGTGCACGCGGGAACGGTTCGTCACCTTAGAGGAGGCGGTAGCCGCCGCCAGCCCGTAGCTCGCCGAACCGTTAATATCCGCGGTGGACGACTCGGAGCGGTGTGCGGGGCGGGACTCGTAGGGGTCGTATGAGCCGCGCGAGCCACCGGAACTGTAACCGCCCGAGTAGCTACCGGAACCGTAGCCGGACCGGGAACCGCCCGAATAGCCGCCACCGTACGAGTTACCGTAGGAGCTGCCGCGAGCGCCGTAGGCCCCCATGCCTGAGGCGCCGAAGCCAGAGAAGCCTGCGGTGCGCTTCCACTCGATGAGCTCCTCCGGGATCTCCTCCAGGAAGGGCGAGGGCGGGTTGAACTGGCTCTTACCCCACATCGTGCGGGTCTCCGAGCGGGTCAGGTACAGGCGCTCCATGGCGCGGGTCAGACCCACGTACGCCAGGCGGCGTTCCTCGCTCATTTCCTTCTCATCGGTCAGGGCACGCTGATGCGGGAACAGGCCGTGCTCCATACCGGTCAGGAACACCACGGGGAACTCCAGGCCCTTGGCGGTGTGCAGGGTCATGAGGGTGACCATGCCCTGTGCCTTCGCCTCAGCTGCCTCGGCGGCAATCTGTGCGGCGGAGGCGTTCTCACCGTCGGCGCTGGCGGGGCGGTTCGGGATCGAGTCGGCGTCGGCGACCAGAGCCACGTGTTCGAGGAACTGCTCCAGGTCGGCGCCGGGGTTCTCGGTCTCGAACTCGACCATGGCGTCAAGCAGCTCGGAGAGGTTCTCCACGCGCGATTCGTCCTGAATGTCCTTGGAGGCGCGCAGAGCCGCCAGGTACCCGGTCTGCTCCAGGACCGCCTCCAGGCAGGTTGCGGCCGGTTCAGTGCGGGCAATTTGCGCCAGGTCATCCATGAGGCGCACGAACTCGGCGTACTTCTTGACCGCTGCGGCACCCAGGCCGGGGATGTCGGCTGCCTGGCGTGCGGCGGCGTAGAAGGAGATGCGGTTCGCACTCGCGTACTCCGCCACCACGGACTCAGACTTGGCACCGATACCGCGCTTGGGCTCATTCAGGATTCGGCGCACGTTCACGTCGTCATCGGGGTTGCTCAGGGCGCGCAGGTACGCCAGGGCGTCCTTGATTTCCTTACGCTCGTAGAAGCGGGTGCCACCGACCACGCGGTAGGGCAGGCCGGCACGCATGAGCATGTCCTCGAGGGTTCGGGACTGCGCGTTGGTGCGGTAGAAGATTGCGACGTCACCGGGCTGCACGCCGTGCTCGTCGGCAAGGCGGTCAATTTCGCGGGTGATGTAGCGTGCCTCGGCGTGCTCAGATTCGGCGACGTAACCGATGATTTTGGCGCCCGCACCGGAGGCGGTCCACAGCTTCTTGGGGCGACGATCGGGGTTGCGTTCGATGACCGCATTCGCCGCGGAGAGGATGTTCTGCGTGGAACGGTAGTTCTGTTCCAGCAGGATCGTGTGGGCGTTCGGGTAGTCCTTCTCGAAGTCCGTAATATTGCGGATATCCGCGCCGCGGAAGGCGTAGATGGACTGGTCGGAGTCACCCACGACGGTCAGCTCGGCAGGGGGCACGGCGTCCGGGTAGGGGCCGCGGTCAGCCGGTACCTTCGTGTGGGCGCCGACCAACTCGCGCACCAGCTGGTACTGGGCGTGGTTGGTGTCCTGGTACTCGTCCACGAGGATGTGGCGGAACTTGCGGCGGTAGTAGTTCGCGATTTCGGGGAACTTCTTCAGCAGGAAGACGGTGCGGCCAATCAGGTCGTCAAAGTCGAGGGAGTTGGCGGCGCGCAGACGCTGCGTGTAGACGGTGTAAATCTGCGCGATGGTTTTCTCGTAGGGGTTATCGGAGGCCACGCGGGAGGCGAACGCCTCGGCGCTGACCAGCTCGTTCTTCAGCGCTGAAATGCGGTTGCCCACAGCCTTGGCGGTGAACTTCTTGGTGTCCAGGTTGAGCTCTTTAATGATGAGGCTCAGCAGGCGCTGCGAGTCGGTCGAATCGTAGATGGTGAAGGTGGACTTCAAACCCAGGGCGGCGGCCTCACGGCGCAGCACGCGCACGCAGAAGCTGTGAAAGGTCGAGATCCACATGTGCTTAGCGCGCGGGCCAACCAGCGCCTCGATACGTTCACGCATCTCGGCTGCGGCCTTGTTGGTGAAGGTGATGGCGAGAATCTGGCCGGGGGTCGCGCGGTGGGTTGCGAGCAGGTAGGCGATGCGGTGGGTGAGCACGCGCGTCTTGCCGGAGCCGGCGCCCGCGACGATGAGCAGGGGCGAGCCGGAGTGCAGTACGGCCTCCTCCTGGCGGTCGTTGAGCCCTGCGGTGAGGGAGGCGGGGTCTACGGTGCTCAGGCTGTAGGTGCGTTCACCGTAGGGATCGGCGGGGTCGAAGTCCTCGCCGTAACCGCCGACGCGGTAGGCGGGCGGCATAAAGTCGCCGAGCGGGTCGGCGGCGAAGGCTGCGGGCGCGCCGGGTTCGGGGGCGCTGGTAACGGGAGCGCTGTAGGCGGGCATGCCGGTGGGCAGGGCGGCGGGTACGTCCTGTGCGGGTGCCTCCATCACCGGAGCATCCATCACTGCGGCGTCCATGGGAGGCGCGTAGTAGTCGTCTTCGACAGGGGGTACGTCGTAGTACGGGTCGAAGGGCGGCTCGTCCGCCGGTGCAGGGTCAATTGGAGCGGGGTCTGCCGGTGCTGCGGGGGTGACGAGTTCGGCGGCGAAGAGGCCGTCCTGTTCGGTGAAGGGCTGCTTCTGCTGTTCGGGCTTGTCGCTCATCATCTACCTCGCTGCCTAGAATACACGTTCGATATTCCATGCTACCGCATTTACTCCCCCGCTCCCACCCGTTCGGTCACCCGGCCGCCCCTCGTTCACTCGGAGACGAGAAACCGCCCGCGCCTGCTAATGCAAGCGACGGGCGGTTCTGTCATATGTGTGCCCCCGAGACGATTCGAACGTCCGACACCTTCTTTAGGAGAGAAGTGCTCTATCCCCTGAGCTACGAGGGCGTACCTATCCAGTATAAAGCACCGCGCGTCGCGGGTCGGCACAGTGTTCAGAAACCTCTGCGGCCTGCGCGATTCGCCTCCACTCTGCGTTCACCGCCCGAAGACACCCGCACCCGGCGGCAGAACCGCTCCTACAATGTACGAATGAGCATCTACATTGACCCACCCGTCTGGCCCGCGCACGGCACCGTCTTCTCGCACCTCATCTCCGATGCATCCCTGGCGGAGCTACACGAGTTCGCTGCGGCGGCGGGCATCAGTGAGCGTGCCTTCGACCGCGACCACTACGATGTTCCGGCGCACCTCTACGACGAGCTGGTGCAGGCGGGTGCGAAGGAGCTTAGCGGCGCACAGCTGACCCGTACGCTCATTGCGAGCGGCCTGCGCATCCCGCTGAAGGAACGCCCGGAAAAGATTCGCCCGCGCCTGCTTCGCGCCTGGGAGGCGGCGTTTGCGCCTCGCCTCGAGCGTGCGGATGCGTCCGCCGAGTCGCGGGCCCGGCTCGTAACGCAGGTGGCTGAGTTGGGCGAGCACCTGATACAGGCGTGGGAACAGCCGCACCGTGCCTACCACCACAGCGGGCACCTTTCGCAGATGCTCTCCGACCTGGACCGTCTCTACGCACACCGCACGCAGGGTTCTACTCCCCTGGCGTTGGTTCTGGCGGCCTGGTTCCACGATGCGGTCTACGAGGGCGCGCCGGGTGAGGATGAGCGCCGCAGCGAACAGCTGGCAGGCGCCTCCCTGGAGCCGCTGGTCGTCGCTGGTCTGCTGAGCGAAGAGGAGCTACAGCTGGTGCGCCTTCTGGTTCGCGCCACGGCAGCCCACGAGTTGCCCAAGTCTGTCGACCTACCGGCGGGCTATGAGCCGGCGGATATTCAGTTTTTCCTCGATGCCGACATGGCCATCCTGGCGGCCGAACCGGCGCGCTACCGTCGCTACCTGCGCGGGGTGCGTAGCGAGTACTCCCACTTCGATGATGAGGCGTTCCGCACCGGCCGCACGAGCTTCCTGCACTCCGTCCTGGAGCGCGAGCGCATCTTTCTCTCCGAGCGAGCCCGCGAACTTTGGGAGGAGCCCGCACGGGCCAATCTGTGTGGGGAACTCGCCGAGTGGGACCAGGCCCCGCAGAAGCTCCTGCAGGCTCTCGCACCGTAGAGAAGCGGCCTCAACACGTACCGCCGAGTGTGCACGTGCACACTCGGCGGTATTCTGCGCGCTGAATGGGCACGCAAAAGGCGCCCACCCCGTGCGGGGTAGGCGCCTTTTCGAAGTATGTTGGGCTAGACCCAGCTCTGATGCGCTAAGGCTTAGAGAGCGGTGTAGTAGCCATCAACGGACATCCAGGAGGTGGGGTGCACCAGGGTACCGTTGGTGGGGTTCAGAGCGGAGATCATCTTACCATCACCCAGGTAGATACCAACGTGGCTGTAGCCGTTCTGGAAGACGATGTCGCCGGGCTGGGGGTTAGAGGTGGGGCGCAGCTCGTTCTTCATTGCGTAGGTGAAAGCGGTCAGCTTGATGCCGTGCTGAGCGAAAACCCACGAGGTGAAGCCGGAGCAGTCCCATGCACCGTAGCTCTTGCCGCCCCAAACGTAGGAGCCACCCAGACCGCTCATTGCGGTTGCGACGATTGCGTCGCGGGAAGCATTACCGGTGTTGGAGGAAGCAGCGGGAGCAGCCTGCTCCTGGGTTGCTACGGGAGCAACGTAAGCCTGCTGAGTCTCAGCCTGGGGTGCTACGTAGGTGGTCTCAGCTGCGGGTGCCGGAGCTGCTGCGGGAGCAACGTAGGTCTGCTGTGCCTGAGCCTGGGGTGCAACGTAGGTGGTTGCGGGGGTGGTGTAGCTGGTGTAGTCGAACTCGTAGTTGGTGTAGTCGTAGGACAGATCAGCTGCAGCGGGGATCTGTGCGAATGCGTTCGCGGGAACGGTCGAACCGAGCAGAACTGCGCCTGCTGCGAGGGTTGCACCTGCGGTACGTACGATCTTCTTAGCCATTGTTTCCTCCATTGCCTGACGAGGTGAGCTGTCGGGCTCGAGCATGGATTCGCTCGGCCACCGAAGTGACTTAGCCCCGAGGCTTCTCGAGTGAGAAGCCGTATCCCAGCTTGGGGATTGGGTCCCCCGCTTCTGCCATTCTGGGTAGACGTTCATCGAAGCGTTGGCAGAACTCAGCGGAACCGCTTCGACGGTGCCCTCTTACGTTGAGGATTTGGGCACAGAAATGAGAATACACAGAAAACTCCCAGTTGTCACCTCTCTCGGGCTTAAATTTCGGCGTTTCGCCCCTGGGTGAATACTTGATAGCGCAAGCATCCAAGCTCCAATCAACGCGACTCCTAGCAACCGTTTCATGGCTCTGACTAGGTATTTCATAAGGATGCACATTCTTTTTAAGGGCGCCACTGCCCCTTAAGAACAGGATTCAAAACTCTTAAAAATAAACCTCGTCTCTTAAACCGATCTCCCAGAAAACAGCATTCCGCCTCCTCTGAGGCCTCCCACACGACCGAAAAACACGAAAAATGCACTCTTCTGCAGTTGCCAAAGCCACGGATAGAGGAGTATAAGCACGCGCACGCGAGCCCGCGGGCGGTACAGAGCGCTACGGAAACCGTAAACAGAGGAGGCGGCGCCTCCCCCGCTCGGGGAAGGCGCCGCCTCCACAGCTGTTTAACTACGTCTACAGGGCGCTGGCGCGCTTCACGACGATTGCGTTTGCCACGTCCATATCCAGGGACAGGGTATCGTCCTCGCCGTCGGCGTGAACGATCACGTCATCATTCTGGCCGGCCACAACCGACACCGAGGCGCCGTAGACGATGCCCGCATCCGCCAGAAGCTTCAGCAGCTCAACGTCGGTCTGAATGGACTCGGGGAAACGGGAAATCGTGAAACGGTCCTCGGGGCCCGAATCGCGAGCGGCCAGAGACATCGGCACGGTGCGCTCGTCGTTCTTCTCGCTCTCAATGCCCAGCTCTTCCAGACCGGGAATGGCGTTGCCGTAGGGGGAGAACTTCGGCTCGTTCAGCATCTGCAGGATGCGCTTCTCGACCTTATCGCTCATGACGTGCTCCCAGCGGCAGGCCTCTTCGTGCACGTACTCGAGGTCCAGGCCAATAATATCGGAAAGCAGACGCTCAGCCAGGCGGTGCTTGCGCATCACCTCGACGGCCTTCTGGCGGCCCTCGTCGGTCAGCTCCAGGTGGCGGTCAGGCTCAACGGTGAGCAGTCCGTGCTTCTCCATGCGGGCCACAGTCTGGGAAACGGTCGGGCCGGAGTGCTCCAGACGCTCGGCGATGCGCGCGCGCATGGGGACGATGCCCTCTTCCTCCAGTTCGAGAATAGTGCGCAAGTACATCTCTGTGGTGTCGATAAGGTCAGTCATTATCTCTCCAGCCATCAGCGCGACAGTGCGTAGGTAGCCCTGCCTAAGTCGTTAGTTTACTCAATAAACCATTATGTACCCTTTGGGCGGTTTTTGCCACGAGACAGCCCCGCGGGGTGCCCAGCGCGAACAGCCGGGCACCCCGCGGGGCTCCTTAAATCTCTATGGTGGTGACTCTACTCGGAGACGCTGCCCTCAGACCCCTCGGAGTCCCGGTCGGAATCCAGAGAAACCTCAGCGGCCTCGGCAGGTGCAGTCTCGGTACCCTCTTCTGCACTCTCCGCGCTCTCCTCGGAGGCTGCGGTGGCGGCCTCAGAGCCCTCGGCCTTTTCCTCAGCTTTCTTCTCGGCGGGTACTTCCGAAGAATCGGATGAAGAATCCTGCTCCAGGTCCTCGGGACGCACGCGGTCAGCCCACGGCACCCAATCCGGGGCGATGAGCGCATCGTCACCGGGCAGCAGGCCCACCTCACAAATCGTAGCGACCTTCGAGCGCGGGGCACGGGAGAGGGTCGCAAACCAGAACCAGCCGCGGTACCCGGGCATCGTGCACTCGAAGAGGTGGGTGCTCAGGCGCTCCTCCTCGGGGCGCACGTGGTGCACCAGACCAATATTGTGGTCGGGGGTAATCTCGTGGACGCCCTGCAACGCTACATCCTTAGCCGCCGCTAGGATCTCATCCACCTTGGAGGTGCGACGGGCCTTGTGCGGAACGCCCAGGGAGGGTTCGCCCGGGTCCTCAGCCGGCGCGGAGAAAGGGTCGTTAGAAGTATCAGTGGGGGTCCGGGAAGATTCGGCTTCCTCGGCGGCCTCGGTGAGGGCTGCCTCCACGGTGGCCTCGACGACCTTTTCGGTCTTCTCCTCGGCGGCCTCATCCGCAATCTTCTGCGCGGTCTCTACTTTCTCAGGTACAGCACCATCCACCGAGGTCTCGGCCTCCTCCGGGGCGGCAGCGGGCAGAGCGCCATCTGCGGGAGTATCGGGGGCGGGCATGGTTTCGGGGAGCAGTTCATTCACCTGTTCAGACATACCCCTATTAAAGCATCTCGCGTACACGAACACCTCGGGAGGCCCTCTAAGCTTCACAAACGCTGTGAATTTGGGGCCCAAACCCCCGATTCTTGGGCTTTGCTAGCAGAGAGCTGGGCACAAGCTGATACGGTTAATTTTATGAGTAACACCTCCGTAGAGACCCAGCACAGCAGTTCAGACCGGGCGTCCGCGCCTCTGCCCTACGCCCGTGCCATTCGTTGGCTGGGCGCGGGAGGCGGTATTCTCGCCCTCCTCTGCCTGCTCAGCGGAATCGTCATGCTCCTCATGAAGTGGGCCGGGGCCACCCCGCCCGCCGTCATGAGCCAGATTCCGCTCGTGCTTCTGCCCGTCGCATTCATCGCGCTGATGGTTGCGCTCGGCCTGGCAGTTCTGCGGCGCTCTAAAGCCTAACCACACACCGTTGCACACACTGCATTTCTCTACTCACCGACAGATCACCTTCCTGCCCTTCAGAACGAAAGATAAAGAGTATGTCTGCTGAAGCCAAGCTCCTCGTCGTTGATGACGAATTCAATATTCTTGAACTACTCGCCACTTCCCTGCGCTTTGCCGGTTTTGAGGTCGTCACCGCCGGTAACGGCCGCGACGCCCTCGAGAAGGCCAACACCGAATCTCCCGATCTGATTGTCCTCGACGTCATGATGCCCGGCATGGACGGCTTCGAGGTGACCCGCCGCCTGCGCGAGCTCGGAAGCACCGTCCCCGTCCTCTTCCTCACCGCGAAGGACGCCACCGAAGACAAGGTCACCGGCCTGGGTGCCGGCGGCGACGACTACGTGACGAAGCCCTTCTCACTGGATGAGGTGATCGCCCGCATCCGCGCCATCCTGCGCCGCAGCCGCGCCGTCCAGGACGAGGACGATGCCGTTCTGCGCGTCGACGACCTGAGCCTGAACGTGGATACCCACGAGGTATTCCTCGGCGAGGAAGAAATCGATCTCTCCCCCACCGAGTTCAACCTGCTGCACTACCTGATGCTCAACGCCAACCGTGTGCTGTCCAAGGCGCAGATTCTCGACCACGTGTGGGAGTACGACTTCAACGGTGACTCCTCGATCGTCGAGTCCTACATCTCGTACCTGCGCCGCAAGATTGACAACAACCGCGAAAACCACGAGCCGCTCATCCACACCAAGCGCGGTGTGGGCTACATGATTCGCGGTTCCCGAGGCTAACGTGGCGCTCAAACCCCTCGATCGCATCCCCCTCTCGCTTTCCCTGCGTACGCAGCTGGTGCTGGTGACCTCCATGCTCATCGCCCTGGCGATTGCCGTCACCAGCCTCGTGGCTATCTCTGCTCTGCGCGCCCAGATGGTGCACCAGCTGGACGAAGAGATGAAGACCAGCGCACCGGCACTGGTGCAGCTGGCCACCGTGCGACCTTCCGGCAAGCAAGAGGGGTCGCTCAGCACCTACCGCGTCTACCTACTCGATAAGGACGGCAAGGTGCTGTACTCGCTCAGCTCCGAGCACGACGAGCAGGCCGGCGAACCCACCCTGAACGGTTGGACCGCTGAGAAGGTGCGCAAGCAGAACGAGGAGGGCGTGACCGTTGGCTCCTCCAGCGGTTCCGCCGATTGGCGTCTACTTGCCGTGCCGATTGAGGCGAACGACTCCTCGGGATTGACCGAGGCGAGTTCCCTCATCATCGCGATGCCGCTCAAGCAGACCAACCAGGTGGTCGCCCTGGTCGGCGTGCTCACCTTCGCGTTTGGACTCGCCACCCTAGCCTCGGCCATCGCCATGACGTGGGTGATTGTGACGCGCACCTTCGAGCCGCTCGCGCGCGTTGAGCAGACCGCCGCCAAGATTGCCGCCGGCGACCTCTCCCAGCGTATCGAGGACTACAACCCGAACAACGAGATCGGTAACCTCGCCATCTCGCTGAACACCATGCTCGCCCAGATTGAGGCGCTCTTTAAGGCCCGAGAGAAGAGCGAGGCGAAGATGCGGCGCTTCGTGGGCGACGCCTCCCACGAGCTACGCACCCCGCTGGTGAGTATCCGCGGTTATTCGGAGCTCTACCGCCAGGGCGCGCTTCCCACCGAGGAGGCGGTCGGCACCGCCATGAGCCGCATCGAGTCGGAGTCCAAGCGCATGGGCCAGCTCGTCGAGGACCTGCTGACACTGGCCCGCATCGACGAGCGCAGAGAGTCCAAGCTGGCACCCTTCGACCTGTTTAACCTGGCGGTGGATGCCAGCAACGACGCCTACGCTACGGCCCCCGACCGCGAGGTTTCGCTCGTGGGCCTCAGCGACGATGTTGCCCCCACCTCCGCGCCGGTGCTCGGCGATGAATCGCGCATGCGTCAGGTCGTGGCGAACCTGCTGACCAACGCGATGCGTTACACCCCCGACGGCACGCCCCTGGAGATTGCGGTGGGCGTGCGCGAGGAGGTTGCGGGATTCCCGCTGGCCACCCTTGAGGTGCGCGACCACGGCCCCGGTATTCACGGCGAGGATCGCGAGCGCGTCTTTGAGCGTTTCTACCGCACCGACACCTCGCGTTCCCGCGAGACCGGCGGCACCGGTCTGGGCCTGTCCATCGTGGCCGCCATCATCGAACAGCACGACGGCCGAATCCACATTGAAGAGACCCCCGGTGGCGGCGCGACCTTCGTCATCTCGCTACCCTACTACCCACCACCCATCTCGGATGAGTAGCTGCTGAACTAGCGGGTTACGCGTCTCCGGCAGCCAGCGGCGTACCGAAACCCAGAAGAAGCCCCAAAGAAGCCCCCGAGCCTTACGCTCGGGGGCTTCTTCGTGTCCGGAGGGTTCAATCGCTCCGGCAGGCACGACCGGGTGTGGACGCACCGCCGGATGGACGCACCGCCGGATGGACGCTGCGCAAAGGGCGCAACGCAATATTCAGCCGAATTCTGAAGGCCCCGTTCGAAATTTTCGGTGCGTTGGAAGCAATCGGGAGGGTTTATCCACAGATTCTCTCATTGAGGCATTTTTAGGTAGTTTAATGCATTTTGAAAGAATACAGTGGTGTCATGCACTCGGGATAGTTCATAGCCCGGGGCAAACCCTCCCAGCGGCAACTCGCCGCCCACCACTCTCAAAGGAGAAACCCATGGCACAGTTCAACGTCGATTCTGAGGTCATCGCGGCCAAGAGCGCCCAGGCCAAGTCCTACGTCGCATCCATCACCGCGGATGTCAACGGCATGACCGCTTCCCTGCACGACCTGCAGAGCTCCTGGACGGGCTCGGCATCGGCCAACTTCCAGGGCGTGCTGGATCACTGGCACGCTACCCAGCGCCAGGTCGAAGAATCCATCACCCAGATCAACGAGGCCCTCTCCCGTGCGGGCGTTAACTACGCCGACACCGAGCAGGCCAACGCCTCGATGTTCGTGGGCTAAACGTGGGCTAGACAGCCCGCACCCGGTACGCCCCGCCACCACTGGATGGGCCCCGTGCGTGTGACGTACCAACGGAAAACCCGCCGCACCTCACTATTCGAGGGGCGGCGGGTTTCTCACGTTCTCTTTCCCTCTTTCCCGGTTCTTCCCAGAAATTCTTCCCAATGGTTCTTCTCAGAGGTTCTTCCCGGGGTTGCCGGCGGCGAACCCACCGGGAGCTACCGGGTGGGCGCTACGAGGCGGGGGTCTCCTGGCGGAAACGCAGGCGCCACAGGCCGCGCTCAGCGTCGTAATGCCAGATGCTCGAGCGGCTCACACGACCGCGGGCTGTCGCCACGGCGGCCATGACCAGAACGCTCGAGGCGTCAATCTGCTGAACCCCCTGCTTGGCCGGCGCACCCTGCTGGGTGAAGGCGCGCTCTCGATACTGCAACACCGAGGAGCGCGAAACCGACTTGCCGGTGGCGGTCACCCACACCAGGCGCTCGTGGAGCAGGGCGTCCAACTGAGCCGGGTCCATGACGGCGCCGCGGCTTTCCAATAGCTGTTCGGCGGCGGCGGCATCCTCGGGACGCGGGGCCGCGGGAGCCTGCCGCGTGGAAGGCTGGGTGGCGGGCTCGGGGACAGCGGGCGCGGCGGTCTGCACGGAACCGGGGGTCTCCGCAGGGGCTTCTGTGGGTGCCGGGGTCTCCGTGGGCGCCGGGATCTCTGCGCCCTCGCCCAGCAGCTCGGCGGGATCCACATCGTTCGGGTCGAGGCCGGCGAACTCTTCCAGGCCGGTCAGATCGTCCTCATCTTCCGCCTGCGCGGCGGAGGCCTGGTTGGCGGTTTCCTGCTGGCGGACCAGGGCCTGGGCATCGCGCTCGGCGGCACGCTCTGCCGCGAGCGCCAGCTGCTCCTTGCGGGTGCGGACCGCCTCCGGGTCGGGCGCATCCACGGCCGAGGCGGGCCGCAGCAGGCCGGACAGGCGCAGGCTCTCCACACCGCGCTGGGCATTCTCAATCTCGGCGGCGGTGAATTCCTGCACGGGCAGGTGGGCGTCCGCGGAGGCGGCAGGCTCACCCTCGGAAGCCGTGGTCGTGGCGGTAGCTTCAGAAGCCGCTTCAACCCGCGCTGTGGCGTCCTCTCGACCGGAGGCAAGCGAGCCGAAGCCGGGGCCGTGCGCGGGCTCGCGGCCCTCCTGATAGGCGCGCGCAGCACCATTCGCCAGGGAGTCAGCCTTCTCGTTGAGCTCGTGACCGGCGTGGCCCTTCACCCAAATAAACTCGTAGTCGCGGCCGGTCAGCGCCTGATCCAGCGCCTCCAGAAGGTCGCGGTTGAGCACGGGCTTGCCGTCGGATTTCTTCCAGCCCTTCTTCTTCCAGCCGGGCATCCACTTGGTCAGCGAGTTAATGACGTACTGGCTGTCGCAGTACACGCGCAGCTTCGCCTCCGGGCGGGATGCGGTCGCCTCGAACAGGTCCAGGACCGCCTTGAGCTCACCCATGTTGTTGGTGCCGTGCGCCCAGCCGCCGCTCGCCCAGTGGTCGTCGTCGATATACCATGCCCAGCCCGCCGGTCCGGGGTTGCCCAGCGCCGAGCCGTCTGCGGCGGCAATGATCTCTTGCGTGCTGTTCACGGTACCTTCTTTCTGCGCCGCCGCTCTATTGTGCGGGCGGCAGTCCGTAATGATGTCTGTGATGACTTTACCGCACCGGCGGCGAGGGTGTGTAGCGCGCGGTCACGGCTGTGGACAACCTATAGGAGCCCACCATAGCCGGGCGGGTACACTAAACCTATGAGCTATTCTGCCCCCGAAACACCCAGCGCACAGCGCCCGGAGCGCCCTACCGCCCGTCCGAGCGAGCGCGTGCAGATTTTCGCTCTTCCCACCCGCACCATGTACGGTTCCCTGCGTTTTAGCTGGTTGAGCTACCTGGGTCTTGCCGAGCAGCAGCATGCGGCGCAGTTGCCGACCTCCACGGCGGCGGTCAGCTACCTGAGCACTCAGGCACTCATGCGCGCCATGGCGGCGGCTCGTCTGGATGTGCCGTCCAGTGCCGCTTCTGAGATTGAGGTGGATCGTTCCTGCACCCTGTGCACCAGCGGTAAGAAGCACGGCAAGCCGCGCATCGCGGGCGTAAATTTCAATATGTCGCAGGTAAACCCGCTGGTCGTGGGTGCGTTTAGCCGTAACTCCTCGGCGGTGCTCGGCGTGGATGTTGAGACCCTGGATGCGCGCCTGTTCTCCGGTTTTGCGCGTCTGGCACTCTCCGATGAAGAACGCTCGTTCTACGAGAAGGTGGCTCAGGAACGCCCCGCACCCGTACTGCACCTGCTCTCGGTGGCGCTGTGGACCGCCAAGGAGGCGGTGCTCAAGGCGACCGGCCACGGCCTGAGCGTAGTGCCCTCCCTGGTTCGGGTGCAACTCACCGAGGAGCTGTTGGACGCGCTCGAACTTGCCATGAACGAGGAGGTCCCGGGGGACCTTCTGGGCAGCAACGCTCCCGAGCCGACCGCCCTGCGCGTACTGACTCAGGACAGCTTGACCGCCCAAGCGACCTTTAGCGCGCCCGCGGCTCAGGGCGGCGGCGATCAGGGCGGTAATCAGGGCGGCGACGCTGCCGAGCGTAGCTTTAGTCTGCAGTGGGTACCCGTGGCGCTACCCGACGCGGAGAACCCCGAACACGCGCAGAAGATGCTCATCGCCCTGGCGGTGGAAAACCCTGCCGAGGGTGAGCCCGCGCAGGTTGAGGCTCAGCTTCTGCCCGTGGCCACTCCCCTGGAGCTCAAGCGCCTGCTCACCGATTAGCCGCACTCAATCCCCTAACACCTGATACAACGACGGAACGCGCCCACCATGCCAGCGAACGCGTTCCGTCGTTTTATTCAGTCATCGTATTCAGTCGTTGTATTCTGCCTCGTCAAGGCGTTCGTGGCAGAGTCTTAGGGCGTATCTTCGCCCAGCGTATCCACGCCCAGTGCGCGACCGAAGCTGCCGAGCTTCGTACCGGTCTCCGTGTGCTCCAGCTCCGGGTCGGACTCAGCCACAATACCCGCGCCCGCGTACAGCACCGCCTCGTCCGGGCTGACCTGGGCGCAGCGCAGCACCAGCGCCCACTCGCCGTTACCCTCGGCGTCCATGTAGCCGACCAGGCCACCAAAGTAGCGGCGCTCGAAAGACTCCAGCTGGCGAATCAGTTCCAGCGCCTTCTCAGTGGGGGCACCGCAAATCGCGGGGGTCGGGTGAATCGCGCGGGCACCGTCCAGGCAGGTCAGCCCCTCCTTCAGCACGCCGTCGATGGGGGTCCCCAGGTGCCACAGCTGCGGGGTCTGTAGCAGTGAGGGCACCTGCGGCACGTTCAGCTCCTCGGCAATGGGTGCCAGGCGCTCGGCAATATCGTTGATGACGTAGGCGTGCTCGTGGCGGTCCTTCGGCGAGGCGAACAGGCGGTCACGAATCGCCTCGTCCTCGGCGCTACCGGGCTCGGCGATGCGCGGGGCGCTACCGGCAAGCGGGTGGGTCTTGAAGGCGCGGCCCTCGGTGCGAAACACCAGCTCCGGGGAGGCACCCATCAGGTAGCTTCCGCTCATGCCGCGCTCACCCTCGGGCAGGCGCACCGCAAAGTTGAACGCGGAACGCTGCTGGGCGCGCAGGTTGTTGTACAGCGCCTCCAGGTTGAGGGCGCCGGGTGCGTAGCGGGCGGTGAGCACACGCGAGAGCACAATCTTGCTCAGCTCGCCCGCCTTCATGCGCTCCACGGCGGTCGCAACGGCGGCACGGAACCGGTCGTTCTGGCGGCCGGTGACCGATACCGGCTCGGCAAGCGCCACTGTCTGTTCGGGGATCGGCACCTGCTGCTCCTCCAGGCGTTCGGGCACGAAGAGGTAGGCGGGCATATCGGGGTCAAAAGGAATCAGACCCACGACGGCGCTACCGGAACGTTTCGCCTCGTCCAGGGCATTATCGAAGGTTACAGGGGTCATCGCACCGGATGCGCGCAGGACGCGGGTGCCGGTGGCAAAGATAAAGTCGGGAAGGTTCGTCATCGTACTTCTATCAGTGGTGTGTGGGTTCGCGCCGGTCATCTAAAAGCCGGACGCGGGGTGCCGTTAGAGGGTCGCACCGCCGTCGGCGACAATCTCCTGCATGGTGATGTGGCGTGCCGCCTCAGAAATGAGGAAAGCGTTGACCGCCGCAATATCCACCGGGTCGGCAATACGGCCCAGCGGAATACCCAGGCGGAACGTTTGCGGGTTACCGGCAACCGGCAGGGCGGAGCGGTCCTCCCCCTCCCAGGCGTCGGTCACCATGGGGGTTCGGGTGGTGCCGGGGCAGACCGAGTTCACGCGAATACCGTGCGCGGCAAGCTGCAGACCGAAGCTGGAACTCACGCGCGCCGCCGACGCCTTCGATGCACCGTAGGCACCGAACTCCGCGCGGGGCACGCGCGCCGCATTGGAGGCGACCGTCACCAGGGAGCGGGTATTCGCCGGGTCGGACTCCTGCTGGTCAATCATGATGCGCGCGAATTCGCGCAGGCACAGGAACACGCCGTCGGAGTTGACCGCGTGCAGGCGCTTCCAGGTGGCGAAGCTGGTTTCCAGTAGCGGCTGGCTGTGGGCGATGCCCGCGGCGAGCACCGCACCGGTGATGGGTTCGTCGAGTGCGGCCACGGCGTTGGCGAGGGCGGTGACGGACTCTTCGCTGGTCACGTCCACGGGATGATAGCGGAAGAGCGCATCGCCGTAGGTGGCGAAGGAGGCAATGGGCTGCTCTGCAAGGTCAGCCGCAAACACCGAATAACCGTTCTTAATCAGCTGGTGGACGGTTGCCTCACCAATACCGCCGTTAGCGCCGGTCACGATCACCCAGCTCATGCGCGCGCCTCCTCTGCATCCTCGGTCTTCTCTGCCTTCTCAGCCTTCTGCAGGTCGGCGAGCACATCCGCGGTGTTCAGCACGCGGGCGCAACGACCCGAAGCGTACTCACACGCCATGCGGTGCTCCTCCTCCGAGAAGTCGGCGAGCGCATCCGCAACCATGAACGGCTGAATGTCACGCATGAACGCCTCTAGGGCGGTGGTCAGGCAGCCAATGTGCGCGTACACGCCGCCGATAATGAGCTGGTCGCGGCCAGACTCCTTGAGCAGGTCCTCGAAGGGGCTGCGCACGAACGCGGAGTAGCGCCACTTGGTCAGCACGGTGTCGCGGTCGGTGGGTGCCAGTTCGTCGAGCACGCGGGCGGACTCGTCGTTCTGCAGGCCGTCGCCCCAGAAGTCGATGAGCAGACGGCGGTCTTCGGGGTTCTGGCGCGGCGGCTGCGCGGTGTAGTAGACCGGGATTCCGGCGGCGTGGGCGGCGTCAATGAGGCGGCGCAGGTTCCGAATGGCGATGTTAATCTGGGCGTCCGGGTTGTCGTTGCCCTCACCCAGGTTGGCGCCTTCGAAAGCCTGGACGAAGTGTACCTGCATGTCGTGAACGAGCAGTACGGCTCGGGAGGGGTCCACAGGCCAGCTCACGCGGTTGCTGTGTTCACGGTCGACGTAGGTGTAGGGCTTGATTTTGGGCAGTGCCATGATTCTCCCGGTTCGTGCCTTTGGTTTTCGGTTGTATGCGCGGCGCAGGCGGTGCGCTGTGGTAGGTGTAGCAGCGAGTGGGTGCCTCCTCCGAGCCCTCTCGCGCTGACCACCCAATCGGTGAGCTTGCGCTTATCTCATAACCATCTTAGGGCATGCTTAGCTACAAGGTATATATGAGCCTTAACAAAAATGCTTCCCCACCCGCACCCCCGTTGACAGCACAACGGGCGGAACGGGCAGGGAAGCACTCAGACAAGCAGAAACGCTATACGAACCGCGAATTCAGCCGCGATTCTAGTTCAACTAGTTCACGGGCGCCGCGACGGCAAGAACCTCATTCAGACCCTCGGTAATCGAGGGGTGGGTGTAGATTTCATCGCGCAGCTGCGAAGCAGTAATGCCGTGGCGCATCGCCAGAGCCACCAGGTTAATAACCTCCATGGACTCGATTACCAGCAGCTGGGCGCCCAGAATCTGGTCGGTCTGCGCGTCAATCACGAACTTCATGATGCCGCGCGGGTTCTCCTGGGTCTTCGCACGCGGCATCGCGGCAACCGCGGCAACCGGCTTCGAAGCGACCTTCACCTTGTGGCCAGCCTCGATTGCCTCACGCTCGGTCAGGCCCACGGAAGACAGCGGCGGGTTCATGTAAATGGTCGAAGCCACTGCCTTGCGGTCCTTGGTGGAGCGGGAACCGTCACCGACCAGCTGGGAGAGCACCACGCGGTAGTCATCCAGGGAGATGTAGGTGAACTGCGGGCCGCCGTTCACGTCACCGAGCGCGAAAATGTTCGGCACGGTGCTGCGCAGGTGCTCATCCACGACAATTGCGCCGCGGTCATTGGTTTCAATGCTGGTATTCTCCAGGCCCAGACCCTCGGTGGCGGGCTTGCGGCCGGTCGCAACCATCACGTAGTCCACCTCCAGCTCCCGGGTGGCACCCTCGGAGTCGAGGTAGGTCACGGTCACCGAGTCAGCGCCGTCCTTGAAGGACTGCACGCGCACACCGGTGTGAGCGGTAATGCCCTGGTCTGCGATAATCTCGCGGGCAACCTGGGCAACATCCTCGTCATAGCGGCCGAAGAGGGCGGGTGCGCCATCCAGAATGGTCACCTCGGTACCGTAGGAGGAGAAAATACCGGCAAACTCAACACCGATGGGACCGCCACCGATAATGCCCAGACGCTTGGGGCGCGGGGTAAGCTTCTGCAGCTCGGTGGAGGTGAGCACACGCTCAGATTCGCGGACGCCCTCAATCGGCGGGATAACCGACACGGCACCGGTGTTGACGATGAAGTAGTCGGCGGTAACGCGCAGGGTGTCCTCGCCCGCGGTGACCTCAACCTCGGTGTCGGAGATGAAACGTGCGTGACCGTCAATGAGCTTAGCGGTCTCGTTGGACAGTAGGATTTCGCGGTTCTTGGCACGCATCGCACCGGTCAGCTTGTCACGGAAAACCACGGCGGATTCGTAGGCAGCGTTTGCCTCTTCGGGGGTGCGCTCGCCGCTGGCGCGGAACTCGTCGGCACGGTGAACCAGCGCCTTGGTGGGTACACAACCGATGTTGATGCAGGTGCCGCCGTACATGCCGGTGGACTGTTCGATGAGGGCAACGTTCTTACCGGTCTTGGCGTATGCGCCGGCGAGAGTCTTGCCGCCCTTGCCGAAGCCAATGACGACCATGTCAAAGTGCAACTGAGCGGGGGTGGCCATAATATTCTCCTGTGAAATTTAGATGATGATGTCTTCACAGAGTTCAACGGAAAGAAATGAGTATTATTCCCGCGCGCCACATTTTTTCTTGACCCCACCCACCGCTAGGAAGTGAGCAAAGCCCCCCTCCCCCTCTTCCACAGCCACCCCTCAGCCCGCGCGGGCGTAGACTGAAACTACCCGGCTCCCTACAAGAAGCCGGCCTAAAGGAAGCCAGCAAATTCAGGAGAACTCCATGAACACCCACGATATTCTGCGTGACGCCGCTAGCCGCCCCGGCATCGAAGCCGCCGTAGCCGTCAAGGGGCTATCCCCCGAGGCGCTCAACGCCCACCCGGGCGGGCACCCGAACTCTATCGCCTGGCTGCTCTGGCACGCCGGACGACAGATGGACATGCAGCTCTCCGCGCTGAACGGTCAGCCGCAGATCTGGGAGGCGCAGGGCTTCAGGGAACGTTTCAACCTGGGCGAACTCGGCGACACCATGGGCTACGGCCACACCGCCGAGCAGGCACGCTCCATCGTGGTTGAAGATTCTGCCCTGTTGGTGGAGTACCTTGTGGCAACCGGTGAGGCGCTCGCCGACTACGCGCAGACGCTGAGCGAGGCTGATTTGAGCGGGGTTATTGACCGTTCCTGGACTCCGCCGGTGACTCGCGGTGTGCGCCTGGTCAGTCTGATTGACGACGCAACGCAGCACGTGGGTCAGGCGGCGTACGCGGCGGGTATTCTCGCGGCACAGGATTAAGAGCGGAGAGCTAAACCACGCCCCAAGAATAGGCACGAAAAAGCGGTGGCGCCTCAGACACAACCGTCCGAGACGCCACCGCATACACGTATAAAGGCTGCTACTGCCTCTGCAGCAGCACCATGACCTCGTAGTGGTCCGTATGCGGGAACATGTCCAGCACGCGGCCCTGCACCGGCGCATACGACGGCATGCGCTCTAGGTCCTTCGCCAAAGTCACCGCATTACAGCTCGAATACACCACACGGTTAATACCCGAACCCTCAATCCACGCGCACAAGCTCTCACCAATACCGCGGCGCGGCGGGTTCACCACCAGCATCTGCGGCACCGTGCCCGAAGACACCGCGAACTCCGGTGCATCCTGAGCCGAAAAGTCCACGCCCTCCAGGCCGTACTCAGCGACCGTGCGCTGCGCCGAAGCGACCGCCTCCGCACTAATCTCAATACCCGTCACCGAGCCGCCATCCATCACCGAAGCGGCATGTAGAGCAAAACCGCCCACGCCACAGTACAGGTCCCACAGCGAGCGCGGAGCCACCTCACGCACCCACTCACGGCCCTGCGCGTACATCGCCTCAGCGACCTTCGTGTTCGTCTGGAAGAAGCTCTGTGGACGCAGATGCAGAGTCAGGTCATTCACCTGCATCGGCAGGGTCTGACGCTCCGAAAGGATAATCTCCTCATCCCCCTCAACACGCGCCACCGGTTCACGCAGCAGATTCACCGACAGCACCGCCAGGTTCGGCAGCCGCTCCTGCAACCACCCCAGCTGCCGACGAATCGGCACCAGAAGCTTCTTCGAACGCAGCACGAAACGCACCATCAGCTCGCCCGCCGCCGAAGCAGTCACCAGGATATTCTTCAGCTCACCGCGACGATTCGGAATGTCATAGGGGGTCAGGTCCGCGCGCTGAATCAGTTCACGCAGCACCGGAATAGCCGCCTGAATCGGCTCCATATAGAGCGGGCATTCTCCAAGATCCGTGGAGGCGCCCGTACGGTAATCCACAATGCCCAGGGTCGGATTCTTCGCCGAACCACCCACCACAAGCTTCGCCTTGTTGCGGAAGCCCGCCTCCGCGCTGGTCACCGGGTCCAGCCACTGCAGTTGCGGGTACGCGGCAAGCAGGGCGCGGGCATGCTCCTGCTTCGCCTGCACCTGCGCGGTGTAGGCGGTCTCAATGCTGGGGCAGGAGGAGCAGAGGTCATCACGAAAATAGGCACATTTCATAGGGGAACCATTTTACCGCCTCCACCGCCGGGAACGCCGCCGGCCCATGACGCGCGGGCGCTTAGGAGTGTGAAGGACCAGACCGCCGAGTCCCCTGGCGACGATTTACTTTCAGCACCGACCGATACGACCCTACCGAGAGCACAGAGAGCCCCGAAAAGACCGACAGCACGCCAAGAAAGCCCAGGCACGAGGCAACGGCCCCGGCAGAAAAGACAGAGCCGATGGACCCAAGCGAGAATACCGAACCAATAGAAAACGCCGAGTTCACAGAGCCAATACTGCAGAACGAGTTCACCGACCCGATGCTCAGAATCGAGCCCCGCGATCCGATGCTCTTCACGCTCCGATTGGTGCAGTCCGGGGCTGGTGAAATATGAGAGGAAGACGTGGTGTTAGAGCTCATGTTCTCAGCATATCGCTTGCCCCTTCCCCACCTCGCAACGCCTCTTTGAGTTACCGCCCAAACGGCAAAAAAGCGGGGGCGGTCACCCTTCATGGGTAGCCGCCCCCGCCTCATACGGATGCGTGGACCTGCGCCGGTTTGGGTACCAGCGCCGGGTCACCACCGGGTCACGCTTCGCGTGCCACGGATTCCGTAGAAATTTACCCCATCAGGGATAAATTTCTACTACATCATGCCGCCCATTGCGTCCGCACCAGGAACGGCCGCACCAGCGGGCTCCGGCTTGTTCGCAACAACAGCCTCAGTGGTCAGGAACAGACCAGCAATAGACGCAGCGTTCTGCAGAGCCGAACGGGTCACCTTCACCGGGTCAGCAATACCAGCAGCCATCAGGTCCTCGTACTCGCCGGTCGCAGCGTTCAGGCCGGTACCGGCGGGCAGGGAACGAACGCGGTCAACCACAACGCCCGGCTCCAGGCCAGCGTTAGCAGCGATCTGCTTCAGCGGTGCGTCAATAGCCACGCGCACAATGTTCGCGCCAGTTGCCTCATCGCCGGTCAGCTCCAGCTTGTCGAAGACCTTCACGCCAGCCTGAATCAGAGCAACGCCACCACCGGGGACGATACCCTCCTCAACGGCAGCCTTAGCGTTACGCACAGCATCCTCAATGCGGTGCTTGCGCTCCTTCAGCTCAACCTCAGTTGCGGCACCAGCCTTCAGCACGGCCACGCCACCGGCGAGCTTAGCCAGGCGCTCCTGCAGCTTCTCGCGGTCGTAGTCGGAGTCAGAGTTAGCGATCTCTGCGCGGATCTGAGCAACGCGACCCTCGATAGCCGCTGCGTCGCCTGCGCCCTCGATGATGGTGGTCTCGTCCTTGGTCACAACGACCTTGCGAGCGGAACCGAGCATGTCCAGGGTTGCTGCGTCCAGGGACAGGCCAACCTCTTCGGTAATGACCTGGCCACCGGTCAGGATAGCGATATCAGCCATCTGAGCCTTACGGCGGTCACCGAAGCCCGGGGCCTTCACAGCCACAGACTTGATGGAGCCGCGCATCTTGTTCAGCACCAGCAGAGCCAGAGCCTCACCCTCAACGTCCTCAGCAACAATCAGCAGCGGCTTGCCGGACTGCATGACCTTCTCCAGGACGGGAACGAGGTCCTTAACGTTCGAAATCTTCTGGTTCACAACCAGGATGTAGGGGTCCTCCAGGACTGCTTCCTGACGCTCCGGGTCGGTCACAAAGTAACCGGACAGGAAGCCCTTGTCGAAGCGCATACCCTCGGTCAGCTCCAGGTGCAGACCGAAAGTGTTGGAGTCCTCAACGGTGATGACGCCTTCCTTGCCGACCTTCTCCATTGCCTCAGCAATGAGCTTGCCGATCTCGGCGTCGCCAGCGGAAATAGACGCGGTTGCGGCGATCTCTTCCTCGGTCTCAACTTCCTTTGCGGAGGAGAGCAGAGCCTCGGTCACAGCCTCAACAGCCTTCTCAATGCCGCGCTTGAGGCTCAGCGGGTCAGCGCCAGCAGCCACGTTGCGCAGGCCCTCGCGGACCAGCGCCTGAGCCAGAACGGTAGCGGTGGTGGTACCGTCACCGGCAATGTCGTCAGTCTTCTTGGCAACTTCCTTGACGAGCTCCGCACCAATCTTCTCGTACGGATCCTCCAGCTCGATTTCCTTCGCGATCGAGACACCGTCGTTGGTGATGGTGGGGGCGCCCCACGCCTTCTCCAGCACAACGTTGCGGCCGCGGGGGCCGAGGGTCACCTTCACTGCATCGGCGAGGGTGTTCAAACCGCGCTCAAGGCCGCGGCGTGCCTCTTCGTCAAAAGCAATGAGCTTTGCCATAAGTGTCCTCCTGAACGATAGGATTTTCTCCTGCATCCCGCTGGGATGCGGTACGTCTAAAATTGGGGCCCGGACCCTGGCGCGTGTAACTCACGCGCGCGCCATGCAGGGCGCCCAAATGCTACATCAATTGTGGCACCCGCACCGGCAGGGGGCAAACGTTTAAGCCCAAGGTTGAAGGGTTAATCGCCCAGTGCTTAATCTGCGCTCACCCAACCCGCCGTCGGGGGCCTCAACGCCCTCTCGACGGGGGACGTTAAAGCATCAACCCCACCCGGTACCTAATTGGAATTGCACGAGTGGGGTCGGTGAAAGTTTGTCATGACAAAGCGGCGGAGGCGGGGGCCTAGCCGGTGTAATCGGAGGCCAGAACCACAATCACCTCGTGGTTGCCCATCGGCACGGCGGAGGTCGCCTGGCGCACCTGGGAAATGTCCAGGGCCGCGGCGATGCTCTGCGCCTGCGCCTGGTAGCCCTCCGCGTAGTACACCACGCTGGTCGCCGGGGCCGCACCGGTGTAGTTGGCGGTCTCGTTGACGGTGTAGTTGCTCAGCAGAGCCGCCGCGCTCGAGGCGCTACCGGCCGGGGCAGACGCGTTAAACACGCCCACCGAAATGCTGTCCACCAGACCCGTCTTCGAGGGGGTGGCCGAGGCCGTCGCGGACGCAGAGGCCGAAGCGGAGGTAGCGGATGCCGAGGAACGGGCCGAAGCAGAGCTCGACGCGGACTTCTGCGCCGAGTACTCGGGCGAAGCCGTGCGCGGGGCATAAATGTACATGGCGGCACCCACCAGCAGGCCGACCACGCCGGCGGCAACCAGCGGAATAGCACCCTTCGGGCTCTTTGCGGGATCGGCGTTGACCGCGCGGTAGGTTCCGCGGCGCGCGGTCTTCTCGTCCACCTCATCAAACTCGTCGCGGGGATAGCTCATGGTCTCCTCAATTCACGGGTACTTCATCGCGGTGGTCCGCGCGGTGCTTCTTCGAGGTAGCGCGGCGGATGACTTGGCGCTCCCTGTACCTAGAGTACCGTCTCGGGCAAACAGAACCAACGCGGGCACGCACCGCAAAGCGTCACGCCAGGATTGACTAGTCGGCATCACGACGGGCACGCAGCGCATCCACGAGTCGCGGAGCCGCCGCGCGCACGCGCTCGTCGTCCAGCATGACGTTCAGCATCTGGTAGTAGGCAATCGGGGTGAATCCGAGGGCTTTAATGGCCTTCTCTTTGGAACCCTGATGCTTGAATCCTCGGCCTTCCAGGGCCAGGATGCGCCGCTCGAGTGGGTTCAGCCCGTCGTTCAGCTCATCCGATTGAGTCTCAGCACGGACGGGGGTCTCGGCCGAGGTTTCAGCCGGACTTTCGGTCTTTCCCGGAGTTTTGTTCTCCGGGGTTTCGGACTGCACGGCTTCGGTGTGTTCCTGCTCCGGCATATTCCCTCCTCATTCTGTCTGCGGCGTACCATCGCGGCCGACATTGCCACCGCGAGTATTCGTCTTCCCTTAGTCTAGAGGAGAGCCTCAGTCTAGAGGAGAAGCAAACGTCGCGCGCCCGGCACCGAGAAACCAGCCGGGCCGCCCCAGCCCGAGGAGTACGCTTGAACCAGCCCCTGAACACCATCATGAGCGAGGACTGGGCCGCGGCCCTCGCCCCGGTCGAAGAGCAGATTCACGCCATGGGGGATTTCCTGCGCGCCGAGCACGCCGCCGGCTACCGAACCTTCCCGCCGTCCGGTGATATCTTCAACGCTTTCCGCCGCCCAATGAGCGAGGTTAAGGTTCTTATCATCGGGCAGGACCCCTACCCCACCCCCGGTAATGCCATGGGCCTGTCCTTCTCGGTGCATCGCGGCATGCCCGTACCCCGCTCGCTCACCAATATCTACAAGGAGCTGCAAGACGACCTGGGCATCGCTCCCGCCGAACACGGCGACCTGTCCTGCTGGGCCGACGAGGGCGTCATGCTCCTGAACAGGGTGCTTTCCGTGCGCGAGTCCGATGCCGGTTCGCACCGCGGCAAGGGCTGGGAAGAGATTACCGAGTGCGCTATCCGTGCCCTGGTGGCGCGCAATCAGCCGCTCGTGGGTCTGCTCTGGGGTGCGGATGCACGCAAGTGCGCGCCCATGCTGAAGCCGTACCCGAGCGTGGAGTCGGCGCATCCCTCGCCCCTTTCGGCGCGACGGGGTTTCTTCGGTTCCCGCCCCTTCTCCACAGTGAATTCCCTGCTCGTGCAGCAGGGGGCCGAGCCGGTGGACTGGACCGTGCGCTAGAGCTTTCAAAGATAGCGTGGCGG
>NZ_JVSP01000002.1:0-42363 GCF_001061665.1 Rothia mucilaginosa | reverse complement strand
GGGCCGCCACGCATATTCTATATTGGCTATATAATCCCGTCAGGCATGTTAAGCCGGGGTGGATTCCGCATCCGCTGCTTCGGGAGCCACAGCGTCCAAAGGTTCAACGTTACGCGGCTTCGTGAAACGCTGCAACAGATACTGCATCGTGTAATTACCGAGCGCCACACCCGAGGCCATCGCCACCGCAATCGAGGCCGCCGTAATCATGTTCTGCATACCCAGAATCACGTCGGTCTCAACCGTCAGCAGGTACATGCCGCGGAAGAACGACAGACCCGGCAGCAGGAACGTAATTGCGGGAATCGAAAAGATGGCCTGCGGCACGTGCAGTCGGTACGCAAAATACGTACTCAACGCACCAATCACAACCGCCGCACACGCCGTCGGACCGCGACCCGTGCTCGGGCCGGCCAGAATATCATAGCTGTAATAAGCCGCCAGACCACAGGTGGTGATGAGCATCAGCCACCCAACCTTCACCAGCTTCGTCTGCAGGGTAATCGCGAAGGTCGCCGTCGCAATCAGGAAGAAAAACGACGCAACGAGCGGGGTCGTCGGTTGGAAGCGCAGCTGCTCAATATCCAGGGTCGGGCCATTGAAAATATTAATAGCACTCACAGCCGTCGCGATGCCGACCACCAGGCCCAAGAAGCTCATGCCCGTCGACACGAAGCGGCCCGCAGCCGTCACCGGGAAACCGTTAATCGCGTCCTGCACGGCACCCACCAGGCGGGGGGTTGGCAAAAACATAATCATGCCCGCTGCAACCACCAGGGGTGCCGAAATCGGTTCCCCCGGACGCTGCAGAATCGAACCATCGCCACCCAGCCAAATCGCCAGGAAGGTCATCAGGCCCGCGCTGGCTGCCATGCGGAAGAACGCCGGGATACCGATTGAGCTTAGCCACTGAATCAGCAAGTACACCGGAATAAAGATGATGGCCGCGCTCAGAGCCGTGGAGAAGCTCGCACCCAGCGCCGCGGTCAGCGTCGCGGCGCAGGCCAGGTTTGCCAGCCACACGACCAGCGGCGGGAAGGGCTTGGGTCGGTGCGTAATCTGGCTCAGCTTTAGGTCGGCAATCTCAAGGGTCATGCCGCCTCGCGTAATTTTGTAAATCAGGCCGTACACCTCGGAGAGCGCCTCATAGTTCTCCGTAGAAGAACGCACCACGCGCACAAGCGTGTGGGTAAAGCGCTCGTCCGCGTTCGCGTTGCGCTTGGCAATGCGGGACTCCATGTAGATATCCGGGTCCGAGGTGTAGTTGATGGTCACCGACTGGTTGGTAATATCAACGTCCACCGAATCCAGCCCGTACGCGGAAGAGACCGCGATGATGGCCGAGTCCACGTCCATAGCGTCGGCACCGTAGTGGAACATCGCCTCCGCCAAACGCAGGGTGAAGTTCAGGGTATCGCGGGCGTATTCCTTCTCGCGACGGAAGGCCTCACGGCGCTCGTGCTCCTGAGTACGAATGGTCGGCACGAACTGCCGCTGGGCGATGCGAGCGGCACCGCGCGGTGCGCCGGGAGCCGCCTCCTCGGTACGCACAAAAGAACGTAGGTGGCGCGTACCCCAGCGACCGCCGGTACCGCGGCCTCGCGCTCCTCGTACGTTCCGGCCCACGAGGGGCACGGCGGTCGTCGCCACCGAGACGGGGCCGGTCTTGGGCACCGCGGCAGAGGCCGTATCGAGGCCGTAACGCTGCGCGGCCTGGGAGTTCGGAACCTGAGGAATCATGCCGGTCATGGGAACCGGCTGGGAGGGGCGCGTCAGAGCCGCCTCAGTCACCACGTTGCTGGCAGTTACGGGATGCGCTTCGCCGCGGTATGCGTCCAGTTCATCCTCGGGGGTGAGGGACGGGTCAATGAGGGTACGGGCACCGTGGTCGAGCTCGGCAGGCTCCTCCTGCGGGGCGGATACCTCGTCCGGGACGGTAGGAATACCAACCTGCGCGGCTACGTCGTGCAGAACATCGCTCACGGCGTGCGCCTGCACGGTCCCCGTCTCTTCGGAGGTGTTCTGCTGCGCCAGAACGCGGCGCAGGCGCTCGTCAGCAACCTGATCGAGGGAGACCAGGGGAAACCCGCCCTTGCCTGCGACGTAACCCGCTGTGACCGCGGGGACGGCCTCTTCCGAGGCGCTATTCCGGGTGTTATCCGGCTCTCCCGGCTGAGCCTGCGCCTCGCCTGCATGCGACGCGTTCCGCGCTCCGGCTCGTACCTCCGAAGGCGCGGGAGTATTCCTCGATTCTGCCAATGTCCCCTCCCGTTTAGACAGTGCCCCTATAGTCTAACAAGGGAGCGACGCAAGGGGTACACCCTCGTGAGCAGGTCCCGAAATCAAATTCTCCATCCCTGCGCCCGGCCCGTTTTCTTCGGCTGTTCGCGGTCTGCCTCCCCTCGGTGAAGAACGCGGGCAACAAAATATCCCGCCACCTCAGTGACGGGATATTTACGCATTGTGTGCTCGTTTCCGCACCCGTGGGCGACGGAATACGGCAACCCGGCCGGGGCCGAGGTTAATTACTCAGCGTCGTGGTCGGTCTCGAGGATCTTAACCAGCGAGTCCAGAGCCTCTTCAGCACCCTCACCCTCAGCACGAAGAACGACAACATCGCCGTGCTTTGCGCCCAGGGACATCAGGGACAGGATGGATGCTGCATCCATAGCCTCATCGGCGGGCTCGCCCTTAGCTGCGATGGTGACCTCGACGGGGAGGTCGCCAGCTGCCTCAGCGAAAATTGCTGCCGGACGTGCGTGCAGGCCGACACGGCTTGCGATAGTGGCTTCGCGCTCTGCCATTATGTTTCTCCTTTGATTCAGGAACCGAAATAATCTCGGAACCTATTCTAGATGAACGGGGCGCGTTAGGACCCGCCCTTACCCTATAAATTGTACCGGTTAGCCCTGCGCTAACAAACATAAAAATGCCGGGTGCAGAAATAATCTCTGCACCCGGCATTGTAGGTGTGTCGGCTCATGGGCCGAGCGGTTCAGCGACCATCCGACGGTGAGGAAGCCGCGAACCCTAGCGACTCTTGATTAGAGGCCCAGCTCGTCCAGAATCGGCAGAGCCTTGCGTGCGCTCTCCTTCGCCTCGGCAGAGGAAATCTGCTGCAGGGCGATAGCGGCAATCTGCTGTGCCTTCTCCTTGGTGACGGACTTCAGCACGGCGGCCACGGCGGGGATAGCGCCGGCGTTCATGGACAGGGTATCAACGCCCAGACCAATCAGAACAACAGCCAGAGCCGGGTCGGCCGCAGCCTCACCACAGACGCTCACGTACTTCTTCTTGCCGGCGGTGACCGATGCACGCTGAGCACCCTCAACGGTCATCTTGATCATCTTCAGCACTGCGGGCTGCCAGGGGTTGTTCAGGTGAGCCAGATCGCCCAGCAGGCGGTCAGCCGCCATGGTGTACTGGGTCAGGTCGTTGGTACCGATGGACACGAAGTCCACCTCGCCCAGGATTGCCTCGGCGTTCATCACGGCTGCGGGGGTCTCAACCATCACACCGTGAACGGGCAGGCCAATCTCCTTGAGCATGTTCGCGAAGTTGCGAGCCTCGGAGGTGGTCGAAATCATCGGGGCCATAACCCAAATGTCGGCGTCGGAATCCTCCGAAGCGGCCTTGATAGCCTGCAGCTGGCGGGTCAGAACGCCCGGCACGGTCCAGTCGGTACGGAAACCGCGGACACCCAGTGCGGGGTTCTCCTCGGGGTTCACGTTCAGGAACGGCAGGGGCTTGTCGGCGCCGGCGTCCAGGGTACGAACCACGATGTGCTTGCCGGGGAATGCGTCAAACACGGACTTGTAGGTCTTAGCCTGAGTCTCGATGGAGGGCTCAGCGTCGTGGCCCAGGAAGCCGAACTCGGTGCGGAGCAGGCCAACACCCTCAGCCTTCAGGCTTGCAGCCTTTTCAGCGGACTTGCCGTCACCAACGTTTGCGTACAGCGGAACGCGAGTGCCGTCAGCCAGCACGCCCTGGCCGTCAAAGTCAGCGACGGGCTTACGGTTTGCGTACTTGATTGCTGCTTCGCGGTCAGCGTCGGTGGGCTCGGTGTCAACGATGCCTTCGTTGGAGTCCACGTAGACGATGGTGCCGTCAGCAATCTCGGTCACGCCCTTGGCCGCCACAATAGCGGGCAGGCCCAGGCCGCGAGCCAGAATAGCGGTGTGTGCCTGGGGGCCACCGTCAGAGGTAATCAGGGCGATAACCTTCTCGGGGTCCAGGGTTGCGGTGTCGGCCGGTGCCAGGTCGATCGCGGCCAGGATGAACGGCTCATCAGAAACGGGGATGCCGGGAGCCTGCTGACCGGTCAGCTCAGCAACAATGCGGGCACGAACGTCGTGGATGTCGGTCACGCGCTCAGCCATGTAGCCGCCCAGGGCAGCCATCTGGTCAGCGAAGGAGGTTGCCGCCTCCCAAATAGCGCGCTCGGGGGCCATCTCCTGGGTCTCGACCAGCTTGATAGCACTCTTGATGAGTGCACGGTCGGTAGCCATCTGAGAGGTGGACTTCAGAACAGCCTTACCGTCACGGCTAGCGTGCTCTGCACGAGCCAGCAGGTCTTCCTTAACGCGGACCGAAGCGTCCTTGATGCGCTGCGCTGCAGCCTCGGCGGTCTCACCGCTCAGACGCAGGCCGTCCTTGGGCTCTTCAATGGGCTTGGGCATCTGAAGAACCGGGCCAATCACGCGACCGGCGTAGACGCCGACGCCCTTGTAGGTAGTCATGGGATTCATATCCTATCTGTGGGTTCTCTACAGTGTAACGCGTTCTATTCGCGCTGTCCTCTGTAGTTGCGAGTCAATCAGAAGATGAGGTCTACGGTTTAGGCGGATGCCTTGGAACGGGCACCCATGGACTTCAGCACAACGTACACCAGAGCCGATAGCACGGTACCGGCCAGCACGGCCACGAAGAACATCAGCGGGTTCTGCGCCAGACCAATAATCCAGATACCGCCGTGCGGTGCCGGAGAGGCCACGTGAGCGCTCATCGAGATGGCACCGGCGAGGGCACCACCCACAATGGTTGAGGGGATGACACGGGCTGGATCAGCCGAGGCGAAGGGAATAGCACCCTCGGAGATGAAGGATGCACCCAGCAGCCAGGCGGCCTTGCCGTTCTCGCGCTCGGCCTCGCTGAAGAGCTTGGGGCGCAGGGTGGTGGCCAGGGCCATGGCCAGCGGCGGGACCATACCCGAGATGATGACGGCGGCCATGATTTCCTGGTTCACGGTCGCACCCGAGGACAGGCCGGCGGTTGCGAAGAGGTAAGCAGCCTTGTTGATGGGGCCACCCAGGTCAGAAGCCATCATGGCACCCAGGATCAGGCCCAGCAGCAGAGCGGAACCGCCAGACATGGAGGTCAGCCAATTCTGCAGGGTGGTCATAACCCAAGCCAGGGGCGCACCGAGCAGCAGGTACATTGCCAGGCCGGTCACCAGCGAAGTCACGAGCGGAGTGATGACCACGGGCATCATGGAACCCAACCAGCGGGGCAGCTTCAGGGTGCCCAGGGCGTACGCAATCAGACCGGCGAGGATACCGCCGACGATACCGCCGAGGAAGCCCGCGTTCACCGCAAGAGCCACCGAACCGGCAATGAAGCCCGGAGCAATACCGGGACGCTGAGCCAGACCGTACGCAATGTACGCGGCAAGAGCCGGAACCATCAGGCTCAGACCGAAACCACCGATGGTCTGCAGCACGGCACCCAGGTACAGGGTCCAGTGCACGTCACCCAGGTTGAACAGGGTTGCCGAACCCAGAATTGCCTTGGTGTCCACGTCGCCAAGGTTCGGCATGGTGATGGCCTCGAAGACGAAGCCGAGGGCCACCAGAATACCGCCGGCGGCGACGAACGGAATCATGTAGGAGATACCGGTCATCACGGCCTTGTAGATGCGCGAGCCCCAGGCACCCTCGGAAGCGCCGGCGCTGTCATCGGAGGTGGATGCGGCGGCGGCCACGCGGGCACCGTTCGGGTTCTCGGCCTCGGCCAAGGCCTCAGCGATCATTTCCTTCGGCTCGTCGATACCGCGCTTGACGGGGGACTCCACGAAGGGCTTACCGGCGAAGCGGTTGCGGTCACGCACGTTCACCGACACGGCAAAAATCACGGCGTCGGCGGCGTCAATATCGGACTGGCTCAGGGTTTCGTTGCCCGAGGAGCCCTGGGTCTCAACCTTCAGGTCGTAGCCGAGTTCCTCGGCGGCGTACTTGAGGGCGTCGGCGGCCATGTAGGTGTGGGCGATACCGGTGGGGCACGCGGTCACCGCGACAATCTTCTTCACGGCCGGCGCGCTTTCAGAAGCCTTCGGGGCTTCCTTCTCGGCAGCGGCGGGGGCGGCGTGCGCAGCCTCGGCGGGCTTAGCCTCCGCCTTCTTCTCGCCCACGCCCAGCGCACCGTTCACCAGGTCCACGACCTCATCGGCAGACGAAGCCTCACGCAGGGCGGCGGTGAAGCTCTTCTTCATGAGGGAGCGTGCCAGGGTCGACAGCAGCTTCAGGTGGGCCTGGTCGGCACCGTCGGGTGCAGCGATGAAGAAAATCAGGTCGGCGGGGCCGTCCTTAGCGCCGAACGAAACGGCGGGGTTGGGGCGTGCCATGGCCAGGGTCGGCTCGGTGACAGCGGCGCTGCGGCAGTGCGGGATGGCAATGCCGCCGGGAATACCGGTGTCGGTCTTGGACTCGCGAGCCTCGGCAGCCGCGTAGAGCTGCTCGAAGTCGGTCGCGCGGCCGGCCTTGACGACAGCTTCGGCAAGCTTGGCGATGACGTCGAATCGGGTGTCGCCGAGATTCTCGTCCAGTAGGACGAGATCCGCGGTGATCAGATCGGACATGTTCTCTCCTCGGGTTGGAGTGGAGGCGGGATGCTCCGGCGGGAACGCCCTCCTCCTGTGTTTTAAGTGTGTGCAGAGCCTTGGACAAATATTCTCAAATTAGAATATTTACGTCGGTGGTGCTTCGCTCCTCATCAGAGCTGAATCTGACGGACAGTAACCTTCTCGGGGGTGGTCTGATCCAGCGAGGGCATACGGGTACCGGGCAGGGCCGCTGCGGCAGAACCGTGGGCCACCGCCTGAACCAGGCAACCGGGCGCATCCGCACCGCGAGTGTGCGCAATCAAGAAGCCCGAGAGCGAAGAGTCACCGGCACCCACAGTGCTACGCACCTGAATCGGCTCGTGCACGGCGTGCCAGATACCTTCCTCGGTCACGAGCACCGCGCCGCCGCCGCCCAGGGTGGCCAACACGTACTCGATGCCGTCGCCAAGCAGCTTCTGAGCGGTGCGGGCGGTCAGCTCGGGGCTGGCCTCCAGCTCCTCCCAATTATCGCTACCGGTCAGCTGGGCTAGCTCCTCGGAGTTGGGCTTAATCAGCGTGGGCTTGTGCTCACCCGCAACGGTCGCAATCAGCGGCGCCTCAGAAGTATCAATAGCAATCTTGCCCGTGTAACCGGAGGCGCGTAGGGCCGCCACCAGCTCGGAGTAATAGGCGGGCTCCAGACCCGGCGGAAGAGAGCCAGCCAGGACCACCCATTCGGCTCCCTTGGAACGCTCAACCACCAGGGCGTCCAGCTTCTCGCGCAGCTGCGCATCAAAGTGGGTGCCGGGAGCATTCAGCTTGGTGGTGGTACCATCGGGGTCCACCACGGTGATGTTCGAGCGAATCGGCTCACCGGTCGGCAGGTTCGCAAACTCGACATCCACCGCAGACAGAGCGGTCAGCACCGGGTCGGTGGACTCGCCGGGCACAATAGCCACGGTCGGAACACCGGAAACCTGCAGCGCGCGAGAAATATTCACGCCCTTGCCGCCCGGATCCTGTACGGCACCGACAGCACGCTGCACGGCGCCGTGGGCCAGGGGCGCGCCGAGCTCAATCGTGCGGTCCAGGCTGGGGTTGGCGGTCAGAGTAATAATCATTAGGCAATCACAATCTCAACATTGGCGGCCTCGAGCGCCTGGCGAAGGGCGCCCTCGGGCTCGCGATCGGTAATGAGGGTGTCAATATCCTCAAATCCAGCGAAGCGGACCAGGGACTCCTGGCCAAACTTCGCGGAGTCACAGAGCAGGACCACGCGACGGGCGGACTTGCAGATTGCAGTCTTAACGATTGCCTCGTTCATGCCGGGAGTGGAGATGCCAAAGTGCGGCTCGATGCCGTTGGCACCGATAAACGCAATATCGGGGCGCATCGTGCCGAAGTGCTCGGCCGCGCGGGCGCCGACGGCGGCCCAGGTCATCTTACGCAGCTGACCGCCCACCAGCTCGAGGGTTACGCCCTCGGCCTCGGCGAGCTTAACTGCAATATGCAGTGCGTGGGTGATGATGATGCGGTCGTTGCCGGTCTTAAGGCTGAAGTTCTCGGCGCCGATGTGGTCGGCGAGAATCTCGATGGTGGAACCCGCGTCCAGCACGATGGAACCCGACTCAGAATCGCGTAGCATCTGGTACGCCTTGGTAGCGATGCGACGCTTCTCCGGGGTGTTCATGCCCTGGCGGGAGGAAATAGACGATTCCAGAGAGGTGGACTGCTCGATGGTCACCGCGCCACCGTGGACGCGGCGAAGCTTGCCGGCCTCTTCCAGGGCGGCAAGGTCACGGCGCACGGTCTCCATGGTCACATCGTATCGGCGCGCAAGGTCTGCGCCGTTCACGCGGCGTGCGGAGGCAACGAGCTTTGCAATTTCGGCACGGCGTTCTTCTGCGAACATAAATTCGGTGTTCTTTCGGTAGTGGGTAGGAAATCTGTGCGTATCTATGGCGTGTTCTCAGTGTGGGTACGTTCCCGCGGGAAGCAAACGCAGTGCGCCCCAGAACATCCATTATCATACTTGATTTTATGTGGGTTTTTGTGGGTAGGTCAATATAAACCACCGTATTCGCCGGAATATTACCCTGTGTTCCCTACAGAAACCACACCCTTTACCACCCCGTATGAGTGATTATGTCTGTTTGACTCGATGATACGTTGGGTTTTGTTCCGCGGACCACACATAACGCGGCCCACACGCATCGACCACCGGTGTCCACCGGTCGGGCGGCGGGCCGGTCCCTACGCCCGGCGCTCCCGGCGTTTGCGGAGCACCCGGTGCATCCAGAAAGCGCAGGCCGCTCCCAGCAGGGCACCCGTACCGTTCATGAGCACATCCACGAAATCCCCCGTGCGGTTAGGCATGAAGCTTTGAATCGTCTCGATGCACGCGCTCACCACGAACCCGGCGTACAGCACATGGCGTCGCGCAGACGGTCCCAGGAGCAGGGCGAAGAGGAAGCCTCCGGGCACAAACATGATGACGTTTGAGAGCTGCTCGATGCTGGAGTAGGTCACAAACTCGGGTAGCCAGCCGGCGGCGTGGCCCGCATCCAGCAGGGCTGCGAGGCGGCCACCCATCTCGTTGTCGTCCACGTGGACGGGGGCGAACACGATGCTCGCCACGACCAGGCAGTACAGTGCGGTAAGGGCCCAGAGGGCGCCGCGGAGCACGCGCATCCCCCGGGAGAGGGGACGCGCCGAGGACTCAGCTGCCCCCTCGGGCGCAACGGATGTCCCCTGCGCCGGACGCTCAAGGACTTCGCCCGCGGGGCGCGCGCTACCAGACAATGCGCCCCACCTCGTCGGTGTATCGTGAGGAGTCCCACGCGAAGAGGCCGGGGACGTCCACCATCAGCGGCTCGGCGTTCGGCACGGTTACGGTCCACTCCTCACCCGCGGCGGCGGAGAGCGCGCGGCGAATCAGGCTACCGTGGCTGACGGCGATAATCTTCTGTTCTCCGCCTCGCTCCGCGTAGTCCCGCACAATCTGGCGCAGCACGCGTACCGCGCGGATGTACAGGTCACGCTCGGATTCTACGTTCGGGTAGTAGCGCTCGGGGGCGCGGCGCTCGGGAGCGGGAATGTCCAGGCCCTCGCCGTCACCGTAAGCGCGCTCGACCAGCTCGGGGTAGGTCTTGTCCACCTGCAGGTCGAAGTGCTCGCCGACCAGCTGCGCGGTCTCGTGGGCGCGGGACAGCGGCGAAGACACCAGCACCGTAAAGTCCAGGCCCATCTCCGCCAGCTTCTTGCCGGTGGTGCGTGCCTGCTCGCGACCGGTGTCGTTGAGCGGAATGTCCGTGACGCCCTGCATGAGGTTCACCTTGTTCCAGTCGGTCTGGCCGTGACGAATCAGGGTGAGGGAGGTGTTCTCGGCGCCGGCGGGCAGGGGCTCAGCTCCCAGGTCGGGTTCGTTCTGATGCACGAGCAGGCGGTCGATGGTGCTGTCCAGGTACTGCAGGGGCACCTCGGTCAGGGAGGCGTTGACGGGAATCGGGTAGAAACCCTCCTCGGTGAGGCAGTCGGGGCGCTCCCCCAGCAGGGCGTTCATCATCAGCGCGATGAACATGCCGTGGGTTGCCACCAGCACGGTCTTGCCGTCGTACTCGCGGCGCACGCGGTTCAGGGCCGCCAGGCCGCGGGCGACGAATTCCTCCGTGGGTTCCACGCCGTACTCCTCACCGGATTCGCGGGAGGCGAGCACCAGCTCGCGAGTGGCGATTTGCCCCTCCAGCTCGCCGAAGGAGCGCTCCTGGAACCCGGCCACGGCACCCCGGTAGGGCACGTTCAGGCCTTCGGCCACAATCTCGGCGCTTTCGGCCGCGCGGCTCAGGGGCGAGGAGAGCACCAGGTCGACGACGGTGCCTTCGTCACGGGCCTGCTTCAGCGCGTCGATGGCGGTGCGCACCTGGTCGCGGCCGGTGTCGTTGAGGGGAATGTCGGTGCCGCCCTGGAAACGGTGGTCGATGTTCCAATCGGTCTGCCCGTGGCGCATAAGAATGATGCGGGTTCCGTGCGGTTCGGGCGCGACGGGGGTGATGATGGGGGTGTTCTGTGCGTCGGTCATCCTTCTAGTATCCCACTCGTCTCCGCGAGTTCAAGGGGTCGAAGCTACACCGCCTGCACGCCGCCCGCGGTGCCGACCTCATACCGGAGGACGAGGCGAATAGCTCCCTCCCGCGCCGCGTCGGCCCTTTTTCTCAGCGTATTCCCATATTTTTCAGCCCTCAGATGGAGGGCCGAGCCGCCGAGAAGCTGAGATGATAGACGGGTACTTCCGTTAGTTCATATCCGATGAAGGTTGCTATGACGCAGAATCCTCAACCCCAGAACCCGCAGTTCCAGGCTCCCACGTCCCAGAACCCGTACTCGATGACCCCTCCGCAGGCGGCGCAGCCTGCGGGCCAGTACTCCACCCAGCCGGGTCAGCCGAGCCAGGCGGGGTATTATCAGGGCCAGCCGGGTTACCCCGCTCAGGCACCCCAGATGCCCCAGCAGATGCAGCAGGCGCCCTTCGCGCCCGGTGCGATTATTTCTGCCCGCAACCTGCACAAGTCCTACGGCAATAACCCGGTTCTGCGTAACGTGAGCCTCGATATCTACCCCGGCGAATCCGTGGCGATTATGGGTCCTTCCGGTTCCGGTAAGACCACCCTGCTGCACGCGCTCTCGGGCATTATTAAGCTCGATGCCGGTTCCGTGCTGTTCAACTCCCCCACCGGTCAGGTGGCGGTGGAGTCCCTCAGCGAGCGCGAGCGCACCTCCCTGCGCGCTAGCTCTTTTGGTTTCGTGTTCCAGCAGGGTCTGCTGGTTCCCGAGCTGACCGCGGAGGAGAACGTCTCCCTCGCCGCGATGATTGCCGGTATTCCCCGCCAGCAGGCGCGCGCCATTTCTGCTGACCTGCTGAACCGCCTGGGTCTGGGCCAGATGCTGGATCGCCGCATGGGTGAGATGTCCGGTGGTCAGGCCCAGCGCGTGGCTATTGCCCGTTCGCAGGTGAACGGCGCCCCCGTGACCTTTGCGGATGAGCCGACCGGCGCGCTGGATTCGAAGACCGCGCGCGAGGTGATGGCGCTGCTGCTGACCATGATTCCGCAGCAGGGTAAGACTCTGCTGGTGGTCACCCACGATCCGAACGTGGCTGCCGCGTGCTCCCGCGTGGTGTATCTGCAGGACGGCCAGATCGTGAGCGATCAGCGCAATAGCCAGGGTGGCGTACCCGCGCAGAACGGCACCCAGAACCCTGACGCTCAGTCTCAGGCAGGTGCATAATGCAAATCTATGCTCTGCTCGCCAAGCGAACCCTATGGAGTTCGCAGGCGATTCTTCCCGTACTGGCTTTTGCGGCCTCATCGGCGCTGTTTTTGACGGTTGCCGGTGGTGTTCAGGCGCTGAGTACGTGGCTTGAGCACGCCAACGTTGACCACGAAATGATCAACCTGATGGGCATTCAGAAGCTCTACATGGGTTTGGCGTGGGTTGCCGCTCTGGTGCTGATTGTTCCGCTCTTTACCTTGGGCGCTTCGGCTGCTCGTTTGAGTGCCCGCCGCCGTGATGAGCGTCTGGCGTCCCTGCGTCTGATTGGCGCCTCCACAACCCTGATTGTGGGTCTGTCTGTTGCGGACGCGCTGGTGTACTCCCTTGTGGGTTTCATTATTGGTCTGCTTCTTTACCTGGTGCTGATTTTCCCGTTCGGCGCCCTGCACTTCATGAACGTTCCGCTGGGTGCTGAGAATATGCTTCTTCCGGTGAGCATGATTTTCTACTGCTTCCTGGGTTGTATGGTTCTGGCGGCTCTCAGCTCCCTCTTCGGTCTGGCGAAGGTCAGCATCAGCCCGCTGGGTGTGCGTACCCGCGCGAAGGCTGGTTCCGCCGGTTACATTGCTCTGGGTATCGGTGTTGTTCTGGTCATTGCCGTGATGATTCTGGCTTCGACCTCGAAGGGTTTTAGCATGTTCTCACCCTTCCAGGACGGCGGTGCCGATAGCGCGATTAAGAACCTAGCGATTTTCATTGCTCTGCCGGGTCTGCTGATGATGGTTGCTATCGACCTGATTGGTACCTTCCTGGTGTGGGCGTACGCAAAGATTCGTGTACGTATGACCCAGAAGGCGTCGGTTCTGCTGGGTTACCGTGCGGTGCTGGAGTCCCCGCGCGGGGCGTGGCGTCAGGTTTCGGGTGTGGCACTGTCGACCTTCCTGGTGACCTTCTTCGGCCCCATCCTGATTCTGGCGGGTGAGATGAACAAAACGGCGAAGGAGGTAGGCCCCGCCGCCGGCCCCTTCATGACCATCATGTCGGACATGTTCCAAGGTATGCTGCTCATGCTGTTCTTCTCGTACCTGCTGGTCACCCTCTCCGCGGTGCTGAACCAGAGCGCCGCCATTTACGAGCGTGGTTCGCTGTACTCTTCGCTGAATATGATGGGTACCCCCACGAGGCTGTTGCAGGCTTCACGTCTTACCGTAGTCTTCGGTCCGCTGGTGCTCATCAGCGTGATTTCTGCGCTGCTGGGTCTGCCGCTGACGGCGTTGATTGCGGCTCAGGGTCTTCCCGGTGAGGTTCTGGCGAAGATGTTCGGTATGACCTTCGGCGCTATTGCGCTGGGTCTGGTGCTGGTCTATGTGGGCCTGTTGGCGACCATTCCGTTTATGCGTCAGGTGACTCATAAGCCGGTGTCCGCTCTCTAAGCTGTACGGCTGCTACCCTCCCGTTGCGTTCTCCGGACGCGGCGGGAGGGTTTCTTGATGTGCGCGCTTGTACTGCGTTCTTTTGTATCCCCACCCGGCTTGTACCCTGTATGTTTTCTCACGCACCGAGCCGCCGCTTCCATAGCCTAAAACCCTGTGAGAGACTGACATTATGTTTGAACACACCGTACCCTCCGATTGGTTCCCCCGCTGCGCTATCTTCGACTGCGACGGCATCCTCCTCGACTCCGAGACCGTCTGGAACGATGTGCAGCGTAAGCTTTTCACCCGCTGGTCTGTTCCCTTCACCGAAGAGGTCGAGCACCGCCTCACCGGCCTGGCGGCAGCCGACGTTGCGCAGGAGCTTGCCCTGCTCTCCTACGAGGCGCAGAACGGCCAGAAGCCGGACACCGCCTCCGCAGAGTACGCCGAACACCATGAACGCGTGATGAAGGATCTGCTCACCACCGAGCACGAGGTCATCAGCTCCGGCGTGGACCTGATTGAGGGTGCGCAGAAGTTCCTGGGCTTCCTGAGCGAGCACATGCCGGTTGCGGTGGCGTCGAACTCCACCGCGAACATTCTGACCCTGAAAATGGAAAGCTACGGTTACGCCCCGCTGGTGCGCACCTGGGTCAGCAGTAACGACGTTCCGGCCGGTAAGCCCGCCCCGGACATGTACCTGGAGGCGGCACGTCGCCTCGGCTTTGAAGGTCACGAGGCGCTGGCATTCGAGGACTCCCCCGCGGGCGCGCAGGCGGCACGTGACGCCGGTACAAAGGTCATGATTTACGTTCCGGAAGGCACCGACCCGGCAAAGGCACCGGCCGGTTTTGGGCGCTTCGATTCGTTCAATGACCCGCAGCTCTGGGAGGCGGCACGCACCTGGATCGCCAAGCTTGAGGCGGCGCAGCAGTCTGAGGCATAGCAGTCTGAGGCGGCGCAGGGCTAAGCACGTACCGCAGACGCCTCACCACGCCACCGCCTCACCTAATAGGCAGCATCAAGAAAGACCCCCGGCCCGCTCGTCAAGAGCAGACCGGGGGTCTTCTATGCCTTATCAACTGCGCCTATAGCGGCACGAGCCTATCGGCGCATAACCTTCTTGGCCAGTGCATTACCGATGAACTGAACCAGCTGGACCAGGATGATAATAATCGCCACAACGGCCCAGGTGATCTCGTCGTTGAAGCGCTGGTAGCCGTCCACGATCGCGATCTTACCCAGGCCACCGGCGCCCACGTAACCGGCCATTGCAGACATATCCACCACGCCGATGACGAGGAAGGTGTAGCCCAGGATCAGCGGGCCGAGCGCCTCGGGAATCATCACGGTGAACAGGATGGTCAGCTTCGAGGCGCCCATAGCGCGGGCCGCCTCAATCACGCCGGGATCGATGGAGACCATGTTCTGCTCCACGATGCGGGCGATAGCGAACGCAGCGCCGAAGCTCATCGCAAAGACCGCGGCATTCACGCCCAGGCGGGTACCCACCACGGCGCTGGTCAGCGGGCCCAGGGCCGCAATCAGGATGATGAACGGAATCGGGCGAATGATGTTCACCAGAATGTTCAGGACCGTGTACACGAAGCGGTTCTGGAAGATATTACCGGCGCGGGTGGTGTACAGCAGGGCACCCACAATCAGGCCGACCAGACCGGCGCAGAGCATGGTGATGGACACCATGTAGAAGGTGTCGCCGATAGCCGGAATAAGCTTCTCGGGCAGAAACTCGCCCCAGTCGGTCTTCGAAGCGGCCAGCGGAAGAGTAGTAGCAAACATTTAGCGCACCTCCTGCACGCGGGCAACGGTCTTCAGTTCGGCAACGGCGGCATCAATACTGGTGATTTCGCCGAGGAGTTCCAGGGTGAGGGTACCGTAGGCTTTGCCCTGCAGGGTCTCGATACCGCCGCCCACGATGTTGAAACGGACGTTGCGGGCACCCAGGTAGGACAGCACCTTGCCGAGCTCCTGATTGCCCTCCACGATTTCGACGTTGACCAGGTAGCCTCGGTGCGATGCGCGCAGATCCTCCGCCTCCTGGCCGGTGGGGGCCAGCTTGACGGTGGTCGCCACGAAGAGCTTCGCCACATCGGTCTGCGGGTTAGAGAAGACGTCGTAGACGGTTCCTTCTTCCACCACGCGGCCGGACTCCATGACCGCCACGCGGTCGGCGATGCTGGCCACGACATCCATCTCGTGGGTGATGACCACGACGGTGATACCCAGGTCGCGGTTCACGCGCTTGAGAAGGGCGAGCACCTCATGGGTGGTTTCGGGGTCCAGGGCGCTGGTGGCTTCGTCAGCCAGCAGCAGCGAGGGGTTGGTCGCAAGCGCGCGGGCGATACCCACGCGCTGCTTCTGACCGCCCGAAAGCTGGTTCGGGTAGTGGTCGGCGCGGTCGCTCAGACCCACGAATTCCAGCATCTCCAGGGCGCGTTCGCGGCGCTTGGCCTTGGGCCAACCGGCCACCTTGAGGGGAAACTCAACGTTACCGAGCACGGTGCGGGAGTTCATGAGGTTGAACTGCTGGAAAATCATGCCGATGTTCGTGCGGGCCTCGCGCAGCTCGGAGTCGCGCTTGCCGGAGATTTCGAAATCGTCCACGATTAGCGTGCCGCTCGTGGTCTTTTCCAGGCCGTTGATGAGGCGCACCAGGGTGGACTTACCGGCACCGGAGTAGCCGATAATCGCGAAGATTTCACCGCGGTTGATGGTGAGGGAGACGTTGTCCACGGCGGGGACAGCCTTGGGGCCGTTACCGAAGACTTTGGACACGCCGTCCAGAATCACCATGGGCTGGGGGAGGCCTTCTACGACCTCTTCTAGCTGTTCACTCATAGTATTTGTATCCGTTAAATGTCGTGGTTGGGACGCCGAGGGACTTGGCGCCGGTACGCAAAGGACGGTAAGCCCTTCTAACCCGCATCGGGTGCCCGGGCTTACCGCCTTACGTGTGCCTACGAGAGGCGTGTTGTCAGGAGATTACTTCTTGGCGCGCAGCTTGGCCTCTTCATTGGCCAGGGACTGACGCAGCTCGTCGGTGCTCACGTTGACCTCAACGGCGGTGCCGCGGGTCTCTTCCTGAACAGCATCCATGACGGGCTTGGTGTGGAAGATTTCAACGATCTTCTTGTAGGTCTCGTCGTCAGCCTTGTCTTTCTGGGCGACGAAGAGGTTCACGTACTTGATGGCCGAGGGGTCGGTCTTGGGGTCGTCCTGAGCCAGTGCGTCCGCGGGCTTCAGGCCTGCGTCCTTGAGGAAGTCGTTGTTGACGACTGCGCCGTCAGCGGACTCCATGCCAACCACGGTCTGGGTTGCGTCGACGGGGGTGACCTTCACCTTGGAGTTAGCGGTGTCAACATCGTCGATGGTGGGGGCGTCTACGTCAGCGTTCTTGAAGGTGACCAGACCGTTGGTCTTCAGCAGCTTCAGCGCGCGTGCCTCGTTCACGGTGTCGTTCGGGATCACGATCTCGCCACCCTGGGGGATGTCGGCCAGCTTGGTGTGCTTCTTGGAGAACAGAGCCATCGGGTAGATGACGGTCGGGCCCACGATCTGCAGGTCCTTGTTGGCGCTGACGTTGTAGTTCGACAGGTAGGCGATGTGCTGGAAGCGGTTCATGTCAATGTCACCGGCGTCCAGAGCGGGGTTCGGCTCGGTGTAAGCGCTGAACTCCTTGAACTCGATGTCGATACCCTGCTTCTTAGCTTCTTCCTTCAGGGTCTTGTTGAACTTCTCGGAGCCAACCACACCGATGGTGACCTTCTTGGAGGCGGAGGAGTTCGAGGTGGAACCGCAAGCGGCCATGCTGAAAATCATGGGGACGACTGCAAGAGCAGCGGCAAACTTCTTCACGGCTATGAATCTTTCTGTTGAATGATGACGTGCTTCACCGGGTACGGGCATAGAGCGCCGACAAGCCGATGCGAATGATGATGGGACAATTACAGCACGCACAGGGGCGGCGGTGGAAGTTAAGGGTCAATCATGAGACACAGAACGTCAAGCTCGTCATATTTCGTCATATTTCGTCACACGATGATTATTTGCCAATTCCGCTCCCCCACCAGCCGTCTGTCTGCGTCAACGCAAAGCGCCGGCCCGGGCCTAAAACCCGAGTCGGCGCTTATCGTACCCGCCCGTTGTGGGCGGGCGGCAAACCAACCGACGCTACTGCTCAAAATCGCCCGAGGCAATCAGCTGCTCCCGCACCTTACGGCGCAGCACCTTGCCGAGCATCGAACGCGGCAGGTCGTCCACGACCACGATGCGGCGCGGCACCTTATAGCGAGTCACCTTCGAGTAGCAGTGTTCGCGCAGGGTGTGCTCCTCCACCACCCGGCCGGGGGCGGGAACCACCGCGGCCACGACCATCTCGCCGCCGCCGGGCAGCGGAATACCGACCACCGCCGCATCCGCAACCGTATCGTGCTGCTTGAGGGCGACCTCCACCTCGGTCGGGGAGACGTTGAAGCCGCCGGTGATAATGACCTCCTTGATACGGTCCACAATCTGGATGAAGAAGTCCTCGTCCAGGCGCACAATATCACCCGTGCGCAACCAGCCGTCGGGGGTGATGGTCTTCGCGGTCTCGTCTTCACGCTTCCAATAACCCATGAAGCGCTGGGGACCGCTGACCCACAGCTCACCCTCCTCGCCGAGAGGCACATCCGCACCCGTCTCCGGATCCACCACGCGAATATCAGTCGAGGGGAAGGGCACACCAATCGAGCCGGCGCGGCGGGTGTCGTTCAGCGGGTTGCAGGAGACCAGCGGGGCGCACTCGGTCAGGCCGTAGCCCTCCACCATGAAACCGCCGGAGGCTTCCTCCCACTCGGCCACCAGTTCGGGCGGCAGGTTCATCGCGCCCGACACCGCGTAGCGGATACCCTCCAGGGACACGCCGCGCTTCTTTGCCTCATCCATCAGACGACGGTACACGGGAGGCACGGCCGGCAGAATCGTCGGGCGGGTCTTCTTCATCGCCTTCAAAATCAGGTCCATGTCCACGGTCGGGAACAGCACCAGGCGGGCACGGCACAGCGACGCAATCGTCACGCCCAGGGTCATGCCGTACGCGTGGAAGAGCGGCAGGACCGAGTAAATCACCTCGTCATCGCCCGGGTTAATCCACGCCTCACCCATGCGGCCGTTCGACTCCAGGTTGCGGTGCGTGAGCATCACGCCCTTGGGCAGACCCGTCGTGCCGGAGGTGTACTGCAGCAGCGCAATATCGTGCGCGGTCGGGCGGCGATGCGCGGGATCAATGCGCTCGCTCTTGAGCAGCTGCGACCACGGCACCGTGCCCGGGGCCGGGCCCGTCAGCTTCTCACGCGAGGCACGCGCGCTCTTGACGGGTAGCTTCAGCGCGGTGCGCATGAGGCGCGGCATCGCCGAAATCAGGTTCACCGAATAAATGTGGGTGGGGCGGATATCGGCCGGCATCTCGGTCACGTGCGAGGCAATCTTGTCCCACACAATCGCGACCTTCGCGCCGTGATCCTCAAACATGTGGCGCAGCTCGGCCCCCGTGTACAGCGGGTTATGCTCCACCACAATCGCGCCCAGGCGCAAAATCGCATAGAACGCCGCAATATGCTGAGGGCAGTTCGGCAAAATCAGCGCCACACGGTCACCCGCCTGCACACCCGCAACGCGCAGACCCTCCGCAGCACGCTCAATCTGGTCCCCCAGCTCAGCGTAGGTCGTGGTCGCGCCAAAGAACTCCAGGGCGACCTTCTGCGGGACGCTACGCACCGCCTCATCGATAAGGTGGCTCAGAGAGGTTTCGGGCAGTTCAATATCGCGCGCGGTCCACGGGGTATAGTTCTTCAGCCAGGGGCGGTGCGCCAGGGGGTTCTCACCGGATTCGGTAGCGGGTGCGCCGAACACCGCGGCGCGCGCGGGGGCAGCGTCCCCCGTGTTCGTGTTCTTCTGAGCCTCAGTCATGATTTCGATTGTGCCCGCCGACGGCCCCTCGGCTCAACTTCCAGCGCCCTTCCAGGCCATCTTCACGGCAGGCTCCCAGCTAAGGGGGCCCGGCGCGGCCAGTTTCACGACACTCCCCCGGGTGCGCTCGGCGCAACTCTGGGATACTTAAACCATGAGTAAGCGACAGCAAGACATAACCGACGAGCAGTTCAAGCAGCTCCTTCGCGAAATTTCCAAGCGCTTCGCCATCGCCGGAGGAGTCGTCATTCTCATCGGTCTGGCCATCATCGCCCTAGTCTACCTTCTGGGAGGAGCCCACTAATGCACACCCCGCAGCGCCCCAACGGCGACATCTTCAACCGCATGGTCTCCGGCGCCGCCTACATGCCCGACGCCGAATGTGCCGCGCAGACTAAGCGCATCCACGCCGCCACCGTCCTCGCCGAAGAACACTACGCACGCGGCGAGCACGCCCAGGCAATGCACGTCTACCGCGAAAACCTCGGCCACCTGGGCGAGCACTCCCACATCCGCCCCGGTGCGCGCTTCGACTACGGCGTGAACACCTACATTGGCGACGGTTCCTTCTTCAACTTCGACTGCGTATTCCTGGACGTCTGCCCGATTCGCATCGGGTCCACCGTGCTCGTCGGCAACAACGTGCAGTTCCTCACCCCCACCCACCCGCTCAACCCCGTCGACCGCGCCGCGTACTGGGAGGGCGGCAAGCCCATCACCGTTGAAGACAACGTCTGGATCGGTGGCGGCGCCATCATCCTGGGCGGCGTGACCATCGGCAAGAACTCCGTTATCGGTGCGGGTACCGTCGTCACCAAGGACGTACCCGCAAACTCCGTCGTGGTCGGCAACCCCGGACGCGTGGTTCGCACCCTCGACGAGAACGAACGACCCGCACACCCCCACCCCTACTCCGCCGAATCCCTCGAAGAGGCCCGGGCCTTCCAGTCCGAGCACAGCGAGTAGGCTAAGACCCACCCAAAACGCGAGCCACCGCACACACCGGGTCGCCAGACGATCCCCGAACCCCGTTATCGGAAGCCATGAATACACAACACAACCAGCAGCCGGAGTCCCGCCCGGCGGCCAGCCAGCAGGCAAAGGGCAACGACAATTCCGCGCCCAGCGAGCAGGATCTGTGGGACGCGGCCTTCTCCTCCGACGACCCCACGGTCGTGCTGACCGCCGAGGACCTGCAGCAGGCCGCCTCGCGCCGCGCCGAGTCGCGAACCACCGACGGGGAGGCGACCCGCGCCTTCCCCAGCCTCATCCCGGCTCCCAGCCCGCAGGATGACGCGGACGCCTCGGACGGCGGGGAAAGCGCCTTCGGCTGGCTCAACACCCCCGGCTCAGGTAGCTCGGATGGCGGCGCATCCGCGGGTTCCGCGCCCGCGCAGAGCGCCGCATCTGCCCCGAGCGTGTCCGAACACCGCGGCGCGCAGACCGCCAACGACCGCGGAACGGCACCCAGCTTTAGCCCGCAGAACACCGCACCGCGCGCGCCGGAACAGCCCACCCAGCACGGGGGCTTCGCCGTCCCAGCGAGCCAACCCGCTCAGCCCATCCTCCAGCCCGGCGAACCGGTACTCACCGCCGCCACCGCCCTGCAGATGCAGAAGGAACGGTACTCCCGCATGCACGTGCTCCCGGGCCTGCTCGGCTGGCTCGTTGCCATCACCCTCATGGACGGCGGCCGCTGGGGCATCGGCGCCTGGCTCACCTCTACCGGGCAGGAGCAGTCCCTCGAGTACCACGCCGTCATCGGACGACTACTCTCCGGGGAATCCTCCGTAGTTCCCGTGGCGGTCGCCCTAAGCGTCCTCGTCTTTGTGGCCTACCTGGTCGGCGGATACGCCGCCGGACGCATGGCTCGATTCGCTGGCTCCAAGCAGGGTATTGCGGTGTGGCTGTGGCACCTCATGGGCCTCATTGTGGCTTCGCTGGCCACCTACCTGGCCCCGCAGGTCTTCCCGAACGGCACCGCCGCGTTCTCCATGCAGCGGCTCATGAACGGGGATACCTCCAACGGCCTGCTGGCGATTATGCTCATCCTGGCGCTCAGCTTCCTGGGAGCCCTCATAGGCGGCGCCTGCGGGCAAATCTACCATCGCCGCGTGGATAAGTACCCGAGCACCCGGGTGGAGCGCGAGGACGGCTAGCCTCCGAAGCACCGGACACCGCACCGATGCCGATACAAAACGCGAAGACCTCCGGCGCACGCTATGTGCGCCGGAGGTCTTCGCGTTGAACGGCTCTTCGGGGCCGTTTAGGTTATTGCCTAGTGATCCAGCAGCAGGGCCGGTTCCTCCAGGATGGCCGCCACATCGGCCATGAAGCGAGCCGAGAGATCGCCGTCCACCACGCGGTGGTCGAACGAGCCGCCCAGGGTCGTCACCCAGCGAGGAATCACTTCGCCGTCAACCACCCACGGCTTCTGCTTGATGGTACCGAAGGCCACGATCGCAACCTCACCCGGGTTGATAATCGGGGTACCGGTATCAATGCCCAGCGAACCGATATTCGTAATGGTCAGGGTGCCGTTCGCCATCTCTGCCGGCTGGGTCTTGCCTTCACGAGCGCGAGTGGTCAGGTTGTTCAGGGCAATCGCAAGCTCGCGCAGGGAAAGCTCCTGGGCATCCTTGATGTTCGGGACCATCAGGCCGCGCGGGGTGGCGGCCGCAATACCCAGATTCATGTAGTGCTTAATCTGGATCTCGCTGTCGGTCCAGGTCGCGTTGACCTGCGGGTTACGCTCAGCAGCCCAAATCACCGCGGCGGCAAGCACCAGCAGCGGGGTGACCTTCACGCCCTCAAAGTGGCGAGACTTCTTCAAGCGCTTCACGAACTCCATGGTGCGGGATGCATCCACGTCCACGAAAATCGACACGTGCGGGGCGCTGAAGGCCGAGGCGACCATGGCCTTCGCGGTGGCCTTGCGCACGCCGCGCACCGGGACGCGCTCGATGCGGTCGCCCGGGGTGATTGCACCCTGCCAGAAGGGCTGGCGGGCACCGCTGTGCTGCACGTCCTTGAGGTGGGCAACGTAGTTCATGAGGTCCTGCTTGGTCACCTGGCCGCGGGCACCGGTGGCAGTCACGTGGGCCAGGTCGACGCCGAGCTCCTTTGCGGCAAGACGCACCGGAGGCGGCGCGAGGGTCGGGCGGTGCGGAACCTGCTCGGGAGCCAAAGTCGGCGCGGGAGCCGCTGCGGGCTCGGGTGCCAGACGCTGCACCACCGAGTTCAGCGGGGTGTTCTCCACAAAGCGGGAGGCGCGCTCGGCCAGCTCGCTGAGCAGGCCCTGGTTGCGGTTTACCGGGTCGGAGGGGGTGTGCGCCACCGGTGCCTGGACTGTCGGCGCCGCGGGTGATGCGGGGGCGGCAGGTGCGGGCTGGGCCGCGGAGGCGGGACGCTTACGTGCGCGGCGCTTAACAGCGTCCGCCTTGGGTCCGGAGCCGACCAGCGCGGTGCCGGATTCGGTCTCCTGCTGGGGTGCCGCGGGAGCGGCCGGGGCTGCGCCGTCGCCACCGGAGATGCGGATGATGGGGGTACCCACCTCGACGGTCTCGCCCTCGGCGACCATCAATTCCTCGACGATGCCGGCGTAGGGCGAGGGCAGTTCGACAACGCTCTTGGCGGTCTCAATCTCGACCAGCACATCGTTGATGGCGACCTCGGTGCCGGTTGCGACCTTCCAGCTGAGGATTTCAGCCTCGGTCAGGCCTTCGCCCACGTCGGGAAGCGAAAAAATCTGGGACATATTTACCTCTCACTAGGGCATATACCCTACATGGAATATTATGGGCGGTCCTATCCGCCGCGAGCGTGCCGTCGGTTTCGGGCCGGCGACACACCTCAGAACGAAGCGTCAAGAAGCGGGGTGCACATACCAACCCCGAAACCGCACCTAGTAATCGAAAGCGCGATCAACCGCCTCCAGGATGCGGTCAATATCTGGCACGTACTCCTCCTCCACGCGGGAAACCGGGTACGGCATGTAGTAGCCACCCACGCGAATCACCGGCGCCTGCAGGCTGTAGAAGCAACGCTCCGTAATCGCGGCCGCCAGCTCACCACCCATACCGCCAAAGGTCGGCGCCTCATGTGCAATAATCAGGCGGCCAGTCTTCGCCACCGAGGCGGCCACGGTCGGCACATCCAGCGGAGAAATCGAGCGCAGATCAATCACCTCAATCGAGCGGCCATCCTCAACCGCGGCCTCCGCGGCTGCCAGGGCCACCGGAACCAGCGGACCGTACGCAACAATCGTGACATCGGTACCCTCGCGCACGACCTTGGCGCTAAACGAGTCGAAGGAGGTGTCGTTCAGGTCCACGTCCCCCTTGAGCCAGTAGCGGCGCTTGGGCTCAAAGATAATGACCGGATCCGGGCACTCAATCGCCTTGCGGGTCATCCAGTAGGCCTCGTGCGGGCTCGAGGGAGTCACGATGCGCAGGCCGGCGGTGTGGGCGAACAGCGCCTCGGGCGACTCGGAGTGGTGCTCCACCGAGCCAATCACGCCGCCGTAGGGAATACGAATCGTCACCGGCACGATGTACTGCTTATCGGTGCGGTTGTGAATCTTCGCAAGCTGGCTCGTGATTTGGTTGAAGGCGGGGAAAACGAAGCCGTCGAACTGAATCTCGGGAACGGGGCGGTACCCGCGTAGCGCCATGCCGATGGAGGTGCCGATAATGCCGGACTCCCCCAGCGGGCTATCCATGACGCGGCGGTTGCCGAAGCGGGCCTGCAAGCCCTCGGTCACGCGGTACACGCCGCCAAGCTTGCCGATATCCTCACCGAGCAGAACCACGGTGCGGTCAGCCTCGAGGGCATCCTCCAGGCCGCGAGTAATGGCCTTGGCGAGGGTCAAACGCTCAATGTTTTCGCTCATCTTTACTCCTCTTCAAAGCCTGCGTTGTAGGTGCGGTAGAATTCGCGGTCGTCCTCAACCTGCTGGTGTTCCTGGGCGTAGACGCGGTCGAAGAAGTGCTCAAAGTCGGCCACCTCGGCGGAAAGCACGGCGTCGCGCACGCCGGATGCGACCTTCTGAGCAGACTCGGCAACCTCCTCGAAGAAGGCATCGTCGGCGTAGCCCTGCTCGCGCAGGTACTTCTCGAGGCGAATCATGGGGTCGCGGTGCAGCGGCCCCTCAAGGTCGGCCTCGGTGCGGTACTTCGTGGGGTCGTCGGCGGTAGTGTGCGGGCCCAGGCGGTAGGTCTCGGCCTCGATGAGCACGGGGCCCTCGCCGGCACGAATCTTCTCCATGGCGTAACGGGTCACCGCGAGCACGCCCAGGATGTCATTGCCGTCCACGCGCAGGCCCTCGAAGCCGTAACCGGCGGCTCGGGTCGAAATCGGCACGCGCGACTGCACCTCGAAGGGAACCGAGATGGCCCAGCGGTTGTTCTGCACGAAGAAGAGCACCGGGGCATCGTAGGAGGCCGCGAAGACCATGGATTCGTGAACGTCGCCCTCGCTGGAGGAGCCGTCGCCGAAGTAGACCGCGACGGCGGGCTTCTGCGCGTCGGTTGCGGGGTCGGTGGCCTGGCCCTGGCCGGTGGGGCGCTTGCCGGTTTCAGCCTCGATATCGGCATCGAAGTTCAGGCCCATGGCGTAGCCGACGGCATGCAGGGTCTGGGCGGCCAGCACCTTGGTGTAGGTGTGGAAGTTGTGGGCCTTCATGTCCCAACCGTGGGTGGTGGTGCCGCGGAAGATGGTAATCAGATCGCGGAAATCCACACCGCGCGCCAGGGCGACGGCGTGCTCACGATAGGAGGGGAAGATGTAGTCGTTGGGGGCGTAGGCCAGTGCGGAGCCGACCTGCGCGGCCTCCTGGCCTCGGCTAGGAACCCACAGGGCGAGCTGGCCCTGGCGCTGCAGGGCGGTCGCCTCGTCGTCGAAGCGGCGGGTGGTGTACATGAGGCGGTAGGCCTCGCGCAGGGTATCACCATCGACGTCTTTGACGTATCGGCTGAAGGTGGGGTGTTCGTGGACGGTGCCGTTCTCATCCATGAGCTGGATGCGCTCGGGCACTCCCGGGTACTTGTCGTTCTCGTGCATCTAACCTCCACACGTGACGATGGCTTCGCCTGCGGGCTACCGGGGCCAAGCCTCATTCTCCACGAAAGGTGGAGGATTGAGAGGCTGATTTACGGCCGGTGCACCATCAGGACTGGGCATATATACCTACCAGTTTACTATTTCGGGCTCTCGGCAATAACGTGCACGCTCGGAACACGCCTGGAACACCGCGTATTGCGCCCCGTCATTCAGCATATGAGCAGGCGAAAACCGGCGGCGCTACCAATTGCGTTTATTGGCCAAAGGAACCCTCCTATATATTCGATAATCAGAATATATAGGAGGGTTCCTTCATCTTCATCCGCTCAGGACCGCTATACGATTCAAGCTTATCCAGCGATGTTGAGCGAGATTAGCCCTCCTGCGCGAAGAGCTCGCACAGGGACAGGAAACGGTCGTTTGCCTCGACCTCGCCAATGCTCACGCGCACGCCCTCGGACCCGAAGGCACGCACCGAGAGAGCATTCCGGTTCATGAGGTCAACGAAGTCACCGGTCCGCTCCCCCAGGGGCAGCCACACAAAGTTTGCGTAGGTGCCCGGGAACTCGTAGCCCAGTTCGCGTAGACGGGCCGTGACGCGCTCACGCTCGGCCACGATGTGCCTGACCCGCGCCATGACGGCCTCCTGGTGCTCGATGGAGGCGACGGCGGCCCGCTCGGCCAGGGCGGACACGGCAAAGGGGGTCGCTGCAACCCGCAGGTGGCGGGTAATCTGCGGATGCGAAATCGAGTAGCCCACGCGCAAACCCGCCAGGCCCTGCGCCTTGGAGAAAGTGCGCAGAATGATGACGTTCGGGTAGTCACGGTAGATATCCAGGCCGTTCAGCGGAGGCTCTTCCCCCTCCGGGATGGAAGAGGCCGCGCAGAACTCGAAGTAGGCCTCGTCGATGACCACGGGAACGGTAGCCGGCACCTTCGCGAGGAAGGAGCGAATCTGGCTCTCGGTCACTGCGGGACCGGTCGGGTTATTGGGGGTGCACACCAGAATCAGGCGGGTGCGGTCGGTGACGGCCGCGGCCATAGCGTCCAAGTCGTGCGCGCCGTCGGGCAGGTTGGGAACCTGCACGCTGCGAGCGCCCATGATGCCAACCAGAATGGGGTAAGCCTCGAAGGAACGCCACGCGTAGATGACCTCGTCCTGCACACCGTCGGCGTTAACGCCTGCGAAGGTTTTAATAATCTGGTTGAGCGCGCCGAGGCTGCCGGCGCCGGTCACGATATCCTCGGCGTCCACGCCCAGCTGCCCGGCGAGGGCGGTGCGCAGGGCGGTTGAGAGGGGGTCGGGATAGCGGTGCACCGCATCGAATTCGGCCAGCACGCGCGCCACCTCGGGCACGGGGCCCAGAGGGTTCTCGTTAGAGGAAAGCTTGTACCGGGTCAGGCCCTCGACGGGAGCGGGAGGCTTGCCCGCGGCGTAGCTGGGCAGGGTGTCGAAGACGGGGCGGACCGGGATGCTGGTGGGTTCTTCTGAGTGGCTCATAGCTTTAGTATGTGCCCGCGAGCGCCGCGGAGCCAGTGCCACCGGGGTGAAGACCAGCATGGGGACAGGACGAGCCATCCCCATGCCGGTCTCCGCCATCTCACCGGCCGGGCTCCCCACTAGGCAAATACCGGCTCCCGCTCAACGGTGACGGCGCGCCGAGGCTCCGGTGCGGGGTGTATCAACCCCGGGTCGGTCTCCTCGGGAGGAATCGGCGTGCGGAACCCCGGGTCGATGTCCTCGGCCGGCGCCACGGGCATGGGAACAGGCTTCAGCTCTGGTAGGTCGGGGGTAAGCGATTCCCCGCCATCGTAGTCCCCGCCCTGTCGGGGCCCGAGGAATGTGCCCGCAAACGCAGAACCAATTTTAGGGAGTGGCAGGTCATCGATGGTTGGCTGATTAATAACCTTTCCGATGTTTGCCTGTGAGCCTGCGGGCTCTGGTAGAAGGTCCGGCGGGAGCAAATCTGCAGGGGGTGGTGGACCCTCCGGCTCGACTCGAGCGGGCAATTTGATAGGGGCAGGCTCCGGGCCGCTCAGGTCCGCCGGCAAGTTGATGGCGGACGGAACATTCTGCGGGTCGTATCCCTGCAGGGGAGGTGTTTTGGGCGTCTGCGGTGCAGGCATCTCGGGCCAGGTCGGCTTCGGGCTCCCCGGCTCCTGCGACGGTTTAGGGCCCGGGTGAGGGAGACGCCGTTCGGCGCTCTCCCACGTATCTTGGGCTGCTTTTTGGATTCGTTCCCCCTTATCTTTGGCGTCCTGAACGCCCTTAACCATGCCACCTGTTCCATGTTCAATCGCTTCGTCTACACCCTTCTCGTCAAACCTAACCCCCGATTTGTAGGCCTGACGCGAGTAGATTCCGATACGTGAGATCGTTACGTCCCTTCGCTCAGCTAGGCTGTATCCGTCCGGCATAGCAGAACCCGAGGTAACCTTCTGCTCCCCCAGCACGTATTCCTTACCATCCATCGCCGCACGCATGCCACCAAAAACCGCGTTACTATGCCCCTCACGCTCTAGAGCTTCTCGGTATTTTTCGCCATCGTGTACAGGGTTCTGGATGGTAATTGCTGTATCACGGTCGTCAGGACGCCAGCCGCCCTCTTCCCGCCGTGCACTATCCGGAACAATATCGCCTTCGCCTTCCACATAGTCCACGGCGAAGTCTCGGCGTTTGGCGGGCAGACCTCGTAGCGGAGCACCTTGGGCGTAGATACCGACGATGTTGATTTCCTTGGCGACCTCGAAACTATTAGCCATGTTGTAGGCAATCATGGCTCCCTGGCTGAACCCTTCCAGGTACACGCGGGCCCCCTGCGGCGCGCCGGCATCACGCAAAGCCTGAAGAACCATCCGATAGGCGGGGTTCCTCGTGGTATCTTCACCTAACGTTTCACGCACAGCACCCGCAGGGTCCATGGGAGAGCCGCCCCAGGAGTCAAAGTTAGTCCCCGGAATACTCACCACGTACAGGGCGTAGGCGGGGTCACCCTCGTGGCCTTCTTCGTACATGACGGTGACCATCACGGCGCCGCGTTCGCCCTTCGTCGGGTCCTGCTGAGAACGCTCGAATTCCTGGTCCTGGGCTTTGGCAGCCGCCTGCAAACGTTCCGAGCTGGAGCCTACGGAAAGCTGATTTTTCTCTCCCCGGTGCGCCGCGACCCCGTACTCATCAGCCGAAGCGGTACGCACGTTGTGTGCCGTGCTGCCCACGTCCCGCCACGTATTCTCTCTCTTCAACGATAGGGTGGCCCTCCCGATGAATTTCTCAATGATTTTCGCGGGGATTCCGGTGATCCTGGACAGCCGTCCAGCCACTCGCCGGCGGGCAATCTCGGGGTTGAGTCGGGCGTCAAGATAGGCTGTCGCTCCGAAAAGTACCGCCGCGACGAGGGGTGAATAGGGCATCGCTATTGATGCGCTGTAGTACCCGAGCTCGGGCAGCGTCAGCCGGATAAGGTACCGGACCTCGTCGGGGTCGCCGGCGAGGGCGCCGCGGATGTGGGTTCGCACCGTCAGCCCGTCAGGAAGCTTACCGTCCTGGGCAATACCGAGCGATTCGAACCAGCCGGCTACCATGTTCTCGACCTGCAAGTAGGCGCTGTGGGCGAGGCGCACGGCCACCGCCGTGGCCATTAGCTCGGTGGCGCTTCGGCCCATTCCGGCGGCCAACATGGTGCACTGGCCGCTGGCCAGACGGGCGCGCGAGTTGACCCCAAGAAAGAGCATCGTCTCTGCGCCAATGCTCGAGATGGGCACCGGACGTTCAGCGCAGCGCTGGCTGGCGTAGGTGAGGGAATCGGCGATGGCGGGCATCTCTTCCAGTGTGACGGTGATGGTCGCCCCTGTGGGGGCCGAGCCGCTCCCCTCGATGGGAAGGGCGTACGTTGCGTTGGTCATGGGTTCTCCTAGATGGGTTTTCCTAGCGACGACTAGCGGTAAGCGGCGGTCTAATAGCCGGTTTGGCGGGTAACGAGCGCGTTGAGCCCCTCGGGGAGGCTGACGTGCATGAGGGAATCAAGCTCGTGTTGCGCGGACCCCGCGTGGCGGGCCACGAGATCCTCCAGTTTTCCGGGATCGAGAACATCGGCGGCGGTATCCGCGAGGGACCCGAGGAGGCTGTCGAGGGCACCGGCCGCGGCGGTAACAGCCTGGGCTTTGGCGGTCAGTTCGGCGGCGAGCTCTTCAGCGGCGGCGGCAATATCGACCGCTGCGTTCTCGGCAATCTGTGCCCTGTCTCGAATACTGTCGCGGTGCCTTTCGAGCTGTCTGCGGAAGGCGCGGCCCGCCTCCGAGGCCCAGTGCTCTGTTCCGAGCTCGCCGGTGCGCGCGTAGACCCCCTGTATCTCGTGGGCTTCGGCGCGCATGCGTGCGGAAAGCTCGGCACCCTTGGTGCGAGCCAGGGCGGCTGCCGCGAGGAGCGAGGCGGCGAACGCGCGTCCGGCCGCGGAGCCGATGCCCATATGGCCGGCGGCACGCAGAATATCCGCGGTGCTGGGCGGGTTGGGGGTTCCCGGAGGCGCAGATGGCGGTGTGGCATCGACGAAGGTGGGCACGGCGCGTCCTTTCGGAGGGGCCGGTTACGGATACCGGCTTAGCGGGTGGACTTTGGTTCCAGCCTATGGGCGGGCCGGCGTTGTTCCCCCGGCTTTTGACTTCTTGTGGATAGCGACCCCACAAAACGAAAAATCCGCACGGATTTGAGCTGCAGAACCCGCAAAATGCTTTATCCACAGCCTCCGTAGCCGTCATATTTCCGCGCAAAGATTGCCCCGAAACCACTCCGGAGCCGCTTCGGAGCCGAAAAAACGCCCGCCCGTTGGAGTCGGCGCGCCCGCGGCGGGCGCCGCCCGGACCATCCCCGACATCACCCGGACCGCAGTCTGAGCCTTCGCCCAAACCACTATCCAGAGCCCCCTCCGACCGCCCACCGCCCCGCACCCCGCCCGCATTTTCCGGCGATCCATGCGAAAATGGAGTTATGTCTCACACCAATAACACCATCCTGCCTTCTGGCCGTATCGATTTGGGCACCGGCGAACTCGCTCTGGGCCCCCTGGACGGACGCTACGCCTCCGTCACCGCACCCCTGACGAACTACCTTTCTGAGGCGGCGCTGAACCGTGACCGCATCCACGTTGAGGTCGAGTGGTTCATCTACCTGTGCGAGCACAAGGTGCTGCCGGGCCTGTCCCCGTTGAGCGAGGAGCAGAAGAAGGGCTTGCGCGCCATCGTGACCGATTTCAACGCCGAATCCGTGGCCGAGCTGGCCGAGATTGAGGCCGTGACCGTTCACGACGTAAAGGCCGTCGAGTACTACATCGGTCGCCGTCTGAAGGGTCTGGGCCTGGACCACCTGGTGCCGCTGGTTCACTTCGGCTGCACCTCCGAAGACATCAACAACCTCTCCTACGCCCTGGGCATCAAGGATGCCGTGCAGAACGTGTGGATCCCCGCAGCCGAGGAGCTGATTGAGGTTCTGCTGAACCTGGCCGAGGAGGGCCGCGAGGTTCCCATGCTCTCGCGCACCCACGGTCAGCCCGCAACCCCGACCACCCTGGGCAAGGAGATGGGCGTGCTCGCCTATCGCCTGAAGCGCCAGGTCAAGCATGTGAAGGCGACCGAGTTCCTCGGCAAGATCAATGGTGCGACCGGCACCTATGCCGCGCACTACGCCTCGGTGCCCACCGCCGATTGGCAGAAGATTTCTCGCGGTTTCGTTGAGCACCTGGGCCTGACCTGGAACCCGCTGACCACCCAGATTGAGTCGCACGACTGGCAGGCCGAGCTGTACTCGGATATCGCGCACTTCAACCGCGTGCTGCACAACCTCTGCACCGACGTGTGGAGCTACATTTCGATTGGTTTCTTCCGCCAGATTCCGGTGGCCGGTGCGACCGGTTCGTCCACCATGCCGCACAAGGTTAACCCGATTCGCTTCGAGAACGCGGAGGCTAACCTGGAGCTCTCCAACGCCCTGCTGGATTCGCTGGGCTCGACCCTGGTGACCTCCCGCTGGCAGCGCGACCTGACCGATTCCTCGGCTCAGCGCAACATCGGCGTGGCCTTCGGTCACTCGGTCCTGGCCATCTCGAACGTGGTGAAGGGCCTGAAGCGCCTGGACATCGCGGCCGACGTGATTTCTGCCGACCTGGATTCCAACTGGGAGGTTCTGGCCGAGGCAATCCAGATGGTGATGCGCGCGGAGGCTATCGCGGGCGTTCCCGGCATGGAGAACCCCTACGAGCGTCTGAAGGAGCTGACCCGCGGTCACCGCGTGGATGCGGCTCGCCTCAAGGAGTTTGTGGCAACCCTGGGCCTTTCCCCCGAGGCCGAGGAGCGTCTGTCGAACCTGACCCCGCACACCTACAACGGCATTGCGGCTCAGCTGCTTGATCACGCGAAGAACGCGTAGTCGGTAGCATCGGCTGAGCGCCGGCCTTAACGCTGAAGACCCCGGGTCCCTGAGTTCAGGGATCCGGGGTCTTCAGCGTGTTGGGGCTTTGCTATGTCTGCTAACCAGCGAGGGTTTTAGCGCTCGAGCATAGGGCGGTTTTCGGTCTCAGTGTCGTGGCCCTTGCCACGGGTGAAGACCTTTCCGGCAGCCTTACTAGCGACCTTGCCCGCACCCTTGAGAATCGAACCGGCCTTATCCACGAGCTGGCCTCGTTCGCCGCGGGTGCTCTCCGGGGACTCATCCTCTTCGGACTTTACGCGCGGCGCGCGCGGGGTAATCATGAGCTCCGTGGGGAAGTATGCCGGGGCGTCGCCGAAAGCGTTACGAGTGTTGCGCACGACATCCTTGCCGAGAGCCAGGTTTGCGCCGCCGCCGACCACAGCACCCACGCCGAAGGGCAGGGCACGGCCGAGTAGCGCGCCGGTCTGACGCGAGAGGAATCGACGGATGAACAGGTTGCGGATGGTGCGCTCGACGCTGAACATCTTGCCGCCGGAGGAATTGCCCAGCAGCATACCCCACTTATTGGATACGCCGCTTGCCTTACCGGTCTGCAGCAGCACGGTGTTCATGAGCTGCGAGCCCTCCTCGCCGAGCATGATGGCCATGACCATGGAGCGGGCGGTTTCGGGGTCGTGCACGTGCACGCCGTGCAGCTCGGCGACGGCCTGGGCGTAGAGGGCGGTGCGCTCCATGTAACCGCCCACGGCGAGCGCCGAGAGGCTCATGGAGGTAATGGTGCCGACGCCGGGCACGAATGCGGATGCGCCGGTCACGCCACCGATGGCGGTGATGTCGCGCAGGTAGGCGCGGTCGAGGCGCTTGTGAATCTGTGCGGGGGTTTCGTCGGGGTGCGCTTCGCGCAGCTTCTTGACGATGGACAGCGCGAGCGGTCGTTGCATGCGCAGTACGTTGTCGAGGGTGGTGGTTAGCGCGGGACGGGGGTTGCCGTCCTCATCGAATAGAGACTTCTTCGGGTCAATCATGTCTTTAGTAAAGCACGGTCGGGTGAATATTTCCTGAACGGGCGAGCCTTCCGGCGGGCTGGAAGAGCCTTGTTCACCGAGGGCTTGAGTTCACCGAGGGCTTGAGCGCGGTCGTCCAGCCGGCGGCGGCGGCGCTTCTGAAATCGCTTCCCATTTATTTGCGCCCTTTTTTAAACCGCGTAAAATTGTCCTAGATTACACACTATTCATTGTCTGCATAATGCGTGACCCGTTTCACGGCGATTCGGGTTGGGCTGTACCGCCGATACTTGCTTACGCTTCATGCTGTAAAGGATTACCATGACTTCTTCCGCCAGCACGCCCACGGCTGCGCGTTCTCCCCTGGCCACTCAGGGGCTGGGTGTCGCCTACGCGACCGGCGCGATTATTTCCGCGCAATTCGGTTCAGCCCTCGCGAAGCAGCTCATGGGTGATTTGGGGCCCTGGGGTGTGGTGGCGCTACGTCTGCTGACTTCCACCATCCTGCTGTACGTGTTCTTCCGCCCGAATATTCTCGCGTGGACGCGCGCGCAATGGACCGCGGTCATCGTGCTGGGCGTGGCCCTCACCGGCGCGAACGCCTTCTTCTACGTGGCGATTGAGCAGGTTCCGCTGGCGATTGCCGTGGCGATCGAGTTTATGGGCCCGCTGGTGTTGGCGACCGTTATGTCCCGCCGCAAGCTGGACCTGGTATGGATTGCCCTGTCCTTTAGCGGCATGGCGATTCTGACGGCCGAATCACAGGCCAAGCCTGAGGACTTTGCCCTGGTGGGCGTGTTCTTCGCGGTGCTGACGGCGATTTCGCGTGCCGCCTACATCCTGGCGACGGAGAAGGTGGGCGCGCTCATCCCGGGTATGGGCGGCATGGTGATGGGCAACGCCGTATCCACGCTGCTGGTGCTGCCGTTCCCGTTTATTCTGAGCGGCAATAACCTGTCGAAGGTGACTCAGGACGTTCACCTGCTGGCGATTGGTTGCCTGATGGGTCTGCTGGCTTCGGCCATTCCGGCTCTGGGCGAGGTCTCTTCCCTGCGCCTGTTGCCGGCGCACATCTACAGTGTGGTGCTTTCGCTGGAACCGGCGATTGCCGCGCTGGTGGGCGTCATTATGCTGGCCGAGCCGACGGATGCGGTTCGCTGGCTGGCCATCTCGCTGCTGGTGCTGGCGAGTATCGGCATCTCCATTTCGCACGCCCGCGCCCAAAAACGGGCCCAGGAGCGCGGTGATAGCGAGGAGATGGATCGCTACCTCCCCGGCGCGGTGGACGCGTACGCGGTGGATATCGCACAGATGGCGACCAGTTCCATTACGCTTCCATCGGCCGAGCAGATTAGGGCCGACCGCGAGGCGAAGGGCCTCTAGGTAGCCGTAGAGAGCCCAGCTGAATATTGCTCTGGAGAGCATGTCTCTTCTTTCTCGCACCCCCGGGTAGCACGTAGGATAGTATCTCGTGCCCGGGGGTGCACTGTTTAAGCTCGTACCCTGCCCCCGCCCATTCGAAAACCCGCACAAGCACCGCCGATTTACGAGGTACCCCGAGGAGAGCCATGCAGCATACCGCGCACCAACGCCCTGCCCTAGGCATCATGTTTGTTTTGATGTCCTGCTCGTCGCTACAGTTCGGCGCGGCCTTCGCGGTGACGCTCTTCCCGCTGTTTGGCGCGCTCGCCGTGAGCGTGAGCCGTCTGGCGATTGCTTCCATTGTGGTGGGTAGCACCGTGTGGCTGGCTGCTCGTTGGCGTGCCCGCCGCGGCGATATGATGCCTCCGGGCCCGCTGTCCTGGTCGAAGGAGCAGTGGCGTGCCGTGGTGATTTTCGGTTTAACGTTCGGCATGATGAACGGCTTCTTCTACTGCGCGATTGACCGTATCCCCATCGGCCTGGCGGTGGCGGTGGAGTTTTTGGGCCCGCTCGCGCTGGCGTCCCTACTGACCCGCAGGATGCGCGACGCGGTGTGGGTCCTCTGCGCTCTGGCGGGCATGCTGGTGCTCGGCTACGAGGCGGCGGTCGGTAGGGACACCGACTACCTGGGTCTGACGTTCGCGCTGATTGCCGGCGTGTTCTGGGCGCTGTATATTCGCTCCAGCGCAAAGGTTGGCGCCCTGGTTCCGGGTGCGAGCGGCCTGGCGGTGGCGATGCTGGTCGGCGCCGCGTTCATTGCCCCGGTGGCGGCGGTTGTTCCGGCATCCCAGCCGCTGTGGAATGCGGCTCAGGACCCGGTGCTACTCCTCATGATTTTCGGTACCGCGATGTTCGCCTCGGTGATCCCCTACAGCGCGGAGCTGATGGCCCTGCGCAACCTGCCGCAGCAGGTGTTTAGCGTGTTGATGAGCATGGAGCCCGCTATTGCGGCGATTGCCGGTTGGGCGCTGCTGAATCAGGAGACCGGCCCGATTCGTTGGGTGGCAATTTTCCTGCTGATGACCGCGAGTGTGGGTATTACGCTGACCACCACGAAGGGTAATTCCCACAAGCAGAAGGACGACGGCGAGGACCCCGTTCCCATGCCGCTGCCCGAATAGGCCCCGTTCACGGGTGACGGCCCGGGGTCGCCGGTGCACGGCATATAGAAAACCGTTGAGGCGGGTACCCGGTTGGTACCCGCCTCAACGGTTTAAATCTCGCGCCTAAGCCTCCAGGCTGTCCAGCAGGTCGCGCAGCTCGTCGGTGGTGAGCACCTCCGCCGGATGCGGTCCCATCGCGTACAGCAGGTCCTGGGTGTCCTCGTCCAGCTCGCGGGAGGTACCGATCAGTACGAGGTTGCCCTCGTTCTCGCCGCTAAGCATCGAGCTCTCGCACAGGCACCACACATAATCGAAGACTTCGAGCATGGCTGCCGCCTGCAGGCGGAAGAAGGGCAGGCCCGCATCGTCACCCACGTTGACCGCGACCAGGCCGCGCTCGCTCAGGGAATCCCTGAGCTCGCGGTAGAAGTCACGGTTCGCCAGGTGTGCGGGTGCATCCATGCCGGTGAAAATATCGAGGATAATCGCGTCGAAGCCGGTCACGCCCAGCAGTTCGGGCAGGTGGGCCAGCTGCTCGCGGGCATCGCCCACCACCAGCCGGCAGTCGGTGCCGGCGGGTAGCGGCAACCGGTCGGTCACGAATCCCATAAGCTCGGGTTCGATATCGACGGCAACCTGGCGGGAGCCGGGGCGGGTCGCCTGAATATAGCGCACGAGGGTCAGCGCCCCCGCACCCAGGTGCGCGGCGGTAATGGGCTCGCCAGCAGGGGCGAGCGCATCCACCGTGTTCGCGATGCGGCGCAGGTACTCGTAGAACACGTAGGAGGGGTCCGCGGTATCCACGTGGGACTGCTCGGCACCCCCAATTTCGAGAACGTAGCCGTGCTCGCTGAACCCGTCGGGCTGAATCTCGGCGCGCTGGCCGCCGGAGAGCTGAATGTGCGCCACTACTTCACGCCGGCTTCACGCTTGAAGGTGCTGACCAGCTCATCCACCGAGGAGGAGGAGTCCAGGCCCTCGATGACCTTATCGTTCACGGCGAAGGTGGGGGTTCCCTTCACGCCAATCTTGACGGCGTGCTCGTAGTCGCGCTGGATGGGCTTGACGGTGTCGGAGGCGAGTAGGACCTTGTCGAATTCTTCAACGTTCAGGCCCAGTTCCTTGGCGTAGTCGTTGAAGAGGGTGCGCAGCTTATCGCGCTCCTTGATGCCCTTCCAGTCGTTCTGGGTGGCGAAGAGCTTATCGGCCATTTCGAGGTGCTTGCCCTGTGCCTCTGCGGCCTGCACGGCCAGGGCGGCCGGCACGGCGTTGGCGTGCATGCTCAGGGGCATGTGGCGGGCGGTCACGTTCAGCACGCCGTCGAGCTTCTTGGCGGCCTCCTCGAACTTGGGTTCTGCCTTGGCGCAGTAGGGGCACTGGAAGTCGGTGTACAGGGTTGCGGTGCCTGCGCCGGGTACTTCGCGGTTGAGGCGGAAGCCGACGTAACCGTCATCCGCGGTAGCCGATGCGGAAGCGGTCTCCGAAGCCGAGCTCGAGGGAGTAGCGGAAGCGCTTGCGGTTGCGCTCGCCGATGCCGCGGCGGTGCTCTCCGAGGTGGCGCTCGCCGAACCGCTTGCCGAGCCGCTCGCGGAGGCGGTAGAGGAAGTCCGGGATGAGCCGCAGGCGCTCAGGCCCAGTGCGGCGGCGGGAAGCGCGCCGATGAGCAGGGCGCGGCGGGTAAAGGGTGAGGTCATGGTATTCCTCCTAAGAATCGGTGCCGGGGCGCACGGATAACGCTTAGGTTCATCTTATCCCGCCGGCGCGGCGGGTGCATGACGCGTCCGCGCGGGGCTCTTGCGCGGAGCCGCCGTAGCAACGTGATGATTCGCCTCTCCCCCGCCTTTTTGGTACTATTGCGGGGTATGCACTGTTCCGCGGAAAGCCCGTCTCAACGCGGCAGGTAGCGTATGTGCCTCTATAGCTCAGGGGTAGAGCATTTCCCTCGTAAAGAAAAGGTCGTGGGTTCGAATCCCACTGGGGGCTCCACATCCGCCGTAACAAGGCCGGTTTCCGGTGTGTTGCGGCGGTTTTTAGTATCGTCTTCGGCACGCGAGGCCCCGACCCCGTTCCGAGGCGTCCGACAGCTCGCTCTATCCCGGGAGGCCTCATGTCTTCGTCCCGCACCTCCGCCCGCAAGGGCTCCTCGCAGCGTGCCCCGTTCACCCCCACCGTGCGCTTCGCCATCGTCTACGTGCTGGCGCTCGTGATTTCGCTGGCGGTTTGGTTCTTCTACCGCGCCGTCTACGAGGACGACACCTCGTTCCTGGTGCCCATCGTGATTTCCCTGGCGACGTCCTACGTTGCCGCGCACGCCCTTACGGGCGGCCGTTCCCCGCGCAACTAGTCGCCAAGCCCGTCCGCCGGTCGGTGGCCGGAGCGTTAAACCAAAGGCCGCGCATCCGAGTCCCTCCGAGGGGTCGGATGCGCGGCCGTCGCTATAGGGCCGGCGCGTTACTTGGATGCGCGCTGGAAGTCGCTGTCGGTCTTGCCCCACAGGCCGTAAACCTTGGCGAGTTCCTTGACCTTCTTGGCGCGCAGGTAACGCGGCAGGTAGGAGCCGTCGCGGGGGCCGTCGATGGGCACGTCGAGCATCTGGTGGGCCTCTTCAATCTCAACCTCGCTGGGCGAGAAGGCCGCGTTAATGGTCTCTGCCTGGCGGATATCCAGGGTAATCTTGCCGGTCATGCCGTGGTCGTTCGCGAAGCCGCACGCCTTGGAGAGGTCAGCGCCGTATGCGCCGAGGGTCGGGCCGTCGATGGGGCCGGGCAGGCCGCCCAGAGTGGAGGCGATGACCAGCTGCGAACGCACGTAGGCCAGGGCCATGGGGGTTGCGGAGGAACCGGTGTCGCGGCGGTAGTCGCCCGCGCCGAAGGCCAGGCGGAAGGTACCGATGGCGCGAGCAATCTCGACCGAGTGGTGCACGCCCAGGGCCGATTCAATCAGCGCGATGATGGGGGTACCGGCGGGCAGCTCAGCTGAGGTACGGTCGATGTCGGTGGCGTGCTCGGCGGTGGCGAGCATGACGCCTCGCAGGCCCTTCACGTTCTTGAGGGCCTTGACGTCTTTCCACCAGTGCTCGGTGGTGATGGCGTTGATACGAACCCAGGCAACCACGCCGGAGTTCAGCATGCGGACGACCTTTTCGCGGGCTGCGTCCTTCTCTTCGGGCGGGCAACCGTCCTCGAGGTCAATAATGATGGAATCGGCCTCGGATTCGAAGGCCTGCTCAAAAACGTCTTCGGTGGCGTTGGCGCGAACGAGCAACCAGGAGCGGGAGAGGCTGGGGCGCAGCTGGCGCGCGCGCTCGTTCCTATGGAATTCAAACATGGTGTGTGACTTCTTCCGTCAATCGTTAATGCATTGGTTATGCCGTAGAGGGCCTGGACCGAGCTGCGATTCTCGATTGCGTACCATCGTCACCTCCATTGTGACTGAACCGCTTGCGGGGTGTCATGCACCTCTCTTTTAAGCGTATCGTGTGCCCGGTGGAGCATCAAACTGACGTACCACTAGGCCTCGACGAGTTCGGTCCGTCCCACGGGGATTCCGTCGTCGAAGGTCAGCTCGCCGGCCGCTTCCTTTTGGGCGCGGCGAATCAGACGTTCGGCCTCTTGCACGTGCTGCACCACGGTCTCAACGCGGCGGTGCACGCTCACCTGGCGGTCGCATCCGGTGGTGCACTCGCCGAAGCAGCGGGCCATGGCCAGGGCCTCGGCGCAGAGGGCCACGGCGTTGCCAGCCTTGGAGAGGGCGCGGTTGAGGTCGGAGTAGGTGCCGAATTGCGAGGCGGGGATATCGCCGTCGCTGGGGGCGAGGCGGTGGGCCTCCATGGCCACGGCACGCACCCGGGGGATGAGGTCGGCAAGCTCGTTGGCGTCCGGCACGATGAGTTCAATCATGGAGGCGGAGGACTCGGTGCCCGCCAGACGCTCGAGCACCTGGTGGAATCGGTCGATGCCGCGAATAAAGCGGTCGTGGGAGCGCCGCCAGATGCCCTTGCCGAGCTCGGCGTCGTCTCGGCGCGATTGCAGGTAGCTTTTGAGTCCCATGAGTCCTCCTCTACGTTAGGTGTGTGCCGTGAACGGTTATCGGGTGGGAGTCGCTCGCGGCCGGTGAGCGTCGGATGCGTGCATCACCTTCCGCGGCGAGCCACAAACCCACCTATACTTAGGTTACCCTAAATCTTCTTTTGGTGACGGTTCGTCAGGGAAATATGAGCATTTATGTCACGTTTCGCGGAGCACGACGGTAGGGTTCTCTCCGCGCCCCGCGACCCCCTCTAATCGACCCGCAGCACCACCTTGCCGCGGTGCAGACCGGAATCAAAGTACTCGTGCGCCTCGGCCGCGGCCTCCAGGGGGAATACCCGGTCAAGACCCACACCGATGCGACCCGACTCAACCAGCGGGAGGATCTGCTCGCGCACGCCGCGCAGAATTTCGGCCTTCTGGGCCTCGGGGCGGTTGCGCAGGCTCGTGGCGTGCACCGAGAGCCGGTGCGTGAGTGCGTACGCGAGGTCCAGCTCGGCCTTTCGTCCGCCCTGCAACCCGATGATGCACAGGTGCCCACCGTCGGCGAGGGTGTGCAGGTTATCCTCAAAGTACCGCCCGCCCACGACGTCCAGGATGTAGTCCGCGCCGCGCCCGCCGGTCTCCGACAGAACGACATCCCGGAACGAATGTTCCCGATACACGATGGGTTCAGCACCCAGCGAGCGCACGTACTCCGCTTTCTCTTCGGTCCCAACCGTGGCGAATACGCGGGTTCCCGCGGCCAGTGCCACCTGAATGGCGTGCACCCCGATGCCCCCGGTGCCACCGTGCACCAGCACCGTGGCGCTCTGCCCGTCCTCGCGCAGGTTCTCGGCGGGATCCATGCTCATGCCGCAGGTCAGTACCAGGTTGGAGTAGACCGTGGCGGCCACCTCGGGTAGCGCCGCGGCCTCTTCAAAGCTCAGGTTCTCGGGCTTCGGCAGCAGCAGGTCCACCGGAACCGTCACGTAGTCGGCGTACCCACCTCCGGGGAGCAGGGCCATCACGGGACGACCGCAGTTCTCAACGGATGCCCCCTCGCCGACGGCCTCGATTTCCCCGGCCACTTCCAGGCCGTAGATGGAGCTCGATCCGGGAGGGGGCGGGTAGAATCCGCGGCGTTGCAGGGCATCCGCACGGTTGATTCCGGCGGCGCGAACGCGGATGAGCACCTCACGCGAACGGGGAACGGGGGCGGGAATCTCGCTGACCCGAAGCACCTCGGGACCGCCGTGGTTTTCCTCAATAATTGCTCGCATGAGCCCTCCTCCTGAGCGGATGTGCCCTCATCGGCACTCGATTTACAGAAAGCATACATCGTGAGATAATCTCGTAGTGCCCTGCGGCACGGCGTTGAGATAAAATGCCGGTCTCTGGAGCGCAAGGATGGTTGTCCGAGCGGCCGAAGGAGCTGGTCTTGAAAACCAGTAGGCGGTAACCCCGTCTCAAGGGTTCAAATCCCTTACCATCCGCGTTTTAGCTTCTGCTCCACGTGTGGAGCGCGAAGAGCCCCGTTCCTCGTATTGAGGAGCGGGGCTCTTTGCATACGCCGTTTTGAGTCGCCGGGGACATCGTTAATTGATGTGCGACAAGGCGTTTGCAATCAAGATGAGGAGGAAGGCGATACCGATGAAAAAGCATAGCCCCAGCCCGTTAAGAACCAGCCCACCGGTGGCACGAGCACCGTGCCGTCTTGCCGAGATCCCCAGGCAGAGACCCAGGATGCTCAGCAACGGTGAAAAGATAACTACCTGCGTACCATTTTCTCCAAAACCTTGGACAATTAGCCAACCCCCTAGGAAGAAAGACAGGGGACCGAGGAAGCCAAAGAGTATGGAGAAGTTCGCCATTCCCTTACCGACCGCTTGATCTGCGGGCTCATCCGGAGAACCATCCGAAGAGTCATCCGGGGACTCGTTTGCGGATAGTAGCTGTTCGTCAGAAGCATCCGGGCTAGACTGTTCGCTGTCATCTTCCTGATAGAGCTTGGCGTATTCGGGGTTGTAATCGAAGGCTTCGTTGTTTTGAGGTAGCTGCGACATCGCATCCACAACCTTTCAATACCGGGTGTTACCTTCACCCTAGACCTTTCCATCAGAGGGAACAAGCATGTCAGGCTCCACCTGCCGAAACATACGGCATATACACAGAAAAGTCCTGCTCCTCACATTGAGGGGCAGGACTTTTCTGTATTTATCTCGAGGCTAGTTCCAGTACAGCATAAGAGCGTTCAGGATCCTCGACGGGCCTGCATCATTTAATCCGGACAAGGCGCTCAGAATCATTATGATGAGGGCGACGATAGCAAGGACAACGACTATACCCATCGCGCTGAGAATCATGCCCCCGATGGCGTGCTTACCGTGCCGTCGTGCCACGAATGCCTGCCGGAGACCTAAGATACTCAGGAATGGTGCGACGATGACCATGAGTATACCGATTTCAATGCCATAGGCAGACCACCAAAACCCTATGAAGAAAGATAGCAGGCCAAGGGCACCGAAAAGCAGGGAGAAGTTCGCTGCTCTTTCACCGGCTTGCGCCCTCCGCACATCGGAAGGGGGCTCGCTTGCACGTAGCAGCCTGTCGTCCATATCATCAGCGTCGGACTGTACGCTGTCATCTTCCTGGTAAAGCTTGGCGTATTCGGGGTTGTAATCGAAAGCTTCGTTATTTTGGGGTAGCTGCGACATCGCATCCACAACCTTTCAATACCGGGTGTTAAGTGCCTATCGGGTTGAGAGAGCATTTAGGCTCGACATCGAGCCGCTGTGATTAGTGGATGCCCGACAAAGCGTTCAGAATCAATATGATGAGGGCAACGAGAAGAAGGACAACGACTATACCCACCG
>NZ_JVSP01000001.1:35348-100091 GCF_001061665.1 Rothia mucilaginosa | reverse complement strand
CCAGGACCCCACTCCTGAACCGACTCCGGAACCCTCCAAGGACGTGACTCCGGAGCCTACTCAGGACCCCACCCCCGAGCCGACCCAGGACCCCATCCCTGAACCGATTCCGGAACCCTCCAAGGACCCGACCCCTGAACCGACTCAGGACCCCATCCCCGAGCCGTCCAAGGAACCCACGAGGGACGCAGACCCGAACCCGGTTAAGGACCCCACTCAGGAACCTAAGCAACAGCCGGTTGTCCCCGTGCCCAATCCGGAGCCCACGAAGAACGTTTCCCAGGATCCGGTGGTTCCCGTTATCCCCGTGATTTCTGACGAACCCAGGGATAACACCCCGAACCAACCGGTGGCTCCTCCGGAGACAGAGCCCGTGGCGCCGGCGCCCTCGGTGGACCGTGAGGTTATTGCGCCGACCAGGCGTCAAGAGGACACCGTCATCTCCATCGAGGTGGTGCGCCCGAGCACTTCGTCGGCATCGAGCGAGTCCGCAAAGCCGACCCCGATTGGTGACACCGATGAGGATCCGTTGCCCTCCGGCTCCACCACGCTGGGACGCATCGCGGCGAACAATGGTTCGCAGGATTCCATCCCCGGTGCAGCCGATTGGGTGGCCGGTTACCTTTCGCGTAATAAGTCCGAGGATGACCGAACTGCAGAGGCCAGCCCCTCGAAGTCGCCCAGCTCGGCGGCAGCATCGAAGTCGCCCAGCTCCTCCGCGTCCGCTACCGCCAGCCGCTCCGCCAAGAGCGTGACCAAGGCCGACGGCGCGAACGCCTCGCAGGAGCAGGCCGTGAAGAATGCCGACGCGGACGACTCGGGCCTGTCCGGCATCGCGCCACTGATTCTCTTCTCGCTCATCGGCATCGTGCTGATTGCCCTGGCAATCCGCTACTTCAGCCAGGGAAGCTAAGACTCCCGAACGGGTAGAGACCAGGCTGTCATTCTCCCTAGTGAGAAAAGCGGCCGCGAGCTAACGCGTAGCGCAGAATACGCGATAATTAAGGGTGTGAATCCTCAAACATCTAGTGAAACGCGGGACCATCCCACGCGCGAGACGCCTCTCGCGCAGCTGGGAGAGTCCCGCGTTCTGCGCGCCTTCATGCCCATTATCGAGGCGCATAACGAACGAGTGACCGATGCACTCCGCGCATCGGGGCGTACCGAAGCGCTCGAGGTGGGACCCGGAGACGACTGCGCCGTGCTGACCCCCTCGACCGAGCGGACCGTGGTCACCACCGATACCCTCGTGCAAAACCAAGACTTTATGGACCCCTGGCTCGGGGGCTTCGACGGAACCCGTAGCGGCGGGTACGAGGTCGGCCGCAAATCGGCCACGCAAAACCTGGCCGACGTCGCCGCCATGGGCGCGCGGCCCGTGAGCCTTTTCGCATCCCTGAGCCTGCCGGGTGAAACCCCCTACGGCTGGGTCGAGGACTTCGCCCGGGGACTCGTGGACGGCGTGCGCGCCTGCGGAGCTGAAGACTGCACAATCGCCGGGGGCGACATGGGTGCCTCCGGCGAGATTTCGGTAACCGTCACCGCCCTGGGCCGCACCGACCGGCCCGTGCTGCGCTCCGGCGCGCAGGTGGGTGACACGCTTGCGCTGGCCGGGCGTACCGGCTGGGCCGACGCCGGGTTGCGGCTGCTCCTCAACCCGCTATCCCGCCCCGCCATGGTGCTGCTGAAGGGCATCGCGAACGGCGGGCTGTCCCACGATCCGCTCCCCGAAATTCCCCTGTCCGAGGGGCTTTTGGACCTCATCGGAACCCTGAATAGCGCCGAAGCTGCCGAAATGCTCGAGGCCTGCGAACGCGCCATTGATGCGCAGATGCGCCCGGTCAGCCCGGTGCCCCTGGGCGAGGCGGCGCGCGATGCGGGCGCGAACGCCATGCTGGACGTTTCCGATGGGCTCGTCAAGGATTCGGGCCGGATCGCCCGCGCATCCGGCGTGCAGATTCACCTGGACGAGGCCGCCGTGGATGCGCTTGCCGCGCCCCTGCTGCCCGTGGCCCGTCTGCTGCTGACCATCGTCGAACACAACGAGGGGGCCGAGAGTCCCGCCTCCCTGGCCAGGGCCTTCGTGCTCGGCGGGGGAGAGGATCACGGCTTGCTGGCGACCTTCCCCGCGGAGGTGCCCGAGGGCTTTACGATCCTGGGCTCGTGCCGCGTGGACCGCGCGGGCCGAGCCCACAGTGCGGATCCCCTGGCCGGTGGGCACTACGGTGCGGGGCATCGCGGGTCGCTCGCGGCCGGTGCCGTGCTCATGAACGGCGCGCCCCTGAGCGAGCTGGGCTGGGAACACTACGGGGCCTAGCGCGAGCCGGGACCCGCGGGTTCTTAGACTCTTGGGTTTCGCGGAAAATACCGTACATTTAATCGAAAATTCTATTAGAATAGAAATACGAAGCAGGGGTGGGGTAAGGGCGCGAAGACTGCGCCCACCCGCCGACCTGCGAATTACCGCAATTAGCCGTGGTGCGGGCCAGCCCTGGCGCGCGTGGGCTCGCGGAAACACCAGAAACCGGAACCGCAGGAGGGGAGCATGAGGACAGAACGTGAAGACTCGCGGGGCACCCGGCCCGCCGGAACCCGCGGTGATGCCCGTCCCGAGGATCGTTCCGAGGGGTCGAATAGCGCTTCTGCGCCGACCGGCCCCGAGCTCAACGCCTCCCGGCGCGAGGCCCGCGAGGTGTACCGCCGGGCCTGCATGCGAGCCTACAGGTTCGGCATCGCCTGGTCCGCGAGCGCCCGCGCGGTGGTGGACCACTACCGTGAGCCTCTCAACGAGCTCAACGGCTTTCCCGTGCCCGACCACGACACCGGGTCGAACCTGGCCCACACTCTGCGCACGCTCACCGAGGAATTCGACCGGGGCATGGAGGAACTCCTCTTCGAGGACCCCGCGGATCGTGAAGACGTGCCCGGGCTGGCCCACCTGTGGGTGCGCCTGGGCGGAATCTACGAGCGCGCCATCGTGAGCGCTTCGCGGATGGCCCGCGGCAACTCCGGAACGCTACTTTGCGCCTGGGGCTTGGAAGCCGTGCGCAGCTACTGGGGCCTGCCCGGCAACCTTGCTCAGGAGCTGGGTCCGGAGGCTGAGGAACTGCCCCTGCTGAGCGCCCTCGCCCGAGATGAGGAGCGGGTGCGCGCGGCTCACGCGGCCGCTTCGGGAAGCGGAGACCTCGAGGCGCCCCGCGGTTTTGACTACGCGGTGGCCGAGGCCCGCGCCATGGCCTGCGCCGCCGAGCGCGTGCGCGCGAGCGTGGGGGAGCAGATGGTGCCCTCCACGATGCTTTCCGTCATGGTGGAGCTGGCCAGCCTGGGGCTGTACTACCCCGAGGGGGAGGACACCCCCGAGAAACCCGCGCACGGCGCTGATGAACCCGAAGCTGGCGAGCCCGAAGCTAGCGGGGCGGATGGTGCCAAGGCGGAGGATGCCGAGGGTACAGAAACCCCTCTGAACCGCGCCCGCCGCGCCGCCATGCTGAGGGCCCTGGAACGCACCGCCGAGCATCCGCCCGCACCGCACCTGGCCGGAAGCGTGGACGCCGGCGCTCTCGGCTTCTACCTGGCCGTCGTGCACGCCAACCCGAGGTGGGAGGGCGCAACCCTGAGCGAGGAGGAGGTCCGGAGCATGCTGACCCCCGCCTCCACGGCACCCGCACAGGTTGCTCCCGCCCCGGGCGCGAAGACTCCCGCAGAGGAGGGGGAGAGCGGCTGGGAGCTCATGGGTACCCTGCGCTGCGAACCCCTCGCGATGGCTCAGCTGCGTCTCGAGCTGGAGGGTATGGGCGATAGCCTGCTCATCACCCCGCTGGATATGGCCGCAGGCCTCTGGGCCGTGCACGTGCACGTTCCCGAGGTGGAACCAGCCCGCCGACTCGTGACCTCATACGGGGAGTGGTCGGACGAGCGCATCTCCTCGCTCGCGGACGGGCACCACGCGGAGGGCTGCGGATGAGCCCGCGCCGCACCCCAAAGCACAGCCCCGAACAGGAGGCCCTGGACCTGGGCCTTTTCGGGGCTGAGCCTGCCGCGCCCACCGAACCAGCCGAACTCGCCGAGACGGCTGAACCCGTTGCGCTCGCCGAACCTCACAAGAGGGAACGCGGGGTGCCCCTCCTCAGCGACGAACAGCTACGCACCACGGCCGAGCTGACCGTCCGTGACCTTGCCGCCTTCGCCCGCGGCGAGGCGAGCCGCGAGGAGCTGAGCGAACGGGCCGCGCGTCGAACCAGCGCACCCTACCGTAAGGCGCTCAGGGCGCTCAAACATTCGCTGGGCCCCGCCGCGCACGCCATGACCGACGATGCGCTCTACGAGCTCGTGGATATCGCGCTGGCCGTCCGGCAGACGGCTCAGCCGGAGACGAATCAGCCGGAGGAATCTACCCCGAAGAAGCCGGCACGGAAGGCACCCGCCCGAAAGAAACCGGCGCAGAAAGAACTAGCTCAGAAAGCCTCCGCGAAGAAGGCCCCGGCTGAACGGAAAGCTGCGGTTGAACGGAAGGCCCCGGCTGAGAAATCGACCTCCGCATCAGTTGCCGCGGAGGCCAAAAGTCGTGCCCTGGCGCGCTACGCCGCCGAGGACAGCCTCGAGAACGCGCCCCTCAAAAAGTACCTGCCCGCCCCCAGCGCCAAGGCCATCGCCACGCACCTGGGAATCACCACGGTCGGCCAGATGCTCGAATACTTCCCGCGCAAGTACCTGCCGCGCGGCGAGCTCAGCTCCTTTGCCGAACTCGTTGAGGGGCAGGACGTCACCATCATTGCGCGCGTGGTGCACGTGAGCACCCGAACCATGGCGGCCCGCCGCGGCAAAATCACCGAGGTGACCATCACCGACCGGCTCGCCGACTCCTCCGCGCACGAGGAGAGCGGCTTCGGCGGCATCGGGACCGTGTCCGTGACCCCCGGCCGCGCCAACGCCTCCGCCCCGGGCACCTCCTCCCGGGGGGCATCCGGGCTGGGTCTGCGCTGGCAGGCAACCGGCCAGCACAACCCGCGCATCGACTCCCTCGCCGCGCCCGCATCCTACACGGGCTACGCCGACTCCTACGGGCAGGACGACTTTACCCGTCCCGAGCAGGGCGGCCTCTTTGGCGTGCCCGCACCCACGCCGCTCATCGGCGCGCAGATGAAGCTTTCCTTCTTCAACGCCTGGACCGCCGCCCGCGAAATTCGCGAGGGCGAAACCATGATGTTCTCCGGTAAGGTCGGCATCTACCGCGGCGAGTACACGCTCACCAACCCGCACTACGCCCTGCTCTCGAAGGACGCCTCCGGCTCCGAGATGAACGAGGCCGCCACCGCCCCCGTGCCCGTCTACCGGGCCCCCACCAAGCTGCCCACCGACCGCATCGCCGGGTACATGGAGCAGCTGCTGGAGAAGGTTCCACTCAAGGAGCTCGAGGACCCGGTGCCCTACGCGATTCGTCGCGCCCGCAAGGTGCCCTCCCTCGCCTGGACCTACCGCGCCCTGCACACCCCCGACACCGAGGACACGTGGCGTGCCGCCCAGGCGCAGATGCGCTACCGTGAGGCCTTCGTGCTGCAGAGCGCCCTGGCGCGCCTGCACTCGGCCCGAGCAGCGCACCGCACGCAGGCCCGGCCACCCATCAAGGACGGCCTGGCCGATCGCCTGCTCGAGGTGCTGCCCTACGAGCTGACCGAGGGACAGCGGAAGGTGGGGGAGGAAATCTCCGCCGACCTCGCGAGCGAATCGCCCATGAACCGCCTGCTGCAGGGTGATGTGGGTTCCGGCAAAACCGTGGTGGCACTGCGCGCCATGCTGCAGGTGGCCGATGCGGGCGGCCAGTCCGCGATGCTCGCCCCGACCGAGGTGCTCGCCGAGCAGCACCTGCGTTCGGTGCTGGATATCCTGGGGGACATGGCCGCGCCCGAGGACTCTGACGGTTCTGCCGGAGGAATCCCCGAAGGGACTGTGCGCGTGCGCCTGCTGACCGCCTCCATGGGCACCCGCGCCAAGCGCCAGGTGCTGAAGGAGCTCGCCGACGGCACCGCGCAGATTGTGATTGGCACGCACGCCCTGCTCTCCGATGACGTGCGCTTCAACGACCTGGGCCTGGTCGTCGTGGACGAGCAGCACCGCTTCGGCGTGGAGCAGCGCGACGGCCTGCGCGGCCCCGACGGCGCCCTGCCGCACCGGCTGGTCATGACCGCGACGCCCATTCCGCGCACCGTCGCCATGACGGTGTTCGGCGACCTGGACGTGTCCGTGCTGGACACCCTACCCGCCGGCCGCCAGAAGATTTCGACCCACGTGGTGCCCCTCGCCGAGAAGCCCGCCTGGGCCTCCCGCCTGTGGCAGCGCGCCCGGGAAGAAATCGACGCGGGCCACCAGGTGTACGTCGTCGTACCCAAAATCGGGGAGGACGGCGACGGCCTGGAGGAGGGTGCCGCGTTCTTCGGTGCCTCCGTCCCGACCGTTGCGGGCACCCCCGGCCTGGGCGGTCGGGCCAGCAGCGATGGCAAGGTGCAGCTGACCTCCGTGGCCTCCATGCACGCCTACCTGAGCGCCGAGGATTCCCTCGTCGGCGTGCGCATCGGCACCCTGCACGGCCGCATGGATCCGGCGGAGAAGACTGCCGTCATGACCGCCTTCGAGCGCGGCGAGATTGACCTGCTCATCAGCACCACCGTCATCGAGGTGGGCGTGAACGTCCCGAACGCCACGCTCATGATCATCATGGACGCGGACCGCTTCGGCATCTCGGGCCTGCACCAGCTGCGCGGCCGTGTGGGCCGCGGCGGCTACGCGGGCACCTGCCTGCTGGTCACCCGCCAGGAGGAGGGCGGTGTCTCCCGCGAGCGTCTGGATGCGGTCGCCTCCACCACGGACGGCTTTGAGCTCTCACGCATCGACCTGGCCCAGCGCCGCGAGGGTGATATTCTGGGTGCTGCGCAGTCCGGTTCGAAGAGCACCCTGCGCTTTCTGCGGGCGCTCGCCGATGCCGACATTATCGAGAGGGCCCGAGAGGACGCCCGCTCGGTGGTTGAGAAGGACCCGACGCTGGCTAAGCACCCGTCGCTGGCCCGCACGATTGACCGTGCCCTGGACGCTGACCGCGAGGCCTTCCTCGGCAGGGGATAGGTGCTCGGGGAATGGGGAGCACACTCTGCCCACTGTTCGCTAAAACCGTGCCCGCCCAAACCGTAACTGCACCACACCGCCGTTACCTAGTTAGTCAACTACTTCAGAGGAGAGACCCTATGAGCCGCATTATTGCCGGTGCCGCCGGAGGCGTGCGCCTGGCCTCGGTGCCGGGGGACAACACACGCCCCACCACGGACCGGGTGAAAGAATCCCTCTTCTCCAAGCTGGAGAGCTACGACCTGCTGCGCGGCGCCCGCGTGCTGGATGCCTTTGGTGGCTCCGGCGCGCTGGGATGCGAGGCGCTCTCTCGCGGTGCCGCCTCCGTGACCCTGCTGGACACCTACCCGAAGGCGGTTGCGGTGATTCGTCGCAACGTCGAGGCGGTGCAGAAGGCGATGGGCGGCAAAGCTGCCGGTTCTGTGGCTCGCGTGCAGCAGTCTCAGGCGCTGAGCTACGTGCAGGCCGCATCGGGCCCGTGGGACCTGGTGTTCGTTGACCCGCCCTACGCCATGCCGAACGAGCAGGTGCGCGAGCTCATGCGGGCGCTGACCCCCAAGCTCGCCCCGGGTGCCGTGGTGGCGGTGGAACGCTCCTCGCGCGATGCGGAACCCGAGTGGGGCGGCGAGCTGCACTGCTTCTCGACCCGCCAGCACGGCGAGACGGTGCTCTACTACGTTGAGCCCGAAGAGCCGGCCGACGGAGACGATCCCGCCGACGACTCTGCCGACGAAACAACCCCTCACCACTTCGACACCGCGGAGGTTACCGCATGATTGCCCTGTGCCCCGGATCCTTCGACCCCGTGCACCACGGTCACCTGGAAATCATTGCCCGGGCCGCCGAGCTCTTCGATGAAGTCATCGTGGGCGTGGCCCATAACAGCGCCAAGAAGTACCGCTTCTCCCTCGAGGAGCGCGTGCGGCTCGTGGAAGAGTCCCTGCGCGAGCTCGGCATTGAGGGCGTGAGCGTGGAACCGATTCCGCCGGGCGTGCTGCTGGCCGAGTACGCGGCCGAACGCGGCGCAAAGGTGCTGGTCAAGGGCCTGCGCTCGGCCACGGACTACAGCTACGAGGCTCCCATGGCGAGCATGAATCGTCACCTGGCGCGCGTGGAGACCGTGTTCCTGGCGGGTGAGGACCGCTACGGGGCGGTGTCCTCGACCATTATTCGCGAGGTGGCTTCGCTGGGCGGTGACGTGACCCCCTTCGTGCCGGAGGCGGTGGCCCGCGCGCTGAAAAACGCCTAGAAAAACGCCTAATCAACCCAGGCACACACCACCGGGCGCGCACCCGTCCGACACGCCCGCCGACATGCCCATCGGTACGGCTCCCGCACCGCCGACCGGGCACTTAACCGCCTCTGCAGCCTCCCGGCCGGCCGGTTAAGCGCCGCGCGGCGCCTCCTTGAGGAGATATTTAAGAGGTGAGCGCCACTTAATTGGATTTAAAAGAGCCTTAATCTTGATTAACCGCGCGAACCACCCCTAAAATGGGACTTTGGTTTATACATTTCGTAAGGAGAAACGCCATTTCACGTGCAGACGCATCGCCGCTGGTGGTATCGGTCACTAACCTGATGCACCGTCCCGGCACCATGGAAACCCTCACCGAGGTCGTGCCCGCACCGGCAGACCTGGGTAACGCGCTCATCGGCGTGGAAGAGGGTTCGGATATTGACCTCGATATTCGTATGGAGTCTGTTGTTGATGGTATCCTAGTTACCGGCTCCGTCGTCGTGGATGTACACGGCGAGTGTAGCCTCTGCTTGGATCCGATTGATTACGAGATGTCGGCCAATATTCAAGAGCTTTTCGTCTTTGAGAAGGCCCCGGCTGGCGGCCCCGAAGACGAAGTAGATGAGCAGTACGCCGTTGAGGATGATTCCATCGACCTTGAACCGGCTCTGCGGGACGCAGTAATCCTTCAACTGCCGTTCCAGCCTGTTTGTAGGGACACCTGCCAGGGTCTGTGCGCCGATTGCGGTGCGCGCCTGGAGGATGACCCCGGGCATCATCACGAGGTGTTGGATCCGCGCTGGTCGGCCCTGCAGGGCCTGCTCGGTGCAGATACCGAAAACTAAATTGTTGTTACTAGAGATTGTGAGATAGCTGTGGCTGTTCCCAAGCGCAAGATGTCCCGCGCTAACACCCGCGCACGCCGTTCCCAGTGGAAGGCATCCGTGCCCCAGCTGGTTAAGACCGTTGAAAACGGTCGCGTGACCTACAGCCTGCCCCACCAGGCAAAGGTTGTAACCGACGCTGCAGGCAACGCCCTGTTCCTGGAGTACAAGGGCCGTAAGGTTGCAGACGCCTAAGAAGCGGTGAATCCTTATGACTGAATTTCCTAGTGTTGATACTAGGGAGTTGCGTAAACGTCTCGGGGTCGATATCGACGCCGAGACGTTTTTGCTATCCCTAACCCACCGCTCCTACGCCTTCGAGAACCCCGGGGTGGAGCATAACGAGCGCCTGGAGTTCCTGGGCGATTCGGTGCTTTCCCTGGCGATCGCTGAAGAAGTGTACCGGCGCTACCCCGAGCTACCCGAGGGTGAACTCGTGAAGCTGCACCACGTGGTGGTGTCCACCGTGGCGCTGGCGAAGGTAGCGCGCGACCTGGACCTGGGCCGGTACATTCGGCTCGGCAAGGGTGAGCTGCACACCGGTGGCGCGGACAAGGACTCGATCCTGGCGGACACGATGGAGGCAATCTTCGGCCTGACCTACCTGCAGTGCGGTCGCGAGGCAGCCCGCGAGCTGGTTCTGCGCCTGATCGCGCCGCTGCTCGACGACGAGAAGGTGCTGAACTCCGGCCGCGATTGGAAGACCGACCTGCTGAACCTCGCCACCGCCCGCGGCTGGGGGGACGTCAGCTATGAAGTCACCGGTGAGGGTCCCGACCACGCGCGCGTGTACACCGCGGTCGCAATCGTGGCGAACCAGAAGACGGGCACCGGCGTGGGCCCGAGCAAGAAGGAAGCGGAACGCCTGGCCGCCGAGCAGGCGTACCGGGTTCTGGTTTAGGCTCATTCAAGCATCCTGCTGGTCTGTTAGCTTTGCGGGCTCTTGATTCTGTAGCCCCGCTGATTGGAGAGATTCATGCCCGAACTGCCCGAGGTAGAAACCGTTCGCGCAGGTCTAGCCGACCATTCGCTGGGCCGCCCCGTGCAGGCGGTGCGAGTGCTGGATGCGCGTTCGCTACGTAGACACCTGCCCGGTCCCGCCCACTTCGAGGCGGCGCTCACCGGCAGGGCGCTGCGCGGCGCCTACCGCCGCGGCAAGTACCTGTGGCTGACCCTGAGCGAGCCGGACGGCGCGCTCGCCGATGAGGCGCTCGTGGTGCATCTGGGCATGAGCGGTCAGCTGCTCGTGCGCGATGAGCCGGGCGGCGAATTAGACAAGGATTCGGGTAATGATTCGGAGGCTCGCGCGGCCTTTGATGAGCAGCCGCGGCACCTGCGCGTGGCACTGGAACTAGGACCGGCGGAAGCCAGGCCCGAAGAAACCTCCGAGGGGGAGGGACGCGCCGGGCAGCGCTTGCTCTTCGTGGACCAGCGCATCTTCGGCGGCATGTTCCTCAGCCCGCTCGTGCCGGATGTCCCCGCGGCGGTTGCAACGAATGAAGTAGCGCCCGATGAAATGGGGCAGAGCGAAGTACCGGAGCATTTTCTAGTACCGGAAGCGGTCAAGCACATTGCCCGCGACCCGCTGGATGAGTTCTTCGACCCCGCGGCGGTGCGCCGCAAGTTTTTGCGCACCTCCAGCGGCATTAAGAAGGTGCTGCTGGACCAGTCGGTAATCTCCGGGGTGGGCAATATCTACGCCGACGAGGCGCTGTGGCGTGCGCGGCTGCACTACGCGAAGCCCGCGCGCACCCTCAGCGCCGCGCAGACCCGCGACCTGCTGGAGGCGGTCACCCAGGTGCTCCGCGAGTCCCTGGCGGCGGGCGGCACAAGCTTCGACGCCCTGTACGTGAACGTGCTGGGCGAGTCGGGGTACTTCGAGCGCTCGCTGAACGCCTACGGGCGGGCGGGGGAGCCCTGCCACCGTTGCGCGGAGGCGGGCCGCACCTCCCTGATCGTGCGCGAGCCGTTCCAGAACCGCTCATCCTACCGTTGCCCGCACTGCCAGCGGGCGCCGCGCTCACGCTAACCTCGCACGTCCAATAGTCTTGTCTAAGACGGACGATATGGAAATGACGAGTACATATACACCAAAATATTAACTGGTGTACGCTAAATATAAACGGACGGCTGGCAGAGCATACCGCCCAGATTATCTGATATTTTTGAACTTCAGCACCGAAAGGATGTGAAAACCATGCGCTCTGTTTTTGATGTCTCACTCGACATCCTAAAGGTCTCCGGACAGGAGAGCCTGCCGACGCTCACCCTGCAGAAGCTGGTCTTCTACACCTACGGGTGGTACGCTCACCTGACCGGTTCACGGCTTTTCGAGCAGTCTTTCTACGCAATGCCCAAGGGGCCCGTGGTAGGTGAGTTGCTGACCGCTCACGCTCGTCGGCTCGATGTTGACCGTGATGTTTTAGAGATGGGTCGGGAACTTTTGGAGGACGAGCCTCAGCCTGAAGATCCCTACTACATCCAGATTATTGAGGCCGTCTGGGGGTACTACGGTAAATTTTCGCGTTGGCAACTGGTCGATATGACCCATGAGGAGCAGGTTTGGCGGGACGCTTGGGATTCCCGACGTGAGGGCTCCCGACGTGCTCCTCTGGAAGCAACGGATATTATTGATTACTTTGCCTTGAAGCGCGATATTCCTGAAGCCCTGCGTGCCCAGCTACCTGATCCCCTCGTTGAACGTCTTACCGAGGGTGAATGGGCACATCTGGAAGCCGTTCCTGTCGTCGCTCACGCCCCCTTCTTTGAGCGTCTCATGGCGCGAGTTAACTAACGACGAGCGTCATGAACTACTCCGTTAGAAAGCTTGACGAGGAACACTACCTGGAATTTTTTGAGACTACCACGAGCTTGGGAGAAGGCACCGAATTAGGCGACTGGTTGCAAACCAAAGCTCGGGAGTACCAGAAACTCCACCGGAGCGTCGTATGGATCATGGGGGACGCAGATGATCCGGAGGACGTGATTGGATACTTTACGCTAAGTGGTTACCAGATTACAGGTGGGTCCCTCACGAAGCGTCTGCGCTCTGGCATTGAGCCGAGCCAGACCCATCCCGCACACCTTTTAGGAAAATTCGCCCTACGTACTGAGGGTCAAGGTAAAGGCATGGGGGAATTGCTCATGCTGGAGGTCTTCCGTAAATATCGTGATGTGGTTGCTATCTCTGGAAGCCGCTTCCTTTGCTTACACGTGCGGAACGAGGAACTCGAAAAGTACTACGAAGGGCGCTACGGATTCAGCACGGTAAGTGATGGATGCGGGTACCCAAAACTCATGGTGATAAGCACCGAGGCGGTGTTGGATCTACTTCGCAGGGTTGAAGAAAGCTACCCGAGTTAACCAATGTTAGCCGCGGCTGTACCTATCGCCTGCACCTAGCGGCTGTACCTGTCTCCGTAGAAAGCCCCCAGGCGCTCGTAGCCCTCCTCAATCGACACGGCAGGCTCCCACTGCAGCAGCTCGCGGGTGCGGCGCTGATCGAACCAGTGTGCCGTCGAGAGCTGCTCGGCGAGGAACTCCGTCATGGGCGGCTCATCGCCGGCCGTCACGTTCTTCGGCAGACGCTCCCACACGCGCTCGATTAAGCGCCCGGCCAGGGCCGCAACCTTCGCCGGCACCGAGAAGCGCGGGGCGGGAACGCCGACCGCCTCGCAGAAACCGCCGAGTAGCTCAGAGATAGTGCGCGGCTGGCCGTTCGTGACCACCAGCGCCCGGCCCGCAAAGGCGTCGAGGCGCTGATAGCCGCGCACCAACGCATCCGCGGCGTTATCAATGTAGAGCGTGTCAATCAGGCCCGTACCGCCAGAGAGCAGCGGCAGGCGGCCCGCGGCGGAACGCTCCAGAATACGCTCCACCAGCTGGGTATCGCCCGGACCCCACATCAGGTGCGGGCGCAACGCGCCGGTGTGCATGACCCCGCCCGAGGGCAGGGGCGTGCCGTTCGCCTCCAGAACCAGCAGCTCGGCGGCCGCCTTGGAACGGGCGTAGTTGCCGCGCGCGTGCTCCGGGGACGCCTCGCCGGCGCCGTCACCCACGATGGAAGATCCCGCGTGCGCCACCGAGGGCGAAGAAATGTACAGGAAGGTGCGCACCGAGTGGTTCACGGCAACCTGCAGCATGACGCGGGTTCCGCCAATATTAATGCGCTCGTAGTCGGCCCACTCGCCGCTGACCGAAACCTTCGCGGCCGCGTGCACCACGCCGTCCACGCCGGTCATGGCCTCGTCGACGACCTTTTCGTTCGTGATGTCGCCGCGCACCTGCTCAAAGCGGGGGCGAATCGAATCGGGTAGCAGGGCCGCGATGCCCGAGTCGCCGCGCTGCAGAACGCGCACATCGTAACCGACGCGCAGCAGCTCCAGCACGCTCTCACGACCCAGCAGGCCCGACGCGCCTGTGAAGAGGATACGCTCGCCAATACGCGGCGCGAAGTCCGACTCCTCGACGGCGCGCAGGGAACGCGGCGCGGGATCGCTGTAGCGGGCGGCCAGGGGGCGCGCCGGCTTACGGAAACGAGCCGTGGGGGAGGCCGCCGTGTGCGCGGTCGACAGGCGGGGCGCAGCCTCGCGAGAAGAGGACCCGTGCGAAGAATGAGGGGACATCATGCTCCTTAGAAAGTAAAGACCCGGCGGATTTACGCCCCGGCGAGGACATTTGCCGCCCACTCGCCCAGGGCGGGGCGGTCAATCTTCGAATTGTGGCGAATATCGGTCGGATGCTCGTGCACCACCAGCACGGCGGCCACCTCCACGCCGGTATCCTCGGCGACCTTTCGGCGCACCAGCTGGGAGAGCTCGAAGGGTGCCACGCCCTCCGCGATGGGGAAGCGGCCCACGCCGGGCACGCGGTCGAGCAGGGCGCGCTTGAACGCGGAGGCCGACTGGCGCGCCTCCAGTACGGCGGTGTTCGCGGAAGCCTCGATGACCAGCACGGGGGCGGCGGTTCCGGCGGGGCCCACCGCAACCAGGGCGGCGCGGCGCACCTCCGGCAGCGACTCGGCGGACTGCTCGGCGGCCACCGGGGTCAGCACACCCTGCGAAGTCAGCAGCACGTGGGCGAGGCGGCCCTCAACCCACAGGCGGCCCGAAGCATCCAGGTGACCGACATCACCGGTGTGATGCCAACCCGGGGTGCTAATGGACTGCTCCTCAGTCACCCACAGGGTATCGTAGCGGTCCTTCACGTGCGGTGCCGAGACCAGAATCTCGCCGGTCACGCCGGGCTCGTGGGTCATTTGCGAATCGACCGAACCGTCCTGCAGCAGCGGTGCAATAGCCACCGCCGCGCCGTACACCGCGAAGCCCACGCACACGCCGTCGCGGGCGAACGGGTCGAGCACCTCACCGGCGGCGTTCGGGGTGCCCTCGGCGATCGCCTGGCGAATCATCTCGAAGGACACATCGGTCACCGGCAGGCCCTCGGTCATACCGTAGGGGGTGTGCAGGGAGGCGTTCGGCACCAGGGCGGAGAGCGCCTCCAGCAGGGGCACGGGAATCGGCGCGCCAGCGCTCAGCACGGTCTGAACCTTCGCCAGGGCCGCGCGCTGCTCGCCGCTCAGCTCGTCGGCGGTCGCCACCACGTTCACCAGGGCGGCGGGGGAGGCGAACACGACCGAAGCGTCGATGGCCGCCGCGGCCGAGGCCAGGGCAGAGGCCGTCAGGGTCTTCGGGCGGGTCACATCCATGGTCGGGGTCACGCTGGTCGCGCCCAGGGCCGGACCCAGCAGCGCGAAGGGCGCGAAGCCGGCCACCAGGCCGCTACCGGGCGCGAAGCCGTAGGTGTTCGCGATGGCGTCGCGCATACCCGCCAGCTGCCGCTGCGTGTACACCACGCCCTTGGCCGGGCCGGTCGAACCGGAGGTGTACAGCACCGCCGCGTCAGCATCCGGCACGGGGGAGGGGAACTCCACCACGGTCGGGGTGGGGATGGGCTCGCCGAGTCGCCCCTCGGCGGAGGCGGCGAACACGGAACCGGCAACGCCCAGCACCTTCTCCTGCGCGGCACCCAGCGGCTCCACCGAGATGCGCTTGCCCGGCCAGAGCAGGGTGCGGGCGGCGGTCAGCGCGGCGGGAATACCGATCAGGAAGCTCGGGTTGGCGCCCTTCAGCGCGCGGGTCAGGCCCGCCAGGCCCAGGCCGGTATCGGCCACGACGATGACCGCGCCGAGCTTCAGGCAGGCGTAGATCAGGGTGGTCAGGCGTGCACCGGGCGGCACCATGAGGTTCACGCGGTCACCCGGACGCACACCCAGGGCGTGAAGGCGGGCCGCGGCGGCGTTGACCTGGCGGTTCAGCTCGGCCCAGGTGAGGGTCACGCTCACGGTGGTGCCATCGCCCTTGGGATCCATATCGACCACGGCCACGGAGGTGTCGTCGGCGCGCTCGGTGAGGGCCGCGAGCATGGGGCGGAACGCCTCGGGAACAGCGCCCTCAGCAGCGGTACCCTCGCCGGCGGCTCCCGCCGAGGTTTCGGCGTCCAGGCCGTGGCGGCGCGCGCGGGCGGCGCGGTGCTCGGCCTCAGCGTTGCGCGCCGGAACCAGGGAACCGTCCTCGCCGCGGGTTCCGAAGGTCTGCGCGAGCCAGGACATGATCGGCGCGGCGATATCGTAATCCTCGGCCACCAGGTGCGAAGCCTTCTCGTAGCGGTGCACCTTAGCCTGCGGCATGCGCTCCATCAGGTCGAAGAGGTAGCGGCGCTGGAACACCGGATCCTTCGTGCCCCACTGGAAGAACGCGGGCACATCCAGGTCACGAATCTGCTCAGCAATGCGCTGCATGGGCGCGTACGAGGGCACGTCGGTGCCGGTCGGAATATCGCCCACGAAGTTGCGCACGCCCTCGCGCCAGGCCGGGTGGGCGTAGGGGGCGCGGTAGGTGCGGTAAATCGCCTCGTTCAGCGGGCTCGGGTACAGGCGCTTGGGCTGCTTACCCATCGGCTGCGGCAGGGGACCGCCCGCGGGGCCAGCGCCGGGGGTTCCGGGCTCGGGCAGGCGGCCCTCGTTCTGAGCCAGGCCCAGTGTCACATCAATAAACGCGGTGGAATCACGGGTGCCCAGCTCGTGCACGCCCAACGCCAGGCGCAGGGCGGCGGGAATGTTCTCAATGCCGTCGTGGTACACCGCGGTGTTGGTCAGCAGCACGCCCGAGAGAAGGTCGCGGTGCTCCAGGGCCCAGCCAAAGGAAATGAGGCCGCCCCAGTCGTGGGCGAGGGTCACGACCGGCTGATCGGTCTGATCCAGGCCGAGGGCCTTCGTAAAGTCGCCCAGGTCGGCGATGCGGTCCTCCAGGCTGCGGCGCTCGCTCTCCAGGTCCAGGTGAGTGCGCTCCGAGAAGCCCATGTCAATCTGGTCGACCGCCACCACGCGCCACGGGGTGCGCTCGTTCACGCCCGCATCCAGCACGGTGCGCCACAGGTACGACCAGGTCGGGTTGCCGTGCACGCACAGAATCGTGCCGATGGGCTCCAGTCCGCGTTCGGCGAGCACCGGTAGGTTGTCCAGGTAGTGCCAGCGGCGCGCGTCCGCCTGCTTTGCCCGCCGCTCAATGGGGGCGGTGGTGGGCACCTCCAGCCGGTGGGAGTAGCGCGGGTCCACGCCCGCCCACTCCTCCGGGTTGTAGGGAGGCTGGGTCTTGGGGAAGTTCAGGTGACGCATACTGGGGGTCCTTCCGGCCGAGGGCTTCGGCGGTTAGCGGAATCGGTGAGGGGATGCCGGGTTGGGGGCGGCGAACGGGCTGAAGGGCCCGCGGGGGTGAGTCGCTACCACTGAATCTCGAGCAGGGCGGTGTTCAGGCCCGAACCCACGCCCATGCACAGAATACGGTCGCCCTCCCTATAGGTCGGCGCGCACTCGGCCAGGGTCATCGGCAGAGCCGCGGCGGCCACGTTGCCCCACTTCGGGAAAGTCAGGGGGATACGGTCGCGCTCGATGCCGACCGCCTCGATAATGGCGTTCGTGTGGGCGTTCGAAATCTGGTGGGTCACGTAGGAGGTCATGTCGTTCCACTCCCAGCCGTCCTGATGCGCCTGCTCCCAGGCCTGCGCCACGAGCTCCAGGCCGTGCCTGAGCAGGCCCTCGGCGTCAGTGTTCATGCCCTGATCCGCCTCGCCGCCGATGCACAGGTTGCGGTGCTCGGTGCCCGCGCGGGACACCGAACCGATGATGCGGTGACCCTCCGGATGGCGGTCAGCGCGACCAATCACAGCCGCCGCCGCACCCGAACCGAGGGTCAGGGTCGCAAACTGAGCCAGCACGTCCTCGCGGGTCGAATCGGGGTTATTCAGGATGCGCACCGCGGTACGGTGCCACGGGGAGGGGTCCTCACCAGCGACAATCAGGGCGTAGTCGATAGCGCCCGCATCAATCATGGTGGAGGCGACGGTCATCGCGTTCACGAAGCCCAGGCATGCGTTCGTAATATCGAAGTTTAGGGCGTGACGCGGCAGGTCCAGGCGGTCGTGCACACCCACCGATACGGCGGGCTCGAAGTTATCGCGCGTGACCGAGGCGTTAATCAGCAGGCCAATCTGGGAGCGGTCAATACCCGCCTGTTCGATAGCCTTCTCTGCGGCGGCGACCACGCCGTCCTCGAAGGTCTGGCCCTCGGCCCAGCCGCGGCGGGTGCTAATGCCGGCAAGGCGCTCGAGCAGGCCCTTGGGCATCTTCAGGCGCTTGTAGGTACCGGCCAGCTGCTCATCGAAGTAATCGCTCGTGACGACCTCCGGAGGCAGCTCATGGGTAATAGACAGCAGAGCTGCATTAGCGTGGCGAATGTCAGAGTTCGTGCCGACCTTATCGGCGGATGCATTCAACAATGGTGTGGCCTTTGAAAATAGAAGTCAGTGGGATACATAGAAAAACGCGGGGATGCGAACAGCGGCCCCGCAGAATTCGTGATGCTCATTCCAATCTACCGCACCGACCGGGCGAACCCGTATCCGTAGACCCACTATGAACGCGCCCGTTCACCCCGCGCGTAAGATGATGCACAATGAGGAACTTTGAACCCTTTTCACCCCGTGCACGTTCACGCCGCCCGCCCGCCGCACCGCGTACACTAGAGGGATGCCGCCACGCACCACAGAACGTGCCCGGCACACACCAGTTCTTCTGCAGAAAGGCCCCTTGTGCACCTGATGTCGCTGACCCTGCGCGGGTTCAAGTCTTTCGCCTCCGCCACCACTTTTGAGTTCACCCCCGGCATTAACGCGGTGGTCGGCCCCAATGGCTCCGGCAAGTCCAATGTGCTGGATGCGCTCGCCTGGGTTATGGGCGAGCAGGGCGCTAAGAGCCTGCGCGGCGGCAGCATGAAGGACGTTATCTTCGCGGGCTCCGGCGAGGTTGGTTCGGGTGACGGCGCCCAGCGTGCACCCCTGGGCCGCGCCAAAGTCACCCTGACTTTCGATAATTCGGACGGCACCCTCAGTATTCCCGCTGATCGGGTGCAGATTTCGCGCACCATGTTCCGTTCGGGCGGCAGCGAGTACGAGATTAACGGTTCCCCGGCGCGCCTGGCCGATATCCAGGACCTGCTGTCGGAGGCCGGCCTGGGTCAGGACATGCACGTGCTCGTGGGCCAGGGCCAGCTGGATGCGGTCCTGCACGCAACCTCGCAGCAACGCCGCGACATGATTGAGCAGGCGGCCGGAGTGGTGAAGTACCGCCGCCGCCAGGAGAAGACCAGCCGCAAACTGGAGTCGGTGGCCTCTAACCTGACGCGCCTGAGCGACCTGGCGAGCGAGCTGGACTCGCAGCTTCAGCCGCTGAGCGACCAGGCCGAGTCCGCCGCGACCGCGCGGCAGCTGCAGGGGCGCATCCGCCAGCTGGAGTCGGTGCTTCTGGCCCGTCAGCTGGGCGTTCTGCGCGCCGAGCAGGAGCAAGTCGCCACCGCCGAGGCGCAGGGCACCCGCCGTGCCGAGGGTCTGAGCGAGCAGCTGCGGGCGGCCCGCGAGGCGGCCGAGGCGCATCGCGAGGGGCAGCTTCGACTCACCGCAGAGGTGACGGCGGCCCAGGCCGCGGTGTCTTCCCTGCGCGAGTCTGCGGCGCGCACCCGTTCGGTGCAGTCCATCGCCGCCGAGCGCGTGCGCACCTACCGCGTGGAGCTGACGGAGGCGACCGCCGCCGCCCGCGCCGGGTACGAGCGCGCCCTGGAGGTGCTGGAGGAGCGCCGCGAGGAGTCCGAGCGCGCCACCGAGCAGTACGCCGGCTTTGAGGAGCGCTACGCGGAGGCCCTCGCCCGGGTGGAGCGTGCCGCCGAGGCCGTGGAGGGTTGCGAGCGGAGCACCGGGGAGGCAGCGCACCGCCGGGCCCGCGCGCAGGAACAGCTGGATGCGGCCCGCGCCGAGGCCGTGGAGGCGACCCGCGCCTACGCGGCGGCCTCCGAGCGTGCCGCGACCCTGCGTGAGGCGCTGGGGCAGAGCCTGGGGGAGGATCCTGCCGGGGGGACCGTGACCGAGGCCTCCGCGGCCGGGGATCCTGCGAAGAATTCCGCCGCTTCGGGCGAGGACGAGTTCGATCCCGAAACCGGCGAGCTGCTGGAGCACGCCGAACCGGCCGACTCCGGGGCGCCCGCCGCGGGTGCCCTGCGCGTGCTCAACGCCGTGCAGATTGACCCCGAGTACGCTCGCGCGGCGGCCTGCGCCCTGAGCGCCCTGGCCACGGCCGCGCTCACCGAGTCCTCCGCTGGCCCTGGCCGTTCCCACCTGCGCGGGGAGGCCCCCTCGCACGAGCGAGTCCCCGCCGCTTCGCTTCCCGAGCCTCACGCGGAGCGCCTGGCCGAGCTGGGCGTGCGCGCGGCCCTCGAGGTCGTCGAGCCCCTGAACGAGGAGGCCGCCGCACTGAGTGGCATCGACGGCGAGACCCTGCGGGTTGTGGTTGCCGCCCTGCGTGAGCGCCTGGCCGGGACCCTCTTCGCCCCGAGCCCCAAGGCGGCCGAGGTCGCCCTGCGCCTGCTGACCGCCGAGTACCCCGAAACCCCCGAAGACTCCAACGACTCCAAAAACCTCGAAAGCTCCGAGAGTGACACCTCGACCCCCGAGGGAGAAACCGCCGGCCGGGACGTTTTCTGGCGCGTCTTTGACGCACGCGGAGTCGAGTACACCCGCTACAGCCTGCTCTACCCGGCCGAGGGCGTGAGCGCCCTGGAGCTGGCCGCGGCCCACCGGGAGGCCGAGCGCGCAGTGGCCCTCACCCGCGCCTCCCTGGACGATGCCGAGGCCGCCGTGGCCCGCGCCCGCGCCGCATCGGAATCCGCGGTCGAGGACGAACGCGTGGCCGCCAAGGCCGCCGGCGTGGCCGCCGCCGAGCACGCCCGCGCCCGCGCGGAGGCCGAGTCCCTGAAGGACTCCGCGCTGAACGTTCAGAACGAGCGCGCCCGCCACGTCGAGCGACTGGCCGCCGCCGAGCGTGCCGTGAGCGAGGCGGAGTCCGCCTACCGCGCCGCCCGTACCCGCGAGGACGAGTACCTGGCCGGCACGGGGGAGCAAGCCCCCGCCGCCACGGTGGAGCGCCGTGCCCGCCGACTGCTCGAGGTGCTCTCCGCCGAGGTGACCGAGCGCGAGGGGCAGTTGCGCGAGCTGAGCGCCGAGCTGGAGAAGACCCGCGAGAGCGCCCTCGCCGCCGATGAGGAGGTGCGCGACCTGCAGTCGAGCCACGCCGCGGCCCTGACCCTGCTGGCCTGCACCCAGACCGAGGCGGCCCGCGTGCAGGAGCGCCTGCAGGCCCTGGCCGAGCGGGTGCGCCTGCAGACGGGCGTGAGCCTGGAGCAGCTGGGGGAGGACTACTCCGAACAGCTGCCCGTGGACGTCTCCGAAAATATCGAAAGCCTCGCCGGGGCGCCCGAAAATACCGCGGAAAAGGACGCGACCGAAAATACCGAAAGCGCCGCAAAGAATGTAGAAAATGCCGACGGCGCGGAAAACCCCGAGGACGAGCCCTCCGAACGCGAGGTCCCCACCGCCGTCGTGCGTGCCCGCCTGGAGGCGACCCGCGCCGAGCTCACCGCCCTGGGCGCCATCAACCCGCTGGCCCTGGAAGAGTACGAGGCCCTCTCCGAGCGCCACGCCTACCTGAACCAGCAGATTGACGACCTGAAGGCGACCCGCCGCGACCTCAACACGGTCATGGACGAGGTGAGCTCCCACATCGCCGAGGTCTTCACCGCCGCACTGGAGGACATCAACACCCACTACCGCCGCATCTTCGCGACGCTCTTCCCCGGCGGCGAGGGCCACCTGGAGCTCGACGACCCCGCCGACCCGCTGAACGCCGGCGTGGAGATTCACGCCCGCCCGGCCGGCAAGAAGGTCAAGCGACTTTCCCTGCTGTCGGGCGGCGAGCGCTCGCTGGCCTCGCTGGCCCTGCTGATTGCGATTTATATGTCGCGCCCCTCGCCCTTCTACGCCCTCGACGAGGTGGAGGCCGCCCTGGACGACCGCAACCTCTCGCGCCTGCTGCAGGTGCTGGGCGAGCTGGGGGAGCGCTCCCAGCTGATTGTGGTGACGCACCAGAAGCGCACGATGCAGATGGCGCAGACCCTGTACGGGGTGTCGATGCGCGAGGGTGTCTCCGCCGTACTGTCTCAGGATATGGAAGAGCTGCGCGAATTGCTCTAGGTTTCCTTCGGAATGGACCCGCTTGGGGCTTTATCACGCCCCTCGGCGACATTCGGGCAGGCACGCCCGGGGTACTATTGAAAATTATGGGTGAACACCCGCCGGCACGCTTTCTTTAAGCATTTCGGATTTTTTTCGCGCATTTCTTAAAACGGCGCGGGAAAACCCGTACACGCCGGCCGGGCTCGCCCCGTTCAGGCCCGATGCGCCGCCCCCGCCCCCGCGGGCTCGCGAGATTCGCGCATCCGGCATCAACCATCCAGGGAAGGAATAGTGATGAGCGAAAACCTGGCAGATGCTTTCCTCAACGGTAAGTCGTTGAAGAACGCCCCCGGCCCCTACTTTGGTGAGTACGGCGGGCGGTGGATGCCCGAGTCGCTGATTGCCGCCATGGATGAGCTGGAAACCACCTTTAACGAGGCGAAGAACGATCCCGAGTTCCTGGCCGAGTTCAAGCGTCTTTCTGCTGAGTATTCGAACCGTCCGTCGCTGCTGACCGAGGTTCCGAAGTTCTCGGAGCACGCCGGTGCCCGCGTCTTCCTCAAGCGTGAGGACCTGAACCACACCGGTAGCCACAAGATCAACAACGTGCTGGGCCAGGCTCTGCTGGCCAAGCGCATGGGTAAGACCCGCCTGATTGCTGAGACCGGTGCCGGCCAGCACGGCGTGGCCACCGCGACCGCCGCAGCCCTGTTCGGCATGGAGTGCGTGGTGTACATGGGTGAGGAAGACACCGAGCGCCAGGCCCTGAACGTTGCCCGCATGCAGCTGCTGGGCGCGAAGGTGATTGCGGTGCAGAACGGCTCCCGCACCCTGAAGGATGCCATTAACGAGGCGCTGCGCGATTGGGTTGCGAACGTCGAGAACACCCACTACCTGCTGGGTACCGCCGCCGGCGCGCACCCGTTCCCGGCGATGGTGCGTTTCTTCCACGACGCCATCGGCACGGAGGCGCGCGAGCAGATTCAGCAGCTAACCGGTCGCCTGCCCGACGGCCTGGCCGCCTGCGTGGGCGGCGGTTCGAACGCGATTGGCCTGTTCCACGCGTTCCTGGACGACCCTTCGGTCGAGATTTACGGCTTTGAGGCCGGCGGCGACGGCGTGGAGACCGGCCGTCACGCGGCGACCATCACCCTGGGCCGCCCGGGCATGCTGCACGGCGCGATGACCTACCTGATGCAGGACGAGGACGGCCAGACCATCGAGTCCCACTCGATTTCGGCTGGCCTGGACTACCCGGGTGTGGGCCCGGAGCACTCGTACCTCTCCGATATTGGCCGCGTGACCTACGAGCCGGTGACCGACACCGAGGCTATGGATGCGCTGAGCCTGCTCTGCCGCACCGAGGGCATCATCCCGGCGATTGAGTCTTCGCACGCCCTGGCCGGCGCACTGCGCGTGTGCCAGCGCTGGGCCGCCGAGGACCCGGAGGCCGCCCGCGAGAAGACCATGATTGTGTGCCTGTCGGGCCGCGGCGATAAGGACATGGAGACCGCTCAGAAGTGGTTCGGCCTGGGTAAGGCCATCCCGTCCTCGACCCTGATGACCGGTAACAAGGAGGCCGCCGCCTCCGCTGAAAAGAACGCCCAGACCGAGAGCGAGGCTAAGTAATGAGCTACCAGGACTTCATTCCCCACGCCGCCCCCTACGAGGTGGTGGACGGTACCTTCCCTCCCGCTAACTCCGATTCGCCCCTGGCCGCTCGTCTCGCGCAGTGCGAGGCCGAGGGCCGTGCGGCCCTGATTGGCTACCTGCCGGTGGGTTTCCCCACCCTGGAGGAGTCCATTGACGCGGCGATTGCCCTGGGCAACAATGGCGCCGACATCATCGAGCTGGGCGTTCCCTACTCCGACCCTGTGATGGACGGTCCGGTGATTCAGAAGGCGACCGGCCAGGCCCTGGAGAACGGTTTCAAGCTTTCCCAGCTCTTTGAGGCGGTCCGCCGCATTACCGAGGCCACCGACGCGGTGGTCGTGGTCATGACCTACTGGAACCCGGTGCTGGCGTACGGCGTGAAGAATTTTGCGCGTGACCTGGCGGCCGCCGGTGGTGCGGGCATGATTACCCCCGACCTGGTGCCCGACGAGGCATCGGCCTGGTTTGAGGCGTCGAACGAGTACGGTCTGGATCGTATTTTCCTGGCCGCGCTGTCCTCCTCGCCGGAGCGTCTGGCAACCGTGGCGAAGGCCTCGAGCGGCTTCGTGTACGCGGTGTCGGTCATGGGCGTGACCGGTGCCCGCACCTCCGTGTCGGAGGCGGCCCGCACCCTGGTGGCGGATATCAAGGCCGCCGGCGCCAAGCGCGCGTGTGTGGGCCTGGGCGTTTCGACCCGCGCTCACGTGGAGGAGATTGGCGCCTACGCGGACGGTGTGATCGTCGGTACCGCGCTGGTGAAGGCCCTGGCCTCCGGCGGCGTGGATGCGGTAGCCCGCCTGACCCGCGAGCTGGCGGGGCGTGAGGCTTAATGTCGGCCCTGCTTTCGGCGGTGGCCCTGCCGGCGCTGTCGATTCCTTCCCCGAGCGTCTCGTACCTGCAGCTGGGCCCGTTTCGTGTGCATTTCTACGCTCTGTGCATTCTGACCGGTATGGCGGTGTGCCTGTGGCTGGGCGCCCGCCGCTGGAAGGCGGCGGGTGGTACCCCTGAACGCGTCTTTGACGTGGCGATGTGGGCCATCCCGGCCGGCATCGTGGGTGCCCGCGCCTACCACGTGCTGATTACCGACCCGGGCAGCTACTTCGGCCCGAATGTCGCTGATCCGTGGGCCTTTCTGAAGATTTGGGAGGGCGGCATCGGCATCATGGGTGCCGTGTCGGTGGGCGCGCTGGGCGCCTGGTACGGTTGCCGCCGCTACGGCATGAATTTCCCTGCTTTTGCGGATGCGGTGGCCCCCGGCATCCTGCTGGCCCAGGCCTTTGGCCGCTGGGGCAACTGGTTCAACCAGGAGCTGTTCGGCAAGCCGACGACCCTGCCGTGGGGTCTGGAGATTAGCACCTCGAGCGGTAATTTTCCCTCGCAGTATCCGGCCGGCACGCTGTTCCACCCGACGTTCCTGTACGAGTCGCTGTGGAACCTGCTGGGTGTGGCGTTGTTGCTGTGGCTGGGCCGTAAGGGCGTGCTGAAGCTGGGTCAGACCCTGTGGCTGTACGTGTTCTACTACGGTGTGGGTCGCCTCTTCATCGAGATGTTCCTGCGCATCGATACTTCGGAGATGCTCTGGGGTGTTCGTATTCACGTGTGGACGGCCCTGCTGCTGGTTCTGCTGGGTGCCGCGGGCTTTGTGGTGGCCGGTCGTCGCGCGGCGGCGAAGGCCGCCGCGGGTGTTGAGCCCGGCCCCGTGGAGGTTGCTCCGAAGCGTTCGGAGAAGAAGGCCGATGATGCCGAGGACTCTGCGAGCGCCGAAGACTCCGACGATTCCGAGGGGAAGTCGGAGGGCGCCGAAAAGACCGAAAAGGCCGGGAAGTCGGAGGACACCGCGTCCAGCTGATGCTCTCGGTAACCGATAATTCATGCTGAAAACCGCCGGATGGGGGAGCACCCCGTCCGGCGGTTTTCTGTCTTTCAGCTCCCGTGCCTGACCCCGTTTTGGGCCCCGTGCCGGCGTTCTGCTCTCGTGGAGTTCCCAACTCGGCTTCCACACCGCAGAGAGTTTTCGGCGACTTGTGAAAACAGGGGCCTGAGAAGGCATAATAGAGGAACCACGGTAATACGTGCTCGCGTGGGGGCATAGCCTCTGGGAATCGGCCCCTTCCGCGCGGCACGCACCGCGCTCAGAATTATTCACTCAACTACAGGACACATATCGTGAGCTCTTCTTCCGGCGATTCTTCACGCCCAATTTCTCCCTCCTCCCGTTCGGGCCTGACCCGTCGTCGTCTCGTGGCCGGTGCGGCCTGGGCTGCCCCCGCCGTCGCGGCTTCGACCCTGGTTCCCGCTTTTGCCGCCTCCCCCGAGGAAGGCGAATGTACCGGCCCCTACGAGGATTCCACCCTGATTACCGCCGGTGACGGCGTGAAGAAGGTTGCCGTTCTGACCGTGCCCGCGGGTGCCCGACGCATGCGTTTCACCGTGATTGGCGGCGCCGGCGGCACGAACTACGCCGTTGCGGACGCCGGTTCGGGCGCCCTGGTAGAGGGATCCATGCCGGTGCGCGGCGGCCAGGTGATTACCCTGACGGCCGGTTCGGGCGGCATCGGTAACGGTGAGCTGACCCCGGCCGAGGGCGGTGACGGCTACGGCGTGGGCGGCTCCTCGAAGGCTTCCTCCCCGGTCCCTGCGGATGTGGTCGCCGCGATTGAGAGCCTGACCGGCCGCACCGGTGGTGTGATGGGACATGGCGGCATGAACGCCGTGCTTTATTCCTCCTCGGGCGGCGGTTCTTCCGCGATTGAGGTGGACGGCGTGCCGATGATTGTCGCCGGCGGTGGCGGCGGCGCGGGAACTCTGGCCACGTACGCGACGGATCTGCCGAGCCCCGCGAAGCCGGGTGCGCTGCAGGCGACGGCTTACTACTCCCTGGATAGCTCCGGTCGCCGCCACCAGTTCAGCACCGGCGGAGGCGCCGGTTCCAGCGACGGCGACGGTTCCCCGGGTTTCGTGGGTTTCACCTCGTACACGGCGCAGTCGGTGCCGCTGCTGAAGGTGAACCCCGGTTCGGGCGCTATGAACGGCATGGGCGGTGGTGGCGGTGAGAAGCTGGATCCGCCGACTTCCGACGGTTCCGTGATTGGCTTCTCGAGCACCTCCACGCAGAAGCTGGTGAGTAGCGCGGCGGCGGGCGAGACCGGCCCGAGCGGCTTCCGTGCGAAGGGCGCGGACGGCGTGGTCAGCTATTCGTACCAGTGGGATCAGACCCCCGCGGGCACCGACGCGTCCCCCTCGAATGCGGGCGCGATGTTTAATGGCTACCAGTCGGTGGTATCCGGAGGCGGCGGTGCCGGGTACGGCGGCGGCGGTTCGGGTGCGGCGCTGAGCGTCTCGGCTCGCGTGGTCTCGCAGAAGTGGAATAACGATCCGGCTCGTTCCCGCTACGCGGTGGGTACGGTGCAGCTGGCCGGCGGCGGCGCCGGTGGTGGAACCTACATGGATACGACCGCGTACGTGAGTGACCTGGGCTGGGCCATGAACGCCCCGAGCGCCTCGGGTGAGCGCGGTGCCGGTTCGGTCGAGGTTGCTTTCTGCTTCTAAATGCCGCTAGGAACCGTATAGGTGCGGGTTGAACCCTACCTTTAGGGTACTGTGCGCACCAAACTTAATATTTAAATTTTTTCTGAGTGCCTCCCAGACCGCTGGTTTGGGAGGCATTCTCATCTTCTGTGTTGCTTTGTCATAGCGTCATTTCAACCTTTGGCGGTTTAGCGCATTAGTCGGAATGGACCTTATCGAAAACTTATCAACATTGGTTTGCAGATTCCTAAACATCCCCTTCGTCATATTTGGGAAGGGTCCTTCCGATTGGCAGCTCGTCATTTTACGGTGGAAATGTAAAGAATATGCGCGCTCACTCCGCTAGGTTGCAAAGCGCAGATCGCAGATTGCAGATTGCGGCTTGAGCGCGACCACAAATGACTAAGGAGTTTAGGTCATGTGCAAGGAAACCATGAAGGCTGTTGTTGTCCCTGAGAATGTTGACGGTTCGGTTGTTGTCCGTGAGGTTCCCGTTCCGGCCGTCGGTCACGGTCAGGCGCTCGTGAAGATTGAATACTCGGGCGTGTGCCACACTGACCTGCACGTGGCTGCCGGTGATTTCGGTGAGCTTCCGGGCCGTATTCTGGGCCACGAGGGCGTTGGTCGTGTCGTCAAGGTCGGCGAGGGTGTTGAGTCCCTGAAGGAAGGCGACCGCGTGTCGGTGGCTTGGTTCTTCGAGGGCTGCGGCCACTGCGAGTACTGCACCTCGGGTCGTGAGACTCTGTGCCGTTCGGTCAAGAACGCCGGCTACACCGTCGACGGCGCCATGAGCGAATACACCCTGGTGCCCGCTGATTACGCTGTGAAGGTTCCCGAGGGCCTTGACCCGGCGCAGGCCAGCTCCATTACCTGCGCTGGTGTGACCACCTACAAGGCAACCAAGGAGTCGCTGGTTCGCCCGGGTCAGTGGCTGGTTGCTTACGGCGCTGGCGGTCTGGGTAACCTTGCCGTTCAGTACGCTAAGAAGGTCTTCGGCGCCAAGGTTATCGCTGTCGACATCAACGACGACAAGCTGGCTCTGGCTCGTAAGGTCGGTGCTGATCACGTCATCAACGGCCGTGAGGTTGAGGACGTTCCGGCTCGTATTCGCGAGCTGACCGGCGGCGGCGCTCACGCTGCTGTGGTGACTGCTGTGTCGAAGGTTGCGTTCAACCAGGCTATCGAGTCGGTTCGTGCGGGCGGTTCCGTGGTGGCTGTTGGTCTGCCTTCGGAGATGATGGAGCTGTCCATTGTGAAGATCGTTCTGGACGGTATCCGCGTGGTGGGTTCCCTGGTGGGCACCCGTCAGGATTTGGCGGAGGCGTTCCAGTTCGGTGCTGACGGCCTCGTGGTTCCGGTGGTTCAGCTGCGTGAGGTTGACGAGGCACCGGCTGTCTTCGAGGAAATGACTGCTGGTAAGATTACCGGCCGTATGGTTCTGGACTTCGCTAGCCTCTAGGAGGTGCGAGCCCGGTGCGTGCGGCGTGAGCCGCGGCTGATCGGGCGATGAAGCGTCTAGGGCGCATCCCGTGTAGCGGGGGAGTAAGGGTACTTTCTCGCGGTGCATACGGCACGGGGTGCGCCCTAGTGTGCGTTGCGCTCCGGGCTTTCCGCAGCCTGTGGCAAGGGTTTCCGCAAGAGAGATTTCTGGATGGAAAAGCTCGGCGTTACCGCTGAGAGTGCGAAACACCTAAACGTAATATATCCATAAAATTATTTTGAAATAATCGAGGATTATCTCAAAAACTCCAGTAAATCACCCGAAAAATATGCACTATTAGACATCCAAAGAATTCAAAATATATTTTTATCAGGTAAACTTTCAATCAACGGTTGAGACGTAATATTTTCCGAAATGATGGGCGGAAAGCCCTCCTTCGACCTATCCTTGAATGAGGGACACGGCGTGTGAAGGAACCGCCCTCCTAGATATCGGTTCCTTCCCCGGAACGCCGCATCCCGGGTGAATTTCAGCATCTTCGTACCGTGCCGTCATTCGCCATGAGTCCTACTTCCGGTCAGGCTGCCCCTCTAGACACCTCCTGGGACTAGGCCTCACAGCGGTTAGTGTGGGCCCCACGGACGTAGTCAAGGGGGATTGCGTTCGCCACACTAATCCAGGGCCCGCCTCGCGAGATGACTCAACTACCTTCTCGGGTACGACATAAACTTACCTGCCGGCACGGGTAACATGACCGGGTTTCTCTACTCACTCGGTAACCCACCCCGCTCGCGGCAGTGTGTAACCCTTCTGCCCACACTCGGCAGAGGCTTAGCATCCTCGGAGCGGAAACGGCGAGGGGCACCTTCTGTGGCAGAAGGTGCCCCTCGTTCTCTATATCCGTGATGTTTGCTAGGGCGTAGGCCTAGTAGATGCCGCGCTGAGCGGTCCAGCGGATTGTGCCGCGCTCAAAATCCATGTAGTACACCCCGTTCGCGTAGGACTCGTTGCCGCGAGCCGCACCGTAACGAGCCGTGTTGCGAGCCCAGTGGTTGTAAATCGCGCCGTTACCGTTGGTCTCGTAGGCGCCGTACGCATCCGACCAGAGCAGCATCTTGCCGGAGGCGAAGCGCACCTGCGCGCCCGTGGAGTTAGCGGTCTCGTCGGTCGCCGGGGCGCCCCAGGCATTGCGGTGCTCCAGGAAACGGTAGTAGAACGCGCCGCCGGTACGCAGAAGGTGGGTGCCGGTCTTCGCGCTCCACACGAAGGTGCGACGGCCGGAGAACTCCTGCTTGGCGATGCCGCCGCCCAGGTTCTCCTCATCCGTGGTGGGGGCACCCTGGGCACCGGAATTGCGCCAGGCCCAATAGATGCCGCCGCGCTCGTTGAGCGTATGGGTTCCGGTGCTCTCGGTCCAGTAGGCGCCCTCCCCGTTGGCGAAAGAGACCGCCACGGTCTGGAAGCGTCCCCCCTCATCGGTGGTCAGGCCGCGGTAGCGGGCCACGTTAGAGCGGAACTTGTGATCGAGGCCGCCGTCGGTCACCACCCAGTGGGCCCCGTTCGCGTTCGTCCAGTAGATGGTCTTGCGGTTGCTGAACTTCTGGGCGTACACGCCGTAGCCCAGGCTATATTCGCCGCCGACCGGGTTGCCGTAGAAGCTTCGGTTACGGTTCCAGGCCACGCCAATGCCGGTGCGAATATCAATCGAACCGGTCGGGGTGACGACCACGTTCGGGTTCTGGGTCGGCTGGTTGTCCTTGGCCCAGTTGCGGTGTTCAGCCTTCGGGTTCTTCGCCAGAACCTTCAGGTCCTCGACGCTGCCGGGGAAGAAGTTAGAGTCACCCACGAACGGGCCCGAGTCGGTGAACTGCCAGATGTCGTAACCGTTCCAGCCGGCGGGAATACGACCCACGACCGTGGAGTAGCTGGCCAGGTGCAGCGGCAGGGAGCCGAACTCCTGCGAGCCCACGCACTGGGACCACCAAGAGGTTGCGGTGTACACCATGGGCGCGCGACCGGTCAGCGCGCGGTAGGTGTCCACGAAGTCGCGGATCCAGGCGGTCAGCTGCGCCGCGGTCATGTTGTAGCAGGTGTTGCCGTAGGTGGGGTAGGGGTTGAACTCGATGTCCAGCAGGCCCGGGAGAGTCTTGCCGTCGGCAGTCCACGCGCCGCCATTCTGCACGAAGTAGCGGGCCTGATCGGCACCGGAGGAAGTGCGGGGGTTGGCGAAGTGGTAGGCGCCGTGCACCATGCCGACGGAGGCCGAGCCGCTGTACTGCTGACCGAAGTAGGGGTTGGTGTAGTACGCGCCCTCGGTGGCCTTCACGTAGGCGAATCGGGAACCGGCCGCCCAGGCGCTTGCCCAGTCCACGTTCTGCTGGTGCGAGGAGACGTCCATGCCGAGGGTGCCGCCGCTCGGGGTCCAGGCGGAGCGGCCCAGGGCCAGCGCCTGTGCTGAAGAGCTACCCGCGGCGAGCCCACTCAGGGTTGCCGTGGGGGCGGAGGTTGCGCCGGTGCGGGCATTAGCGGTGCCCATGCGTTCGCGCTCGCCGGCACCCATGGCGGGGTTGTCGCGTTCAACCTGTGCGGGGTCCGGGGCGGGTGCGTAGGTGAGGTTCTCGTACGAGGTGTTCGCATCGACGGGCTGTGCGCTGGCGGTAGCCGCGGGGCTTGTGGAAGCCTCGGGGGCCGCGAAGGCCTCCGGAACTGCGGTCAGAGAGGACGCCAGGAGGGAGAGGGCACCGGCCGATGCCATGAGGGAGCGGGCTGCCGCGGAGCGCCCGGCAGTCTGGAATATCTTCATATTTATGCCTGTGTTTGAGTTGACTGTGAATGGTGTGGTTCCGACGCACGGTAGAACAGCATGACACGGAACGAACGAATCGTTCTGTAGTGTGCGTTCGGGTACGGTCGCCGGTGATGTGAGTGAAATGGCGGCCGCGTTCGGGCGCGACAATCCGTTGAAGGCACAGTGGTCCCTCGTGGATTCGTGGTTGGATTTTTGCCACCGGAAGAAGATGCGCCACCGCGGGGTGGCTGGCCGGTGATGGGGTGGCAGGCGCCGACGGGCACAGCTAAAAGGGTACGGTACGCGCGCCGCGAAACGCAATGTTTCCGAGGGGTTTTGGACGGTTATTTTTTCGTCCGTGCGCATTTTTCGGCGTCGTGCGGAGGAGGGGGTGCATCGGGCCTGTGACTGGGTCATGAAAGAAGGGGTGGGCCGCACACACAAAGACCCACCCCTCGGTTTCCGGGTACTGTTTTTTGGCGCGGCCTCGCACCGGTACCCGGAGTTTCATGGTCGATGCAGGAGAGATGAAGTCATCGACCACTCTATGGTGCCAATCGGCACGTTTTGAATCGCGTATCCCTCACCCGAACGCATCCGTCTCAATCGTTGAACGGGATACCCGGTGCGTTCGAGCGGGGTACACACGAAAGCTAAGCGATTCCTCAGAACGGCTACGTTAGCGCAATCCTAGAGGAACTTGGCAATGTCCTCGACCAGAGGCTTGAGGCTCTCGCGGTCGATATACTCTGCCTTACCGGTCTTATAGCATTCGAGCATCTGCTTGATGCCCTCGTTGGGGTTCGGGTTCGCCATGAGCCATGCGCGGACCGGGCCCTTCAGGGCGGTCTTGTGAGCCAGCGAAATCTTATCGAAGTCGATGCCGCCACGCAGGTGGTAAACGGGACGACCCTCGGTCAGCTCGGGGGTGTAGCTCTTGGCTACGGCCTTGTCCAGCAGCTTCTTCGAGTACTCGCCGGTGAAGGACACGGTGAAGAACGCGGTGCGGTTCTTCTTCGGGGCGATAACCGGCAGAATCTTCTTGCGTAGGGCCGGGGCACCGTTGAGGAATCCACCGTAGTCGCTACCGGCAATCACGAAGGCATCGAATGCCTCTGCCTGCTCGGGGGTGACCTTGGAGGCGGGGACAGTCTCAACTTCGGGGGCCTGCGGGAGTGCACGCAGATCTTCTGCCAGCCAGGTGGCGTACTGCTCGGTGTAGCCGTAGGTGGAGCCGAAGATAATCAGCACGCGAGTAGTCATCTGTGAACCTTCCAGATATATTTCGCATTTCAAATACTAATTATTGCTTCCAATATATGCTAGGCGCGCGAAAATGTGAAATCGCCTAGCCTTGGAAGCCTCATATATTTTCTCATAGGTCCTCACAAGAAGGGACCCTGAGCTCACAAACACGCCCGAAGGTTAATGGGCGTGACCAATTGTTACATTGCTTATCTTCTCTTGGTGGGGAGTGCCTCAAATGCCGTATACCGCGACTTTGCGCGGAAGGGATGCCGGGGGTGTGCGGGAGAAGATTTTGGGGTGCGAGGTGAAACACTAATTCCCCGGCAGAAAGACCGAAATAGGCATACCCAAGAGGCTGTAAAACCCCTATAATTGAGAAAGAATCCTACGCCTTCGGCATGTTCCATTTTGTTGGAAAGCGTGGGAATGAGTGGGAAATCAGTAGTGACCTTCCCCGAAAAACCGGCGTTTCCCCTCATGGGGTGCGCGAAACAACACACAAAGGTTAGGTACATGAGGCGCGCAAAAATCGTTGCAACCATCGGTCCGGCAATCGAGTCCCCCGAGAAGATCTCCGAGGCAATCAAGGCTGGCCTGAACGTCGCCCGTCTGAACATGAGCCACGGTGATCACGCCGAGCACCAGGCACGCTACGACACCATCCGTGACCAGTCTGCAAAGCTCGGTAAGGACGTTGCTATCCTCGCCGACCTGCAGGGCCCCAAGATTCGCCTCGAGCGTTTCGCAAACGGCAAGGAATACCTTGAGCCCGGCGCAGACTTCACCATTACCTCCGAAGACGTTGAGGGTACCGCAGAAATTTGCGGCACCACCTACAAGGGTCTGCCTGGCGACGTAAAGCTCGGCGACAAGCTCCTGCTCGACGACGGCAAGATTCGCCTCGAGGCTATCGAGGTGACCCCCACCCGCGTGCGCACCCGCGTCATCGTGGGCGGCCCCATCTCCAACAACAAGGGCATCAACCTGCCCGGCGCTGCGGTCTCTCTGCCCGCACTGACCGAGAAGGACGCCAACGACCTGCGCTTCGCCCTGAAGATGGGTGCGGACATCATTGCACTCTCCTTCGTTCGTACCGGTGCAGACGTTGAGCCCGTCCACAAGATCATGGAGGAAGAGGGTATCCGCGTACCCGTCATCGCCAAGATCGAGAAGCCCCAGGCAGTGGACAACCTGCAGGACATCATCGACAAGTTCGACGGCATCATGGTTGCTCGTGGTGACCTCGGTGTTGAGCTGCCCTTCTCCGAGGTCCCCCTCGTTCAGAAGAAGGCTATCGACATGGCACGCCGCTGGGCAAAGCCCGTTATCGTGGCAACCCAGGTGCTCGAGTCCATGACCGACAACCCCGTCCCCACCCGTGCAGAGGTGTCTGACTGCGCTAACGCAATCCTCGACGGCGCAGACGCCGTGATGCTCTCCGGTGAGACCTCGGTCGGTAAGTACCCGATCCTGACCCTGCAGGCCATGGCCGAGATCGTCAAGGACACCGAAAAGGGCGGCCTGTACCGCGTGCCCGAACTGGACCGCAAGCCCCGCACCCGCGGCGGCGCAATCACCCGTGCTGCAGTGAACATCGCCGACCAGCTGGATGCGAAGCTCATCGTAACCTTCACCCAGTCCGGTGACTCCGCACGCCGTCTGGCACGTCTGCGTCCCGAGACCCCCGTGGTTGCATTCACCACCAGCTCGAAGGTTCGTTCCTTCCTGTCCATGCTGTGGGGTGTTGAAGCTGAGCAGGTTGAGATGATTACTGATCAGGAAGCTATCTTTACCTTCGTGGACGAGTACCTGCTCAAGAACGGCCTGGCAGAAGCCGGCGACCTGGTCGTCGTGGCTGCCGGTGCTCCCGCGGGTCGCGCCGGTACCACCAACATGGTTCAGGTACACCGCGTTTCCGGTGCAGACGGTGAGCGCGAAACTCTGCGTCCTTACGAGGAGAACGAGGTCAAGCGCTAAGCCGCTGACCATTCTTTCCAATGCGTAGCTGAGGGTAATCCTCAGCCTGTACACTCGGTGCATAGAGACCGCCGCCCGGTCGTGAACTGTCACGGCCGGGCGGCGGTTTTGTTATGGGGATGAGGTAGCTTGCGCGGCAACGCTGGGATGCGCGGGTATAGAAAAAGCGGCGGGAAAGCTTCAAACTTTCCCGCCGCTTTTGCGTTGGTGCCCGAGGTGGGACTCGAACCCACACTCCGAAGAACCTGATTTTGAGTCAGGCGCGTCTGCCAATTCCGCCACTCGGGCGCATCGCACGCGGAGCGCGACACTTCTAAGATTCTAACCCAGGCGGTCTAGAAAATCTAATCATTAGCGGGACGCGGGGGAGCGGAAAAGAGCAGCCCCGACCTCATTGCGGGCAGTCCCGAGCACCGGGTGAACGTCTGGCAACCCGCACGCCGAAGACGGCCTCGGATGCGCTCGCCGGCGGCCCTTTGCTGAGCTCGCGGTGAACCCCGCGCGTTATCCACAGGCATAAGCGGGGGAGAAAGCGCGCATCCTGTATCCTTAAGGACTGACTAACCATCCCCGCACGCCCCCGCGGTGGGGGCCACCTCAACGTTAAGAAAGTGATCACGGATCGTGTTCAATTCTCTCTCCGACCGCTTGACGGCAACCTTTAAGAACCTGCGCGGCAAGGGCCGCCTCTCCGAGGCAGACATTGATGCAACCGTCCGCGAAATCCGTCGCGCCCTGCTCGACGCCGACGTCGCGGTGCCCGTGGTCCGCGAGTTCGTCGCCCACGTGAAGGAGCGCGCCCTCGGTGCGGAGGTTTCCGAGGCGCTCAACCCCTCCCAGCAGATCGTCAAGATCGTGAACGACGAGCTGGTGAGCATCCTGGGCGGCTCTACCCGCCGCATCAATATGGCCAAGAGCGGCCCGACCATCATCATGCTCGCGGGTCTGCAGGGTGCCGGTAAGACCACCCTGGCTGGCAAGCTGGCCTATTGGCTCAAGGGCCAGGGTCACACCCCCATGCTGATTGCCTCCGACCTGCAACGCCCCAACGCGGTGACCCAGCTGAAGGTCGTCGGCGAGCGCGCGGGCGTGCCCGTCTACGCACCGCACCCCGGTGTGACCAGCGAGTTTGACGTGCCCACCGGCGACCCCGTGCAGGTGGCGCGTGACGGTGTGGCCGAGGCTCGTGCCAAGCTGCACGACGTGGTGATTGTCGATACCGCGGGTCGTCTGGGTGTTGACGCCGAGCTCATGCAGCAGGCACGCAATATCCGCGACGCCATTGAGCCGAACGAAGTTCTGTTCGTCATCGACGCGATGATCGGTCAGGACGCCGTGAACACCGCCAACGCCTTCAACGAGGGCGTGGACTTCACCGGTGTTGTCCTGTCCAAGCTGGATGGCGACGCCCGCGGTGGTGCGGCCCTGTCGGTGGCTTCGGTGACCGGCAAGCCGATTATGTTCGCCTCCACCGGTGAGAACGTGACCGACTTTGAGCAGTTCCACCCGGACCGTATGGCAAGCCGCATCCTGGATATGGGTGACATCCTGACCCTGATCGAGCAGGCCGAGGCTCAGTGGGATAAGGCCGAAGCCGACCGTATGGCGAAGAAGTTCATCGACCAGGAAGACTTCACCTTCGAGGACTTCCTGGCTCAGATGCAGCAGATTCGTAAGCTTGGCTCCATGAAGAAGCTACTCATGATGATGCCCGGCGCGGCTCAGATGCGTCAGCAGCTCGAGGCCTTTGACGAGCGCGAGATTGACCGCGTGGAGGCGATTGTTCGCTCCATGACCCCGCACGAGCGCGTGGCTCCGCGCATCATTAACGGTTCCCGCCGTGCCCGTATCGCTAAGGGTGCGGGCGTGACCGTGTCCGAGGTGAACCAGCTGATGGAGCGCTTCGCCCAGGCTCAGAAGATGATGAAGAAGCTCGCTTCGGGCAAGATGCCCGGCATGCCCGGCGGTATGCAGATGCCCGGTATGGCGGCTGCAGCGGGTGGTGCTCGCAAGAACGCGAAGAACAACAAGAAGAAGAAGGCCCGCTCCGGCAACCCGCAGAAGCGTGCGGCCCAGGAGGCGGCAGCAGCTAAGGCGCAGCAGGCACGCGCCGGCGCTGCCTTCGGTCAGCAGGCTCAGAACCAGGAAATGGATCTGTCCAGCATGAACCTGCCGAAGGGCTTTGAGAAGTTCCTGCAGTAGTAGCAGACGCAACCCCGCAAGGGGCGGTACGGGTGCGCATCGACTTTACGGTGCGCACCCGTACCGGTATGGCGCCCGATGAGGGGGCCGAAGGGAGGGACAATGACTCAGAACGAGCAGAACGGGAAGCGCGAGAACCCGCGTACCGGCGAGACTCAGCACGATGAGACCCAGTACGGCGAGATTCAGCCTGACAAAGCCCAGCACGGCGAGGTGCGAGGACTGTCTGGCGGAGGCTCCCTGCCCGAAAGCGTCCCGGCTCGTGATACCGCGGGGGAGGTCGCCTCGGACGAGACGGAGCCGGAACTCGGAGCGGTGCTCGAGCCCTTGTTTGACGACCACGACGAACAGCTGCCCGGGCTCCCCGGATACATTCCTCTCTGGGTGCGTCTTGCCCTGGACTACGGTGAGAACTCCGCCGACGTCACCGGCGATCTCGTTTACTCCAGCGAGAGCGACGAACCGGCCGTCGACGACGTGACCGCTACCCTGCTGCGGCTTATCCGCGAGGCTCGCAGCATGCGGGACTCCGCGGCGGACTCCTGGCAGGACCGCAGCCGGGTGGACCGCATCGCCGCCGACCTGGAGAGCGAGGAGTGGACCGTCGACAAGCTCTCGGGCCTGTGGGATAGCGCCCCCGCGCCCTCCGACCCGGACGATTCCGTGAGCCCTGAACGCCCGGGCGAGGGCGGCGAAACCGAGCCGCAGGGCGAGGAGCCTAGCGACCGGAACCTTGAGCTGGAGGAAAAGATTCAGCGCCGCCGCATCATGGCGCGCTCCACCACCGACGAGGAACTGATTGCCGCCCTCATCGAGGCCACGGCCGGCGACTCCGAGCTCATCGCCTACGAGCTGGGTGAGACGCAGGTGCAGCTCCACGTGCTCTGCGCGGTGGACCCCGAGGGGTACCTGAACGTTCTGGAGGTGGCAGACGGCACGCTGAGCCTGGGCGCCCCCATCGAGGATTACGTGGCCCAGCTGGTTGAGAAGCTCCCTGTCACCGGTGCCGCCATGGAGGGCGAGGCGACCGAATGGGAGGCGCTGCCCGGCACCGTGCAGGAGCTGGAGTTCTACGTGGACGGCGACGCCGCCATGCTCGTCGACCTGCCCATCGACATGATTACGGGCCTTCTCCTGGCCTACCTTCCGGCCGGTACCCGGCAGGTGGTGGCCGCCCCGGCGGGGGAGTGGACCCTCATCTCGGCCGACCCGGTGGACCTTATGGCCCTGCTGGGGCTGCTGAGCTGCAACGCCCTGATCGTTGAGGGTAACGTGAACCAGCAGCACCTGGTGGTCTGCGAAGAACCCGCCCTCGAGCCCTACTCCGATGACGAGTGGTACCTGGAGGCTTTCGGCGAGCCTCGCGAGAGCATCGTGGAGGAGTTCCGCTGGCAGCGCGTGCCCAAGCGCCTGAACCGCGCCTTCAGCGTGGAGGAGCTGGCCCGTTACGACGGCCTGCTGGAGGATTTGCTCGCGGGTCTTCCCGGAACGGCTCCGGAGCTTGCCGGCTCGAAAATTTTTGGTTCCGATGAGGAAGAGCTTGCGCAGAGCATCGCCAATGTGATGGCGTTGTTCGGTGTTGAGGCTGAGTCTACGACCGGCCGCCGCCTGAACGCGTACCTTCGCGATACGAGCAACACCCTGGCTCTGGAATCGGTCCTGCAGCTTCTGGACGTGCCCACCGAGCTGGCGCTGGTGCCGACCGCCGGCTTTGACGTGGCCTCGATTAGCACGGCCCGTATCTTCGGCTCCGAGGATGAGGAGCTCGCACAGCCCGCCGGTTCTGCTGAATCAGCTGATGCGGCTGAAGCTACTGATGAGGCGCAGGCATCTGAAGCTGTGGACGTTACCTTCCCGCTGGAAGACTCCGTTGCCGAGGCTACCTTCTCCGAGAACACTATCTCTGGGAGCCCTGTCTCTAAGGACACTGCCGCGGAGGATGATTCCTTCGAGGACGACGAGGAGATTGAACCCTACCCGGATGGCTACACCTCGCCTCTGGAGCGTAGCTATCAGCTGGTGGCGACCGGTCGCCGAGTGACCCTCGCCGAGTGGATGGACGCCATCAATAACGGGCACATTCCCTACGAGTACACCCATATGGGTTCGCCGGAGGGATCGGTCCCGGACTCTTTCGTGGAGGCTGAAGAAGGACGCTTGTCCCTCGACAGCGCCCTGCGCGAGGCCGACCCCGTGTCGCACGAGGAGCCGCACGAAGCATCGGTAATCCAGCGGGCTTCCGAGGGTTCCGCCGCGCTCGCGAATGATGCCGCGGCGAGCGATGAGCCTGCGCCGAGCACACCCCAAGACCCGGCGCCCCAGCCCCCTGCGCCGCAGGGCCCTTTCGTACAGGGCTCTGCTCCGCGTTCGCGCCGCAAGCGTCTGACCCCGGAGCAGATTCGCGCGAAGACCCGCCGCGTGGGGCTTGCCCTGGGTGCGGACGTTACCGCTCAGAGCGCTATCGCTATGACCCTGGCGGCCGTGGCGCGCCGCCGCCGCGCTCAGGGTAGGGCGAGCCGCAAGTTCTCGGTAGCTGCGGCACTCTTTGCCCTGAACGCCACGGTTGAATCCGCGCTGATTCCGGCCGTCGTGCGTTCCTTCGAACGTACCCAGCTGGAGAAGCACGGCCACGAGGGTCGCCCCGCCGCGACCCCCGCGGAGGTCGTGCATCCTGGTGAGAGCGGGCGGGAACATCACCCCGCCAAGCGCACCCTGATTGACGAGCTGCGCGAGGGCAACTACCGTACCGCGGAAGAACCCGGGGAAGAATCGAGCCCGAACCCGAGCCTGCGCGAGCGAGTCCGGAACATGGTGCGTCGCGTGCGCGCGCCGAAAGAACGTTAAGGAGAACTACGATGAGGGATACCTACCTGAGCGATGAAGAGCTGAAGGCTTTTATCGCGACCCTGCCCACGCGCCGCCTGGCGGCTGGTGCTCTAATCCGCAACGAGCGTGGCGAGATGCTGCTGGTCAAGCCGAACTATAAGGACGGCTGGATTCTGCCCGGCGGCACTGTGGAGGCTGGCGAGGCCCCCAAGCCCGGATGCGAGCGCGAAATCGTGGAGGAGCTGGGCCTGGACCTGAAGCTGGGCCGCGTGCTGCTGATTTTCCACGGCCTGGCCCTGGGCGTGTGGGGTGACTCCACCTACTACATGTATGACGGCGGCGTGATTGCGGCGGATACGAAGATTACCCTGCAGGACGCCGAGCTGGTGACCTACGAGTGGGTGGCCCCCGAGAACCTGGAGGGCTACGTGCGCCCCTCGATGGTGCACCGCCTGCGCGAGTGCTACCGGGCCTTGGATACGGGGGAGACCCTGGAGATGAGCAACCTCGACTAGCGGGGCTTGCGGGCCCCTCCGTCAGCCTTTTGCGGGCAATGGAGGGGCCCGCGGCGATTAACCGCAATTAAATGTGCACGGCCGCTAGCTTAAAATCTCGGGCTCTGATACCCTAACTGAGTACCCGGCGACGCGCGACCCCTCTCTTCGCGCGCCGTTGTGTCCATAGAGGCGCCGTGAATGGCCCGCCCCACGGGTGCTGAACCGCGTGCCTCGCACCAAATTATGAAACAGGAGTAACCACTAAAGTGGCTGTTAAGATTCGTCTCAAGCGTATGGGTAAGATCCGCGATCCTCGTTACCGCGTTGTGGTCGCTGATTCGCGCGTCAAGCGCGACGGTAAGACCATCGAGGAGATTGGTATTTACCACCCGACCGAGCACCCCTCGCGTATCGAGATCAACTCTGAGCGTGTTCAGTACTGGCTCTCCGTCGGTGCACAGCCGACCGAGCAGGTTCTGGCTCTGCTGAAGCTCTCGGGCGACTGGGCTGCATTCAAGGGCGAGAAGGCAGAGTCCAAGGTTCTGCCCGTCGAGGCTAAGGCTGAGTTCGTTGTTCCCGAGAAGGGTTCCGTGATCCTGCCCGAGGCTATCACCCCCAAGGCTGAAGAGGCTGCTGAGGAAGCAGCTCCCGAGGCTGAGGCTGAGGAAGCAGCTGAGTAATCATGTTGGCTGACGCACTCGAACACCTGGTTCGAGGGATTGTCGATCGTCCGGAGGACGTGAAGGTGCGCCTGCGCACCCAGCGTCACCGCGAGACCCTTGAGGTTCGCGTGCATCCGGATGACCTGGGCCGAGTTATCGGCAGGTCTGGTCGTACCGCCAAGAGCATCCGTCTGGTGATGGACGCTATTTCTGATGGCGAGCCGATGCGTATCGACATTATCGACACCGACAAGAAGCGACGCTAGCTCGTAACGTTTGAAGTGCCCCCGCTTCCGGATTTCCGGAGGCGGGGGCGTTCGCGTACCCGGACTCTGTTCGCGAGCGCTCACCCCGGTCGCCGAGGGGGGAGGAGCGAGGCGGCAGAATGCGCCCGTCCTAAGTGCCCGGTAGAATAGTGGGAGCCGTGCAGACGCGCGGCATAGGTTCGACTTGTACCCAGCGGAGGAAAATTATGCAGGTTGTGGTGGCTCGTATCGGTAAGCCGCACGGTATTCGCGGCGAGGTGACGGTTCAGCTTTTCACCGACGCCCCGCAGGAGCGTTTTGTCCGCGGTGAGGTGCTCGGTATCGAGAATTTCAAGCCCGGCTCTGCTGCCGCTTCGGTGGCCCCCGCCGGCGAGCTGACGGTTGCCGGTGCCCGCTGGAACAAGAAGATTCTGGTGGTCCGCTTTGACGAGGTGACCACCCGCAACCAGGCGGAGGAGCTGCGCGGCACCCGCCTGGTCTACGAGGTTCCCGAGGACGACGGCGAGGAAGAGGGCTTCTACGAGCAGGAGCTCGTGGACCTGCCCGTGTACCTGCTGGCGGATGTGCCCGAGGGTGAGAGCCCCGTGGATAACCCGGCCGTGGGCGAGCCGCTGGGCAAGGTGACCGGGCTGCAGACCATGCCGGTCCAGGACCTGCTGCTCATTAAGCTGGCTCGTTCGCCGCGCTTGGCCTCCGGCGCGGGCGAGGAAATCATGATTCCCTTCGTCGAGGAGATCGTGCCCGAGGTGGTTCCCTCCACCGAGGAGGAGCCCGGCTTCGTGCTGTTGACCCCTCCGGCGGGTCTGATTGACCTGGTTGAGGAAGCCGAACAGGCCACCGAACGGGCGGGGGAGTAGTCCGTGCGCTACGACGTGGTCACGATTTTCCCCGAGTACCTGGAACCGCTGAAGCTGTCCCTGCTGGGCAAGGCGCGCGAGAAGGGCCTGGTGGACCTGCACCTGCACGACCTGCGCGATTACACCTTTGACCGTCACCGCACTGTGGATGACACCCCGTACGGTGGTGGCGCGGGCATGGTCATGAAGCCCGAGCCGTGGGGCCTGGCCCTGGACGAGGTGCTGGCCGCCTCCCCGCTGCAGACTGCCACCGAAGACTCTGCTGAGGGTACCGACCCCGCCGCAGATACCCGCCCGCTGCTCATCGTTCCGTCCCCGGCGGGTGCCGTCTTCGACCAGGCGATGGCGTACGAGCTGGCGGAGGAGAAGCACATCGTCTTCGCCCCGGCGCGCTACGAGGGCATCGACGAGCGTGTGCTGGACTGGGCGCAGGAGGGTTTCCGCGTGATGCCTGTGTCCCTGGGCGACTACGTGCTCTACGGCGGTGAGGTCGCGGTCATGGCGATGATTGAGGCCATTACTCGACTGATTCCCGGCGCGATGGGCAACCCCGCCTCCCTCGAGGAGGAGTCGCACACGGGCGGTCTGCTGGAGTACCCTGTGTACACGAAGCCCGCCGTGTGGCGCGACCGCAAGGTGCCGGAGGTGCTGCTGTCGGGTAATCACGGCGCGATTGCGCGTTGGCGTCGTGACCGCCAAATTGAGCGAACCCTGGAGCGCCGCCCGGACCTGCTGGAGGCGTACCCGGTGGAGCAGTGGGATAAGAAGGACCGCCGCTTCCTGGCCGAGCGCGGGGTGCATTTTGCGAACCCCGCGAAGGCGGCTCAGAAGAAGACGAAGCAGCAGAAGGATGCCGCCGAGGCTGCCTCCTCGGAGCCTGCATCGTCTGAGGCTTCGGCTCCCGAAGCGGGCGCCGCATCCTAGCCCGGTTGCACGGAGTGCACCCGAGCGGTGGGTTTTTGCGGGCCGTCGGCACCCGGAGTGCGGAGGCGCTTATCGCGGTAAAAGCCCAGGTCAAGGCTTGATTGAGGGAATAATCAACGTATGACGCGAGAAAATCAACCGAGTTGATCTACGTTCAATGAAAGATTCCGTGAATCCTCAATCAAAATATGACACTTTAATGCAAAAAGGTTATGATTATCCCGAGAGCAGACTTCTCCCGTGCCGGTAGTGCGGGCGAAGCATGTAATCCCCACTCGGTCGAACTGCATGATTCGGCTGAGTTTCACCTCGGGGGTAGATGACGCCATCACGCGGGTGCATCCTCTGCATGGGATGCCCGGTCTGAGAACTTCATTCATCCCAGTGTTAATCAGTGGTGCATGGTATAAGCACCCCGCACTTTATGGGATGGGAGCTTGGTGGTTCGAGCGTTCATCGTGGTTGATGACCCTCCGTCGCGCGGGTAAAAGTACCTATGCTTACGGGTGAGCATCCAATGGTCCGGATTGGATGCCCACCCGTTCCGCTTTTTAAACCCTCCGCTCTACCCCGCCCGCGCGCGCCCGGTTGCCCAGCACGCGCCTCCGGCCGTCAGTGCTTTTCGGGTACGGGGCGCTCGCGAAATTCGATGGGCCGATTCGACTTGGGCAGTGAGTACATGACGCGCAGGTAGGCATCCTCCACAAGTTCGGCAAGCACCCGCTCGGTCACGCCCTCACCGGCACTCACCGAAATCCAGTGTCGCTTGTTCATATGCCAGGCCGGAATGATGGAGGGGTAGATGCGCTGCAGCACCTCCGATTCCTCGGGGTCGGTCTTCAGGTTCGCAATGGGGTAGCCGATGCCCTCGGTGTACATGGCGAACATCTTGCCGCCTACCCTGTACACCGTGTGTTCGGGCCCGAACGGCTGGTCGGAGGTTGCCAACGGCATGGCGAGCGCGAGGCGGTGCAGAACCGGCTGAAGGGACTCGGCGGTGAGCTCTCCACCTGCTCCGCCTGCTCCGGGGGCTCCGAAGGTTTCGGGCTCCCCGGGGACGGAATCCGTGACCCCCTCCGGGGTGCGAGCGGGGGAGCGGTCGATGCTCTCGGGGCGATACTGTCGGGTACTCATACTTTCGAGTCTAGTGCCCTTCGCCAAATCTCTCGTAACACCCGGCGAATCCACGCTAAAATAGGTAACTATGGCTGAATTTATTTATCAGATGATCAAGGCCCGCAAGACCGTGGGCGACAAGGTCATCCTTAACGACGTGACGATGTCGTTCTTCCCCGGCGCCAAGATCGGTATGGTTGGCCCGAACGGCGCGGGTAAGTCGACCATCCTCAAGATTATGGCTGGCCTCGACCAGCCCTCCAACGGCGAGGCACGCCTGACCCCCGGCTACACCGTGGGTATCCTGCTGCAGGAGCCGCCGCTGAACGAAGAGAAGACCGTTCTGGGCAACGTTGAGGAGGGCGTGGGCGAGATTAAGGCCAAACTCGACCGCTTCAACGAGATTTCCGCCCTCATGGCTGAGCCCGACGCCGACTTTGACGCCCTCATGGAGGAAATGGGTCAGCTGCAGGAGGCTATCGACGCCGCCAACGCGTGGGACCTGGACTCCCAGCTGGAGCAGGCTATGGAGGCGCTGCGCTGCCCGCCCGCCGACACGCCCGTCACCCACCTCTCCGGTGGTGAGCGCCGCCGCGTGGCGCTGTGCAAGCTGCTGCTGCAGAAGCCCGACCTGCTGCTGCTCGACGAGCCCACCAACCACCTGGACGCAGAGTCCGTGCTCTGGCTGGAGCAGCACCTGCAGTCCTACGAGGGCGCCGTCATCGCCGTGACCCACGACCGTTACTTCCTCGACCACGTGGCCGAGTGGATTGCAGAGGTCGACCGCGGTAACCTCTACCCCTACGAGGGTAACTACTCCACCTACCTGGAGAAGAAGCGCTCCCGCCTTGAGGTTCAGGGCAAGAAGGACGCCAAGCTCGCCAAGCGCCTGAGCGAGGAACTGGACTGGGTCCGCTCGAACTCGAAGGGCCGCCAGGCCAAGTCGAAGGCTCGTCTGGCCCGCTACGAGGAGATGGCTGCGGAGGCCGAGAAGACCCGCAAGCTTGACTTCGAAGAGATCCAGATTCCGCCGGGACCCCGCCTGGGTAACGTGGTTATCGAGGCTGAGAACCTGCAGAAGGGCTTCGACGGCCGTTCCCTGATTAACGGCCTGTCCTTCTCCCTGCCCCGTAACGGCATTGTCGGTGTGATTGGTCCTAACGGTGTGGGTAAGTCCACCCTGTTCAAGACCATCGTTGGCCTGGAGCCCCTGGACGGCGGCGAGCTGAAGGTCGGCGAGACCGTGAAGATCTCGTACGTTGACCAGAACCGCGCGAACATCGACCCGGAGAAGAGCCTCTGGGAGGTCGTCTCTGACGGTCTGGACTACATCCAGGTCGGCAACGTTGAAATGCCTTCGCGTGCGTACGTTTCCGCGTTCGGCTTCAAGGGCCCGGACCAGCAGAAGAAGGCCGGCGTGCTCTCCGGTGGTGAGCGCAACCGCCTGAACCTGGCGCTGACCCTCAAGCAGGGCGGTAACCTGCTGCTGCTCGACGAGCCCACTAACGACCTGGATGTTGAGACCCTCGCATCCCTGGAAAATGCGCTGCTGGAATTCCCCGGCTGCGCCGTGGTCGTCTCTCACGACCGTTGGTTCCTGGACCGCGTGGCAACCCACATCCTGGCGTGGGAGGGCACCGATGAGAACCCGGATCAGTGGTACTGGTTCGAGGGTAACTTCGAGTCCTACGAGAAGAACAAGATTGAGCGCCTCGGCCCCGAGGCCGCCAAGCCGCACCGCGTGGTGCACCGCAAGCTGACCCGATAGGGTTTGGTGGTGAGCCCCGCCTCCTGATGCTGTTATGACGCAGGAGGCGGGGCTTCGCTGTGTCTGCTGGGGAAGGGGTATAGTCCTGCTATCTCACGTGTTGTTCCGCTACGTGGTGGGTTATTCGTCGGTAGAAATAGTTCGCTCAGTGGCGACCGATATATCGTGGCGGATTTCATATTCACGGTTTATAATGGGTATGCACGTAAGTGCAACTGACACATGTGATTACGAAGAGAAGAGCATTATGCTTTCAAAATATAACTGGATGTCCTTGGTTACCGGTCTGTTGCTGATTGCAGCGGCAATCTACATGTTCGCCAATCCCGCTATTCCGCTGGTAGTTCTGGGTTATGTGTTCTCCATTTCGGTGTGGCTTGGTGGCGTGTTTGAACTGGTGCGTTACTTCGGCACGCCAAAGCAGGCACGTACCGGCTGGGACCTGGTTGACGGCATCTTGACCGTGGTGGCTGGCCTGATTCTGCTGACTGCCTCGGTGGGTGAACAGGCAACCTTCATCCCGACCATTGTGGGTGCGTGGATGATTATGTGGGCGCTGATTCGTCTGATGACTGCCCAGGCCATGAAATACCTGAGCTACGCCGCCGGACGCCACCTGCAGCTCTCTGCTATTGGTACCCTTATTCTGGGCTTGCTCGTGGTGCTGTTCCCGATGTTCTTCGGCGTGGCGGCAGTATGGATGGCAGCACTGGGTCTTCTGGTGACCGGTCTGGTATTCGTGGGTGACTTCTTTGTTTCCCGCCGCACCAAGAGCACCGTGCACATTTCCCCGGACGGTGTGATTGACGTCGAAGCCAAATAAGAGCTTCTTCGCCCCGTCTAGAACGTACACTAGAACATAAGAAAGACCGTGTGAGACAACCACCTCACACGGTCTTTCTGTATGCTCTGACGTTTTACGCTCTCGTAGCGCCGAAACTCTAGCGGTGCTCCGCTTTATCGATATTCCGGCAGACGGAACATCATTTCCTGCGCCACGGTCGCCACCAGCTCACCGGAACGATTGAAAATCGAACCCTGCGCGAGCATCCTGCCACCCTGGGCACTCGGGGAATCCAGCACGTACAGCAACCACTCGTCGGCGCGCGCCGAACGGTGGAACCACATCGCGTGATCCAGTGAGGCGCTCTTGAGGCCCGGCTCCAGCCAAAACTTGCCGTGACGGCGCAGAGCCGGCTCCAACGGCAGATAATCCGAAGCATAGGCGATAGCGGCGCGGTGCTCCGCCTCCGAGGCCTCAGAACCATCAGCGTGCACCAGGCGGTCAAAGGTCTTGAACCACACGCAGGCACGCGGCTCCGTCGAGGAGGAATCCGGCTGAGTGTACAGGGGCGCATCCACGTGGCGCATATCAATCGGGCGCTCCCACGCCACCGCCTGCGCAATCGGATGCGGCAACTCGCCCAGGTAGTCGCTGACCTTCGGCAGGGACTCGGGGTCCGGGACATCAGGCATGGTCACTGCGGTGTGCTCGGGGCCGCGGCTCTCAGCCTGGAAAGACATAATCGCCGAGAACATGGGTGCCTCATCCTGGAACACCTGCACGCGGCGGGTCGAGAAGGAGCGGCTATCGTTCAGGCGCTGCGTGGAGAAGAACAGCTCCCGTTCAATATCCCCGGGGCGCAGGAAGTACGCGTGGATGGAGTGCAGGGCCTTCCCCTCAACCGTACGGTCGGCGGCAATAATCGACTGGGCGAGCACCTGGCCGCCAAAGGTACGAGGCTGCTCGCGGGTGAGCGTCACGCCGCTGAGTACCTCATCGCTGCCGAAGGAGGCGGGCGCCGCCTCGACGGGGGAGAGGTCCAGCATCCGCATGAGGTTCTGAGTCACAGTGGGCTTAATCATGCTTTCATTTTCCCACGTTTTCAGAGGGGCCGAAGGTGGCGTAGAGTGGGAAGGCACACTCTGAGACGCGCGCGGCCTGCACCGACCGCCTCGGAGCGAAGAGATAGAGAATAACCCAAGGAGCTACGATGAGCACCCCGTCCGAGAAGAATCCCGCACCCGCCGCTGAAGACGGCACCCGCGCCCCCATCGAGCTCAAGTACAACCCCCACGAAGGCGTGGAGGAGCCCTACCTGATCCTACCCGGAGGCGCGCACGGCGCCGCCGTGGTGAAGGACCTGGCCACCTACATCTCCCGCGCTCTGGCCGTAAACCCGGATGCGGCGATCCGCCTGACCGCCCGCGGCCGCGTGCTGGCAGTCTTCGCCTGCTCCCTGGAGCCCGAGGACGCTTCCTCGACCGCACCCGTCATCATGGGGATGCGCGCCTTGCACCTCGCCGCCGAATCCGCCCTGGACATGACGGTCCGGGCCCAGGCCCTGCAGGAACGCCTGGCTCGGCTGCAGAAGCAGGCCGAACAGCAGGGAGCCGAGCAGCAGAGCGCCGAGGGGCAGCAGAACCCCGAGCTCGTGCTCTACATGCCCCCGGTGACCGTCAACGCCGGCTGGACCGGTAAGGCAACCCCCGTGCGCGGCTGGTCCGAGGTGGGCACCGTGCCGGTCGAGGAGTTTGCCCGAGCCACCGCCGAGGGCCTGGAGGCCGTGGACCGCGCCCTGCCCGAGAACCCGGGGGCTGCGGTTCTGACGACGGTACGCTCTCGCATCTGGTCCTCGCCCATGGTGCTGGAGTACCTGCCTGCCTTTGACGGCGTGCAGGTTCCCACCGGTGCCGCCTTTGCTCTGCGCGTGTACGGTTTCATCCCCGAGGGCTTTACCGGTGAGCTTCCCGTCTTCGCCGCCCGCGTGGGCTCGGACGAGTGGCTGCGCATCGTGGCACCGGCCGGCATGGTGCTGGTGCGCCGTGGCTCCGGTTCCCTGCTCTAGTTCCTCGCTCTAGGGCGCATAATCGTCGTATTCGGGCCCGTAGCGCCCGCTTCTGTCCTTCACCTCCCTCGCGGACCCCGGTCTGCAAGGGGGTGAGATGCGTCCAAAAAGCGATCAGCACGGCTTAATATATGACCGCTGACGAGACAAAACTTTACGGAAAGAGGTAATCTAGAAAGGCTACACCCACACCGGGGTGTGGCAAACGCACCGATAAACCAGCCACACCGCACGGGAATCTTCCGCCGCGCCGTCACCGGGCGCATCCTCCCGCGCGGGTTGAAAGTGAGACCCCTCATGGACCTGATTGCAGTCGATATTGACGGCACTCTTGCCAGCAACCGAGACCAGATGGACAAGTATCTGAGCGGTTTCTTCACCAGCTACCGCCGCTTTTTCAAGGCCATCCGCCACGCCACCGTGAACGTTGAGGTGGCCGATAGCGTACGCGATATGGCTGAACAGACCGGCGCTCAGATTGCCGTGATTACCGGCCGCGACGGCACCTACATGAAGGAACTGAACGAGTTCATCGCCCGCGCCGGCATCAACCCCAAGTACGTGATTGCCAAGCCCGGCCGCGACCAGTCCGACACCGCCGCCTGGAAGAGCTCCATCCTGGATTCCCTGGAGGCAGACGGCCACCGCATCATCCACGCCTTTGAAGATAACGAGCACGAGGTGTACCTGCGCCGAGGCATCCCCGTGACCTGGGTGGCCCCGATTCGCGACTACGTGGGTGAGTGGCATTACGAGCCCGTGGGCATTGACCCCGTCGCCTGGGCCGCCGAACAGCGTGAGAAGCAGGCCGCCCGCGAGCGCCAGCAGCGCCGCCTGGCCGACGGCGTGCGCGCCCACGAACGCGCCGAGGCACAGAAGGACCAGCGCCTGGCTGCGTAGACCTCCTCGGTTTATAGGTCTCGGCCATAACCCGGACGCATCGGAGGGCGGCTCCTGACGAGCCCTGCATGAACCCTCCCAATAATTGACCGTAGCGTGAGGCGCCGGAAAGATAGGTTCTTTCCGGCGCCTCATGCTATGCAAAAGAAGATGCGGGGTTAGGAAGCCAGCAACTCGCGTATCCGCGCGGCGAAGGGGGCCGCCATCTTGTACTGGGTTTCGTCCTTCAGGTGCAGGCCGTCGGCCATATCGCCCTCGGCCAGGTACAGGGTCAGCCAGTCCGAGGTGTCCATGAAGAGTACGCCGGTCTGCTGAGCCACGACCTTCGCCGCCTCGTTGGCCGTGTGACGCTTGTGGGCCTTCTGCGGATCGGGCGCGGCGGATTCGCTCATCGACACCACGCCGCCGAGCACAATCTTCGAGGAGGGGTACATGCGTTGCAGCTGCTGGATGACCCGTGTCTGGCGGTCCTGCGTCTGCTCCGTAGCCTTCGCCTCATCCTCGTCGACGTACATGTCGTTGCCGGACGCATCCAGATAAATCACGCCGGGGGCGCCGCCGGGCAGGGCCCAGACGCTCTCCATTACGCCCTGGTAGTAGGAGGGGCAGGCGCCGGGGCGGGAGGCCACGAAGCCAACGCCGCCGCACCGGAACATGTGGGAGGTGAAGCCCGCCTCGGAAAGGCCCAGGCCAACCCACGAGGTCGGCAGAACCTGCGAGTCACCGATGACGAGGGCGTCCTGCGCGCCCAGAGTCGTGGTGCTTCGGGGCACGTTCATCGCGGTGTCCCAGTAGAGTTCGGTCTTCTCGAAAGTCGTGTAGATGATTCCGTTCTCGGAGCGCCAGCCGGTCGGCAGCCCCTCGAGGCCGGCAAAATCGCTGTACTCGCGCTGCTTCCACCAGTGCGCGTAGACGCCGGAGTGCATGGCCACCGCGCCATGGGCTGCGGTATGCATGACCACGCCGCCCTGGTACTGCTGCACCGTGACGTCGGCGGCATCCTGGGAGGTGGTAAAGGGCTTCTGCGCCTCGCCCACCGGGTGCGCGCCCTCCGCCCCGAAGGCCTCCTGTGCGACCCGGTCCATCTGCTGCGCCACGGTTTCGGGGGTGAGTTCCGCCGAGGGGCTCTCGGTGGGGCTTGCCACCGGGTCCGTCGAGGCGACGACCGGGGATTCCGGGTTGAGCGCCTGGGCGGTGGCCGCGGATGCGTCGGGGGCGCTGGAGCCCTCGACGGCGTAGAGGCCGAGGGAACCTAATGCGAAGACGCCGAGGACGGCGCCTACCGTGGTGACGCGTTTGAAATGGGGCCGGGTAGAAGACATACCTACAGTGTACGGTAGGTTCAACCCCAAGTGGAGAGCTTTTCCGAGGGGTTTAAGCAAAAACACTGAAAAATATGCACCCGAGTGCCGATAATTTGTGTGCCCAGGTTCAGGCTCCCTCCGAATCCCTCCCTCCGGATTCGAACCCCTTCGGTCCCCGCCCCGTTTCCCCGCTCGGGTGCCGGGAGCCGACGCTCTCTCGGGCATATCTCGGGCACGGAAACACCCCCTCCGCCCCGGCATCGTGCGGATGCCTGGGGGGAGAGGGGGTGTCTCGGGTGCGGCGTGCACCGAGCGACTCGGGGAGCCGCTCACGCGCACCGCCGTGCCAACGGGTTGATGCCTAAAGCAACACGACTAGATATCGGCGGCCTGAACCTTCAGTGCACGAGCCACGCCGTCGCGCGCCTCCGCAATCTGACGGTACAGAGCCGCAGCATCCTCGGGCAGGGAAGCCAGGTACGCCTCGGTACGCTCCAGTAGCTCAGCGGTCGGCACGCTCGGGTACATGCCACCAATGATCTGCATCGAAATCTCGTGCGAACGCGAACGCCAAATGCCCTCAATCTGCTCGAAGTACGGCTCATCGTACTGGGCGATCAGCTCGGGTTTGCCGGACTTGAAACCGGAAATAGCGTAACGCTGAATCATGTTCGACAGCTCGCCGGTCACCATGATCTTGTTCCAGTACTCGGCCTTTGCCTCCGCAGTCGGAATCGACGCGTACGCCTGGGCGGCGTACTGCTGGCCGTTCGCGGTGTTGTCGTTCTCCAGCTCCTCGGCAATCTGCTCGGCGGAGAAACGGCCACCGGTTGCCAGGCGGCACACCAGGTTCCAGCGCAGGTCGGCGTCAATGTCCAGGCCCTCAAGGGTCAGTTCGCCCTCGAAGAGGCGCTGCACGTTGTCGTACTGCTCCTCGGTGCGGGTCTGGTTGATGAACGCCTGCAGCAGCTGCAGCTGAGCATCCGAGTCGGGCTCAGCGGCCTTGGCCAGCTCCCAGAGACGGTCAGCTGCACGGTGGCGGGTCTCCTCGCGAGCCTCAGGAGCCACGAAGGAGTGCAGGGTAACGGACAGGTTGTTAATCTGGGTGCGCAGAGCGGTGGAGTTGGTCTCCTTACCGATGTTGTTCAGCACCAGGTCAACGTACTTGCGGGCCGGCATCTGAGCGTCACGCACGGTGTCCCAGAGCGAACCCCAGACCACGCCGCGAGCCACGGAGGAATCGATGTCGCCCAGGTGCTTGATAGCGGTCTCGATGGAGCGCCCGTCCAGGCGAATCTTGGCGTAGGCCAGGTCCTCATCGTTCAGCAGCAGCAGGTCGGGGCGCTTCTTGCCGACAGCCTCCTCGACCACGGTCAGCTCGCCGTCGATGTCCAGCTCGATGCGGTCGGTGCGGGTCAGCTTGCCGTCCACCAGGTTGTAGAAACCAATCACGGCGCGGTGCGGGCGCAGGGTCTCGAAGCCCTCGGCGTAGGACTGGCGGATACCCAGGTTCGAAATGTTGCCCGCCTCGTCGTTCTCAACCTCAACGGCCAGGGTGTTTACGCCGGCGGTCTCAAGCCACTTGGCGCTCCACGCACGCACGTCGCGGCCGGAGGTGCGCTCCAGCTCCACCAGCAGGTCGTCCAGCACGGTGTTGCCCCAGCTGTGCTTATCGAAGTACACCTTCAGTGCGGCCATGAAGTTCTCCTGACCAACCCAAGCCACCATCTGACGCAGCACCGAGGCACCCTTTGCGTAGGTGATGCCGTCGAAGTTCACCTGAACGTCGGCGAGGTCGCGAATCTCGGCCACAATCGGGTGGGTCGAGGACAGCTGGTCCTGGCGGTAGGCCCAGGTCTTCTCCGAAGCGGAGAAGGTAGCCCACGCCTCCTTGGCATAGCGGGTGTTCTCCGCGGCGGCCAGGGTAGACATGAACTCCGCGAAGGACTCGTTCAGCCACAGGTCGTTCCACCATTTCATGGTGACCAGGTCGCCGAACCACATGTGGGCCAGCTCGTGCAGAACGGTGATGGCGCGGCGCTCACGCAGAGCCTCCGCAACCTTGGAGCGGAAGACGTAGGTCTCCAGGTAGGTCACGCAGCCCGCGTTCTCCATCGCGCCGGCGTTGAATTCGGGCACGAACAGCTGGTCGTACTTCTCGAAGGGGTAGGGGGTCTTGAACTGCTCCTCGTAGAACTCGAAGCCCTGGCGGGTCAGCTCAAACATGTCCTCGGCATCAACGAAGGGCATGAGGGACTTACGGGCGTACACGCCCAGCGGAATCACGCGACCCTCGGAGTTAGTCAGCTCGCTGGTGATCTTCTCGTAGGGGCCGGCCACGATTGCGGTGATGTACGAGGACATGCGCGGGGTCGGCTTGAAGTACCAGGTGTTGGCGCGGCCGCAACCGCAGTCCTTCGGCTCAACCTTCACCTCGGGCTGGTTCGACACAACCACCCAGTGCGAGGGTACGCGCACCTCAAACTCGAAGGTGGCCTTCAGATCGGGCTGCTCGAAGACGGGGAACACGCGGCGGGAGTCCGGCACCTCAAACTGGGAGTACAGGTAAATCTCGCCGTCGGCGGGGTCCACGAAGCGGTGCAGACCCTCACCGGTGTTGGTGTAGAACATCTCGGCTTCGATCTTCAGAACGTTCTCGGCGGCCAGGTTCGGCAGCTGGATGCGCTCGCCGTCAGCCAGGTCGGTGCTGAGCTCTTCGCCATTGAGGTTAATGGACTTGACCGAGGAGGTGATGGCGTCGATAAAGGTCGAGGCACCTTCCTGAGCGTCGAAACGGATTTCAACGTTCGAGGTGAAGACATCCTGATCGGTGCGCAGGTCGAGGAAGATATGGTAAGAGTGAACGCGCTTAATAATGGATGCGCGCTCAATCGCCTCATCGCGGGTTAGGTTTAGGCCGGGCATTGGATTCCCTCTCCATAGAAGTGACACGGCGGACGGTGGCGCGGCGTGCCGTCCTGACACGCCGACGCGGTGCCCGGGCGTGCGCATCCGCCGCGCCGTTGGACTCGCTCAATGCTGTCAGGGCTTGCCGGGGTTGCGTCTGAGCGCTGCGGGTGGTGTTTTCTCGCGGGCGCTACGCATCGGGACACCGCAAAGTGCCATATCCCACAGTTTACCGTATGCGGGCGGGGTGGGCGGGGCTCCCCATTACCCGAACCCGCGCGAATTCGCTACAGTTAGTAGGTACAGACTAAGAGAAACCCCGAACCGAATCGGGGGAAAACATCCCAATTGAGGATGCGAGGCGTGCCTCGACCCGGCCATTGCCGCCCCGAGCCGCACGCAACACCACACCAGGAGAGCACCATGCGCGTACACATCGCAACCGACCACGCAGGCCTCGAACTGAGCCACTACCTGATCGAGTCCCTCACCGCCGAGGGCTACGAGATGATTGACCACGGCCCCGCCGACTACGACCCGCTGGACGACTACCCCTCGTTCTGCATCAACGCCGCCCTGGGCGTGAAGCGCGACCGTGAGGCCGGCCTGGACTCTCTCGGCATCGTGCTGGGCGGCAGTGGTAACGGCGAACAGATGGCCGCCAACAAGGTGGAGGGCATCCGCGCGGCCCTGGCCTGGAACCACGACACTGCGGCCTTGGCCCGCGAGCACAACAACGCGCAGGTGGTAGCCGTGGGCGGCCGTCAGCACAGCAAGGAAGAAGCCCTGGAGATTATCAAGATCTTCCTGGTTACCCCCTGGACCAACGAGGAGCGTCACGCACGCCGCATCGGCCAGCTGGCCGAGTACGAGCAGACCGGCGCGATTGCCGGCAAGCAGATTGACGCCGCCTAAAGTTTTGAACGCCTTTGGTACATAGCGCAGGCTATGCGCCAAAGGCGTTTTCACGCCCCGTTTTTCACGACCCCCGATTTCTATCGGGCCCACCCGCACTATTTCTAGCCGACAAGTTTTCGAGGAGAACCCGTGCCCGAAGGCCACTCCATCCACCGTATCGCCCGCCAAATCAGTGACGTCTTCACCGGCGAGCGCGTGCGCGTCAGCTCCCCGCAGGGACGCTTCACCGATGGGGCGGCCCTGCTGGACGGGCACGTTATCGCCGGCGCCTACGCGCACGGCAAGCACCTGTTCGTGACCTTCGATAACGAGCTGACCCTGAACGTGCACCTGGGTATTTACGGTAACTGGACCTTCGGGGGCGACGAGACGTTCACGGGTGCTTCGAGCATCGGCGCGCCTCGCAAGATTGGTGAGAAGGAATACGCTGCGGGGGAGGAGCAGCCCTACGCCGGTCCTCCCGAACCGAAGAGCACCGTGCGTTGCCGCATCGTTTCGGAGCACGGCTGGGCCGACCTGGTTGGGCCCACCATTTGCCGCGTGCTCACCCCGGAGGAGGTGCGCACCGTCCGCTCCAAGTTGGGCCCGGACCCGCTCAACTCCGACGCCGACCCCGAACGCTTCTACCGCGCGGCCCGCAAGAGCGGACGCCCCATCGGCGTGATCCTCATGGACCAGGCCGCCATTTCGGGCGTGGGCAATATCTTCCGCGCCGAGTCGCTGTACCGCCAGGAAATTGACCCGCTGCGCCCCGGCAAGAGCCTGAGCGACGACGAGCTCAAGCGCCTCTGGGAAGACAACAAGCACCTGCTCGTCATTGGCGTGCGCGTGGGTCGCATCATCACCACCGAGCCCGAGGACCGCCCCGGTATTCCCGAAACTGAGGCCTGGCCCGAGCACGCGAACTACGTGTACAAGCACCAGGGCGAGGCGTGCCCGCGATGCGGCACCACCATCCGCATGGAAGAAATCGCCGGACGCAAGCTCTACTGGTGCCCCGGCTGCCAGGTGTAGGAAACGCCGGTTCTAAAAACTCAGCTGTAGAAAAAGAAAAGTGAGGAGCCCCCGAGAATCTTCTCGGGGGCTCCGAGCGCGCGAGGGAATGTATTTTCACCCGTAAGCGATTCCCGGAGATTAGTTCTCGAGGGATGACGGGCTGGAGTCTAAAAGTTTCGAAAGCTTTCGGAACTTTTAGACGTAAGCGATTCCCGGCAACCTTGAGCGGGATTTGTGGAGGGGATGACGAGCTGGAGCGTGCGGATTCCGAGCGCGCGAGGAAACAAATCCGCATGCGGAAGGGATTCCCGTCATCCCCTCGAGGGAAAAAGAAAAGGGCCTCGACGCGAAAGCGTCGAGACCCTAAACCTCGAGGGGATGACGGGAATCGAACCCGCGTAATCAGTTTGGAAGACTGAGGCTTTACCATTAAGCTACATCCCCGCATGGAACCTGACCATAGTATCGGTGTGGGGTGGAACCTGTCAAACCCGAGGCGTGAGAGTGTTGCTTGAACCCGCGCCCGCATCCGCTGTTCTGTTGGGCATTTAGCGGGAAAACAGGTAAACTAGGACATTGACTGTGTTAAACGCTCCGGTGTTTAACGCGGTTAGTTTCACGGGGCGTGGCGTAGCTTGGCTAACGCGCCTGCTTTGGGAGCAGGAGATCGCAGGTTCGAATCCTGTCGCCCCGACGTGAAACGGTTGCCGCGACGCTACAGGGTCGTGGCGCTCTTTCCACTAAGCAACAGCGGCACGCCCGAGACCCGTGCCGTACCGAACGATATGAGGAGATCACGGACGTGAAGACCGCCGTCGAGAAGCTCAACCCGACCCTCGCAAAGATTGAGGTCGAGGTTCCCTTCGTAGAATTCAAGCCCTACCTGGACCGCACCTACAAGAACCTGGCTGGCCAGATTAGCGTTCCCGGCTTCCGCAAGGGCAAGCTGCCCAAGCAGCTCATCGAGCAGCGCGCGGGCTTCGACTACATCGTTGAGGCATCCCTGAACGACGCCCTGAACGACTACTACGCACAGGCACTGGGCGAGAACGACCTCTCCCCCCTGGCACAGCCCGAGCTGGACGTTCAGTCCCAGCCCACCACCGAGGACCGCGAAGCTGACATCAAGCTGACCATCACCGTGACCGTCCGCCCCGAGATCGAGCTGCCCAACTACGAGGGCATCGAGGTTGAGGTGGACGAGGTTGAGGTGACCCCCGAGGACGAGGTTCAGGCACTGGACGCTCTGCGCGAGCGCTTCGGCACCCTGAAGACCGTCGAGCGCCCCGCCGCCGACAAGGACTTCGTGACCATCGACATCGCCGCAGAGATCGACGGCGAGCAGGTGGACGCAGCTAACGACCTGTCCTACCAGATCGGTTCCGGCACCATGCTCGAGGGCATCGACGAGGCCCTGACCGGCCTGTCCGCTGGCGAGGACGCAACTTTCGAGACCAAGCTCTCCGGCGGCGAGCACGCCGGCGAGGAAGCCGTCATCAAGGTCAAGCTGACCGCCGTCAAGGAGCGCGAGCTGCCCGAGGCTGACGACGAGTTCGCACAGCTGGCTTCCGAGTTCGACACCATCGAAGAGCTGAAGGAAGACATCAAGAAGCAGGTTGCCGAGGCTAAGGTTGCCGAGCAGGGCACCCAGGCACGCGACAAGGTCCTGACCAAGCTCGTTGAGCTGGTCGAGGTCCCCGTCCCCGAGAAGGTCATCGAGGATCAGCTGGAGCAGCACTTCAACGCTCCCAACGCTGAGCCCGGCCACGACACCGAGGAGCACCGCGCCGAGGTTCGCGAGAACACCGAGACCGCCTTCAAGAACGAGATGGTTCTGGACGCCCTCGCCGACGCTCTGGAAGTGACCGTCGACCAGGCCGAGATGATTAACTACATCATCACCATGAGCTCTCAGTACGGTATGGATCCGAACCAGTTCGCACAGATGCTGGACGGTTCCGGCCAGGCTGGCGCACTGGTCGGCGAGGTTCGCCGTTCCAAGGCTCTGGCTGAGGTCCTGAAGACCGCAGTGGTCAAGGACTCCAAGGGCAACACCGTTGACCTGTCCAAGTTCCTGGGCCAGGGTGAAGAGGCAGCTGCCTAATCCCTCCCACGAATAGCTTGCGCGTGGCGCTTGCGGGGTAGCCTCCGTGGGCGCGTTGGCGCGCATATCGCATCGCCTCGGCGGGTGCTCACCGGTTTCGGTGGGTGCCCGCCGAGGCGTTTCTGCGCCTGCCCCGCAATCGTGTGCTTCCCGCGAGCGGCCTCGGGGCGGGCCGGTTACCGTCCCGGCAGGTGTGAGCTTCACCCCCTGGCGAACGGGCGACGCGCGGGGAGCGGGGGAGAGGCAACTATCGGTAAGGTAGTAGCAACGAAACTTTTCGCGTGCGCTTCGGCGCGCACTGTGCGCAAAGATGCCGCGAAGTCCCTAAGAGAAGAAGAGGAAGAATGTCCAGCTACATGCCTCTGCCCATCGGCGCCTCCCAGGCGGCCGGCGTGGCGCCCTCGCCGTCGATGGCAACCCCCATCGTTGGCGCCCAGGAAGATTACGTGTACAACAGCCTCCTGAAGGAGCGCATCATCTGGCTCGGCTCCGAGGTGCGCGACTCGAACGCTAACCTCATCTGCTCGCAGATGCTGCTGCTCTCGGCGGAGGACCCCGAGGCGGACATCTACCTGTACATCAACTCGCCCGGCGGCTCCGTGACCGCCGGTATGGCAATCTACGACACCATGCAGCTCATCCCGAACGACGTGGTGACCGTGGTGACCGGTATGGCGGCCTCCATGGGTCAGTTCCTGCTCACCGCGGGCACCATCGGCAAGCGCTACGCAACCCCGAACGCCCGCATCCTGATGCACCAGCCCCTCGGCGGCATCGGCGGTACCGCATCCGACATTCGCACCCAGGCCGAGTTGATTCTGGACATGAAGAAGCGCCTGGCGGAGATTACCGCGGAGCGCACCGGTAAGAGCCTGGAAACCATCCTGAAGGACAACGACCGCGATAACTGGTTCAACGCGGAAGAAGGCCTGGAATACGGCTTCTTCGATCACATTGCCACCACCGCCGGTAAGCTGCCCGAGTCGAAGAACGCATAAGGGAGATGCACATGAACTACCTGCCGAACGATATCACCACCTCGGCGCCGGCTATGCCGAGCAACCGCTACGTGCTCCCCAGCTTCGAGGAGCGCACCCCCTACGGCTACAAGCGTCAGGACCCGTACGCCAAGCTGTTCGAGGACCGCATCATCTTCCTGGGCACCCAGGTGGACGACGCCTCTGCAGACGACATCATGGCTCAGCTGCTCGTGCTGGAGGCACAGGACCCCGAGCGTGACATCACCCTGTACATCAACTCGCCCGGCGGTTCCTTCACCGCGATGACCGCCATCTACGACACCATGCAGTTCATCCGCCCCGAGATTCAGACCGTGTGCCTGGGCCAGGCGGCTTCGGCTGCGGCCGTGCTACTGGCTGCCGGCACCCCCGGCAAGCGTCTGGCACTGCCGAACGCTCGCGTGCTGATTCACCAGCCGGCCCTGAGCGGCCAGCAGGGTGGTCAGGCCTCCGACATCGAGATTCACGCGAACGAGGTTATGCGTATGCGCGAGTGGACCGCCCAGACCCTGGCACTGCACTCGGGCAAGACCTACGAGGAAGTTGACCGCTCCATCGAGCGTGACAACATTCTGACCGCCGCCGATGCGCTGGAGTACGGCCTGGTCGACAAGGTCCTGGAGTCTCGTAAGCTGCGCAAGCCCGCGACCAACACCGCTATTTCCCACACCTAAGCCGCCACCGGGCTCGATGGCTCGCCAAACGAGTATCGGGCGCGATGAACGGTAACCGCTGTGAGAGAGGGACGGAACGGTTCCCGAAACCCTAGCGCCGTGCAGGCGTGGGGGTTCGGGCGCCGTTCCGTCCCTTAGCTTTATGCGACGCATTATGACGGATGCCGCAACGTAACACGGGGATGCTTTTAAGCCGTTGAGCGGCTCCTCTAGTCCCGCCGAAACCCCCGCGCAACGGGGTCGGTCAAGGAACGCCCCTAAACGTCATATTTGACCCGGTTCGTCATATGGGTACCGACTATCTTCTTCGGGGGTCGTAATTCTGAGTTCCGGGGTGAACTCCGGTAGCCTAGAGAGGTAGAGATCATCTCTCACCGTGAAAGAGCGCCCGGCCCCTCCGCACGCCGCTCCGAGAGACGACCACACGAATGAAAGGGGATTCTCGTGGCAACAGACATTACTTTGCCCCCCGAGCCGCCCAACGCCAGCATGCGGTGCTCCTTCTGCAAGAAGACGCGCGCACAAGTATTCAAGATTGTGCTCGGGCCGAATGTCTCCATCTGCGATGAATGTGTGGAGCTCTGCGAAGAGATCCTGGCCGACGAGCGTCTGAAGGCAAACGCTCCGGTGGCCCCCGCATCCCCCAAGCAACTAGCCACCCCGCGCGAGATCTATAGCCACCTCAACGATTACGTCATCGGTCAGGACGCCGCGAAGCGCACCCTGGCGGTGGCGGTGTACAACCACTACAAGCGTATTCACGACCTGGACAACCCGGTGCTGACCTCCCGCACGCTCTCGGCGACGGCGGGGGAGCAGGTGGAGCTGGGCAAGTCCAATATTCTGATGCTCGGCCCGACCGGCTGCGGCAAAACCTACCTGGCCTCCACCCTGGCGAAGAAGCTGGATGTGCCCTTCGCCCTGGTCGACGCAACCACCCTCACCGAGGCCGGTTACGTGGGTGACGATGTGGAGAATATTCTGCTGCGCCTCATCAACGCCGCCGACGGTGACGTGGCGAAGGCTCAGCGCGGCATCATCTACATCGACGAGATTGACAAGATTGCTCGCAAGGGTGGCGAGAACCTCTCCATCACCCGCGACGTGTCCGGTGAGGGCGTGCAGCAGGCGCTGCTGAAGATTATTGAGGGCACCGTGGCGACCGTACCGCCGGAGGGCGGACGCAAGCACCCGGCCCACGCGAATATTGAGATCGATACCTCCAATATTCTCTTCATCGTGGCCGGCGCCTTCGACAATATTGACGACCGCATCGCGGCCCGCGTGGGTGCCGGCGGCATCGGTTTCGGCGCCGACCTGGGCGGTACGGTGAGGGACCCGCTCGAGCAGATTATGCCCGAGGACCTGGCCCACTACGGCATCATCCCCGAGCTGATTGGCCGCCTGCCGGTCATCTCGACCCTGAGCGAGCTCAACGAAGAGGAGCTGGCTCGAGTGCTGACCGAACCGAAGAACGCACTGCTCAAGCAGTACCGTCACCTCTTCGCCCTGGACGGCGTGGAACTGATTATTGACGATGCGGCAATCGCAGCTATTGCCCGCCTTGCCGCCGAGCGCGGCACCGGTGCCCGCGGCCTGCGCTCCATGATGGAGCAGATCCTGCAACCGGTCATGTTCGAGATTCCGGACCGCACCGACGTGGTATCCATCGTCATCGGTGAGGACACCGTACTCAACGGCGCGGAGCCCCGTTACGTGCTGCAGGCCCCCGATCCGGGAACCGAGACCACCCGCACCGCAAAGGGCGAGGCGAAGACCGCCTCCCTGAAGGCCGCGAAGGCCGGGCGCAAGGTGGCCTAATCGAATACTTCCGGCCGAAGAGGCCAGGGAATAAAGAAGCCGTCGCCCCGGTTATACGGGGTGACGGCTCACTAGCAGGTGCCGCACTTAGAGACCGCGGGCTTGGCTGGTGCAGATATCAAAGGTGAATACAGGGTGCCGGGCCGCACGGGCGGTACGCGCATCCGTACAAGAGAGGAACACCCATGGCTGAGAACGCCCCCGCACAGGTTGATTTCTGGTTCGATCCGATTTGCCCCTGGTGCTGGATTACCTCCCGCTGGATTGGCGAGGTGCAGAAGGTCCGCAATATTGAGGTGACCTGGCGTCCCTTCTCCCTGTCCATGCACAACCAGGGCCGCGACCTGCCCGCCGACTACCAGGCAGCGATGGACCGGTCCTGGGCGCCGACCCGCCTCATTACCGCTGTGCGCGAGCTGCACGGCAACGAGGTCATCAAGCCCCTCTACGACGCTCTGGGCGAGCAGATTCACCACAACAAGAACAAGGCTGATTCCTACCGTGACGCAATCGTCAAGGCGCTGGAGGAGGTCAACCTGCCCGCAGAGCTGGCGGATGTGGCCTTCACCGACAAGTACGACGAGCAGATGCGCGCTTCCCTGGACCTCGCCCTGAAGACCGTGGGTGGCACCGACATCGGTGTTCCGCTGATTTCTATTAATGGCACCGCCTTCTTCGGCCCGGTGATCTCCCCAAGCCCCGCCGGTGAAGAGGCGGGTAAGCTCTTCGACGGCGCCCTGGCGCTGGCTTCCTACCCCGGCTTCTTCGAGCTGAAGCGCCCCCGCACCGTGGGCCCGATTTTCCACGGCGAGGACGGCGAAGCCTAAACACAGCGGGAACTGAGGCTCGAAACTCCGAGGCTCGAAACGCCGGGGACTGAAGCCCCAAGACTCGAAAACCCCGAGTTCGGCAGAGCCCCTCGGCGATAGAGCCTCAACAGAGCATAAAAGTACCGCCCGGTCACACTGACCGGGCGGTACTTTCTGTCTAACGGTGCCGAATTGCCGGATGCGGGTCAGACTTGGCGGCTTCGGTTTTCAGAAGCCGTCTTTCGTGCTTTCTGCGCCTTGCGCTGAGCCCTGCGCTCCAGAACCTTCGGGTGCGTCGCGCGCTGCACAATCTTCGTGTCGCGCATGTGGAAGGTGCGGGTCGCGGTGTACTGGACCGCCTCGTCCGAGGTGAACGCCAACATTGCGAACACCGCAACGCCCAGCTGGAAGAAAATCGTGGACAGCAGCAGGGAGTGGTGCCCCCACAGCACGCCGCCGGTAATCGCCGCGAAGTTCAATGCCGTCAACAGCAGAGCCAATCGACGAGCCTTCGACGAGCCGCGCAGCGTGCTCCACAGCAGGAAGAGGTGGACCGCAGAATAGACGGCTACGAAGCCCACCAACACCGCGCTGGTGATGGTCAGCAGCACGTCGCTATCCACCTGATCGAATAGGCTCAGCAAATCAAGATCGTCGCCGGATCCTTCCTCCAGGAGCTTGGCACGCAGAGCCGGGCGGCTGAGCGCCAGAATGACGCTGTTGATAATGTCTGCGAGGGTCACGGCGATGAGCATACCCGAACCGACCAGCAGACTCAGCGGCATGCGGTACGCCAGGTCGTGCGCGCTGGAGAGGTGAATTTCTTCCTGCTCCTGCGGCTCCAGTCCTTCATTGTTCAGCACGATGACCGGGAGCGCGCCGTCCGTGCGGATCGCGTCGCCACCGCCGTTACGGGCGTGGTAGCCGGAGGAGAAATCGTGCAGAATCTCAACGTGAGTTTCCGGGTGAGCGTACTGAATGGACTCCACAATGTAGTCGCGTTCAAAGTCGGTTTCACCGTCAATGCGGTGTGTGACCTGCAGAGTGAAGAAGCTGAAACCCACACCGGAGTCGTAGGTGCCCGCCGCTAACCAATCCACCTGGTGACCGCCAGGCAGAAGCCAGCCGTCAGGGGTTTTCCAGAAGCGCACGTGGTGGCGTTTCTCGGGGTTGCCGTCCACTTCCTTCTGGTAGGCGAAAGCCTGCGTCTTGCCAAAAATTTTCAGCGGGGAGACGGGCGCCTCCGCGTAGGAACGGCGGGTGATGGTGGAGATAATAATCTTCCACGAGGAGACGAGGGTGACGTTCTCAGCGCGGGTCCAGCCGGCGTCCTGCATGACCTGATGAATCTGCTCCTCGGTACCAATCAGACCGATATTGACCGGGTCACCGAGCCGACCGTCCGGGGTACGGGTGCGCCCAATAAAGTAGTCGGGCACGTATATGCGGGTCATGATCGCATGAAAACGCGGTAGCGTCAGGTACGCGGTGACTGCCCAGAAAATGAAGGCAATGGGGAAACCCCAGAAAGAATGGCCAACCGTATTCGCCAGAATCATGAAGGTCAGCACGACGGAGGCCACACCGGCAAAGATGAAGAAGAGAGTGTCCCAGAAATCGACCCACAAGCTGCGTGGGACGAGGTTTTGCGCCGTGCCGCGCGCGTCAATATCACCACGGTAGACCGGTGGCGAGGTAACTGGGGGAGCGACATCGCTACGTATAGGCCGCAGGACGCGTTTTTGGTGGGACATTCCCGCCCTTTCTGTGCGCTGAACTGGTGCCAGAAAACTATACCAAAAGCTCGTTGCTCGGGAGCCCCGGTCGCGGAAGGCCCACGGAGGAGAATGGCCCGAGGTCTTTTCCGGGGGGGGCTAGTTGAGGGGGAAGCCGTCCTGCACAATTGCCCGGTCTGCGGCAATGGTGGTCTCGTGGTGCAGCATGTCTCGACCCTCACGCATGAGGCGCACCCACTTGCGGGTTAGCTCCTCCAGCTCGGCGGCGCTCAGGGAGCCGGAGGCGATACTGGCCTCATCAGCGGCGGCGGAGTAGGTGATGTGTTCGTGCCAGAGCTCATAGACCTCATTGGTGTAAGAATCGTGGAGCGTCTGAGCGTGTTCGCGCGCCTGGCGGATGTATTCGCCGATGACGGAGAGGTAGTGCTGGAGCTGGTCCTGGCTCGGGGTGTCGGTTGAGGGGGCGTCAGCCGTTACCGGGGTGGGAGAGCTCTGCCTCGCGGGTGAGGGGGCGGAGTAGTTCGCCTGCCTCGCAGGGGTGTGTTCTGATGCTGAATGGGGAATCATGAGCGGTCGTACGCGCCAGCCATGGCGCGCGGGTAGGGTCGGGATGCGACATCGCACCCCGGCGGTGGGTAGTGGTGTGGCTGGTCGGCTTATTGGCTCGTACCGGTGGCGTGCGCTCGCTGAAGTGAAGTGAATTGAGGGGAACCCTCGCAAACCATCATACAAAAAAGTGACCGTCAATCTAATAAGGTTGATTAGCGGTTGGGGGACCCAAAAAATATGCACACAAACGCAATAATCTGCAATGAGAGGGTTTCAACCCCACATAATAGGGAGGGGAGAAGGGCTATCTGGGAGATAAATCCCCAGGTCCAGGGGATTCGGCGGGGGATTCGGGGGTGTTATAACTGAGGCGCACGGAGCCGGAAGGCCTGCATTGCGAGTGGTCGTTGAGAACGAGATTTTATGCATGAAAAAATAACAAATTTCCTTTCGGCTGAAAGAAAAGAATAGAGCAATAGGGGCTCCGCTGGCATCGGTGCCCACCGGAGTTGCACGGAGTGTAGATAAGCGAGGCGGGGAGGTACCGAAATT
>NZ_JVSP01000001.1:0-35248 GCF_001061665.1 Rothia mucilaginosa | reverse complement strand
CCCCGCCTCGCGTTATTCACCATCGGTGCTTAGAAGGATCCGCGTCTCCGCGCAGACTGAGCGTTGCACAACAAGCGACGACGAATCGCGGATGCATCGCCTACTCGGCGGCTTCCTCCACCACGAGCACCACATCGCGAACCTCCAGCTCGCCCTCAGCTGCCACCAGGGAGAGCTCGCGTGCGTTACCGGCGGCCTTCAGGTCGCCCAGGCCGGCCTCGATGCGGTCCAGCTGCGCCTGCGGAGCCGCGATGGTAGCGGACTCAACCTCGGTGCGCTGCTTGACCTTCGCGTCGCTCTTTGCCTTGCGCAGGCCGCCCAGGGCCTCAGCAACATCCGGCAGGATCTGCTTGAGCGAGTCAATCTGAGCCGGGTTGGCATCAGCCAGGACCCACTGGGCCGAAATGCCGGCGGTCGGGTTCTGAGCGGAGTACTCAGCCAGCAGGGTGCCCTCCAGGATGGGCAGCGCCTGCGGCCACTCGGCGCGGTGCACGCTACCCGCACGCCACCAGGACCAAATCTCTTCGGTCACGAAGGGCAGGAAGGGCGCGAACAGGCGTAGCAGAGCGTCCAGGGTGGTGGCCAGAGCGGCCAGAACCGAAGCCTGCTCCTCCTCGCCGCGAGCACCGTAGGCACGGTCCTTAATCAGCTCGACGAAGTCGTCGGTGAAGGACCAGAAGAAGCTCTCGCAAATCTGCAGGGCACGAGCGTACTCGTACTTCTCAAATGCTGCGGTTGCCTCTTCAACCAGGTACGCCAGGCGAGCCAGCAGGGAGCGATCCAGGGCGTTGATGAGCACGCGACCCTGAGCCTGCGAGGTGATGACGGACTTCTCGGTTGCACCCAGGTTCAGCACGAACTTGGAGGCGTTGAGCAGCTTGATGGCCAGGCGGCGGCCAATCTTCATCTGACCCTCGTCGTAGGCGGTGTCGGCACCCAGGCGAGCGGAAGCCGCCCAGTAGCGCACAGCATCCGAACCGTACTTCTCCAGAACCTCGTTCGGAACCACGACGTTGCCCTTGGACTTGGACATCTTCTTGCGGTCCGGGTCGAGAATCCAACCGGAGAGCGCGGTGTTGTACCACGGTACGGAGGAGGCCAGAGTCTCGGAACGCACGGCGGTGGAGAACAGCCAGGTGCGGATGATGTCGTGACCCTGCGGGCGCAGATCCATGGGGAAGGTCTTTGCGTGCAGGTCCGGGTTCACGCCCCAACCGGTTGCAATCTGCGGGGTCAGGGAGGAGGTGGCCCAGGTGTCCAGAACATCCGGGTCGGCCACGAAGCCGCCGGCCACGCCGCGCTGATCCTCGGTGTAACCGGGAGCGGTCTGCGAGGCGGGGTCTACCGGGAGCATATCCTCGGTGGGCAGAATCGGGTTCTCGTAGTCGGGCTCGCCCTCGGCGTCCAGCGGGTACCAGACGGGGAAGGGAACGCCGAAGAAGCGCTGGCGAGAAATCAGCCAGTCGCCGTTCAGACCCTCAACCCAGTTCTCGTAGCGGCTACGCATGAAGGAGGGGTGCCAGTTGATCTCGCGGCCGCGCTCGATGAGCTTCTCGCGGCGGTCGGCGTCGCGGCCACCGTTGCGGATGTACCACTGGCGCGATGCGACGATCTCGAGGGGCTTGTCGCCCTTTTCGTAGAACTTCACCGGGTGGGTAATCGGCTTGGGGTCGCCGTCCATCTCGCCGGCCTCAACCAGCATCTCCACGACGGTCTTCTGCGCGGTGAAGACGGTGGTGCCGGCCATGCGCTCGTAGCGCTCGCGGCCCTCGGCGGAGGTAATCCACTCGGGAACCTCGCGGGAGAAGCGGCCGTCGCGGCCGATGAGCGCGCGGGTGTCCAGCTGCAGCTCGCGCCACCAGGTGACGTCGGTGGTGTCACCGAAGGTACAAATCATGGCGATACCGGCGCCCTTGTCGGGCTGTGCCAGCGGGTGAGCCTTGATTTCGACCTCAACGCCGAACAGCGGGGAGGTGACGGTGGTGCCGAAGAGCGACTGGTAGCGCTCGTCGTCGGGGTGCGCCACGAGGGCTACGCAGGAGGGCAGCAGCTCGGGGCGGGTGGTCTCGATCCAGACCTTCTCGCCGTTGGGGCGGTGGAAGCTGATGCGGTGGTACGCGCCGGGGCGTTCCTTGTCTTCCAGCTCAGCCTGGGCGACCGCGGTGCGGAAGGTGACGTCCCACATGGTGGGGGCCTCTGCCATGTAGGCGTTGCCTGCTTCCAGGTCCTTCAGGAAGGCGAGCTGGGAAACCTTGCGGGAGTGTGCGTCGATGGTGCGGTAGGTGCGCGACCAGTCCACGGACAGACCCAGGGTGGTGAAGAGGTTCTCGAAGACCTTCTCATCCTCAACCGCGAGTTCTTCGCAGAGCTCGATGAAGTTGTTGCGGGAGATGCGCGGCCACTTTGCCTGGCTGCGGTCAGGCTTGGGGGTGCCGTCTGCCTTCCAGGTGATCAGGTCACGGAAGGAATCGTTGTCGGGCACGGAGGGGTCGCAGAGAACGCCGTAGTAGTTCTGAACGCGGCGTTCGGTGGGCAGACCGTTGTCATCCCAGCCGAGGGGGTAGAACACGTTCTTGCCGGTCATGCGCTGGTAGCGTGCAATGACGTCGGTCTGGGTGTAGGAGAACATGTGACCCACGTGCAGGGATCCGGATGCGGTCGGCGGCGGGGTGTCGATGGAGTAGACCTGCTCGCGAGTGGTGTTCTCGTCGAATGCGTAGGTCTTCTCATCGGCCCAGCGCTTCGAAAGCTTCTCTTCGAGGCCTTCGAGGGCGGGGCGGTCGGGAACGTTAATCTGTACGGGCGAGTCTGAGCCCAAAATGTTTTCAGCCATAAGGGCTATTTTCTCATATTCACGGCGTTCTCTCAGCTTTCAGCGCCGGCCGTGCGCCGAGGATGTGGTGAGTCACGGCCTCGATGGCCGTTCGCGGGGTGCTTCGAGGGGTTGTCAGGGGCGTTCGTAGCGGGTGATGGCTTCTTCGAGGCGGCGCAGAAGCCGGTCGTATCGCGGGGCGAAACGTGCGCGACGCAGGGCAACGGCGGGTCCGCGGGAGTGGATGAGCTCATCCCAGGAGGCGGGGTCCAGGTAGGTCTGCCCCAGGAGTAGATGTACTTCGATGGGGTAGGGGGTCCCTGTGGAAGCTCGGTACGTGGCGGCTCGCTGCTGTAATTCTCGGCGGCGGGTTCGGAGGTCGGTGATGCGGTGGCGTTGAGATTTCACGGTGGTGCGGTAGATAGGGGGGTGGCGGGGGAGAAGCCTCGGAAGCGCTGCTCGGAAATGCTACAGGAATAGGTCATTAATACCCGAAGGTAAATGTGTTCCGCGGATCATTTCAACACGTGACTCGACCCTATGCAGGCATCATTCGGGGGCGTAGACTGAAATAGTACCAATCCTGAGGAGGCATTGATGAGTACGTTTAGTTTCTTTGGTTTGGGTGCTTTCGAGACCGCCGTTCTACTGATTCAGGTGGTACTGGTGGCGGCATGCATCGGGCACCTTAGCTTGCGAAGCGGCTATGGGGAGGCGCGCATGCGCTTCGTTCTTCCCATTATCGCTTTCGTGCCGGGTGCCGCGATTCTCTATCTTATGTCTGCACGCGAGGGGACGGTTCCCCCGGACACCGTGAAGACCGGTAGTAGCTCGCCCGTGTACTTTGAGCACCGCCTCGGCTACCGCGATGGTGGCCGTAGCCGCTGGGGTCTTCCCCGTCGCCGCAAGTAATCGGGGGGCGACGAGGTTCTTTTGAGCTGTGAAAACCTTGAGCTGTGAAAACCTTGAGCCGTGAAAACCGAAAAAACCAAAAATGTATGCCCGGTGTGTTTCGTTGTGGAGCACGACCGGGCATCGTTTTATTAGGATAAAGATATGACTAAGAACACTTACATTCCTCCATCTCCCTTTCGCTCCTGGGCCGGAGACGGCAAAGTGGCCGTGGTGACCGGCGCGTCCAGCGGAATTGGTCGAGCTACCGTGCATCAGCTGGTTGCCACCGGGTGGACGGTGTACGCTCTGGCTCGCCGCACCGACCGTCTTTACACCCTGCAGCAGGAGACTGGGGCGCATCCGGTCACCTGCGACGTAACCAACGAGACCGCCGTTGCTTTTGCCGCCGAGCAGATCCTGGGTGAGCAGGGAACCGTTGACGCCCTGGTCAATATTGCCGGGGGAGCCATCGGCCTGGATCCCGTCTCGGAGGGTAAGCCCGAAGATTACCTGCAGATGTACCGCATGAACGTGCTGGGAATCCTGAATACGGTCCGCGCCTTCAGCGGGGCACTGCGCCAGAATGGTCACGGCACGATTCTGAATCTGACCTCCACCGCTGCCGAGCATGGGTACGAGGGTGGCGCCGGGTATAACGCCGCAAAGTTTGGCGCTCGCGGCCTGACCGAGGCGCTCCGCCTGGAGGAGGCGGAACATAACGTGCGCGTCATCGAGATTTGCCCCGGCATGGTGCACACCGAAGAGTTCTCCCTGAACCGCCTGGGTTCGCAGGAGGCCGCCGACCGCGTGTATGAGGGCGTACCGAATCCGCTTACCGCCGAGGACGTAGCGCAGACCGTAACCTTTGCGCTCAACGTTCCGCACCACGTTAACCTGGACCGCATTACCCTGCGCCCGGTGGCTCAGGCCAGCCAGTTCAAGGTGATTCGCGCCGAGGGGTAGCGTGCCATCGGCCCTCTCTGCAACCCCTCATTGAGAAGTTCTGCGGATAATACGCGCATAACCCCGCTTGGAGGATGGGTGAAAGCTCGCTCCCCGAAGCGGGGTTTTCTCAGGTAGTTATAAGGTTTTTCCTCACGGAATAATGCATAGGTTCGTTAAACGTCAGCAAAAGGGAAGTTTAAGAATCGTCATATCCTGATACGGAGAACTCAAGTAAGCGAATTGGTATGTATGCAACCTCTTTATAGGGGAGTGTTTTATAACGATTTGATAACACTTGAATAGAGGATGCGATAGGGTGCCGGTAAGAACAGGGGCGAATGTTAGCCTTTTAGCATCACACCCATATTGAACACCCGATGGCCTTCGAAGAGGGGGGCGCATATTCCCGGGGTTCACCACCGATGATTCAGAGATCGAGGAACAATGTCGAAGACTACCCGTCGCGTCTACAAGATTGCAGCAGCGGCAGCCTTTACCGCAGGCTCCGTTGCCGCTATTCCGGCAACCTTTGCGGCTGAGGCTCCCGCAGACCAGAGCGGTACGACTGTTGCCGTCACGCAGCACCCCAACGGTGAGGTAAACGTAGAGGTTACTGCCCCGGCCCCGGCTTCTACCGAAGCACCGAAGGCTGAAGCTCCGGCGCCGGCTGCTACCGAGGCTCCGAAGACTGAAGCACCCAAGGCTGAGACCCCGGCCCCCGCTGCTACCGAGGCACCGAAGACTGAAGCACCCAAGGCTGAAGCACCGGCCCCGGCTGCTACCGAAGCACCCAAGGCTGAGGCACCGGCCCCGGCTGTTACCGAGGCTCCCAAGGCTGAGGCACCGAAGGCTGAGGCCCCGGCCCCGGCTTCTACCGAAGCACCCAAGGCTGAGGCACCGGCCCCCGCTGCTACCGAGGCCCCCAAGACCGGAGAAACCCCGAAGGCAGATCCCAAGACCGAGCAGGCCAATCCCGCCATCGAGATTGAGGAAACCGACTTCCCCGCAGATGCCACCATCAATACCATTACGGTTCGTGCATCCGGTTTCCAGGGGGCCAAGGTGGGTGCCTCTGTTAACGTGAGCATCTACGCTCTGGACGCTAACCAGCAGATTACCGGTGAACCGATTGCAACCATCACCGTTGACGCTGGACAGATCAAGGACGGCGCATTCAACGCTTCCCTCAGCGTTCCCGCAGCCCAGCTTCCCGCCGGCGCATCCTACGCTCTGGTTGCTGTCAGCAACCCCCAGGCTCAGCCCGCCGAGAAGCTGGTGGCTCTTTCCTCCTTCAAGGTAACCGAGACTACCACTCCGCGTGATCACACCCCCAAGGCTGATGAGACCCCCGCCCCGGAAACCCCCAAGGCAGACGAGACTCCCACCCCCGAGACCCCCAAGGCTGATGAGACTCCCGCCCCCGAGACTCCGGCTCCGGAGACCCCTAAGGCTGATGAGACCCCGGCCCCCGAGACTCCGGCTCCCGAAACCCCCAAGGCAGAGACTCCCAAGGCCGACGAGACTCCGGCTCCCGAGACCCCGGCAGTACCTGAACCCCAGAACGCGACCCTCACCACCGAGAGCGCAAGCCTGGACCCGAACGATGAGTACAACGTGGTGACCGTCAACGGCGCGGGATTCACCCACGAATCTGCTTCCCGCGGCGTGCAGGTGGCCATCTACCGCCTGGATGCCGACGGCAACATCACCGGTGAGGCTCTGGCTGTTCAGGATGTGCCCGCATCCGAGATTATGGAGGGCACCTTCACCACCAAGCTTTCCGTGCGTGCCGATCGTCTGCTGCCCGGCTACGTGTACGCGCTCGTGGCTACCAGCGACCCGAACGGCCTGGTACATCAGGTAGCTGTCACCACCGCCTCCGTGAGCGATGCGGACCACCCGGCCCCCACGGTGCCCGCGGCAAGCAACGACGATAACACCACCGTTCGCGATAACGGCGACGGCACCACCAGCGTCTTCACCGCGGAAATGAGCGAGGACGGTTCCGTGACCGTGACCGAGACTCGCGTTCCCTCCTCGCAGGCTCCCAAGGCCAAGGTTGGTAACACCCCGGTGACCGCTTCTTCCCAGAGTGGCCACACCGTGAGCGCTCGCGATACCGCCGGCCGCACCACTTCGGATAGCTCTTCGAAGCCGCAGCTGGCTCACACCGGCGCTGAAGGTGTCGCAGGTATTGCCGGTGTCGGCGCCGCAGCGCTGATCGCCGGTGCTGCGCTGATGCTTCTGCGTCGCCGCAGCCTCTAGGGTTGATCCTTTCGCGTAACGCCGTATGAAACGTCCTCGCGGTTTCCTCGGGATTAAAATAATCTCGGGAGACCGCGAGGACGTTTCTGTGTGTTCAGAATAGTGAGGGCGCACGATGCGGCGCTCCACGGAACGTTGCAGCCGCAATGGACGGACAGACCGGTGTCGATTTGTTCATGACAGGGTTCCCGCGCTCGCGGGGGTGGGGGTTTATCGGTTCCGAGCGTCCCGGAAGTGAAAGCCTCGAATTTCGAGGGGCCCGGATAACCCTGTCGAAGAATTTGCCGTTAGGTTGCAGAATACCTCCCGAATCGGGAAGAGGGGAATGAGAAACGATGAGCGTGCAGGCAGTGCAGTACGACCGCTTTGGGCCCGTGGAGAATCTGAAGCTCGTGAGCGTACCGGGGGAGAGCCCCGAAGCGGGGCAGGTAAAGATTGCGGTGCGTGCGGTCGGCCTGAACCCCGTGGACTATAAGATTTTTGAGGGCTCTCCGCAGCTCAAGATGCTCTCGCGCGCCATGAAAATCAGGAACCCCCGCCGCTGGTTTGAATCAAAGAAATCGCAGTTCCCTCGCGGAGTGGGGCGTGATTTCTCCGGCACGGTGCTCGAGGTGGGGCCCGGCGTATCGGGCTATCGCGTGGGCGACGATGTCTTCGGAACCATCGTTAGTGCCCCCGGTCTGGGCACCAAACGGGGATCTCTGGCCACGGAAATTTGTGTGAACATCGGCGACATTGCGCCTAAGCCCGCCTCCATTGATTTTGAGCACGCGGCCGCAATGGGTGTCGCGGCTCTGACCGTGGGAGGCGCCTTCCGCCATATTGGCGTGGGGGAGGGCGATACGGTGGTCATCTCCGCGGCTTCGGGCGGAATTGGGTCCGTCGCCGTGCAGTATGCCGTGGCTCGCGGTGCACGCGTCATTGGCATTGCAGGGGCCGCGAATGCCGAGTTTATCAGGTCGTTGGGGGCCGTGCCGGTTGCTTATGGCGAGGGCGTGGGGGAACGAGTGCGCAAGGCGGCCGAGGGTCGCGTGACAAAGTTCCTGGACTGCTACGGTGGCGACTACGTGACCCTAGCCTTTTCGCTGGGGTTGAAGGGCAAGGACATTGGAACCCTCGTTCCCTCGCCCAAGGTCATGATTAGGGGAGCACAGTTTACGGGCCCCCGCCATTCGGAACACGGGGACTTCGAGACCCTAGCCGAGCTGGTCGCCGATGGGAAGGTGTCAATTCGCTTGGATCGTGTGTACGGGTTCACGATTGAGGATGTCCGTGCGGCCTACCGCGATTTGCAGGCCGGTCACACGCGTGGCAAGAGAGTCATTCGCATCGCCGGTGAATAGGGGATTGGCGCTACTGATTGATGCGAGACCTCAAAAACCTTACACCCGAAAGAAAATAACTATATGTGCATAAATGTGCACATATAGCACTGCAGAGTCTACCTATTTACGTTCGCTTCAAACCCTCACCTTGAAGGGAGAGTTGAGGTATTTTACCTAGTCGATATGTTTTGCGGATGATTAGTGGGGGAGATTTGGGTAAAAAACCCGTTTTGTGGTTCATTGCATAAAAAAATAGTTGGCTCGTAAAGCGTATTGGGCCTCAAGAGGCTTTTTCTATTGATAGTGTGGAACTACCGATAAATAGAGCGATTCCCCTCGCGCGGACTTCCACCTCAGATGGAGATTGAGAGTTTTACCTCTCGGAACCCATCGCCCATGCCGAGGAGACCCCTATCGCAAGGTTACCAACCTCGCGAAGGAACCAACCGTACATCTTCCCGCCGGGAATTGAGGCGTCGTTGTCGCGTAAAGGGTATCGTTCACACTCACAGAAAAGGTGTGTTTCATGCCCGATCCCGCTCACTCAAAGACCCGAGCAACGGCCGCCATTGCGGCCTCCGTTCTGACCGCCGGCACCGGTGCGGCCCAGGCCGCGATTCCAGTGCACAATGCGGGCGGCCTTTCCTCCTCTAACGTTCAGCAGAACCGCGCCCAGCATTCTGACCGCGATGTGCGCCCCTCGGTGCAGGTCGAACAGGGTGCTGCCATCAACCCCGCGCGTTCCCAGAGTATCACCGTTAGCGGTAGTGGTTTTCTGGGCGAGGACGTTGAGAAGCATGGCATCGCCGTGTACGTCAGTGAGTACCGCAAGTACCCCCTGGCTGCCCTGAGCCGTGCCCGTGCGGTGACCATGACCCTCGTCCCCGTCTCCGATGTGCACGAGGGTAGCTTTAGCACCCAGCTCACCCTGCCTGCGGGAATCCTCGACCCCAACCAGCAGTACGTGGTGGCAACCGCCGTCGTCAACCCCGATCTCGGCTATTCCGTCGAAGACACCTCCTACAATTCATGGACGCCCCTGGAGGTGCAGCCTGCGGATACTCAGGATGAGCCGCTCAATGCCCAGATCCTGTCGGGTCAGTTGGAAATTCCGCAGGAGCAGAACCTGATCGTCTACAAGGCCACCGGTCTGGGCGATGCGCAGGCCTTCGAGATCATGACCTCGATTTACGCCGTTGATGAGCAGGGCAATCGCCACGTACTGGCTGCCTCCCCGGCACGAGCCGATGTTGTCAACGGCACGCTTCTGGACGGCATCGAGGTACCCGGTGCGCGCCTAGCCGTTCTGCAAGATGTGCATCCCGATCTGCGCTACGTGCTGAACGTTGAAATTGCCCCTTCAGCTTCCCGAGGCCTAGCAGCTCAGAGTGTCGAGATTCCCTTCACCAATGGCTGGAGCGTTGCTGAGACTGCAGTCGCGGAGCCTGCCGACGAAGAGGTTGAAGCGCAGGCGGAAGAGATCCCGGCGGCCCCTCGCCCCGCGACCTCCGAGCCGGAAGCTTCTGAGGCTTCCATTGTTTCCGCTGAGGAACAGGACCCCGTGCTCCCGGAAACCGACCCTCGACGCCACTACGACCTGCCGCGTAACACTCAGTTCGACCGGGTGCGCGACGCCTCGGCAGATCGCGCGGAGGAGCAGGAGTCAGCCGAATCGACGAATCATTCATCCGTGGCCGTGGGTGCTCGCCTGCGCGTGGAAGAGACCGCAGTCCCCGAGAATGACTCGGAAAAGACGCTCACTTTCACCGGTGAAGGTCTCGAAGGTTCCGGTCCCGTGGCCCTGCAGGTGCACGCGCTGGATTCTAACGGCCGAACCGCCGGTGAGGCCATTGCCTCCGGGGAAGCTCGTGTGGAGGATGGTTCCTTCTCCGCGCATCTTCAGGTGCCGGGCAACGCCCTGAAGCCGGGTACGACCTACCGTGTAAGCGCAGTCTACGAGGATTCCCGAGGAACCGTGCAGATCGTGACCGGCGGCTTCACAGTGGAGCGTGACGGCGTGGATGCTTCGCGTCCTTCCGACTCGCTGCCTGCCGAGCAGACCGAAGTGCCGGCAACTGAGGAGCCGAGCTACGGTGACTCTGTTGCTGAAAAGCCGACGGAGGAGAAGCCCTCGGTTACTCCCTCCGATAGCGCCCCGGCACCGGCCGAAGAGTCGAAGGAGTCCGCTCCTGTGGCTGTCGCATCCGAGGCTCCTGTATCCTATGAGTCGGCTTCGCCCAAATCTGCTCCGGTTACCGAGGGTGCTACCGGCGGCGCTACCGACCGTGCCGGACAGAAGCCTCAGGAGGCTACGGCTTCGGCCTCCAAGGGTGAGCGTGAGCAGCTGGCTGTAACGGGCGCCTCCGGGATACTGACGATTAGCGCGGTGGGGTCGCTCTCTCTGGTTGCGGGTGCCTTCCTGACCCGCCGTGGCCGCCGTGATGTGCAACTCACTTCCCGCTCCTAAAATGCTGATAAATACCCTCTCGCAAGCCATAACGTGAGATAAGACGAGGGGATGCTTCTTTGTAACAAAAGAAGCGTCCCCCCGTCTTTAACTTTTTCTAAGGTTATACCTATAATTTAGAGTGCATTGACCGGCGGTACTGCCACTCTCTCTATGCTCCGCCCTCGCGGAGCAAAACGCGTTCTAAAACGCACATGGTCACCGATAAGAGAGGCCGCCTCCCCGCTCTCACTTCCGAACTTCTGAGCGTGGGGGATTGCACAACCTATCGCTCACTTACTCACTCACGAAAAAGGTGACCATGTTTACCACGCAGCGAACTGCTCGCGGCGCGGCCCTCGTAGCATCTGCAGCCCTCGGGCTGGGAGGTACGCTGGCCCCTGCAACCTTGGCCCCCGCTTCCTTCGTATCGTCCGCCCATGCACAGCCGCGTGGTGCGACTCCCTCTGCGAAGACTCCTGAACCCCACGCTACGAACGTTGATGTTTTCATCATGGATTTGCTAGGCCAGAGTGAGGATTACATCCTGATTGGTCTGGGTGGGGTGAAATCTCTCGACCACGTGCAGGTGCGCCTGGTGGCAGTTACTATGGAGGGTCTGGAAGTTGCCTCGATGGTGGTCCCCGCCTCGCAGCTGACCGTGTCAAAGAATGATGAGGGCTATCTCGATGTGAGTATTCATCAGCGCCTAAATATTGAACAGGCCTACATGGTGGAGGTTACCGACCTTCAGACCGGCAACTCCTCTTTCGTTGAGCTGAGCCCCGAATACGGCGAGAGCGTTGAGGGTCTTCTCGCCTCACGTCAGAATCTTTTCTTCCCCGATACCCCGGGTGTGCAGCGTGCACCCATCGATGCGGTGAGCCCCGTGCCCCATCCTGTGCCGAATCCCGAGCCTTCGAAGGATGAGCGAGAGGAGCGTCCGCAGCCCACGGCCGCTCCGGCCCCGGCTCCGGTTACCTCGGAGAGCGCCTCGCCGACCCCCTCCGCTACTGCATCTGAGAAACCCGGTGATGTGGGGGAGCCCCGTAGTTCCGAATCTACCACCGACGTTTCTGATACGCCCAAGCCCGAGGGGGACCGTATCCTGGTGCATAACCGCTCCTCGAATCAGGTCCCCGCAGACACCCGCGAGGCCATTCTTGAGATTTCCACCGCGGAGCTGCGAGGCTCAAGCGATCTTCAGACGATTCGCACGCGCGTCAAGAACGTGGGGGAGAGCTCCCTGGGCTATGACGTCATGGTCTTCGAGATGCCTGCCGACGGGGGAGCCGTCGGCGCACCCCTGGCCACGACCCACGTGAGCCCCGAGCAGGTCAGGGACGGCGCGTTCTCGGCTGATTTGAAGGTCCCCGGAACCTCACTCGTTGGCGGTAAGCGGTACCGGGTGGTGGCGGTGGGAGGAGAGTCTCCCGATGAGCTGAGGCTCGTGGCAACCTCTGCCTTCAGCGTGAGCATTATTCAGCGCGCCAGCTCGGCGGATTCAACTGCAGACGCCAACAATCAGCCTAAGCGCACTGTGGTTCATTCTTCGAGTGAGCAGCTGCCGGCAGATATCTCCTCACCGAGTGATGCTTCACCCTCTGCGGTTGAATCTTCGTCGGCTCGAGGAATCGCTGGGGAAACCGTTCCCCATATTCCTTCGACAGATGTCGCTCTGAATCATGTCGCTCATGCCCATGCCTCGGCTGCGCGGGCAACCCCGCAGGCTCATGCGGTCACGAGTAACCCCGTTACCGCATCGAACGTCACCCCGGTCATGTCGGGATACGCAGCCTTTATTGGCGGACGCACCATCGTGAATCTGATGGGGTATCAGACCTCAGCGGGAAGCACTGAGAGCGTTGCCTCTGCCACACGGGAAGGTTCTCGCCTGAGCTCCGAGGGGTTCTATACGCGAAGCACGAAAGCTCGCGGTGGTTCCGATTCTCAGAAACTGGAGGCAAGCGCTTCGGAAGATGTACCCCTGCCGGAGGGTACCGTGCCGCTGGGAATTGCGCTGGCCGGTTCGGTTGTCTTCGTGGGTAGCGCCGTGGTGGTGAACCGGTATCGTCGTCGGGCGGAGGCCTCTGCTGAAGCGGTGGCAACTGAGACGATGGACGCGAACGCATAGGCGCGGGAGAGCAGAGAATTTACCTCGAAAGGCGCCCCATGGTGGTGATGCGTAGCATTACCGACCGCGGGGCGTCTTTGCATTATGTGAGATGTGTGTCGCATTATGCAATGGATTTTTGTCAAATCTTGTACGGCATGTAAATGATTTTGATTGTTTATAGGAGGTGGATTTGCGGGCCCCCGGCACGAACGTTTATGCGTTATAACACCGTGAGCGGCCTGTGTTCAGGGCTTGGATTGGACACTATATGTCGTGCACCTGGGCTTTTACGGCGATTGAAATAATTGTTTGCGGGATGTTCGGCCCTCCCTCTAAACATTCGCATTTTTCGATAACGATGTTTTATGGGGTGGCCATACAGTGTTTTACTCTGAGGTGCATATACTGCCTAACAATAAGCACACAAATGCAATGAATTTAAAATCTTAATACTCGTGTTAGGCTGGGATGTAACCGATGTACCGGCACGCATAATTATTGCATTAGAGGGGCTTGTGGTGAGCTACTCCTTATCAGCGCGTTGTGCGTCCGCTTCGATTGAAATGGCACTATTATGATCACTCAACGACCTCGAACTTTCCGCGCCCTGACGCTTTCCGTTTTAGCGACTACGGGTATGTTTGTGTTACCCAATGCTTCCGCGGTGGAGGGAACCGGTTTTTCTGTCGATCAGCAGTGTATTATTACTATTCTCAATTCGGAGAATCCTCAGAATTGTCCCTCGCAAGATTTCAGCATTGAACTCGATACGCTTGAGGTTCTAATTCATTCTGCGGAACAGAACCGGGTAACCCTCAATCTGCAACCTCTCTACGAAGAGAAGTACATCAGTGATTCGAGCCACTATCTCGTGGCCGTTCAGTACTACACCGTCTCCGGTAAAGCATCCGGAGAGGCAGTCACCTATACTCCCCAGCAGCTGAGCGCAGTGAAAGCCCAGGACGGCTCTACCCTTCTGACGCTCACGCTACCGAGTACGCCGAAGGAAGGCTACTACACCATCTCCGTCCTCGACATGGACAGCTTCGATGAGGGATACGGGGAGTTCAAAATTACTGCCGGTTCGCTTATTCCCCATATCGTTCCTGCCGGTGATGGGGGCGTCGACAGTGACTCGTCGGGAATCCGTCTTGACGACGAAACGCAGAATATCCTGGCTAAAGCGCGTGAAGAGGCCCGTTATCCGCAGCCCTCGATTTCGCCTACCCCGAAAGCGGCGGGCGATCTGGAGCACGGCACTCAGATTGTGAGTGAGGTACCCGGAGGCCTGACCTCCTCCCGAGACACCGCGAACCTGAACGCTCCAACGCTGAACGTTCGCTACGCCGAGCTGCGTTCTGACGCAGAGACGAAGCCCGTGACCGTTGTTGGAAAGAACCTGCCCGCCCGAGAGAACGGGTACGACCTGATGGTCCTTGAGACCGATATGCAGGGTAATCCCCGAGGCGATGCCGTCTCGTACACCCATGTGGACGCTGCACACATCGCCGGAGGAGAACTCGAGGTGGCTGTTGGCGTTCCGGGGTCGCTTCTCAAGACCGATTCGGTCTATACCGCGTACCTGGTGTACGTCGATGAGCAGAACAACGACACCGCTGTGGCCTCAGTTCGGTTTAAGGTGAGTGCCGGGAAATCGCAGGATACCGCGGAATCCTCCGCCACTCGCCGCGATGAAACGGGCGCTACTTCAACGTCCACTACCGCGAATAGCGATAACTCCGCGAGCGCCTCCTCTCATGCTTCTTCTAATGCAGCCGACGGTAGCTCGAACGCTTCCCGTTCTAGCGGGGCCGATTCCACCGCAACCCGTGAGAGTCAGGCGCGTGCCGAGCGCCGTCAGCAGGGGCTTCAGGCTCTGGCGCAAGCGCGCACTATGGCGCCCCAGACCAATGCATCCGCCGGGCAGTCACCCCTGACCTCGGCATACGCCGCGGGGTCCGATACCGCAACGCCTAATGGGGAGGACGGCGCCTCCGTAAAGAGCGGATCGGCATCTGCCGTGCAGCCCGTGACCCCTACCGATGGCGCCAAGGGGCTAACCCCCACCCGTCAGACGGAGGGTAATTCCCGTTCCGCTGAGGTTAACGCCCCTATCTCTCAGGTGCACTCCGGATCGACCGCGGGACAGCAGGAAGGCGTGAAAGCGGCGTCCTCTTCGGAACACGTTATGGAGGAAGCCTCCGACTATAGGGTGACCTTCTGGACCGTAGGACTGGTGGGATTGGGCCTGGTGGCGGGCGCCGTATGGATGGCCATTCGGAGGAATGCCTTCTCCCTGTCTCGGGTGTTCCACCGGTAAACACCTACGGGACTTGTTGACTCCCCGAGCGTAAAGACAGCGTTTAGGGGAGTCAAAATACCCTTGAGTGAATAAACCTCGGAGTTCATGGTAGGGTTGAGGAAGCCGATATATAGACGTGGACTCCTCCTTACCCTGACCCCACATCTCAGTGGTCATATGGCGTGGATGCCACCGGATAGATACTCTGTCCAGGGCTCGGTCGATTACCCCGTGTGGGATTGGAAGAATAATCGGGGATGGGAGCACCTCGTTAAACACCACGAAAAGACACATTGCATGAGCACATTATCTATAAAACGCCGTGTAGTTGCCGTTGCGACCCTTGCTGCGGGACTGCAGAGTGGGGTGCTTGCCCCATCCATGGCCGTCGATACTGTTGCCGACCCTACGCCCTCTTTACACGATGTCGCTGGAGCAGGCGACTCGGACGACCCCATAACGCAACGTCGCGAGGGGGAATCGAACGTCGACTTCGATGGCCCTAACGAGGGTGATATTAACCTGACCATTCACCGTGAGAACGGTGCTGCCCTGCTCGTTTGGTCGGGTTTTCCTCAGGGAATCTCTGCCGAGAGCGTGCTGGTAGAAGTTACTTCGTGCACGTCGACGGAGGAATGCACCCACCGTTTTGTCTCCCCGACCGAAGGGGGTTCCCCCGGGGAAGTAGCGCTTCTGCTTGATTTGCCCGCTGAGGGAACGTTCTACGTCATCACCCTGACGGATGCGGCCTACGGCATCACGCGGGTAGATTTTCTGACGCGAGATCGCGACACCCTGGTGGAGGTTCCCTCCGATCCTCGGTATTCTACTCAGTCGGGAGTTACCCCGCCCCACGGTGAGGATGCGTCCTCGAAGGGCCCCTCGGCGACCGACTCCACACCGGTAGAGAAGAAAGACACCCCGGAGTCTCCCTCGCCGCAGCCTAGCCCCACGCATATTCCTTCTACCGTAGCCCCCACTCCTCAGCCGGTGGTGACCCAGTCTCCGAATGTTACAAAGGAACCGGAGCATATTCAGCTGATTAGCTCCGAAAAGATCGAGGCTCAGGCAAGTAGGCAGAATCACCGAGATAGCCCTCGCCTGACAATCCAGAACTCTCAGGTTAACTCGAGCGATTCGGTAAAGCCCGTTACGGTGCGCGGCAAGAACTTTGCAACGAATGACAACGGGTATGACCTGATGCTCATGGAGCTCGACGGTGATGGGCATACGGTGGGCGACGCCCTAGCTATTGTGAGGGTGAACCCTTCGGATCTCTCCTCCGGAAGCTTTGAGGCGGTGCTGGGTGTACCCGGGGCCTCCCTACAGACCGGTCGCACCTACTTGGTAGTGGCAATAGACGCCACCAGCGGTGGAGACGTCCAGGTCAGCACGGTACGCTTCACCGTTTCTCGAGGAAGTAACAATACCGGAAATTCCCAGGGTGAAAGCGACGACACCTCCACTGATGATTCCTCGGATTCTTCATCCTCCGCAGTGGCTGGCACCTCTTCTGCGGCCCCCTCAACGGCCTCGAGCGGTGAGGAACAGAATGCCGTGAAAGTGGCTGACGGGAATAAGACGAAGATCCGAGGCGTACGTTCTGCAACCGCCTTGGCCGGGGACCGGAAGGACCCCACCATCTCTGTCGAAGAGGGGACGGAGGCCGTTGCCCGCCCCGCTGCCTCTTCTTCATCTGCGCTAGGCTACCGCACACGCGATGCACAGGACGAGCAGGCTACCGCTCGTACGAGTGCGCCCGCAGAAACCGAGCCCGCTACCCAATCGCGACGGTCTTCGACGTTGGATGGTTCCTCCTCGCAGGTGCGTTCCGAACAGAAGGGCCGTGACGGGGTGAAGGCCTCAGAAGCCGACTTGGCCCATGGCATGATGGCCTCCTCATCTGCACTGGCCGTACTATTGGCCATTGGTGGTGGAATGGTTCTGGGTGCTTTGGGTATGTCACGTATGCACGCTTCGAAGAAGGATTAGTCGCGTAGGGGTTGGGGTGGTGATGGCCCCTGGTGCCTGTTGAGGGGGTATTGCCCTGTCGGTGTGCTGTGAGATGTTTTGTCATACAACGGCTCATTTGGTGTATATCTTGAGAAATATACACACTGTCGATATAGTAAGCCTGTCCTAACAGTGTCGATAGTATGGATACACACCAATGAAGATTTTCACATCTGGCACCCGCCTCTCCAAGGGAGCCTGCGCCCTCGCCGTTGCTGGCGCTGTCGCCCTGCCCCTGGCACCCGTTCTTGCCGAGAACATTAATATCGCCGCACAGAACGTTGCCGCACAGAACGTCGCTGCAGGCGACCAGGCAACTGCAGGCGCGTCCTTCGGTTGGGGCGTGCGCGCCTCCTTCCTGTCCTACAACGGTATGCCCCGCGAAATGACCGACGGCGCAGCCTGGGACGCAACCGCAAAGCAGTTCACCTTCACCCCGACCTCCACCACCGTCTCTGAAGACGGCAAGCAGGTCACCCTGCAGGCTGCCGGTCGCCTCTGGTTCACCGGCCACTGCGCCGAAGGTCAGGACCCCGAAACCGGTTGCGCCCTGAACCTCACATTCTCCAACCCCCGCGTGGAACTGAACCTCGCTGACGGCACCGGCTCCCTCTACATGACCGTGCGCACCAAGAACTACGCCTCCGGCAAGTTCGAGGGCCCCATGGAAGTCAAGATGGCGACCCTGAGCACCGGCACCGCCAAGCAGAGCGAGAAGGACGGCGTGGTCAGCATCAGCGGCATCTCCGCGAACCTGACCGCCGACGGTAACCACGCCTTCTCCGACTTCTACAACGAAGGCGCTAGCCTCGACCCGCTGAGCATCTCCTACAACGGTAGCGCAGCTAACACCCCCAAGAGCGCCTACAGCGTCGCCGAGTCCTACAACACCGGCGCGGGCGTGAACCTGCCCCAGAACACCGCACGTCTGGGCCAGAACCACATCGTGCACGTGGCACCCCCGAGCTTCGGCGGCGACACCACCTACACCGTGCTGACCAGCTCCAACCTGAAGATGACCGACACCGGCGTCCTGAAGGCCAACAAGGGCGTTTTCGCGGTGGATGCTGACGGCAACCGCATGCTCGTCATCAACAGTGAGACCAACAAGCCCGAGCTGTACACCGTAACCGCCGAAGGTAAGCTCGTCTCCTCCGGCACCTACTCCGACGCAGACCTCGGCACCACCACCGTCAAGGCAATCGGCTACAACCCCGCCAACAACACCTGGGGCATCGTCAGCATTGACGGCCAGGGCGGCGGCAAGCTGACCATCATTGATGCATCCGGCAAGGCAACCTCGCAGGCTCTGCCGAAGCCCGATTCTATCGACCCGCAGGTTGTGAACGCATACTCGCTCGACGAGTACTACGGCGACTCGTTCTCCAACAACACCGTGACCCTCGCACCGCTGCCCGACGGCAGCTTCGTGTACGCGCCGTCGACTTCCATCTACGATGCGGCCGGCGAAAAGGCGGTTCAGAAGGGTCACCTGCTGCACATGAGCAGCAACGGCGTGTCCCTGGTGCCGAACTCTTCACCCGCAGGCTACGACACCGCCCTGCCCTCGACCCTGGTCAGCCCCAAGGGCTACATTTACCGTTGGAACAACTGGTACGGCGGTAAGGTGCAGATCCTCAAGTACGAGAACGGCACTTTCAGCGTGGTCCGCGAGTCCGCAACTCTTGAGGGCTTCGAGAAGACCGAGGTTGCCACCATGTTCCTGACCCGTGCGGGCAACGTGGTTGTGGTGGACGCATCCGGCTCCCGCCTGGTGTTCATGGATGACACCCTGAACAAGGTGAACGAGGTGGTGCTCTCCTCGATGCGTAAGACCGACAAGAGCGGCGGCTACAACGCTCTCGAGCTGCCCAACGGCGATATTATCTACCCGACCAGCTTCGAGAACCCGAACACCTACGAGGATCAGCTGTGGCTGAACCGTCTGGCAGCGAACTCGGCACCGACCCCGGCACCCGAGCCCACCAAGTCTGCTGAGCCTACCGTTGCTCCCACCGTAGCTCCGACCGTGGCACCGACTGCTGAGCCGACTGCCGCGCCTTCTGCTGAGCCTACCGTCACTGCGGAGCCGACTGTTGCTCCGACCGAGGCACCGACCGCAGAGCCCACTAAGTCTGCTGAGCCGACTGTCGCGCCCACCGTGGCACCGACTGCAGAGCCTAGCAAGACTGCAGAACCGACCGTGGCACCGACCGAGGTTCCCTCTGCAACTGCTGAGCCGACCGTCGAGCCCTCGGCAACTGCAGAGCCTAGCGTGACCGCAGAACCTTCTGCAGAGCCGACTATGGAGCCTTCCGCAACCGCCGAGCCCACCAAGAGCGCAGAACCCACCGCAGTTCCTTCGGAGGAGCCCACCTCGCCGTCTCTGCCGACCGCGTCCGTGGCGCCTTCTGTAGCACCTTCTGCAACTCCGAGCGCATCGGTGAGCGCTTCCCCGACCGCGGTTCCGAGCGTTCCCGCCGTGACCCCCTCGGTGAGCGCGTCTGCATCGGCGTCCGCTAGTGCGTCTGCAAGCGCTTCCGCAAGCGAGTCTGCATCCGCGAGCGCTTCCGCTTCTGAGAGCAGCACTGCCGACCAGAACGCAGCCGGCCACAAGGGTGGCTCCAACGGCGGTTCTGATGCTGGTTCCGGTGCCTCCGACAACTTGGGTGTGAGCGGCTCCAACGGCGGTTCCTCTAACGGCGGTTCCTCTAACGGTGGTTCCTCTAACGGTGGTTCTTCCGCGGGTGGTTCCTCGACCTCCGGTAGCTCCTCCTCGAAGCTGGCACAGACCGGCGCATCCGGCGCTATGTTCGCCGCCGCAGCTGGCGCTATCACCCTGGCTGCAGGTACCGCACTGGTCGTGGCTCGTCGTCGCAAGAGCTAAAATTTAGCCTTCGTGCAACACCCCGCTTCGTCACTCGTGTTCATGAGTGGGGGAGCGGGGTGTTCCTTTCATACAATGGGAGCATGACTGTTTTGAATGTTCTCGCGACCTCTCACGGTACCGACTCCGCTGCCGGCCGTGAAGCCATCGCCCTGATTCGCGAACAGGTGCGTTCCCTGCTGGACCAGCGTACTGACGGCGTGGAATACCGCGTGCACGAGGCTTATGTTGATGTCGAATCGCCCAGCGTGGATGATGCTGCGGCGGCTCTGCCCAAGGACGAGCCCTGCGTTATTGTCCCGATTCTGCTCTCTACCGGGTTCCATACCCAGGTGGATTTGCGCCGGGCAGCCCGCGCGAGCGGCATCGAACGTATCGTGATTGCCGAGTCTCTCGGTCCCGATTCCCGTCTGGCTCGCCTGGCTCGGACCCGCCTTGAAGAGGCCGGCTGGACCCCCGAGAACGGTTCTGTCGTGGTGCAGGGCGCCGCCGGTTCCTCCCGCGCCGATGGCCGCGCCGATATGGAGCGTGCCGCCGAGTTGCTCTCCGAGGCCTTGGGAACCCAGGTTCAGCACGGCTTCATTGCCTCCATTGACCCGAAGTTCCACGAGGTGGTGGCCGAGTATAAGCCGGAGTTCGCCGCAACATACCTGCTGGCGGAGGGTTTCTTTGCCGGTAAGATGCGCCGCGATGCTGAGGCAACCGGTCTGCCGGTGAAGGTCGCCACGCCGCTGGTGAACGCACAGGACCCTGCGTCCGCCAGGGTGGTGGCCGAGTGCTTTGTCGATCGCATGGATGAGGCGCTTGCCGCCTAAGAACTATTTGGGCTTGTTCCGCGCGAAAGGCCTCCGCTTCCTCAGAGGAAGCGGGGGCCTTTCGTTAATTTGAGTTGTCTATGAGCCGTCCGAATTAGTTGGCCAGCAGGTAGACATCGCCGTCGCGGACCTCAACGGGGTACACGTTGAGGGAGTAGGAGGAGTCCGAGAGGCACTCACCGTTGGTCAGATCGTAGACCTCCTTGTAGAGGGGGGAGGTAATGGTCGAGTGGCCGTTCTTCTCGCCGATAATGCCGCGGGCCAGAACGAGTGCCTGGCTGTGCGGGTCGAGGTGATCGCTGGCGTAGATGCCGTGCTTGGTCTTGTAGATGGCGTACTGATGGTTGTCGACCAGAGCGACTTCGCCCCAGTTCTCTTCAAGATCGGATTCGGCGCAGATGCGGACCCAGTTATCGGCCATGGGGTTTTCCTTTCGAAACGGTGTGTGTCGCGCGGGGGCGAGCTCAATTACGGTTTGGGCGTAATTGCGATTCACGTGTTCTTTGTTTGGAGTTTACCCTATGAAACCCACATTGGGAAATGGGGCACGCGAGAAAGCTAAAGGTTATTTTCACCCTAAAATACAACCCTAAATTTTATAGATTAGCCTTACCTAAATCCACTGCCACCGGGGGTATGTATACCCTCGTCTGGGCTGTTATTCCGCGGAAGTTTTTCAGAATTTTTTCTCACAAAATGCTGATTTTGGCTATCCGTACCCTGCGCTACCATGTACGATGAAAGTCGTAGCTCGGAATCGCTTTTGAGCACCTGAAGAAAACAACATAATCCCACATAAAAATGTTTCGTAATTTTCAGGAGTTGCAGAAGATAAGAGGTTTCGCGGGGCCTTGCGCTCCGTTGGTACGACCCCCTTATCTTGGCAAATCCGGGATTTCCGTGTTGCGGCATGTGCGCCGCAAATAAGTTACGGGACGAATCCCAGGGACATAATCGCCGCCCACGGCGAGGATGCAGAGCTATCGCATCGCAAACTAGGAAAGGAAAATCTATGTCGAACACCCCCCGCAACATTCTCGTTGTCGGTGCAGGACCCGCCGCATGGCGTTTTGTTCGCGCATACCACGAGGGCGCAGAGGCAGCCGGTCGTGCCGCAGACACCATCACCGTGCTGAACGATGAGCCCTACACCCCTTACGACCGCGTTGCCATTGAGCAGCTCTTCAAGGACCCCGAGAAGGATCTGACCCTCGGCGATCCGGAGCTGTGGAACGCTGAGAACATCAACCTGGTTAACAACTGCCATGCCGAGAAGCTGGACCGTAACCGCCGCGTCGTCACCGACACCGAGGGCAACGAGTACCCCTACGACGTTCTGATTTTCGCAACCGGTTCCCGCGCGGTTCGCATCCCCATTCTCAACTCGGACGCCGCACACGTCTTCCGCACCGTCGATGATGTGAAGAACATGGTTTCCGAGGTCAACCGCCTGCAGTCCACCCTGGGCCGCGCACCCCGCGGCATCGTTGTCGGTGGTGGTCTGCTCGGTCTCGAGGCTGCTGAGGGCCTGAAGGAACTCGGCGCGGAGCCCACCATTCTGGACGTGGCTCCCTGGCTGCTCTCCGTCGAGGTGGACCAGGGCGGCGGTTACGCCGTGAACGCCCAGATCAAGGCAACCGGCATTGATATTGAGACCGGCGTGTTCATTTCCGGTATCAACAAGGATGCCGACGGTAACGTCGTCTCCGTCTCCATCGCAGACTCTCCCTCCGAGGACGCAAACATCCGCACCCTGCCCGCCGACATGGTGGTCTTCGGTGCCGGTATTCGCCCCAATGACGAGCTGGCTCTCGCCGCCGACATGCACATTGGCGAGCGCGGCGGTATCGTCGTCAACGACGCCTGCCACACCTCCGACGAGCACATCTGGGCTATCGGTGAGGTTGCTTGCGTGCTGGGCCGCACCTGGGGTCTGGTTGCACCGGCTAACGCTATGGCCGACGCAGTGGCAGCCAACCTGCTCAACGACAACGAAGAGGCAAAGGTCGAGGAATTCGACATCGCCACCAAGCTGAAGTTCTCCGGCGTTCAGGTGGCCGGCTTCGGTGACCGCCGCGGTACCACCGAGGGTTGCCTCGAGGTTCTGTTCGCTGACCCCGCTCGCGGCATGTACCAGAAGATCGTGACCAGCGGCGACGCCAAGACCCTGCTGGGTGGCGTGTTCGTCGGTGACACCGCTCCCTTCGACTCCCTGAAGCCCCTGCTGGGTCGCGAGCTGCCCGCCGAGCCGAACGTCTACCTGACCGCAGCTGGCGGCGGCGACGGCATCCCCGACACCGAACTGCCCGACGACGCAATCCTGTGTTCCTGCAACAACATTAGCTTCGGCACCGTGCGTGAGGCCATCGTTGACGGTAACCACGACGTGGCATCCCTGAAGGCCTGCACCACCGCCGGTACCCAGTGTGGTTCCTGCGTGCCCATGCTGCAGAAGACCCTCGAGCAGCAGATGAAGAAGATGGGCCTGACCGTCTCCAAGGCCCTGTGTGAGCACTTCGACTTCTCCCGTGCGGAGCTGGCCGAGGCCGTGCGTCTGACCAACCTGGACGACTTCGACTCCGTGATTGCTCGCTTCGGTCACGGCGGCGACGGCTGTGCCATCTGTAAGCCGACCGTTGCATCGATCCTCTCCTCCTTCCGCAACTCCTACGTGCTGGACTCCGGCCGCGGTGGTCTGCAGGAGACCAACGACCGCGCACTGGCAAACATGCAGAAGGACGGCACTTACTCCGTCGTCCCGCGTATTCCCGCCGGCGAGATTCCCGCCAAGAAGCTGGCCGTCATCGCCGAGGTTGCCGAGGAGTTCGGCCTGTACACCAAGATCACCGGTGCACAGCGTATCGGTATGTACGGTGCCCGCCTCGAGCAGCTGCCCTACATCTGGGAACGCCTGGTCGACGCTGGCTTCGAATCCGGTCAGGCCTACGGTAAGTCCCTGCGTAACGTGAAGTCCTGCCTGGGCTCGAGCTGGTGCCGCTTCGGCGTTCAGGACTCCGTCGGTATGGCAGTCCACCTGGAGAACCGCTACCGCGGCCTGCGCTCCCCGCACAAGTTTAAGTTCGGTGTCTCCGGTTGTAACCGCGAGTGTGCCGAGGCTCAGGGCAAGGACGTCGGTCTGATTGCAACCAGCAACGGCTGGAACCTGTACCTGGGTGGTAACGGTGGCGCAACCCCCGCCCACGGCCGCCTCTTCGTCAAGGACGCTTCCAGCGAGGACGTCGTGCGCTATATCGACCGCTACCTGATGTACTACATCCGTACCGCGGACAAGCTGCAGCGTACCGCTCGCTGGCTTGAGGACCTGGACGAGGAGCACGGCGATGGTCTGGCACACCTGCAGTCCGTCCTCATCGAGGACTCCCTGGGCGTGTGCGAGGACCTCGAGCGCGACATGCAGCGTCACGTGGATTCCTACGAGGACGAGTGGGCTGCAACCCTGAAGGACGAGCGTCGTCTGCGCCGCTTCCGCGCCTTCATCAACGAGCCCAACGGCAGCGACGAGGCATCGCACCTGTTCGTGCTGGAGCGCGAGCAGATTCGCCCCGCAACCCCCGAGGAGATTGCGGCCGTCAAGGCTGGCGAGTCCAACACCGTTCTGGTGACCGGTACCAAGATTCCCGTGGGTAAGCCCGGTGACCTCAACCCGGTTCCGGCAGCCTAGTATGGGCCCGAAGATTCCGCCGTTCCCGCCCCGCGAGTTCGCCACGATTGACGAGGTGCTCGCGGGCGGGGCGCCCGGTCACAGCCTGGATGACAGCGTGACCGAGCGCGGTATCGCCCTGCCCGGTGAGCGCGCCGAGCACCCCGGCAAGGTCTACATTGTCGGTGGCGGCCCCGGCGCCGTCGACCTGCTGACCCTGCGCGCTGTGCGTGCCCTGGGTGAGGCGGACGTGGTCCTGCTGGATCACCTCGCCCCGCAGGAGTACGGCGAGTACGCCCCCAACGCCCTCATCGTCGATGTGGGCAAGGTGCCCGGTAAGCACGCTGTTCCGCAGTCCCGCATCCAGCAGCTCATGATTGACTACGCGCTTTCGGGTAAGACCGTGGTGCGTCTGAAGGGCGGCGACCCGTACGTGTACGGTCGCGGCGCCGAAGAGCTGGATGCGTGCATCGCGGCGGGCCTGGAGGCCGAGGTGATCCCAGGTATCACCAGCGCTATCGCCGTTCCCGGACGTGCCGGTATCCCGGTGACCCTGCGCCGCGTGTCCTCGATCTTCACCGTGGTATCCGGCCATTCGGGTCTTTCCGAGGATGACCTGGCTGCGGTCGAGGCAACTCTGCGTGCCTCCGGCACCGTGGTGTTGCTGATGGGCGTGCGCACCCTGCCCGATACGGTGGCGTCTCTGCTCTCTCGTGGGATTGAGGGCGAGATGCCGTTGGCGACCATCGAAAACGGGTTCTCCGAGAACGAGCGGGTTACCGTGACGACCCTGGAGAATGCGAAGGCCGATTGCGCCCGAGTGAAGCCGCCCGCCATCACCGTGATTGGCGAGGTCGTGTACTACGCCCGCGATGATCAGAACCGTTTCGTGAGCGAGGTTCACGAGCGTCTGCGCGAGCGTGCCACCTCGTAACGTTCCGCTGTGTTCATGCTCCGTTTGTACTCCCGGTGCGATGCCCGCCGCAGGGGAGGAGCGTGAGGCATCAAGGCATAGCCCCGCGTCCCTGGTTTTCCTAGTTGCCAGGGATGCGGGGCTATCGTCATGTTCGGAACGCGCGCGTGGGCCGGCTGCCGGACTGGGGGGCTTAACACGGGCTTCCGTTCGCTCGGCATAATTGGCCGTGCAATTGGTTGCGTCACAATCGTCACCAGCGCAGACGGAAGGCACAGGCTAAAGGTCCAGACGAAGGGCGGGGCGGGTATCAGTTGAATTGATACCCGCCCCGCCCTCATAGCGTGGAAGCAAATCGGCCAGCTCGGTCTAGACTCCGGTACCGGAATATGAGCCACCGGAGGAACTCGAAGAGGAACCATCGGAACCAGCGAAAATCTTCTTGAAGCGTTCGCTGTATTCAGACCTGAAGAATTCCGCGCTGGTCACGTTCCACTTACCCTGGTCAAAGACCAGAATCACGGGAACCTGAATCGTACTTGCCTCCTGAACCTGGCTCGAGCCGTTCTGATAGGTCGTAAACTCGCTCGCCCAGTCTTCGCAGGGGAAGGACACCGCGCTCAGCTCAGTCGAGGCGTAAGCGCGCGTCCTGTACTCCGAGAGAATACTCATCTTGTTCTCGTAGCCCTTGACCCAACCGCCCTTAGAATACAGGGTGTGGACGTTGAGAAGCTCGGCGCTGAGCTTGGTATCGTCCTTGTTCATGAGGTTGATAGCGTACTCAATCGTGCCGGTACGCATGAGGTAGACGTAAGAACTCTGATAGGCGCACAGGGTCTTGTAGGCGCCCTCGAGGGTGTTGGTGCGCCGCGCCGTCTGATCGATGACCGGGGTGGGGACGTTCTTCGCGGGGGAGGTATCGGTGGCCTCGACGTACTTGTTCGACAGCTCCTTGTACTCGTACTTCAGGGGACCGAGGTACTTGTCACTATCCTTGAGGTATTCATCCTCGGGGATGATTCGGGTGCTGCCCGAGGCGCTGGAGGAAGCCGAAGCGGACGCGCTGCCGGAAGAGCTGGGGGAGTCGCTGGGAGAACCGCTGGGCGAGTCAGTGGGGGAAGCCGACCCGTCGGCAAGCGGACGGACATCCTTGGCGCATCCGGCCAGGGCAAGAGCGGCAAGGCCAATACCGCCCAGAAGGATATTGCGTCGGCTGGGTGCTTGATTGAGGAAAGACATCGTGGCCTCCTGATGTAGGCCCGCGTGGTGCGGCGTTTGTGTGTACGCCGGTATTGCGGGGGTCCTGTCGTATGGTGCGCGGTACGGATATACCCGGATGCTCGGCCCCAAAACCTCGGTGCGAGGAACGCGGGGGAGCATCCGGGTTCGACTATAGGTGACCCGTTTGAAAGGTTCGTCAAAAAACCCTGAGCGTTATCTTTAAGTGCACGCTAACCCGAACTCGGGGAGGAACAGATGCTGAACCTACCCGATGAGAATCACCCGGAATCAAGCGGCCCTAGACACCGGCGGGTCCGTGAGAATCGCCGGAGCTGCCGGAAGAATCCGAACCGGTTCCTAGACGCTCGTTCATGTAGGGGACGCTAATCCTCCACCACTTACCCTCGGCGAAGAGCATGACGTGTGGCGTGGAATTCTGGGTGACGGCCGGGACCTTCCGCTCGGTGCCGTCGGGCTGGTGAACGGCGGTGGCTGAGTACTCGGCATCAACATGAATCAGCACGTACCCGTCGCCGTCCTTCACCGCGCCCACCGGCTCCGTCTTCTGCATCGAAATGCTACAGGTGAACTCCATGTACCAGCCCTTCTGCTCGTAGAGTTCCTTGACCGCGTTAATCTCAGCGATAGCGCTTCGATCTTCGGGATGGATTAGCTCCACCGCCTGAGACGCGTAGCGTCCATCCTTAAGCGTGGTGATGAGGGCGCTATAGTACGCACGCAACGTCTCGTAGGCACCCTCGAAAGTCGGTTCGTCACGGTGGGGAACAGTCTTGAGGGGCTTGGGCACGTTCTGCGCCGGGGCGGATGAAGTGGTCGGCTGATACTCGCCGGTGTACTGGCCGGTCAACTTCAAGGTGTTGGAACGGGCGCTCGAAGAGGGTGAGAACATCGGTGAACTCCTTGAATCTATCCCGAGATGGGCTCGGGACACCCGGGGTGGGGGCGTGGTCGTATTCGTGATAGTCGTGGTTCGCGCGGGACAAACCCGGCTGCGTAACCGGAAGGCCGGAAGGTGCCTTGGGCGTGCTCTGCCGTTGGGACGGAGCGCACGCATGAATCAACGATGAAACCGCGGGATGTGCGCCGTTACGGTTTGCACTAATCCAGCTCGTGCAGGTCTGGAACCGTCAGCTTTGACGGGTTCCTCATGACAGAAGCCCTAGAATCATCATTGATGCATATATGGATTATTTTATATTAATTGAGTTCAAAATGCATGAAATTGAGCCTTGGTAATCCCTGGGGGAATTTTGAATCCGGATGGCGGTAGTCGATTCCAAGGTGCCGAGATTGCATCACGATGACGGGAGTAGGGGAGGTGACAGGCGGGTGCGAAGCACATTGGAGAGCATGATTTATGTCACATTTAAGACCTGGAACCTCTGGGGGAGTGACTAAATTTCTGGCAATGAGACAGGGTGAGTGGGGCGCGCAACTCCCCTCGGGAGGGTCTGAAATCTATCGAATGGGCGAAGAAAGCGGGCTAATTAGCCAAGGAAAATCACTCCGCAATCCCCGAATATGCACTCTATTCACTCGCTATACATCACCCCGCGGGTCGCAAGAATTAGTTCCCACACCGGGGGTGGAGGGGCGAAAAAATTTGCGGGATGAATATCTAGTGGACGAGTCTTCTTCTCAACCCAATATCTTGTGGTCGCCCGAAAGGTGCTTTCAAAAATTCGATGCCAAAATTCAAAACCAACTTAAAGCCACAATGCGTCGATGCAAAAACATACATTGGGTGGCACATCCGAGTGCGCGGCTCGCGGGGGTCTATTAAGGACCCTCGGGGCTCGGAAACTCGCGGAAGAGTGACCCGTCTATTCCCCGGACCCTGTGAGGACAGTAGGGGAGTGAAGGCGTTCAAACCCACACCGATCGGGGTTGCATTCGGAACCAAAAGCCACATAAACTATTAGTGTTTGCAACGACCCGGCCATCACCGGCGAGCAATTCGGAAGAACGGACCGCACCTGCGGGCGCCCGTCAATCGCTGCGGCGAGGGCGTCTTAGCGGAAGAGATGTAGTCCCAGTAGAACCGGACGGTTAAGCCCGATATAGCTGTAATAAGCGACTGATACCCGCCCAACGCGCCGCTCTTCCGGTGGCTAGGCATCGCGGACACGCGACGCCACGCAGCCCCGGAAGGGTTCGGTGCGTTGAGCTGGTTAACTCAGTAAGCAAGGTGGTACCGCGCCGCATCCTAAGCCCCGGCACAGCCCGGCAGTCTAGTGATGCCCAGGCGTCCTTGCACCCGTCATGTCAACCCTCACCGGCTGAGAGGCGACGAGTGCACGCACCCGCGTACCGCGCCCGTTGCCTCAACGATGAGAACAACAAGATAAGGGCGCACCCAATGTCTAACGTATATCCCAAGGCGAGTGCCTTCGAAGCCGCAGGAAGCGGCGTCACCGCATCGCCCAAGTTCCCCGCACTCGAAGAAGCGGTCCTCGACTACTGGAAGAAGGACAATACCTTCGCCGCATCCATCGCGAACCGCCCCGCCGGTAAAAACGGCGAGAACGAGTTCGTCTTCTACGACGGCCCTCCCTTCGCCAACGGCCTGCCCCACTACGGCCACCTGCTCACCGGCTACGCCAAGGACCTCGTCGCACGCTACCAGACCCAGCGCGGCCACAAGGTAGAACGCCGCTTCGGCTGGGACACCCACGGCCTGCCCGCAGAACTCGAGGCAATGAAGCAGCTCGGCATGACCGACAAGCGCGAAATCCTCGAAATGGGCATCGACAACTTCAACGACGCTGCCCGCGCATCCGTGCTCAAGTACACCAACGAGTGGGAAAAGTACGTCACCCGCCAGGCACGCTGGGTCGACTTCGAAAACGACTACAAGACCCTGAACGTCGAGTACATGGAGTCCGTCATCTGGGCGTTCAAGCGCCTCTACGACAAGGGCCTGACCTACCAGGGCTTCCGCGTGCTGCCCTACTGCTGGAAGGACGAGACCCCCCTCTCCAACCACGAGCTGCGCATGGACGACGACGTGTACAAGGACCGCCAGGACCAGACCGTCACCGTCGCATTCCGCCTCACCGCAGACACCGCCCTCGGCGCTGACGAGAAGGTCGCCGCAGAGCTCGAGGGCGTCGAGGCAATCGCCTGGACCACCACCCCCTGGACCCTGCCCACCAACCAGGCGCTCGCCGTCGGACCCGAGATCGAATACTCCGTCGTACCCGGCGCAGGCAAGTTCGAGGGTCGCTCCTTCCTGCTCGCCACCGACCTGCTCGGCTCCTACGCCAAGGACCTCGGCTACGAAGGCGACAACCCCGCCGAGGATGCCGCCGCAGCCGTCACCGCACGTTACACCGGCTCCCAGCTCGAGCACGTGCGCTACACCCCGCTGTGGGACTACTTCGCAGACACCGAAAAGTGGGGCACCGAAACCTCCTGGCAGATCCTGGTCGCTGACTACGTCTCCACCACCGACGGTACCGGTATCGTCCACCAGGCACCCGCCTACGGTGAAGACGACCAGAAGGTCTGTGAAGGCTACGGCATCCCCGTGATCCTCTCCCTCGACGAAGGCGCAAAGTTCCTGCACCTCTTCGCCGAGCCCACCGCATCCGGCTCGACCGCCCTGGCAGAAATCGCGGGCGTGCAGGCGTTCGATGCGAACCGCACCATCATCAACGCCCTCAAGGCAGACGACGTGCTGATTCGCGAGAAGTCCTACGTGCACTCCTACCCGCACTGCTGGCGCTGCCGCACCCCGCTCATCTACCGCGCAATCACCTCCTGGTACGTGAAGGTCACCGACTTCAAGGACCGCATGTACGAGCTGAACAAGCAGATCAACTGGATCCCGGAAAACGTGAAGTACGGCCAGTTCGGCAAGTGGGTTGAGAACGCACGCGACTGGTCCATCTCCCGTAACCGCTTCTGGGGCTCCCCGATCCCCGTGTGGGTTTCGGACGACCCGAACTACCCGCGCATCGACGTGTACGGCTCCCTCGAAGAGCTCAAGGCAGACTTCGGCCGCCTGCCCCTGAACAAGGACGGCGAACCCGACCTGCACCGCCCGTACATCGACGAGCTGACCCGCCCGAACCCGGACGACCCGACCGGCAAGTCCACCATGCGCCGCGTGGAAGACGTGCTCGACGTCTGGTTCGACTCCGGCTCCATGCCCTACGCACAGGTGCACTACCCCTTCGAGAACCAGGAATGGTTCGAGAACCACTACCCGGCAGACTTCATCGTCGAGTACATCGGCCAGACCCGCGGCTGGTTCTACGTGCTGCACGTGCTGGCCACCGCGCTCTTCGACCGCCCCGCGTTCAAGAACGTCATCAGCCACGGCATCGTGCTCGGCTCAGACGGCCAGAAGATGTCCAAGTCGCTGCGCAACTACCCGGACGTCTCCGAGGTCCTCGACCGCGACGGCTCCGACGCGATGCGCTGGTTCCTGATGTCCTCCCCGATCCTGCGCGGCGGCAACCTGATCGTGACCGAGCAGGGCATCCGCGAGGGTGTTCGCCAGGTCATGCTGCCGCTGTGGAACGTCTACCACTTCTTCGCCCTGTACGCTAACGCCGCCAACAACGGTGAGGGCTACAGCGCCAAGCTCAAGTACGACTCGCAGCACGTGATGGACCGCTTCATCCTCGGCAAGACCCGCGAAATGATTGAGCAGGTCACCGCGGCGATGGACTCCTACGACATCTGGAACGCCTGCGAGTACCTGCGCCAGTACGCCGACGCGCTAACCAACTGGTACGTGCGTCGCTCCCGCGAGCGCTTCTTCAACGAGGACACCGACGCATTCGACACCCTCTACACCGCGCTGGTAACCGTGTCGAAGGTTGCCGCATCCCTGCTGCCGCTCAGCAGCGAGGAAATCTACCGCGGCCTGACCGGTGAACGCTCCGTGCACCTGGCTAACTGGCCCGAGGCATCCGCCTTCGCCGACGAGTCTGACCTGCTGGCTCTCATGCAGACCGTGCGTGAGGTCTGCTCTGCCGGTTCGGCACTGCGCAAGGAGAAGAAGATTCGCGTGCGCCAGCCGCTGCAGCAGCTGACCGTGGCGATCGCCCCCGAGCAGTTCGCAGCCCTGGGCACCGCTTTCGGCGAGAAGGGCGCGGAGTACTTCGCGACCATCGTCGAGGACGAGCTGAACCTGCGCGAGGTGACCCTGGTCAGCGCCGACACCGTCGACCCGGCTGACTACGGCATCTCCCAGCAGCTGAAGGTGAACGCTCGCGCCGCTGGCCCGCGTCTGGGCAAGCAGGTGCAGGTGGCCATCAAGGCCTCCAAGTCCGGTGACTGGACCGTGACCGAGGACGGTACCGTCCTGGTCGGCGTGAAGGCTCTGGACGGCGGTCTGGCCCTGGAAGAGGGCGAGTACGAGCTGGCAACCGTGGTTGCCGCTGACGCTGAGGGCGCCGAGCACACCGCGGCGGCTGTTCTGCCCGGCGGCTTCCTGGTCCTCAACATCGAGCTGACCGACGAGCTGGTGGCCGAGGGTATCGCCCGCGACACCATCCGCGCTATTCAGCAGGCACGTAAGGACGCCGACCTGAACGTGGCGGACCGCATCAACCTGAGCATCGCGGCACCCGAGGAGACCCTGGCAGCCCTGCGCGCCAACGAGGCACTGGTGACCGGCGAAACCCTCGCCGTGTCCCTGCAGCTGACCGAGGGCCCCGAGCTGTCCATCAGCGTGGCTAAGGCCTAATACGCCTGAACCGTACGGCCGTCCCGCCCCTTCACGGGCGGGGCGGCCCGTCGTCTATCCCGCCGCACGGCGGGGACTCGGCCGGTGCCGCAACCGGCTATCCCAGTGAGGAGAACAATGAGCGAGAAGAATTACCCCGCAATTCCCGATCCCGAGGGCGTGGAGCGGGTCTACGGCGAGCTGCTGGCGCGCGCCCCCGAAAATAAGATGGCCCCGCGCCTGGACGCGGTAGCCCGCGCCGTCGAAATCCTCGGCGACGTGCACCGTGCCGCGCCGGTGATTCACATTACCGGCACGAACGGCAAGACCAGCACCGCCCGTATGATTGAGGCGCTGCTGCTCGGCCACGACCTGCGCGTGGGCCGCTTTACCAGCCCGCACCTCGAGAGTGTCACCGAGCGTATCTGCATCAACGGCGCGCCCGTGCCGGATGCCACCTTCGTGCGCATTTGGGAGGAAATCGCCCCCTACCTGCAGATCGTGGACGCCGAGATGACCTCCCGCGGCGAGCCTGCCCTGACCTTCTTCGAGTCCATTACCGTGCTTGCCTTCGCGATTTTCGCGGATGAGCCGGTGGATGTGGTGGTGCTCGAGGTCGGTATCGGCGGCACCTGGGACTCCACGAACGTTGCTGACGGCGTGGTCTCCGTGGTCACCCCGATCGGTCTGGACCACACCGATATGCTCGGTGAAACCCTTGCCGAGATCGCAACCGAGAAGTCGGGCATTATCAAGCCCGGTGGCTTCCTCGTCTCGGCCGTCCAGGAGCCCGAGGCCGCCGACGTCCTGCTCGCCTCCGCCCGCGAGAAGGAGGCATCCTTCGCCTTCGAGGGAGTGGAGTTCGGCGTGGTCTCTCGCGAGCTTGCGGTCGGCGGTCAGCTGCTGACCCTGCGCGGCCTGGCGGGGGAGTACCCGGACGTGCCGCTGTCGCTGCACGGCGCGCATCAGGCGCAGAACGCCGTGGTGGCTCTCGCTGCCGTGGAGGCGTTCTTCGGCGGCCAGCGTCAGCTGCCCGAGGACGTCGTGCGCGCTGCCTTCGAATTGGTGCGCTCGCCGGGCCGCCTGGAGGTGGTGCGTACCGAGCCGCTGACCATCCTGGACGCTGGCCACAACCCGCACGGTGTGCGCGCCTCCGCGGCCGCGCTGACCGAGGCGTTCAAGCTTTCGCACCTGCACGCCGTGGTCGGCATCCTGGGGGAGAAGGACGCCCTGGGCATGTTCGAGACCATGCGCGAGGAGTACGTGGACGCCTCGGACGGCACGTTCCGCCTGTACCTGTCGGCCTCGGATTCGCCGCGCGCGATTGCCCCGGAGCGCCTGCACAAGCTCGCCTTGGACGCTGGCATTGACGAGGACTCGATTGAGGTGTTTGAGCACCTGGACGAAGCGATTGCCACCGCCATGGAGAACGCCCTCTTCGAGCAGGAGTCGGCGGGTGTGCTGATTACCGGCTCGATTACCGTGATCGGCGAGGCACGTACCCTGCTGGCTGCGCATGAGCAGGCGAAGACCCCCGGTGCCGAGGCCGAGGAACTGCCGGACGAGCTGCCCGCCGAGGCGGGCCTGTACGCCGGTTCTGCGGGTGCCGCCTCCGCGGCGACCCTGGCGGCTGCTGCTGCGGCGGCTTCTGAGGCTGAGCCGGACGAGCTGCTGAACGACATCATGGCCGAGCTGGGCGGCGAGCCCGGGCAGGGTTCTTCGCTGGAGGACTCGCTGGGCCTGCCGCTGGGCGACTCGTACACCGAGGATTTCTTCGGCGACGAGGACTCCGAGGAGGACTAGCCCGGCTAACCGCCGGACGGCCCAAATCCCCGAAGACCCCGGGAAAGAAGCGAGAGAGAACAAACGGTTACGTCTGACCCCGAACGGGCCAAAAAAGCGCGGTATCGCGAAATAATTGGTCGGATGACGTACTGATTACCGCCGGAAGAGGCTAGGATAGTTGAGATGCCGAATCCGGGGTGCCTCCGTGCACCACCGGATATCGCCCGTTCCCGAAGCCTCGGCTCGGGCCCGCCCAGCGGGACGAAACCACCCGACCCGAGCTCGCCTCCGGTCCTTCCGGGACCGCGAGCAGAACGGGGCACGGCATATTCCGGACAAACCACGGTGACACACCACGGTCAACCAACTACCACAAGGAGTCGCATGAGTACCGCCGCATCGAGTACCACCGGACCGCCCCAGGCCGAGAACGAACACACCGGTCGGCTGGAGGGAGCGGAGGGAACGACGACCTCCATGGATCGCCGACTGGGGTGCTGGCTGATTTGTGCCGGTCTCATCGCCCTGGCCTCCGCTGCCATTCTGGTGTACGAGCGACTGCAGATTTACGTTGACGCCGGCCACACCACGGTCTGCGACATCAACGGCCTGCTGAGCTGTGGCACGGTCATGCGCACCCCGCAGGCCGAGGCCTTCGGCTTCCCGAACCCCTTTATCGGCCTGGTCGGTTTCTCCATCGTGGTGACGATTGGCGCGGCGATTCTGGCCGGGGCACAGTTCAAGCGGTGGTTCTGGATTTGCCTGAACATCGGCCTGGGTGCCGCGGCGGCCTTTATCATGTGGCTGTGGTTTGAGACGACCTTCCATATCAACGCTCTCTGCCTGTTCTGCATGATCGTGTGGGTCATGACCATCACCCTCTTCGTGAAGACCACGGTGCGCAACATCTCGGCTGGCGTCATTCCCGCCTCGCCGTCGGTTCGCGAAAGCGCCCGCGCCTGGTCGTGGTTCGCGATTGGCCTGTGGCTGATTCTGATTTTTGGCATCATCGTGATTCGTTTCTTTGACGTCATCATGGGCATGATGCAGTAACCCCTCGGTTTTGGAGCCGAAGGGAAAGCCCCGGTAGCCCTGAACTGCCTCCCGTTTCTTGGACAACGAAAATAAAGTCCAAGAAACAGGAGGC